>CANJLD010000016.1 GCA_947475165.1 Bacteroidota bacterium
CATATTTGGCAATTCTCTAAATTCGTGCAACCTGCCTGCCGGCTAGGCAGGTTCGTGGCCTCTCTATTTCTGCGCTGTTGTTGGTCGCCTGACCAACAACAAAAATCACTTCTTCTTCAACAACCCATTTATCTCCTTCAAAAAATCATTCTCCTGCTTCACCAAATTCTGTTTCAAATCCTCAATTACTTTATCCCGCTCCGCAACCTTCGCATTCAACTCAGCTATCACCTTATCCTTCTCGGCAATTATTTGTTTCTCCCGCTCTGTTACAAGCGTTGCGGTATTAGTCCCATCCTCAATCGGAAAATGCTTCCAGAAATTATACTTCAATTCATTCCCTATTTTTTGCAGCGTCTTCACATCAATGCTATCCCGCTTCGTCAGGTAAACCACATTCCCTTGGCTCATATCAATATCCAAACCCAGGTCGCGCTTGGTTCTGTGTTGCTCTTCAAGAAGCTGCTCAATCTTACTTCCTACATGAAATTGATTTTCCATAATACAGTAGTTTTCTGCAAAAATATCGTCAAAAACGCGAAAAACACAAGTCTAACGCCCAAAAACTTCAAACTAGCAGCAAAGAAATTGAGACTCACAGCAATGCAATCCACCCTCGCACTAATGCAATTGACGCTCACAGCAAAGCAATCGTCACTCACACTAAAGGAATCAACGCTCTCACCAAAGAAATCATCCCTCGCAGCAATGGAATTGATGCACACACTAAAAAAATCAATGCTCGCACTAATGGAATCATCGCTCACACTAAAGAAATTGACACTCGCAGCAAAGAAATCATCACTCGCACTAAAGAAATTGACGCAGCCGGAACCGCGAACGACTCACTTGGAAGCGCGAACGCCATAGTTGGAACCGCAAAACACCTCACCAGTGCGTCTTTGTATTCATTCCGCATTCCGAAATCCGAAATCCGCATTCCGCAATTCATTTCCCCCCATCGGGGGATGCTTTTGCCGTAACGCAGCCTGCCCCTTTGCGGTATAACTATTCAAGCAACATTATTTTAAAACATAAAACTTAAACACATGAACGCTTCAATCAAAACATTCTTCGCAGCTCACAAAACAACCATTATGCTTGCTTCGGCTGTATTAGTTATCGGTGCAAAATCTTTTTCGTCAATGGCAG
This sequence comes from Bacteroidota bacterium, assembly GCA_947475165.1. Taxonomy (GTDB): domain Bacteria; phylum Bacteroidota; class Bacteroidia; order Chitinophagales; family LD1; genus Bog-950. The sequence continues at coordinate 1,153 of CANJLD010000016.1, forward strand.
TAAAGAACACTGAGCCGCAAATGCAAAACATGCCAAAGCAACAAATGCAAATGCAGCAGCCAAACGCGCAAATGCCACAAGGCTACAGCCAGCAAATGCCTCAACAAAACATGAACAATGAGGAGCAAGGCTTTTTTGATGGCTGGTTTGACGGAGGTAACGAAGAAGAAAACTACAATGCGTATAACAATGCTTCGGAACAAGGCTACAACGGATATGCAGGTGGCACAAACAACGGTGGCGGATATTACAACACAAACACCGGTGGAAACTATTACAGCGGCAATACAGCTTCAGGTTATTCAACTGCCGGCACGGGTTCTGCCAGCTATTACAATCCGTCAGCTAATCAGGTTGACTATACTTCGGGTTGGTACAAAACGCAGGCTTCGCAAGATGCACAACACGAACGCTTTACCGACTACATTCGCGATGAAACCAAATACAACGATGCGGAAGGAAACTCTTACAAATTGACAAGCGGTTACGATAACAACTATGTAAACACTACCAACAATACTTACGTGCAAACCAACGATGCCAGCTTTGACCCTAACGCCAACAGCACTTCAACTTATACTTCGGTAACCCCAAGCGATTACTCAAGTTCATCTTCTACTTCAGGAGGCGAATAATAAAACTTCTTCATACCGGTTCCTTACAAAACCGTCCCGCAATACTGCGGGACGGTTTTTTGTTTTTCATTATGACATTCTCAAATTATCAAATTCTCACATTATCATTGCCCCATGTTTTTAAACTTCTTTGACCAAAAAATTTATAACAACCCGCTTTACGATTGGTTGTTTTCGCTCGGCATTGTGGTGGCATCGGTAGTAGTTGCGCGATTTGTTTATTGGTTCATCAGCATTTGTCTCCGTCAATATACCAGGCACACCGAAACCGAACTGGATGATTTGATTATAAAGCGGATGGACACTCCCATTGCGCTTGTGGTAGTTTTAGTAGGAATACGCTATGCGCTTAAACTGCTCACCTTTCCGCACCTGATGAACAATTATGTGCACCGCGGCTTTGTGTTGATGGTTACGCTGACGGTTACCTGGCTGTTCACCAGAATTGTGCGCGCTTCTATCGAGTTTTATTTCCGTCAATACACTACCGATGCTGAAAATAAAGCCGACAAGCAGATAATGATGGTGGCAAAGCGCGCATCCGTTATTTTGCTGTGGGCGATGGGTGCGGTGGTTGGTTTGAATAATGCAGGCTTTGATGTAGGCGCGCTGATTGCCGGTTTGGGAATTGGAGGTTTGGCATTGGCACTTGCCGCACAGGACACGGTGAAAAATATTATTGGCGGGCTTGTGGTGTTTATGGATAAGCCATTTTACATAGGCGATGTTATCAAGGTAAAGGAAGTGGAAGGCACTGTTATTTACACCGGCATCCGCAGCACAAGAATCCGCACAGGTGCGGGAAGAGTAATTACCATTCCGAATGCGCAGTTTACCGATAACGCTATTGAAAACATTACAGTGGAACCATCGAAAAGAATTGTCACTTACCTTTCATTGCCTTACGAAACACCGGCAGAAAAAATTGATGAAGCAATTTTAATTCTGAAAAATATTGTAGAGCAATCGCCCGATGTGAATCATTACGACTCTATCATCTATCTCGAAAAATTTTCTCCTTCATCGGTCGACATCAACTTTACTTACTTTATTAAAAAGGGCAGCGATACACATACCACGCAAACTGATGTGAATAAAGATGTCATCAGAAAATTCAAGTCAGCGGGGATTGAGTTTGCGTATCCAACACAAGTTTCTATTGCGAAGAAGTAAATTTTAATTTCGCACTCTATGCCAGCAAATTTTCATCAAGCCGAATTTGACCAACCGCATCCTGAGCGTACGCGTGCCATTCTGAAAGCGCATCCCGAAGTACGGAAGCTGATGGGCAAAAATCCATATACGGCTCTTATACTTTTGTTTGTTCTCTCGCTTCAAACAGGGCTTGCTTTTGCTATGGGCAAACTGGGTTTCGATTATTGGTGGTTGAGTTTAGTTACCGCATGGTGCATAGGTGCTTTTGCCAACCATTGCGGCTATGTAATTATTCACGATGCCACTCACAACCTTGTCTTCACAAGCAAAAACTGGAACAAGTTTGTAGCCATGTTTGCCGACCTTCCGAATTTGGTTCCCGGTGCTATGGGCTTTAATATTTACCATTTAAAACATCACGCACATCAGGGCGATTATCAATACGATGCGGATATTGCCAGCGACTGGGAAGCAAAATTTATCGGCAACAAATGGTATGGCAAGGCTTTTTGGCTTTTGTTTTTTCCGGTGTTTCAGGTTACGCGCCCGCCACGTTTAAAAGCCATCAAGCTTTTTAATACCTGGACATTTGTGAATTTGTTTTTCGCCATTGCTTACGATGTAGCCATTGTTTATTTCTGCGGCTGGGCAGGATTAACTTATCTCGTTTTCTCTTTCTTCTTCTCTATAGGTTTGCATCCGTGTGGAGCGCGTTGGATTCAGGAGCATTATACTTATGAGAAGGAGCAGGAAACTGCCAGCTATTACGGGCCGGTGAATATTGTTGCCCTTAATGTCGGCTATCATAACGAGCACCACGATTTTCCTTCTATACCCTGGAACAATCTGCCAAAACTGAAAGCCATGGCACCAGAGTTTTACGACAACCTGAAATCGCATACGAGTTATGGAAAATTATTGCTCGCTTTTTTATTTGATGAACGCTATAGTTTGTTTAGTCGTGTAGAGAGAATAAAAGATGGCAAAGTGAGTTATGAGAGGGCTAAAAAGGCAGCGTAAAAAATTCAAAGCGAAAAATTCAAATTACAAAGTATGAAATACCTGCTTCCCAATTTCCTGATACTCCTAATGTTCCTGATTCCCCAATCAAGCAAAGCGCAGGTTGGAGGTTACGCCACCGTTCGCGTTTTCGATTGCAATAAATCTGTTGCTTTGGGAAGCGGTTATGTAGCAGCAAAAATTTTCATTGTTTATGAAGATGGAAAAACAGAAGAGATCCCATTGCTCGGTTATAGCGATAAAAACGAATTGGAAAATCTGAAGACAATAAACGCTACCATTAACCGATTAAAATCCAAGGGCTATTTTCTGATTGCTCAATATACTACAGGCGAGCAAGGCAATCTAATTTCGGATTATACTTTCTTGAAACAGGAGTAGCTATTTTCTGAAGATATCGTTAAGGGCGTTCCTTATTTTGCCAAATTTGAATTGATAGCCACCCGACAGAATTTTATCAGCGGAGCATCTTAGGCTGCCTAAAAGCATTTCACTCATTTCTCCCAAGGCAAGTTTTATTGCAAATGGAGGAGCGGGAACCAAAACCGCTTTTGATTTTTTTGCTGTAAGAATTTCTTTCATCAAATCTTTCATTGGCAATGGGAGAGGAGCAGTTGCATTGTAAGCCCCGTTTACACTTTCATTTTCCAAAGCGTGAATCATTATACCGCATACATCATCAACATGAATCCACGGATAATAAAGATTGCTTTTAGCAAAGTAAGAAGCCACGCCTAAGGGAATTGTTTTAGTTAGTTCAGGTAATGCTCCTCCATTTTTTGAAAGAACAATTCCAATCCGGCAACGCACTTCGCGTATTCCCAATTTCGAAAACTGTTTAGCACTTTGTTCCCACTGTTTACATACTTCAGCCAGAAAACCTTTCCCTGCTTTTCGTTCTTCAGTAACAAGTTCATCTCCACAATCGCCATAATAACCAACAGCACTCGCACTTATGAATGTTTTTACTTCATGTTTATTATTCCTCAAGAAATCAAAAATCAGTTTCGCGCTTTTTACTCGGCTGTCAATAATTTCTTTCTTGCACTCATCGCTCCATCTTCTATCGGCAACGCCCGCACCGGCTAAGTGAATAATAGCGGAAATGCCTTCGAATGCTTTTGTATCCATCATTCCGCTGCCAATTTCCCATGTAAATTGAGCAACCGCATTTTTCTCTGGCCTGTCGTCCGCGGTCTGTCGTCCAACTGTATTTACGTCATATCCTTTTGCTAAAAGTAGCTCCGTTAGCCGTGTTCCAACTAAGCCACTTGCTCCTGTAATCAATACTTTTTCCATCGCTCCAAGTTTTATTTTTCTTCTTACAGCTCTCGTATATTTTTCTCTAAAGCAATATTTTAAAGCCATAGATGATTAGAAGAACCTACACGAATGAATAACTTTTATTTTTGGGGAATTCGTGTAGGTTTGTCCACCTCAAAACAAAAATCATAGAGCAATGAAACATCTGTTCAACCAAAAAGTTCTCGCAATTGCAGTAGCAGCACTCGTTTTATACGGCTGCGGTAAAAAGAAAGAGAAAAATGAAGTTATCATTCACGAATTGAGTGATACTGATATGTTGAACCCAACCAATTATCAAAGTGCCGATGCGGGATATTATATCGCGCAAATGTTCCAGCCACTTTGGGGAACCAATCCAACTACTTTAAAACTTGACCCAATTCTCGCAAAAGAATTGCCGACTGAAGAATATGATTCTACCACAGGTTTGCTGAAATATACCTGCGAAATTCGCGAAGAAGCAAAGTGGGATAATGGTGAGCCTATTACAGCTAAGGATGTAATATTTTCTATCAAGCTTTATAAGGCACCGGTTATCGGCAACGAGCAATTTCGTCCTTACTTTGAGTTAATCAGCGATATTGTTACTTATCCTGATAACCCGCGCAAACTCACCATTGTTTGCAATAAGAAATACATTCTTGCCAAATACACTTCGGGCGAGTTTTATGTAATGCCTCAATATATCTATGACCCTAAACACATCATGGATAATTTTAGTGTAAACGACATCAACACCAAGTTTGCGCATATTGAGCAAGACCAAAAAATGAAAGAGTTTGCTACTGAATACAACAGCGAAAAATATCAGCGCGACTCAGGTTACATTGTTGGTTCAGGTCCTTATGCTTTCGACCAATGGGTAACCGGTCAAAAAATTGTATTGAAGAAAAAGAAAAACTGGTGGGGAGAAAAATTCAGCAGCGAATATGCGTATCAGGCATTTCCAGATAAACTGATTTATACTACTATCAAAGACCAAACCGCTGCCCTTACAGCGTTGAAAGGAAAACACTTGGATGTGATGTATGGTATTAAGAGCAAAGATTATGTAGAGCAATTGCTGACAAGCGAAGAGGTGAAAAAGAATTTCAATCTCAACACTCCGCTTTCTATGGCTTACACGTATTTCGGAATCAACACACGTAATCCGAAGTTTGAAGATGTGCGCACACGCGAAGCATTGGCTCACTTGACTGATGTTGGTAAAATCATTCATGTAATCGGTTACGATTTGGGTGAGCGTGTAAATGGTCCTATCAATCCGTATAAGAAAGGCGCGTTTAACGATACCATTACTTCTTACGATTTTAATATTGAAAAAGCAAAAGCGTTATTAGCGGCTGCCGGATGGAAAGACAATAACGGAGATGGCACCATTGATAAAAAACTTAACGGACAGCAAACCGAATTCAACATTACGTTTACTTATAATGCAGGCAACGACACACGTAGAGATGCTGCTTTAATTTTTAAAGAAGCTTGCCGTCAGGTAGGAATTAATGTAGATGTGGTTCCGCAGGAGTGGAGTATTTATTTAGAGAATCAGAAGAAGCATGATTTTGAAATGTATTACGGGGCATGGATTGGCTCAACCACACCGGATGACCCTAAACAAATCTGGCATACTGAATCTATCAATGGCGGAAGCAACTACGTGTATTTCGGAAATGCAGAAACCGATAAACTGATTGATGACATTCGCGGTGAACTGAATGAAGAAAAACGCAATGACCTTTACCGCAAATTTCAGGTAAAAGTACACGATGCTGTGCCGTACATTTTTATCTGGAGTCCGAAAGAGAAAATTGCTATCAGCAAACGTTTCACTAATACCGAAACATTTATTGTTCGCCCCGGCTTTAACGAAGCAGCATTTAGACTTGCTCAATAATCAGTTTAGTAAGCATTCATGAAACCGGTAGAAGCAGAAGTTAAAACAGGCAAAACAGAATCAGGAAAGAAATTTTTCTTCGCAAAAATTTCCTTTCCGTTATTCGGCTATATTCTGAAACGGATTTTAATTTTTATTCCCACGCTCTTTATTATTTCGTTGCTTACGTTCATTTTAATTTCTGCTGCACCAGGCGACCCTGCTGAAACCATGTTGAACAGAACCAGTGGTGAAGGACAGGCATCTGACCGGTTAGCAACAGAGCGTTCGTATGTGGCATTGCGTCACAAACTCGGGCTGGACTTGCCGATATTTTATTTTGCTCCGACTAATCTTGCAGTAAGCGATACACTCATTCGCATTCCTATTAAGAACCATCGCGAAATGCTTGACCGGTTGACTTACCAATATGGCAACTGGGCGCAAATTGAAAACTATTATCATCAACTCAAGTCGTTGGAGTTTGCAATTGTTTCATCAAAAAAAGATTCAACAAATGCTAACGCATTGATTGAATTGCGAAATACGGCGGCAAAATTTTTTATTCATCATGAAGATGTAGTGTTGTCTGCCTTGCTCGTTGATTTGAAAAACCAATCAAACGTTGCGGCTAATCTTACCGAAGTAAAAGCACATGCCGAAGCAGTTGCCACTGCATACGGCAAAATGAAAACCGAAGCTACTACCTGGGAAAAGTACATTCCATTAGTTCAATGGAGCGGAATGCATAATCAATATCACCGGTGGTTGTTTGGCGAAGCAAAATGGTTCGGAACAGAAACCGACCCTACTTTAGGTAGAGGATTTATAAGGGGAGATTATGGTGTTTCGTTTACCACCAAGCGTCCTGTAAAGAGCGTAATTTGGGATGGACTTTGGATTACCATGCTCATCAGTCTCTTGGTTATTATTATCGAGTATATTATTTCTATTCCGCTTGGAATTTCTCTCGCTGTACGCAAAGGTTCAACGTACGATTCGGGTGTAACAGTAGCTTTGTTTCTCACTTACTCGCTTCCAGTTTTCTGGATTGGAACTATGGCTATTTTCTTTTTATGCAGTCCAGACTACATCGAAATTTTTCCTTCGTTTGGTTTGGGAGATGCTGTATGGAGCGATGGATTTTTCTATAAACTTGGCGACTTAGCTTATCACTTAACCTTGCCGTTAATTATTGCATCATACGCGAGCTTCGCATATTTATCTAGACAAATGCGCGGCTCAATGCTCACTGTACTTGGTCAGGATTACATCCGCACAGCACGCGCAAAAGGTTTGCCCGATAACAAAGTAATTTGGAAACACGCTTTCAGAAATTCGTTGTTGCCTATCATCACTATTTTTGCTTCGTTCTTTCCTGCATTAATTGGCGGTTCTATCATTCTTGAATTTTTATTTACCATTCCGGGCTTAGGGCAAATAACTTATGCAGCAGTGCTTCAAAAAGATTATCCGATGATCTTGACCAACACTATGTTTGCAGCAATACTTACACTGGTTGGTTATTTGGTTTCCGATATTTTATATGCAGTAGTTGACCCACGAATTTCATACTCTAAAAAATAAATGGCTGAAGCGACAACATTAAAAGCGAAGAATGAACAGGGCTATTGGGCTTTTGTAAATAAGCAATTCCGTAAAAAGAAGACGGCTGTTATTTCGCTTTATGTGGTGATGGTTCTTGCATTTGTTGCGTTGTTCGCACCGTTTCTTGCCAATGAAAAACCGCTTATTTGTAAATATAAAGGCGAAACATATTTCCCAGTGCTGAAAGAACTGGCTGTGGGTTTTGGTATTGGAGAGTTTCAACCGCAGTTTCAGAATGTGAACTGGAAAAATTTGCAATACGAAATGGCGGTGTTCCCACCGGTGCCGTATTTGCCTATGAACCAGGACGACAATAACATTCATTCTAAAGGCCCTTTCGATGAGCAGAACGTTCCTTCTAAGCGATGGAAACACTGGTTTGGAACTGATGAATTAGGAAGAGATGTTTTGGCAGGTATGATTCACGGAACTAAAATCGCCATGACCGTTGGAATTGTTTCCATGCTTATTGCTTCTGTGATTGGAATTTTGCTTGGCTCGCTCGCAGGTTTTTATGGCGATGAAAATTTTCAGGTGTCGCGAGTTCGGCTTTGGGGAAATTTGCTGTTTTTGTTTTTTGGATTTTTCTATGCTTTTGGTGCGCGCTCGTATGATATTACTGATGCGCTGGGCAGAGGATTGGGCGAAGGATTTGTTCAACTCGGAATCAGCGTTCTAATTTTTACAACGGTGGTGGTTGCGGGAAATGTTTTAGTAATGCTGCTGAAAAAAATTCCATTCCTCGGAAAGCAAATTGCCGTTCCTTTCGATTTAATTATCATGCGCGTAATTGAAGTGCTGAATTCTATTCCTACGTTGTTTTTAATTCTACTTATTATTTCTATTGTGCGTAAGCCGAACTTGTATGTCATTATGGGCATTATCGGCTTAACCGGTTGGACAGGAATTGCTCGTTTCATTCGCGCTGAATTATTGAAGGTTCGTAATCTCGAATACATCGAAGCAGCGAATTCGCTTGGATATTCTAACGCGCATATTCTTTTCAAGCACGCTATTCCAAACGCTCTTTCACCGGTACTTATTTCTATTGCATTCGGAATTGCAGGCGCAATTCTTACCGAATCTACTTTGTCTTTCCTCGGTCTCGGTCCTGCTGATACTGTTACATGGGGGCAACTTCTTTCTTACGCGCGTCAAATTCCGCAAGCGTGGTGGTTGGCAATTTTCCCGGGCTTCGCCATCTTTATTACGGTTACCACTTTCAACTTAATTGGCGATGGTTTGACTGATGCCATGGATCCGCGGTTGAAGCAATAATCCCCTAAATCCCCCTAAAGGGGACTTAACAGCCGACTGCTATTTGCCAACCTATTTCTTAGTTTTGAGCGAATGAAATTTCTCTGTCATCTTCTTTTCTCTCTCGTTACACTTTCTGTCAATGCACAGTTTGTAGAAGTTTCAAATCCATCTAAGCTGCCTGCTAAATCGGGCAAGTTTAAAGTAGTAGGCAAAAATAACGATGGCATTATTGTTCGCTTGTATGGAGTAGAAGATGTGATAAACGTGTATGGAGATGAACTGAAGTTGGAAACTACTAAAACCATCAGTTTCAAAAATCAGGATGGACCCTTGCAACATATTATGCTCAACAAAACCGGTGGAGTTATTTTTTATCTGGAGCAGGATAAAAAGCGTTCCCTGCTTTATGCGCAGCCGGTCGGTTCAAAATTTGTAGAAATAGGTAAGCCTGTATTGATTGATTCAATAGAAGACCGAAAAGATTTAGTGGCTTCTAATCTGCGCTTTAAGCAATCTATTGACCAGTCATATCTGATGATTTATTATCCGGTGTTCAGCTATACAAAAGTAGAGAGCATAAAATTTTTATGTGTTGACCATAGCTTGAATGTAATTTACAATAAGACAGTTCCGCTTAACCGCGATGAAAATGAACTTGAAGAATCAAAAGCGTTGACGGATAACAAAGGCAATGCTTTTCTAATTCTTAAACCCGAAGCGCACACCGGTGGAACACAATACGATGTGCTGCATTTGGGCACCGGTGGAGAATTCTCCACTTATACTATAACTACCGAGAAAGAAATTTTTGGCGAACCGGTTTTTGATATTGATAATAAGAACGGCAATTTGGTAATGACAGCTTTTTTCGATGCAAAGAAAAGCGAAGCTGAACCGGCTGCTAGTGGATTTTTATATGCCAGCTTCGACCCTGCTAATGGTACTTCGTTAAAAACCAATTACACGTATTTCCCAAAAGAATTTATTGCCGAACTCACCGGTCGCGAAAATGTAACCAACCAAAATTTATTCACTTTCAATATCCGAAAGTCGATGCTGCGGAATGATGGCGGTGCACTCATCATTGCCGAATCGTTTATTAAAGATTCGAGAGAAATACCGGTGCCGGTAGGAATCCAGCCGGGGTACAACAATTATCGCACCTCCGATATTTTTCAGTTTAACGACATTATTGCTTTTTCCATTAACCCCGAAGGTAAAATGGAGTGGAGTTCGGTCATGCGGAAAAAGCAAGCGAGTGAAGATGATAACGGAACATATTCTTCGTTCTTAATTATGAATGAGAAAGAAAAACTGCGCTTTATTTATCTTGATGATATTTCTACGAGCGGAACTTTGAATGCTTATGTATTAAGCAGTGCAGGAAAATACACCCGCGATATTTTGTTTAATCAAGAGGATAAGGATATTATGTTATTGCCTAAAATGGGTAAACAGGTTTCGCCAAACGAGGTAGTGCTGCCGAGTTATAAAAATAATGCACTGCGCTTAGTGAAAATCACTTTCTGATGAAGCTGAAAAACAAAAGGAATGAAACGTCATTGCGAGCGAAGGCTTCCGTAGCGAAGCAATCTTGTTGTGTGATGTTGGGAATTGCTTCGCAAAGCCTCGCAATGACGTGGATTAACCAATTACTATTCACAATTCACCAATAACTTTTTTCCCTTGCTGAGTTTCTTCAAATCCAATAATCCCACCGTAGTTGTCTTCTACATTTTCTATCTGGTGTTGTTCAGGGTTTGTTTTTCGTTTATTCCAACAGATACAAGTTTTGTTTTCGAACATCGTGAGCCTTTGAGTGCTTTGCTTTTTAGTTTTCTCAAAAATTTCTCAGCCAACTATCAAATCATCAGCTTAGTGCTTGCTGGTATTTTGTGTTTTGTGCAGGCCTTGCTCATCAATAACATTGTAAACGAGAATAAAATCCTGGCGAAGAAAAATTATTTAGCGGGAGCCTTGTTTATTCTATTTGCTTCTTTCTTTAAAGAAAGCCTGTTGCTTACTCCGGCTTCCATTGCTCTTGCATTTTTAATTCTTTGCTCAGCGCGCATTTTTTCGCTTATCAGAAAAGAGAAATCGTATGGCGATGTTTTTGATGTGGGATTTTTGATTGCACTTGCAACTTTATTTTATTTCCCGGCCGTGTTGTTTGTTTTATTTGCATACATCGGTTTAGCAACGGTGCGTCCTTTCAATTATAGGGAGTGGACGATTATCTTGCTCGGATTTTTATCTCCGCTTTTAGTGGTATTTACTTTCTATTACTGGAACGATAAAGCAGCAGAATTATTAACTGATGTAACAAACGCACACATCAGCGGCTGGTTAGTAAGAAACACTTTTGAACTAACCGACAAAATCGTTCTTGCCGGCATGGCGATTTGCACTTTAGTTTGCTTAACGCTTCTACCGGCATCGCTTTATTCATCGCTAATTCAGGTGCGTAAATTTGCCAATACGCTTGTTGTGTTTATCGTATTGGTTTTTGTTTCTGGTTCGCTTCAGCAAACCATTCACCTAAGTCACCTTGTTTTATTGGCGTTGCCATTGGGTATAATTGCCGCTATGGTGCTGATGCAGATAAAAAGAAAACTGGTGTCGGAAGTCATCCACTTAATTTTAATTTTGCTTGTGTTAGCAGGACAGATTCTTTTGTTGTTCAATATTTTTTAATTGTATTTATTCCCGAATCCTATCATCTTATAAATCCTAAAAATCCCATTATGAAGTTTGGCATTGTAGTTTTTCCGGGTTCTAATTGCGACAGAGATATGTATCATGTAGTAAAAGAAGTAATGGGCTGCGAAGCGCGTTACGTGTGGCATAAAGAAACCGACCTGAATGATTTTACTACAGATGACTGCATTATTCTGCCTGGTGGATTTAGTTATGGGGATTATCTACGCACCGGTGCCATTGCGCGTTTCTCTCCAATTATGGAAGCCGTAATTCAATTCGCCAATAATGGCGGAAAAGTTTTAGGTGTGTGCAACGGTTTTCAGATTTTATGTGAAAGCCATTTACTGCAAGGTGCCTTGCTTCGCAACGAAAGCATGAAGTATGAGTGCAAAAATATTTACCTAAAACCGCAAACAGCTAAGACCCTTATTACTTGCAAAATTGACGATGAAGCGGTGCTGAAAATTCCTATTGCGCATGGCGATGGAAGATACTACTGCGATAAGGAAACTTTAAAATCGCTTTACGATAACGACCAGGTTCTTTTCAAGTATTGCGATGCGGATGGTGAAATTACCGATGAAGCAAATCCGAATGGCTCATTGGATAATATTGCAGGAATCTGCAACGCGCAGAAAAATGTTTTCGGTATGATGCCTCACCCGGAGCGCGCTTCTGAAAAAGCATTGTTTAATACCGATGGAAAAATTCTGTTTGAATCGCTGGTGAGCAAAGTGTTGGAGATGACAGTGCTTTATTCCAACTAAAAGTAAGAGATACCGAATAAAAACCTCAACTTACTTGGTTGAGGTTTTTTATTTTTAGAGAATGACAATACAGGAACGCAACGCTCTCATTGAATCTTACGGCAACGCTTACAATCTTTTAGTTGAAGCACTGAAACAGTTCCCTAAAAAAATGTGGCAATGGAAACCCGCTCCTGAAAAATGGAGCATTCATGAAGTAATCATTCACATTACTGATAGCGAAGCAAACTCATTTGTGCGTTGCAGAAGATTTGTTGCAGAGCCGGGAAGCGGTGTTTACGGCTATGACGAAAATAAATGGGCGAAGAACCTTGATTACCATTCTCAAAATATTGAAGAATCGGTGGAGCTTTTCAAACAGCTCCGCAAAGCATCTTACGATTTAATAAAAACTGTAAACGAAAAAATGTGGCAGACAGCAACTGTTCAACATTCCGAAAACGGAGTAATGAAATTTGAGCAGTGGCTAAAGGTGTATGAAGAACATATACCGGTTCACATTCGTCAGATGCAGCGAAATTTTGAGGCGTGGAAGAATAGTTAACGCCCGTTAACGCACTTTCTGTTTGAAAGGTTATTCTTCTATTTTCGTCTGTATATAAAATTGTTTATATGAAGAAAGTTTTTGCTCCGCTTCTCTTTTTTGTTTTTCTACTCTCGTTTGTTGCATCTGCACAAATTCTTAATCCCGTAAAATGGGTATGGAAAGCAGAGCAGGTGGGTAAAGGAGAATACAAACTCATTTTTACTGCAAAGATTGATGCGAAGTGGCATACCTACTCACAATACATTGGCGAAGGTGGTCCTGTAAAAACATCTTTCACTTTCGAGAAAAATTCTGCTGTTGAGTTAATTGGAAAAACTACCGAGCGAGGAGGCAAAGTGCATGATGAACATGACCTGGTGTTTGATATGCAGTTGAAATATTTTGAAGAGGCATTGATTTGTGAGCAGAAAGTGAAAGTAAAAGGCGATACCAAACTGAAAGGTGTTTTAGAATTTATGGCGTGTGACGACCACCAGTGTCTTCCTCCCGATGCGTTAGATTTTGAATTTGATTTGAAGCAAGCTGGTAAGGGAATAAAAATTGAATGGGATAGTTCTCGTTCACAAATAAACTCAACACCTGAAAAATTGAAATTTGATTCAGCTGTGCAGGCAGTCATTCAACAGGAGATAAAAAATGATTCGTTACAAACTGCGGCTGTTTCGGCTGGCAATAAATATGGAGAGCCGCAGTCAAACTGCGGAACAAGCGGCAAAACAGAAGATAAAAGTCTGTTCGCCATCATTGTTCTCGGTTTTTTGGGAGGATTAGTTGCGCTTATAACCCCATGTGTTTTTCCAATGATTCCGCTCACAGTTTCATTTTTTACCAAACGTAGCGAAAGCAAGACCAAAGGAAAGTTCGAGGCATTCTTTTATGCCTTTAGCATAGTGTTTATTTATTTTCTGCTCGCAGTGCCGTTTCTCCTTTTCGATATTTCACCCGACACACTGAACGAAATCTCCACCGGAGCTCCGCTCAATGTTTTCTTCTTCGCCATCTTCGTCATTTTCGCATTTTCATTTTTCGGCTTTTACGAAATTCAACTACCAAGTTTTATTGCTAACAAAGCTGACTCGGCTTCGAATGTGGGTGGTTTGGTCGGAATATTTTTCATGGCGCTTACGCTGGCAATTGTTTCGTTCTCCTGCACCGGACCTATTATCGGTTCGCTTTTAGTTGGTGCGCTCAGTTCCTCAAGCGGCAAATTAAATTTGGTAGCTGGCATGACATCTTTCGGTTTTGCACTCGCACTTCCTTTTGGTTTGTTCGCTTTGTTTCCAGGCATGATGAAATCTCTTCCTAAATCAGGAGGTTGGTTGAATTCAGTAAAAGTGGTGCTCGGCTTTGTTGAGTTAATTTTCGCTATCAAATTTTTATCGAATGCCGATTTAGTGGCTCACTGGGGAATTTTGAAACGGGAAGTTTTCCTTGGCTTGTGGGTGCTTTGTGGTGTAGGGTTGTTCGCTTACTTAATTGGCAAATTAAAGTTCCCACACGATTCGCCTTTGCAGAAACTGGCACCACTGAGAATTTTTTCGGCATTGCTCGCTATTTTATTTACGGTTTACACTGCTTACGGAATTCCGGGAAACGACCTGCATTTTTTCAGCGGCTTTCCACCACCTAAATTTTACTCGATACTAAAAATTAAATCTGCCATTGAACCGATTAAAAATGATTACGAAACTGCCCTTGCTAAAGCAAAAGCAGAAGGCAAACCATTGATGATTGACTTTACGGGACTTGCTTGTGTAAACTGCCGAAAAATGGAAGAAAATGTTTGGCCTGATTTAGAAGTAGTAAAACGTTTATCAGAAAAGTATGTGATTGTTTCACTTTTCGTAGATGATAAAGAAAAATTGCCTGATTCACTTCAATATGTTTCTAATTTTTCAGGCAAGAAGATTAAGACAATTGGCAATAAATTCAGTGAAATGCAGGCAAAATATTTTGGCGCGAATACACAACCATATTATGTCTTGATTTCGCCCGATGAAAAATTGTTGACCAATCCACGTGGTTACACGCCTGATGTGCAGGATTATGTTTCCTTTCTTGACTGCGGATTAAGTGCTTATGAAGAAACGGTAAAGCAAACTTCGCTGTTGCGCTAAAATGGCAATGGAATTGTAATTCAGCATTTGCGCTAATGCTGCCAACTTATTTTAGGGCGAGACACCTCTTCCAAATTTCAAAAATCAATTTACCTTGCTCGCAGAAACACTGGAGCAACTATGTCTGTATTTCAATCAAAAATAAATCGCAACTCCGATAGCTATCAGCGCAACCTTGCACTGATGAAAGAAAAAATTACGGAGCTTGAAGCCAAACAACAGGAAGCACTATTTCAGGGAGAGGACAAATATCTAACGCGCACAAAAAAAGCAGGTCGTCTCTTAGCACGCGAAAGAATTGAAATGCTATTAGATGCAGATTCGCCTTTTATGGAGTTATGTCCCTTTGCCGGTTGGGGTACCGATGGTTTCGGCACCGGTGGCACTGTAGTAGCTGGTATGGGTTTTGTAAGCGGGCGACTGTGTATGCTCAACTCAAATGTGGGTACTATTAAAGGAGGTGCAATTGATTATGCTACACTTCAAAAAGGTTTACGCATTGGCGAAATTGCTACCGAAAATCATTTGCCCATGATCAATATGGTAGAAAGCGCAGGAGCAAACCTTCCTGACCAAGCGAAAATTTTTAATTACGGTGGAGCAAATTTTCGCGGAATTACACAGCGCAGCAAACTCGGCATTCCCACTATTAGTATAGTATTCGGTAGCAGCACAGCCGGTGGTGCTTATATACCGGGCATGAGCGACTATGTTATTATGGTGAAGAACGAAGCCAAAGTTTTCTTAGCCGGTCCGCCACTTGTAAAAATGGCAACCAACGAAGTTACCGATGAAGAAAGTTTAGGCGGAGCCAAAATGCACAGCACCGTTTCGGGCGTTTCCGATTACATGGCAGAAGATGAATTGGACGGAATTCGAATTGCAAGAGAAATTATTTCGTATTTAAAATCAGAAACACGAAACACAAAATCAGAAATAGCCGAACCAAAGTTTGAGAAAGAAGAAATTCTTGGTGTAGTTTCTGCCGATGTCCGTATTCCTTTCGACCAGCGCGAACTTATTGCACGCATAGTTGACGGCTCTGAATTTTCTGAATTCAAACCTGCTTACGGTAGCACACTCATAACCGGTTACGCAAAAATCAACGGCTATCAAATTGGAATAATCGCCAACAACGGAGTTTTGTTTTCAGAAGCTGCGAATAAGGGAGCACATTTTATTCAGCTTTGCAATCAGAATAACACACCGCTTTTGTTTCTGCAAAATATCACCGGTTTCATGGTTGGCAAAAAGTATGAAGAAGAAGGAATAATAAAACACGGAGCCAAACTGATTAACGCGGTAAGTAATTCTACCGTTCCTGCAATTACCATCATAACCGGTGCAAGTTATGGTGCCGGTAACTATGCTATGTGTGGCCGCGCTTACAAACCGCGTTTTCTTTTCACCTATCCGCAATCAAAAATTGCAGTAATGGGTCCCGATCAGTTAGCCGGTGTAATGCAAACCATAGGCAGACAAGCCGCAGAGAAATCAGGAATTACTTACGATGAAGAGCAAGGAAAAGCAATGGCGGGCTACATGGTAAAAGAAGCAGAGAAGCAAAGTAATGCATGGTATGCGAGTGGACAGGTTTGGGATGACGGAGTAATTGACCCGCGCGAAACCAGGAATTATTTGAAATTCTGTTTAGAGGCAATTCATCAAACAGAATTTGAAGGCGCTAAAGGATTTGGAGTTTTTAGAATGTAAGCTATGAAGACAATCAAAAAAATATTAGTTGCTAATAGAGGCGAAATTGCCATTCGCGTTATGCGCACCGCGCGCGAAATGGGAATTAAAACAGTTGCTGTTTTTTCCGAAGCAGATAAAGATGCACTATTTACTACCATAGCTGATGAGGCTATTTTCATCGGTGGAAATGCTGCAAGCGAATCTTATCTTGATCAAAATAAAATTATTGACGCGGCACATAAAACAGAAGCGGATGCTATACATCCGGGCTACGGTTTTCTTTCCGAAAACGCTTCATTTGCTCAGCGTTGTGCCGATGAAGGAATTATTTTCATTGGACCTTCTGCCGATGTAATTTCAAAACTTGGTTCAAAAATTAAAGCAAAAGAAATTGCGAAGAAAGCTGGTGTTCCATGTGTGCCGGGTTATAACGGAAAAGAACAAAGTGCCGCGCGGTTAAAATATGAAGCGGAAGAAATCGGTTTCCCTGTTCTAATAAAAGCAAGTGCCGGTGGCGGAGGAAAAGGAATGCGCATTGTAAATTCTGCCGATGAATTAGAAGCCGCTTTTGATGCAGCAAAACGCGAATCTGAAAAAAGTTTTGGCGATGGAAGTTTGTTGCTCGAAAAATATTTTCCGAAAGCAAAGCATATTGAGTTCCAGATTTTTGGTGATGAGCATGGCAACCACTTGAATCTTTTTGACCGCGAGTGCTCCATGCAAAGGCGCTATCAAAAAGTAATTGAAGAAAGTCCATCGCCAAGTTTAGATGAAGATTTGCGCACCCGCATGGGCGAAGCTGCTCTGGCAATTGCTAAAGCAGTCAATTACACCAATGCCGGTACGGTTGAATTTATTTTAGATGAACAAAAGAATTTTTATTTCCTCGAAGTAAACACGCGCTTGCAAGTAGAACATCCGGTTACAGAAATGGTAACCGGTGTTGATTTAGTGCAAATGCAAATTGCCGCAGCCATGGGAGTGGAGTTGAATATTGATTCGGAGATGCTGATGCAACGCGGTCATGCTATTGAATGTAGAATTTGTGCGGAAGACCCGGAGAACAACTTCTTTCCTTCCACCGGTAAAATTCTTTTTACCGAAGCCCCGTTTTCTTTTTTCATTAGAACAGACACCGGTATTGAATCGGAATCTGAAGTGAGTATGTTTTACGATTCTATGTTAGCCAAGCTGATTGTTTATGCCGAGAGCAGAACTATGGCAATACAGAAAATGGAACTCGCATTGGAGAGTTTCCCTATCCTCGGCATTACCACCAATGTTGATTTTCTGAAAGAGTTAATCCAGCATCCGAATTTTGTAGACGGAACTTTTGATACTAAACTGATTGAACGCGATTTTTCTTCGTATAAGAAATTGGTAGCACAAAGTCAATTGCACGAAACAACTATTGCTGCTATGTTATCGGAATGGGTGCTCAGAAAAAATAAGGGAGAAGTTTCTCACTCGCTGAACGGGTGGAGAAATATTTTTTATCAGCCGCAAATTTTCGAAGTAGAGTTCGGCACCGGTAAGGTGAAATTGGAATATCAGTATAAACAGGGCGGGAAATTTGAAGTGAAGGCAGGCGAAGAAAATTATACAGTAGAATTCTTTTCGGCAGACGATAATTTATTCGTTATTGAAATTGATAATCACCGAAGCCGTTTTTATGTAGCAAAAAATGAAACAGAATATTTTATTCAGCATCCATCGGCAGGCACATTCAGAGTAAAACAAGTTCCAAGATTTACCGAACCCGGAAATGCCGATGCCAAAGGCGGATACATTGCGCCAATGCCGGGAGAAATTGTAAAAGTGTTGGTGAAAGCTGGCGACAAAATTCAATCGGGCAAAGGTTTGCTGGTGATGAGCTCGATGAAAATGGAAACCACAATTGAAGCGCACACCGATGGGGAAGTGGAAGAAGTTTTTGTAAGCGAGAAAAATTTTGTGGAAGCGGGAACGGTGTTGGTGAAGATGAAAACCGAATAATCATTTCGTCTTGAAACAAAAAGTATTACTTCTCACTCCGCCTTTTACGCAGTTAAATACGCCTTATCCGGCTACGGCTTACCTCAAAGGTTTTCTCAACACAAAACAAATTGAATCTCATCAGGCAGATTTGGGAATAGAGGTTATTCTCAAACTTTTTTCTTCCACCGGTTTGAAGAAAATGTTTCAGCATTTAGAAACACTCGACCTTGAATTATCTGAAAATAGTTTTCGCATTTATTCTTTGCAAAATGAATACACTAATAGTATTGATGCAGTAATTCGTTTTCTGCAAAACAAAAACCCAACACTCGCTCATTCTATTTGCGACAGAACTTATCTGCCTGAAGCATCGCGCTTTTCGCAACTCGAAGATTTGGAATGGGCTTTCGGCACAATGGGGATTCAGGATAAGGCGCGTCATCTCGCTACTTTATATCTCGAAGATTTAGGTGATTTAATTAAAGAAGCGGTTGACCCGCATTTTGGTTTCAGTCGTTATGCCGAACGCTTGGGAAGAACCGCAACACACTTCGATGAAATTGAAACTTCACTGCTTGCTGAAAATTCTATCATCACAAATTTTCTGGAAGAATTACTTCAAGAAAAAATAAAACGATGGGAGCCTACTGTTATTTGTTTATCAGTTCCTTTTCCCGGAAATCTTTTTGGTGCTTTGAAGTGCGGACAGTTCATAAAGAAAAAATATCCGGCAGTAAAAATTGTTCTGGGCGGTGGCTATGCAAACACGGAACTCAGAAGTTTACAAGACCCGCGCGTTTTCAATTTTATTGATTACGTAAGTTTAGATGATGGCGAAGCACCAATAGAATTTCTTCTCGAACATTTAAACGGCAAGCGCAGCACAAATGAATTGAAGCGAATTTATTTGCGCGAAAAGGGAAAGGTGGTGTATTGTAACGGAGCAAAAGAAAAAGACATTCCTCAACGCGCTACCGGTACACCTGATTACAGTGATTTTTTGTTGGAGGAGTATCTTTCGGTGATTGAAGTAGCAAATCCTATGCACCGGTTGTGGAGCGATGGAAGATGGAACAAACTCACACTTGCTCATGGCTGCTATTGGGGCAAATGTTCTTTCTGCGATATTTCTCTTGATTACATTAAAAATTATGAACCTCTTACTGCCGAAATTCTTTGCGATAGAATTGAAGAAATAATCGCGCAGACAAATCAAAATGGATTTCATTTTGTTGATGAAGCCGCACCTCCTGCTTTGCTTCGCGATTTGGCTTTGGAGATTATCCGCAGAAAAATTACGGTCACATGGTGGACTAATATTCGTTTCGAAAAACATTTCACTTATGATTTGGCCCAACTGCTTAAAGCATCCGGTTGCATTGCAGTTGCCGGGGGATTGGAAGTGGCGAGTGACCGGTTACTTGCCATGATGAAAAAGGGAGTAACAGTTTCGCAGGTGGCAAAGGTTGCCGATGCATTTACACAAGCGGGAATTATGGTTCATGCGTATTTGATGTATGGCTTCCCAACTCAAACAGCGCAAGAAACAATTGATGCACTTGAAATGGTTCGGCAATTATTTTTTAACGAAGCATTGCAATCCGGTTTCTGGCATCGCTTTGCAATGACATCGCATAGTCCGGTGGGTTTGAATCCCGCACAATTTATGGTGCAGCGAACCGGTACGCATTTTGGCGGCTTTGCCGATAATGATTTGTATCACGATGACCCAGACGGAGCTAATCACGATTTATATGGAGATGGATTGAGTAAATCGCTTTTCAATTTTATGCATGGTGTTGGTTTAGATTTTCCTCTGAAAAATTGGTTTGATTTCAAAACTCCCAAAACAACTGTTGCTTCAAATTACATTGAGAATTGTTTGAATGAAATCGAAAACGAATCACCAAAGCAAAATACAGTAGTTGTTTGGCTTGGAAATATGCCGGAAGTAAATCTCTTCGAAGCAACGCAAGGCAAACAGAAAATTGAAATGGCTGAACTGGAATTTGTCGACAAGAAAAAGGATTGGCAATTGCATCTTCCCGCAAACGAAGCAAAATGGCTAACGGAAATATTTCCTAAACTAATTATTGCTAATCATTCTCCGGTTCTGTTTTCGGAATTACAGAAAAATTATGAAAAAGAATTTGCGACAAGCTTTAGTGATTTTACAAAATCAAAAATATGGAATCAACTTCGCCAAAACGGACTTTTGGTTCTATGATTCGGCAATGATTCCAATCAATTTTATTTTCTATCAAACATTATACATTAGCACACCTTAACGGGATAGAAACATGCTTTACACAACCGAACAACTGCTTCAAATAAAACAACAAACTTTCGCGCATTTGCTGGTGGAAGAGAAAGACCATTTGCTCACGCTCACTTTCAATCGCCCGGAAAAGAAAAATGCTTTGAATCCTGTTTTATTTAATGAACTGGCGTATGCGCTCACTTACGCAAATCATAGTCGCGATGTTTGGGCTGTTGTAATTGCTGCTAAAGGCGATGTGTTTTGTGCCGGTGCAGATTTGAAAGCATTTGCCGGTGCAAACGAAACCACAACTTCAATAGTGCCCGCGCCAAATGGTGAAATTGTTATTGGTAATATTTTTAACTCATTGCATAAACCATGTATCGCAAAAGTTCATGCACCGGTTTATGCCGGTGGATTTTTAATTGTTTGCGGATGCACACATGTGGTTGCAACAGAAAATGCAACTTTCAGCTTGCCGGAAGTAAAACGCGGACTTTATCCTTTTCAGGTAATGCAAAGTTTATTGCAGATAATGCCACCGCGCACCGTTTTAGATTTATGTATCCGCGCAAAAATTTTGAGCGCAGCGGAAGCTGAAAAAAATGGATTGGTAAGCAAAGTGGTGGAGCAGAATAAATTGGATGAAGAAGTTCAATCGCTTGTTGACGAAATTTTTCAATACTCGCCATCGGCTATTCAGTTAGGATTAGAAGCATTTGATAATTTGAAAAATATTCCGGCATCCGAAGCACATTCTTATCTGAAACAAATGCTCGGAGAATGTATTCAAACCGAAGATGCGGCAGAAGGAATGAAGGCATTTATTGAAAAACGTAAACCGGTGTGGAAAGGATAATCCGCATCTATCTAATTACTATTTACTAACTACTAATTACTTTCTCTCAATGGCAAAGAAAATTGTTATCACTGCATCGCTCACAGGAGTTCTCGCAACGCGTGCACAGTGTCCATACATTCCATACACTCCGAAAGAAATTGCACTCGAAGGCAAACGCGCGGTTGATGCCGGTGCAAGTATTCTTCATATCCACGCTCGTCAGGATAGTGGCGCGCCAGCTTATGATATTGAAACGTATCGTCAAATAGGAGAGGAGGTTCGTTTACTTTGTCCAACTGCCATCATAAATTATAGCACCGGTGCTATTGGTCTTTCGCGCGAAGAAAGAATTCAACATATCACCGCTTTGAAACCGGACATGGCTGCACTCAACATGGGATCAATGAACTACGGAATCTATTCTCCAAAAACAAAATCGTTTTATCACGATTTCGTTTTTCAAAATCCGTTTTCTGATATCCAGTTTTATTTAGAGAAAATGAAAGAAGCCGGAACAGTTCCTGAAATGGAAGTGTTTGATAACGGACATATCAATAATGCGAATCCGCTAATTGATATGGGGCTTTTGCAAAAACCTTATGTGTTCAGTTTTGTAATGGGTGTGTTGGGCGGAATTCCAATTTCAACAAAAAATCTTTTGCATCAGGCAGCGAGTGTTCCGGAAGGTTCTATGTGGCAGGTAATTGGTATTGGTAGAAAGCAGTGGCAGGCAATTGCAGCCGCCATTACTATTGACGGAAATATTCGCGCGGGGCTTGAAGACAATTTTTATTTACCGGAAGGCGAAATGGCGAAGAGCAATGGTGAGTTGATTGAAGCCGCAGCAAAATTAGTTCGCATGATGGGCAGAGAGGTAGCCACCATCGAAGAAACAAGAGCGATGCTTAACAAACCACTTTAAAACTAAGATTGATGTTTCAGCAAAATTTATTTCAAGATAAAGTAGCATTAGTAACTGGTGGCGGAAGCGGAATTGGTTTTGCCATCGCAACCCAATTGCTTCAACTCGGAGCAACGGTTATTATTTCTTCGCGCAAAGAAGAACGATTGAAGGCTGCTGTAGAAAAACTTTCAGCATTTGGTAAAGTACGTTACCAAATTTGCGATACACGCGAAATTGAACGGGTAGACGCTTTAGCAAAAAGCATTTCAGATAGCGAAGGCAAATTGGATATTCTCATCAATAATGCCGGAGGACAATTTCCTTCACCTGCTGAAGATATTTCTTTTAAAGGATGGAATGCTGTTGTCAATAACAACCTGAACGGAACTTTTTACATGACGCAAACCATGGCAAAGACTTTTTTCTTTAAACAGAAGGAAGGGAGTATTGTAAATATTATCGCCAATATTTTTCGCGGATTTCCAGGTATGGCGCACACCGGTGCAGCGCGCGCAGGAGTTGAAAATTTAACTATGACATTGGCTGTAGAGTGGAGTAAATACAATATTCAGGTCAATGCAGTTGCTCCGGGCATTATTAAAAGCACCGGCCTCGACCAATATCCGCCTGAGTTTTTAAAAGATATTGAAATAGTCATTCCTGCAAAGCGGTTAGGAACGATTGATGAAGTGGCTTATCTCACTTTATTTCTATGCAGCCCAATGGCTCGCTTCATTACTGGCGAAACTGTTTATGTAGATGGTGGTCAGCGACTGTGGGGAGATTTATGGAAGATGTAGTAGTCATGCCATGACTAAATATAGATTAGATTTTAGTTGCACATTTTAAAAATAGTCATGGTATGACTATTTTCTTTCCTCGAAAGAATTATTTTCATTTCTGTGTTTACGCCTCGCAGAATTTATCTGCTTCTTTTTTCTTCAATCATATATGTAGGTGTCAGTGCGCAGTCAGAGCCGCAGTTTACACAATACATGTTTAACCGCTATTTATTCAATCCAGCGTATGCCGGTCACGATGATGCGTTGGAAGTTTCGGCTATTCATCGTAGTCAGTATGTTTCTCTCGCAAATAGATTTATTGCAACACAGGGTTTGAATTTGAATCTTCCTATCGATGCCATCAGTTCAGGAATCGGAATTACTGCTATAAACGATTTGATTGGATTTCAACGCTCCACTTATGTAGCCTTAAATTATGCTTACCGGAAAAAATTTAAGTGGGGTAAAATGGGAATTGGTATTAGTGCAGGAATTATTCAAACATCTATAGACGGAGATAAATTGCGCGCGCCTGAAGGAGATTATACTGGAGGAGTAAATCATAACGATAATTTTCTGCCAAATAGTTTACAGCAAGGCGTTGCTCCCGATTTATCTTTCGGCATTTATTTCAATAACGAAAAGTATTTTGCTGGGGCAAGCATCAATCATATAGCATTCTCATCGGCTTCTATTAAAAGCGAAAATGGCGGGAAAACGAAACTGAATTTCTCCCGCAATCTTTTCTTTACCGGTGGCTACGATTTTAAAATTTCGAATAAGTTCAGCATTATGCCATCGGCTTTAATAAAAACTGATTTAAAGAAAGTTCAACTCGATTTAAGTTTGACTTCTACCATTATCAACAATATCATAACAGGAATTTCGTTTAGAGGATATACTAAAAATACTATTGATGCGTTAGCGATAGTTTTGGGTTTTAAGTATAAGGGCGTGCAATTGATATATTCGTATGATGCTAACCTTTCTTATCTAACTAAATTCAATACCGGTTCGCATGAAATAGGTTTAAGTTATCGTTATCCGTTTAAGAAAAAAGAAAGTCGCGGTTACTTTTATCACAACCCGCGCTTTAATTAAGTAGGTAACAAGGCAATTTTTGTATATAGTTAAACCGAAACAATGGCTGGTAGAAAACGTAATTAACATAGGGGAAAAACATTTTTTTTCGACTACTATTGTAAAATCAAAAACTTATTACATTTACGCTCTTTAAAAAACAGGGGAAAACTATCAAAACAAAACACATGAAAAACTTACAAGGTCTTCTTAGCAAAGCTTCTCTCGCGCTTTTGCTTTTTGTTGCAGGTTGTAAAGGGGGTTACAACGGGCAACTTCTCGGAGAGCTCGATAGACCAAAATGGAATCCAATCACACCTTACGGTATGGTGTTCATTCCATCTGGTGTGTTACACATTGGTCCGAGTGATCAAGATGTAAACGCTGCTTTGCAAGCACGTGCTAAACAAGTATCTATTGTAGGTTTCTACATGGACGATACTGAAATTACGAACAACGAGTATCGCCAGTTCATTAATTATGTGCGCGACTCTGTTGCTCATGCACTTCTTGGTGATACCAAAGAAGATGCAGATGGCAAATCAGCACTTGACTGGAATAAAAAAATTGAATGGAGCGGAAAAGAAAAGAATGAACAGTTAGAAGAAATCTATCTTCCAGAAGATGAAAGAGTATGGGGCAAGAAAGAACTTGACCTTCGTAAATTGAAATACGATTATCAGTGGTTTGATTACAAGGCGGCTTCTTTAACTAAGAACAGAGGAAAAGGAAGAACTTCTTTTATACATAAAGAAAATGTGGATGTTTATCCTGATACATTGGTTTGGGTTAGAGATTTCTCTTACTCATATAATGAGCCAATGACTCGTAATTATTTCAATCACCCTGCATTTGATGATTACCCTGTTGTAGGTGTTACTTGGCCACAAGCAAATGCTTTCTGCTACTGGAGAACCAGACTTTGGGAAGATTACAGAACTCCACGTGGAGAGCCGTTGATGGATATCTTCCGTTTGCCTACAGAACATGAGTGGGAATATGCGGCTCGTGGTGGAAAGAAATTAGCGCCATATCCATGGGGAGGTCCTTATGTTAGAAACTCTAAAGGTTGTATCCTTGCTAACTTTAAGCCAGGAAGAGGAAATTATCCTGAAGATGGTGGCTTCTATACTGTTCGTGCTGATGCTTACTGGCCAAACGATTACGGTTTATACTGTATGGCAGGTAACGTGGCTGAATGGACTTCATCTGCTTTCTACGAAAATTCTTACTCATTTATTCATGACCTTAATCCGGATATCCGCTACGATGCAGAAGCATCGGAGCCGGAAGCGATGAAACGCAAAGTTATCAGAGGTGGTTCATGGAAAGATATCGGTTACTATATTGAAACCGGAACCCGCCACTGGGAGTATGGTGATTCAGCAAAATCGTATGTTGGCTTCAGATGTATCACTACATTCCTTGGAAGAGATATCACTGATAACTAATCATGGTCTTGTTTTTACAGGCATCAATTCAACGTTTTTATTCAAAAACTAAATATTCTTTTTTTAACCTTTAATCCTTAAAACTTAAAACACATGGCAGCAGAAAAAACGCATCCATTAACAACAAAAAACGCTCGAGTTTATCTTAATTACGCTTACTCGTTCGGAGCAGCGGTGGTTATTGCAGGGGCACTTTTTAAAATCATGCACTGGAATGGAGCTAACTATATGCTCATTGTAGGTATGGGAGCAGAAGTTATCATTTTTATTATATCTGGTTTTGAGCCTCAGGCGGCTTTACATGCAGAGTATGAGTGGGAGAGAGTTTACCCTGAATTAGCTTCTGAAGGTCCAATCAACAAAAACCAAAAGCCATTAACTCAGCAACTTGACAAAATGTTGAGCGATGCGAAGGTAGGTCCGGATTTGATTAACAGTTTAGGTAAAGGGTTTACAAGTTTAGGCGAAAGCGTAGGTAAATTGAACGACTTAACGGATGCTACTGTTGCGGCTAACGATTTTTCTAAGAACGCTAAGAATGCATCTACTCAAATAAACACATTTGCACAAGCAGCAGCAACAGCTACTACTGCAGTTAACTCGATTGGTGCAGGTGCAGAGCATACTAAGGTTTATCATGAGCAAGTTCAAAGCATGGTGAAGAACTTATCGGCATTGAACTCTATTTATGAATTAGAACTTCAGGATTCAAACAATCACTTGAAAGCGATGAACAAGTTCTTCGGAAACTTGAACGCTGCTGCTGGTGCTCTTTCTGAAACAGCTACAGATGCTGTTAAATACAAAGACAATCTTGCGCAGTTGAATAAGAACTTAACTTCATTAAATGCAGTGTATGGCAACATGCTTTCTGCCATGAAAGCAGTTTAATTTCTGTAGTGGAAAACATTGTTTAATCCAAAAATGAGAAACTAAGAAAATGGCAGGTGGCAAATTAACCCCGCGGCAGAAAATGATTAACATGATGTACCTCGTGTTAACCGCTCTACTCGCATTGAACGTATCGCAGGAAGTATTGAACGCATTCCACTTGGTAAACGAGGGTTTGCAAACTTCCAATGGGTCGTTAGGCGAAAAAAATCAAAACATCTACAAGATGTTTGAAAAGCAAAAAGAACAAGACGCTAAAAAGGCGCAAGTTTATTACGACAAAGCACAAAAGGCTAAAAAAATATCAGCGGATTTGTTTGCTTTAATGGAGCAATACAAAGTAGATATCATTAAAGGTGCAGGTGGTATTGATACAGTTGAATCTGATGATATTGTTGAGCGCGATAATATTGATGTAGCTACCCGTATGTTTGTGGAAGAGGGTGCAGGAGTGAAAAGAGGACAGGATTTACAAAAGAAAATTTTGGATGCGCGTAAAGATTTGTTAGCCTTAGTGGATGACAAAGACAGAGCAAATTTTAAAATGTCTTTAGATGCTCCAACTCCTAAGAAAAAAGGTGAGGAAGGCGCTAAATGGGAATACTTGACTTTTAGTCACGTTCCTGCAACTGCTGCTGTTACTATTCTATCTAAATTTCAGAATGATGTAGTAAGTTCGGAAGGTGCGGTAGTCGAGTATTTGATTAAGAAAATTGGTGAAACGGATTTCAAATTTGATGCATTGGCTGCAAAAATTATCGCTCCATCGAGCTATATTATGCAAGGTCAGGCATACAAGGCAGACGTCTTTTTAGCAGCTTTCAACTCAACTCAACAACCGGAAGTGTTTTTGGGTTCTGTAGGCGGGTTTAAACGTAATGCTGATGGAACTTATGACAAAAAAGATTCGCCAGATGCGCTTCCTGCAGGGTATTCTGAAAGCAGTAAGCTTAAAGCAGAAGGTGGAATGGCTAAACTCGAAAGAGGTGGTGGTTCTGTTGGTGAGCAAAAATATACCGGTATTATCCGTGTTAAGAATCCGGTAGGAGGCTATACTTTCTATCCTTTTGAAGGAGGTTATCAAGTTGCTGCGAAAGCAGTGGTGGTTTCTCCTACTAAGATGAACGTTCTTTACATTGGAGTTGATAACCCAATGAAAATTTCGGTTCCGGGTGTTGGAGCGAACGATGTTACAGCTAACCTGCAAGGTTCTGGAACATTGAAGAAGAATCCTGATGGAACTTATACAGCTAATGTAACGGGTGTTGGAAAATGCCAGGTTGCTGTATCTGCTAAAATTGAAGGTAAGGTTCAGGCTATGGGTTCGGAAGAATTCCGTATCAAGCGTATTCCTGATCCGCAGCCTTCTTTAGGGGGTAAGTTATTTGGAGGAAATACACAGCCGGGTTCTATCAAGGCACAAAGCGGTGTGGTAGCATTGTTGAAAGATTTCGACTTTGATGCGCGCTTCAACGTAATTAGCTTCCAGATGGTATTCTCTTCGAAAGGTGAAATTTTTAAGGCTGAAACACAAGGGCCTATATTTAATGCCAATATGAAGGCTTTCTTAGACCGTGCTAAGCCGAAGGATATCATTTTCATTGACGAAATTAAAGTTGTAGGACCTGATAAGCAACCAAGAAAATTAGGTCAGATTGCATTTACTATTATCTAAAAACAGAACCATGTTTAAGAAAGGAAAATTTGTATTCGCTGCGCTTCTGCTAATGTTTGCAGGCGTTGCTTTTGCCCAAGAACCATTGGATGGTGCATGGGTAAAAACCACTACCAAAGAGAAGGATGTAATTCCTTACGACTACATTCGTGAAGCGGATGTGTTTTGGGCAAAGCGTATTTGGAGAATGATTGATGTGCGCGAGAAAATGAACTTACCGTTCAAATATCCTCAGCAGCCGTTGATTGAAATTCTTCATACTGCTGCTAAGAACGGTGAATTGACCGTTTATGACCCATCGGTAGTGGATGCAGACCAGTTTAAACAGGTAATGAGTGTAGAAGATGTGAAAAAGCTCGGAACCCGTGTAGATACAGTAATGCAGATTAACCCGATTACTTTGGAAGAAGAGCAGGTGATTCAAAAGAACGACCTTACCTGGGATAAGATTGTAAAGTATCGTGTTAAGGAAGACTGGTTTTTTGATGAAGAAACTTCGACTATGATGTGCCGCGTTATTGGTATTGCACCTATTATGGAAGACTTTGATGCATCGGGTAACTACCGTGGAGATATGACTATGTATTGGTTGTATTACCCGGATCTTCGTCCTATTCTTGCTAAGTATGAAGTGTTTAACCCGAAGAACGATGCAGTGCGCATGAGCTGGGAAGATATTTTTGAAGCGCGTTTGTTCGAAAGCTATATTTACAAAGAAAGCAACGTGCATGACCGTAATATTCAAGAATACGCTACCGGTATAGATGCGTTATTGGAAAGTGACCGTGTTAAATACGAGAACTTTAACTTTGAGCATGACCTTTGGAATTATTAGAATCTATCCCTTAAGAGATAGTAAATACAAAAGCCTTCCGAGATTTTCGGGAGGCTTTTTTGTTTTTGCCTCGCCCTCAACCCCTCTCAATAATCTATCCATAGAGGCTAAGGGGCTTTGACAGCCGGTTTTTGCTTAACTTAATGGCATTGCGTATAACACCAACAACGGCAAAAATGTACTTAGAGAAGGACAGTTTTGCTATCAAGGACATACAATTGACTTTCGAGGATACCAAAATGACTTTCGATGGGTTACAATTGACCTTCGAGGACACCAAAATGACTTTCGAGGGGTTATAATAGACCTTCGAGGACACCAAAATGAGTTTCGAGGGGTTACAATTGAAATTAGAGGGCTTACAATTGAGCTTAGAGAGGCTCATATTGAAATTAGAGCGGTTGATGTTGGTTGCGCTCAAACAGCTTTTAGTTTACTCACTATCATATTTATTTTTCAAAGGAGTTCGTGAATCCATTTGCTCTGTTTATTTTAAAGGAAGCAAATGGATTTTTAACGCTCCACTACATAAAATTTTTAACGTCTAAATACTCAAGGGCGGAGGGAAATACAAACTGTGCTGCCGAAGTTTCGGAAGGCTGAAAAAGAGGGGTGTTCTTAAATGAAAAGGAAGTTTAGATTTGGCGATAAATCAACTACATGGCAAAAGAATTATCACCCTCACGTAAAGTTGCTGCAAAAGCTTTATTCAGTGCGTTTAAAGTCCTTAAAGAAAATGGTGGAAGTATGCGAGGTCTGGACGTAGTTGAAAAATTACGCAAGACAATTGAATTTAATGAATGGGAAAGCCACCGTTATGAAAAGACAGGCTACATCCGCTGGGAATCTATTCTACATTTTTTTACGATTGATTGCATTAAGGCTGGCTTCATGCAGAAAAGTAAAGGGTTGTGGACATTAACTCCGGAGGGAGAAGCTGCAATGAAGTTAGGTCAAGATGGAATGCTGCAGGCAGCGAATAAAGCTTATAGAGCATGGAGAGAAAAGACGAAACCTGATGAAGAAGATAAAGACATAGTGAGCGGTGAAGCAGAAACAAAAGAGGAAACGTTTGAACAAAAGCAAAAAGCACTTATTGGACAGTACGAAGACCAAGCCTATAAAGGACTAAGAGATTATATTCTCAATAAAAATCCTTACGAATTTCAAGACTTGGTTGCCGCTTTACTTTCTTCGATGGGTTATTTCATTTCTTTAGTATCTCCTAAATGCAGAGATGGTGGAATTGACATTATTGCGTACACTGACCCATTGGGGACGAAGCAACCCCGAATTATTGTACAAGTGAAACACCGTCCAGATGCAAGTATTTCCTCAGACGATATTCAAAGATTAAGCGGCACAATGAAGCGTGAAACGGATGTAGGAATATTTGTGACCAGTGGTGACTTTAGCCAACCGGCAAAATCAGAGGCAAGGCTTTCAGGAAAACACATTGAGTTAATCGACTTCAATCGTTTTATTGTGTTATGGACTCAGTACTACGACAAGATGAAAGATGAAACAAAATATATGCTGCCTTTGCATCCAATTTATTTTTTGGGAAGTAATGAGTAGGGAAATAAGCTATGCAAGTAGAATACGACACATATAAAGAACTTGATTTTACCTGCAATAAATGCGGGTGGCAAGGTAAGGGTAGCGAATTAAGCGATGGCGATTTTAGCGAGGAACATTGTATAGGTGATTTAGATTGCCCTAAGTGCTTTGACCATATTGGCTTTTGGCAAGCACCCTTAATAGATAAAAGTAAAAAGGATAAGAAATGAACCTTTGCTCGGCATCTTGTATTGGCTGTTCGGGTTAGCGCTTGGAGCGGAAATCCTTTTTTGCTTTTAGCGTAAAGAAATCTTTTTGTAATTAGGGTATTGCTTCGCGGAGCCTCGCAATGACGTTTGGACGGGAGCAAAAAAGATTGCAGCGTAAAGCGCGCCCGCCTGCTTTGAGGCGGAACCCCATTATGCTTTTAGATAAGAGTGCGGATTTTGTGTTGGTTTAATTTTCCTGTTCAACCATGCGGTTGTAGGTTTTTATGAAGATGGCACCGAGGTTTTTGTGCGGGGGGATGTAGTCGAGGAAACGTTCGTAGGCTTTGGGGTTGGTTTTTACGGTTATTTCTAAATCGTTCCAGAGTTTTTGCCATTCTACATCTTCGCCCCGGTTGATGTATTCGGCCATGAGTTTGAGCATGGGGTTGTTGACGAACATGGTGCCTATTTGCTTGCTGGAAATAATGCTGGCCTCGGAAGATTTTTCGATGATGGAGGAGATGCTGTGATAGCCACCGCAGGAGCCGAGGACAAAAATTTGTGTGTCGTCTTTTATTTTCTCGATAGTTTTTGAGGCGTAGTAGCTGTGGCCGCGGTGCACGAGGACGTTGGGTTCGTAAAAATTATCGGTGAAGATTTTTTCGAGGCGCGCCTGACCGTCATATTCGTTTTTAGGCTTGTTGGCAAAAATATTTACATCGCGCCCGTGCTTTGATTTAATGATTATATAAATGCCGGAGTCGACAACCGCCCAGTTGGAATCGGTGAATGTTTTTTTGAAGGCGGAGAAAGAAGCATCGCCATCTTCATCGTCATAAAAATAAATGAGCCACCGGTTGACGCTGTCGCGCGCAAATAGTTTTGAACTACGAATGCGGTCAAATTCAGGGAGCGCATATTGTTTGGAAACGGAAGCAAACCAGTTTTGGTTGGTGAGGTTTCGCTCTACAAATAAATTGGAGAACAAGCCATAAAGTGCCATGCCGTGAAAATCGTTTTTAGCATGGAGGCGGATGTATTCGTATTTAATGGCACCGCGCAGAATACGGAGTACGAGCGAATCGGTAATGCTTCCGAAGGCATCGGCTACCTGCACTGCCTGCGATAAATCGTTGTATTGCTCGAGACCGCTGGCGAATTTTACCATGAGGAGTTGCTGATGCAACTGGCTCATGCTGCCGAGAAACTCGCTTAGCTTGCCAAAGCCGGCACTCATTTTTATAAATGTGCGGAATTTATTATCGCCTACAGATTTCAAAAAATCGAAACCGGACTGGTCGCCCATTTTTATCATCATGCGGTTAAAGAGTCCGTTGAAGGTGGAAGTGAAAATTTCTTCTTCGCTGTAAATCATGAGGGTGTAAAGTTCCTGCGGGGTGAAATCTTCGATGGAGGCAAAGCGGAGTTCGTCCTTCTCGTTATGCAAATCGTTTATTACGCGCACAAACTTTAAGGCATATATCTGCAATTCGTCTTCGAGCGAGTGTGAGGCGAGCGGATTTTTGCGTGCGCGTATATTCAGCATTGACCTTAAATACTTTTGCGGATTGTTGCCGATGGCATCGGCTTTTTCCATGGTGAGTTTACCTTTTACGATATCGTCAAGCAGGGTAAATGCGTTTGACTTGCGGCTGTATTTTTCTTTTATCTGCAGAATGATTTTTATGGCAGTGTCGTTACTCTTTTGGAGGGCTTTAAAAATATCGTCTTTGGGGTTGAAGTAGCGTTTTACCTTTACCGGTGCAATTTTTGCGGCTTCTTCTATTACATGCAGGGAGTAGTTGCGTGAAGCATAGCCATCGTAATTGATGAAAACCAAATCGGGGCGGTATTGCACAGCAAAAATTAAAAATGAATCGGCACAGGTTTCGTTTTTAAAAATACCGATGGTGTTAAACGATAGCGGAATGTTTGCGGATAAGTAGCTGTAGAGTTTGTGTTGCTGAATAGCATTCAGTTCTCCGAGAATAAAACGGAATATATTATCGAAGCGTTTTACATTGTAGATGGTCCGGTTGTTTATTCTGCGAAGGTGCAGGTAAACTGTTTCGCGAATGGGCTTGCGCTTAGCTTCATCAAATTTCGGACTCTCCACCAATCGTTGAATAGAATCAATGAGTTTGAAGTAAACCCGCCCAGCATAAGCCGAAAGTGCGGAATCATCTAAGTCAACTTTGCCGTCTTGCTTATCGTCAAACAAATCAATCTTGTCTTGAAAGTCATCAATGTAGTAATCGCCCTTTTTTATGTTGCTTTTGGTGAGCGTGGAGTCACCGATGGCGAAAATGTTTTGTGTGAACAGTAATAGCAGTAACCACAAAAATGTTTTTTGTGTGGTGCTAAATAATTTTTGAGACTGTCTGTTCATTTAAACACCGAGTATTTTATAGTAAGCACGAATAAAAATTGCTCCCAGATTTTTGTTAGGCGGAATGTAGTCTCCGAAATACTGATTGCCTCCAAGTTTATCGCGCATCTTCTCCCAAAAGTCATTCCACACTATATCTTTACCGTTGCGAATGTTTTCATTCAGCGCGTAAATCATTACATCGTTAACCGTTTTTGTGCCTATTTGCTTTGTGGAGATGATGTGCGCCTCGGGCGCGTTTTCTAAAGCAATAGAAAGTTTATAGAAGCCACCGCACGAGCCCACGAAAATAAGTTTAGCAGAAGATGGAACTTTTTCGAGTGTTGACTCTGTATGAAAGCTGTGGCCGCGGTGAACAATTACCGTAGGGCTCAAATTTTTCTCTTTAAAATAAGCATCAATAGCATTGGTGCCATTTTCTTCAAACTCCGGTTTGTTTGCAAGAATTTCCACGTTCATTCCTTGCCTGGAAGAAATGCGCACGTAGCTGTTGCGGTCTTCTACATTCCATGCCCGTTGGTTTTTGTAGGTGTTGATGAAGTTGATATATGAGCTGCGGCCGTCATCATCGTTGTAGAAATACATTTGCTCTACACAGTTCTTCCCGTTATTAAAAAGCTGCGAAGATGAAAGCGATGCCACCGGTAAGATTTTAAACTGCTGCGAAATCTTTTTATACCAGGTATTTTCCGTTCGCGCATTGCCGGATATTACGCTTGATAAAACTCCGTAAATAGAAATGCCTATTTGGTTACTATCAGCCTTTACGCGCTCGTATTCCTTTTTAATATTTGCCTGAAGAACGGTGAGCAGTTGGTCATCGTTGATGTTAGAAACCGATTCGGCAATAAGAATTATACTGGAGAGGTCGTCTTGTTCCTGCTCTAAGTTAGAAGTGTATAAAACGAATAAATCGTTTTTTGCCTCGCCTGAAAATTTGGAGAGAAAATCTTTAATGGTTCCGAAGTTAGAGCAGAGTGAAATGAAATCGCGAAACTGATTGTAGTTGACCGATTTTAAAAATGCATCGCCATTATTAGCGGGCAGTTTTTGCATAAACCGGTTGAATAAGCCGGTGAAGGTGGAAGTGAAAACTTCATCGCGACCATACAACATCAGAAAATACAATTCGGCAGAACCAAAACCTTCTACGGAATAAAACGGCTGTGAACTACCGGTGGCAATCTTGTCGTTTATCTCGCGGATGAAGCGCAAACTGTAGTCGCGCATTTCGCGGTCGATACTATAAGCTCCTACATATTTTGGCTGCGAAATAATTTTCACCATTGCACTGAAAAGCTTGTTCGGCTCGGTGCTGATGGCAATGGCTTCCTTCGCATCAAGATTTCGGTTCATTATATCATCGAGCAATAAATACGGCTTGCTATGGTAGCCCAGCGCATCATTTATTTCCATTATTTTTTTAACGAAAGGGTTTTTGCTGTATTGCAAAATGTAATTAACCGGATGCTTCGAATTATACAAATAGCGCTTTAACGAAAGCGGTGCATTGGTGGCGCACTGCTCGAGAATTTTTAAGCTGTAACGTTTCTGTTTGTAAGCATCAATTTTCTTGAACAATTCATCGGGCTCTTTGCGTGCTGCATAGAGCAGAATTTCTTCGGCATAATCTTTTTCTATGAACGAAGGAAAGTTTTGCAGCGTTTGCAGAATATTTTTTTTGAGCGAAATAATTGTGCGGGTGCGTACGTCTAAGTAAATTTCTATTGGTTCAACAACCGGTTCTGGTATAGGAACGGGAACAATGTCAGGTTTAGTTTCTTCTACCTTAACTTCTTCTGCAACAACAGTTGTGCTTTCGGTGGTGATGAGGAGGGGTTTGTTTTCTACCCACTCTTTCATCTTTTCCGGTTTTGCAATGCCCGGTTCTTCGCTCAGGGTATCGCTGGCAACTGCTTTGGGCGCATGTGCTTTTGTAATTTCGTTCAGCGCACGGTCTTCCGGTTCGCTATTGGTTGCCGGGTTATCTTTTGCAAAGGTTTTAAACGGAGGGAAGAGATTTTCTTTTTCCTCAAGCGAAGAAAGAGCTAGCAGATAATCTTTCTTGTCATCATCCACCACGCTCAGTATTTTTTCGAGAATTTCGTTTTTATCGCAATGAATAATCAGTTCTTTCAATCTCGATTTATCGAGCGATGCCAGCATGATACTGCTTACAGGAATGCCGGTTGATTGTTTCTTGAGCATTTCAATTAATGCCTGGAATGTTTTAGTGGTAGTTTCCTTGTAGCCATAACTCAGCAATACAAACATTTCTTCGGGCGTGTATTTTTTAAATGCCGTATAATAATAGCTCGCATTGAATGCATCCTGATTTATTTTGCGCACAGCATCGATGCAATAAATGTCCAGATAACGGTAAATAGAGAAGGTGACGTTGGCTTCGTATTTCATAGATAACTGCACCAACAAACGGAATAACTGGTCGGGATTATTGCCGATGGAGTCTGCGGCTTCAAGCGAAATGTTATTGCTTACTATTTCATCTAACAGCAAGTAGGCGCGCGAACGTTGACCGAACCGGTTGTATATCTCAAAAGATTTTCGCACAAACAATTCTTTGCTCTGTCGCAAAATATTGCTCACTGGTCCTGCACTACTGTAATAGCGTTTGGCTGATTCCGGTGCAAGTTTTACAGCCTTCTCTAAAAGACGAAGAGCAAACTTGCGATCATCAAATTCTTCGGTGTAGCGGAAGATATCATCGGGATGGTCGGTGAGATAATCTGTAAGAAAATCTTCGGCAATTGTATCGCTTGGAATCAAACGTGTTGCCTTGATGGAGAAAGCCGAATAGCGTTTAATGTTTCGGAGCAACTCATCTTTCTGGTCCCACTCAATCATGGAAGGGTAATAGCTGAGCACAGCCAAATATGTTCCAGATTTTAAATAGCTATCGGAATAATACCGGTTGACGTTGGTGAGGAAAATTTGCAACCGCTTTAAATAAAGATTGCGTCTGTCTTTATCTACATCTTGTGCCAACACAAATTTTGTAATGCTGTCAATTAGGTTGAACAAGCGGCTGTCGGCACTTTTATAATCGTTGGCGATGCGGCTTTTTTCAAAACTAATTCGCTGGAGTAAAATGCTTTTTTCCGATTCAAATAAATCAATAGTAGAATCTGCTTGAACGCGCATGCCTGCCATCACGTTAGTAGTGAATAGAAATGCAAGAAACAAGAATGCTATTTTTCGAAACGCGGACAATTTATTTTCTAATAGATTTGGCAATACTTAAAACAGTAAATATTATACGTAACCGCCTATAAAAGGTATTTCACCATTTAAAACATTTCACATGAAACGAATTTCTGTCCTTTTTACTGCTTGCTTTTTCATAGTGGCGTTAACAGGTTGCCACTTTAAGGAAAAACGCGCTAAGGAATATCGCGATACTGTTTTGCAAAGCGTGCAGGGAGTAATTGATAATTCGCTTGATTATGGCGATGCCGTGTTGAGTTACGAAAAGGCGCGGGCAGTTCAGGCTCATGAAAAATATTCTGCTCTTGTAAACAGCACTCTTTTCAAAATTGACTCGTTGAAAGATTTTGAAGGCGATACCACTATGCAGTTTTTTTCAAAAGAACTACTCGGGTTTTATAAACGCAGTTTGAATAATGAGCTTTCTCCGTTTTTGCAATCGGTAAAAGCCGAAGCATTTTCGCCCGAAGAAATGCTTGTTGCGGATTCGCTGATGAGCAACCTGAACATGACAGAAAGCCGGTACTGGGAACGGTTTAACTGGGCGGAGAAGAAATTTTATAAGGAAGAGAATATCGAGAAGGTAGAGAAATAACTATGCATCAAACTTATACCCAATACCCTTAATAGTTTTAAAATAATCGTCACCAATTTTTTCGCGCAGTTTGCGGATGTGAACATCAATAGTTCTATCGCCAACGATAGTATCAGTGCCCCAAACCTTACTTAGAATTTCTTCGCGTTTAAAAACTCTTCCGGGTTTTGAAACCAGTAGATTCATCAATTCAAATTCTTTGCGCGGCAACGAAATTTCTTTCCCTGCTTTAACTACTACATAACGTTCGCGGTCAATTTCAATATCGCCTACTGCAAATTTTCCGGTAGTTTCATTGGTTTCTAATCTTCTCAAAAGTGCGCGAATGCGACTTATAAAAACCCTCGGCTTAATGGGCTTGGTAATATAATCATCGGCACCCACTTCAAATCCGGCAATCTGCGAGTAATCTTCATCGCGTGCGGTAAGAAAAGTGATGATAGTATTTTTGAACTCCGGAATGTTACGCAACTCGCGGCAGGTTTCAATGCCATCCATCTTCGGCATCATCAAATCAAGAATGATGAGATGCGGGTTCATCTTCTTCGCCATTTGAATTGCCTCTACTCCATTGTGCGCTGTGTATACCCAAAATCCTTCTTTCTCCAGATTGTACTTCATAAAATCAAGCACATCAGTTTCATCATCTACCAGTAAAATTTTAAAATCATTTACATCCATCACAAAATTATTTAGGGCGAAAATAGGGCTTGAATGTTAAGTTAAGGTTAATACATTTTTAATATAGAGCAGAAAACAATTCAATCTGACGAAATACAAACTTCTTTCAGGTTTCAGATGAATACTTACATTTATTAAATACAAAATATGCCTGTTATGAAAAAGTTCATCTGCTCGGTTGCCATTATTCAATTTCTCTTTTTGGCTTTACCTGCACAAAATATTGAAGACCTCGCCAGTTACGAAAGTGCGATGAAGCCGGGAACTGTGCTT
This sequence comes from Bacteroidota bacterium, assembly GCA_947475165.1. GTDB lineage: Bacteria > Bacteroidota > Bacteroidia > Chitinophagales > LD1 > Bog-950. The sequence continues at coordinate 39,463 of CANJLD010000016.1, forward strand.
ACATACGATGTGAATGCGAGCGGTAAAAAGTACAAATACATCATCACCATAAAAAAACTGGGCGATGAAATTGCTTTTGACTGGACGATGACTGAACCGGTAAACAAAAAAGGAAGTGTTGCTATAAGCACTAACGCTGTTTCAATGGCAGATGCTTTGTCCAATTATTTTACGGAAGGCGAATCGAAATTGGAAAAAGAGACTTCCGTATTCATTAGCCGAAAAATTTTCAATGATGTTTCTTCTACTTCTGAAGCAAGTATTAAAGTGAATGGCGCAAGCGATACAACAACTGTTTTGAGTAATACCATCAGTGAATTCAATTTTAATTTGAACGGAAATTTGGTGGCTGTGCCCGGTTGGGAATTACAGGGCGGCAGCGAAATAAAATATACGATTGATGTAATTGAGTCAACTAAGTTTCCGCTTATTGTTCGAATGGATTTGGGTTGGACTATTCAATTGGCTGAAATAAAAAAACCATAGTTGTATATTCCTATACACAAGCACCGGTGCTAACGTTGATTAGTGCCGTATTCCACTCGCCTGTTTTCTCTTTCTTGTAGCTCGAATTCAGTTGCTGCATGCTTATATTTTTTAAAGACCTTTATTATTCTTTTCCGGTGCAACTTCTGTTGCTCTCTTTTAAGCGGCATCAGTTTCTTCTCTTCTTCTGGATTTTTTTGTTTGCAATTGTTGTAGGAAAATTTGGTGCAGGCATTGGAACACACTCGGTACTTCTCGACCCAGAATATTTAGGCAATGTTGGTTATTTGAGTTTTGCTGTTGTAGGAATTGGTTTCGGAGCCATGTTTATTACCTGGAATGTGGTCATGTATATTCTCAACTCGCACCGGTTCCCGTTTATGGCGAGTTTACAATATCCGCTGGGCATGTTTATTCTGAACAATGCGATTATTCCGTTGGTATTTTTCATTTCGTACTTCGCAACGGTTATTCATTTTCGGGTGAAATACGAGTATCAGGGATTTTGGCAAATCTTTTTTGAACTGCTCGGATTCTTTGCAGGCTTTGTATTAATGCTTTTGTTAACGGCTGTTTATTTCAACTTCACCAACAAGAACACCGGTAGTATTATTGAAGAAAACAAAGAGCGGTTGTGGAAGAAAAAATCAATGCGCAAAGTTCGGTTTAACGAAACGCTGGAGCCCGAGCAATTTAATAGAGTAGATTTTTACATCACCAATAAATTCAACATTCGACATACTCGTACGGTTGAACACTACGACCCTAAACTACATCAGCTTGTTTTTCGCAGACATCATTGGAATGCTTTCATTGCCTTTGTTTTTTCGATGGTGATTTTGGTTTGTATGGGTTTTTTTCTGGAGAATCCTTTCTTTCAGTTTCCGATAGCTGCTACTGGATTTCTGTTTGTGAGTTTGCTCATGTCCATGTTCGGAATGTTTCTGTATTGGACCGGTGGGTGGGGTTCTATGGCAATTATCATCTTTCTTTTGTTCGCTAACTATCTGACCAAATTTGATGTGTTCGGATTTCAAAGCCGCGCGTATGGCTTAAATTACAGCACAAAAGCAACTTACAATCTTGAAACGTTTCGGGAAATTTCTTCCGACTCTGCTATTGCAAATGACAAAGCATATTTCCTGCCGATTTTAGAAAACTGGTTGCACAAAAATACAGACCCGCGCCATCCGTTCAAAAAACCGAAAATGTATTTTGTGAATGTAAGCGGTGGTGGTTTGCGCGCTGCTATGTATAGTATGGTAATGTTGCAACAGTGTGACAGCATGGCAAAGGGAAATCTGTTCGACAAAACATTTTTAATAAGCGGTGCCTCGGGTGGAATGTTTGCTACTACTTATTTGCGCGAATTATTTTTGCAGAAGAAAAACGGTTTTCCAATTAATCTCTCTAACCAGCAATACACCGAAAATGTTTCAAAAGATGTGCTGAACCCGATTGCACTTTCTATTTTAAGTAACGATGTGCTGATTCCCTTTCACCGGTTTTCGCTGGCAGATAAGCAATACAGTGTTGACCGGGGTTATGTTTTTGAGAAATTTTATTGCAGCAATACGGGTTTCCCGTTCGAGAAAACAATTGCCGATTATCGTTCTGATGAATACAGTGCAAAAATTCCTTTGTTAATTTACCACACCACTATTATGAACGATTCGCGCAGGTATTATATAAGCCCGCAACCGGTTTCGTTCTTAATGCGTCCGCACGGCAAGAAAGCCCTTGACAATAAAATGGAAATTGATGCGATTGATTTCTGTCAGTTTTTCAAAAGGCAGGCGAGCGATAGTTTGCTGGTTACTTCTGCCATGCGCATGAATTCAACTTTCCCTTTCTTTTTCCCTAATTCAGTTTTACCAAGCGAGCCTTCTACTTTTGTAATGGATGGCGGTGCTCTTGATAATTTCGGAATTGAAACTACCCTCCGGTTCTTAAATACATTCAGCGATTGGATAGATAAAAATACCAGCGGAGTGGTGATACTTCAAATTCGCGATTCGCAAAAATTTGAAGAGCCGGAAGCATCGGAACAAAAAACAGTGTTTGCACGCATAACGGACCCGCTGGGAACCGTATATACCAACATGGAAAACATGCAGGATTTTTTAACCGATTACCGGTTAGATGAAATGAGCGAAGAACTTCGCGGCAAACTTCAGTTCGTTTTGTTTGAATATACTTCGGAGAAGAAGGATGAGAAGGCTGCTATGAGTTTGCACCTTACAACGCTTGATAAAAGTGATATTCTGAAATCGGTAAAGCGTCCGAATAATGTTCAGTCGTTTAATAAGCTGAAAGCTTTGCTGGAAGAGTAGCTCCAGTTTATCCAATCAATCTCCGGTGATAATTTATTTGCCCTAAGTGATAACTTAGGTGTGTAAGCAAATGCAACAGCATGTGTTCGGTGCTTACCACTTTATCATGTTTTAAAAGAGGAAAATTCTTCTCATAATCAGCAGCAGATAATTTGCTAAACGTATTTCCTACTACTTCAATTACTTTATCAAGTTCTGCATTCAGCTTTTCCCGGGGAATATTTTTTGAAGAAAATTCTACTTCACGCGTTCTTACATATCCGGTATTGCCGAGTGTAGCTCCTATAAAATGGTTCAGATTGCCTATTAAGTGCAAACAAAGATTTCCTGCCGAGTTGCAGATTTCATTTTTCACCACCCATAAATCAGCTTCATTTTTATATAGAGTGATTTCTTCGTTCAGTTTTAGCAAATCGCGTTCGAAGAGTTCTGGGAGTGATTGATGTAACATTCTGATTAATTTTATGGTGAAAGAAATAAAACTTAGATGATTTGTAGGTTGAAACTCATCTTCAAATTACGCTTGTAAAGTTTATTTTTGGCGGCATTCAACAAGATACAATGGCAATAAAAAGTTTAGTTACCGGAGGCGCAGGTTTTATTGGCGCACATGTTACCAACGAATTGATTCAACTCGGGCATGAAGTAATTGTGTTGGATGATTTAAGTGGAGGCTTTGAAGAAAACGTAAACCCTAAAGCAAAATTTGTAAAAGGTTCTATTCTCGATAACGCACTTATCGAAAAACTCTTCGAGGAAAATAAATTCGATTATGTGTATCACTTGGCCGCTTATGCAGCTGAAGGGTTGAGCCATTTTATCAAGCATTTCAATTACAACAACAACTTAATTGGCAGCGTTAATCTCATCAACCAGTCGATCAAGCATAAAGTGAAATGTTTTGTCTTCACTTCATCAATTGCAGTTTACGGTGCAGGCAAGCCACCGTTGAAAGAAGATATGATTCCGGTTCCAGAAGACCCGTATGGAATTGCGAAGTATGCAGTAGAAATGGAATTGCGAGTAAGCCATGAAATGTTTGGATTGAGTTACGTGATTTTCCGTCCTCACAATGTGTATGGCGAGTATCAAAACCTTGGCGACCGGTACAGGAACGTTGTCGGAATTTTCATGAATCAGTTAATGCAAGGCAAACAGCTTTCTGTTTTTGGCGATGGCATGCAAACACGCGCTTTCAGTTACATCGGTGATATTGCTCCGCAAATTGCCAACTGTGTAAATGTTGCTGCTGCACAAAATCAAATCATAAATGTAGGTGCCGATAAAGATTATACCGTAAAGGAACTGGCAACCACCGTAATGGAAGCCATGAATCTGAAAGGAGAATTGCGTTATCTGCCTTCACGCAACGAAGTGCTACACGCTTACAGCGACCATTCTAAAGCAAAAGCAATTTTTGGCGACTCGGCCAATACATCTTTAATAGGCGGATTGAAAAAAATGGAAACCTGGGCTAAAACAACGGGTATAAAGAAAAGCGCGAAATTCGAAAACATCGAGCTTACCGAAAAGCTTCCTTCATTCTGGTTAGAAGATTAATTAGTGGTGAATAGAAATAGCGAGTGGTGAGTAGTAACAGCCAAATGAAGAGAGTTTTATACATAGCCATGCACCGCAGAGACCGCTCGCCTTCTCAGCGGTTCCGGTTTGAGCAATATCTCGATTTTTTAAAGCTGAGAGGATACGAGTACGACTTTTCGTTTCTCATTTCTCCCGAAGATGACAAAATATTTTATTCGTCCGGCAATACTTTTCAGAAGGGAATAATTTTTCTCAAATGCTTTTTTAAGCGGTTGAAGGATGTTTTGAATGCAAACAACTACGACATTATTTTTATTCAGCGCGAAGCATTCATGACCGGAACTGTTTTTTTTGAAAAACAATTTTCCCGCAGCGGAGCCAAAGTCATTTTTGATTTTGATGATTCTATTTGGATGCAAAATGTATCGGAGGCTAACAAGCGTTTTAGTTTTTTGAAAGATGCTTCCAAGACTTCAAAGATTATTGCGCTCAGCGATATGATTTTTGCCGGCAATCAATATCTCGCAGATTATGCAAAGCCGTTCAACAGCAATATTCGTATTGTTCCAACTACCATAGATACAGAGGAATATCAGCGGATGGTTTTGCCGAAAGAAGAAAAAATTTGCATTGGATGGAGCGGAAGTATCACCACCATTCAGCACTTTAAGTTTGCAGTTCCCGCTTTATTGAAAATTAGAAAGAAGTATGGCGACCGCATTAAAATAAAAGTGATTGGTGATGCCAATTACAAGAATGATAAACTGGATGTTATCAGTATGAACTGGAACAAGCAAGATGAGTTGAAAGAACTTTCAAGTTTCGATATTGGCATTATGCCACTGCCTGATGACGAATGGGCTAAAGGGAAATGCGGTTTGAAAGGTTTACAATACATGGCTCTCGAAATTCCAACTATCATGTCACCGGTGGGCGTTAACAGCGAAATAATTCAAAGCAGAGTAAACGGTTTTCTTGCCACTACTGATGATGATTACGTAAATGCAATTACCGTTTTGATTGAAGACGAAATATTGCGAAAGAAGATTGGTGCAGAAGGAAGAAAAACCGTGGTAGAGAAATTTTCAGTAAAAGCTTTGCAACAAAAATACCTCGAGTATTACAATGAGCTTACTTCAACAAAACTTCAATAGTTTTTGGCAGCCATTCGTGTTCTAATTGCTGAATTTTACCCGAAACACTTTCAACGTTGTCGTTTGGTTCAACTGAAATTTTCTTCTGTAAAATCACTTCGCCCGCATCATACTTTTCATTTACATAATGAATGGTTATTCCGGTTTCAGTTTCTCCGGCTGCTAATACAGCTTCGTGAACTTTCTTTCCATACATTCCTTTGCCGCCATGTTTTGGTAAAAGTGCAGGATGAATATTGATAATGCGCTTTGAAAATTTTTGAATGAGAAAGGCAGGAATGAGTTGAAGAAATCCTGCCAGCACAATCAAATCAATATTTAAAGAGTTCAGCAACTTGTGCATGCTTTCTTCATTGCCGAAAAAATTCTTGCTCACAATAGCCGAAATAATTTTGTGCTGGTGTGCAATTTTAATTACCCCTGCATCGGGATTATTGGTTACCACCAATACTACTTTTACTGAAGAATGATTTTTAAAGTATTCGATAATAGCCTGTGCGTTTGTTCCTTTCCCGCTGGCAAAAATGGCGATGTTCTTCATTTCATAAAAATAATAAGAGCCCCGCTGTAGGGGGCTCTTATTTTCAACAAAAACATTTTGATATTAATGAACGACTAATTTTTGTAACAGTTTGTCGTCATTATGCTTTAGGCGGATAAAGTATTCGCCTGCTCGTAATAGTTTTACCGGTAAATCATAATCTGTTCTTCCAGCAGGTAAATCAAGTTCTTCGGGTTGCGTTACAATTCTTCCGAGCACATCAACTATATCAATAGTTACTTTGCCTGCTTTAGGAAGTATCAAGCCCAAATACGCACTTCCTCTTGCGGGATTTGGAGAAGGACCCACTACCTGCATAACTCCATTTACAGAAGCACACTGGCGGTTATTGTCAATTCTTGTTTCTGCTTCTCCATCATTTACACTTTTTGCTTCTACACAGACATAAGAATTGGCGTTAGCTGCAGCTACTACAAAATTGGCATTGAAGAGATAATATTTCGATTCGCCCGACTGAATCAACGTATCCCAGTTTTCACTGATAACTCCACCACTTCCAATAGTTGAATAAAATGTAACGTCTGTAATAAGGCGCGTTCCTTCGTTGTGAGCATACACAGTAACCGAAATCAAAACCGTTCCATCTGCTTGCGGGGCACTGGTTGTTTCTACATAATCTACGGCTATATCTAAATCGGTAGGAATTACCTGAATGTTTTTTGTGGCAGAATCAACACAACCAAAGTCGCTGGTTGCTGTAAGGGAAATTTCGAAAGTTCCGTTGGCAGAATAAACGTGTGAAGGGGCTATTGAATTATCTGTTGCTCCATCTCCAAAATTCCAGAAATAAGAGTTTGCATTTATACTCTGGTTATCGAATACTACATTTAATGGCGCATCTCCATACAACGGAGTAAAACTAAATGCCGCAGTAGGATTTGGTGTTACATGCACTAAATGGCTTGTAGAATCTTTACATCCGCTTTGCGAAGTAACCAACAACTTCACTGTATAATTTCCGGTGTCAACGAAAAAATGTTGTGGCACCTGGCCATTGTAATTTGTTCCCGCAATATTCCATTTCCACGTATTCGAAGTTTCATAAACTGTAGAAGCATCAAGCGGAGTATAATACTGGTCTTCGCAACTAACTAAATCAGTAAATGCTGCAGTTGGCGATTTATAAATGGTGAACGATTTGCTCACCGAATCAACACAGCCAATAGCATTTTGAATTTGGAGTGTCACTGTTTTGTTTCCAAAAGTGCCGTACTTGTGTTTGAAATTTTTCTTAGTGGAAAAGAAATTGTCACCGGTGTTCCAAAGCCATGATACTAAGGAGAGCGATGAAGTAATATCTGTAAACGAAGTAGAGTCGCCAAAGCAAACCTTTTCGAAATTGAAATCTGCTGAGAATGGCGCGAATACTTCAATGGAATCTGAAATAAAATCTGAGCAACCATTGTTGTTGGTCACTTTCAGTGATACTCCATATTTGCCCTGAGTAGGGAAAGCAAATGTCGGATTCTTGAAAAATGAAGAATCTGCATTAGTAAAATGCCATTTCCATTGAGCAATTGCGGATGATGTGGTATCACTCAAATCAATAAATTGTGTTTGCGCTAATGCACAAGAAACTTTTGCCTGAAAATGCGCCTGCGGTTTTAAGTAAACCGACAAATTTTTAGTTATTGTATTTAAACACCCTGAATCGGTATAAACCGTAAGCGAAACTGGATAAGTTCCGCTTGTTCCAAACACATGCGTTGTATTTTGAACGCTATCCAAATCTCCGTTTCCAAAATCCCAAATCCATGACACGAGCGCATTGCCGTTAGGTGGGATGGAAGAATCTACAAACGAAATTGTATCTGTTGCGCAAAGAGTTGGATTCGTATAATTTACTGTAGGTGCAATACCTTTAATAAATACATGAATAGTATCTTCTGCCAAGCAACCATTATTATTTTCTGCCACCACCGAATAATTTCCGGTAGTATTAATTACCGTTTCATTGGTTGTATCACCGGTTGACCAAAGAATAGAAGTAAGTGGATTTGGATAAACAAAATTCAAACGATTGCCTGAACAGAAAGAAGTATCAGCCCCTAAACTGTAATTAGGAAAATTGTCAACTGTAACCTGCACCACCGCAGAATTAAAGGTGCAGTTGAAAGCATCTTTAATAGCTACCGAATAATTGCCGGGCATTTTAATAACGATGGATGTAGTATTTGCAACAGGTGACCAAGTAAACTGGTAACCGGTAGCCGGGTAACCTGTATTCCAAGTTAAAGAATCACCCGCACATAAAAATACGTTCTGAGGTAATTGATTGAATGCAATTTGCGGGCGAATATTGATGGTATCAGAAGAAACATAACCAAAAAAATCTGTTGCGCGCACCCAATATGTGCCAATGGCAGTTACATTTATACTTGCGGTAGTAGCACCGGTTGACCACAAATAAGAACTAAAGCATGAAGCCGAACTTAAATTTACGTTTACGCAAAACCTATCAAAGATGGTATCAGGCCCCAAATTAACCGGTGGGGCAAATTTGTAGCGCAAATATCTTTCTGCTAATTCTCTGTCAACGCTGTCGAGCGAGTTATCGTACATCACAATTTCAGCTATATCGCCCTGGTAGGATAGTTGTTTATTATCTGGGCGAGTTCCTATACCGCTTAATGATACCGAAGGAATAACTGAGTTTGAATGATTGGCACTTGGTGGGCAGTTAGCAAACTCTGTACTGTTTCTGAAAATGTGATTTTTTTGAGTGGTGTAAATACTAAATCCTGGTAATTGAACACTCGGCACCGAAGCATACAAAGCATTTGCATTTTGCAAACTGCTGTATGTTCCAAAGCCACCATTGTAATAATTTGACTCTGCACACAAGCCGCATTGCGGTCCGCCTAATACATATTGCATGTATTTAGGTGGTTGCGGCAGTTGAGTGTAATTGCGAACAATTAGTGCCGTGTACTCTGTCAAATTCAGTGTAGGGAAATCTAAGTAGTTGGTGTTGTTATTATTTAACCCATTAAAATGAACTACCGGTTTGCCGCACAACTGCGAAACACCGGTAACCAAGGTTGGTTTATTTACAGTATTTGTTTGCGTAGCTAATAATCCTGAAGGACTCAAATCATTCCACTGCGAAATTGCTCCGCCAGACTGCGTAACATTTTGCGCTGCATCAAGCCACATAACTAAACCACCTAACTGCGTGGGGCTGAAAATGGAAACACTACGGGAGTAAGACCATGCCTGTGCATTTCCGCCAATGGTTGCCCTTATACGCCAGTAATAAGTGCTGCCGAGCGTGAGTGTTTGCGTATAGCTTGTTACTGGTGCAGATGGTTGAAAAAGAAGGAATGAAAAAAATTCATCACTGGCAATCTGCAACTCGTAAGAAGTAGCATTATCCACTACACTCCATTTGAAGGTGATGTTTGTATTAGAGGTAACAAAGCCGTCTTTAGGAAAAACCAGACGGTATTGCTGTGCGCTTAACACGCTAATCAATAACAAGCTAAAAAACAGAAGTAGATATTTTTTCATAGATAGAATCTGCTTGTTAAATGTAATTGTTTTTCAACTTAAGCCAAACAAGTTCTAACATCTTTACAGCAGACGCGAGTAGAAAACTACACACTTATTTCAATGTTCGTTATGCCTTGAAAAAGATATGGATGTTTTTAGTTATGTAACCAACCTCCTGTTCAGTTAACTCAAAATACAATGGCAATCGAAGTAAAGTGTTGGAATATACATCGGCATTTGGCAACAATCTGCCATCATGTTTACTGTTATAAAAAGGACTCTGGTGTAACGATTGGTAATGAAACGCTACACTAATCCCTTTCATTTTAAGAAATGCGGTAAGCTTATTTCGCGTATCAAGGTCTTTGCATAAAATATAAAATATGTGCCCATTGTTCGTAGCATAATCAGGAATTGCCGGGAGTTGTATTATCCCTTCTTCCTTCAGTGGCTTTAGTTGCTGGTAGTAAGTTTCCCAAATCGTTTTTCTCCTTTCCTGTATTGTCGTAATACTTTCCAATTGCGCATAAAGAAATGCTGCAAGAATATCGGAAGGAAGAAAAGAAGACCCAGTGTCCACCCATTCATATTTATCAATTTTTCCGCTCAAAAATTCTGAACGGTTGGTTCCCTTTTCACGAATAATTTCAGCCCGTTGCAAAAATCGTTCATCATTCACCACAATCATTCCTCCTTCTCCGCAATTAATATTTTTTGTTTCGTGGAAAGAAAAGGCTGACAAATGTCCTATACTACCAAGCGGCTTATCTTTATAAAAACCATCAAATGCCTGGGCGGCATCTTCTACTACAAACAAATTATGCTTATTAGCAATACTCATAATTGCTTCCATCTTGCAGGCAACTCCTGCGTAGTGTACTACTACTATAGCTTTTGTATGAGGAGTGATGAGTGCTTCTAATTTATCCTCATCCAAATTTGGCTCATCAGTTTTGCTGTCGGCAAAAATAATTTTGGCACCGCGAAGCACGAAAGCATTCACAGTAGAAACAAAGGTGTAGGAAGGAACAATAACCTCATCCTCCGCTTTAATATTCAGCAACAGAGCCGTCATTTCCAGAGCATCTGTGCAAGAAGTGGTAAGCAGCACTTTTTTAAAACCGTACTTCTGTTCAAGAAGCCGATGGCATTTATTTGTAAAAAGTCCGTCACCGGCAATTTTCTTTGACTGTATTACTTGCTGAATGTATTCAGTTTCTCTGCCGGTAAAAAATGGTTTATTGAAGGGGATTTGAAGCATACAGGCGTTAACATTAGTAATTCACTGAACATCAAATGTGAAAATATTTTCAGAACCAACTAATCACATCTAAATTTACTCCATTTAATATATAATACTTTATGTGTTACAAATTTAGAAATGCTGCCGCCCTGCTATATAACTCTCGTTTTTTCATTTCTTTCGAATAAGGATTAAAACCTTTTACATTTGCTTTATCAAGCTGTGTTCTGTGTTTGAAATTCCTGATTGGCTGAATGTTTTTTAGATAAACAATTAATATAATGATACTTGTAACAGGTGCCGATGGGTTTATTGGCAGCCACTTGGTGGAAAGACTGATGGATGAAGGACACAAAGTAAGAGCTTTCGTATGCTATAATTCTTTTAATACTTGGGGATGGCTTGATTCGATTTCAAAAGAAAAGTTGAATGAAATTGAAATTTTTTCAGGAGACATTCGCGATGCTAACGGGGTAAGAACTGCGGTAAAAGGAGTGGATTCCATATATCATTTAGCTGCACTTATTGCTATTCCTTACAGCTACCATTCGCCAGATTCGTACATTGATACCAACGTAAAAGGAACCTTAAATGTATTACAGGCTGCCAGAGATTATGGTGTAAAAAGGATTTTAGTTACCTCTACTTCTGAGGTTTATGGAACAGCTCAATTTGTTCCTATTACAGAGTTACACCCCAAACAGCCCCAATCACCCTATTCCGCTTCTAAGATTGGTGCCGACAGTATTGCCGAATCTTTTTTTCGAAGTTTTGAAACTCCAGTAACTATTGTAAGACCGTTTAACACCTATGGCCCAAGGCAATCGGCAAGAGCAGTAATACCCACTATTATAACACAATTATTAAACGGGATTGAACAAATTAAGTTAGGCGATACAACCCCCACTCGTGATTTACTTTTTGTAAAAGACACCGTAAGTGCTTTTATCGAAATTGCCAAATGCAATCAACTTGTGGGACATGAAGTCAATATTGCCACACAATCAGAAATCTCGGTTGGCAATTTGGCGCAAACATTAATTGATGCGATTAACCCTAAGGCGCAAATTGTACCCGATAATCAAAGATTACGGCCGGCAAAAAGCGAAGTTTTCAGGCTCTTTGGCTCCAACGAAAAACTTAAAAAATATACTCCGTGGCAGCAGAAATATTCCTTAAAACAAGGACTATCTGAAACCATTGAATGGTTTAAAAATCCACAAAATTTAAAACAATACAAAGCAGACATCTACAATGTCTAAATTTCAGCCAGTAATTAACTTCATAAAGCAAGCATATCCCAAAAAGGATTTGGTTTTGCTGCATGAACCAACATTTAGGGGCAACGAAAAAGAATATTTAGCCAATACTATAGACAGCACTTTTGTTTCTTCTGTTGGACCATACGTAGATAAATTCGAGACTATGATGGCTGGCTTGACCAAAACCGAAAAAGCGGTGGCAGTTGTAAATGGAACAGCTGCCATACAGGTGGCTTTGCGCTTAGCCTGTGTAAAGCAGGGTGACGAAGTAATAACACAGGCATTGACTTTTGTAGCCACTGCCAATGCTATACTATATAATGGCGCAACACCTATTTTTTTAGATGTTGATATAGATACAATGGGTTTATCGGCAACAGCAGTAGAAAATTTTTTATCTGAATATGGAGAGTTGAGAGAAGATGGCTGTTATAATAAGCTAAGTGGCAAACGCATAGCAGCCTGTTTGCCTATGCATACGTTTGGATTTCCTGTTCATTTAGATGAATTGCTGGCTGTTTGTAATAAATGGAACATTCCTTTAGTAGAAGATGCAGCCGAGTCGATTGGTAGCGAATACAAAGGCAAACCCACAGGCAGCTATGGGCTGCTAGGTGCTTTTTCGTTTAACGGGAACAAAGTTGTAACCAGCGGTGGTGGTGGAGCTATAGTTTCGAACAACGTGCAATTAGGTATCGCTGCTAAACACATTACTACTACAGCTAAAGTACCTCATGCCTATGAGTACGCCCACGATGCTTTGGGCTATAATTTCAGAATGCCCAATTTAAACGCTGCTTTAGCTTGTGCGCAGTTAGAACAACTAAGCGGGTTTCTGGACGATAAAAGATTATTGGCGGAAGAATATCAGAGCTTCTTTAAAAGACAAGGAATACAATTTCGTACCGAACTACCCGATACTAAAGCAAATTATTGGTTAATGTGTGTCGAGTTGGAGAATAAAATTGAACGCGATTTATTTCTTAAAACCACAAATGAAGCGAAAGTAATGACACGCCCTATTTGGCAATTGATGTTCCGATTGCCCATGTATGCTCATTGCCAAAAGGATGCACAGAAAAATGCTACTTATTTAGAAGAACGAATAGTTAATATACCAAGCAGTGTAAGGTGATTTTAAAAAATTACTATGAAAGAGATTTATATACTGGGATCAGGTGGATTTTCTAAGGAGGTCTTTTTTTTATTAAAAGAAATTAATAAAAGTTCCGTAGTTCCCGAATATGATTTTAAAGGATTTATTGATGTAACTACTGAGGAGAACGTATACGTAGGCAATAATTGTTACCCGATTATTAATGAAGATAAATTTGTTCAGTCATCAGAATATCAAGGTGCTTGTCTTGCTGTGGGTATTGGCAACCCCAAGGTGCTGCAGATGCTTCATTTGAAATTATCAGGCAAATACGATTTCCCTAATTTGATAAGCCCGACTGCAGTGGGTGACTGGGAATCGATTAGAATGGGACAGGGTAATATTATTACTTCGGGGTGCGTTTTCACCGTTGATATTGCTGTTGGCTCGTTTAATATTTTCAATTTAAATACAACTGTAGGCCATGATGCCATAATTGAGTCCTTCAATGTTATTAACCCGGGAGTTAATATTTCGGGTGGTGTTAAGGTAGGCAACACTAACCTTATAGGCACAAATGCAACTATACTTCAGAACATCACGATTGGTTCAAACTCAATTTTAGGAGCTGCTTCTTTGTTAACTAAACATTTAGAATCAACCCAAGTTGCAGTTGGAGTTCCTGCTAAACCTGTTAAGTCTAATAGCTGAAAAAATTTAGCACCAACCCTATACCTAAATTATCTTCAACCCCGTTTTGAGTTTTATAAAAAAATAAAGGGAAAAAACTACAAAAATATAGAGCAGCGAAGTGGCCAATGCCGCACCAGTAAGCCCGAAAAAATAAACACAGACTGAAGTAGTTAACACATTAAATACCAAAACCACCACTACGTGTACAAGCTGCCAGTTTGGAAAACCAGCCATTGTGAGAAAAGAGCCATTAAAAATAAACATAGAGCATAAGGCCACACCTACCGTAATCAAATAGAACAATGGAACGCTTTGTAAAAAACGCTCATCGGTCATAATAAATTTAGCAAATACCGGATAAGCAAGACAGACCGCCAGAATTAATGGCAAGGAAATAAAGGCTAATTTTTTTTTGATGGTTTTGATTTGCATCTGCAAATTTTCCAAATCGCGTTTGGCCCACAGATTTGCAATAATGGGGTTAAAATTCATGGCTATTACCTGCGGTATCATTAATAAGCCCTTGGCTACCGAAGAAGCGAGAGAATAAATTCCTAACTGACTTTCGTTTAAGAAAAAGCTGCTAATAAGAATGTCGGTTTGATTGTTCCCTTCGCTTAGCAAAGAAATTAGTGAAACTCTTGTTCCGAACTTCAGATGTTCCTTTACCCAAGGTATATCAATACTCAAAGGCAGTTTCTGTTTAAAGATTAGATACAGAACAACCCAGATAAAAATACTTGCCTCAACTATAAGGAAAGCCAATAGCACTTTGCTTAATGAAAAATTGAACAAAATAAAACCACTAATCATACTAATCAGCATAACCCATCTTATGGAATGGATTATCGAAAACAGCCGCATTTTTTGCAAAGCGTTCAGGTACGACAGGGTTACTCTGTTGAGAATAAAGAATGGCAAGCCCGGTAAAAGGAATGTGATGCAAAGTGTGGCTTTTTCGTTGTAGAGAACAATATCAAAACCATGAATTAAGAACAAAAGAACAGCCGTTAAAGTAGCACTGATAATAAAAGCGAGTAATAAGGCAGATGAAAAAATTTTGTTCCTTTCTTCAGCCGTTTCGCTGTATTCGGCAATATGCTTTAGCGTGGAATTGGCAATGCCTAGATCTGCAAGCAAGGTAAGCAATATGTAAACAGTAAATGCTTGGCTAAATACGCCTAAGCCGCTAGTGCCAAATTTGTTTCCAATTAAAACATTAAGCAATAAACCACCGCAAGCCACTATTGTCTGGCTCATGAATGTCCAAGCAATGTTTTTAGAAAAAGTAGTTTTAAATAAACCTGTTAGCGGGGCAAGTAAACTTTTCATGAATATTTTACTCTCTGAATGAAAGGCAGAAATGAGTAAAAATTATTCCTGCTGGAAATTTCCGTGAACATAAAGGACTAAATGAAAACTAAGTATTCTCTTCCTTAAAATTCTCTTTATACTCTTTTTGAACCTTTTCAAAATCATCAAATCGCCCTATGTCTAACCAGTAATCCTTGATTTCGTATTTTGTGATAGGCAAGTTTAGCTGCAACATTTTCTTTATCAATTGGTCCATTCCAAAATATTCATCATCTGGTATAAGTTCAAAAATCTCGGGCTTGAATACGTAAATACCTGCCAGTATTTTATTTCGTATATCCGGCTTTTCTTCTATTCCGGTCACAAAATCTCCTTCATAAAAAATATTTCCAAAGGCAAACGGAGTTACTATTTCTTTTATGCAAATAGTAAGCAGCGATTGCTGAGAAAAAGCTAAATCGTATAACTCCTTATAATTTATTAAGGAGATAATATCACCATTCATTACAATAAAGGGTTCGTTCAATTCTTCCTTTAGTAATTTAACCGGTCCAGCAGTGCCTAAAGGTTTTAGCTCTTTGCTTATTTTGAGCTGCACACCATACTTACTTCCGTCTCCAAAAAATTTTTCGATGTATTCACTCTTGTAATTGGTGGCCAGGTAAACTTCATTAAACCCGTATTTTTTTAAATTTTCTATTTGAATTTCCAAAACTGCCTTTTCGCCAATAGGCAAGAGAGGTTTTGGAATTATTTCTGTAAAAGGACGCAAACGATTACCCAACCCACCTGCTAAGATTACTGCCTTCATTATTTATAAATTGTATTGAGTTTAACCATCCGGAGAAGCCACTGCAAATAAAGCATAAAGAAAGTGCTTTTTTAGCCTGTATTGGTTATTGATATAATTCGGTCCATTTTCTTTGGACACTATCCCACGAAAACGTAGAGTAAATAATATCGCGATTTAGCATGGCCTTACTTTTTAAGACCGGCAAATTACTCAGTGTATAACTCAATTGAGGGATTAAACCGCTTATTGAATCAACCTGGATTAGTTCAATGCCAATTTGTTTAAAAAATTTATACGGGAGCCAACTTCCGGTAATTACTGCCGCACCTGAATATACATACTCCACTAGTGCTGCGCTCAACTGGTCAGATTTTCGAAGTGAAATAAAAATATCTGTTTGCAACCTAATTAAGGCCAGTTTTTCCAAGCTTAAGTATTCAGTTAAAATTTCCACTTTGTAAGATCGTGCTAGTGTTTGTAATTGAGTTTTTAGCTCATCTGTAGCATAACCACCATACGTAAGGGGAATTACAAATTTCAACTGATACTTTCTCCCATCTTCCCACTTTAAAATTTCTTCAATAATTTTTTCATGTTGCTCAACTAAAGAAGCCGAAGAGCCGATGGTAATTACATATTCCGCTTTAGCGGGAGAGTATAAAGGTATTGCCTGTTTAATTGTATCAAGTAAACCAATTCCAAAATGCTGAACCACATATTTAGTTTCAGGAAACAAGCTGTAACAAGCGGCAAATTCTCTTTTTAGCTCAGGGTTTGAAAAAAATATTTTGTGGCATTCCCGAAAGAACAAATAGAAAGTCCCGCGTATAGGATTTACATTAAAGTCGCTGCCAAACACATAGGCGTATATTTTTTTCCCTTTACGGTTTAGTAAAGGGTATAGCAACAAATATTCATACTTAATGAAAAAATAATGAAGGTAATCGTAATTACTAGGTATAAACCGTATTATTAAAAAGGCATACCAAAACCTTTTTATAAAGTGAAAATATCCTCCACTATCATACTGCTTTTGAATTACTCCTGCAATACGCAGGCTTGAGTTATTAAAATCAAAATGATCTATTTGAACTCCAAATTGAAGCAAGCGTGCTGAAAGCTGCCTTGTAAACTCATCTTCTGCACCTATTAAAAGAACCTTTCTGAAATTATTCATCTTGCCTTATCATTTTGTTTACGTGCATTATCAGTAGAAACACCAATTACTTGTTTTTACCCATCAAACACAATATTAAAAAACAGAAGTTTAAATAGCATGGAAGCTTTCAACCGGACGCAGAAACTAGCGATGAAGCGAAAAAATAAAAAAGAGCAAAAGAAACGACAAACTGGAGAGATACTTCGAAATTGTAAAGCATCAAATGAAAACCAATTTAACTTTTAGATTCCCTTAAAAAGCAATCCGTAAACCGTCAGGTTCATTCCAAACACCGAATCAATGGGTGTGTTCCGCAATTCGCGGTTTACAAACAGCACCATATAAATAAGCCGCGCCATTATTAAAAAATTCATGATGTGGTAAGGCTTGGAATGCTCGGCACTAAAGCTCATAAAGCTTTTGCCAAAAAGCCGCTTCAGCAAATTGGTGGTAAAAGGCATAAAGCTAATGTGCTTTACATTTTTATGATATACCACCGACTGGTTTAAGTAGGGCATTACCGAGAGCAGCGAAACCTGATGGCCCCTTTCCACAAAATCGTTAGCATACCTGGCGGTGTGTACCGATTCGCTGTTAGCAATTATCAAAATATTCATAAACCAACCCCCTTTTGCTGCTGAGCAAAATATTAAAAAATAGAAATTGAAAGAGTAAAAAGCTCCTGTTTGAACAAATTTACTGGCAACCCAAAACAAAAAAGCCATCCCGATTTCTCAGTATGGCTTTTAATTATCGTGTAGTAAGAATTTTTATTTGTTGGAACCCGCTTTCAATCCAGGGTGAGGTGCAGGTGGATTACTATCACCACCTTCGCCATCATTCGCGTAACGGAACTCAACCTTGTTCTTCATCTTCTTTTCGTAAGGTGTTCCATCAGCAGCCTTCTTGCCCCCTTGGTATTTCACCACAAACCGGTCTCTCGAAATTCCGTATTTCTCAACCATATAATCTACCGCAGCATTCGCCCGGTTCCAAGCCAAC
Organism: Bacteroidota bacterium; assembly: GCA_947475165.1. GTDB lineage: Bacteria > Bacteroidota > Bacteroidia > Chitinophagales > LD1 > Bog-950. The sequence goes on from CANJLD010000016.1 coordinate 57,594, forward strand.
TGCTCATTAAACTTCTGGTCATTCTTCGATTCATCGTAACCGGTCACCACCACCTTCATATCAGGGCACATTTGCATTCTTTCTGCAATCTGGTGCAGGTTACCGTAATACTGAGGGTCTATGTAGTATTTATCATTATCAAACACCACACTCGGCAATTCAATCTTCGAACAATCAAAGTTTCCACCACCGCTGCCTTTGCGTCCTTTACCGCCCGGTCCTCCTAAGCTGTTCTCGCCATCAATACCTGCAGTATCGCAACAAGGGTTAGGCGGAATAATTGCCGCACCGTTCGAATCGATAGGGAAGCCTGGAGGGGAGAATGGCTCAGTATCTAAACAATCAATAATTCCGTCTTTATCGCTGTCAAGTGCTCTACCGTGTGTATCAACAGGACAATCTTTCTTAGTATCCGGTTCCTTATCCAACGCGTTGATTACTCCATCACCATCATCATCTTTCAGAATATCATCTTTCACACCCTTAGGATCTACATCACCCAATTTGCGGTAAGTATGGTAATTAGGGTTCAACCAATACATCGGCTCTGTTCTGTTTTTTCCAATGTGGAAGTTCAGATTAATTGAAGTGTACGAAATATTGTCGTTGCTACGAGTGAAACCATTGTGCTCATCCTGCTGCCATCTGTAACCGTCTAACAAATCGCTACCGGTAAATATCATACGCTCTTCTAAACCAATACTCATAAACTTAGCTACGTGAAACTGAACGCCAATACCAACCGTTCCGCCCGGAATAAACTGCCAGTTCTTAATACCCGGTGCGTTGTTTTCGTGCTCGGCAAGAGATTCGTATTTGCCATCGTATAATTTATTCAGCAAGCTGAGTGCAGTCTTTCTTTTATCAAGACGTTCGTTCACATTATTGTTCTGTGCCCAAGGTTTTACATACAAAGCCATTACTTGTGAAAAATCATACACATCACCGCTAGCATTCAAAGCATCCATGTAGGTGGTAAAGAAGAGTGCATTCACACCTCCCAATACATAGAAATTCACCAGATTTCTTTCTTTGTGAAAACGAACGTTTCCTAAATTAAGCACTCCTACAAAGTGCGCTTCATGCACATACGTTCTGTAGTTGTAAAAGAAAATCTTGTTCATGGTGAGTGTGTCCAACGTTTTGTTGGCCAACAAATTCGGGTTATCCCAGTAATTCACTCTTGCATCGTATGCTCCGTGTAAAGCGCGGTTGAAAGCAAGGTTACCATCCGGTTCCCAGTTTCTACCGGTCATCATCATAAAGTTATAGCCTCCGCGCAAAGAGATAGTATAACCCAATGCTTTACGAATAGTAAATCCGGCTCCAATGTTTTGAACCAAGCCTTTAATGGCAACGTATGGTTTAACGTCACCGCTGATAAATGCAGAACCAAAGTTTACCCCAATTTCCCACTGGTCTTTAGGCTTTGCTGGAAACACATACTGGCGATTGATATATGCCTGTTGTTGCTTCGTTTTCTTCTTATCTTTTTGATAAACGGCAGAATCTAAATCGTAACGCGGTTGCAAAGGAGTAGAGATTTCTCTCCTGCGATAGAAATTATAGTTGGTCTCGTCCATATCCGGCTTCATAAACTGAAGCTGATTCTGACGGTCTTTACCACTCACTTTAGAAGTATCGGAAGAAGCAGATTTAGATGACTTGGCACTCTTATCATCTGACGCAGGCTTGCTGTCAGCTTTTTTGCTGTCTTTATCGCTAGTTGTCTTTGATTTTTTCGCAGGCTCTTTCTTCTTGGTAGTAGAATTGGTTTGGGCATGCGTAACCGTAGTAGCAAGCAAAAGCACAAACACCATTAGCAGCTTTGTAAATTTTCCCATAGTCAAATCATTTATATTCTCTTAGCCTACATCGATAATTCTCCCATCCTCTGCCAAATAGTGGCTAGGTAATCACCCCAGTAGGTCGGCAAAATAAATTAAATTTTGTGAAATGCAGGAAAAAAGAAAAAAGAATACATTGGTGAAAATCAAGGGAATATTAGCGAACCAACTTAGTTACCTAATTTAATACGCCCTATTGTTCTTTCCTTCCATGTAATTGATAAATGCCTTGTTGGCTACCTTATTACCTCCGGGTGTTGGATAGTTACCGGTAAAATACCAGTCGCCTAAATTTTGAGGGCAAGCAATGTGAAGGTCTTCGATAGTTTGATAGATAACCTGAACGTTGGCAAAAATTTGTTTCGGACGAACTATCTCCGATATTTTTTCTGAAATTTCTTCGGCAGTAAACAAGCCGTATAATTCTTTTACGTGATTTATTACTTCCGTAGAAGGTTTTAAATCATCTGCTTTACATTTTTCATACACCTCATCTAACTTACCGGTTAGCTTTCTGTCTTTCAATAACTCAATCAAGGCGCGGAAGGCGATGAAATCGTTCATGCGGCTCATATCAATACCATAACAGTCAGGAAAACGAATTTGAGGAGCGGATGAAACGATGATTATTTTCTTTGGATTCAACCGGTCAAGGATGGCGAGAATACTTTTTTCTAAAGTAGTACCGCGAACAATGGAATCATCAATCACAACAAGTGTATCGGTATGCGCTTTGATGGAACCGTAGGTGATGTCGTACACATGACTTACCATTTCATCGCGCGAAGTATCATCGGTAATAAATGTTCTTGCCTTTACATCTTTCACCGCAATTTTTTCGATGCGCGGATGTAAGGCGAGTAACCGGTCTAATTCTTCCGGTGACATATTTTTTTCGGCAAGAATTCTTTTCTGCTTGTGTTCCTTTAAATGGTTTTCCATTCCTTCCATTAATCCGTAAAAAGCTACTTCTGCTGTATTTGGAATGAAGGAGAAAACAGTGTTTTCAAAATCACCATCAATGGCTTTAAGAATTGTTGAACTTAAAAGCTCTCCTAACTTCTTCCGCTCACTGTAAATTTCTTTATCGGTACCGCGGCTAAAATAAATTCGCTCGAAACTGCACGATTTTTTTTCCTGCGGGTCGCGGACTAAATCGTGTTTTACTCTACCGTCTTTCTTTATTACTAAAGCATGACCGGGCTTTACTTCATGAATTTTCTCGAACGGAACATTGAACGTGGTTTGAATTGCAGGACGCTCTGATGCCACTACCACTACTTCATCATCGTAATAATAATAGGCTGGGCGAATGCCGTTCGGGTCGCGGAGAACGAACGAGTCGCCATGACCGAACATACCTGCCATAGCATAGCCTCCATCAAAATCTTTTGCGGAACGGGAAAGAATTCTGCGGACGCTAAGTTCGTTTACAATAAAATCGGTGATTTCTTTATTGCCGTAGCCCTGGTCTTTATACTTATCAAAAATCTTCTGCACTTCATCATCAAGGAAGTGGCCGATTTTTTCCATAACGGTAATGGTGTCGCTGCGTTCGCGCGGGTGCTGACCGAGGGTAATAAGCATATCAAATTGCTCTTCTACGTTGGTCATGTTGAAGTTTCCTGCAAGCGCAAGATTACGCGTCATCCAGTTGTTTTCGCGGATGAATGGATGGCAATAGCTATCTGTGTTTCTTCCGTAAGTTCCGTAACGCAAATGCCCTAAGAGCAATTCGCCAATGAAAGGACTGTTTCGTTTATACCAATCGGCTTCGGCAACAGGATTATCGAGGGGCTTTCTGTCTTTAGGAAAGGTGTCGAAAATCTGGCTGAACACATCTACAATTGGTTGATTGGAGGTGCTGCGCACGCGGTTGATGAAATGGCTCCCCGGATGCGGGTCGAGTTTGATAACGGCTGCACCGGCACCATCCTGACCGCGGTTGTGCTGCTTTTCCATAAGCAGATACAACTTATTTAAACCGTACGCTACGGTGCGGTATTTTTCAACGTAAAATTCGATTGGTTTGAGCAGTCGGATGAGGGCTATTCCGCACTCGTGTTTTATTGGATCGCTCATAAAGAGGGTGCAAATGTAAATTTTAAGTTTAAAGTTTATCGGTTGTTGATGATGTGTTGGCTATTTTTTGCAGCTGGTTTTACAGAGCTTCATTTTTTGTTATTCAACATCAGTTTCAACCTTACCACAAGTTGTGCGGTACTACTTCCGCTGTTCTGAATGTTAACGTGGCGTCTCGAACAGCGGAAAGCCTCTTTCAATACACCGCTTATTTCCTTTAATAGGGCAAAAATCCTTTACGAAACAGTAAAAATACAATCAGAAGTATCAATTGGAGATACGGACGTATCTTCGGAAAATACGGATGTATCTTCTAAGAATACAGAAGTATCTGCACACGATACCGTTGTATCTTTTATGGATACAGTTACTTTATCTGATAACACAAGAAGCACATCTGAAATAATGGGTGGGTTATCTATAGCCGCTTTCACTGGTTTTGAACGCCCGGTTGCCCAATCGAAAAGCACTTTCATTTCTTCTGAAAGAACTTTCGGGTTATTGAAATAAATCTCAAGGATTTAATAACAAAAAAGCCTTCCGCAAAATTGGGAAGGCTTTTTAAAATTTATGTTGAACCCTTATTTTGGGTCTAACTGCATTTGTTTTTCTACCGGTTTAGGTTCTTCTTCTTTTACCGGCTCTGCTGCTTTTTCTTTCTTTTCTTTTTTCTTCTTCGGCTCATCGTTTACTAACGAAACTCCTGTTTCGCTCGAAGATTTTTTTCCGCCTTTGGTAAAGTCGAATAATAAGGAGAAGCGAAGTGTATTATCTAACGGGTTACGCTGAATGGTGGTAGGAATGAGGTAAGAGAAATTCAATCCAACTACACTATACTTAACGGTTAAACCAGCCGTTAAAAACTGGCGATTCCCTTTTGTTGGATGCTCATAAAAATAACCGAAGCGAACTCCGAATTGTTTGTTGTAAAGATACTCGGCACCAATACCCCAAGTTACTTCATTGAACTCTTCAGCCGTACGGCTGCCCGCTTTGCGTTTGCCATCGCTACCAATAATACCAGGCGCATCGCCAAACGAAGTGAACATACCGGTGATTGAACTTTTTTGACGGAAATCGTAAACCTTATTGCTGTCTACATCGGCTTGACTTGGTGTAGGAACCATGAGTTTGTTCATGTCGACATAAACACCTACGGAGTGTTTGCTTACAATTTCTAAAGTGTAGCCTACTCCCAAACCTAAATTGGTAGGGATGAAATCTTTTACAGTGCTTTGGGTATACGAAATTTTGCTTCCGATGTTTGAAATGTTTAAACCTACTGAGAGGTCGTGCTCCATTTTATGAGCGGCATTCTCATTAAATTTTTTGTGAAAGTAAGCAGAGATGTCTCCTGAGCCGGCTACACCCGGTTTTATTAATCCACCTTCTTGCGTAGAAGCACCGCCCGCTAAGTTAGAATAGATAACACGCAATGAAGCGGCCACGGAAAAGTTGTCGCCTAATCTGCGGGCATAGTGTCCGTCAATAGCAAACTCCTGCGGACGGAAAGTTTGGAGTTCCTGTCCGTTATAATCGGTAAAGGTGATATTGCCGAGAGAGAAATAGCGTAATGAGATAGCAACAGTTTGCATTTTTTTTACCTTATAGTAACCGGTAAGGTTAGCGAGGTAAATATCATTGACCAATGCCTTTAACCAAGGGCTGAAGCCAACTGCAAAACCGAAATCTTTATCAATGAAAGCCATTTTTGCAGGGTTAGAATATACTGCGTTGGCATCGGCAGGAGATGCAAGGCCTACATCGCCCATTCCGCCTGCGCGTGCATCGGGGTTAATACGCAAAAACGGAACGGCAGTGGTTACTGTATTAATGCGTGCGCTTTCCTGATAGTTTACCTGCGCTTGAATAAGCTGGGCAGTAAACATAAACACACCTACGAAAGCAAACACTTTTCTTGTACGCAACAAATAATTCATGCTGGAAAATTATTGAAATTAAATTAAACGTAGAGGTGTTACTATAGTTGCTTGTATTTTACAATGGGCGGCAAACCTATCTTAAAACGACCAATTTTTCAAATTTATGTGCAGTATTTCCTTCTCCATCGCGTACTGCCAGTTTGTAAACGTATACGCCTTTGCCTATGGCATCGCCATAATCATCTAAGCCATCCCATGCAATATCATCTACGCGGTAGCCAACGCTGTGGACTTGCTGCACGATACTTTTTACCAGTTTTCCGCTTACGGTATATATCTGCACGCTTATACTTAAATCATCGCAGCACCGGTTATGCTCAAACATAAATTGTGTGCGTGTGGTAAACGGATTGGGGTAATTGTAAACGTGTGTAAGTGCAAGTTTTGCATCGTTTGCTACAATAAACTCGGTGTAATCTTCCGATGAGTTGTTATGAATATCCCAGGCTTTTACTTTGAGCGTGTGTCTGCCTTCTGTAAGTTTTGAATACGGATATTTTACGGCTCCTTTCTTATAGTTATCTAATTCGCTTTCGTAATAATCGTTAAGTACTACTTTGTTTTGTGTGTTATCGTCAAGTACTGCTGTAAGGTCGTGACCGATGCCGTTGCCTACGGTGTTGATTCCGCTTTCATCTGAAAGTTTGAGGAGTAACATGGGGTCGGTATTGGTAGTGCCTCCATAAACAAATTTTTCATCGTTCATATACACGTCCATTTTAGGACCTGCATTATCTAATTTGAATGAATCGGCTGAGCCGCCAATTACAATATCGTTGGTGTAGCCGTGTGCATCGGTATAATTTCCGTTATCGGCATAGTAACTGATTCTGCCTTTACCAAACTGGTAATCGATATCTTTAGGAACGATAAACGAAAAACTGAAATCGCCATTGATTACGCTGGCTTTGCCTTTAAACAATACGTTCTTGTATAAAAGGAAATTGGCAAGATTGCTTCCCGGGTCGTTCTTCAATGTTTGAAGCGTTGAAATTTTATCGTACACCAACGGATAAACTGTGCCGTTGAATGAAGTCATTTTGTTTCCGTTATCGTCATGCACTTCGCCTTTAATAGTTACTTCTTCCAAAGCTTTTAAAGTATCGGATGATAAAACCGGATTGTTGTTTACGGCAGTTGTTACTACATCGTAACGCGGGTAATTGAGGGTAAGCGCAGGGTCGCCAAGCAAAGTAAACTTGCGGGTATTATCGCCCTGACCAACTGTGGCATTTTTGGTAAGCATGATAATTTCACCCAAGCGCGGATATCGACCTTCATAAGGTGCAAATAAATAATCGAAAGCAGCATTGTTAAGAGCCGCATTGCCCGATGAAAAAACTAAGCGAACTGTAGTAAGCGAAGCAATAGCCCCCCCCTTGCCATTTACCACTAACCATTCACCGGCTGTGCGTTCGGGCAAATCGAAACGGCTGAAATCGCAGGTGGCAGTGATAAACATGGGTAGTTTCTCTTTGTTCGTTAGCGGAATAATATCTGCCATATTAAAAATGCGCTCGTGCGCCCAGTTGGTTTCGCCACCGTGCCCTACCCAGTTCATAATTAAACATCCGGAGTTCAACCGGTTAAGAATAGCGGTGTTTACATCCGGGTATCGGTCACCGGCAGGAGTAGGTACCTGCTTGAAGGCATCGAGATAAATTTTTTCGTAATTGTAAACCGGCTGACGGGTGCGGGTGAGTTCTGCCAGATAATCGCTCGCACTGAGGTGGGTATTGCCATCTTCATCATCGCCAATAAACGAAATGATGTTTCTCCAACTGGCATTTGAATTAAGTTGAATACAAGTAGCATCGGGTACCGGCTTTTTGTAGTTTTTTATTTTGTTCACCATATCCCATGCATCGCTTTCGCTACCTGCTGTAAGGCGACCAATTCCAATGTCGAGCAGTTGACCGCCACCGGTGATGTCGCCACCTTCATTAGAATCGAGCAGGCCGAAAAAATCATCGGAGGTATAACTGGCAAGTGGACTATCGGACTCTGTGCTTTGATAAGTAGAGAGAAAATTGTTGTTGTCTGCCACGCGGTTTTTAGGGTCGTAGGTTCCATCGCCCATTAATAAAAGATAGCGCGGCATAAGAGCGGTATCACTGCCGGCACGGTCGTAAAACATTTTTACAAAATCGCGGATGGCAGAAATATCGGGCTTACCGCTTCCGAACTCATTATATATCTGCGAAAGTTTTACCACTTCTACCGTTAGGTTGTCGTAACTGCGGTGAAATGCTGCAAGTTCGTTAGACGCGGAAACAAAGTCGTCATGTGTAATAATGAGCATATCCGGCTGACCAAGCGCGTGCAGATTTTGATTTTCTGTTTTACCGATAAATTCCGGATTGCCGAAAGAACCATTGGTATTGAAAGCGATAAACTCTTTCAAATCATCGGTAGCAATAACAAACAAAAGTTGTGAGCCGTTGAGCGTTCCTTGCATTTCCTGAATATTACCAAGGTCGGTAACATTCCAAACTTTAGTGTTGGCAGAAGCATTGTTCAACTGAAAACTTGAAATACTACCAGCACCGGTGGACGAAATATTTCTGAAAGTCATAGCATCGCCACTCATGGTGAGGGAGCGTTTCAAATTCAATTCGAACCAATCAATATAAGTAGCGGCAGTTCCCGCGGGGTCAACGTTTACATTAAAAGTGTAGGCTACATTTATATTGTCGGAACCGGCAGTATAATTAGCGGTGGTTTGATAAACTCTTGATGCTGCGGGGTACGTTGTTGGTGAAATGCCTCCATCGCTGTGTGTGATTACATTTTGGCTGTTCAGCGTTACGTTGGTAAACGAACCATAAGAGGTAACTGCAGAAATTTTAGAAGTAAATTTTACAGGAACAGAAGTAATAAGGTTAGGGAAGTTGAACGCGAAGCTTTTGTCGTTGGCAAAGCCGGTCATTTTATCGCCTACCCAGCGTTTGCCGCTACGGAGTAAATTGTATTCATCTAAATCGTGGTAAGCGTGTTCATCAAAATCGGAGATTGTTTTGTTGGGGCTGCCACCGGTTGATGAAACAGCAACACGCTTACCGGTGCCGGCATTGGTGCTTAGGAAATAAAATGTTTTGTCGCTGTACAGATTTTTTTCGTGGCTGAAGGTTTGGGCAGATGAATTAAACTTCCAGGCATCCGGCATTTGTCCGTAGAATAATAAATAGTCGCCATCGTCCATTTTGTTATTGCCGTTATTGTCCACCACCATGGTTGGGTTTTCTAACAAATCATCCGGTCGCGCTACAGAGTTTAAATCAGGAACCATTCCGCCACCGTTGCCAAAAATGGCAAGCGTGCTCAGATTAAAACTGTTAGGGTCTACATTCAGGGTGTTTTTTATAAAGTTGTAATCAATCTTGTAAATACCATCGGCAGTAGTGGCTACTTTGTAAAAATTTCCTGAAGCAAGCGATGAGGTGGAAGCATAAGCAGCAGCAGAACGCTTTTGCGGTTTTGGCGTAACCGTTAAGCGCAGCGTGAACGATTCTAATTTCTCCACCACGCCACTCGCATTTTTACGGAAAGGCAGAAACGAAATAAAAGCATTAGGCTGTTTGCGCAACAAACTCAATTCGGCTTTTGGCTCAATGGTTTCTTTTATAAAAGTGAGGCCGGCATTATCTAAATGGTCAGAAGTTGAGTAAACCGGATTTAAAATTTGCACCGATACTTCTCCGTTAGCAGTAATGGGAATTAATTCGGTATAAAATGGAAGTAAATCGAATTGGTCGAGGTGAGAAGCTTTGGTAAAGGTAGGTTGAATGATGGTTTTACCTTCTATAGTTGAAAATGTTTTAGGCGTTGGCTGCCAGTCTATTTTGCGCTCGTAGGTTTGGGCGTTTGCTGAAAAAGCAAGGAATAGTGCAGATAGGGAAAAAATGCTACCCCTATTAGTTTCTGATAATTTTTTCATAAAAAAAGGATAAGCCGATTCAATCATTATTTTTGGCGCGCTTTTTAAACAGCGCAATAAAACGCAGCCTTTTGAGTTTTATTTTGCAAAGATTCGAAATTTTGAACGCGAAACGGAAATATATCACATTATCATTCTTATTGCTCTTCTCTTTTTGTGAAATTTTTTCGCAAGATGTAGAAATGAGTCAATATTTCTCCGCCCCTCTGCATCTTAATCCAGCATTAGCAGGAGTTTCCTACGGCCCACGCGTTACACTTAATTACCGCAATGAATGGAGCGCACTGGGCGATGGTTTTAATGGCGGCTACACTACTTATATGGCTGGCGTGGATATGCATATTGATAAAATACGCGCGGGTATCGGTGTTCTTTTTGTAGGCGATCAGATAATGAACAATTTGTATGGTAGTTACAAAGCCAGTTTAATTTACTCGCAACAAATAAAGTTCAACCGCAAAATGGCACTCAAGATTGGTGTGCAGGGAACTTACATCCATACCCGTATTAAATGGAATGAACTGTTGTGGACAGATATGATAAATCCTTACACCGGTTTTTACAATAATGTCAGCAATCTGAACCCTACTACAGAGCCATATCCCGGCAAAACTTTTACTAATACTGGTGAGTTTGGAGCAGGACTTTTATTTTTTACCCAGAAACTTTATGTGGGTTTTGCCGCCAATAATTTGCTCATGCACAAAGAGTCGTTTACCGATGGTGTAGATGCGAGGGTGCCTATGCGTTTTGCTTTTCACTTCGGAGTCAACCTTCCGGTGCGTCATAAGAAAGAGATGCGATACAATATTTGGGTATCGCCTAACGTTTTATTCGTGAATCAGGGAAGGGCTTTTCAAACGCAAGGGAGTTTCCTCGCAGGGATTAGTTTGGTATACTTCGGTTTAGGCTACCGTAATGTGATTTATAATTCAGATGCTGTAATTGGATATTTAGGAATAAGAAAAGGAAAATTCAGAGTGGGCTACAGTTACGATTACACCATTTCGAAACTGATGAACAAAACCGGTGGAACACACGAATTGTCTTTTACGTTTAACTGGACGGGAGATGATAATTCGCTGAATTCGAAGAAGAGTAAGGGCTATATGGAATGTCCAGATATTTTGAAATAGAAACGTAAGTCTGACCTTGGTCAGACCATTGTGACAAATAATCACTTGTTAAATACTTTGGATAAAAATTATCAGCTATTTTTTTTGACTTTGATTGAAAAGTATATTTTAGCAACCTTTAAATTGAAACCCTTTAAAAACTAAACATAAACAACAATGAAGCTAAGTAAATTGTATGCGCTTCTCGCTTTGCCGTTTTTGATTGCATCATGCGAAAAAGAGAAATCATCGGTAACCGGATGGAATTACAACGACTCCAAGAACGGAGGTTTTGAAGTTACAAAATATCAAGGCCAGGAAACAGGTCCGGGACTTGTTTACGTTCAGGGCGGTACCTTTGTAATGGGAAACACCGAGCAGGATGTAATGTTTGAATATCATAACGTGCCACGCAGAGCAACAGTTTCTTCCTACTACATGGACGAAACAGAAGTTGCTAACGTTCACTACCGCGAATATTTATACTGGATGAACCGCGTGTTCGGAACAGATTTTCCTGATGTGGTTAAGAAAGCTCTTCCTGATACACTTGTATGGAGAGATGAATTAGCTTACAACGAACCTTACGTGGAGTATTATTTCCGTCACCCGGCTTACGATTTCTACCCGGTGGTGGGTGTAAACTGGTTACAGGCTAATGACTTCGCATCTTGGAGAAGTGACCGTGTGAACGAAAGAATTCTTATCACTAAAGGTGTGTTGGCTGAAAATCCTTCGCAAGTTGGTAACGATAACTTTAATACAGAATCATACTTAGTTGGTCAATACGAAGGCGCAGCCGGTAAGAGACCAATGAAAGATTTGAATCCTCAAGGAACAGGAACCCGTCACGTGCGCTTAGAAGATGGTATCATGTTGCCTAAGTATCGCTTACCAACAGAAGCTGAATGGGAATATGCAGCTCTTGGTTTGGTTGGAAATCAACCGGCATCATCTGAAGAAAGAATTACTGACCGCAGAATTTATCCATGGAACGGAACTTCAACTCGTTATCCTAAATCCGGACAATGGCAAGGTGAATTCCTTGCTAACTTCAAGAGAGGTCGTGGTGATAACATGGGTATCTCAGGTAAGTTGAACGATAACGCAGATATTACTGCACCGGTTAAATCTTTCTGGCCAAACGATTTTGGTTTATACAATATGTCAGGTAACGTAAATGAGTGGGTATTGGATGTTTACCGTCCAATGACTACTTCTGACGCGAATGACTTCAGAACTTTCCGTGGTAACCAGTTCCAGACAAAAGTATTGGATGCTGATGGTAACCCGGTAGAAAAAGATTCTCTTGGAAAAATTCAATACCGTCCTGTTACACAAGAAGAAAGTGCTAACCGCAGAAACTACCGCAAAGGCGATGTTAGAAACAATGTGGATGGTGATGAAGTATCGAACGTAGATTACAAATTCGGTCAGTCGTCATTAATTAACGAAGATGCTCGCGTTTACAAAGGCGGAAGCTGGAAAGACAGAGCATATTTCCTTTCTCCCGGAACAAGAAGATATTTAGACCAGGCATTATCTACTGATGATTTAGGTTTCCGTTGCACTATGGATCGCGTAGGTTCACCATCGGGTAAAACTATGAAGAATGGTAAAGGTGGAAATAACTTCCCGAGCGAAAAGGGAAAAAGAAAAATGAAAGGTTAAACCCCTAAATCCCCTTTCCGCAAAAAGCGGGATGAAACAAAAGGGGACTTAAATACAAAAACAAAATCCCTCGAAATCTTTCGGGGGATTTTTATTTTCAGTCTATGCAAATCGAATTGCTTTATAAGAAGTTTTTGTCGTCAACTGGTGTAACTACTGATACAAGGAATATCGGTGGTGGGAATATTTTTTTCGCTTTGAAGGGCGATAAATTTAATGCCAATGAGTTTGCAGAAGAAGCATTGAATAAAGGTGCGGGCTATGTTGTGGTAGATGAAATAAAAAACGAAAGCTGGAAAGAAAAATTTGGTGAGTGTTTAATTTTAGTAGATGATGTTTTAAAAACATTGCAACAACTCTCCGGTTACCATCGCGCGCAGTTAAAGTGTCCGGTGCTGGCAATTACCGGTAGCAATGGAAAAACAACAACTAAAGAATTAGTAGCGGCTGTTCTCTCTAAGAAATATGTAACCTACGCCACTAAAGGAAATTTGAATAATCATATTGGCATTCCACTTACACTTCTTTCTATTAAGAGCGATGTGAAATTTGCAGTGATTGAAATGGGAGCAAATCATCAGCGAGAAATTGCTTCGTATTGTGAATATGTAAAACCTGACTATGGTTTAATTGTAAATGTTGGCAATGCACACCTAGAAGGCTTTGGTGGGTTTGAAGGAGTGGTTAAAGGAAAGACGGAGTTATACGCCCACCTTGCCGCTGCAAATGGGAAGGTTTTTGTTTCATCTGAAAATGAAATTCTACTTTCGAAAATTTCAGATTTCAGATTTCAGATTTCTAATATAGTTAGCTATGGAAAAGCTTCCTCTGCCTTTTGCAAAGGCGAAGTTGGCGAGAGTAAAGAGTTTCTTTCTGTTATAGTGGATGGCGTTTCTATCCCCTCAAATCTAGTTGGAGAATACAATTTTGAAAACGTGATGAGTGCTGTTTGTATCGGAAAATATTTTGGCGTTGAAATCAGTCAGATAAAAGAAGCAATTGAAAATTATTTGCCAACCAACAACCGTTCGCAAAAAATTACTCTTGGTTCTAATACAATTATTCTTGATGCTTATAATGCTAACCCATCCAGCATGATAGAGGCGTTGAAGAACTTTGAAAAAATTATTGTTGGTCAGGCGACCAACAATTGCGTTGTCATTCTCGGGCAAATGATGGAGTTAGGGCAATATTCCGTTACTGAACACGAAAAGATTTATGCTTCGGTAAGCAATCCTGATTGGAAGGAAGTGAAGAGAGTGTTTGTAGGACACGGTTTCGATTTTTTAAAGAGAAATACAAACGTTTTGTGGTTTGAAAAAACCGATGAAGTAAAAACGTGGTTCAAACAGCAACAGTTTGAAAACAGTTACATCCTAATTAAAGGTTCGCGCAAAAACGAGTTGGAGAAAATTCTTGAAATGTAATCGACTATGTTGCTTCAATCGCTTCTAAAATTACTTCGCTTATTTATTTTCCTGCTTATAGTTTTTGCTATCAGCCGCATTTTATTTCTCTTATATTTTCATGCGGAACTTCAACCCCATGTTCTTTCACTTATTCCGGCTACTTTATTTAATGCGCTACCGTTAGATATTTCTACAGCCTGTTATCTTTTGTTTGTTCCGGCAATACTTCTCTTTTCTACATTTTTTTGGTCTAAAAAATCATTGTGGCAAATACTCACTTTTTATATGTATCTAGTTGCAGTGCTTTATATTTTTGGAGGCATAGGTGAAATTGGAGTTTATCGCGAAATGCGCATTAAAGTTTACTACAGTGCGTTTGCCAGAATTTTCCACCCGTCTGAAATACTTACCTATTTGTCATTGACATCGCTGGCTGCAATAATTGTTGCACTAATTCTTGTTTCTGCGCTCGCTGCTTTTTCGTTTAAGAAAATAGTTGGTAAATTTTCTGCTAAGAAATCGCCAATGAGTTTTGGTCAAGTTTCATCTGCTTTTCTTTTTCTGTTGATTTCGATTCCGTTATTAATTATAGGATGCAGAGGTGGGCTACAGCCCATTGCTGTTAACGAAGGAGAGGTTTGCTTTTCAAATAATCAGTGTGTGAACGATGCCGCTATAAACACGTTTTGGAATTTAGGTCATAGTTATCTTGAAACACAAAAATCTTTAGCAGCAAACAATTATGTAGTAATGCCGCATGAAGATGCGAAAGAAATTGTACGCTCACTTTACGCTGTTCAGAAAGACACAACCATATCTTTATTTAAAACAAAGCGACCTAATGTTTGCATCTTAATCCTAGAAGGATGGAGTGCAGATTTGATTGAATCGCTTGGAGGATTTAAGGGAGTTACTCCTAATTTTGAGCACTTAATCAAGCAAGGATATCTATTTACAAATATTGAATCGAGCGGACATATAAGCGACCAGGGCTTAGCGGTTATTTTAGGAGCTTATCCTGCTCTAACGTTCGGCTCCATAATAAACCAAAATGAAAAACAACTTAACCTCCCTTGTCTCGGTAAAAACTTTGGTCATGAAAATTACTATACCTCTTTTTTGTATGGAGGGCAATTAATTTACGGAGGCATTAAAAAATTTATCACCCTCAACAAATTCAACTCTATTACAGAGCAGAAAACCCTGCCGCGTTTGGATGCAGGCAAAGTTGGCATTCACGATTCGTTGATGCTAAACGTTTGGAAAGATTCACTCCATCATTTCCAGCAGCCTTTCTTTTCATGCTACTTTACTTTAAGCACTCACGTGCCTTATGACGCACCCACATTTCATCCTCACGATTGGGGTGAAGAAGAAAACCCGTATATAAACAGTGCTGCTTATGCCGATAGGCAGCTTGGAAGATTTTTTAGTGAGATAGAAAGAACTGATTTTTACGACAGCACTATATTCCTAATTATCTCGGACCACGGACATCATTCACCTGCTAATCACGAATATGATTCACCAGGGCATTATCATATTCCGTTTTTGGTTTGGGGTGGTGCATTAAAAGAAGAATTTAAGGGGCAGAAGAATAATAGGCTGGGTTCTCAATTGGACCTATCATCTACTTTGCTGCATCAGTTAGGAATGAGGAGCGAAGAATTTGTTTGGAGTAAAAATTTGATGAACCCCTATACGAAAGATTTTGCGTTCTATGCTTTTAATGATGGTTTCGGATTTATGGAACCCGATAGAAGCGTTGTATGGAATAGAAAATTTCCTATCCATGATAAAAACAACGGGGCAACGCAAGCGGAAAAAGACACGCTCCATAAAAAAGGAGCGGCCTTGTTACAGGAATTGATGAACGATTTTTTAAAGCGATAAGACAGCTATACCAACTTAGTATACGCCTTCATCCACCTATCCGGCAGTTCCTGCGCACAAGCATCTTCGTAATCTTTAAAAGAACAAGGCACTAATTGATGGCGACCGAATTTTTCTTTATCTCCATAAGGAAGTTCCATCCACCACCGGTCGGTTTTTTTGCTTCGCCAGAAAATAAGTTCGTAGCCGCTGTCTTCTAAATGCACATTGAATTTCAAATGGTCATCGAGCGTAAGCGGATAATCGCCCACACGCGAATAGAAACCTTCTACAAAATACCAAATCATCTGTGCTACCAACTGCGCAGTTTGGCGGTTGTTATCGTAACCGGGGTTCACATCATAAATTCCTATAGAAGTTAGTTTGTCACTCAATCCTGCATAGCGCGTAATCTGACAGAGTTCTTCACCGGTAAATCCGTTGGGCGATGCGTTGGCATGTGCAGGCGCATCGGCCTGACGAATAGCAGAAATATCAATGGTGAGCATATCCGCATCACGCAAAATCGGTTCTACCTCTTCAAGATTGGCGCGTATTAAACCCAACCGGTGGCAATCAAAATTCAAACTCTCCAGCATTTCAATTGCTTTCGAATCGTTGAGATAAGTTTGATGACCGAGATGAGAATAATTGAAAAGATAATTCGGTGTGTGAGTCAGAATATCCATCACATACGAGGATGAGTCAATCTGCTTATTCAGGTTTTCGAACATGTCTAAGCGTTCGTCAATGTTCACCACATTGATAAGCGTCTGCAATCCTTTATAGCCAATATATTGACCGAACGCGAGGTCGTTGCTTCCCCCGATAATTACCGGTACAACTTTGTGCACCAACAATTCTAAAATTACCGATGCGAGGGCGAAATACGTATCGCGCACAGTTTCTCCCTGCTTAATGTTTCCTAAATCAATAACGTGAAATTCCTTTTCCACCGGTGGCAGAAAGAGTTTATAAAATTCTCTGCGAATATTATCGGGAGATTTTGCGCAGCCGGTATTACCCACCGAATTCCTATCTTCTTCTACTCCAATAATGGCGATGTCATACCAACCAATTTCCGGTTCCTTGCCATCATAAATAAAAACGTAGTTGCCTATTTGTCCGGGGTGAAGTTCTTGTCCTTCGAGTAAATTTTCTTTATCGAGTGGTGTGAGGAAGTCGTAAGTCATGGGGTGAATGTAAAATGCGGAGTGTGGAATGCGGAATGCGGAATGAAATACAAATAAACGGGCTACTTGTGAATTGTAGTGTTTGTTGTAGTAGTTTCTTTATGCGGTGTGTGCGGATGCCAGCCGAGAACTACAATAAGAATGAAAAAAGAAACAACATAAGCCAGCACTACATGCCAACCATTCATCAACCAGTTCTTTACACTCTTTGCTTCGGGGTAAAGTGTAGAAATAGCTACACCAGCACTGCTTCCGAACCAAATCATGCTTCCTCCAAAACCAACAGCATAAGCCAACACTCCCCAGTCGTAACCACCTTGAGTAAGCGCGAGTTTAGTGAGCGGAATATTGTCAAACACCGATGAAATAAAACCGAGCGCGAAAGCAGTTTGCCAACTGGCAGACGGTAATTCGTCAACTGGCATCATCGAAGCGCAGAGAACAAGCGATAGAAGAAAAACACTGCCGGGCAAAGCAAATTTTATTTCCTGCCACTCGGTTTTAATAATAAAGGAGCCAATAATAATAGCAACCCAAACACCTATTGCCGGAAACTCTAAAAAAATATTGGCAGTAACTGCACCGGCTAAAATCATTCCGGTTACGCCAATTCTTTTCCAGCTTACAGCAGCACCAACAATAGCATCTTTCATTACCGGTTGATATTTGTGTTGTTGTATGGATGCTATAATTCCGAAAATAAAAAGCGCAGGAACTGCTGCTGCGTACGCATGAAGCACATCAACTGCATTTATACCATCAATCCACATCATGGTTGTGGTGGTATCGCCCAATACACTTCCGCTGCCACCGGCATTGCTGGCGGCAACAATAGCAGCAATGTAGCCGAGGTGAACTTTCCTTTTAAACACCACATGCGCTACTCCTCCGCCAATCATAGCTGCTGCAATGTTGTCGAGAAAGGCAGAGAGAATGAAAACGAGCACGAGCAGAAAAAATCCTCCTTTCCAATCATCGGGCAAATAGTGCGGAAGTTTAGCAGGAACACCGGAGTGTTCAAAGTGTTTGGCGAGAATGGCAAAGCCTAAGAGCAAGCCGAAGAGATTCAGCAAATCTTTCCATTCGTGCTGCGCGTGTTGAAAGAAATTAAAATCGGTAGAGAAGAATTTATAAGCGAGTAACAGTACTAAACCGGTTATGGCAACTTGTAAAGTTTTGTTGTGAAACACAGCAACACCAACCAAGGTTAGCGCGAAAATGAAAAATGCTAAATCAATTCCGAATAATTGCACGGCAGCAAGATAGAAACCTTACTATTTTATTTTTTACTCTTTCACCAATCTATTAAGGTGAAGCAGGCAGTCTATTACTTCTTGTACCTGCTTGTGGTTTACTGAATACCGAACACATTTGCCATCGCGCTCAAATTCTACCAATTTAGCTTTGCGCAAAATGGCCAGGTGCTGCGACATAACCGATTGGTCGCTTTTTAATTTTTCGCAAAGTTCGTTTACCGCCAAATTTCCTTCAGATAAAAGAAGGTTCAGAATTTTCTGGCGGAAGGCATTGTTTACCGATTTGGTAATGAAGGCTGCCGTTTTGATATGGGTAATGTTGGTTTTAAACAAGGGTTCCTTTTCCTTCTGCATAGTGTAATCCTCAAATTGGGTAACGGGTTGGGTATTCATCTGTTACCTAATTGCAAGAATGCCGCCAGTTTGAATTTTGGCACAACGCACGCTTGCTCATTTTCAATACAGGGACTGTTATTTCCTGTCAACTACAAGAAATGCCTTGTGATAAACACTTCTCGAATTGAAACGTGTACGAGTTGCAAGGCGTAAAGGATGGGGAATACAAGTATTAATTTTTTTCTAATCACAATTCCGCAAACGGAGCAGAGCAGAAAAAAACAATAAACAAGAAAAAGAGATTGATATGAAAAACAACATCAACCAAAGTAAACTTTCTACCATGCAGGCTTCTGCATTTTTAGTTGTAATGCTTTTATCAGCGTTTTTTGCAACTAATAGCCAAGCGCAGGCGAGATTATATAATGATGGCGGAACACTTCATACAGACGAAGGCGCTATTATATATGTAGAAGGTGATATTGAAAACAAAAACACTTCTACTATTGAAAATGACGGAGTGATAGAATTAGCCGGTGACTTAACTAATGACAGCACCGCGCAAATGAAAAACGGCAGCAACAACTCTTCAACCGAGCGCGCTTACAAGTTTATAGGAACGGGTACGCAAGCTATTATCGGAAACCTGTCGAACACTTCTACACGTTATATTCATAATCTTATTATAGATAAACAAGGTTCAGGTTCGGCTGTTGAATTGCAAACCAATACTTCTATTAAGGGCTCGTTGGTTTTTGGCAGCAGCACGAGCGGAGCCGATACTTACAGCCCTACTTCAAATTCAACCAGAACCGATAACGCGGGCAATGGAATTATTAAAACTTATAACGGAACTGACGATTACGAGTTATTTGTAACCAACGGTTCGGAAAATGCGGTGGTGGGTTATGCCGCCCTTGCTATTGACGGTAACCCTACCGATGGGTATATTCAAAACCGCGGAGCACAGGGAGTAGGGATTGGTGGTTTTGCACGCAACGTTTCAAACACCAGTGTGCCTTATGTGTTTCCGGTAGCGAGTACGCTTAATGGTTACAATGCAGCGGCACTTACGTTTACTTATTTAGGTGCTAACCCCGATAAAATCAGAAACATGTTTGTGGATGCATCGGGCGGTATAGGAGAAATAAGAACTTCTTGTACCGGTTGCGGTGGTTTAAGCCCAGATAATGATGGATTCAACTACTATTTCAACTCTAACACCTGCAACGGAAGCACTCCTAAATGGGTGATTTTAGATGCTATTCCTACCGACCATGGTTACTGGAGTTTTAACGGTAACATGAATGACCAGTATGTGATTGAAACTTACCCTAACTCTTTCCCTGGCTTTGGCGGAAGCGGTGGCGATGACTGGAAAATGATTAAGAAGAGCGGTGATATTTCGGCTGTGCCTACCGGTGATTGGAATCCTGAAATTTTGACCTCATTACAAGCACCTTCAAACCTTTTAACTTATAACAGAAACGGTGGTTGCTACAGTGGCGATGGTATACCGGGTGGAGTTTTCACCGGTTTCTCGCACTTTCAAATGGCGCGTTCAAGAACCGGCAGTGCCTTGCCTATTGAGTTGATCTACCTTACTGCACAAGGCATTGACAATAAATTTATTCGCTTAAACTGGGCTACTTCACTTGAAATAAACAACAGCGGATTTAAAGTAATGCGCAGCACCAACGGTGTTGACTTTGAACAAATAGGCTGGGTGGCTAACCAAACAGGTGGCAACAGCACCAGCGAAACCGAATATGCTTTTGAGGACAATACTGCACAACCTAACATAGTATACTACTATAAATTAAATCAGGTTGACTTTGACGGAAAGGCAGAAGACACAAAAATAGTGCAAGCATCGCTTACAGGCGACAATGCTATTACTATGACTGAATTTTTCCCTAACCCGGCAAATGAAAGTGTAAGCATCATTATCAATACCTCGGCTACTATTAAGTTCAATGTAGAACTGTATAACATGACCGGTCAGTTACTTATGCAGAATGAAATAAACACCGGTAACGGAACAGCCCGTTTCAATTTCTCAACCGGATTATTAGCGCAGGGAAGTTACCGTGCGGTATTGAAGTCCGACAATCAGGTATTTACACGTAACCTAAACATCATTAAATAAAAACAATAACCAATAATTAAAACCAATAACTAAAACCAATTAAAATGAAAAAGTTAAACCTTCTATTGTTCATGGTGTTGCTCGGAGCAACCATTGTTTCGGCACAGTCCGGAAACATAGGTATTGCCACCACAACCCCTAATTCAAAACTACAGGTTGATGGCTCTTTAGCTATCGGCTACCGTACGGTTGACAGCTCGACTACTTTGAGTGTAAATGATTACGCACTCGAGTTTAAGGGCTATACTACCGATTCTGTAAAATTACCAGATGCCATCGCCTGCAAGGGTAGAATGTACATGGTAAAAAACACTACCAGCCATTCGGGCGAAGTAGCGAGAGTTGTAGGTACTTCCGGTCAAACTATTGATGGAGCAGCTTCTTACACTATCAGTGCTACCCAATCGGCCACTTTTATAAGTGACGGTTCTGACTGGCAAGTGTATAACGAGAAAGGAATTACTTCCAGCACTGCATGGGTGCAGGGCGGTAATACTTCTACAACTGTGCAGTCTTTAGGAACTGTCTCTAATCATGATTTGCCGATTGTAACGAACAATACAGAGCGTATGCGCGTTTCAAGTGCGGGTGATGTAGCTATAGGTACTTCTTCTTTCAATGCCACTAATCCTGAAAAATTACTGGTGGATGCCGGAGCTACTTCTTCTGTAAATGCCATAGTAGGTAAAGGAACTATCAACAACTATTTACAATTAAATATTCAAAACGGTTCAAACGGAACATCTGCATCGAGCGATGTGGTGGCTACTGCCGATAACGGAAGCGAAACCACTAACTATATTGATATGGGTATTAACGGCAGCGGTAACAATGCCGGAATTATGGGTGATGCAGATGATGCTTACATCTATAACTTAGGTCAGGATTTGCTTATTGCTGCAGGATCTTCTACCCGCTCCATTCGTTTTCTTACAGGTGGTACCAGCGAAAGCACTAACCAGAGAATGACTATTGACGGTACAGGTAACGTAGGTATTGGTGCAATTGCCCCGGCTTATACATTAGATGTGAACGGAACTATCCGCACGGGTAAATCAAGCACTACAAACGGTTCTTTGGTTTTCTCTAACAATACTAACAACAGAACAGTAACCGTAAATTCAGGTGTAACTTCGGCTTCTTATTCATTAACTCTTCCAACCGCACAGGCAGCAGCTTCGGGCTATGTGCTTGCCAACAACGGTTCGGGTGCGTTAAGCTGGGTGTCGCCAACTTCAGGAGCAACAGGTGCAACGGGTGCTACTGGCGCAACGGGTGCCACAGGTGCTGATGGTGCAGCAGGTGCTGCCGGAGCAGTAGGTGCTGCCGGAGCTACAGGTGCTACAGGTGCGGCAGGTTCTAACGGAAGCAACGGTGCTGCCGGTGCAACAGGAGCTACAGGTGCTACAGGACCAACAGGTGCAGACGGTGTGAATGGTGACAGATATGCAACCACCAGTACTACTTCTTTTGCCATACCGGCAGTAAGCGATTCGGTAACTATTACAGTAGGAACAGGTTTAAGCTATAGCATAAACCAAACCGTAATTGTAACAGCTACCAGCAATGCAACACATTCTTTTATAGGAACAGTTATGAACTACAATTCAGGAACGGGTGTTATGGAAATAGAATGCACTTCTACCAGCTCAGCAGGGCAAAGCCATGCAGACTGGACGATTAACCTGAACGGTGCGGTAGGAGTAGCCGGTGCAACAGGAGCTACAGGTGCTACAGGTGCAGCAGGCTCTAACGGAAGCAACGGTACTGCCGGTGCTACAGGAGCTACAGGTGCGGCAGGTTCTAACGGAAGCAACGGTGCTGCCGGTGCAACAGGTGCAACAGGTGCAACAGGAGCAACGGGTGCAACCGGTGCCGATGGTGCTACCAACGCATGGGGTATTACCGGAACTACCGGAACTACTTATAACACCAACTTTATTGGAACAACTGATAACAAGAGTTTCCGTATGCGCACTAACAATGCTGAGCGTTTTGTAATTGACAGTTTGGGTAACGCACGTTTGGGTTCAAGCACTACGGTGCCTAGCTACTCTACTTTCCCCGAAAAATTACTGGTGGACTGCGGAACTACTACTTCGGTAAACGCTATTGTAGCTAAAGGAACTATCAACAACTACTTACAGTTAAACGTTCAGAACATGTCTTCAGGGGCATCGGCTTCATCGGATATTGTGGCTACTGCCGATAACGGAACTGAAACTACCAACTATATAGATATGGGTATTAACGGCAGCGGTAACACCAGTGCTATCATGGGTGCAGCTGATGACTCGTATATCTACAACGCGGGTGGCGATATGTATATGGCTGCAGGAACTTCGGGTAAGGCATACATCTTTATGACCGGTGGAACTGACCCAAGCACAAACGAAAGAATGCGTATTACCGGAACAGGTAACATAGGTATCAACAACTCGGTGCCCGGTTACAAATTAGATGTAAACGGAACTATGGGATTGGGTAAGGCCAGCACTACCAACGGGGTTATTGTATTCAAGAACAACACCAATGCCAATACCTTAACTGTTAACTCAGGAGTAACTTCAACTTCTTACTCGGTAACTTTACCTACGGCACAAGGTGCGGCTAATACTTATCTTACCAATAACGGTTCGGGTGTGTTAAGCTGGGCAAGTGCTAGCGGAACAGCATGGGGCTTAACCGGTAACTCGGGTATTACTGCAGTTACCAACTTTATGGGAACTACCGATAACAAGAGCTTACGTTTCCGTACCAATAACGTAGAGCGTGTAATTTTCGATAGCTTGGGTAACGTAGGTATAGGAACTATGGTAGCAGGCAGCAAGCTTGATGTAAAAGGAACGCTTCGCTTATCAGGTTCTACTTCGGGTTATGTAGGTTTTGCTCCGGCAGCGGTTGCAGGTGCAGTTACCTACACTTTACCAAGTGCGGATGGTAGCAGCGGACAGGCATTATCTACTAACGGTAGCGGAACTTTATCGTGGGCTACTGTAGCAACAGGTCCTACTCTTTTAGTAGCGGCTTCAAGAACTTCATCTTACACTCCGGCAGCGGCTTACAACACATTGGCTTATAACTCGGCAAGTGTGAATGTGGGTACTGCTTATAATACTACTACCGGAATATTTACTGCACCGGCTACCGGACTTTACGAAATTAGACTGAACAACGGCTACTCTACTTCAAGTGCTACCAACAACTGGGTTACTGCCCGTATTGTAGTAAACAGTGTTACCGATACCGAAACAACTTTAGCTATTACTCCTTATTCAGGAACTACCTATAGCTGCCTTGTTTCGCACACTATTGTTTCTATGACTAGTGGCCAAACTGCTTACATAAGCATTGGTGGCGAAAGCGGAACAATGAATGCCGAAGTAAGCACTGCACAAACTACACTTAAAATTGCTCGATTGAACTAATTAAAATAAAACCTTGAGCAGCGTTCCGGGAAAACCGGAACGCTGCTTATAAAAGGTTGAAGAAGTAACCCCGATGAATTGAATTTTTTTTGAAAAACCTAAAGCATCGAAACCATGGAAGAGTTTGCAACACCCGAAGAAATGATGCCGCAGAGCGAATACCGCGAAATAAGTATTTGGTTAGATAAGTATGAAGATTTGTTTTCTGATTTTGATTCCAGTGCCTTTCACGAACGCACGCTTTCTGATAATTTTTTGACCGAAGTTCGCAAATTAGTTCACCAGGTTGACAGCGACAAAATTGAACTCAAGTTCAACTTAATGGCAGATGCCACCAACACCGAAATAGAAGGTGTTATTATCAGCAA
The DNA here is from genome assembly GCA_947475165.1 of Bacteroidota bacterium. Classification (GTDB taxonomy): domain Bacteria; phylum Bacteroidota; class Bacteroidia; order Chitinophagales; family LD1; genus Bog-950. Next base: position 82,200 of record CANJLD010000016.1, read on the forward strand.
CATTCACGACTATTTTATTTTGCAGGCAAAAGCCGCCCAGGCCGAGAAACAACGAATTCTGAGCACCGGTGGCATACTTACTGCAGCCGGGTTTACCCTCATCAGCATTCTTATTGTAATAGGGCACAATTGGGGAGGCAACATGATTTTGAACGGTTTAGAAATGATGCTTGACCCGTTTGGATGGTTTTTATGCTGGACCGGACTGGATATGATTTTTGTGCAGAGCAAAAAAGAAAAACCTACCATAGACTTTAACATGAAAATGGCAAACGCCAAGCTTACCTTCTTAACCTTTGGTATGCCGGTAATTCTGGAAGAAATCGAACAAACAGTAGAAGAACTGCGCAAGGCTTCGTAAAAATTTTGTTTTTGGTTTTTTTTAAATGGCTGGCGTGGTTGCCGGTCATTTTTTTTGCTAATACCTATAAAAGAACCCTGTTTTTTATTCAAATCATTCAAAAAGAGGTAACTATATACATGTTAGACGAATCGCCTATTCCAAAATGACACAAATCACAGCACTGGTGTTTTGTATTAGTCTTTAAGCCCCCCTTTAGGGGGTTGGGGGGGTATCTTACTTTCCTCCACACACTGCATTTTTCTTTCTCTCAAATCATTCGCTTTATTTGAATTCTCAAAAAATAAGAATGAAGAAAATTGCGATAACCTTTCTCTGTTTTATTTCTGTATTCATTTCTCAAAACACCTCGGCACAGCACTGCGCCAGCATGGAGGTTTTAAAAGCCCAATTGTTGAACGACCCCGGCTTTGCCGCCCGCAGGCAACAAATGGAAACTGAAACCAATCAGTTTGTAGCCAACTATCACCCCACCGGCAGCCGCGCTGTTATTACCATACCGGTAGTCATACATATAGTAGGCAATGCTGCGGTGCAGGCAATAACCACCGCACAGATAAACGCACAAATGGACCGTCTCAATCTTGATTTCCGCAAACTGAATACTGATATAAGTTTAGTGCCATCGGTATGGCAAAGCATAGCGGCCGATTACGAAATTCAGTTCTGCCTCGCCAGCCGCGACCCTAACGGAAATGCCACCACCGGTATTATCCGCAAAACAGTTACCGCCACTTCTTTCTCTACTAACGATAATGTAAAGCGCACCGCCAACGGTGGCGATGATGCCTGGCCGGTTTCTTCGTATTTAAATCTTTGGGTTTGTAATTTAAGTGGAGGGGTGCTGGGCTATGCGCAGTTTCCCGGTGGCACCGCAGCTACCGATGGTGTGGTAATTACCTACACTGGTTTTGGAACTGGTGGCACCGCGCAAGCACCTTACAATAAAGGAAGAACAGCCACCCACGAAATTGGTCACTGGTTAAACCTCTACCACATTTGGGGCGATGACGGCAGCGGATGCAACGGAAGCGATAATGTTGGCGATACACCTAATCAGGGTTCAGAACATTATGGCTGTCCTTCGTTTCCATCTATCACTTGCAGCAACGCACCCAATGGCGATATGTGGATGAACTATATGGATTACACCGATGATGCTTGTATGTATATGTTCACCACCGGACAAAAAACACGCAGTCTTGCTTTGTTTAACACCGGTGGCTCGCGAGCAGCTTTGCTCAACTCTTTGGGTTGTCAGTCTATTTCAACCCCACCGGTAGCCAACTTTACTGCCGATGCTGTAACCAGTTGCACCGGTATAATCAAGTTTACAGATTTAACTACCAACGCTCCCACCTCATGGGCATGGAACTTTGGCGATGGCGGAACAAGCAACACACAAAACCCAACGCATTTGTATACAACTAACGGAACTTTCACCGTTACGCTTACTTCTACAAACTCTTTCGGCTCTAACACAAAAACGCTTACTAATTATATAACCATAAACAAACCTGCAGCACCGGCAGCCAGCGATGTATCGCACTGCGGCACCGGCACGTTCACGCTTTCTACTTCAAGCACTAATCCGGTGGCATGGTTCGATTCTTCAGGAAATAAATTATCTGCGGCTAACCCGTTTACCACACCGGTGCTTACAAACACCACTACTTACTGGTTGCAGGATACCGTAGGCGGCACACAGTATCATGTAGGTAAGCTCGATAACTCCGGCAGCGGTGGCTACTTAACTAACTCGGGCAGTAACTGGGCTACAGTGTTTAATGTAAACACTGCCTGTGTTTTGCAATCGGTATATGTATATGCCGGTGCTGCGGGCAACAGAACTTTTGAATTGGAAACTTCGGGCGGAACTTTATTGCAATCAATAACCGTAAACGTGCCGAATGGTGGAAGCAGAATTACTCTTAACTTTAACTTACCGGTAGGCACCGGTCACAGGTTGGCTCTGTCAAGCGGCAGCACCATCAATTTGTACCGCAATAATGCAGGTGCCGCTTATCCATACACCGATGCAGGAGGCTATGTTAGCCTAACCGGAAACAACGCCAACAACGTTCCAACCTATTACTATTATTTCTACGACTGGATTGTGCAGGGCGCAGGATGCGTATCGCAACGCAGACCGGTAACAGCTATTGTTAGCGCGGGATTAAATGCAACCCCAACAGTAACCAACGCCACCTGCGGCTCAAGCAACGGAGGCGCATCGGTAGCTATCTCGGGCGGAACACCAACTTATACTTACATCTGGAGCACCGGAGGCACCGGTGCATCGGTTTCTAATTTAGCTGCCGGCACTTATACCGTTACGGTGAACGATGCTAACTCCTGCTCGGGCACGGCTTCGGCAATTGTTGCCAGTGCTTCGTCTTTAGTTTCAACCAAAGCATCTACCAACATTACCTGCTTTGGCGGATATAACGGAACAGCTTCGGTAAACGTAGTGAGTGGAACTCCGAATTATACTTACTTGTGGAATAACCTCGCAAACAGTTCTGCCATAAACAACCTCACTGCAGGAAATTATTTTGTAACCATTACCGATGGCAGCAATTGCCAGCATGTAGATTCATTCGCCATTACTCAACCTGCTGATATTGCTATACAGGTGACACCGAACAGCGCGCAATGCCATGGCGAAGCAAGCGGAGTAGTGAGCGCTTCTGCCACCGGTGGAAACTCCGGCTATAACTTCAACTGGTCTAACAGCACCAGCGGAACAAGCACCGGTAGCCTTGCCGCAGGAAACTATGCGGTTACCGTAATCGATGCAAACAATTGTTCATCATCCACCACATTTATTATTGATGAGCCAACGTCTATTACTACCAATACTACTTCTACATCTATAAGTTGTTTTGGAGAAAGCAGCGGCACCGCAAACGTTATTCCATCGGGCGGTATAGGAAGCTTTACTTATTTATGGTGCAATGGAAATACCACGCACAATGCTTCGGCATTAAGCGCGGGAGTATGTGCCGTAACAGTTACCGATGATAACGGATGCACCGCAACTGCAAGCGTTACTATTCAGCAGCCTGCACCAATGCAATTGACAACTTCCACCACCAACGGAAACGCCTGGGTAGATACGGTTACCGGTGGTGTAGCACCGTTTACTTATTTATGGAGCAACGGAGCCACCATGCAAAGCATGTCCGGTTTGTCTTCGGGAATTTATACAGTTACCGTGACCGATAACAATGGCTGCACCGCAGCAACCAGCGTTACCGTAATTGGAACCGGTATCCATTCAGCAGCCAGCGAAATTACCTTCAGCATTTTCCCTAACCCCGCCACCAGCGAAATGGTATTGACACTCGCAGATATAAATGCAGCCACCACTATTGAAGTAAGAAATGTTTTAGGTCAATCGTTGTTGAGCAGAAATATTAGCAGCACACAAACCAGAATTGATTTGTCGGCTTTCGCCAACGGTGTATACTTTGTAGAAGTAAAACAAGATGGCAAGAAAGCGGTGAGACAGGTTGTGGTAAGTAAGTAGCTATTATCTGAAACTCGGACAATAAACTTTATTGTTTCCGAAATGCTTGAAGAAACTTCCGGTATGCACTATAGAAATTTCAGGGCCGCCATTGGCTTTGCTGGCATTCACTAATCTTGAAAGGGTAATATCGTAACTCAGCAGAATACGTGTTGTTTTAAATTGATAACCTGCAAGCGGAGCAAGCGCATCTTTGCCACGGTAATACAGCCCCACATAAATAGTGTTATCCGCCCCCGATGATTTTACTTTATAAAATCCGTAACCAAGCATGGCACCGGCAACAATCTCCTGCGCTTTTTTTTCATAACCGTAATAACCATTTACAACAAGCGACAGCCTCTCGTTAATTGTATACGTTACTCCTGCACTTGCCTGATAACGCAAGCCCAATCGCTCCGTTGTTCCTAGAAAAGAATGTTTAGGTCTTGTAAGATGCAGCATGGAAAAACCAAAATCTAATTTCACCTGATTGTGAACCTGTGCTGCAAAATTTATTCCTGCGCCTAAATCAATCATTTGAAAATTTTCGTTCTGCACCGGCTCGTTGTTGGGCAGCGAAGTATTAAATCCGTCATCGTCCACCCATTGGTTGTTAAAATAAAACCTTGAGAAATCAACCGAACGGATAATGTAGCTGAAGCCCACACCGGTAGATAAAACATAACGATGGTCTTTATCAAATGCCTGATGATAAGCTCCGCTTAAACCGAATCTGCGATAGAGCAATCTTCCGTCACCGGCCTGGTCGTTTACAAAATTCATTCCTAAACCAAACCAGGCCGTTTTCAGTTTGCGCTCGCCAAAACTAAAATCAACAAAAGGCGATTCGGTGTGATAATTATAAATGGTGTTTGAAATAGCAAAGGGCCACTGCGCTTTAAAGTTGAAACCAACACGATAGTTGCCTTCATAATTTCCGGTCTGTGCAGGATTCAGAATTAAAGGATTAGTAAAGAATTGGGTGAAGTGAATGTCTTGCGACCACAGACGATTGACCATTGACCATTGCAAAATCAGAAACAGCGCAATAAATTTTATGCGCGCCAATGGTCGGTGGTCAATCGTCAATCGTCTTCTCATCTCAGCAAGGTTATATTTCCTTTCAGCGGAACAATTTTACCATCCACCAATTTGGCCTCTACAGCATAAGTGTAAACTTCCATTTCCTGCAACACACCTTTATAAATTCCATTCCAGCCAATATTTTTATCGTGCGTTTCAAAAACTTTTTCGCCCCACCGGTTATAAATTCTAAAAACCAATTCAACAATTCCTCTGCCTTCTACTTTCACTACATCATTAATACCGTCACCGTTCGGAGAAAAAGCATTTGGCACGCCCACTAAACCATTAAACGAAATGAAAATATTCTTGCATATAGTATCTGCACAGGCATCATTCGAAGCTTCAAGGCAAACGGTCATAGAATAAAGACTTTCATAAGCATGTACCGGGTTTTCATCGGTGCTACTATCACCATCTCCAAACTGCCAAAGCAGATTTTGATAAGCAAAACTGTGATTGATAAACTGCACCGGTGCTTCAAATTTGAAAGTATCGCCTTGTGTAGTGAAGTCGGCAATAGGCTGTGCGTGAACAATAACATCGTGGGTTGCCGAAGCAGTTACATCGCATGTAGATGAATCAACAATGGTAAGCATTATCGTTTTGTTGCCGATTTGATTGTAAGCATGGGAAGGAGAGTATTGAGTAGAAGCTCCGCCATCGCCAAAGTTCCACACAAAATTAGCATTCGGGTTACTTAGGTTAACCAGTTGCACCGGTGTGCCTGCGCAAACATTTTCCACAGTAAAATCTACAAACACATTTGGCAACAGCGTTACGTTCTTTGAAATGGTATCAAGCGGGTGACACCGGTTAGTATCTTGAACTATTAGTGTAATAGTATAAGTAGCAGGAATAGTGTAAGAATGATTTTCGTTTTGCTGAGTGGAAGTGGTTCCGTCACTAAAATCCCAAAGGTAATTCAACGCATTCGTACTTGTGTTCACCAAATCGACTACAAGATTCGAATCGCAATCGTTCAGAATGTTCAGGTTAAAATCAGCATGGACCGAATCATCAATCACGGTAATTTGTGCAAAGGCAGAATCAGCACCCACGCACGCATTACTATCAAGAGCGACAACAACAACATTAAATGTGTCGGTGCTGTTGTAGGTATGAAATGCAGTATCACCGGTAATGGAATTTCCATCACCAAAATACCAGGTAAAATCTGTAGAAAGCAAAACAGAGTTGCCGATAAACTCAGCAGTAAACGGCAAGCATCCACCGGTGTCGGGAATAGTAATAGAAACGTTCAAGGGCAATAAACTGATAACTATTTGTGCTGTGTCGAGCGGTTTGCAAAACATTGCCGCATCGGTTAAATAATGTGTAATAGTAAACAAACCGGCTGTGTTGTAAACGTGATAAGCTGTATCAGTATTTGCAGAAGGTGTTCCATCACCCCAATCCCAAATTTCTGAATCTTCTCCTTGATAGGTTGACCAAACATTTACCTGTACCGAATCGCATCCAAAAAATGTTCTGCTGAAATTAAAATCTGCCTTTGCCGAAGAATCAATCGTTACGATATTTGCATAAGCGGTGTCAGCAATGTTGCAGGAGTTGGAATCAACTACAATTAATTGCACATGAAAAGAATCTGGCGTGGTGTAAGTATGTGTGTTAGCGGCAAGAATAGAAGAACTGCTATCGCCAAAATCCCAATAGTAAGTGGAAGTAGGAATAAACGGTGCATTCAAATTTACAGTAAGCGGAATACAGCCACCGGTGCTACTTGCAGTAAATGTTGCATCCACCTGTTGCGGAATTGTAACCTGACTTGTGAATGTTTGCGCTAAGCTACATCTGGTAGTATCTGTAACAATCAAGGTTATGTTATACGTTCCGGCATTTGCGTAAACATGTGAAATTGAATCTGTGTTGTAAGTGCTACCGTCACCCATATTCCATGAATAGGCCGCAGACTGATAACTCACACTGCTCAAATTTATTTGATTGTTAAAGCAGTCAATAAAAAGATTGGGAAGAAAATTGGCAACTATCGAATCATCGCTTACCACTACATCAAGATATGCGGTATCAGCAATATTGCACGAATTGGAATCTACGCCAATCAACATTACCTGATAGGTTCCCGTATCTGTATAAACATGTACCGGGTTTACGAGGGTTGAAATAGTTCCGTCACCAAAATACCATTGGTGCGATTGAACATTGTTAAGCGTTGCTTGAAACTGTACCGTAAGCGGCACACAACCGGTGGCTCTTGGCGATGCATCAATTAAAACATGCGCTCCGGAAAGATTAAAAGCAATCTTTAAACCTAACTCATTGCAATTGGTGTTTTGATTATTTGGCGACCACACTCCGGTTGTTGTTGGCGTTTGCGCATAGCCTGCACTATTTCCGCAACCGGCACACATGGCTTCATACATCACTCCTCGCTTATCAAAGCGGCTGGTTCCTCCATCCACGTGTTCAATACCTCCATTCGCCCCAAAGTAAGAACCATACAATATGTTTTGCGCATTCTTCGAAAGTACGAAAAAATAAAAATCCGTTCCGTCAGTAGTGGTTTGCATGGCATCAGCCGTAAGTGGCATGTTAAACATGTCGTTCTGAAAATTGGGAAATGAAGTGCTGTTGGTTCCCCAACCTGCCACATAAACATTCTCGCAGGTATCTACCAAAAACGCGGTAGGTGAAATATTTGGTGCACCAATTCCGCTTCCAAAAACGGTGGAGTAAAAAATAGAATTAAGCGCAGGATTTATCTTAGTAATAAACTGCCCGCTGTTTGGGTTTGAATAAGGCGCATTTTGTACAGGATACGTACCGGTTGTTTGCCCCACGAAATACACATTGTTCTGCGCATCGAGTTTCACAAAATATAGTTGGTCGTCACCTCCGGTGCCAATGTAAGAGGAACTCAATAACTGTGTTCCAGTTGCATTTATCTGCGCAACAAAACCATCATACTGTCCGCCTTGATAAGTTGTGTGAAGCGAGCCGTTAACAGTCGGGAAATTATTACTCATCGTTCCTCCGGCTACATACAATGTTCCTGCAGGTCCAATATCCAACGAGTAACAGGCATCATCTGTAGATCCGCCCAAATACGTGCTCCAAATAATAGCAGAACAATTGTTGCTTAACTTAAACGCGCAGCCATCCTGCACACCACCAAATGCAGCCTGCACAGCACCGGCTGTTGTTGGAAAATCTGCAGACTGTGTACAACTTGCCACATAAATATCGTTGGCAACATCCACATTTATTTCACCACGGTTTTGGTCACCATAATTTCTTTTCAAATTTCCTGAACTGAACTCCTGCGGGTCGTAATTTATTCCATCCATACCGATGCCGCCAACATAAGTTGAACCGAGCAGAGCAGTGCCTGTGGAATTTAATATTGTTACCACAATATCGCCTCCGCCATTGTATGAATTATCGTAAGCATTTGCTGTGACAGGATAGTTAGCGGAATAACTCACCCCATAAATTGCCAAATTACCTTGCGGATCAACTACAAGAGAATGGGGAGTTTCATTATCATTCCCGCCAATGTAGGTGGAGTAAAGCAACTGAGTTCCATTGGCATTGAATTTCGAAATACCCATATCGCACGAGAAGCCAATTCCATTTCCATTACCCGCATTGCCACCGGTGCCACCACCATACACAGATTGAAAAGCACCAACAGTTGTTGGATAAACTGAACCGGCTGGTGCTTCACCATTCACATATCCGCCTACATACATATTCTCTTGTAAATCGTAAGTAGCGGTGTAGCCCCAGTTATCGGAAGCAGAACCGGTGTAAGTTGAAAAAACTATAGTAGGGTCAATGACAAGCGGGAAATTTTTGTCGTAGCCATCAGGAAAATCGAAACTCAGTTCACCTGCTTTTAGAACAAAATTGCATTTTACTTCCTTTTTAAATCCATTTATTGTCTGATAAGCAAATGGTTTTTCTTCCACCACATTGCCAACAGAAGTTTTAATGCGCAACTCACCATCGCTAATTTTCAATTCACCAACTCCAGAATAATGAAGCTTAATTTTGGAAGCATCTGCGTTTGCCTTTACAATCCAATCGTATTTTAGTTGACGGCTTTGTTTTGTATAAACCATCAAATCAATTCCATCATATACATCTGAATAATTTACCTGCGGATAAATGCGCACGCCCGATGCCCAATAGTTCGGGTCGTTTCCCAAATAATAATTCGCATAATCTGAAAATGAATTTTCTCCTTTTAAAACAGGATTCAGGTTTGCGCCAATAAATTCTTCTTTAAAAGCATGTCCATGAACAATTACCTGTTGGCTATTACCGGGATGTTCAATCTTTGCCAGGTCTTCTGCCGATTGGAGGAAAAAGTAAAATGCATTTTTCTCCAACAATAATTTTCCGTTGGGAATATCTGTACGGAAATAAATTTTTTCGTTCCACTGACCTTTGTTTTCTGCAAACCGAAGTTGTTCGGGGCGTGGTAATGATACAGCCGTACTTTGTGCTGAAACACGCAACTCTAAAAACAAAACAAGATTCAGGAAGAATAGAAATTGTTTCACGGCTATACTTATAGCCTTAAAGATAGCTAAAAATGAATTTGAGTTGTTTTTCTACAAAAAAAATGCTTAAGCACCAACTAATTGCTGTACTTCTTTTTCCTGCAATAGCTCGTTGAGCATCTCTTCTATGTCAACCAAGAAATGATTGTTATCGGTGCGAAGTATAATCTCTTTGCTCTTCATTAACATTTCGTAAGCTAGTTTTTTACGCTTAGTTTCTTAGTAAACCAACGACAGATTATAATACGAAGTGCCGATGTGTTCCGGTGTTCCAAACTTCAACCGCATATCGAGCGATTTTTCGAGATAGTATTCTGCAAGTGCGTAATCTTTCAAATTAATATAACAGGTGCCGAGATTACTATAACCGGAAGCCATATTTGCCAAATCAAAACGTTCCTCGTAAATATCAACTGCTAGTTTGTAGTACCGCAACGCCTCTTTAATATTATCAATATTGATATACACATTGCCCAAACCCATCAAGCAAGAAGCTCTATAAATTAAATGCGCCTTGTCATCAAGCAAAGTAATTGCCTGCTCTAAATATTCAATCGCTTTTTGGTGGTCGCGTTCTGCCAATTCCTCATTCATGGCTAAAGATATAAGCGTATCTGCCTTAATAGTTGCAAGATCAGGCTTATCAGGAGTAAGAGCTTGTAAGGCAAGTTGCAACTGTTCTTTTGCAATTTCATAATCGCCCTTGTTTGCATGGCAATGGCCAACTAACCAATGGTGCCGAGCTAATATGTTCTGATGCTCTGTATCTTTAAACTTCGAAATAACCTTCGAAGAGTTTTCAATTACAAAGTTGTTATTGGAATGAAAATGAAACTCAGCCAGACTAGAATTCAATTCTAAGTGCAGAACTATTTCTTCATCGGTTGAGTTGGCATAATCGTTTTGCAACATGTGCAAATGCTCAAGCGCGTGAATGTTGTTGCGCTGTATCAACTCGCGGTTAGTATATAATAATTTTAAAAGTTGTGGGGTATTCATAACAGGTTATCGCAGGTAAACATTAAATCAAAAATAAATACGTATCGAAACTAATGAAAGCGTCCCGCTAATTAGCGGGACGCTTTTAAAATTATCTACTCTTGTAGAAAGAGTGTCTAAAAACAGAACTTAATCCCAGAAACAATATCCGTTTTCTGCAATCAATTTATCAGCAACTGCTCTGCGAACTTCTTTGGTATTTATCATTTCGTACTTAGTGAAACGTTTTAAGCCCATCATCATCATTCGTTGTTCATCGCCTGTTGCAAAAGCAGCAAGAGCAGATTTACCTGCTACATTAATTCTGTCTAAAGCATCGAAGAAATAGCACTTTACCATATCAATGTAAATTTGCGATACTTCCTGTCCGTGTAGATTAACTAATTTTTCTGCGCGTAACATTCCGCTTTCCATAGCTAAAATATCAATGAGCATATCCGATGCGTTCATCAAAATTTCTTGCTCTTTGTCTAAAGCCATCATCAATTTTTGAACGGCAGAACCGGCAACTAACAAGAACGCTTTCTTAGCATTCTTCAACGCTTTCTTTTCCTCACCAAAAATATCTTCAGCATCTGGAGATGAAAAATCAGGAACGCTCATCAATTCTTTTTGAATAGCCATACCTGGTGTCATCAAATCCAATTTGCCTTTCATGGCAAACTTTAACAAAGCATCAATAGAAAGCATACGATTGATTTCGTTGGTGCCTTCAAAAATTCTGTTGATGCGAGAATCGCGGTATGAACGCGCCATTGGATACTCTTCGCTGAAACCGTAACCGCCATGAACTTGCAATGATTCATCTACCACAAAGTCCAACACTTCGCTTCCTAATACTTTAAGCAAAGCACATTCAATTTGATA
>CANJLD010000017.1 GCA_947475165.1 Bacteroidota bacterium
TGTAGCTCAGTGGTAGAGCACTTCCTTGGTAAGGAAGAGGTCGCGAGTTCGATTCTCATCAACGGCTCAATAAGAAAACAGGAGTATGACGTTCTTTAGATTATAAAAAATGCGGGAGTAGCTCAGTTGGTAGAGCGGCAGCCTTCCAAGCTGCAGGTCGCGGGTTCGAGCCTCGTCTCCCGCTCAGATTATTAAAAGAAGTAGAAGTAGTAAAACAGTAAACAAAAGATTTTCAATAAATATTTAAACACAACAATTAAAAACAATAACAATGGCTAAAGAGAAATTCATTAAGGACAAGCCGCATGTGAACATCGGTACTATCGGACACGTGGATCACGGCAAAACAACTTTGACTGCCGCTATCACAACGGTACTTTCAAAGAAAGGTCTCGCAGAAGTGCGCGATTATTCTTCAATTGATAATGCCCCAGAAGAAAAAGAAAGAGGTATTACCATTAACACTGCTCACGTAGAGTATGCGACTGTAAACCGTCACTATGCACACGTTGATTGCCCTGGTCACGCGGATTATATCAAGAACATGGTTACCGGTGCTGCCCAAATGGACGGTGCTATTCTTGTTGTTGCTGCAACTGATGGTCCTATGCCTCAAACTCGTGAGCACATCCTTCTTGCCCGCCAAGTAGGTGTTCCTCAAATTGTTGTTTTCATGAACAAAGTTGACTTGGTTGAAGATCCTGAGTTCCTTGAGTTAGGAGAAATGGAAATTCGTGACCTTTTGACATTCTATAAATATGATGGTGCTAACATTCCGGTAATTCAGGGTTCTGCACTTGGTGCATTGAACGGTGAAGCTAAGTGGGTAGAAAAAATTGACGAGTTGATGGCTGCTGTGGATAGCTTTATTCCGGTTCCTCCACGCGCAACTGAACTTCCGTTCTTGATGCCTGTAGAAGATGTATTCTCTATCACTGGTCGTGGTACTGTTGCTACGGGTCGTATTGAAAGAGGTGTAACTAACACTAACGATCCTGTAGAGTTAATCGGTTTACAAAAAGAAGGCGAAAAAGCTTTGACTTCGACTGTTACCGGTGTTGAAATGTTCCGTAAGATTCTTGATAGAGGTGAGGCTGGCGACAATGTAGGTCTTCTTCTTCGTGGTATTGAAAAGGAACAAATTAAGAGAGGTATGGTTATTGTAAAACCAGGCTCTGTAACTCCGCACACTGAATTTAAATGCGAAACTTACGTATTGAGCAAAGAAGAAGGCGGACGTCACACTCCATTCTTCAACCAATACCGTCCGCAGTTCTATTTCCGTACGACTGACGTAACTGGTGAAATTACTTTACCAGCAGGTGTAGAAATGGTTATGCCTGGCGATAACGTTACTCTTTCTGTAAAACTTATCTATCCAATAGCGATGGAGAAAGGTCTTCGCTTCGCTATCCGTGAAGGTGGAAGAACAGTAGGTGCCGGTCAGGTTACTGAAATTGTGAAGTAATATTCCTTAGGGAATTTAAATACAAAGCCCTCTGAGTTTTCGGAGGGCTTTTTGTTTTATACTTTTTGTAGGGAAGTTCAATTCACCCTTCTCCAAAACACCACAGCTACATTATCGGGTCGGGTTTCGGTGCCGGAGGTTCCGCTGTTCATATTGCCAACGTTTAAGTTAAAGGTATGGGTATGGTCGGCAACAGTATGCGAGTGGTTGCCATCTGCGAAAATGTTGTGAAGGTGACCCATGCAGACATCGCTCAACAGGCCCATAAAATTTCCGGCAGTTGGTCGGCCGTCCCAACCGGTGCCACAGGTAGAAGGGTTATTTCCACCAAAGCCAGAACCGGCATCGCTGCTTAAGTTATCATCATAAGGAATCCATGTGTTGTTGTTATTGGTAACCGCACCAGAAGTAGAACCGGTGTGATTATGGCTACCATCGGTAGAAGTAGTAAGCACTCCCGAGCCGTTTATAATTCCCGCAATAGAATGAGTATGGTCTTGCACCGCATTGCCTTGGAGCACACCGGTCAATGCGCCACCGGTAGCTATATTCGAAGCTCCGCCACGGGCGCGTATAAATTCACCGTTTGCAATATCTGAACTAACCCATTGTGTACAAGGGTAAATGGTATTCGGGTCAGCGGCATTAAACCATTGAACGTAAGTAGAACCAATTGGTGGAGTGTTTACGTTCTGCCAGCAAGTACCGGTATAAATTTCTGTAGCACCTAAAGTTGTATTGTAACGGATAGAACCAACAGGTGCACCGGCAGGTTGTTGTGCTGTTGTTCCCGATGGAAGACCGATAGCATCGGTAGCGTTTACCTGAAAGGAAAGAACCGGTGTGGCAGTATTCAATCCAACATTATTTCCGCTTTGAAACAAAACCGAATTACAAACACTAGTTGCAGAAGAGAACATAGCAATGTTTCCGGTGGTGGCGGTATTACAAACTGCCGATGATTGGCAAAGCGAAGTCCATACACCATTGTAATAGAAGTAGCAGCCTAAATTAGTATCGTAAACCCATAAGCCAATAGCGGGAGCGGCAATTGCTAAACGTTCAATGGTTGTCATGCGCGGGGCAAGAAAACCTTTGGTGTTTGAGTTCAATTCAAGAATAGAAGAAGCATCGGGAGTAGGAGTTCCGATGCCTACATTGTTTTGAGAATGAACTATAGTGAAAGATAAACAGGTAACAACAAGCACCCAAAAATTTCTCATATAAATGTTTTAATGAAATGAAGATATATTTTTAGAAATGAGAGTTGCAAAAGCTGTAAACAAAAAAGGCATCTCGTATGAGATGCCTTTTTCTATATTCTATTTCATTAATTACTTTGCTGTAGCTACACGTTTAGCCAAACCGCTTTTAAGGTTCGCTGCTTTGTTAGCGTGAATGTATCCGCGTTTTGCCAATTTATCGATAGCGGCAACCACCACAGAAAGCGATTTCTTAGCTTCAGCAGGTTTCTTTTCTGCACGTAAATCGCGAATAAGGTTACGCGTAGTTTTTGCATAAAACCTGTTTTGCAATCTTCTTTTTGCTGTCTGACGGATTCTCTTTTTTGCCGATTTGTGATGTGCCATTGTTATCTCTTTTTTTAAAGGAGTGCAAATATATACGCATCCCTTAAATTTCCAAACATTTTACAAAGGGACGAGAGCAAGGGATGGGTGACGAGAGCTAAAGACAGGTTTGTATTTCCCTCGCTCTTCGCCACTCGCTCTCGTCTCTTTCAATGTTTTCCTTTGCTTATTGCCTGTTATACGTTACGTTTGCGCTCCAATTTTTAGCTATATAAATGGATAATTACTCTTTTCTGACGAATGCTACTCCTGAGTTTCTTGAGAATCTTTATAACGATTTCAAGAAAAACCCTGCTGCTGTTGACCCTGAATTCAAAAAATTCTTCGAAGGTTTTGACTTTGCCACACTGAATTACAACGGCAAATCTGCCGGTTCGTTTTCGGCTGATGAGTTTAAAGTTTATAATCTGATTATAGCTTACCGTAACAAGGGGCATTTAATTGCAAAAACCAATCCTTTAAAGCCGCGAAAGAACCGTCACGCCAATTTAGAGTTGGAGCATTTTGGGTTGAGCGAAAAAGATTTAGAAAGAAAGTTTTCGATAGGAAGTGAACTTGGGTTGCCGAATGCTTCGCTGAATGGGATTCTGGCGAAACTGAAAAGAGTTTATTGCGGAAGTATTGGCTTTGAAACCGGTTATGTGCGTTTGAAAGAGGAGATAGAATTTTTCAGAAGCAGAACGGAAGCCTCATCCGCCCTTCGGGCACCTTCTCCTAAAGGAGAAGGGAAAGACAGCATTTCATTGTTTCAATTCTCTTTAGAAAAAAAAGAGCGCATTCTGCGTAAGCTGAACAAAGCGGTTTCGTTCGAGAAATTTCTGGGAACAAAATACGTGGGTGAAAAAAGATTTTCGTTGGAAGGAGGGGAGACAACAATACCTGCGCTTGATGCTATTATTCATACTGCCGCTGCCGGTGGGGTGGAAGAAGTAGTAATAGGCATGGCGCATCGCGGCAGGTTGAATGTGCTGGCGAATATCATGAGCAAAACTTATGAAGAGATTTTTAATGAATTTGAAGGAAATGTGGAAGCCGATATAACTATGGGCGATGGCGATGTAAAATATCATCTTGGTTTTTCATCGCAGTATCCGGTGGAAGGAGGGAAGGATGTTTATTTGAAATTGATGCCGAACCCTTCGCACTTAGAAGCGGTGAACCCGATAGTGACCGGTTTTGCAAGAGCGAAAGCCGATGCTATTTACAAATCGGATTACGATAAAATTCTTCCACTTCTCATACACGGTGATGCGGCTGTGGCGGGGCAGGGAATTGTGTATGAAGTATTACAGATGGCAAAGCTGGATGGATATTATTCCGGTGGCACCATTCACTTTGTTATCAATAACCAAATTGGTTTCACTACCGATTTTGATGAGGCGCGCTCTTCCGATTATTCTACTTCTATTGCCGCCACTATCGAAGCACCGGTGCTGCACGTAAACGGTGATGATATTGAAGCCGTGGTGTTTGCCTGCGAAATGGCGGCTGAATACCGTCAGCAATTCAACAAGGATATTTTTATTGATATGGTCTGCTACCGCAGATGGGGGCACAACGAAAGCGATGACCCGAAGTTTACCCAACCGGTGATGTATAAACTGATTGAGAAGCATGTGAACCCGCGCGACCTTTATATACAGCAACTCGAAGCAGAAGGTGCGGTAACAGCAGAGCTTGCTAAAAAAATGGAGAAGGAATTTTGGAACGAGTTGCAGGCACGTTTAGATGCAGTGAAACAACATCCGCTGCCATACAAACCGCAGCCAACTGAAATTGCCTGGGAGAAATTGCGCAAAGCTACGATTGATGATTTTAAAAAATCGCCAGATACTTTTATTACAAAAGAAACTGCCGAAACACTTACCCAAGGTTTGAATAAAGTGCCGGATGGTTTTGTTCCGTTGAAGAAAGTGCAGAAGTATCTGGAGGAAAGAAAGCGTCTTTCGCTGGAAGAAAAGAAACTGGATTGGGCGGCTGCGGAGTTAATGGCTTACGGTTCTATTCTTTTGGAAGGGAAAGATATTCGCCTATCGGGTGAAGATGTAAAACGCGGAACGTTTACGCACCGCCATGCGGTAATTACCGATGAGAATACAGATAAAGAATATTGTCGCTTATGTAATTTGGCAAGTAAGCAAGGAAGGTTCTTTATTTACAATTCGCATTTGAGTGAGTATGGTGTGTTGGGTTTTGAGTATGGTTATTCTTTGCCAAGCCCAGAATCTTTAGTTATTTGGGAAGCACAGTTTGGCGATTTTACCAACGGTGCTCAAATTATTATCGACCAGTTTATTTCATCGGGCGAAAGTAAATGGCAAAGGCAGTCCGGTTTGGTAATGTTACTGCCACACGGTTATGAAGGACAGGGACCGGAACATTCTTCTGCCCGTTTGGAAAGATTTTTACAGCAATGTGCCGAGATGAATATGGTGGTGGTGAATATTTCTGACCCTGCTAATTTCTTCCACGCTATGCGCAGGCAGATACACTGGAATTTCCGCAAGCCATTAGTGGTGATGAGCCCGAAGAGTTTGCTACGCCATCCTAAATGTGTTTCGCCTATTGAGAATATTTTGAAAGGAAGTTTTCAAGAATTGCTGGTGGACGATATAAAAGGCAAGGCGCGCAAAATTTTGTTCTGCTCAGGCAAGATTTACTACGATTTGCTGGAGCGCAAAGAGCGCGGTAAGATTACCGATGTGGTGATTGCACGCGTAGAACAACTGTATCCGGTGCCGCAGGATAAGATGATTGATTTAGCAAAGAAGCACCCGAAGGCGGAAGTGCTGTGGGTGCAGGAAGAATCGGAAAATATGGGGGCGTGGTATTTTATACATGCGCGGTTAAATGAGAAGTTGAAAATACGCGGTATAGCGCGTAAAAACTCTGCTTCGCCTGCGACAGGGTTTAAGAAAGTGCATTTACAGGAGCAGGAAGTTATTTTGACGCGGGCGTTTGAGTAAGATATTTTTCTTATAAAACGGGCGCGAAAAAAAACCAAGGCACTTTTACATTCATCAACTCAATTCGCTAATTCGCTCATCAAATAATCATACTTCTTCCTGCTCCCAAAAATAATAAGTCAAACATTTGCAACTCTGTGCATAAAATTTACTTTTGCGTTCCCTTTTTAAAAAGGGGTTCAAAAAACAATCAAAATCAATGGGTCACAAAACAAGTCCAATATCTAATCGCCTCGGTATAGTAAGAGGATGGGAAAGTAACTGGTATGCAGGTAAAGACGCTGGTCAAAAATTGATAGAAGACGAAAAAATTCGTCAGTATATCAAAGCGCGTATTCAAAAAGGCGGCATTGCCCGCGTAGCTATCGAAAGAAGCATGAAACGTGTAACTGTTACTATTCACACCAGCCGTCCGGGTATTATTATTGGTCGTGGAGGCGGAGAAGTTGACCGTGTAAAAGAAGAATTGAAGAAACTTACCGGAAAGGAAGTTCAAATTAATATCGTTGAAATCCGCAGACCGGAAATCGAATCAGCTATTGTAGGCGAAACTATTGCTAAGCAATTAGAGGCGCGTATCAATTATCGCAGAGCTTTGAAAATGGCTATTGCATCGGGTATGCGTATGGGTGCAGAAGGAATCAAGATTCGCGTATCGGGTCGTATTGGCGGAGCGGAAATGGCGAGAACTGAAGAATACAAGCAAGGAAGAACTCCTCTACACACTTGGAGAGCAGATATCGACTACTCTATTACCGAAGCACAAACTATCTACGGAAAGATTGGTATTAAAGTATGGGTTTGTAAGGGCGAAGTGTATGGTAAAAGAGATTTGACCAATGCTTTTGCAGCTGAGCAAAAAGAAGAAAAGCGTCAACCGAAAGGTAGAATTGGCGGTGGCGAAAGAAGAGAGCGCGCTCCAAGAGACAACAAGAACTAATTTTAAGTATTAAGACAAGATAAAAACAAGTAGTCATGTTATTACCTAAACGGACCAAGTGGAGAAAGACCCAAAAGGGCAGAGTAGCCGAAACCACACAACGTGGAGCTGAAATAGCTTTCGGAACTTTTGCGCTTAAATCATTAGAGAGCGGAAAAATCAGCAATAAGCAGATTGAAGCTGCCCGTGTTGCTTTTACCCGTTTTATGAAACGCGAAGGAAAAGTTTGGATTCGCATTTTCCCGGACAAACCAATTACCAAGAAACCATTGGAGGTACGTATGGGTAAAGGAAAGGGAAATCCGGAAGGATGGGAAGCACCAGTTCAAGCTGGTCGTATCTTGTTTGAGGTAGACGGTGTTAGCCGCGAAGTAGCTTTAGAAGCTATGACACTTGCCGCACACAAAATGAGTGTAAAAACAAAATTCATTACCCGCAGAGATGCTGTGGAAGGATAATTCACTAATCAATTAATAGAAAGGTCATGGGAGTTAATAAAAAAATAAATCGCGAAGATGTCGGCCAGTTTGTAACTGCTGATTTAGTAGAAAAAATAGCAACGGATACAGCCGAGTTAAATCGTCTTGTATTTAATCATGCCGTTACTCCTTTAGATAACCCGGTAAGCATCCGCGTTAAAAGAAGAGATGTAGCCCGTCTTAAAACAGAATTGACAAAACGTAATCAAGAGAAAAAAGCTTAACAGAAATGGAAAGAAATCTAAGAAAAGAAAGAACTGGTTTAGTAACCAGCGATAAAATGGAAAAAACCATCACTGTTTCTATCGAAAGAAAAGTGAAGCACCCTATCTACGGAAAGTTCGTAAAAACTACCAAGAAGTTCAAAGCTCATGATGAGACGAACGATGCTAAAGCAGGCGACACGGTGAAAATCAGCGAGACTCGTCCGTTGAGCAAAACCAAGCGTTGGAGATTAGTGGAAGTAGTAGAAAGAGCGAAATAAGAATTTTAATAAAGCAGTAATTTGCAGGTGGCAGTAATGTCAAGCGCAATTCAAAATCTAAAATAAAAGAAGATGTTACAGCAGGAATCAAGAGCCAACGTGGCAGACAACAGCGGAGCAAAAGAAGTTTTGGTTATCCGTGTAATTGGCGGAACTAAAAGAAGATATGCGCGCATTGGCGATAAAGTAATTGTAGCCGTTAAAAAAGCTATGCCTACAGGCGGTGTTAAGAAAGGAAGTGTATCTCCGGCAGTTGTTGTAAGAACTACCAAAGCTACCCGAAGAAAAGACGGTTCATACATTCGTTTTGACGACAATGCAGTAGTATTGTTAAACGCTCAGGATGAGCCAAAAGGAACCCGTATTTTTGGACCGGTTGCCCGCGAACTTCGCGATAAGCAATTTATGAAGATTGTTTCTCTTGCACCGGAAGTACTTTAATTGATAAATAGAAATAAAGATATAGTTATGAAATTTCATGTAAAGAAGAATGACGAGGTAATCATCATAGCAGGTGACGATAAAGGAAAGAAAGGCCGCGTTATTGAAGTTGACCGCCAAAAAAGCCGTGTGATTGTAGATGGTGCTAACTTGAACAGCAAACACACTAAGCCAAATGCAAAAAGCCCTAACGGTGGAATTGTAAAGACTCCTGGTTCTATTCATATCTCTAACGTGCAGTTATTGTCAGATGGTAAGGCAACACGTATTGGCAGAAAAGAAGAGAAAGGTAAGACGGTTAGAGTAGCAAGAAAGACTGGAAAGATTATTGACTAAACCCCTAAATCCCCTAAAGGGGACTTAAATACAAAAGGCGTCCCGCAGAATTGCGGGACGCCTTTTGTATTTCTGCAAGTGAAGTTTAAATTCGATTATGATTCAATGGCAACTCAAACTCTTTAACGACCTCTCTCCTACCGAGCTTTATGCTATTCTTCGGCTGCGCGGGGAAATTTTTATTGTAGAACAGAACTGTCCTTATCTTGATACCGATGGCAAGGACTTTCATTCGCATCATTTACTCGGTTATGTGGGAGAAGATTTAGCCGCCTATTCCCGGTTGGTTTTTCCTGACATCAGTTATGATGAAGTTTCTATTGGCAGAGTGGTTACCTCTGCTAAATACCGCAGAAAAGAATTCGGCAAGTTGCTGATGCAAAAATCTGTTGAAGAAATTGAAAGAATATATGGCAAGGTTCCTATCCGCATAGGTTCACAGGCTTACCTGAAAAAATTTTACGAAGGCTTTGGCTTTGTTGACTTAAACGAACCTTACATGGAAGATGGTATTCCGCATTTGATTATGCTGCAGAGTTAAGTATTATCTGATTAACGTAACCCCACCTATCAACTTCCTGTTCTCTCCGTCTATAAACGTTACAGTTACTACATACGAGTAAACACCTGCATAAGAATTCTTGCCACGATAAGTTCCGTCCCAACCTTCATTCACGTTATTCGATTCAAAAACCTTTTCGCCCCACCGGTTAAATACCGATGCGTTAAAATAAATAGCACCGGCAGCACTCACTAACCATTTATCGTTTTGCCCGTCACCGTTTGGCGTAAACGCATTAGGTGCAAACAATTGCTTATCAGAAATTACACTGACCTGCACTGTTGCCGTAGCACTGCATCCGTTTGCATCGGTAGCGGTAACATGATATTCTGTTGTTCTGATTCCTGAGAAAATAGGACTTGCACAATCGCTGCAACTTAAAAACTGAGTCGGGCTCCATTGATAGGTGTAATTGTTTCCTGTTGGCTGCGACAAGATAACTTCCGTAGAAAAACGAACGGAATCAAAAACCAGCGATTGCAAAACAACCTGAGCAGGCTCAGTAATAATGAATGAAGAATCAGCCGTGCAGTTGTTCGCATCTGAAACAGTTACTGAGTAAGTTCCTCCATCAATACTATTCAATGAGCTAACAATGTTGCCATTGCTCCACGCAAATTGATAAGGTGTGTTTCCACCGTTTGCAGAAATATCTATACTTCCATCACCGGCACCAAAACAACTTACATTGTTTACACTGTTTACGGTAAGATTAAATGGAACTGCTGCAGTTATAATATATGAAGAAGTTGCAGAACATTGATTGGCATCATAAACAGTCACTGTATAATTTCCTGCTGAAAGATTTGAAATAGCAGCAGTTGATTGAGATGAACTCCACACATAACTGTATGCAGGTGTTCCGCTGCCTGTGGCTACGGTAATGCTGCCGTCATTCAATCCAAAGCAGGTTTCGTCACTTAGCGAAACAAGCGATAGAACCGGATTAGGGTTTACTGTAACCGGTATAGTATTGCTGGCATACTCACAACCATTTGCATCCACCGCGCCCATCGAGAATGTTCCCGATTGCGAAACCGTAACGCTATTAGTTGTGCTTCCGTTATTCCATAAATAATTTGTGTAAACGGAATCTGCAGTAAGCGTAACTGAAATACCTTCACAGAAATTTGTTGCTCCTGATGCACTGATAGTAGTTGGCGCAACCGGATTGAGCGTAACATTAACCGTATCGCTACTTGAGCAGCCGCTGTTTGATTCGGTTAAGATGTATTGTGTAACAATCGGATTAGCAGAAAGATTATACGCAGAATAAACCGGGTTAGAAATATTTGCCAATGATAAATCTGTTGCGGGAGTCCATTGATAAGCGTGACCTATCGTAGTTGCCGCACCGAGTTGAACAGAACCACCTGAGCAAACTGTAACATCGGGGACTGCATTAGCGGTAACGTTTGCGTTTACTGTTACGGTATGAACAACCTGAGGAGTGGTGCATCCGTTATCTACCACGTCTAAGGTTACATTCATAGTTCCTGCATTGCTCCACGAAATTTGATATGGTCCCTGTCCGGTTCCGCTGTTGATGGTTGCCCCGTTAAAGTTCCAGGTGTAAGATGCTGCAGCGTTTGAGCCACCGGTGTAAGTAACTGCTACCTGTTGCCCTGCGCAAACGGAAGTTGGGTTCACTGTAAACGATTGTGCCGGTGGAGTGTTTACAGTTACCAAAATAGTATCGCTGCTTACACAACTACCGGTTGTAACTCTTGCCCAATAAGTTCCGCTTGAAGAAGCAGTATAGGTTGCATTGGTTGAATTATCGTGCCACAAGTAAGTTGCTCCGGCTGTAGTGGCATTCAGTATAACTGTATTGCCACTGCAAATTGTTGTATCATTTCCAAGATTAAGCGAACCGGTGGCACCTACTGTAACAACTATCGTATCGCTTAATGTGCAACCACTAACTGTAACATGCGCCCAATAAGTTCCGGTTGATGAAGCGGTGTATGTAGCACTCGTTGAATTATTCTGCCATAAATAAGCAGTTGCTCCGGTTGTAGTGGCGTTTAGCACAACGGTGTTGCCGCTGCAAATAGTGGTGTCGTTGCCAAGGTTAAGCGAACCGGTGGCACCGCTGCTTACAATTACCGTATCGCGCAGTGTGCATCCACCTGCTGTTACTTCTGCCCAGTAAGTTCCAGGAGTGGTAACATTGTAAGTAGGATTGGTTGAGCCATCTTGCCACAAGTATGCCGTTGCTCCTGCTGTAGTGGCATTAATCAAATAATTATTGCCTCCGCAGAGTGATGTATCAGGCCCGAGATTAAGCGAGCAGAGAAAAGTAAAATTATCGGTATGCGCCCAATCGCCTAAGCCACCGGCTGTCATGGTGCAGGTAATGTATTGCCCATTGTTGGGTGCTATGAAAGTAAACACGCGCTCTGTCCACACACCAATAGTTGGAGCAACCGGTGCGGTGTAAATAGCAGTTCCGAAAGAAGTAGAGTTGGTGGACTGGCCTATTTGAAAAGGATAAGGCGTGTAACCGCTGGCTCCGCGGTCGTAAAAACTAATGGAGTAACTGTTGCCCGCAACAAGCGGAGCAGAAAGTTGCATAGCCACCATATCAGTTCCGGAACCGGTAAAAGCAATATACCATGAGCCGCTCTGCGCCAGCCCGCTCCAGGTAGCACTGGTAATAATATCCATATCGCCATACGTGCCGAAGGCAGTTGTGCTTGCCATCATTCCGTTGAAGGCGGCATTGGTAAGATTTATCTGGTCATTGCCACCGGCTGTATTGTTTTCAAAATCGCCATTTAAAAAGGTTTGCGCCTTACCGGTGAGTATTAGAAGCAGAAACAAAAGTGCAGAGTAAAATTTCTTCATGGCTATCAGGGCTGTTTATTATCAGACGCAAATAAAACCAATAAAGAGGCATGCCCTTTATATTAAAGTAAACAGATGCGTTGATACTGTTTCTTTATCTGTTCAGAAAAAATTTCTTTTTCAAAAAACGAATCGTATTTTTCGGTTAAGAATTTATTGCGTTCACCCTAAACCCCATTAGTATGAAAACAGTTCTACGCGCTTTTCTTTACCTCGTTCTATTCGTAATTATTGCTGTTGTTGGCTTTGCCACCTTTATTCAGGTGCGCGGCATTCCTAAATACGAAGTAGATAAAATTGACTACCCGGATGTGAAATCAGATTCTGATTTGATTGCCAACGGAATGAAAATTGCTTCGGTGCAGTGTATTGTTTGTCACCGCGGTACCGATGGAAAACTATCCGGAAGAATATTGCAGGAACTTCCGCCAGACTTTGGAGAAGTTCACTCGGCCAACATTACACAAAGCAAAGAATAAGGTATTGGCAATTGGACCGATGCACAGATTGCGTATTTACTCCGCACAGGTGTAAAGCCCGATGGACAATATCTGCCTCCATATATGCCTAAGTTTCCGCACGCCAGCGAATATGATATTAAGAGCATCATCGCTTTTTTAAGAAGCGATAACGCTTATGTGCAGGCATCGGAAATTCCGAAAGTGCCAAGTAAGCCTTCGTGGATTACTAAGCTTTTGTGCTTTGTGGCATTCAAAAAAATCCCTTATCCGGCTGCGCCTATTGCTGAGCCTGATACGAACAATGCGGTTGAGTTTGGTCATTATTTAGTAACCGGTCGTTACGATTGTTACCCGTGCCACTCTGAGGACTTTAAAACAATGAACATGGAATTTCCTGAAAAAACTCCGGGCTTCTTAGGCGGTGGAAATAAAATGATAACGCTGGATGGCAAAGAAAGATTTACAGCCAACATTACTTTTGATGAAGAAACCGGATTAGGCAGATGGACGCTGGAAGATTTTACCAACGCCATGCTGCGCTCAAAAAATAAGGAAGGACATACTTTGCGCGAACCTATGCTGCCTTACAACGGCATGACGGAAACGGAGATAAAATCTATCTGGGCGTATCTGCAAACTGTTCCTAAGATTAAAAACAAAGTAGATAGAAAGTGGGAGCAGGATTAAACCCAACCCCTAAATCCCCTGAAGGGGCTGAAGGGGACTTTAAATAAACTCTTACCGAGAGATTGAAGGAATCTTAAGGTATTCCCCGGTGCAAAAAAATTTGCCCGAGGTTTTTTATGCTTCAAATTAGTCATTGCCAGGTTCTGCGAAGCAATTCTCTTATAAAATGAGGGAGGGGGTAAAACTATCTCCGCTTATTTAGGGGTTTTTGCCGGGTTAAATTCCAGCATTTTTAGCACAAATACAGACTTTTTGGCAATGAATGACGCCCGCGAACGCATGGATGGTTTCCGCGGACGCATGGATGGTTCCCGCAAACGCATGGCGGATTCCCGCAAATGCATGGATGGTTCCCGCGGACGCATGGCAGTTGCACGCAAACTGTTCCTAATTTTGCCCCAAGGGATTAAGAATAGATTAGCGTTTAGAAAAAGAAATTTTAAAAATGAAAGTGGGGTGTTTAGCAGTTAATTTTTTCTTCGGCAAGTTATAGCCCCGGATAAGTGCCCGGGTCAACCTCACTCATCATTCCATAAATAACTTCGAAAATTTCTTCTGCATTGGGCTTGCCGAAGTAATCGCCATCGGTGCCATAAGCAGTGCGGTGTGGTTTTGCGGTAATTGTTTTCGGTTCGCTGTCTAACCAGCGGAAAGCCTGTTGTTCTTCAAAAACTTTTTGAAACATATAAGCCGATGCTCCACCCGGCACATCTTCATCTAAGAAAACAACACGGTTGGTTTTCTTGATTGATTCAATAATAGTATGGTTGATATCGAAAGGCAAGAGCGTTTGCACATCAATCAACTCAACTGATATTCCTGCTTCTTCCAATTGCACCATTGCTTCTTCGGCTATGCGTACACAACTGCCGTATGTAACCAACGTTACATCATCGCCTTGTTTAATTACTTCAGGAATACCGAGCGGCACGGTGAAGTCTGCAATATTATTGGGCAGTCTTTCTTTCAACCGGTAACCATTCAGGCATTCAATAACCAAAGCCGGTTCATCACTTTGCAGCAGCGTGTTATACATACCCGCAGCCTGCACCATATTGCGCGGCACACACACATACATTCCACGAAGCGAATTTATAATCATGCCCATTGGCGAACCGGTGTGCCAGATTCCTTCCAACCGGTGACCGCGCGTGCGCACAATCAGCGGAGCTTTCTGAATTCCTTTGGTGCGGTATTGCAGACAAGCTAAATCATCACTCAACGGTTGTAAACCATAAAGCAAATAATCTAAGTATTGAATTTCGGCAATAGGACGAAAACCGCGCAAGGCAAGACCAATTCCCTGACCCATAATAGTTGCTTCGCGAATACCAGTGTCGAAGATTCTGTTCTCCCCGTATTTTTCCTGAATACCAACAAAGCCCTGATTCACATCGCCAATCTTACCTACATCTTCACCAAAGGCAACTGCGTTAGGATACTTAGTAAAGATAGCATCGAAAGCATTGTTCAGAATTTCGAAACCGTTCAGTGTTTTTGAATCATCAGAATACTCGGCAGGAACTACTTCTACTTTCAAAGCATTCTTATCGGTTTCGCTATGCAAATGCGATGAATACGTTTGCTGATATTTTTCCTGAAATGTTTTGAGCCAAGTTTTTAATTCGTTAAGCGATGAAAAATCTTCACCTCTAAAATTCAATAAAAATTTCTTCGCTGTTTTAATAATGTCCTTACGAACGGGGTCAATTGTGGATTGAAGATTTAAAATTGAAGATTGAATAAATTCAGAATTACCGGTGTCTTCACTTGTGTTGTTTAATAACTCAATCAACTCATTAATCTCTTCTTTAAGCGGCTGACTGAATTTTTTCCAGGCAACAGTTTTACTGCCAAGCGCATGGTGACGCGCCTCGTTTTGAATTTCGGTGAGTTCTTCCTGTGTGGCAATTTTGCTTTCAATAATCCACTCGCTCATTTTCTTAATGCAATCAAAATCTTTTTCCCACTGCATACGCTCCGCAGTTTTGTAACGCTCGTGCGAACCGGAAGTAGAGTGACCTTGTGGTTGTGTAACTTCTATAATATGGAAGAGCGCAGGAATATGTGTTTTACGAATTTTCTCAATGCCGCGTTTGTAAGTCTCCACCAGTTTAGGATAATTCCATCCTTCGCAAACATAAATATCAAAGCCGCGACCTTCTTCATCCACCTGAAAGCCTTTAGTGATTTCGCTGATGCTTTCTTTAGTGGTTTGATATTTTTTAGGAACAGAAATTCCATAGCCGTCATCCCAAACAGAAATTGCGAGAGGAACGCGCTGCACTCCTGCTGCGTTCAATGTTTCCCAAAACAAACCTTCGCTGGTTGATGCATCGCCAATAGAAACAAAAGAAACTTCGTTGCCTTTATTCGAGAAGATGGTGTAGTCTTCTAACTC
The DNA here is from genome assembly GCA_947475165.1 of Bacteroidota bacterium. Taxonomy (GTDB): domain Bacteria; phylum Bacteroidota; class Bacteroidia; order Chitinophagales; family LD1; genus Bog-950. The sequence goes on from CANJLD010000017.1 coordinate 15,665, forward strand.
ATCGTTAGCGCGATAAAGTTTTGAAGCCAATGCAAGTCCAAGTGAGCGCGGCATTTGTGCCGCAGTTGGCGAACCATCTGCCGATGAATTATAACGTTGAGTTTGGTCGAGCCAGTTTCCATTTTCATCTTGCGTGCGCGTAGCGTAATGACCGTTCATTTGTCTGCCCGCGCTCATCGGTTCTTCTTTCTGGTCGGGGTTGGCGTAAAGTTGCGCGAAGAATTGTTCAACAGTTAACTCACCAAGAGCCATCATCCATGTTTGGTCGCGGTAGTAACCGCTGCGCCAATCGCCATGTTCAAATGATTTTGCCAAAGCAATTTGAGCAAGTTCTTTTCCGTCACCAAAAATTCCGAACTTGGCTTTGCCAGTCAGCACTTCTTTACGACCAAGCAAACTTGTTTCGCGCGAGGTAACCACTACACGGAAATCGCTCAGCACTTCGTTTTTAAAATCTTCGAAGCTTAGTTTGGTGTTTCTGCCCTGTGCAGTTTTTGTATCTGACATAACAGGTGCGAATATAAAATTATGGGACGAAGGAGGAGAGTGGTGCGATTACGATTCCTGTGCTTTCTTTCTCGCTCTCCACCAGAAATACGCCACCGTGCCGATGATAAGGTAAGGAGTAAAGAAAAGATACATCACTCCTTTATTTATTCCATCGGAATTGGTGGAACCCGCATCGCGCGAACTCTCAGCCGTTGCCTGACACATAGAACATTGCGCACTTGCCGAAAAAAGTGAAAGCAGAATGATAGTTGCAATTAAGATGAAGGGAATGTATTTTATAAAGCGGTTCATGCTGCAAAAGTAAGTAAGCTTATGAATAGTAAGGCGAAATCATTAAGTAAACAATTACCCCTGTAACCGATACATATAACCACAGCGGGAAAGTATAGCGTGCAATCTTCTTGTGCTTGGCATACTCTCCGGTCAGGCTACGGTAAGCCGTAAAAAGAATGAACGGAAGAATTATAGCAGCCAAAATAATATGAGAGGCAAGCAGAATTAAATAAAAAGTGCGAATACCGCCTTCGCCACCAAATTTTGTTTCGCCTGCAAACAAATGATGCGTGATGTACGAAACCAGAAACAGCGATGAAAGCACAATGGCAGTGAGCATTACTTTTTTGTGCTCTTCATATTTTTTGTTTCGAACCAACACATAAGCCAGCACCAATAAAACCGAAACAGTGGAATTGATAGCTGCATTAACGGCTGCAAAGATATGCGCATCGAAAGGCAGCTTAATTCCCAAATGAATTTTAGGCAATGCAGCAACTACAGCAAATACAACTACTGATATAATCCCGATAATCCATTTAACGGTGGTATCATTTTTCGCAATAACAGGTTCTGGCATTTTCATTTTTCAAATAGTCTTTTAGAGGTTTCTTTTTGTTTAGAAAAACTGAATTTGTTTTCGCTTTCGCGGAGCAATAAAACAATATCACTCATCAGTTTATTTACGGTGGTGCTATCCACTCCGCTGTAATAGTTGCGGATGTTTCCCTGCTGGTCAACCAGTACTAATTTTTCGCTGTGAATAAAGGCTTCCGGTCCACCATCTTCATCGTCTTTGGCGGTAATAAAAAAACCATCCTTCGCCAGTTTGAAAACTGTTTCCTTATTGTTTCGCAAAAAATACCACTTGCCCGGAATGGCATTGTGTTCATCGGCATATCTTCTTAAAACATTGATGGTGTCTTTCAACGGGTCAACGGTGAACGAAACAATTTTGAAATTATCGTCTTTAATAAAACCTTGCTGCACACGCTCTAAACTGTTGCTCATCTTGGGGCAAATTCCCGGGCAGGATGCAAAGAAGAAATCAGCTACATAAATATTTCCGCGCAGCGAATCAAGGTCAAGCGAGTCGCCACTTTGTGTTTCAAATAATGCACCGGGAATAACATGATAAACCGAATCCATTATTTTTTCTCCTTTCAGATTTGTTGCTTCCACCACACCTTCGGCAAACATTTTGCGTGGTGCTGTTGGGCGATTCTCACGCATGTTATAATTCATCTTTCCCGAAAACCATTGCGAGATATAAGCAGGGAAAGACATTTTCAATTTAGGATTGAACAACTGCGGTATATACCAACTGGAGAACACAACACCAAACAATGGAATAAGTGTAACTAAAAGGATGGCAATTATTCGGGGGAATCTTTTTTCGGTTTTCATTTTTTCGGGCCTGCCTGCCGGTAGGCAGGTGCAAGTATAAAGCAGAAAAAGCAGAACCGCGGTTCTGCTTTTGTAATAAGTGGTAAAATGATTTAATAATAAGTGCGCGCTACCCGAAAACCAACGCTGTTCTGACGAAAATTAGGACCTGCATTTTGACGCGTATATACATTTGCATACGTTCCATCATTGTAAAATGCACCCCCGCGCATTACGCGGTAGTTAGCACTTTCCGGTCCGCTCGGGTCATTTTTAGGAGAAGTTTTGTAATAACTCTCGTTATACCAATCCCAAACCCATTCCCACATATTGCCACTCATATCGAACAAACCAAGCTCGTTCGGTTTCTTTTGCGCCACCAACTGAGGGCTATCATTACTGTTGCCTTTAAACCAAGCTACATCATTAATAGCATCTGAACCGGCAAAGAAAGTTTCTTTGCTTTTGTTGCCGCCACGTGCAGCAAATTCCCACTCGGCTTCGGTAGGCAGGCGATATCCTTTTGCTGTATCAAGATACTTTACCTCCGTTCCTTTAATTAAATAGCACTTCGATAATTTTTCTTTTTCACTCAGCCAGTTGCAGTATGCCACGGCATCGAACCAGGTAATATTCATTACCGCCATTTTAGGTCTTCCCCACTTGCCGGAATTTACCGTATCGCGTTTTACGTCTTTGCAGAATTTATCGAAGTCATCAAAATTAACTTCGGTTTTGGCGAGGTAAAATTTTTTTACCGTCACATCATGCACTGGTCCTTCGTGAATTTCAACCGGCTTATCTGTTCCCATTTTAAATGTGCCGCCTTCTACTAAAACAAATTTTGAAGTGTCTATTGGTGCGCGCTTTACAACCGACTTACCTTTTTGTGCTACTGAAATATTAAAGGCTACGCAAATTACAAGCAAGAACAGAAAATGCTTTTTCATAAATCTGATTTTGGGCAAGTATACTTGTTTATTGAAATCAATACAAATCAGAATTCTTAAAGAAATTTAAAATCCATTCTACTTAATCAATCCCAATCCTTCCAAAGCAGATTTATCGCGAGGGGAAAGCAACAACACTTTTTCGAAAAGAATCTTTGCTTCCATGGTTTTGCCGAGTTGAAAATTAACCCAAGCGTAAAGAATCAAGCCATCATAATCGAAAGGATAAACGTTCACTACTTTCTCTAAATACTTGAATGAGTTTGCGTAATCTTTTCTTCCGTAATAAATAGAACCGATGCGGTAATTTGCTTTCGTATTCTGCGGGTCAATCCTTACAATTTCGAAATACTGATTCAGCACTTTATCCCAATTGCCCAATGCAGCAGCAGGCAAAACATAACCAAACCTTGCTTCAATACTGTAGGGCATCAGCGAAATCGCTTTCTCATAATAAGTTGTCGATTCGGTAAAAAGACCGGCTTCGTAATTCAGATAGGCAAGCCGAAGATTTACTTCGTAACTCTTCTCATCATATATTTCTTTCAACGCTTTTATCGCGTCAGCATATTTTCCTGCTGTTTCCGATTTATAACTATTAGAAAAAACAGTCTCGAGAGAAGTTTGCGAAAACGATTTTGTTGTTAGCATAAAAGAAAAAACAACAATTACAATTTTCTGAATGGTCTTCATAATCTAAAATTTAAGTTTTATTCCAAAAGTAATTCCGTGAGCTATGTAATTGGTATTTGTTTCGCGCGTAGTTTTTAATTCTAACTGATAAGCCGCATAAATACTAAAACGGTGTTTAATGATAAACTCGGGGCTTGCAATTATATTATGTCTCAGCAAATCATATCCGTTTTGAACTAAGTAACCGTTATACAAATGAAAATTATAAATATTGGCATAAGTATAGACGACACTCATGGCAAAAAACTGCGGAGCATTGAACCGGATGCTTGCCTGAATGAGCGGATGAATGGTTTTGTAAAAATCGCTTGTATACAAAATGCCAGTTGCGTTGAAAGCTAACTTCTGATTAGCCAACGGATAAACTGTTATACATAAACTGTGTTGTAATTGATACGTAGTATCAAGATTTGAAAAAGCATTTGTCAAATCAAGTTTTACATAAGGGAAAACCTTTGAAACATTGAGTGAGCCGATGAAAGAAGCATAATTCCGTTTACGCACTTCAGGTCTTGGTGGTCGTTGAGGCGGTTGCGGTGGAGGAAAAAACAGCGTATCAATGTATTGGTCGAGCATTACGCTAAATGCAGGATTGATTGTAAAGCCTTTCGCTAAAGGAACGTTGGCAGAGAGGTAATATTTGTGCTGCTCATAAATGCCTTCTGTATACTTTAGCCCATTAATAGGATACTTCTGATGACTAAATGCATATGAATGAAATAAAGAAAAGCCGCGGGTAATTCTATGATTTAATCCAAAACCAAAATAATAATAGGGAGTTGCAATGCTGGAGTTTTCGGGAATCTTCACTGTAAAATCCAATTGAACAAGATTGATAGCTGCGGGTTTTATTGTTCCTGTTTTTTTCTTCAAGTCATTGGGAAAATGTTTAGTGAGGTGAAGTGCCTCATCGTAGCGATTATTGAAAGCATAAGAATAGAAAAGGTATTCCTGATTCAGATCATCACTTGAATTAAATGCTTTTGCTTTTTCAAATTGGGGAGCGGCTAACTGATATTTCTTTTGCGCATAGTAAGCAATGCCTATTCGTTCGCTCAAGTAGAAGTAATCAATTTTATTTCTGATTGCCTGCATTCCGAATTTCTCCAATTGATTCCAATCCTGTTTTAAATACAAAGCAAACGAACTGTCTTCCACTGTTTTGAAGTTGAGTTCAGATTGAGCAGCGGAGGTAATGGATGAGAAAAGAAAAATCAGAATTATCAATCTATACATTCCGCAATTATCGTTTTGTTTCCATTCAGCACTTTGAATGTTTTGATTTTATTTTTTGCTATTTCAAACTCAAAATTCATTTCCTTCAAAACTTTTGATGCCGCATTTGCTTTAGCACAAGAAGTAATAATTATCTGAGTCGGGTAATTCAAATCATCCACACTTTTAAACTTCGACACATAAGTTCCTTTTAAATAAATTTTAAGCGGAGCTACAAAATCCTGAACAAAAGTGGAGATGCCTGAATAAAAACCACTCATCGGCAGAATGTCAGTTACTTCCATTTGGTCGTAATAGCCGAGTAGAATTTTTCTTGCTCCGATATAGAAATGGTAAAGCAACGACTTTCTATCACCGGTGAACTCTGTAAAGTAATGCAGTGTTCCGTTGTTTACGAAATAAGCGGTACTTTGTGTGTTGTGGCAATAAATATAAGTGTCGTTGTAAGCATCGGTGAAAACTTCCCACCGCACAATTTCTTTCTTCTCACTCATGCCGCTTACCTCAAACTTTAATTGTTCTCCTGGTGTAAATGCAAAAGCATTTCGTAACAATGGAGTTGTTTGAATTCCTGAAATAGTTGAGCGCTCATTTGGATATTCAAACGAATGAAATTCGTAGCCTTCAATTTTTTTCTCTACAAAATAACTGATAGGATATCTAAATGTTTTAGAGCCGATGTGCGGAGTTGCCTGCAACTGAAAATGAATATGTGGTTCGGGTGAACGACCGGAGTTTCCGCAGTTGGCAATGAAATCTCCCTGATGAACATAGTCGCCAATTTTTACTTTAAAACTTCCGCGCTTGATGTGCGAAATTTTGGAATACAGAAAATCGCTGTGCTTAATGATGATGGTGTTTCCCCAATTATGAATCACGTCAACATCGCCAACTAAGTTGTCATCTACTTCATCAATAATATTGTAAACGTACCCGGCAGCGGAAGCAATTACCGGTGCGTTGTAACAATAAAAATCGCTGAGTTGATTTCCGGGAAGGCGAAATGTTTTGCGCATATCATCGGTCACCACAAAATCCCACGCATCTTTCCACTCACCCAAATGCGTAATTGTTCCTTCATTTCCCTGCGACACATACCAATCGCCAAAAAATGGAAGATGAATATGCAAGTAGCTCTGGTTGCTGAACCGCTCTATGTTGTTGCGGTGCTTGTAAAGATTTTTTTCGGGACTGAACTGCTGAAACCAAACCAGTTCTAAATTATTTGCATCGGCACGATACTTCAGCGTGAGCAACAACATCACCATAATTAAATTGAACGGCAACGAATAAATGGGCAGTTGAAGAAATCCGAAAATCATTCCGAGTGAAGTATGCAGTACTGCAATAAGCGGAGCAACTAACAACGCGAGCAAATACGATTTTCTGGAGGGCACAAGAAAAAATCCTCCAATAGAAATAGACGCGAGAATGTAATTGAAGCCAATGAAATTATAATTAAGCGGCTCAGCAGTTCCATTCATGTATTGAAAGAAAAAATAACCGAAAGCAAAACCAATAACAGAAAGTGTAAACGCAATGCGCGAGTAAATGAGCAAGCCAATAGCGATAATGAAACCGGAGATAATATTGTATTGAAAATAAATAGCTCCCAACGATTTTAAATACGCATCTACTACACGAGGCAATTGAAGCGCATCGAGTTTCTGGTATAATTCTACGAGATGGATTCCTCCAAGTGAGTACAATTCGTTGTTTACAAAAAGACCGGTATCGCTCAATGAAATGCCTGTTGAAGAACGAAGTGCCAACAGCAACGCCCACACCGAAAACAAAAACGGAAATGCCAGAATTGGTAATCCGTATTTCGAAAATACTACCGCTATTGCTTTTGATAAAACAGCAGTGAGCAACGAAACAACAAACAGAATAACAAAAAACTTGATGCTGAAATTAAAATACAAACCCATCGCCAAACCCACCATCAGCGAATTGCTGGAGTAGCTACCGGTGCGGATAAACCCTTTATCGAAACCAAGCCACAGCGAAGCAATTACACTCACTAACACAGCAAACAACCCTGCAACGCCCGAATACGGATTTATAAAAGAGGAAAGAAGAATGAGATAAGCGAATGTCCGGTTATCGGAAAAGAACATCTGTGAGTAGCTATTGATTAAGCTATCGCTGATAAAACGAAGTTGTTTGCCGGTTTCTAAAGCCATTAATTTCGAATCACAACTTGAACTTAGCTAAATACTCCGGCATTACTTCGCTGCTTTCTATCGATGAAAGTGTTTCGCGTTTGCGAATAAGGTGCGGCTTGCTTTGTATATCAATCATTACCACAGCCGGGCGAAGCGAAATAAACTGCATCCACTGCGTCATGTTATATGCTCCCACGTTATGAACAACTACTTGGTCATCTTTCTTTAATGGTGGAAGTGTTACGTTTTCGCGAATCACATCTATGTTCATGCACAGCGGACCGTAGAGTACGCAATCCTCTGTATAGTTACTGAACTCCTGCGCAGGTGAAATTTTGTGGTCGTACCAGAATGAAGTGAACATAATGTTTACACCAAAATCCATAATGGTAGCACGTCTTCCATCGCTCAAACGTTTATTACTAATTACAGTGCCAAGCAAAAAACCTGCTTCATCAATTAAAGCGCGACCGGTTTCTAAAATCAATAAAGGCAATTCATCTTTTCCAAAGCCTGCATTTAAAATTGCTGTAGTAATCGCCTCTGCAAACTGGTCGAAGTTCGGGTTTGAATCTGCACCTTGTAAGTAAGAACCTTTCAACGTATTCTTAGAGGCAAAACCTCCACCCATATCAATGTATTGAATGTCGCGTTTGAATTTACGCTTGATGCCGAGCGCAAGGTCGCTCATTTTACCTGCGGCAATTCCATAAGCACTTGGCGACAACATAAAAGTGCCGATGTGGCAATGCAGACCAATCAACTCTAACTTGTCCGCCAAAATAATTTTGTTAATGGCATCCCACGCTTGTCCGTTTTCGTAGTTGAAGCCGAACCGGTCCCATATTGGGTAAATACCAGTATCCATGTTTACACGAATGGCAACATTAGGTCTGGCTTTTAATTCCTCTGCTAATTCTGTCAACCGGTACAGCTCATCTAAATGGTCAATATGAATAGGCGAATTGTTTTTAATGGCTGCGGTCAAATCCTCATCCGTCTTGTCCGGTCCGTTGAAAATTACTTTGTTGCCCGGCACACCGTTTTGAATTGCTTTTTGATATTCAAAGCCGCTCACCACTTCCCCCCACGAGCCTTCCTGATGAAACACATTGCATACGGCATTGATGTAATTTGTTTTATAACTCCACGCAAACTGCACTTTCGGGTACCGCGTTTTAAAAGCGCGGTTCACTTCTTTATAAGTATTGCGAATGGTCTTTTCTGAAATAACAAACAACGGTGAGCCGAAATCTGCCAGCAGTTTTTTTACACTTACATCATCAATATGGCTAACCGGTGCATACTCAGTTCGCATTCCGAATTTGTTCATTAATCCGGTGTTGAGGCGTTGAATGAGGGGTCTTTCGTATTGTAGCTTTTTCATAATGTATATATCGCACGGAGAAACAGAGGACACAGAGATTTTAAATACTTTCTGTTGTTGATTCTATTTTCCAGTGCTATTTGGTTTTAATTTTATATAAATTTCTTCTCTGCCTTTTCTCTCTGTGCTTCTGTGCGATTGCTTTTATAGCTCCCCCAAAGTAGAGATGGTTTCAAATTCTTTTAAATCGCAAATCATATCGTAACTGTACCGGATAAACATTTTGCCGATATCGTAATGTTCAAACGGTTTTACTTTTTCTCCTAATGCCATTTTTAATAACGCTTCGGGATGATTTTGTCCTGCACCAACTGCCAGATAAATCCATGCCGGTGTTCGCGGATTTATTTCAATCAGGAAATATTCTCCATCATTCGTTTTTATCATTTCCAATTCGCATGGTCCGCGCCATTTACTATTGCGAATCAGTTTGCGGGTAATGTTCAGTAGTTCTTCGTCTTCCAAAGTAATGCCTGCCCATGCTTTTCCTTTATCGGTAATTACCTGCTTGCGCATAGGCACTGCACCGATTGTGTTTCCGTTTCCGTCACCGAGAGCGGTAACGTTTACTTCAGTACCATAAGTGAATTGCTGAATGATAATCGGCAGCCCCCACTTGGCACTTATCTTATTAAAATATTGAGCGGCTTGCTCCGGTGAATAGGCTACTGATGCATCATAAAACTTTCCTTTCACTACCAACGGATAAGTAAAATCTTTAGTGAGCGAAGCAATTTCTGCCGTGCTGAAAATCATTTTGCTCTTCGGCACTTTAATACCGTATTTCTCGCCAAAATCCGAAAGATTGGCTTTGTGCCGCTCTTCAAATTGCTCCATAGTCGGTAGAAAACTTTTGATGCCCAATTCTTTTTCAAGCACCGGTGCCATCTTTATAAAGTTGTAAAGTTCTGCATCAAAATTCGGGATGATAACATCAATCTTCTCTACGCTGTTGATGTGTTTCAGCCTTTCCATAATGCTGGCAATACCGGCTGACGGAAGTGGAATCTGATAAGTCTTTGCCACCAGTTCGTGCATATAAATACCCGGCTCCAGTGCATCGTAACTTAAGCCTATAATGCGCACATCATACTCTTTGCTATCGAGCAGTCCTCTTATTACAGGAATGCCTGGACCCGGACTGTCTACATTGTTGAGACCGGTTACCGCTACCGTTACTTTTTTACTTGGCATCGGCTTCGGTTAGTTGAAGTTGCTCGAGCATTTTAGTAAAGTCGTAAAAATCTTTTTCTACCGAATCGGCATCGGTGCTGTAAGAATCAAGCAGATGTTTCTTGATTTTTTCGTGCGGCTCGTTGTCTTTTAGCTTGCGCAAAATTTCTAAACCAATAGGGTTTACCGAAAATGAATCACCGGTGCTGGGGTTAAACACAAAGCCGGTATCGCTGAGTGCTATGTTTTTCTTTATCTTCATAATTATTGATTTGAACCTTTGACGACACAAAGATGTACTGGTTTGCGCAACCTGCGTTACAAGATTTGGAGAAAAAGTTACAGGATTAAACGGCCGGTTGGTTATTTAACCTGAGTTGAACATTGCCGGCAACAAAAAAGAAATTCTAGCAAACGATTATTTTGTGGCTAAAAACAGCGTTTGAAGTAATTTCATAGGCGGTTAAAGCAATTTTGCAGGCGATTAAAGCTACGTCCTAGGCAGTTAAAGCAATTTCCTAGGCGTTCGAAGCCACGTCCTAGGCGGTTAAAGTAATTTCCTAGGTAGTTAAAGCTACGTCCTAGCCGGTTAAAGTAATTTCATAGGCGGTTAAAGCTATATCCCAGCCGATTAAAGCAATTTTCTAGGCGTTAGAACGCATTTTCAAGTGGTGTAAAATGGCATTTTTACGCTGTTTTGTCCATTATTTTGGCTTTTTGGTGTTTTTTAAAGAGTTTACAACATTAGTCTGTGCCTTCACAAAAAATGCTGTGTTGTAGCTTGAACAACTGGAATAAAGACTTCCGAAATTTTAGAAACTTCGGAAGTCTTTCAGGCTTACTGTTTGTTGAAGCGGTATATTGCCGAAGCATCAGAACAATATATTTGCGGGCAATGAAAAAGCCGAAGAGCTATCAGCAGCAGATTATCACAAAAAAGAAAACCATCTATCCGGTTAATAAAGAATTGCGGCAATACCTGGAAGGTAATGCCCGTGAAATAAAACTACCGGTTACCTATTCCGACCTTAAACATTTCAGCGGCAGCATTACCATTCGCGATAAAAAAGGAAATGATACCCTTTGGGAAGCCGCCATGTATTCGCCAAACGAACTGTCGCACATTCACGAAGGTCTCAAGCAGATTTACTCCATTCTAAAATCCGGTGGCGATGCATCGGTGCATACGCACTTGCATGTGGAGCGGATTGACTACTGTACCTTTGGCAACTCCAATCCTTTCCGCATTAAAATTGTAAACGACTTTAACGATAACTACGATTACTTCTACATCAAACAAGCCGATGCCTCGCGCATTTACGGTTTAGAACTGGAGCATATTCTTTCACCCGCCCGCATCAACTATTTTGTAGATGCACATACCTTGGTTGAAGAACACATTGCCGGTATTCCCGGTGACCAATTCATTCAATATTATTTAGAGAATAAAGAATTCAACAAAGTGCGCATTGCCAAAGAGTTTGTAAAATTCAACGAGCGATGCTTCATCCGTTTGTTGGGCGATATGCGCTCGTATAATTATGTGTTTGATATTACTCCCGACTTTGAAGAAGTGCAGTTCCGCATTCGCCCCATAGATTTTGACCAGCAGAGTTATGAAGGCAAACGTACTTTGTATCTCCCGCAGTTCTTTAAAGAGAATGCCGTGCTGGTGCAACTCACCTTAGATTTACTATCACCCGAAACAATCCGTCAGTATCAAAAGGAAGAAAGAACACTCATTGCGCGCAGAAGTATTTCTGCTCATCACCGGCTCGACCATTTGATTGATGTAATGGACCGCGATATTATTTCGCCAAAAGAAAAAGTAATTCAGCTGCGCGAAGAACTGGCAGAGCATTACAAAGATGTTTCGTTTCACGATTGCACCAGTATGGGCGAATTGGTGAGAAATTGTTTGCGGTTGTTGACAGAAGAGATTCAACAGAAATAAAACCTGCCACGAATTACACGAATTAATTTGCCTTTAATTCGAGTAATTCGTGGCTTATTAAAACCTACCATGAAAAAAATACTTCTCTTTCTACTACTCGCAGTAATCGTTCTCGTTGCTGTTCTCGTTGTCAAAACATCTTCCTTTAAAAGCAAACAAATAGCACCGGCTGACGGCAAACGGAAAGAACTACCGGTAGATGAATCTGCCGTAAAGCATTTAAGCGATGCCATTAAAATAAATACCACCTCTTTTGACGACACCACTATTGTCAATCAATTAGAATTCGATTCGTTCTTTACTTTTCTTAAAACCGAATACGCACCGGTGTTCCAAAATCTGGAAGACACTATCATCAACCAAAGAAGTTTGCTCTTGAAATGGAAAGGAAAGAACGAAACTGCCAAACCGGTCATTCTTTACGCGCACCTCGATGTGGTTCCTATTGAAGAAACAACTAAAGCCAAATGGACGCACGAACCTTTTAGTGGTGAAGTGGCAGACGGTTTTATTTGGGGCAGAGGAGCCATGGACGATAAAGGAAGTCTCATTTCAATCTTCGAAGCATTAAAAAGACTACAAACAAAAAATTTTACACCGGAACGCACTATCTACTTCGCCTTCGGCAGCGATGAAGAAATAGGAGGGAAGAAGGGCGCGGCAATGATTGCCGATTATCTCCGAGCACAAAAAATAAGCTTCGAATTTTATATGGACGAAGGCGGAATGGTCTCCGAAGGAATCGTTCCTAACATCAAACGACCGGTGGCATTAATTGGCACCGCAGAAAAAGGATACGTTACCATTGAACTTACCGCCAACGTAAAAGGCGGACACTCCAGCCACCCGCCAAAAGAAAGCGCGGTAGATGTAATTACGTCCGCCATTAAAAAACTGCACAACAATCCCGAGCAGGCAAGAACCGTTGAAACAGTAAATGAGTTTCTCGAATTCGTAGGACCTGAAATGCCGCAACCCATCAAAATTGCTTTTGCCAACCGCTGGTTTTTTCGTTCGTTTATATTAAAGGAGTATGAAAAGAGCGATGAAGGCCGAGCGCTACTTCGCACTACAGAAGTGGCCACGGTAATAAATGTAGGGGTAAAGGAAAATGTAATTCCATCGCTGGTAACTGCCAAAGTCAATTTTAGAGTATTAAACGATGAAACAACCAAAGATGTAATTGAACGGGCCACAAAAACCATCAATGACACGCTCGTTAAAATTACAGTCGGTGAATTGTATGAGCCATCGCGAAACTCCAGTTCATCTACTTATGGCTTCAAACTATTGCAACAAACAACTGCTGAAGTTTTTCCCGATGCTATCGTTACTCCTTTCTTAATGTTAGGCAGCACCGACTCTAAACACTTTCAGGATATAACAGAAAATACCTACCGGTTCTTTCCGGTGCGCATGAACAGCGATTTACTCGGCACCATTCACGGAATTAATGAGCGGATAGGAGTGAAGGACTACATGGAAACCATTTCGTTTTACGAAACAATGCTTAGCAAGCTCAAGTAAGTGGTGAATGACGAGTGGTGAAATACTACTCGCTACTCGCCATTCACCACTCGCCACTTTTTATACATTCGCACTTCAAACAAAACAATCATGGCAGACCAAAATCAAAACCCCGAGAACCAACTGAACATTGAATTACCTGAAGAAATTGCAGAAGGTGTTTATTCCAACCTTGCTATTATATCTCATTCACCGCAAGAATTTGTAATTGATTTTGTGCGCGTAATGCCGGGCATTCCAAAAGCAAAAGTAAAATCGCGTGTGGTGGTTACACCGGAGCATGCCAAAAGATTAATGAAAGCATTACTTGATAACGTAAAGAAATACGAAGCACAGTTTGGAACTATCAATGACCGCGATGCTCCGATGATGCCGATGAACTTCGGACCTACTGCGCAGGCGTAACTAAATCACTTTATCTTATTTGTAAAAGGCTTTCAGATGTTTCTGAAAGCCTTTTATCGTTTTTAGATAGGCTCGGAATACAGTTTCCATGGAGTGAAACTTATGTTAGAAACTATATAATACAAAGCTCAACTGCACTACCACAAGGTTAGTGTTGTAGCCCAAAAGTTTAATGCTTTAAACATGGTAGTGAGCCTTGTAATTTACGGGAGCAAAACAGAATCAATAGAAAACAAACAGGCGTAAACAAGGCAAATGTTACGCATGAAAAATTTGCTACTTGTGATTTTGATAACGCTTACCCTAAAATCGTTTGGAACTATCCATGCCGATTTTACAGTAGACAAAGTCTCAGGCTGCGCTCCATTACTCGTTAACTTTACCAGTACTTCTACCACTACTATAGGCCACATATCTTGCCGTTGGGAATTTGATAACGGCACAGGTCCTTCAGCAGCAAACAATCCTTCTGTCATTTACAGCAACTCGGGCGTATATCATGTAAAGTTGGTAGTAACCAACGGTAGTGAAAAAGATTCTATCACTAAACCTATTACTGCTTTTCGTTTACCGCAGGTTGATTTTGATGCACCGCAACTGATTTTGTGTGTAGATGATACGCTTCATCTTAGCAGTAATGTATCATCCGGCAATGTGCCTATTACCGATTACGCATGGGGTTTTGGAAACGGGCTTGCCAGCAGCGGACCAAACACTTATTATTCGTACAACAGTCCAGGAATTTATGATGTAACTTTAGTAGTTCAGGATTCAAACGGTTGCAGCAAGAGTTTAACCAAAACACAATATGTGGAAGTATTGGCTAAGCCCGAGGCTCAATTTACTATTTCGCCCGGTGCCAGTTGCAACGCAACCGAACTGATTTCTTTTACCAATACTTCTGTAGGAACCAACTTAACTTATTCATGGAGATTAGGTGGTGGAGTAACATCAACGGCTACTCATCCAAGCCAAACGTACACGCAGGTAATTCAACCGGTATGGTTAACCGTAACCAGCCCGAATGGTTGCGTAGATTCTATAATGCATAAAGTAAGTGTAACAGATGTTACGGCAGATTTTGTTGCATCAAGAACAACTGTTTGCAAAGGCGAAATGATTCACTTTTCAAACAACTCAAACTTTGAACAAAGTGCTTTCTGGACTTTTGGAGACGGCACCACCAGCACACACAACGACCCTGATAAAATATATACCACACCGGGAGTATACACCGTAACACTTATAGAAAAAATTGGGCAGTGTGCCGATACCATTACAAGAACACAATACATTACTGTTACAGCGGGCTTTATTGCCAGCTTTACTGCAAGCGACCCACCTACAGATTGCTCTGGTGCCTCGCCAATAATTTTTACCAACACAACACCAAGCGGCTCACAATTTCTTTGGAACTTTGGCGATGGAACTACCTCTAATCAGCCTAACCCGTCTCATTCTTATAATTCGAATGGCAATTATACCGTTACGCTTACAGTTACCGATACTAACGGATGCACTATTCCCGGCACTTCGCTTATTACAATAGGTTCTTTTAAACCTAGTACATCTTTTTCGGCTAACCGCACTGGTTGCCCTAATGTTCCTATTGCATTTCACAACACAACCGGTGCCGGTGCTTCTTACTTCTGGACTTTTGGTGATGGCGATACTTCTAACTTACAAAACCCTGCACACACTTACACAAACCCGGGTACCTATTCTGTCTCGCTTAAAGTAACTAGTGCTAACGGTTGCGACAGCACTACCATTAAGTCAAACTATATTACCATTGAGAGTATTGAATCTGACTTTACTGTTAATCAGAAATTTTCTCCCTGCCCTCCATTCGTTACCTTATTCACCAGCACGGTTAATAAACCTACCGTTACCTATTTATGGACTTTTGGTGATGGCGGTACCGATACGGCTGCTAACCCAACGCATATTTATTTCTTCCCCGGCATCTATACCGTATCCATGACGGTAGTAACGCCAAACGGATGCACTGATACCGTTGTTTATGTTGATTTGATTGAAGTGCAGGGACCATCCGGTACATTTACCGCTGCGCCAACCACCGGTTGCGCTCCGCTCGATGTAAACTTTACTGCCAACGTTTCTGCCAATACATTAACCATGTGGTGCGATTTAGGCGATGGAACTTTGGTTACCGATTCAACAGCCTTCCATTATATCTATACTCAGTTAGGCACTTTCAAACCAAAATTTCTTTTGGTTGACCATGTAGGTTGCACCGTACCTTACGATTTAGAACCTGTGGTAACACACGCACCACCGGCTTTGAATTTACAAGACACTGCTGTTTGTGTGGGAATGCCTGTAGAAATTTCTTTAGAAACAGATGAATACCAGTGGACACCCGCAACTTACTTAAGCTGCGATACTTGCTCGAATGTTACCATTACACCGCTTGGCTCAGTTGCTTATATAGTTACCGCTACCAACCAATATTGCCAGGTTACCGGTGCTTTAAATATTATTGCCGATAGCCTGCCGGTGCTTACACCATCGCTTGTAAAGGTTTGCAAGAATTCTTCTATTCAGTTAAATGCAGGTAATGCATTTACTATGGCATGGTCACCGGCATTGTATCTCGATGACTCGGCTTCTTTAACTCCAACATCCACTCCGCTCGATTCTGTAGTATATGATGTAACCGGTTACAACAGTTTAGGTTGTTCAGTTACCACTCAGGTTGCTGTAGACGTAATCGATAAGCTCGACATCAGTGCAGTGCCAGATGTAACAGTTTGTGCTAATGATACTTTTCAATTAGAATCTACTTTAGAAATAGCTTTGAATGCAGATGTAAATTATGCATGGTCACCCGCTAACTATTTTCTTGATGCAACAGCTGCCGATGCCACCGGTGCCGGTTTGCAAACTACTGCTACGTTCCAGTTGATTGCTACCAGCGGAACTTGTATACCCGATACTGCTTCTGTAAACGTACACATAAACGCACTGCCCGATATACAGATATCAGAAAGCCTGACTACTACCCCTTATGCCGAAACAGGCTTGTGGGCTAACTCTACCGAAACACTCAGCTACGTTTGGACAGCCGCTGATTCTTTCAGCTGTGCATCATGCAAAGAAACCAACTTCTACCCCGGTCAAACACAAAAGGTGTATGTAACCGGTACTAATACAAACGGTTGCAGCTCAAGCGACTCAGTAGAAATACGCGTAGTAGCCTGCGACCCCGAATCTGTTTTCTTACCAAACATATTTACCCCAAATGGTGACGGGCAGAACGATGTGCTCTTCATGGATTCAAAAGCCATGACCAGCATCAGCTTCTTCCGCGTGTTCGATGAATGGGGACGTATGGTGTATGAAACCAAAAACATTACCGATACCTGGGATGGTAAAGTAAACGGAACACCGGCAGCGGTAAACGCTTTTGTCTACGTGCTGGAAGGTAAATGCCAGAATGGTGGCACTGTATTGAAATACGGAAACATAACGCTTGTCAAATAATTACTAATCATATTTCTCAACCATTTTTTAAACAATTAAATCCAAATATCATGTTACAAGAAAGAATCAGAAAAATCCGCGAACACCGTGGTTACAAGCAGTCAGCCGTTGCTTCAGAAATGAAAATTACTCAGCAGGCTTACAGCTGCCTGGAAACAAAAGCCGGTAACCTTAAAATGGAAACCATGCAGCGTTTTTGCGATGTAATGAAAATAGAAACCTCGTTTCTGTTAGCATTCGATATTCCGGTGAACGATGAGAACCTTCAAATGTTCGACCGCCTTAATTTTTCGCAGGTGGTAGAAGAATACAAACGCTTAAACAACAAGCTGTCGGTATATGAAGATTTGCTTCGTAAAGAAAACGGCTTAGGCAGCCGCAACGAAGGCACCGGTTTTTAGTATTCGCATTTTTTTTAAAAAGTATTTATGAAAAAATATTTACATAAAGCGATAGCTTTTGTGGGAGTGGTATTATGCTGCGGCAACACGCTGCAGGCGCAGGACCTTCACTTCTCGCAATACAACGCATCGCCCCTCGTACTAAACCCAGCTTTGGCAGGTATGAACTCCGGTGACTACCGCGCCTACGCCAACTTCCGTACGCAATGGGTTACGCTTTCTAAAAGCAACACCTACCGCACCTTTGCAGGCGGGGCCGATGTGGCTTTTGGTAAAATTACCCGCGCTAACAGTTTTGCAGGTATAGGCATCTCTTTCTTCAGCGACCAGGCAGGCGATTTGAATTTGAATTCGAATCATGTTGATTTATCCTTCGCTTATCACTTTATGCTCAACCGCAGAGGAACCATGCAGCTATCTGCCGGTTTGCAGGGCGGTTTAAATGTGCGCAGCATTAATCAAAACCGCGCCATCTACGGCTCGCAGTACGACCAGTCCACCGGCACTGTCGACCCTAACGGCACCCGCGAGTATCTCGGTAAAACAAGAATCATTTTTGCCGATGCCGCAGTAGGTTTATTATACAGCGCAATTACCCGCCACGGAACCAACATTTACACCGGTTTCAGTTTGGGGCATATCAATCAACCTAAAATATCTTTTCAGGCAAGCGGGGTTGATGCCACTAACGGCAAACCCGAAAAACTCGCCATGAAAATGGCCTTCCACGGAGGCGCAAGCATACCGGTAAGCAGCCGCATAGATATTATGCCCAACTACATGGTATTATGGCAAGGCACCAGTTACGAGTTCAACATTGGCTGCCATTTAAAATCAAAACTCGGCAACGTAAAACTGAGTAAAACCGCCATTTACTTTGGGGTGCAGTACCGCGGCTTATACGATGCCGTAATTGCCAGCACTCGGTTAGACGTAAAAGGTTTTAGCGTGGGCATGAGTTACGACTTCAACATCTCTAAACTTCTTCCGGCTTCAAAAACCGTAGGCGCCCCCGAAATCTCCCTCATGTATCAGGGCGCATTCCGCAAAAAACCTAAACCCGGCCACTGCCCCGCCATGTTCTAAACCAACATCCTCAAAATATAAAAAAAGCTGGATGTCCAAAAAATGAGTACCTAATCCGGGAAACTTCCTACTTAATATAAATGAAAAATCCCCCGAATAAATCGGGGGACCTTTCACTTTCCTTTATCGGGATCTCGCCTTTGTTGGTGTTATCACCAACAAATTGAAGAACTACCCTTCAATAATTACATAAGAGCTGATAGCTCCCGGCACCGAACCTTTGATAAGAATCAAATTCTGCTCAGCCAAAACTTTCACCACTTTAAGGTTCAAGGTTTCAACGCGGTTACCGCCCATTCTTCCTGCCATTCTAATTCCTTTAAATACGTGACCAGGATCGGAAGAAGCTCCCAATGAACCCGGAGCGCGTTGACGATCGTGCTGACCGTGCGTTCCCATTCCTACTCCAGAGAATCCGTGGCGTTTTACAACACCCTGAAAACCTTTTCCTTTCGAAGTTCCTATTACGTTTACCAAGTCACCTTCTTCAAATGTAGTAGCCAATACAACTTCGCCTACTGCTTTTCCAAAATCATAATCGCGGAACTCAATTACCTTTCTTTTAGGTGTTGTTCCCGCTTTCTTAAAGTGGCCTTGCATAGGTTTAGGCGTTGATTTGTCTTTCTTGTCGTCAAACGCCAATTGAGTAGCTGTGTAGCCATCAACTTCCTGCGTTTTAATTTGTGTAATTACACATGGACCTGCCTCAATAACGGTAACAGCTACCTGTTTACCTTCATCAAATACACTGGTCATTCCTACTTTCTTTCCAATAATTCCTTTCATACTATTTGGTTTTAGAGGAGCCCTTTTACTCGCGGCTCATAATGAATAAATACTTTCTTAGTTAGTGGTGAGTGGCTAGTAGTTAATGGTAATACAGGGTTTGCCTTTAAACCACTCGCCACTAACTTCTTACCACTTGCCGGGTTATGCCTTGATTTCTACTTCAACTCCGCTCGGAAGTTCAAGTTTCATCAACGCATCAACTGTTTTAGAAGATGACTGATAAATATCCAGCAAGCGCTTGTAAGTGCAAAGTTGAAACTGCTCTTTAGAGTTTGCATTCACGTGCGGTGAACGAAGAACCGTAAATATTTTTTTATGTGTTGGAAGTGGGACCGGTCCGCTTACAATAGCACCTGTGTTCTTCACAGTCTTTACAATCTTCTCAGCGCTCTTGTCAACTAAGTTGTGATCGTAACTCTTTAATTTAATTCTGATTCTTTGGCTCATAAAAAGAACGTTTTAATATTTAGGGTTTAAGATTTCTGTTTCTGAATTTAATTATTGTTCAACTGCGCTGCTTCTGGTTTTACCTGAATTCTTGGCAATTACCGCGTTAGCAACGTTCTCCGGTGCCGGTTGGAAAGCGAAGAACTCCATAGTAGAAGTTGCACGACCTGAAGTCAACGTTCTCAACTGAGTAACGTAGCCAAACATTTCGCTCAACGGCACTTTTGCTCTTACTATCTGTGCGTTCACCTTTGCTTCCATACCTTCCAGCAAACCTCTTCTGCGGTTCAAATCACCTACTACATCACCGGTGTTTTCATCGGGAGTAATAACTTCTACTTTCATGATTGGCTCCAACAATACCGGTTTGCACATTTTAGCCGCTGTTCTGAAAGCCATTTTAGCGCACAACTCAAACGACAATGCATCTGAATCCACCGCATGGAACGAACCATCAAACAAACGAACTTTCAAGCTATCTAATTCATATCCTGCAAGCACACCGGTCTTCATAGCTTCTTTAAAGCCTTTTTCTACAGGCGGAATAAATTCGCGCGGAATAGAACCTCCGAACACATCGTTCACAAACTGTAAACCAAGTGGTGCATCTTCATCGGCAGGGCCAATTTCAATCTTAATATCGGCAAACTTACCACGACCACCCGATTGCTTTTTGTATTGCTCACGGTGTTCGATAGTTTTAGTTAAACGCTCTTTATAGTTTACTTGTGGCGCACCTTGGTTACATTCTACGTTGAACTCTCTCTTCAAGCGGTCAACCAAAATTTCTAAGTGCAACTCACCCATTCCGGCAATAATTGTTTGTCCGGTATTCTCATCAAACGATACTTTGAATGTAGGATCTTCTTCAGCCAATTTACCGAGAGACATACCCAATTTATCCAAATCTTTCTGTGCCTTAGGCTCAATAGCCAATGAGATAACCGGCTCAGGAAATTTCATACTCTCTAACACTACCGGATGTTTTTCTTCGCAAAGTGTATCACCAGTACGGATATCTTTAAAACCTACCGCTGCTGCAATATCTCCTGCTTCTACTTTCTCTACCGAGTTTTGCTTGTTAGCGTGCATTTGGAACAAACGAGAAATACGTTCTTTCTTTCCTGTGCGCGTATTCAATATATATGAACCGGCTACAAGTGTTCCCTGATAAACTCTGAAGTATGCTAAACGACCTACAAACGGATCGGTAGCAATTTTAAATGCTAATGCACAAAATGGTGCATCTGTATCAGGGTGAATTTCTAATTCTTCTTCTGTATCCGGGTTAGTTCCTTTAATGTTCGGTTTATCTTGTGGCGATGGAAGAATAGCGCAAACAGCATCTAACACTAACTGCACACCTTTATTTTTGAAAGCCGAACCGCAATACATAGGAACTACCTTCTGTGCAATAACCGCCTTACGAACCGCTACACGAATTTCTTCGGCAGTAATCGAATTCGGGTCAGCAAAATATTTTTCCATTAAGCGGTCGTCAAATTCAGCAACCTGCTCCAACATTTTCTCGCGATATTCTTTCACTTCATCAACCAGTTCTGCAGGAATAGGAACGATAGTAGATTTCATTCCTTTATCGTCTTCGCTCCAAACAATAGCTTCGTTGGTAATTAAATCAACAACACCTTTAAAATTTTCTTCAGCACCAAGAGGAATTTGCATAATCATAGGCGTAGAACCCAACATGGTTTGCACTTGCTTACACACGTTAAAGAAATCTGCACCTGAACGATCCATTTTATTTACAAATCCAAGACGAGCAACATTATAGTTATCAGCCAAACGCCAGTTAGTTTCTGATTGAGGCTCAACACCGTCAACAGCAGAAAACAAAAACACTAAACCGTCCAATACGCGAAGTGAACGATTCACCTCTACTGTAAAGTCAACGTGACCTGGAGTATCAATAATGTTAATGTCATACTTTTTGTTCATCCACTCCCAATGGCAACGGGTAGCAGCAGATGTGATAGTGATACCACGCTCTTGCTCTTGTTCCATCCAGTCCATTGTAGCAGCACCTTCGTGAACTTCACCAATTTTGTAGTTTACACCAGTGTAATACAAAATACGCTCAGTAGTAGTTGTTTTACCAGCGTCAATGTGTGCAGCAATTCCAATATTTCTCGTATAACTTAAATCCTTTCCCATTTTATTTTTAGTGTCTTCTTTATTTGTTTTTGTATTAAAGTCCCCTTTAGGGGATATTTAGTGGTTTAGAACTTGAAGTGAGCAAATGCCTTATTAGCATCAGCCATCTTGTGAGTATCTTCTTTCTTTTTGAAAGCACCACCTTCTCCCTTAGAGCCTGCAATAATTTCAGAAGCCAATTTATCGGCCATGCTCTTTCCGTTTCTTTCGCGGCTGTATTGGATAATCCATTTCATAGCTACGGCAGCCTTACGGTCACCCTTAACTTCTGTAGGAATCTGGAAGTTTGCACCACCAATTCTTCTTGTTTTTACTTCAACAGAAGGTCCAATGTTTTGGAGAGATTTTTTCCAAACGTCCAATCCCGGCTCTTTGGTTCTTTCTTCAATCAGTTCAAGTGCACCATAGAAAATACTATAGGCTACTGATTTCTTTCCTTCATACATCAAACGATTTACGAATTGAGTAACCATGATATCACCGAATTTAGGATCCGGTTGAACGTAACGTTTGGGAGCTTTTTTCTTTCTCATTGCTTTTTATTTCTAAGTTCTTATTTACTAATTATTTCTTTTTTGCGGGAGCTGCTACTGCACCAGCTTTAGGTCTCTTAGTTCCGTATTTAGAGCGGCTTTGCTTACGGTTTTCTACACCTGCAGTATCTAACGAACCGCGAACGATGTGGTAACGAACACCTGGTAAATCCTTAACACGACCACCGCGAATCAACACGATTGAGTGCTCTTGCAAGTTGTGACCTTCACCCGGAATGTAGGCGATGATTTCTTCTTTATTAGTTAAACGAACCTTGGCAACTTTACGCAAAGCTGAGTTTGGTTTTTTAGGAGTGGTTGTGTAAACACGGGTGCAAACACCACGCTTTTGTGGACAAGAATCAAGCGCACGGCTTTTCGATTTTGCACGAATGATATTACGTGATTTTCTTACTAACTGCTGAATTGTTGGCATTCTTCTTTTATTTTGGGACGGCAAAAGTAGATTTATATTCCGAATTTCAAAATCGGAATTCGGGAAAAGAAAAGAGTGGAAACGATAAGGGAAATTGAACCTTAAATTGTCCAGGTAGTTAAGCCGTGCTGAGTAAAGTTATAACGCATAACACGTCCGCCTAATTTATTCAGCGTTTCAATCACTTTAAACTTGGCGTTGTAAGGGGCGTAGAAAATCATAAAACCTCCACCGCCTGCACCTGAAATTTTACCTCCAGTGGCACCTGCCTTAAGGGCTGCGTTATATATTTTCTCCAATTGCGGGTTCGAAATTCCTTCTGCCATAGCACTTTTATGTTGCCAGCTATCATGCAAAATTTTACCGATGCCGTCAATATTCCCTTTCAACAAGGCTTCTTTCATTTTAATGCTTTGCTCTTTCAAACTATGCATAGCATCAATTGACTTGATGTTTTTCTTCTTTACGTTTTCCGATTGTTTGGCGATGATAGAAGAAGATAATCTCGAAGTTTCGGTAAAAAACAGAACGAGATTATTCTCTAATTCGTGTAGCCATTTATCTTTTACACGCAGCGGATTCACAATTACTTTATCGTTAGCGTAAAATTCCATGTAATTAACTCCACCAAAAGTTGCCGCGTATTGGTCTTGTCTGCCTCCGTGCATCTTTAAATCTTCGCGTTCAATTTTGTATGCGAGATGCGCAATATCATATTCGCCTAAAGGAAGTTTTAGCCATTCTACAAAAGCACCGAGAATTGCAACAACCAATGTTGAAGAAGAACCAAGACCGGAACCGGGGGGAGCATCTACATAAGTAGTCAATTCAAAAGCCAAAGGCTTTTTCACAAACTCTTTTACTACACGGTTGTAAACGCCCTTCGCTAAATCCAGTTTGCCGTTGATGACTAATTTTTTTTCTGCGCTAACTATTACTTCTTCGTTTCTGTCAATAGCTTTGATGTGAATCTTCTTTCCACTTAACGGTTTGATAGTGGCATAAGCATACATGCCTATTGTAATATTGAGAATAGCACCGCCATATAAATCGGCATAAGGCGAAACATCGGTGCCGCCACCGGCTAAACCAAGACGAAGAGGGGCTTTGCTTCTATAAATCATGGGGCAAGTTTAATAAATACAATGGAACGCTGATGACGCTGGTTTATTAAGATGAATACAAGAATTAAAAATCAGCGGAAATCATAACCATCTGCGTTATCAGCGTTCTATTGCCTTTTGCACTTCGAAAATCTTTTTCAGCATTTCGCTCCAGGCATATTTCTTCTTCTCTATTTTAATATTGTCGCGCATTACAAACTCGCGGTGATTAGAATAAAAATCAACCAGCGCATCGGCAATAGCTGTCGGATTTGGTTCTACCACATAACCCACTTTACCGTTCGGAACAATCTCCGGTAAGCCGCCAACATTTGTAACGAGCATCGGTCTATCAAAGTGATAACAGATTTGAGTAACCCCGCTTTGCGTGGCGTGTTTGTATGGCTGCACCACCATATCTGCCGCACAGAAATAGTTCCGCACTTCGTTATCGGGAATAAAATCGGTTTTCAAAATCAGTTTATCGCGAATGCCCAGTTGCTGAATCATATCAGCATACGGTTTACTGTCGGTATAGAACTCTCCTGCAACTATCAGTTTCATATTCAGGTTGCGCACACGTTCATCTGCCATTGCCAGTAAAAGCAAATCGAGACCTTTATAATCGCGAATGAAACCGAAGAACAAAATGTATTCTTCGTTAATAGCAAGTCCGAGTTTTTCGTAGGCTTCGGTTTTAGTAATGGCTGCACCAAAATTATCGAACAAGGGGTGCGGAGAAAAAAGCTTTGGCTTATTTGAATCGAATTTATTTAAGTCAGTCAAGACCGATTCGCTCATGGCGATAAAACCATCTACGCTATTCACAAAATATTTTGCCAGAACAAAATCACCGATTCTTTTTTCGTGAGGAATGATGTTATCGAGAATGGAAATCACTTTTGTTTTTCCATTCTTCTTTACAATGCGTGAAATTTTACCGAGGCAAGGACCCATAAACGGCAACCAGAATTTCACAAGCATTAAATCGGCATTCAGTTTGGCAATTTCCTTTCCTACTTTATACCAATTGAATGGATTGATGGAATTTACTTTTACATGTATATATAAATCATCCGGTGCCGGTGCATCGCTGTATTGCGAAGTGCCGGGAAACAAAAACTCAGGATACTGTAAACTGAACGTATAAATCTGAACGCTGTGCCCCTGACGGATAAACTCGCGCGCTAAACGTTCGTTGTAAGAAGCCAAACCACCGCGAAGAGGATGGGCGCTGCCAAGGATAATGATTTTCATTTGCTGATGTTCGCGTACTTCGAAATATCGTATTGATTTCTATCCGCTGCTTTACGCGAAACCAATTCGCCTAAGAAACCCGCAACAAACAGTTGCACACCAATTACCAGCGAAACCAAACCCAGATAGAACAATGGTCTATCGGTCATGTGAAATTGCATGAACACAAATTTTTCAATAGTTAATTCGAGGATGATACAGAAGCCGAGGAAGAAACTCAATACGCCAAGCCCTCCAAAAATATGCATCGGGCGATTGGCAAAACGTGTCATGAAAGAAACAGAAAGTAAATCAAGAAAACCGTAAAGGAATCTTTCCATTCCAAACTTAGTTACTCCGTATTTGCGCGCCTGATGCTGCACCACTTTCTCTCCAATATTTGAATAGCCTGCTTTCTTCGCCAGCACAGGAATATACCGGTGCATTTCTCCATAAACTTCTACACTCTTTACTACTTCGTTTTTATATGCTTTCAAACCGCAGTTCATATCGTGCAGTTGAATACCGGTCATGGCACGGGTTGCTCCGTTATAAATTTTAGTGGGAATTGTTTTCGTAATCGGGTCAAATCGTTTTTGTTTCCAGCCGCTTACCAAATCAAAATCTTCTTCAGTAATCATTTTATACAGCGAAGGAATTTCATCAGGTGAATCCTGTAAATCGGCATCCATCGTAATTACCACATCGCCTTGTGCGTTACTGAAGCCGACCTGTAAACCTGCACTCTTTCCGTAATTTTTTCTGAAACGAATTCCTTTGATGTTCGGATTTTGTGCGGATAGTTTTTCAATAACGCTCCAACTTTTGTCTTTGCTTCCGTCATCAATCATCAAAACTTCGTAGCTGAAATTATTCGCTTTCATTACGCGCTCAATCCATGCCGCTAATTCAGGCAGCGATTCTTCTTCGTTAAATAAAGGAATGACAACTGAGATTTGCATTGGGCAAATAAAATAAGTTTAAGTGGACGGAAATTCCCGAACCGGTTTTACCTCTGAATTTCTTTTAATAAACGCAGCAATTATCAAGCTTAACACAATTCCAAACAGCATGTAGAAGCCAAAAGTTTTCGCAGTTTCAAGCAAAGTTGGTTTGAATTTTTCAAGAGTAAACCCTTCCATCGTTTCTTCAATCTGCTCATCCGGTGCCCCGAATTTTTCCATCGAATCCGCGGTAGTGGTTTTAATCAGTTGAAGCAATTGTTCCGGATACTCTGTATCAATTACATTCGGAATAAGATACTGCATACACGAGCTTCCCAATGACGAAACCGCGTATATAATAAACACGGCAATAAACGCATCTTTAAAAGAAATTATCCCACCACTCTCTTTGCGGAAAGAGATTCCACCCCAAATAGGAATAAAAATGCTGATGCCGAAGAACAGCAGTCCGATAGCGATCTGCATATAGAATGAACCAAACAATTGTCTGTAGAAAAAATAGGATAGAAAACTGATGATGCACATGACCATAAACCCAATGGCACCATAACGAAGCGGAGTTGAAAATTTATTCATGAGAGTTTAATTGAGTTGAATTTTACCCTTATTAATTACGCCCAACGCCTTGCCAACGAAATTTGTTCCTACAAACGGAGTATTCTTTGATTTTGATTTTATCTCACTTACCGAAAATGTCCATTTCAATTCCGGATTGAACAAGGTTAAATCTGCCTCCGCTCCTTCTTCAATCTTATTTTCCAAGCCAAGAACTCTTCTCGGGTTGTTTGAAATCGCTGCTATAATTTTCGTCAACTCAACCTTTCCTTTTAATACTGTATTCGCTAAAGCAAAGCAGGTTTCTAAACCTATCATTCCAAAATCTGCTTTATCAAATTCCAGGTTCTTACATTCTTCATCGTGCGGTTGATGGGCAGAAGTTATGGTATCAATAGTTCCGTCAGCAATTCCTTTTATCAGTGCAGCAATATCTTCTTTGGAGCGAAGATGTGGATTCACTTTACAGTTGGTGTTGTAATTGGCAACAGCCGTTTCATCCAATACTAAATTATATGCATTAACCGAAGATGAAATTTTCAGACCTTTCTTTTTTGAAATGCGAATCAGTTCCACACTGCGCTTTAAAGATATATCGAGCAGGTGAAGTTTCGATTCAGTGTATTCGAGAATATATAAATCGCGGTTCACTGCAATTTCTTCGGCAAGTGCCGGTGCACCGGGCAAGCCGAGTTTGGTACTCGTCACTCCTTCGTTCATCGCACCGTTTTTCGAAATGCTTTTTTCTTCGGGGTGATTCATTATTAAACCATCAAATGCTTTAACATACAAAAGCGCACGCTCTACCATGCCTGCATTAGCACTCGCTTTTATTCCATCGCTGAACGCAACAGCTCCGGCACCATACATATCATACATCTCTGCCAGGTTATGCCCTTCTGTGTTTTCTGAAACGGCACCAAGAGGATGAACGTTTACAATTTCATCGGCCGATTTGCGCAATACATATTCTATCTGCGCTTTGGTTTGTGTAACCGGTTGCGTATTGGGCATGCAACAGATATGAGTGAAACCTCCAAAGGCTGCTGCTGCACATCCGCTTTCAATAGTTTCCTTTTGTTCGTAACCGGGGTCAGCGAGGTAAGTGTTTAAATCGAACCAGCCGAGTGATACGTGCAGGTTGTCGGCTTTTACCTCTTTAGCTTTTGAGGTGTTCGGCAGCTTAGCACCAATCTTTTTGATTTTGCCGTTGCTGATTAAAATATCTTTTACCTGATTGTGAAATGCGGAGCCGGTATCTATGATGCGAGCGGAGCGAATGATTATTTCCATACCGAAGGTCAAATATAGAAAAGGTTAGCAGTTATTAGTGATTGGTTAATTGGTTTAGACAAATACTTATGCCATGACTATTTTTGAAATTCGGCCATAAGGATAAAAATACTCTTTAGTCATGGCATGAGTTACTTAGCTGGAAGCAATATTTGAAATACGCTTCCCTGAGGTTCATTTTCTTCAATCCAGATTTTGCCTCTCATTTTTTCGACAATGCTTTTTACCGTGGAAAGACCGATACCGGTACCATCGGCACCACTGGCATTTTCCACGCGACTAAACATTTCGAAAACTTTTTCGCGAGCTTCTTCCGGAATTCCAACTCCGTTATCAGCAACTGATATTTGGAAGAAGTTCCCTTTTGCCTCAGAAGAAATATTGATGGTTGGTTTTCCGCTACTGTTGTATTTAATGGCATTGGTCACTAAATTCTGAAACACCTGCAGCATCTGTATATCATCCGCCATTAGCATGGGCAGATTTTCAAAACTCACTTCTGCATTTTTTTCAGCAATAAGTTTGGTAAGATTTATCTTGAGCTGCTCTGCAATTTTGTTCAGGTCAACCGGTTTCATTACGTTTTGTTTCCCTCTAGCAGAGTTAAGAATACGTGTAACCATTTCGTCCATCCGCTTGCTGCCATCTACTGCAAAACGCAGAAACTGCTTCTCTTCTTCCGTAAGTTTATCATTCAGTTTTGTCTCGAGAATGCTCATATAGGTGGAAACCATACGGAGCGGCTCGCGCAAATCGTGTGAGGTGGTGCGTGCGTAATTGTTCAGGTCTTTATTCAGCTTCTGCAATTCGGCAGATTGCGATTGCATTTCGTCATTCAGCCTGCGGAAATGCTCTGCATCTTCCTGCACATTTTTTTGCTTTTCCTTTTCCGAATCGAAAATAGAGCCGATGGTTTTTTCTAGAATATCGTTAGAGACAAACGAAATATCGAGGTCTTTAAAATGTTCGTAGGCTTTTTGGTACTCCCCTTTGGCGGCATACAATTCGTAAAAAATATCGTTGCGTATCTGCCTGTCGTATATATATGGATACTTGTCTATTACTTTTTGCATCGCTGCAAAATATTTATCGCCTTCTTCTATGCGACCTGTGCGGTAAAGCAATTTGGTAAACGTAAAGTAAGAGTAGTTAAGCCTTAGTTCATCACCCAGTTTCTCGCGTATGCGCACCGCTTCACGGATATATTTTTCAGCCGGTTCAAACCGGTCTTGCTGTAAATGAATAATGCAGATGTAATTATTCAGTATGGCCCACTGCTCGGTTTCGCTAAGGTCGCCATACGAGTTATATAATTCTTCATAAGCGACAAGCGAAGTTTCGTACTCGCGCTTATACATGCGCAAATTGGCGAAAGTGAGTTTGGTTTTAAAAAACAACTGCCGGTCGTTAATACCATCGCAATACTTCAACGCTTCCTGAATAAAAGGAACTGCAATAGCATGCAAACCCATTTGGCTGTACATTACACCAAGCGAATAATTGGTCATGTGGTGCAAGGGATAATACTCAATAGACTGGCACCGGCTTGATTCCAATAGACGCAATGCCTGCTGCAACAAATTTAATTCGTTGGGATAATCGCGTAGCATGTGATAAGCGGTACCGGTGGCGTTGAGTGCCTTTATGCGCCAGAAAAAATCGGGAAGGTCTTCGCATTGCTCAAGTGCCAGCTTAGCGTAATCCAGTGCTTTCACATGATCGAGCGTATAGCTTAACTGAAAAGAAGAAAGGAGGAGATAGGCACGGGTAGTAGATTCATCGTCTTCTAAATCAATTGCGAGTTGAAGAAGTTGTGCTATTTGTTGTTCCGTAACCGGTTCTTTCTTTTTCAGCAATGCTTCGTGCCTCGCAAGTTCGGCTTCGAGATTCTGTTGTGCTTCCTGAAGTATTTTTTGTTCGGCAGTCATGGGTTAAACTTTCCAGAAACGAAGCAAAGCAATTTCGATGGCAAGAAAAAGTAGTGTGAGCATTAAACAAAGTTTCCAGAGCGGAGTGCCGCGGTCGAGTTCTTTTACCACGCTTGCCACTTCGGCATTGGCACCGTTTACTACATTAATGTTTAACTGCGGGTATTGTTCTTTCAGTTGCGAAGCGTTTTGAAATTTCATATCCGATTCTTTTCTATCGAAATTGAGGGCAAGCAAATTAGTGGAATCAGAATTTTCTAATCCTACATTATAGAAGCCCGACTTCTTTATTTGCTCATTTAAGCCGAGCAGCATTTTGTTGCCTACCGCTAACTGCTCGGGTATGAACTCTACGTTATCGCCTTTTATTTTATAAACCTTTTCACCTGATACTTTTTTTGCGTCTACTTCCACCCGTGTTTTATCGCCAATAAAATAACTGATGTTTCCGCTGCGGATGTTCAGCACTGCCATTTTATAAAGCATGGGAACGAAGATGGCATGCACCGGTAAGTCAGAAAAATTCTGGTCGAGCGGAGAGCCGCAGATATAGAGCGAGCCGCTGCCGTGCGGATAACGACTGAAAAAAGAGTTGCCGTCTTTCAAAGTGAGAATGGCTTCTTCGTTAGAAGCAGTGGAACGGGTGAACTGATAATATTTTTTTATGCGCGGCAGGTTCATATTCTCGGGTATGCGCTCGAATACATCTTTAAAAATATTCTGCTGAAGATTGATGCCTGCTAAGTCCTGTTGTGTTTCGGAGAAACCGGTGATGGAATTTGCCTGCAGATTATTCAGGAACCGGTTGTAAGATTCCATATCGCATTGCGCGGCAGGGAAAACTGCTACCGCTCCTCCATCGGTTACATAGGCGTTTACAGCCGCTGCGAGCGATGCAGGAATGTTTTTCAGGTTGTCGATAATGACGAGTTGATTTCCTTTCAGCGCATTTGCATCGAAGGCAGAAACCAGTGTGGAAGTGTAATCGAACTCCGCCTGATTTTTGAAGAGGGCATCGAGAAACTGATTCGATTTGTTTTCGCTGAAAGCAAGCACTTTTATTTTTTCAATCACATTAAAGGCGAGGAAATAATTGTCGTCATAAGTTATAGGGAAATCCTGAACCTGCAATTCGGCTTTGTTCCAGTTGGGCTGGTTGAGCACAAAGGTCATGGTGTCATATATATAGGAGTTGGGCTCTACCGAAAAATCGGCCATTGCTTTGGTTTGATTGTTCAGCTTTAAAACAATGCGGTTGTTCTCTATCGCCTTCTCTCCGCTGTTCGAAATTTTTACAATCAGTTGTGTTTGCTGGTTGAGCAGCTGCACCGGTTCGTTAAACCAAACGGTATCTATATAAACATTGGCCTGCGCATCGGCAGCGAGGGGAATTAAATTGTAAGCCACCGCTGAATCAACACTAAGTGCGCCCATGTTCTTTTGAAAATCAGAAAGCAGATAAGCAATTTGATTTTTACCGTTCTCTCTGCTTAACGCATCTTTCTGCCTCTTCGTAATTTCGGAAAGGCTGCGCACAGCCGGTGAAATTTCGAGCTCATCAATCATGCTGATGAATTCTTCTTTACCGGTAAGCCGCTGATGCTTGCCTTCAAAATCGTTACTCAATAACTGGAACTGGTCATCGGCAGAATAGTTCCGCGCAATTTCTTTGGCGGCAAGCTTTGCTTTGTCAAACAGGCTTCTTCCATCGCTTACGGCATTCATCGAAAATGAATTATCAATATAAATGCTCACGTATTTTCTGCCGGTGGTTACTCCGTTGTGTTTGTTGGGAATAAAGGGCTGGGCAAATGCAAAAACCAAAAAGGCAAGGGCAAGAAGGCGCGAAGCTAACACCAAAAGATGTTTGAGTTTGCTGCGCGATGAGGTTTCCTGTTTTACCTCGCGCAGAAACTGCACGTTGCTGAAATAAACGGTTTTGTATCTGCGAAAATTAAAGAGATGGACGATGATGGGAACAGCCAGCGCGGCAAGAGCAAACAGAAACAGAGGGAAAACAAATTGCATGGGGACAATAATAAACAAAAGCAAGCAGGCAATTGGTGAGGAGAGGGAAGATGTAGGAAATCTACATCTTCACAAACCTCTTTCTAGCCACAGCATCACTGCCTTTTAGCTCAATAAAATAAATACCGGAGGTAAGTGTGCTCACATCTATTTGAGGAGTGTATTTCTGCTCGCTTATTTTTCTGCCGTTTACATCAAACACCGAAATAAGCACCGGATTAAAGTTTTCAGTTTGAATGTTTAAGATAGTGTTAGCGGGATTAGGAAAAATACGGATTGCGGCATTTGAATTGCGGATTGAAGAAACATCGCTCACTACACTAAGCGTAGTAGTAACAACACTATCGCAACCCTCAATAGTTTGTAAAGTATCTGTATAAATTCCTGCAACGCTTACTGTATTGCCGGAAGGCAAAGTGTATGTATTACCTTGTTCAATAGTGGTATCAATCTGGTTACTATAAACAGGAAGAATGCTTAATGAAAGCTGAACAACCGAATCACAACCGTTTGAGTTTTGCAAAAGGTGGCTGTAAGTTCCTGCACTGTTTAATTGCTGACCGAAAAAGTCAAATACCTCTCCATTGCAAATACTTTGCGAAGAAGAAGTAGAATCTTTAGAATTAACCCAAAGCAAAAGTGTAACAACCGAATCACAACCGTTTGAGTTTTGCAAAAGGTGGCTGTAAGTACCTGCGCTATTTAATTGCTGACCCAGAAAGTCAAACGACTCTCCGTTGCAAATACTTTGAGATGAAGAAGTAGAATCTTTTGTAAACACGGTTAAGTGAAGCGAAACAATACTATCACAAACCGAAGCGGTTTGCAGTGTATCAGAATAATCTCCGGTATTGCTTAGCACATTGCCATTAAAATTATAACCCTCCCCATTACAAACACCCGCTTGTAAATTTGTTGTAGTGGTATAGTGAATTGTATTTACAGGTGTATTGGTAACCACCGGTGCATTAAAATCAAAATAAATGTAAGCAGGGTTACCAATAGTTGTTCCGCAACTTAAGCTTGGTTTTGTTTTTATGCGGTATTGCACATAGCCGTGGCTTTGCGGCTCGTTGTGTGTGCTATCCGGTAAATTAATATTTGGGAAACTAAACCGCACACGGTTTTCTAAATTATAAACTTGTGTAAGCGGTTGGTGACTGTATGCAAGCAACTGAAAAGTAGAAGCATCTAAAGCTGCATCAATTGTATCATCTATATAAATATGCTGTGCCTCGGCAGTGCCGGTGTTTTGAAATTGAATAGCATAGGTTAGCCATTGTGCATCGGTAGAAATATTGCCTATTGGCGAAACTTCTTTCAGGTTAGGGTCATAAGAATTTACAATGGTAAAAAAATGCGCAAGCGTATTGTTGGCAGAGTTATTATCTCCGGCAGTGGGTGTAACCGAAACGCTTATACAAACTTGCTGACCTGCCTGCGCATTTATATTTGTATTTAAAACAAAAGCAAAACTGTTAAGCACATTTATATTGCCAAAAT
Source organism: Bacteroidota bacterium (assembly GCA_947475165.1). Classification (GTDB taxonomy): domain Bacteria; phylum Bacteroidota; class Bacteroidia; order Chitinophagales; family LD1; genus Bog-950. Next base: position 49,309 of record CANJLD010000017.1, read on the forward strand.
TGGCAATGTTGTAAGTAATGGTATTGCCTGATACTGAAGAAGGCGTTAATGCCCCTGCATTGCCCACATAAGTAACCGGACCCGTAAAAGTAATAACCACCTGCCCGCTAACATTAGCGCAACTGGCTCCAAAAAAACGCGCATAATCACCTGCATGAATACGCACAGTATTGTTATTGTTTGGGCGGAAAAATCCGTTATCATAAATGCTCCACGCGCCAACATCAAAACCTGTTTTACAGCGCATGCCAAAATCCATACTAAAATCCATTGAATCAAGCGCAGTGATATTTGAAGTGCGTGTACCGCTTGCAGGGCAGGTAATTAAAACCGGTAATCCTGTAGTATCTACAGTATAATCATAGTTACCATAATTAGTATCGAAAGAATAAAACCCTTCGCTACCGGTGTATACTTGTTGTTGTAAAACACCACCATTGTTTAGTTTAACAGGAAAATTGCCAAAACCATTTTCGTTTACATCATCGGTACAGTTATTATTGGCATCGTTATAAACCTTACCGCTTATGTTCCAAAACACTGAACAGCCATTGTTATTGAACAAGCCACAAAGAGGAACTGTGCTTAACGGATGATTGCTGTAAGTATTACTTTGAGGGTAATTCGGTAGGCAAGCAATGGTGCCATCAAATTGAAAGGATTTTATTTTTTTTAGTTCAGGTAAGCAAACTAAGTTTGGCGTAGTGGTACAAATGAAGGATGCTAACGAATCTGGCAATTCGGGTATATAAGTCAATTGAAAGCTAAATCTGCAATCCAAACCAGTTAACGAATTTGGCAATGCAGGTAAACTTGTTAGTGGGTTACTTCCACAGGCAAGGTTGTTTAACGAACTTGGCAATAGCGGCAGGTTTGCGAGTTGGTTGCTCGAGCAAGTAAGGTCAATTAACGAATTTGGCAACACTGGTAAATTGACAAGGTTATTGCCATTACAAGCGAGGTTTGTCAAAGAGTTTGGCAATACGGGTAAACTGCTTAATTGATTGTATTTACATTGTAAATCAGCCAAGGAATTGGGCAACGTAGGTAAGTTACTTAACTGGTTAGAGTTGCAATAAAGCAATGTCAAAGAGTTTGGCAGAGAAGGTAACGCATTGAATTGGTTGCCGCTACAGTAAAGCCTCTGTAACGAATTTGGTAAAGTGGGTAATATAGGTAGTTGGTTATTCTCGCAAAATAATTGTACCAAAGAATTTGGTAGCGTGGGTAGCGAAGAGAGTTGATTGCTAGAGCAAGAAAGATCTGCCAAATTTGGTAAAGCAGGTAAATTGTTAAGTGGGTTATTGCCACATCCAAGTACTAGCAACGAACTTGGTAAATTGGGTAAACTTGTAAGTTGGTTATGATCGCAATACAGAAATATCAATGCATTTGGAAGAAAAGGTAAAATTGTGAGTTGATTTTGGTGGCAATAGAGATATGACAAAGTATTTTGTAATGTAGGTAACACAGTTAAATAGTTGTTGCTACAGTCTAGAGTGTGTAAATTATCAAAGTACTGTATGCCTTCTATACTTGCAATACTTCCATGTGAACAATAAACTGAAGTTGTTGTCACTACTGCATTACACGTAGTATCCATCTGCCAACCCACTGTATTGTTTCCTAGCAAACAAGCAGAGTATCCATTTGCATTCAGCCAAGTTCCAAAATTACTATCCGGTATACTAACCCACTGCGCCTTTAAACCAAGCGAACCAACCACAATAAAAAGTGCAAGTAAAAATCTCTTCATGGGTATTGCGTTTGGCTTTTAAAAGTAGAAATAAAAACGAACAAACAACCCCGAAAGGGTTTTAAACCCTCTCGGAGTTTCCGCATTGGCTCCGTAACTCTTACGGCAAGTATTTCTGTACTCCAATTGCCTCCGCAACTCTTACGGCAAGTATTTCCGTTCTCCAACCGCCTCCGTAAGTCTTCCGCTAAGTATTTCTGTTCTCCTAATGCCTTCGTAACTCTTACGGCAATATTTTCAGTTCTTCTAATGCGCCCGTAACTGTTACGCTGCCTGTTCCGGTTCTCCAAAATGTTCCGTAACTGTTACGCTGGCATTTACTGCTCCTCCAACGCTTCCGTAAGTCTTACGGAGGCATTCGGAGTACTCCGAATGTTAAAAACGTTAAAATTTAAGGGGGGAGTTAATGCAAATAAAGCTGCAGCCAGTTTTTTACCTCGCTGTAAATTTGCTGGTTGTTTACGCCACCGGCAGATACATCGTGTCCCGCATTGCCCAAAAAAGTGGTATCGGTGGCAATACCGTAAAAGTGCAGCGTGTCGAACATTACCTGGCTTTGAGCAGGAGGCACCAGATTATCTAAACTTCCATGAATTAAAAGTGTAGGCACATTGCTATGGTAATTAACCGGGCTGGCATCGCGGAAAACCTGCGGGTTGGCCTGTTCCGTAGCCCCCAAAAACTGCTGAAACACATAGCCGATAGCATAATTATTAGCGTATTGCTGAAAAACCGAATCGCCCATATCGGTTGGCCCGCAGAGGGAGATAACGGCCTTTACCACATGGCTGCTATCGAACCCGTGCCCGTAAAGCAGCGAAAGATGCCCGCCTGCGCTGGCACCCATCAGGGCAAATTTATTTTTGCCTATCTGCCACAACGAAGCTTTGCTGTTGATATAGTCAATGGCCGTTTGCACATCCTGCATCTGGTGGTGAAAATCGCCATCGGCATAGCGGTAATTAATGGCTGCCACGGCATAACCGTTTTGGGTAATGCTGTTTATTTGCTCGCTCGTCCAGTCGGTTTTATTGCCGGCCACCCAGCCTCCGCCATGTATCAGTATTACCACTGCGGTATTAGTATCATGTACAGAAGGAAGGTAAACATCCAATTTGTTGCGCGTGTAAGAACCATAAGTCTGGTTCGTATACATGCTCTGTGGCGGTTTCTGAAACACACACGAGCTGATGCAAAGAATAAACAGAAGCGGAAAAAGTAAATGGCGCATGGCTATGAATCTTGTGCCAAAGGTAACAGGTAGCATAACAGCGGCAAGCCTCCCAAGAAATTTCCTGCCAAACATTTGCAACTCTGTTCCAAAAAGATATTTTTGCGTCCCCTTAACGGGAAAGGTGTGTAGAACCACCATTAAAAACATGCATTATGAAGGTTAAAGTACTAAGTAAAGACGGCAAAGAAACAGGAAGAGAAATCAACCTGAACGATGAAATTTTCGGTGTAGAACCGAATGACCACGCTGTATATTTGTCAGTAAAGTCATTCCTTGCAGCACAACGTCAGGGAACACATAAATCGAAAGAAAAGTGGGAGGTAAGCCGCACCACTAAAAAGGCGTTCCGCCAAAAAGGAACCGGTGGAGCCCGCAGAGGTTCTATGAAAGTTTCAGGTGTTAAGGGCGGTGCTCGTGCATTCGGTCCTAAACCACACCTTTACGAATTAAAGGTGAACAAGAAGGTAAAAGACCTGGCTAAACGCAGCGCACTTACTTACAAAGCAAAAGACGGTAACCTGATTATAGTTGAAGATTTCAACGTAACTACTCCAAAAACTAAAGATTTCTCAGCAGTTGTAACAGGCTTAAACCTGACAGGAACAAAGAGCGTGTTTGTATTGGAAGGTGCCGATAAGAACACTTTGCTTGCTGCACGTAACATTCCTACTGTATCGGTAAGTGCATCAAACACCTTAAACATTTTCGAAATTATGAACTGCAAGAAACTGGTGTTGAGCGAAGCAGCCGTAAAATCTATTGAATCTAATTTCTCGAACAATTAATATAAGAGGAGGAAAACATCATGGCAACAACAGTATTAGTAAAACCAATCATTACCGAAAAATCTACCAAGAGTGGCGAGAAAGCCGGTAAGTATGCTTTCCGTGTAGCTAAAGACGCTAACAAACTTGAGATTAAGAAGGCGATTGAAGCCACTTATAATGTTCAGGTTGATTCAGTTAACACACAGGTAAACGTAGGTAAGAAGAAGATTCGCCAAACCAAAAAAGGAATGGCAATCGGAATGAAATCTTCTTTCAAAAAAGCACACGTTACACTTAAAAAAGGCGAAGTAATCGACTTCTACGGTAACGTATAAAAACAAAACGTCATTGCGAGGCTCTGCGAAGCAATCCCCTGCAATAACTAAATAACATATTCTTTAACTAAAGTGGAAGCCCTCAACCACTGATAATAAAAAGAGAGGAAGTAAAAAAGAATAATCATGGGAATTAAAAAATACCGCCCGACCACCCCGAGTTTGCGATTTACCGAATTGCTTACTTTCGAAGAACTTACTACTGACACACCAGAGAAATCGCTTCTCGCTCCAATGAAATCGAGTGGAGGGCGTAACAGCAAAGGTCGTATGACCATACGTTACTCAGGCGGTGGACACAAACAGCGTTACCGTATTATCGATTTCAAACGCGATAAGAAAGATGTTCCAGGTAAAGTAGCAACAGTGGAGTATGATCCAATCCGCACAGCATTCATCGCTTTAATTCAATATCCTGATGGTGAGAAGAGATACATTCTTTCTCCTGCCGGTTTAAAAGTTGGTCAAACAGTTGTAGCAGGAAAGAACGTAGCACCTGAAGTAGGTAACACTCTTCCGCTTTCCGAAATTCCATTGGGAGCAATTATCCATAACATCGAATTACACCCGGGCAAAGGCGGAACAATCGTTCGCAGTGCCGGAACATCGGCACAATTACTTGTTCGTGAAGATAAATACGCTATCGTAAAATTACCTTCAGGCGAAACCCGCAAAATATTGTTGACTTGTGTAGCTACTATTGGCTCAGTATCGAATGGCGACCACAACTTACAAAGCTACGGTAAAGCAGGTCGTAAACGCTGGTTAGGCGTTCGTCCAAGAACAAGACCGGTTGCCATGAACCCAGTTGATCACCCGATGGGAGGAGGAGAAGGCCGTGCATCAGGAGGTCACCCGCGTTCAAGAACAAACATTAAGGCGAAGGGCTACAAGACGAGAACTCCGAAGAAAGCATCTTCTCAGTTTATAGTTCAGCGCAGAAGCAAATAATAATTAGACAAAAAATATAAACCATAAGAAATGGCACGTTCAATAAAAAAAGGTCCTTACGTTCAGTTTAAACTCGGTAAAAAAGTAGCTAAACTGAATGCTGGCGGAAAGAAAACAGTAGTAAAAACATGGAGCCGTGCTTCAGTTATTATTCCTGAAATGGTAGGTCACACGTTTGCAGTACACAACGGGAATAAATTCATTCCTGTTTATGTTACCGAGAACATGGTAGGTCATAAATTAGGTGAGTTTTCTCCAACGCGTGTGTTTAAAGCACATGCCGGTAATAACAAAGGCAAGTAATATTTAATAAGAAGAAATAATAAAACCAATAAAATGGAAGCAGTAGCACATTTAAGAAACAATCCAACCTCTACCCGCAAAATGCGTTTAGTGGCAGACCTTATCCGCGGTAAAAAAGTGTATGAGGCACTTACTATATTAAAGTTCAGCAAGCAGGAAGCTTCTACCAAGTTAGAGAAATTGCTGAAGAGCGCAATCAACAACTGGGAGCAGAAAAACGATGGCAGCAAGCCTGAGGACAGCGAACTGGTTGTAAAAGAAATTCAGGTAAATGCCGGAACTATGTTGAAGAGATTTTTGCCTGCACCACAAGGTCGTGCATACCGTCTTCGCAAGAGAAGCAACCACGTAACTATTAAAGTAGATAGCAAAATTGCATCTGCACCGGCAGTTGAAGAAACTGTAGAAGCAGAAGCGTAAATAAGATACGGTTAACAAAAAGAAAAAGCCCTCGCTATTTAGTGAGGGCTTTTTCTTTTTAGGTTATACAGAGCAATTTCATGCTAAGCGAAGCTGAAGCATTATGCCTGATTAGGTTCGGCAGTAGCTTCTGCTTTTCCCCATTTATGTTTGCAGCGCACTGCAAATTCGGTTTTAAATTTATCGCGGTCTTCGGGTGTCATACTTTCCCATTTGGCTTTCCAAAATCTTTTCTGCCCCCATCCACCGCTGCCACGCATATGCATTCCTCCTAAAAGAATTTTGGAAAGAATCACAAGTCCGATTGCCTGTGTAAAATCAATGGTTTTCAGATTGAATAAATCGGGCATTAGCCAGTTCCATAAGTACATGGTAACATACCCAAACAAGAAAAATGCCAGTACCATCAACGCTGCTATTCCGATTCCTCTATATATCCACTTCATGGTATTCTGTTTTATGTGTTGAATAAATCGTTATACAAACTCTGTAAACGCTCGCGTAAATAAAGAACCGCATAACGTTTTCTTGAAAGCAGCGTGTTCACATTCGCTCCGGTTATCTGCTCAATTTCCTGAAAACTCTTGTCTTCAATTTCGTGCATAATAAAAACCTCGCGCTGCTCTTTGGGCAGTTCACTTAAGGCTTCTTCCAAACCTTTCATAATAGCTTCGCGCATCATTTCGGTTTCAGGCGAATTCAAATTGCCCGGAAGGAAATCAGAAATATCAAGACGGTCTCCATCATCACCGGCACGCACAGCAAAGTGCGCTTCAAGAGAATCCGGTTTCTTTTTACGGTAACGGTCAGTAATCTTATTGCGCGCCACGGTAAACATCCACGAAGCCATTTGCTCCACGGGTTTCATCAGGCGGTAAGTGTTTACCAGTTCATAAAAAACATCCTGCAGCACATCTTCTGCATCTTCTTGGCTAGGCACTCTTCTGCGAATGAATTCGAGCAGACGCCTGCGCTCTTTTTCAACCGTCTGGCGGATAGATTCATTCTGAATGTCTGACATTGCAATACTTAGGGTTACCATAGTTCTTTCTTCTATAAAATGATTGACGAGGTAGAAGAAAGAATATTTTACAAAGGTGTGCTTTTATTGCTCGCAATACACCAAAAACTTATCCTCGAAGAAATCCTCTTCAAAAAACTTGGGAAGAGGGATTTTGTTAGCATTCTTAACCACCGAAATTTCAGCATCAATATCACCGCCTTTTAAGCAAATAAGCCCGTTGTGAACGGTATGATGATTCTTTGAAAGGTATTTACCTTTTGTCCAATTCAACAAGTCAGATAAAGGAGCAACCGCACGCGATACCACATAATCATATTGATAAGGCATATCTTCAGAACGTGAGTGAAACGTAAAAACGTTTTGCAAACCAATTTCTTCCTTTACTGCTTCAATCACTTTCAGTTTCTTGCCTATAGAATCAACTAAATGAAATCTGGCATCGGGAAAAAGAATGGCAAGCGGAATACCGGGAAAGCCACCACCGGTTCCCAAATCCATAATCTTGGTGGCATTATTAAACTGAATGAATTTGGCTATGCTGAGTGAATGAAGAATATGACGCTCGTAAAGATTCTCAATATCCTTCCGCGAAATCACATTAATTTTTTCGTTCCACTCCGAATAAATTTTTTGGAGCGAGGCGAATTCCTGTATTTGTTTTTGTGTGAGGTCGGGAAAATATTTGAGAATGAGTTCCATGGCAATTCGGTCTCCCGACTTCCGGCTTAATATTTCTCTTTGGTAACTTTCAGAATATTGTAGAGCATATCTTTAGCACGGAAAAGTTGCGCTTTTACTGTTCCAAGAGGAATGTCCAATTTTTCTGCAATTTCTTCGTAAGCTAATTCATCCAAATAGCGAAGTTCAATTAACGAACGATACTTTGGCGAAAGCTGTTCGATAGCCGCGCGTATTTTAGCTGCGCGCTGTTCTTTCACCATGCTTTCTTCCGGATTCGCATTATGGTCTTTCACTGCTATAGGAGTAATCTCTCCATCTTCAGTAGAAGTAGTCTGGTCAAGCGAAGTGGTTAGCAATTTTTTCTTGCGGATAAAATCGATAGAGTTGTTCGTAGCAATTTTGAATAGCCAGGTACTGAAAGCAAAATCGGCAGAGTAATTAGCAATACTGTTGAACGCTTTGCCGAAAGCTTCGAGCGTCAAATCCTCGGCATCATCACGGTTGTGTACCATCTTGAGTACCATAAAGAAAATAGAATCACGATAGCGCGTCATCAGTTTTCCGAATGCAGCCTGGTCGCCTTTCTTAGCTAAATCAACTAATTCAAGGTCTTCTTGTGCGCGTGCTGAAAATTTGTGATTTAAGTCCAACTGTTTTTTGGTTTTAGCAATAATAAGAAAAATATTATCAGCAGATATAACGTGTAAGTTATATCTAATAGCGGAGAAAGAAAGCGCAAATCAGATGAGCCGAGTTTGCCATATACTCTGAACATAGAAACAAATTTAAGCAGAAGCGTGCCAAAGAAAATGGCAAGCACCAGTTTTACGGAAGCCACTTTTACCAATAGAAAAATAAAAACTGCGTAGAATAAAAAACTGCTGAGCGAAAATAAGAACAGCAATGCCATGTGATGAAATTTATAGCTGAAACTCGAACGCAGATGTCTGCGCTTTTGATTCAGCCAGGCACTGAAACTTGTTTGTGGCTTAGTATAAACGAAAGCATCCTTATCAATACACAACTCTGTGTTCTTACCGGTGGCTACTGCGTTTACAAACAAATCATCGTCACCGGTGGGTATGTTTTTATTTTTGTCGAAGCCTTTGAAGGAATGGAATAAATCTTTTTTGTAAGAAAGATTTCTGCCTACGCCCATATATGGCAAACCAAGTTTTGCGAAACCGAAATACTGAATGGCGGTGATAAAGTTTTCGTAGCGAATCAGTTTATTCAGAAAGCCCGGTTGCTTTTCATACGGTGAATGCGCTAATACAATCTTTGTTTCGTTCATGTAAGCACCAACAACTTTTGCCAACCAGTACGTGGTAGCAGGGCGACAATCTGCATCGGTTACAACTATGGTATCGAAGGTGGCGGCTTCAATACCTTTCATTAATGCATATTTTTTTCCGGCATAAGTTTTTGCCTCGTTTGCGTCAACATTTATAATCTTAAAATTCTTATTGCGCAAATAATATTCTACCAATACATCGGCAGTGTTATCGGTGCTTTGGTCGTTTACTACAATTACTTCATATTGCTTGTATTGCTGAATAAGCACCACCTTTAAATATTGCGCGAGGTTCTGCGCCTCGTTCTTAGCACAAATAATTACCGATGCCGGTGGAAGAAATTCAGGTAGTCCGCTAAACGGGCGCACAAAATTTAAGCGCACGAATACCAGCATATAGTATAGGCACTGAATCGCAGCACACGCTATAAATATTTTCAACTCGATAGACATGAGATGACAAAGAAAATAATTGCGGCAAGTTGATGAAGAGTTGGTGATAGAAAGTTATCCGCACTCTACTGCTCCACTCGCGGTCACATTCCTTTTATTTTATTTTCGCCCAATGCAGTTCAACTTAGTTGCCGAAGACAAACAAACGAAAGCAAGAGCCGGTGAGCTTTTTACCGACCACGGAAAAATTGAAACACCCATTTTTATGCCGGTGGGCACACTGGGCGCAGTGAAGGCAGTACACATGCATGAGTTGACGGAGTTTGTGAAGGCACAAATTATTCTCGGCAACACGTATCATCTCTATTTAAGACCGAAAGTTGAAATAATTGAAAAAGCTGGTGGCTTGCACAAATTCAACGGATGGAGCGGGCCGATACTTACCGACAGTGGTGGCTTTCAGGTTCATTCACTTTCTGATATTCGAAAAATAAAGGAGGAAGGAGTGGAATTCCGCAGTCATATTGATGGCTCGAAACATTTTTTTTCACCGGAAGGGGTGATGGATATTCAGCGGAAGATTGGAGCTGATATTATTATGGCGTTTGATGAATGCACGCCTTATCCCTGCGAGTTTGATTACGCACAGAAATCAATGCACATGACTCACCGGTGGCTGGAGCGTTGCATTAAGCGCTTTAATGAAACGGAATGCAATTACGGTTATCAGCAAACTTTATTTCCTATTGTGCAAGGCAGCGTGTATCCGGAATTGAGAAAACAATCGGCAGAATTTATTGCTTCGATGAATGCGGAAGGAAATGCGATTGGCGGATTAAGTGTAGGCGAACCGGATGAAGATATGTATGCCATGACTGAACTGGTTTGCGATATTCTTCCGAAAAATAAACCACGCTATTTGATGGGTGTAGGAACACCTGCTAATATTCTTGAAAGTATTGCACTGGGCATTGATATGTTTGATTGTGTAATGCCAACGCGCAATGCGCGAAACGGAATGTTGTTTACCAAACAAGGCATCATCAACATCCGCAACGAAAAATGGAAGGATGATTTTTCGCCTATTGATGAGGAGAGCGATTGTGTGTTAATGCGCACGCATACAAAAGCATTTCTTCGTCACTTAATGCACACCGGTGAAATGCTTGGCGGACAAATTTCGAGCATCAATAATTTGAGTTTGTATTTGTGGCTGGTAAAAGAAGCCAGAAATAAAATTGTGGAAGGAACGTTTATGAACTGGAAAAAACAAGCAACAGAGAAATTGATGAGAAGATTGTAATTCAATCTTCAATCTTCAATCTTCAATCTTCAATGAAAAAACTCGACTGGTATATTCTCAAAAAATTCCTTGGCACGTTTGTGTTTATCATGGCGTTGCTATTGAGCATTACCATTGTAATTGACCTGAGTGAAAAGATTGATGCCTTTGTAGATAATCATGCTACAGTTAAAGTAATTGTGTTCGATTACTACATCTATTTTATTCCGTTTATCACTTCTATGATTGGGCCATTCTTTGTGTTGGTGGCAGTTATCTTTTTCACCTCACAGTTAGCGGAACGATCGGAGATTGTTGCCATACTAAACAGCGGAACAAGTTTTTACCGGATGCTGTTTCCGTATTTTGTAGGAGCTACTATTCTGGCTATTGCATTTTATTACGGTAATCATTATTTCGTTCCGTATTCAAATACTAAGCGTATTGCTTTTGAAAAGAAGTATGTAAGCAAACCTATTGAAGGCTTGCGCTTTAATTTCCATCGCACGGTTGAACCAGGAACTATTATTTATATAGAGAATTATAAACCATCAGATGCCACTGGTTACAAGTTTTCGATAGATAAATTTAAAGACGGCAAACTTGTTTACAAACTCCGTTCTGAAAAAATTGAGTGGGATAGTAGTCATCAGCATTGGCGAATTTTGAATTACTATATCCGTGAGTTAAGTGCTGCCGGTGATAAAATTGCATCGGGAGTTTTAATGGATACGGCTCTAACATTTAAGCCTGCAGATATTAAGTTCACGGAAATGTATAAAGATGTAATGACCACACCGGAATTGGTGGCGCACATTAATGAAATGAAGGAAAGCGGTCAGAGCGATGTTGAATTTTTTGAAGTGGAACGTTACCGCAGAACTTCTTCTTCGTTCAGTATTTATATTATGGTGTTGATTGGTGTTAGCGTGGCTTCGCGTAAAGTTAGAGGTGGGTTAGGATGGCATTTAGTGTTGGGTATTGGCCTAAGCGCACTTTATGAAATTATAATGAAGTTCTCTACTACCTTTTCTACCAATTCTTCGTTGCCTCCTTTTTTAGGAGTTTGGATTCCGAATCTACTTTATATGGCATTGGCTATTTACTTGGTGCGCAAGGCTCCTAAATAAAAGCCGTAAACAAAAAAATGCAAAGGATATATAAAAAGCAAAAAGGCTAAACCGTAACCGGTTTAGCCTTTTTGCTTTTGAGGTGAAATCTCCTACTCGGCACCGCTCATGCTGGTGCCCATTTGAATATTGTTCTCTAAAGTTTTTGAATTAGTACAACCGTTTTTGTTATAAGCAATTATACGAACGTTAAAGTTGCCAGGTGTGTTGTATATGTGAACCGGATTAGCTGATGCTTCGGTGTAACCGTCACCAAAATCCCACATGTATTTAAGGTTAGCTGCTCCGTTTGTTTTATTCTTAAAGCTGAAAAGGAATGGAGGCACTAATGTTTGCGATGAAGCTGTCATTTCAAAATCTACATTCAGGTTGTCTACATGTACGTAATCTTTCAGTATCATAGTTGAATCGCAGCCATCGCCATAAGCGGTGAGCGAAACAGTATAACGCCCGTTATTCTTATAAACGTGGAAAGGATTTTTTTGAGTAGAAGTTTCGCCATCGCCAAAACTCCATAAGTACGAAGCCGCGTTTGGTGTAAAATTGGTGAACTTAATCTGGTAACCGGCACATGCAAAAGTATCGGATTTAAACCCAACTTTTGGTTTTAAAGCATGAATCACTTTCTCTGATTCTTTCTTTATCGTGCAACCGGTGCTGTCGGTTACTTCTAAGCTTACTTTGTAGTTACCAGCTGCTGCGTAAACTTTCTCCGCTTCGTTCTTAGTAGAAACTGTTCCATCGCCAAAATTCCACAGCACCACAGCGGTGTTAGGCGTATTGTTTTTCAATTTTACCGACACTGGTTCGTTACATGAAGAAGATATATCGGAAGTAAACGAAGTGTTGATTCCTTTACGCACAGTAACATAAGCGATGCGCGTAGTTGTTTCGCTGCACTCACCTTCGGTTACCGTAAACTTCACCGAAAAATTACCCGGTTTAACGAAAGCCTTTTCGGGATTACATTCTGCAGAAGTTGTTCCATCGCCAAATTCCCAAGCCCATTTGCTGCCTTTAAATTTAGATGTGTTTACAAAACGAAGTACTTCACCGGTGCATGCCTGATCTTTTTCAGCAATAAAATCAGCTTTCAGTTTGGTTACGCTTACTTTTTGTGTAGCCACATCTGCACATCCGTTTTGATCTTTTACTTCTAAGGCTACTTCATACTTGCCTTGTGCAAAAAGGTGCGAAGGATTTATTTCGGATGATGTTTTGGTATCGCCAAATGACCATGAATAAGTCAGTTTGTTATCACCGGTTGATTGATTGGAAAAAGCAATTTGCTGCGACTCGCTGCAACTGCTTACTACCGATGGTTTAAATTCAGCTACCGGTTTAGCGCTTGCCTGAATCATTGAGTAAGCAGTTTTGTTTGACATACAGCCATTAGCATCTGTAACCATCAAAGAAACATCAAATTGCCCTGCGTTTTTATAAATATGACTTGTGTTAGCAATTTTATCTCCGTTAATAGTTTTGCCATCGCCAAAGCCCCATATATAATTTACAATAGGTGATGTGCCGGTTGATTGACTGGTAAAGTTTACTGCATCGGCAGCACAGGCTTTTGTTTTATCGGTAGTGAACTCTGCTTTTGGAGATGCAAATACAGTGATGTCAGTAGTAGTAGTTTCATTGTTTACCAATAGGGTTACTTTGTAAGTGCCAGGTTCAAGAAATACTACTGATGGTGTTTTGCGGTCGCTTTTATAACCATTGCCAAAATCCCAGCTATAGGTTGCTCCGGCAGTTTCAGCCGCAGTATTAAAGTTGATTTGCAATGGAGAGCAGCCTGATATTTTATCGGCTTCAATCTTAACAGCAGTAGAAGCAAAGCCAAACTGACTGAAAAGTAACAGGTAAATACATAGTAAAGATTTCATAATAGCAGATAAGTTTGGGTAAATAAACGGATTGGAACTGCCTTAAGATACGGTTAAGCGCTTTAATAATACACTCTGCACTTTGTATTTAACTAAATAGTAGACACCGGTTGCTTGGTAGTGCAAAAGTTTAAACTTGTATTTAGCATTTCGCTAAAACTGAATTTAGCAACAAACAAAAAAGCGAAGCCAATACCGGCTTCGCTTTTTTAAAATAATGCACTTTTAGTTTACAGCACCTTCTTCACCATATCGCGGTTATAGAAAATATAGTGATTGGTCAGCTTACCGGTGACATCATAATACTTAACCGCACCGTGAAGCATATCATTTTTGTACATATACTCTGCTTTCTTGGTTCCTGTTTCGTTGTATAAAATGGTAATGCCTTCGTTGTCATCAAATTTGAAATTTTCAACCATTCGGAGTTTGCCGTTGCGGTACCAGGTCTTGCGTTCGCCATCCAATTGGTCGTCTATATACTGCGATTCGCGGCTTGGTGTTCCGTCTTCAAAAAACTCGCGGTAATTGCCGTTCTGATAGCCGTTTTTGTACTCCATAATAAAAGCAGTTTTGCCATTAGCATATTTCGATTCAATGGTGATAGTGGCTGTGGCAGGAATAGTATCGGATTTGCCCGCACCGCCCTTACCATTTACGTAAACAATTTTAGAGAGCGCACCATGTTCAAACAACAAAGTCATTACATACTCGCCATTAAAACCGAAATATTTGGTGGGGCCGTTTTCTTCATCTTCCCAATAAGTTACCTCTTCTTTTTTGTTTCCGTTGTAATAGAAAATATCGCCTATGCCGTAAATAGAACCATCTACATAATCAAACCGCGATTTTATTTTACCGAACAAATCGTAGTTTTCCGAAAGTCCTTTTAAGTCGCCTAAGTCATAAGTTCTTACTGCGTTTAAAGTATTATCGGGATTGTACCATTTCCACAATCCATCGCGCTTGTCATTCAGATAATAACCTTCCGATTCAATTTTATTATCAAGAAAATAACTATTCGACACGCCTTCTTTAGAGCCGTTTACAAAAGTTCTCTTCATCAACACATCACCGGCTACTGACGGGAATTCCACTTCTACTTTTTCTTTCTTCACTTCAATCTTGCGGGTTACAGCACCGGTAGTGTCGTAGAAAGTGAAACCTGCAAAAATTCCTTTCTCATATCTTTCTACCACATTCAATCTACCTTCTACATCATAAGTATAACTGTTGCTGTTAATCTTATCATCTAACATGGTAAAGTAACGTTCCTTTTGTCCCCGGTTGGTGTATTGTGTTACATCGCCCTGTCCCATTCCATTCTCATACCAAGCCGATTTATAAAGCTTCCCATTTCTGAAATACTCAAGATACTCACCGTGCAATTCACCATTCTTATAGTTCAGTTCTTTAAAAACCTTTCCGTTTAAGAAATAAGTTTTTGCCGAGCCGTTCAGGCTGCCGTCATTGTAATTGTATTCGCTAATCAGCAATCCGTTGCGCGCATATTCTTTCCATTGTCCATCGCGTTTGCCGTTCGCTAAAAAGCCCGTCCAGCGAACATTGCCATCAGAATAATAGGTTTTTACTTCTTGTTTTGCTTTCAGTTTTGTATCGGCTACTACCTTTCCGCTTTTATCAAAATACTTGAATTGCAGAATGCGACCGTCTTTTAATTCAGCTTCGTAATACTTCTTACCATCCACATCAAAATATTGCTGTGTACCGTTTTCATTTCCTGCATCGTTGTAGGTAGTAATATCATCTATCTGTCCGTTCATGAAATACGTTTTCCATGTACCGGAATATTTCTCGTTCTTTAAATTGCCTTCCTGTTTTACTTTACCATTGTTGTAATACTTTACAAACGGACCATTCTCCTTGTTCAACAGATAAGTTTTTTTCAACTCCACTTTACCATCTCTGAAATAAACAGTAAACAAACCTTCTTTAAAATTGTCCTTAATGTTTCCATCCACATTTGGCTTTCCATCCGGGTGAAACGATTTGAACACACCGGTTAGTTTATTGTTAGTATAGTTCGAACTGAAACTAAGTTTTCCGTTAGGGTAATATTCTTCATACTTACCTTCATGTACTCCATCCTTAAAATGATGCACTTCTTCGAGCCCGCCATACCAAGTGAATGTTTTTATCTCTTTGTTTAATTCGCCCTTTGCAAATTCACCGGCTTCTTTCAGGTTGCCGTTTTCGTAATATATTTTGTAAGGACCGCTGCCGTTGCCCTCAACCATTTTAGTTTCCTTCTTCAATACACCGTTAACATGGTAAAATTTCCAGTCACCGGTTTGTTGTGCGTTGTTATCGTAACTACCGGTAGACATTAAGCGCCCATTCGTGTAATAGAATTTCCAGCTTCCCACTTTTTTATCTGCTTTATCGGCACCGGTTACATAAGGACCAAAACCGTAAAGGCTTCCTCCCTTGTAATAAAGTTGCACCACATCAGTTTGCTTTCCGTCAATTTCTACCTTATATTTTGCCGTAACGTTGCTGTATGCATCGGCAATCCATTCGTTAAACTTCTCAATGTCCTTTTTGTTTTTGTTCAACAGTGCTTTAATCTTTTCATTATCGCTGCTGGCAAGTATGAAGTAACTGAAGTCTTCAAAGCGACCTTCCTTATAAAGCTGCGCATAAAACGGCACATAGAATGTTTCCCAAAAACCTTTATTACCTCTGTGCGTAGCTAAGTAAGAAAGCAATGCCTGGTTTTGGCGCACCACCGAGTAGTCTGCCTTCGATTCAAGCTTGTAATTTTTATTAAGCGCAAGTTGCTTACGGATAAGCGTTTCTATAGCACTAAAATCTTCTCCCTTTTCAGCCAGCTTAATTCCTTTGGCTTTTGAGTCATCATACTTTCTGCTCGTCATATTATCAAGGGATGTAAGCACGTTAAGTGCGCGCGAAGAAGCTGGTTCAACTATAAGGAAGGTGTTGTAGCACAACATGGCGCGGGTAAGGTCGCCTTCCTGTTCTGCTAAATGTCCTAACCGGTAATGCGTGCTGGCGTGGTATGGAGTTATTTGCAAAACCTGTTTATACAATTCAATTGCCTCCGTATATTTCTCTTGCTGTTCAAGTGTTACGGCCTTATTAAAAAGTATCAGGTGGTTTTTAGGGAAGGCCTTTATTCCTCTATCGTATGCATCAAGAGCTTTTTCCGGTTTGCCCGCATCATCGTATGCCGAGCCGAGTGTGATGTAGAGATTGTTATCGTATTCAGTTCCGTAGCTGTTGGCTTCTTCGCAAAGTTTTATGGTTTTGTCGTAGTCTTTCTTAGCATAATAACTAAGTGCTTTTTCTACAACTGCCAATGAGTAGTTAGTGTCGTTTTCCGGAACCTGATTATAAAGCTTAAGTGCTTCATCATATTTCTCGTCATCGTGTAGGGCAACACCTCTATTAATTATTTCGCCCGAATTGATAACGTTGTATTCGGTGCTTTGAGCGTTGGTAGTTGTGATAAGAAGGAAGGCAACTGTAAGTGTAAGCAACTGTTTGTTAAACATCATGGGTTAAAGATTTTTGGTAATTACGAAACTGTTTTTTTACTGTTCTCAAACGTAAAAAAGGGTTCGATATTATCACACAAAACTAGAGCAGTTGGTTTAATTTTTTTTCTCATTCTAATTTTTACTTTTGCGCTCCCTTTTCAAAAAGGTATGTTCATTGAATGCGGGCGTGGCGAAATTGGCAGACGCACTAGACTTAGGATCTAGCGCCTCACGGCATGTGGGTTCAAGTCCCTCCGCCCGCACACTTTTCATGGTGTCATGGTGCGAAAGTATTGATATGTTAAAGTTGAATAGACTCTAACCTAAACACTTTCGCACCTAAACACTTTAACACAAATAATTATGACAGTTACAGAAGAAAAAGTTGACAGCCTTCTATCTAAGGTTCGCGTTAATCTGAAGAAAGAAGATTACGAGCCAAACGTAAAAAAGCAAATTAAGACCCTTGCCAAACAGGTTTCGGTAAAAGGATTTCGACCGGGTATGGTACCGTTAGATATGGTGAAGAAGATGCATGGCAACAGCGTACTGGTGGAAGAACTGAATAAAGTGCTGAACGATGAGGTTTACAAATACATTAACGATAAAAAAATTGAAATTATCGCTTCGCCCATTCCGGCTAGCGGACAGAAACTGGATATTGATATCAACAGCTTAAAGGATATTGATTTTGCTTTCGAATTAGCTATTGCACCTAACGTTGACCTTTCGTTTATTGAGAATGCAGCGTTTACTAAGTATAAGATTCAGGCAGAAGAAAAAATGCTGAACGAAGAAGTAGACCGCATTCAAAAGCGTTTTGCTACCTACGAGTATCCGGAAGTAGTTGGTGATACAGATGTGCTTACTTTCTCGGTAGAGGAATTGAACGCAGACGGAACGCCAAGAGAAGGCGGACAAAACACTGTAACTACTTTAACGGTTGACCTTTTGAAAGATGAAGCGAAGAGCAAAATTCTTCCTCTAAAGAAACAAAACAGTTTCGAATACAACGTGTTTGAACTGATGGATAGAGACCGCGAAGCAGTGGCTAAGAACGTTCTAAACATGAACGACCTTTCTAAACTGAATGAAGTAGGAGATAAGTTCAAATTAACTTTGAACAACATTACCCGTTCGGTTCCTGCGGTTATCAACGAAGAATTTTTTGTAAAGGTTTACGGGGAAAACGGACCGAAGACCGAAGAAGAAATGCGCACGAACATCAAGAGTGATTTAGAAGCCTACTTCGATGGACAAACCGATAGCTACTTAGTAAATGATATTTACAAAGTAATTATTGAGAAGGCAAACTTCCCACTGCCCGATGAATTTCTGAAACGCTGGATTGATGTAACTAATGAGAAACCAATTTCTGCTGAAGAAATTGAAAAAGATTATCCTGGCTTTGCAAAATCGCTTCGCTGGAGTTTGGTGCAGCGTAAAGTTGTAGCTGACCAAAACATCGAAATTTCGCAAGAAGAAGTTACGGGTAAAGTTCGCGCTAACCTTATACAGCAACTATATGGTTACGGTATGAAAAACATTGGCGAAGATTGGGTAGAGCAATTTGTTCAAAAACAATTAGCTGATAAGAAAGTGGTTTCTCAAACCCGCGAGCAATTATTAGAAGACAAAGTGTTGAACTATATAAAGAGCAAGGTACAGTTGACTGAGAAGGATACTACTTTGGATGAGTTTAAGGCACTTGTAGAAAAAGTAAACGCATAATAGCAATAGTTACTTTAATGAATAAAAATATCCCGTCTCGGTTCAACCGAGACGGGATATTTTGTTTTTGCCTCATCCGGTGGCGCTTTGCCTGACCACTCCCGAATGTATTTAACGGCAAGTCTAAAGGAACAGCGAGGTAGAATTGATATTTGTAAGCATTAGCGAACAATTTTTTTTGCCAGAATTGAACGCAAAACAAGGCAATTAGTAATCTATTACAATGTTATTCTAATGTAAACAATACCAATACGAAACAAGGCAATGGAGCAACAAAGCAATACGAAGCAAATACAAAGGAAGGCAATGGAAATACGAAGCAAGGCAATGGAGCTACGAAGGAATGCAAAGGAATTACGAAGCTAAACAAAGGAGTTACGAAGCAAGGCAATGGATTGAGCACGCAAGGCAAACAAGGCAGGCAGTAAATTACATGTTTTCGGGGTTTGGTATGGTGTATTTTACACCATACCGGGTTCGGGTTTAAAATTGGGGAAGAAAGCGGCAACACCAAACGCAAACCGCATATTTATTAGTTAGCGGCAATGTTACAATAACACTCAACAGAACATACATAACTCTCATTGGGCATCTATTTGGACTGACTTCTTTCGGACTTTGCCCGCCCGCGGCTTTGAGCGGGAACGCCAATATTATTTCAGGTTGTTCGTCAACATAGGGCGCGAAAGCCGGTTTGTTTTTCTCGAAAAACAAATTCATTATTACAACCGAAAAACAAACAGACCACATGAACATTAAAGAAGCACAGGATTTTAAGAACTACGCAGTAAAGCATCACGGCATCAGCAGTATGCATTTAGAAAACTATACCAAGAAAGTATATAGCGGTAATGCTCCGCAGAATTTAACGCGCACCGTAATTGAAGAAAGACAAATGCCGTTCCGCGAAGTAGATGTGTTTTCGCGTTTGATGATGGACCGCATTATTTTCCTGGGCACTCCTATAGATGATTATATCGCAGCTATTATACAGGCACAGTTGTTATTCTTAGAATCAAGCGATGCGCGCAGCGATGTGCAGATTTATATTCACAGCCCCGGTGGTGAAGTTTATTCGGGCATGGGTATTTACGACACCATGCAATATGTAAATATGGATGTGGCAACTATCTGCACCGGTATGGCGGCTTCTATGGCGGCCGTATTATTATGTGCAGGCGAAAAAGGAAAACGCACTGCGTTGAAACATGCCCGTGTAATGATTCACCAGCCACTTGGCGGCATTGGTGGCAAGGCGAGCGAAATAGAAATTTCGATAAACGAAATCCGTAAGATTAAGCAAGAACTGTATCAAATCATTTCTGAGCACAGCGGTAAATCAATGGAGCAGGTAGCAGCAGACAGCGACCGCGATTATTGGATGCGTGCGCAGGAAGCCAAAGACTACGGCATGATTGATGAAGTTTTAGTTCGCACTCCGAAGAAAGACTAAATAAATTTCGATTACACAGATAACAGCCGATGATTGCACCGATTTTTTTATCTGTGTAATCGAATGTTATCTGTGTAATCGTTGTCGAAGACAAAAAAAATGCGATTTACATACGCTCGCATATAAACTACAAGAACCCTCTTGTAACTTGCATCCGTATAATGCTAACAACCGTATAACATTTGTATTTTTAGACCTCAAATTAGTACGGAACAGCAGAAGCGCATGTTAGTATGTTGATAACACCACTGCTCTACGCACTTGTAAAATAAACTATGATGAAGAAAGAAAACGAACCACAGTGCTCATTTTGCGGACGCAAGAAACGCGAAACACAAATTCTTATCTCGGGTATCGAAGGACATATATGTGAGAACTGCGTGAATCAGGCGCAGCAGATTATTGATGAAGAGTTGTTTCAGAAACACAAGAAGTTTCAGTTCAACTTACCTAACTCGGTAAAACCGCGCGACATTAAAAAGTTCCTTGACGGATATGTTATTGGTCAGGATGAAGCGAAGAAGTTTATCAGCGTGGCAGTTTACAATCACTACAAGCGCTTGAATCAAACCAAGAGCGATGAAGTGGAAATTGAAAAGAGCAACATATTAATGGTAGGTCCAACCGGAACAGGAAAGACTTTGCTTGCAAAGAGCATTGCTAAGTTTTTGAATGTGCCGTTTGCTATTGTTGATGCTACGGTATTTACAGAAGCCGGTTATGTAGGCGAAGATGTAGAGAGTATTCTTTCGCGCCTGTTACAGGTTTGTAACTATGATGTTACCGCTGCACAACACGGCATTATATATATAGATGAGATTGACAAGATTGCCCGTAAAGGTGATAACCCATCAATTACCCGTGATGTAAGTGGCGAAGGTGTTCAACAGGCCATGTTGAAATTGCTGGAAGGAAGCGAAGTACTCGTTCCACCGCAAGGAGGAAGAAAACATCCGGAGCAGAAATTAGTGAAGGTAGATACTTCGAACATCCTCTTTATATGCGGAGGTGCGTTTGAGGGTATTGAAAGAATTATTGCTTCGCGCATGAATCAATCTAAAGTTGGTTTCAAGAAAGGAAAGGATAAGGAAAATGTAGGCAACGATAATTTCTTGCAATACATTTCTCCAATGGATATGCGCTCCTTCGGTTTAATCCCCGAGTTGATTGGTCGCGTGCCGGTATTAGTTCACTTAGACCCGTTGGATAAAACTGCACTCAGTTCTATTCTTACAGAGCCAAAGAATGCTTTACTTAAACAGTTCAAGAAAATTTTCAAAGCCGATGGCATTCAGCTTACTTACGAAGATGACGCTATTGATTACATCGTAGAGAAAGCTCTTGAATACAAATTAGGCGCGCGCGGTTTACGTTCTATTTGCGAAGCGGTAATGACAGATGCTATGTATGAACTTCCATCGCAGTCAGATATAAAAGAGTTTGTTGTTACCCGCGAGTTTGTGGAAGAGAAACTGGAGAACACAAAAATAAGTAAGCTAAAAGCTGCATAATACACACACGCCAATAAAGGAGTGAAATGCCTCGCAATTCTGCGGGGCATTTTTTATACCCCTAAATCCCCTAAAGGGGACTTAAATACAGAATACAAATCCGGTTCTATGTCTTTTGCATTGAGCCCCCTTTAGGGGGTTGGGGGTGTATATGATAATCGAGCAACCGGTAAACAGGATTCTTATCTACAATGCCTAATTCGCAACCGTAATTGTCTGCTACTTTTTTTAAAACATGTTTGAAATGAAAAGCAATAGAGCCTACAAAATGAACCGGATATTGTTTGTAGTTTTTATAACAGCAAACGTTATGAATAAAAAACTCTGTAAAACCTTCTTCGGCTAACTTCTCCATGAATTCTTTGTCGGGGCTGTCGCTCATTACTCGGGCAAAACTTGCTAAGTAGACATTGGCGTGCTGCTTTTTATACACTGCTTCATAAATTTTATTTTTCTCTAACCCGTAATCGTCATTCAAAATTTTAGCAGTGGCTTCAGGTAATTCTTTATAGAGAAACTTCGCCAATAATTTTTTGCCGAAATAAGCACCGCTGCCTTCATCGCCTAAAATATAACCGAGCCCGAGAGTAGGTCCGTCTTCCAAAACTCTTTCGCTATCAAACACACACGAGTTGGAGCCGGTACCTAATATACACGCTATGCCCGGCTTACCTCCGCAGGTAGAAAAGGCCGCAGCATTCATATCGTGGTCTACTTTTATTTTTTCTGCTTTGGTGAAATATTTTTTGAGCGCATCAAAAACAATTTGTTTTCGGTCATCGCTGCTGCAACTTGCTCCGTAAAAAAACACTTCGGTTATTTCATCTTTCAGTTTCAGCAAGCCTTCCTGCTTCATTAATTCATCGTAAATATTTTCAGAAGAAAAGAAGAGCGGATTAAAACCAATCGTTTCATGCAATTCTTTATTATCGGTTAACCAGTTGGTTTTAGTAGAGCCGCTTTCTGCTATTATTATCATTTCGCTATGGGTTTGTTAATTGATTGCCCGAATATAAATTGATTTAGAAATGAAACTATTTCCGTTTACATTCGACTCGCTAAAAAATAAGCCATGAAAAAAATTCTACCCCTCTGTTTCCTTTTTGTTTCAGCTTTTGCCTCGGCACAAAACGACCATCTTTCTCCTTCGCGTTCTAATCTTGATGGAACTCTTGCTCCCTTCTATCACGGTGTTGCTTCCGGTGACCCACTGACCGAAAGAGTGATTTTGTGGACGAGAATTACTTCCACTAATACTTCTGAAACAGTCGGTTGGCAAATTGCAACTGATACAGCATTCGCCACCGTTATTAATTCCGGTTCGGTAACTACCGACTCAACTACCGATTATACAGTGAAAGTAGATGCTACCGGTTTGCAGCCCGGCAACTGGTATTACTACCGGTTCAGCAGTAATGGCACTTATTCTATTGTGGGCAGAACGCGCACTATGCCAACCGGTAATGTTTCCAATATGCGTTTTGCGGTAGTGGCTTGCTCCAATTATCAGAGTGGATATTTTAATGCTTACCGCGATATTGTAAATAAGAATGATGTGGACGCGGTGATTCACTTAGGCGATTATTATTACGAATACGGACCGGATGATTTTGACCCGGGTATTGATTCATCGCGCATCCAAGAACCTTATAAGGAAGTATGGACGCGTTCCGATTATCGTCAGCGTCATTCGTTTTATAAGCTCGACCCTGATTTGAGAGTGGCTCATCAGCAGTATCCGTTTATTACTGTTTGGGATGACCATGAAATTGCAAACGATAGTTGGAGCGGTGGCGCACAAAATCACACCGATAGTGTAGAGGGATATTGGAATGACCGCAAAGAAGATTCGCACGAAGCATATTTTGAGTGGATGCCTATTCGCAATACACACAATAGCGTGGACACCATACACCGTGTAATACCCATGGGAAATTTGGCTGATTTAATTATGGTGGAAACACGCACCGAAGGAAGAGATATACAAGCGGGCACCACCGGTGCTACAGTTACCGATACCAACCGCACCATGATGGGACATGATGAGTTGGAATGGTACAAACAACAACTTTCTACTTCTACAGCTAAATGGAAACTAATCGGCAACCAGGTAATGTTTGCTCCGCTTAAAGTTTTCGGCACTGCATTAAACCAAGACCAATGGGATGGTTATCCGGCTGAGCGCGATAAAATTCTTCGTCATATTTCATCCAATCACATTAATAACGTAGCCATCCTAACCGGTGATATTCATACTTCATGGGCAAACGATATTCCGCATCCTGATTCTACTTACAGCGGCAGTACCGGTCATGGTTCGGCTTGTGTAGAGTTTGTTTGCACCAGTGTAACCAGCGGAAGTTTTATCACCTTCCCGGTACCGGCTAATATTATTACCGCACTTATCCCACATATAAAATATGCCGAGTTATCTAAGCGCGGCTATTTGCTGTTTGATGTTACCGAGCAAAAAGTGCAGGGCGATTGGATTTATATGAGCAGTATTACTTCGCGCACCTTTACTTCAGCCGTAGGTGCATCGTGGTGTGATTTAGATGGAGCGAATCATCTTACACAATGCAACGGCCCGCTTGCACCGCGCGGAACTAATCCGGGTTTAGCACCGATTGTTTCGGGAATAGGAAATGTGAAGCCGGATGAAATGGTCATGATTTCATGCTATCCAAATCCTTCTGTTAATGAAGTGGCTATTCAGTATTATATTTTTAAAGCTGGTGAAGTTAGCATGATGCTGACCGACCTGAACGGCAGAATTGTTTACACCAACAAAACACAACACACCGAAGCCGGATTGTATCACACCGAAGCGGATTTAAGCAATGTGGCTTCCGGCACCTATTTACTCTCCATTGCCACCGCAAACAAAATGGTTTCGAAGAAGATTGTGAAGGTGAGATGACCCCTAAGAGACTTGAGAGGCAGAAAACAAAAAGCCCTGTTCGTTTGAGCGGGGCTTTTTGTTGTTATCCAAATCACCATTCCGTCAATTCAATTGTCACAGAATTGTAAAATTTTCAACATAACTCCGTTTCCCTTTTTCTTCATCCACAAACGGTTAATATCGCAGCGCATTTAACTCGGTGCAGTTTGCATATTTGCGCATCCATGAATTCAAACATTCTAATAATTGACGATGATGATGATTTCCGCAAACTACTTGTGCGTATTATCTCCAAAGAAGGATTTACTGTGTTCGATGCCGATGATGCTGCCAGCGGTTTAAAAGTTCTGGACAAAGAAGATATTAAAGTAGTGCTGAGCGATGTGCGCCTGCCCGATGCTAACGGAGTAGAATTGGTGGGAGCTATTAAAGCCAAACATCCTTTTGTAGAAGTAATAGTAATTACCAGCCACGGCACTATTGAAGATGGAGTAAAGTCTATCAAGAACGGAGCGTTCGATTATCTGGTAAAAATTCAGGATAACCAAAAGATAATTCCGCTGTTGAATAAAGCCATTGAAAAATCGGCTCTACAATACCGCATTCAGCAGTTAGAAAAGAAAATTTCTGACAAATTCAGTTTCGACAATATTGTTGGCGATTCTCCGGCCTTGCAAAAAGCTAAAACTTTAGCCGGTAAAGTATCAGATACCGATGCCACCGTTTTATTGCTTGGCGAAACCGGAACCGGTAAAGAAATTTTTGCGCAATCCATTCACGAAGCCGGCAAACGAAAATTGTATCCGTTTGTGGCGGTTAATTGCAGTGCTTTTGGTAAAGAAATTTTAGAGAGCGAGTTATTCGGGCATAAAATGGGCGGCTTTACCGGTGCCGTAAAAGATAAAAAAGGCTGGCTTGAAGAAGCGAATAAAGGAACCATCTTTTTAGATGAAGTAGGGGAAATGAATATTGATTTGCAAGCAAAATTGTTGCGCGTATTAGAAACCCAGGAATTTTATCGTGTGGGTGATTCGAAACCTACCAAGGTTGATGTGCGTGTAATTGCCGCCACCAATCGTAATTTACAGGAAGAAGCTGAGAAAGGAAATTTCCGCTTAGACCTTTTTTACCGTTTATCGGTATTTCAAATTCCGTTGCCTTCGTTGGCAGAGCGTCCGGAAGATATGGAGCCGTTGGCTTTTCATTTTATCAAAATATACAGCGATAGAATGAATAAATCCTTTCCCAAAGTTACCAAAGAGTTTTTGCTTACCCTAAAGAAACATCCGTGGAAAGGAAACATTCGCGAGCTGAAAAATGTAATTGAACGCGCACTCATTTTATGCGATAAAGAATTGTTGTCCGAACATCTGCCTTTCGATTTTACACCACAAAGTTCATCAGAACATCTTTTCGATTTAGCCGAAGTAGAAAAACAGCACATTAAAAAAGTAATGCGCTACACCAACAATAACAAAACCGAAACCGCTAAACTGATGAACATAGGTTTAACTACACTCTACCGCAAATTGCAGGAATACAAATTAGAGTGAGTAGCCTAACGGAGTTAAATCCGTCATTAACCAGCTTTAAAGCGTAAAAAATCTCGCCCGCTAAGTCAAATACCATAAAAGACCTGTAAAACATCGCTCAAACTACGTAAACAGGTAGTTTTGCTTTCGGTAAGCCACAAATAAATTCTTGTAAGTGCTCCGTTTTGGAAAAAATTTTTTCAAAATGGAAGGGTTTTTCAATTCGAGCACAAGCCTCGTTGTGTATCAAACATTATCTAACTCATTATTTATCAGTGCCTTTACAGTTTTTTGAGCCAATTGTTGGCAAACGGGCATTGCGTTGGTAAGATACAAGCGCAACCATTTATTCAACAACCTTAAAACTTAAACACATGACAATCGCCTCTAGAATCAGAAAAATCCGTGAAGTGCGCGGCTGGAAACAAACTGCAATCGCTTCTTCCATGAACATTACTCAACAAGCTTACAGTTGCCTTGAACAAGGAGCTAGTAACGCCCGCTTAGAAACCCTTAAACGTTTCTGCGATGTAATGAAAATTGAATTGCCGTTTTTAATTGCTGTAGATGTGCCTATTACTGAAGAGACCATCGAACGCTATGGCAACAAAAGCTACTTCGAGTTTATTTCTACTTACCGCAAGTTAGAGCAGAAGGTGGAAATTTTTGAAGAACTGCTTACCGGCAACGAAGCCAAGCAAAAACAAATGAATACTACCATGAACGCAAACATTCGCAGAGCGTAAAACCATCTGCAACTTATTAAAGGGGATGAAGAAATAATTTTCTTCATCCCCTTTTTATTTTAATTTCAGTTCTAATTATTCAACTTAGCGTTACACCGTAATATAATACATGAGCAAACAGCGCGATGAGCATACCGAAGATTTGCTCCGAAAAACCGAAGCCAACTTGCGGTTTATACTTGATAGTTCTGACACCGCTTACATTCTGCTCGATAACCAGTTAAACATCATTACCAGCAACCGCATCGCCCATCAATGGACCACTTCTGAATTTGACCGCAACCTGATTGACAGAAGCAATTTTATAGATTTTATACCCGATAAATACAAGCAGCCTGCAATTACAGTTATGCAAAATGCTATTAACGGAACGCCATTTATTTATGAAGATAAATACACCAAGCGCGATGGAGCAGTTAGTTGGTATCATGTGCGCTTTGCCGGTATAAAAGACGATACCGGATCCATTATAGGTTTATGCATTGCCGCCAGCGATACTACGCGCTATCGTTCAGCTCAAGGAGAAATAAAATCAATGAACGAATCGCTTGAGAAAAAAGTAAAGGAGCGCACAGCCGAGTTGGAGATTGCCAATAAAGAACTGGAAGCTTTTACTTATTCTGTATCGCATGATTTAATGGCTCCGCTTCGAATTATTGACGGTTTCTCGCAAGTGCTGTTAGATGATTATCGTAACAAATTAGATGAAGAAGGTTTTCAAACCATACAGGTAATAAAACGCAATGCCACTCGCATGGGCGATTTGGTAAACGACTTATTGAATCTTGCCCGCCTTGGCAGAGCCAACCTCATCAAGCGAAATGTGAACATGAACGATTTAGTTACTTCGGTAATTGACGAAATGCGTTTTACTACAAACAAGCTGGCAGCCAAAATAAAACTGAAAGAATTAAAGCATGCCGACTGCGACCAAGTGCTTATTAAACAGGTATGGTCAAACCTTCTTTCAAACGCTATCAAGTATTCAAAGAACCGCGAAAACCCATTTATAGAAATTGGCTGCCTTGAACAAAACGGACAAACTGTTTATTATATAAAAGATAATGGCGTAGGTTTCGATCTACAATATGCTGGTAAACTTTTCGGAGTTTTTCAGCGGTTACACAAACCAAGTGAATTTCCCGGTACCGGTGTGGGTTTGGCAATTGTTCATCGCATTGTTACCCGTCATCTTGGCAAAGTTTGGGCAGATGCTAAACCAAATGAAGGAGCCGTTTTTTATTTCACCCTGCCTTAATTTTCTAAATCTTCTCAAATACCATTCTTCCAGTATTATTTACAGGTTGCAGTTTGTAATTTAGTCTGATTAACCTATTGACGTTACATATGAAACATCTTACTTTGTGTTTCTATCAAATAACAAAAGCTATAATTTTGCCAACCGCTGTATGAAGTATTCCGAAGTTGAAGTTCTTTTGGTAGAAGATAACCCGCACGAGGCGCAATTAGCACTTCGTTGCTTTAAGCAATACAATCTTGGCAATCGTTTATTACATATAGATGATGGGATAGAAGCTCTCGATTTTATTTTTTCGCGAGGCAAATACGAAGGCGCTCAAACCAGCGAGAAACTCAAAGTTATTTTCCTCGACCTTAAACTGCCGAAAGTTGACGGACTCGAAATTCTACGCCAAATAAAAAGTGAAGAGTGTACAAGAACTATTCCGGTGGTTGTGCTTACTTCCTCTAGCGAAGAATCGGACATTGCTACCGCCTACCGCTTTGGTACCAATAGTTTTATGGTTAAACCCGTAGACTTCGACACTTTTACACAAGTAATATCAGACCTTGCGCGGTATTGGATACTCACCAATGTGCCACCTGAACCTGCTAAAAAAGCAAAGGCGTAAACTACCATAAGGTTTTCTGAACAGCAATTCTTGCCCTTTACCTATTGCTTACTTATTTTAGATTTGTTGTAGCGGTAAAGTATTCTATACTAACTCCATATCTTCCTGTTATACACAATGAAAATACACCACCGCACGTTATATAATCCAATGAATTATAAAAAATACTTTTCTCAAAACATAATCTCCGCCTCGCTAAGCTGCTTGTTATTTGCCTCTGCGCAAACAGTAACTGCACAACCTAAATCAGACTTATACCGCTTGCAACAAAAATATCCGGACCAGGCTGCTGTATACACCAACATCAACGAGCAAATAGATATTGAAGTGAAAGAAGGCAAGTTCAATATCAAAATGAATATTGGTAAAGAAAGCTTTTTGTTGGATGACCGTGCGGCACTTTATTCAGAAGGCAGTGTAAGTTATTCTTCACTTGTTTTTCTTTCGGGTATTAAAGCAGCTACACTTTACCCTAACGAAAAACGCTATAAAGAAATTAAGGTAGAAGAGTTCAAAGAAAAAGACCGTTTCAGCAACAGCATTTTTTATGATGATATAAAGGAAAAGAAGTTTACTTACCCGTCACTCATTAAAGGAGCTATTCGAAAACTCACGCTTATTTACGATGTAAAAGACCCTTACCTCCTTACCGCATTCATGTTGCAGGATTATTTTCCGGTAGAAAACGCAACCCTTAAAATTGTATGCCCTACTGATATGGAAATTGGGTATAAAATTTTTAATGGCGACAGCGTAAACGTAACTTACGAAACAAGGAAAGAAAAAAATAAAACCATTTACGAATGGAAATGTAGCAACGTAAAACAAATGGAAAGCGAAAGCGGTGGACCGGGGCGTTTGTATTACATGCCACACATAGTTTACTACATTAAAAATTACACGGCAAATGGAAAAAAAGAAAAGGTGATGGAGTCTGTTGAAGATTTACATGGCTACTATAGTAAATTAGTAAAAGGCGTAAATGACGAAACCTACGAACCGCTCAAAAAATTAGTTGACTCGCTCACCGCCTCAGCAAAAACCGAAGAGCAAAAAGTAAAAGCTATTTACTACTGGGTGAAAGACAATATTAAATACATCGCCTTCGAAAGCGGATACGAAGGTTTTATTCCTGATAAGGCAAAGAATATTTTCGAAAAGCGGTATGGCGACTGCAAAGGTATGTCGAGCATTATTACCAAAATGTTGGATTACGCTAACATTAAATCTTACCTGACTTGGATTGGCACCCGCGAACTGCCTTACAGTTACAACGAAAACCCCACAGCCGGTTCAGATAACCACATGATTGCTTCTATTAAGCTGAATGGCAAATACATGTTTTTAGATGGCACCAGCACCACTACTCCGTTTGGCTATCCTTCTGAATTTATACAAGGTAAAGAAGCCATCGTGCATTTGGCAGATGATAAATACGAAATTGTCAAAGTGCCGGAAGTTCACGAATCGCAAAATGTAAACACAGATAGTGTGTATGCCGAAATAACAAGCGATTTTAAATTAACCGGTACCGGTTATAGCGAATACACCGGCTTTGAGCGCGATGATGTGCTGAGCATGCTCGATGACCACACCGGTGAAGAAAAATTGACCATGCTCAAAAATTATTTTCAGAAGGGCAACAACAAGTTCATGCTCGAAAGCTTTACCGAAACCGATGAACTGGATCGTGATAAACCATTTGGCATACACTATAAATTCAACGTAAGCGATTTTGTTTTTAAATCCGGCAACGAAATTTTCATCAATCTAAATCTCGAAAAGCCTTACGGTAAATACACTATCGAAAAAACAAGAGAGACGGATTTGGAGTTTGATCACAAGCAACAAATAAGCAATACAACCATTCTCAAAATTCCCGATGGTTACACATTGTCATATCTGCCGCCAAACGATTCGCTTAGCCACAAACTGCTCAACTATAATATCAGCTACAAACAAGTTGGCAATACTATTGTGCTTAAAACCGATGTAACAGTAAAAAGTCTGCTGCTCTACAAAAAGGATTTCTCTATTTGGAACGAGTTTATTGCAGCGTTGCGTAAAAATTATTCGGAGAGTGTGGCTTTTAAAACAAAGTAATTACTTGCTGTTTTGGCAGCCTGCTAGTAACAGAAATACTGTTCATGTTTTTTATCTTCGTTACCTTACATGAAAAGATTTTTTTTCTGTTTACCGGTTTTGCTCGTTTGCCTCTTTGCACAGGCACAAAATGATTTAGAGCAGATTTTCGAAGGCGAGAAGAAGGCTTTTATGCATCTGCATAAATCTGAACGTGGAGCAGTGAGCAATTATAATATCACCTACACCCGCCTCGAACTGCAAGCCGACCCAGCTGTAAAATACATTGCCGGTGCGGTTACAACCATTTTTATTCCCGATAATGCCATGAGTAGTATAGAGTTCGACCTCAGCGATTCGTTGCAGGTGGATAGTGTAGTTTATAATACCACCTTACTTGCTTTTTCTCATGCCAATGAAATATTGAATATCAGTTTTAATAACACGCTCACTGCCGGTGAATTTGATTCAGTAAAAGTTTATTATCAGGGTGTACCTGCCGGTGGCAATGGTTTCGGTTCTTTTGTTCAAGGGCTTCATGATAGCGTTCCTATTATCTGGACTTTATCGGAACCTTATGGCGCGAAAGATTGGTGGCCATGCAAACAAAATCTATCCGATAAAATTGATTCGCTGGATGTAATTGTAACTACACCCGCAGCTTACCGCGTAGCAAGTAATGGCTTGTTGGTAGAAGAAATTCAAGCCGGTAGTGATAAAATTTATCATTGGAAGCACCGGTACCCTATTGCGGCTTACCTAGTTTGCTTTGCTGTTTCCAACTATTCTGTTTACTCCGATTATGTTCCCTTTAATGGTGATACTCTGCAGGTGCTCAACTATGTTTACCCCGAACATTTAGCCGATGCAAAAAACGGAACGGCAAACGTTGTAGGCATCATGCAATTGTTCGATTCACTGTTTGGCGTTTATCCGTTCAGTAAGGAAAAATACGGTATGACTGAATTCGGCTGGGGTGGAGGTATGGAACATCAGACCATGACCTTTGTAACCAATTTTGGTTTTGAATTGATTGCTCACGAACTTGCGCATCATTGGTTTGGCGATAAAGTTACATGTGCAAGTTGGGAAGATATTTGGCTGAACGAAGGATTTGCTACTTACCTTTCCATACTCTGTTACGAGCATATCGCAACGCAATGGTTCATGGCATCTAAAACGGGTACTCTCAACAAAGCCACCAGTGAGCCTAACGGTTCGGTTTGGTGCGATGATACGACTAGCGTGGGTCGAATTTTCAACGGAAACTTAACTTATTCTAAAGGAGCAATGGTGTTGCACTCGTTAAGATTTGTGTTGGGCGATAGTATTTTCTTTACCGGTATTCGAAATTATTTAGAAGATGTAAATCATGCTTTTGCTTTTGCTACTACGGCAGATTTACGCGCACACATGGAAGCAGCAAGCGGAAGAAACTTGAATACATTTTTTAATCAATGGATTTACGGGAAAGGGTTTCCATCATACACTATTAACTGGCAGCAAGATTTCTCGAATCGTGTAACGCTCAAAATTCATCAAACGCAATCAGACCCCTCGGTTTCTTTTTATGAAATGCCTTTGCCGTTCCGGTTTACAAGTGCTACCGGTGATACTACTATCATTCTGCAGAATAATTTCAACGACCAATCTTACGATTTTACTCTTCCTTTTACAGCAGATACCTTACAATTTGACCCGGACGTTTGGCTTGTTTCAAAAGGAAATTCCGTGGTTCGCCTCTCTGCATTTAACTTTTCATTCAACATTTATCCTAATCCTGTAAATCAGGAGTTGCAAATGCGCGTGGAAACCATGGAGACAAGAAATGCGGATATAAAAATTACCGATGAATTAGGGCAGATTGTTTGGAGTGGTAATGCGCAATTTCACTCCGGTAGTAGCAATATTAGTATTGATGTAAGGAAATTACTTGCTGGTGTGTACTATGTTTCGTTCTTTGTTTCTGGAAAAACTATTACTTCTTCTTTTGTGAAAACAAACCGGTAACTGATGTTGTAGTTTGTAATTTTAAAAACGCGATTACATTTGCCATTGCTTTGAAAAAACTGTTCTCCATATTTTTGGCACTCGTTATCCTCTCGCAGGTTTTTGTGAATGTAGGTATTGGTGTTTACTATCATCTGAACAAAGCATACATCACTCAAAAGCTTTGCGAAAACAAAAGCAATCCAAAACTACATTGTAATGGTCATTGCTACTTAAGTAAGCAGTTAAAGAAAGTCGAAGAAGGCGAACAAAAACAAACACAGAATATTCAGAAGGAAAAGGAAGAAATTATTTCGAGCAATGCGAAAGTCCTACCTGAACAATATTTCCCATCATTCAATATCACAGAATTTACTTCTTATAAATCGTCTGTTCCTGTTTCTGATTATAGAAACGAATTGATGAAACCGCCAACGGCTTAATGCAATTCACAGTCTAACCAAGGTCAGACAATCTCTAATTTCCATTTTTTAATCCTTAGTTTTTAATTCTCAAAAAAGCAATGAGAACTATTTTGGCTGTATTGCTGTTATCAGCAATTAGCATTAACGCATATACACAAGCATGTTGTTGCACTGGCGCGGGAGCTAATTATTCTATACTCCCTAACCTGAACAAACATGTACTTGGTTTGCGATACACGCATCGTAATTATTTTTCAGAAGCACATAGTTTGAATCCAGAGTTAGATGGAACAGTGACAAACCAATATTTGAACTCGCTCGAAGTTTTCGGAAGGTTTAATCTCAAAGAGCGTTTGCAGCTTTCGGTTTTTATGCCGGTTAGTTTTATTCGTCAAACTGCGAAAGGTGTAACTACTAAAGCTGCCGGTTTGGGCGATATGAGTTTGTTGTTGCAATACAATTTGCTCAATCCGCTAAAATGCAATGGTAAAAAATCAAAGCATCAATTGCGCTTGGGTATTGGAACCAAACTACCCACCGGTGAGTTTAAGATAGATGCTAATGATTTGTTCGGCACTAATCTTCAACTCGGCACCGGTAGTATTGATTTTATTGTCAATACTATTTACACCTTCAGGTTCAAAAATTTCGGATTCAACACCAGTGTTTCTTATAAACTAAACACAATCAATAATAAAGGCTATCGCTTTGGCGATAAAGCTCAGGCCGGCATAAACTTCTTTTACGTGTTTGATGTAAAAGAAATTCAGCTTATGCCAACAGCCGGCTTAAACTACGAACATCAGTTCAGCAACAAGAAGGATGGAAGAACGCTCAACTTTACCGGTGGCGATTTTCTGACTACTGCTGTTGGTTTTGATGTTTATTACAAACAATTCGCTTTTTCATCATCAGTATCTCCCGCGTTGATGAACCACCTGAACTGGAATGGCGAAAACAAAAATCGTTTCAATTTGGAACTGGGAGTATTCTATAATTTTTCAATCACAAATAATAAAGCCAAAACAAAATGAAGAAGACACAAACCATTTTTTTATCTCTTGTAGTTATTACAGCAATTACTTTCGCTGTTTCTTCGTGCGGACAGAAAGAAAACCAGTCACCGGTAGTTACTATTGAAGAGCCTTTAGATAATGACACCATTAGCGTGACAGATTCGCTGCACATTGAAGGATCACTTACCGATGATGAAAGTTTGCATGAGGCAAGTATTCTGGTAATTCAATCAACTGGTGACACGGCATTACAGGAATACCCTTATGTGCATGATTTAAAAACCTATGATTACCACTATCATTTTCATCCTTCAGTTGTAGGAACGTATACTGTAAAGGTAACAGCCGAAGACCATGAAGAAAAAAGTGCAACAACAACCCGCACTTTTACAGTAAATTGATTTGTAAAGTGTCGAAACAAAAAAGCCTCCCGATAAATCGGGAGGCTTTTTTGTTTTATTTCAGCATAGTAATTGTACCCTTCCGCAGCTCATCTCGGTGTCCGTCCATCCAGGTAATACGCATTTGCCAAGTGAGTATTTGCGGAGCCAGTTTTTCACCTTTGTAAGTTCCATCCCAGGTAAACTGGTGGTCGCTGGTTTCAAATACTTTTTCGCCTAACCGGTTAAATATCTGCATCTCTAAATATTCTACCCCCCGTATTTTTCCGTAAACTTCAAATAAATCGTTGATGCCGTCATTGTTTGGTGTAAATGCATTTGGCACAAACACTTCGTACTTCGGAAGCACGCGAACCGTCACCGTATCTGAAGCATAACAGCCAACTTCATTTTCGATAGTAACATTATATAAAGTGCTGTAAACCGGTGATGCTTCAGTAGAAGTGCAGTCCAGGCAACCTAAGCCGTAACACGGTGCCCACTTACTCGTGTAGTTTCCGGTGTTACCGGTTAAGGTGTAAGTCAATAAAGTGTTGTCGCCCATATCAATAGTTGCAAATGGCGAAGCATCTACCACAAAATCATAAATGTAGGCTAGCTGAAAAGCAGAGGTGACAAAGCATCCGTTGGCATCGGTTACCGTAAGCGAATAATTTCCAACACCGGCTTGCGAGATATTATCTGCCGTAACTCCGTTAGACCATGCAAAGGCAAAAGGTGTGGTGCCACCGGTTGCAGTAACACTAATACTTCCGTCATTGCCGTTTGATGCACAGGTTGGTTGATTTACCACCGGTTGTACATTCACGGCAACCGGTTCAGTAATTACTGCGGTTGTAGAAACAGAGCAAGAATTGTTATCGGTAACCGTAACGGAATAATTTCCTGGAGCTAAAGCATTTCTGTCTTCATTCAAGTCGTTGTCGTTCCAACGGAAAACATATACCGGTGTGCCAGCCGAAACAGTAACATTAATACTTCCGTCATTCACTCCGTTGCAGGTTACATTTGTATGTGTTTCAGAAACAAGCATTGAAGCAGGCTCGGTAAGTGTTACAGAAATTGTGGTAGTGCAATTGATATTATCTGTAACTACTACAGAATAATTTCCTGCAGCTACACCGGTTATATCTTCGTTTATATTACTGTTGCTCCATACAAAACTTAACGGTTGTTGACCACCAGCTACGGTTAAATCAATAGCCCCATCGCTGAAACTGAAGCACGAAACATTAGTATGTGTTTCTGAAAGATTCATTAACGGCACATCTGTTACAGTTGCGGTAGCACTTCCTGAACATCCATTATCTATATCAGTAACGGTAACCGAATAAGTGTTAGCTACAGAAACCGAAAGAGTAGAAGCTGTGTTTCCTCCGCCCCAATTGTAAGAAGGAATAAGCGCAGTGCTCGAAGCTGATAGTGAAATAGAAGGAGTATGACAGGTAATTACTACCGGTGGAGCAATACTCACATTTGGAATGGTAAGATTCTGAATCACGTTTACCGATACAGAAGCACTGCAACCATTGCCAGGGTCAGTAACTGTAACCGGATAAGTTGCCGGAGAAGAAACAGTATTAGTTGCCGTGGTAATTCCACCACCCCAATCGTAAGTGGCACCGGTTACCGGTGAAGATGCAGTTAAGGTAACGCTTGCATTTACGCAGTTAAGCGAAGCAGATGGTGCAATGTTTACAGCAGGCGGAGTAGTATTTTGTTGCACCGTGTTACTTGTTGTGGCAGTACAACTGTTGGCAGGGTCGGTAACAGTAATGGTGTAATTCCCAGCTATCGTTACCGTGTTACTTGTTGTTGTATTTCCTGCTCCCCAATCGTAAGTAACGTTTGGAGTAGTGGAAGATGCATTGATAGTAACGTTTGCGTTCACACAACTAAGTATACCGGTATTAGTAAGCGATATATTAGGAGTAGAAATTGTTTGAGTAACGTTAACTGAAGAACTTACGGTGCAACCATTCAGTGGGTCGGTAACAGTAACGGTATATGCGCCCGGCAAAGAAACCGTTTTAGTTGCTGTAGTAATTCCACCCCCCCAATTGAAAGAAGCATTAGCAGTAGTTGAAGATGCCGTAAGTGTTGTATTTAATAAAACACAAGTGAGTGTGGCAGCCGGTGCAATGCTTGCATTTGGTGTAGCAATATCCTGACTAACTACCGATGAAGCGGTAGCCGTGCATCCGTTATTGCCGATAGCCGTAACGGTGTATGTGTTTGGAGAAACTACAGTGTTTGTCACCGTTGTAATTCCACCGCCCCAATCATAAGTGGCACCTCCACTTGCTGTTAA
Organism: Bacteroidota bacterium; assembly: GCA_947475165.1. GTDB lineage: Bacteria > Bacteroidota > Bacteroidia > Chitinophagales > LD1 > Bog-950. The sequence goes on from CANJLD010000017.1 coordinate 86,259, forward strand.
GGTTACTGAAGCAGTAGCACAAGTAAGTATTGCACTTGCAGGTGTAACACCTGCCACCGGTGGAGTAATATTTTGTGTAATTACAGAGGAAGCCGTAGCGGTGCATCCGTTAGCACCGGTAGCTGTTACTGTATAAGTATTGGCTGTGTTGATAGTATTTGTTGCTGTAATAATACCACCACCCCAATCGTAAGAAACACCACCACCTGCAACTAATGCAATAGAAGCTGTGGTGCAGGTAAGTGTACCTGATGCCGGACTCATTGTAGTTGCAGGCGGAGTAAAGTCCTGAATTACAATAGATGAAGAAGTTGCTGTGCAACCATTAGCACCGGTTACAGTAACTGTATATGTGTTTGCTGAGTTAACTGTGGTTGTAGTTGTTGTAATTCCACCACCCCAGTCATAAGTGCCGCCACCGCTTGCTGTTAATACTACAGAAGCAGTAACGCAATTTAATGAAGCATTGGCAGGAGAAACAGCGACTACCGGTGGAGTAATATTCTGACTAACTACAGATGAAGCCGTAGCTGTGCATCCGTTTACATCAGTTACAGTTACGGTATAGGTACTCGCAGTATTAACCGTATTTGTAGTTGTAGTTATTCCACCGCCCCAGTTATAACTGGTACCACCGCTGGCGGTTAAAGTAGTTGAAGGAGTAATACAATCAAGTGTTATCGCAACGGGAGAAATAGTAGCAGGTGGAACAGTAATGCTTTGCGAAATAACAGAAGATGCTGTTGCCGTACATCCGTTAGCAGCAGTTACGGTTACGTTGTAAGTATTAGGTGAGTTAACGGTATTTGTTGTGGTAGTTATACCACCGCCCCAATCATAAGTTCCACCACCGCTTGCTGTAAGTGTTGCAGAAGGTGTGGTACAAGTAAGCGTTGCGCTTGCAGGTGAAATACCTGCCACCGGTGGAGTAATATTTTGTGTAATTACAGATGAAGTCGTAGCGGTGCATCCGTTAGCACCGGTTACCGTTACACCATAAGTGTTAGGTGTGCTGACGGTATTTGTAGTAGTGGTTAAACCACCACCCCAATCGTAAGTTCCGCCACCGGTAGCGGTTAACACAATAGAAGCAGTTGCACAGGTTAATGCGGTGCTGCCGGAATTTATTGCTGCAACCGGTGGAGTTGTATTTTGACTAACTACTGCTGATGCCGAAGCGGTGCATCCGTTGACATCTGTTACCGTTACCGAATAAGTATTAGCTGTGTTTACCGTATTTGTTGCCGTAGTAATTCCACCACCCCAGTTGTAGGTTCCCGCACCATTTGCAGTTAAGGTAACCGAAGGAGCAATACAAGTTAACGAAGCACTTGCCGGGCTTATGGAAACAACCGGTGGAGTATTACTTTGAGTAATGGTTGCCGAAGCCGTAGCCGTGCAACCGTTGGCATCGGTTACCGTAACAGTATATGTACTAGGTGAATTCACTGTATTGGTTGCTGTGGTAATTCCACCGCCCCAATTATATGAACTGCCACCACCTGCTGTAAGTGTAGCCGATGGTGAAGCGCAGGTTAATGTAGCGGTTGCCGGAGAAACCGAAGCCACCGGTGGAGTAATATTTTGACTAACAACCGATGAAGCCGTAGCCGTGCATCCATTGGCTGCGGTTACAGTAACCGTATAAGTATTTGCTATGTTAACTGTGTTTGCTGCTGTAATGATTCCACCGCCCCAGTTGTAAGTTCCACCACCACTTGCTGTAAGTATTGCCGAAGCGGAAGTGCAGGTAAGCGAAGCAGTTGCCGGAGAAACCGAAGCCACCGGTGGAGTAATATTTTGAGTAATTACAGAAGAAGCCGTAGCGGTGCATCCGTTAGCACCGGTTACCGTTACACCATAAGTGTTAGGTGTGCTAACGGTATTTGTAGTAGTGGTTAAACCACCACCCCAATCGTAAGTTCCGCCACCGGTAGCGGTTAACACAATAGAAGCAGTTGCACAGGTTAATGTGGTGCTGCCGGAATTTATTGCTGCAACCGGTGGAGTTGTATTTTGACTAACTGCTGCCGATGCCGAAGCGGTGCATCCGTTGACATCTGTTACCGTTACGGTATAAGTATTTGCTGTGTTTACAGTGTTGGTTGCCGTAGTTATTCCACCACCCCAGTTGTAGGTTCCCGCACCATTTGCAGTTAAGGTAACCGAAGGAGCAATACAAGTTAACGAAGCACTTGCCGGGCTTATGGAAACAACCGGTGGAGTATTACTTTGAGTAATGGTTGCCGAAGCCGTAGCCGTACAACCGTTAGCACCGGTTGCAGTTACTGTATAGATATTTGGTGAATTCACTGTATTGGTTGCTGTGGTAATTCCACCGCCCCAATTATATAAACTGCCACCACCTGCTGTAAGTGTAGCTGATGGTGAAGCACAAGTTAATGTGGCACTTGCAGGAGAAACTGAAGCCCCCGGAGGTGTGATGTTCTGGCTGACAACTGACGATGCGGTAGCTGTGCATCCATTGGCTGCGGTTACAGTAACCGTATAAGTATTTGCGGTGCTAACCGAGTTTGTTGCCGTAGTGATTCCACCTCCCCAGTTATATGTTCCCACACCACCCGCAGTAAGTGTTGCAGTAGTAGTTGCGCAGGTTAATGTGGCACTTGCCGGAGAAACCGAAGCCACCGGTGGAGTAATATTCTGACTGATTACCGATGATGCACTTGCCGAACATCCGTTTGCATCGGTTACAGTAACCGTGTATGTATTTGGTGAGTTAACTGAATTGGTTGCAGTAGTAATTCCACCACCCCAGTTATAAGTTCCGCCACCACTTGCTGTAAGTGTGGTTGAAGGAGTAGTGCACGTAAGAGTAAACGAAGCCGGATTGATACCTACAACCGGTGGCGTAAAGTTTTGACTTACCGTTGCCGAAGCAGTTGCTGTGCAACCATTAGCCGCAGTTACAGTTACGGTATATGTATTAGCCGCGTTAACGGTGTTTGCTGCTGTGGTAATTCCACCGCCCCAATTATATGTTCCACCTCCACTTGCTGTAAGTGTGGTTGAAGGAATAGCACAGGTTAAAGTGGCACTTGCCGGAGAAACCGAAGCCGTTGGCGCAGCAATATTCTGGCTTATTACTGAAGAGGCTGTTGCCGTACAACCGTTAGCGGCTGTTACCGTTACAGTGTATGTATTAGCAGCGTTTACAGTATTGGCGGCAGTAGTAATTCCACCACCCCAATTGTAAGTTCCGCCACCACCGGCTGTTAATGTGGTGGAAGGCGTGCTGCAGGTAAGTGTTGCGCTTGCCGGATTTACCGATGCTACCGGTGGAGTAATATTCTGGCTCACTACCGATGAAGCAGTAGCTGTGCAGCCATTTGCACCGGTTACAGTTACATTGTAAGTATTTACAGCGTTTACCAAATTTGTTGCTGTGGTAATTCCACCACCCCAATTGTAAGTTCCTCCACCGCTTGCTGTAAGGGTGGTAGAAGGAGAGGAGCAGTTAAGTGTAAATGCTGCCGGAGATATAGCAGCCGCTGGCGGAGTAATATTTTGGCTAACCACTGCCGATGCAGTAGCGGTGCAGCCGTTGGCACCGGTTACCGTTACGTTATAAGTATTAGGTAAGGTAATAAAATTAACCGGTGTGGTAATTCCACCTCCCCAATTATAAGATGTTCCTCCGCTGGCGGTAATAAAGGTAGTAGTGTTAGTGCAGTTAAGCGTATAAGTAGTAGGCGAAATGGAAGCCGTAGGTGCAGTAATATTCTGGCTTACAATTGAGGCTGCGGTAGCGGTGCAGCCGTTCGCATCGGTTATGGTTACTGAATAAGTATTAGGTGTATTAACTGTATTTATAGCAGTAGTTACTCCATTGCTCCAGGTATAGCTTGCCCCACCGGCTACGGTAAGCGGAACAGAAACAGTTGTGCAGGTTAAAGATGGCGAAGCGGGTGTAATAGAAATGCCTGGCGGGGTATAAATAGATGCCTGTATTAACGTAACAATATTGGCATAAGTGGCAGTAACGTTAGCTGCAGTTGCAACCGTAGGGCTAACAGAAAGATATGCGATACAGCCTGAGCGTGTTTCGCATTGGTCATCTATAAAAAAATTGATAGGAGTGAGGCTGGTGGGCGGTCTGAAGTTGCCTGCGGGGTCGCTGTAAGTGCCAAAAAGTGCACCGTTAACGTAAACCGTAATTAAGTTGGTGGCTCCGTTTCGTACCACCGTTAACCAGTAAAAAGTATTTGCATTAAAATACCCCGGTATTCCTACTCCGGTATACGGATAGAAGTAGAGCGTGTTTGTTCCGTCTATATATAAACCTCCATCCCATGTTCTGTTCGAAAAATCTATTACTCTACCCCACCCTACCGCACTATTAAATTTGAAAAACATATTTATAGTGTAGCTACTGCCAATTACGCTTGCGTTTGGATATTGCATTCCTCCTCCGTTTTCAAAACAGAAAGCATTAAACGCAAGACAATTGCCGCCAATATTGGTGCTTTGCGTACCATACGAACCGGCTGTTGCCCCACAGGTTAACAATTCGGTTATGGCCGGTCCTCCGCTGGTTTCATTAAAATTACCATTGAAAAGATATTCATGGGTTTGCGAAAAAGAGAACAGAGGAAGCAGTATTACTGCCGCTACTATTTTTTTTCGAATTTTTACGGCAAGCCTGCTTAAGGCGGTACAACAGAATGTTTTAGTAATCATAGTTCAGGGGGTGGATAAGGACTATAGCTAAGTTTTATTGAATTCTAAAATGGTATCGCTTTCTTAATATAATGTGATAGGCTTAAGAAAGCAAGCTAATAAAAATAATAATAAGAGTTATAAGTGCAAACAGAAGTTGCATTGCTGTTTTGAGGTAAATAAGATGCTGGACTGGTTAGTAGTAAAACAAAAAGCCTCCCGGATAAAACAGGAGGCTTTTTAGTTTTCCTCGTCATTGCGAGGCTCTGCGAAGCAATCCCCCTATCACGCAGGGAGATTGCTTCGGTCGCAGAGCCTCCCTCGCAATGACGCATCTATGGTTTATTTACTCCGCCACATTAGTAAACGTAATTTTAATATGCCCCGGACCCACACCTACCAGACGCACCATTAAAAAATCACCAATGGTTCCCAAACCGGTAGCTGCGGCAAACTCTGCGGGCGAAAAATCTTCGTTGCCTATGGCTAAATCCAGCAGCGGGTCGCCCGTATTATACACTGCGGCTGGGGTGGCACCGCCATAAGCCTGCATGGCATTATTGGTTATTTCAGCAAGCACCTGCGTGTGTGATGTAAAAATAACATCTGCTATTGGAAGGTTTCCCGGCATAGCCCCTGCCAGTTCCAGTTCGCGCGTAATGCTTATGCCGCTGCCACCGGTAGGGGTGTTGTAAATAATATAGTTGCCGTATTTAGCAGGGTTGGTTTCGCGGTATACATCTTTACCGGTATTGCAAATTCTATCTACCTCTTTGTAAATATCGTTACCGGCATCGGTGCGGGTTTTTACGGCAATGTGCCGGTCGGCCTTTGTATTTTTAACCACATCTATCTTATCATCCAAATCTTTAGCCAGGTCTTTAAGCGCGGTTAAAAAAGCAGGGGTGCAGCCCTCGGCAAGCAGAGCGGCTGCGTCATCTGTAGCCTGTTTATGTGCGCCCCGCGCAAACTCCGACAGTTTAGCATCTTCCAGCCCGGTCATGCCCTCAAACTTGTAGCTGCCATACTTTACACTCTTATCGCCCCATACATTCTGCGCCATTGTGCGCAGGTTGCCCAGCTTGCTCTCCAGCAAATTGCGCGCAATATTGCGGCTCTCCACTTTCAGGCTCTCCTGCCCTTCCCACCAGTCATCGGTTGGCATTTCTTTAAAGGCATCGTTGGCCTCCTGCAGTGCCTCCAGGCGGGCAGGCGTTACACCACGGGGTTCCAGGTCGGCAATATCCCTGGTGGCAAAAATAATTCTTGCGTCTACTACCTGTACCAATACAGCATCGCTCAGGTTGTAGGTTCGTTTTGGCATTTCTTCTATCATAGTTTTAGTTTTTTGTTGAGAAACTAAATTAGAAAACTGTTTTAATGTTTCCAAATCTTTAAGTTTCAAAATTTTCCAGCCGGTGCCGTCCTTTAAATCGAAGGCTACAAAATACATACCCCGGTCGCGCCTCAGGCGGCCCAAAAGCGAGCCTATGGTGCGGTAAGAAGGAGGCAGTTCGGCAAACTTTACATCAATATCTTTGCCGGGTTCAAGGGTTATTAATTTAGCTGTTAAACGGCTGGCATTTGGAATACGCAGCACAGCGTTTTCAAATAGATGTGCGTAACTGTTCATAAAATTGGTTTTGGAGATTAAAATTAATAAGCAGAATTGATATTTACAAGCCTTAGCTAAAGAATTTTTTTGCCAAAATTGAACGCAAAACAAGGCAATTACTAATCTATTACAATGTTAAGCTAATGTAAACAATGCAATTACAAAACAAGGCAATAAAGCAACAAAGAAAGGCGAAGGAGATACAAACAAAGGCTATGGAAAAGCGAAACAAGGCAACGGAGCTACTAATAAAAGCGAAGGAATAACAAAGCTAAGCGAAGGAGTTACGAAGCAAGGCAATGGAGTAAGCAGACAAAGCAAATATGTTAAATACCTAATGACAGGTCTGCGGGGCTTAGAATACCTGAATTGGCATCAAAAACATGGTGAATTCACCACGTTTTGCAAAAACCGTAATAGCAGGGGCTACACGGCCAAAACTGAGGTTCGCATTTTGTACTGAAACATTTTGTCAGTACCAAATGCGCAATAGTTGGGGTGTGATAATCAATAATTTATATTTAGACTTGCGTATATATCTAAGTTAAGGGCAAGCTTAATTGACAATCGATAAATCGTGCATGAAAGAAATGAATCAATCATCAAAGCAAAATATAGAGAAGGGAAAACTCCCTTGCAATTCAGGTAAGCCGATTAATTTCCTTAATTTTAAAAAAAAATAATTATGAAAAATACCTTAACAA
>CANJLD010000018.1 GCA_947475165.1 Bacteroidota bacterium
AAAATGAAAAGCGTTCCGCTTAAACAACGGAACGCTTCTTTCACACTCAATCATTTTTGTTGCTATGTCTTTAAAAACTCTTTTATTTTTAATCACGAATACCACATTAAATATTAGTTCTCAAGTCCACTTTGGTCTGACAACGTACAATCAATTGCTCGAAACGCAGAAAGAATTTCATAAATCCGATATCCGGACTTTTACCATAGTAAGCATAAGCCAGGCACATAATTTGAAAATCATGCAGATCAACAGATACCGTGGATAAAAAATGGACTAAATATTTTGCCTGATGCTGCCAAAGAACTTGGAATCCGAGTGGGTCTCGGGAACCTTTTATTCGATAATCGCCATCATCTTTTGTGAAATAATAAAGGGCGGAAAGTGATGGCATATATTATATTATTTAAAATGGAAATTAAGATTTGTGGCCTACAATAATCCAATTGATTTATCAGATTAAGTAGGGAGTCTGATTTAAATCATATAAGACTCTTAAGCTGGTCAATAAATTAAATATACAAGGCTAATTATCTCTAACTTTTCTGAAGGATTGATAATTACAAAAATCATTTAGGCTTCGTCTATAAACTTCTATAGCCTATTTCTTAAATCATTTGCTTCTTATCAATTCTTCCAGATTCTCCAGTATTCTAACCATCGCCATTGTATCTAATTTGCAATACTCAAGCAGCTGATTTCGTTGAATCGCCTGTGTTGCCACATCCTGATCTTTCAATTGGGCGTATACCAAGCTGGCGGTTCCGCCTTCCTGAATATCTAAATCTTCATAACTCAGGTCCGGCACCATCACCGGTAAAACATTTTTTATCGATGCACTGCCTTTGAAATCGGGATGATAATACCAGCGGCTCTGAAATGGTTTCATCAAATCAATCCATCGTTCATTGATGGAACTTAGCTGCTTTTCGTATTTCGGAAAATCCAGAATCAACTTTTTGATGCACGTTTTTTCAAAGGAGGCATTCCATCCTATAATACTTCCTTTACTTCCAAGTAGTTTTATCATCTCCTTAATTAATGCCTCTCGTGGATCAGTAATTCCATCACCAAGAAAAGAATAATGTTCTAATGCCGCACCGGGTTTCCGTTTGATATGCAATGAAAACTGAAATGGTAACTGCTGATACGGACGGGAATGGTCAAACTCAGGCACGGCCGGCATAATCGTTTCAAAGTCGAAAAAATATAGCGGGTATTGAAATTCAGAAAGAAAACCCTTTATAGCTTTCTCATCAATAAAAATTTCTCCGGTTCGATAATGGTTTAACTGCATAGCCGCCTTAGGAGAAAGGGCATAATCCTGGGGTATATCATCCAGATGTTTAAATCCTTCCTCATAAAGTTCCCAACCCGGTCCTCTCGATAGTGAAAAAATATTGTTCTCTGTCGGAAAATCTTTCCAGCAGTGATTGGTAAAATTGCAGGTATAAGGATCGGAGCAATGCGGACCAATATCCATCACAGGTTCCTTTTTTAGGGTAAGCATGACTTTGAGTTCAACGATTTTATCCGAAATGAATGGCTGCTGTTCCAAAACTTCTCCCAGGATAGAATCGGTATTGAACAACTGCTTAATATCTAAATCACCCTGACGCTCATATTGGTTGTTCAGATAGACGATGGAGATATCCTCAAGTTTCAATCCGGAGTTCGTGATGACATGATACTGCAGGGAGGCATCCTGAATGTATTGCGGCCTTACAGAGACGCTGCCTTTTACCTCAAAAGCGTACCATTTATTTTTCTTCCTGACCAGTATATCCAAGGCGCATAATACTTCCTCAAACTGAAATGCGGCTTCGTAAATAACCGTTGCGCCTGCCTCGATGAGCTTCCGGGTTTTTTCTACTGATTTCTGATAGGAGAAGGTGTCCGGTGGAGAAGCATCTACTCCGCCGGGGAATAAACTCTGTGCCAGTAAACCGACATTCGTACCGGCTGCAAAAATAGCCTGTTGCCCTTCATCTTCAGGATTGCGAAGAGAGGGTTTGAATTTATACAGAAACAGGCGTTTGGGGCACTGGCAGCCATACATGAAGGTAGACTTAGATAGAACGTGTTTTGTCATTTATTTAAGCTTTAAAACAAATGTAAGGCACAGAAACGCAAGGTATTTGCGCAGTAACAAATATTTTTTGTTTTGAATAGATGAAAACAACCTCTTCTCACAATAGTTATTTCCTGACTTTCAAACTAAGCATTTCTGAATGCCAGGGCTAAGTTGAGAAATTTATTAATCAATCAGCCCCCGGTAAACTCTTTTACCCTAAATCGGGCATATGGGTGTAGGTCGTCATTAAAGTCCAAATATTCAATGGTAACCGTTAAGTAATAATCCCCGGAGTGAGACCTGGTACGGAAACTTGGAGAAGTCGCGCTTAATAAATTTATCTCTTCCCTTAATTCAGATTTCCAGAAACGATTAAAAATATCATACGCTTCAAGAAATACCTTCAATTTCGGGAATATGGCTTCAATACATTCCTGCAAACTGTCATGGTACCATGTTATGGTTTCTTTATCAAGTAATTCGTTTGGCTGATAACTAAAGGAATTACCAACCGAATTACTTAAATTACCTGCCATGTCTTTAGTAGCCGGACGTTGAATTACTTGATTTGCCTTAGTAATATTCGAAGTAATTACTTCATTCACTTTAGTAATGTCAGGTGAAATTACTTTAGATGCTTTCGGAAGTTTTATTCCATGTGTACGGAGGACATGAAGGTGTAATTCCCTTGCATTACGCATATCGTGGCAATAAGGACATTCCTTTTTTTCTGCCGGCTTTCTGTTTTCGGGGTAGTTGTTTTTCTTCTTAACCCGTTTTTTTTTGCCTGAATTTTGAAGAAAAATATTTATACGAATTTTCTTTTTCATTTTAGTTTGGTTTTAGTTTTTTGTGGAATCGGGACACTATATTTTTTAGTTGACTGCTTAAGCATGTAGCTTTCGAGGCTTGCCTGGTCGTAGAGAAATTCTCGGCCGCTTTTCAGGTAGTGGACTTCGCCGCTTGAGCGAATCTGTTTCATCTTCTTTCGGGATTTCACGTGGAGACGGTTGCGTGCATCCTCGGGACTAAGCCAGACTGTCTTTTCAGAATTTTGCCCGGTCAGTGATGCCGCCCACGCAGTCAGAAATATGCGCTGCTCTTCGAGCAGTTCCTGCCGGATTTTTTTGAAGGCCTCCGATTCAAATACGATAAGTTCCATGGCTACTGTAGAACACACTTCGTGCCCGTGCCAGATTTTGGTTTCGGCAATGCCCGTCAGAAACTTGTCTAAAAATAGCAATTGCTTTTTTTAGCAAATTCTGAAAATCGGATTAAATAATATCTAGCAAATTCTTGCCTTAATTTAGGCAAGTTTTCCGAAGGGGTATTCCAGATTAAACAGAATTCCGCAAATTGCCGGCAGTTGTTAATTTTTAAATTTTGTTTGACTTGTTTTCAGTTACCTGAGATTCGGATTTTTTGTCCGAATTATTTTGTCAGTAGTTTAGCCGCATTGGCAGAAGCCGGTGATTGAGGACTGCATCGGTTTGTTTTTACCCCAGCTTTTACCAGTAGATTTTTACCTTGGCTAAGAGGGTGGGAGAGAAGGAGTTGGAGAAATGACACACAGGAGCACTACTTCTGTGATGTTTCGGTAAATTTTATCAGTTGAAGTTTACGCTGAAACCAACTTATTTCAAGGTTAGCCTACTGCCTACATTTTGCAACCAGCCAATTAGTTTGCTTATCTGTAGACTTGTGATTATTCCCTATTTTGACAATAGAATTATCTTTTGCTCTATACCAACCTTCACTCCAACTTCCCATATCATTGTAAATGGCATTTGTGACTTTAAGAGCGATAAGAGCATCCTGAAATTCACTTATGGTTATTGGTGTAGCTGATTCAATAATCGAAAATCCATTATTCATTTCTGCCAAAGCACGACATTGAATTCTTGCCGTTCCGAACAAATTCGTGGGAATAATTCTATTGCGGTAAACGAGTAAATCCTGTTGAAACAGGCTGCCTTTAGATGCGATTGCCTCTTTTGTCAATGCAGGTTCATTAATGCTATCGGTTAAATAAAATTTAACCTTATTTTTATTCAGAACAGCATATCCGGTTCTTTTATTTGGTTTACTTCCATTATCAATTCCTGAACCAATGAATTTCCCTTCAATTGTCTGCTGCTTACTTGTGAATGCCACAGGCACACAAAATTCATTAGATATTTCCTGTGTTTTAGGACGGTCTGCTGTGAGCATCAAATCATACGAACTAACATCATATATATTATATGAATGCCCATTTATATTCATTGCTTTTGGTTTGACATTATCGCATGGTTTTGTATTCTTTTCATTCAAAGCTGATCTGAACCCGGTAAAGGCCACGATTGTCATAGGTATTCCAACGAAAAATGGAAATATTAATAAATAGTATTTTTTCATATTAAGAGAGGATTGAATTAGAAAATTTAGTTATTGAATTCGCTTTCGCTTATGTTTTCAGAATCAAAACTGCTCATAACATCAGTTGAAATTACATCAAGTCGGAGTTGGAAACTTGGAATCTGATAGCTGTCTCCATGATATTTGATGTTGAAGTCAAGAACATCATCTCCTTTTTCGTATTTAGCATTCCTGAGAAACTTGCCCTTGCATTGACCCCCTTCATTTGACATCATCCAACGTCTACCGTAAGCTATTTTGAGATAGTATCTGGCTTCGGGAATATGACGAACCGTGTATGTTGAATTGCTATTGATGAAAAAATATCTGATGCATCTACCGGTTTGAAATGACATAATTTTTATTGCCACATCAGTTCCGCCACCAACCTCAACAATGAGTTTATTGTCAATTTCATGGTTAGACTGGGGTGTATAATTGAAACAGTCCGGTTCCGCTCCATTGTTAATGTCTGTAACTTCATAGCCTTCACTTACTAAAGTTAAACTGTCCTGCGTGATAGGGTCAACCGGGGGGACATAGGGTGTTGAAGAATTTGAATTAGCAGTAGCGTTTCCTGTATTGTTATTATTGTTGGGGTTATCAAAGTCGCTCGTGTGTATTTCATGGTTAGTTTGTGTTGTATCGCTTTCGCTCCCGTTATTGTTACAACTGAAGGATATGCAAGTGATTAAAAGAATGAATAAAATTAATTGTAATCCATTTGTCCGATTAGCGGAACCTTCAGTAGATTTATTGTAACTCATAATTTTTTTTGAAGTGTAATAACTTCTATCTCAACGTATTTTCAAATGATTGAAATGTTTCGAGTTTACCATTTTTTAAGGTGACGTACTTGTATATTTTCTGCGGAACATAACCAAAGCCTGCACCAACGTTATCAAAACTTAGTAATGATTCAATCTGGGTGCAATTAAGAATGTGTTCGCTGTTTGCCATAAATTTATTTGCCATTGGACCGGCATCGGATATGGAGATTGAAGGATCAACTTTATATTTTTTCGAAATTTCAATGGCTTTGGAAATGATGTCATAGGTAGATCCATGAATATCGCAGAAAAGTATTTTGTGCATAGAGGTATCTTCCCAAATTATTACTACCGTGCCGCCATTATGACGACTAAGTTTTCTAAAATTAGATAAAGATGAATAACCGGAAACACGTTGTTGATTCCATATTAGAATCTCCCTTGGAAAAGGGTTGCTGCTACTTTGGATCACTTGCGGACAACAACAGCTTGGATCCCATGAACAGGGATTCATGTATAGTTCGATGTCACCATTGACAATACGGTAATTGAATTCGGATAGTCTCCATTGACGGAAAAAGGCTAAAGTATATCCTAATTTATCAGTAGAATCAATTTCATTTTTTCGTAAGTAATGAATTACTCCTATTTGAGAATCTGAGTCGCTTTTTTCATATTTCAAAACGAAATCAGTTGGCCTTAATGATCTGAAAAAGTTGTTAGTATAATCATGCACAAAGTGAGAGGATAAATCAAGGTCAAGAAAAAAATGTGTTACTCCAAGTATATTATCGATGCTTGAAATAGAGCTATCTTGACGGGTTTTATTATTCGGAATAAGTTTGACTTTTAACCGGTCAGTTATAACCGACTCAAATGAAATTTGACCATCTTCATTATTAGTATAGTGATATATTAAAGGGGAAGCAAATGAGTCAATAAGGTAAGTGTGTTCAGATGAAATTTGGGATGGTTTGGAAGGGGATGCAGAATTGCTTTCAAGATGTGGAGAGCAAAGAGATTTTATCTGAAGGAATAATATTATTAATGCCAGGCAGAGTAGAAGGAAATAAATTTTTCTGCCTGATAAAATCTCATCCAGTTTCATGGCTGGAATTTCTGTTAAACAATTGTGGAAAAAGAGACGCTATCAGAAATAGTGCAATGACCACATCTACAATGTTCCATACCTGTCTTCCGAGAGCAATCTTGATTAGCGGTTGAAAAAGTAGTGCTAAGATCAGAAACAGAATCATTAAGTTTTTTTCGTTTCGTTCATAAGCTTTGAAGCCAAGAAATAGGAAACCACTCATAGCTACGAATCTGACCAATTGGTAATAGCCATATGGCATATGAAAAAGGCATAGCAATAGCAAAATCGCAATTATAATTTTGAGGATCTTTTCAATCATTATTTAATATCGGTGTTGGTGGCTCTAAAATATCTTCAATTATATCATCAAAGTATAACTTACTGCGTTCCCCGCGCCTTTCTTGAATGAGCCGCTCCAGAATTTCACAAAAATATTTATGGTTGATGCAATATAAATCAGTTTTCATATTGTTTTGATAAAACTTCAATTCATTAAACCCGGAAAGCCCAAGCAAAATGGATATATCGAAAGGTTCAATCGCACCTATCGCAAATATGTGCTCGATGCTTATCTCTTCAACAATATCAATGAGGTTAAACAACTAACCGAAGAATGGATGGAAGACTACAATCAATTACATCCGCATTCTGCGCTGAAAGGATATAGTCCCGTTGGCTATCGCCTGGCTGTTCAAAGAGGAAAACTCCCCATGCGCAAATGCCAACGGAGTTTACCACATTAAACAGCGGTTCTAATAATAATAACGTTATCGTAAATAATTTAACTTTGAATATCATTAATTTACCTCCTCCCTAACTATCAAAAGTTTTGCTTTTTTCTTATTAGAAATATTATTTTTAGCCAACCATCCTTAAATTGATCGACACACACTAACGATATAGGAGGAGAATTTTTATTTTTTTTAAACGATAAAAGCTACTATTAATATATAGATATTATTTCTATTAACCCATGACTCCTGTAAAAAAGCTATGATAACCCTAATCGCTAATACCGGTATTCAGTTTTATGATTTTTCCGCCACTGTTGAAAAAGATGCACTAAAGCACATTAAGTTCAAATATGTTGAGGGAATAGACCATCACCAAATGGAATTTTGGCTAGAGGAACTTATTGAAGTACCTGAGTCAGGAAAATTTGCTACAAAGTCCCAACTTATTAAAAAGAAATTTCTAGACTCAGCCGATCGTTTTAAAGAAGACATAGATTTGGCTGAATTGGATCTCTATGATGACGGGGCAGATGGCATTTTTGAGATTTCAAATATCAATCAAACATTAAAATGGTTTGGGCAGAAATGGATTCCGCTTCCGTATTTTAAAAACAATAATATTAATAAAGGCATTTTTGGACCTACGGATTGGGTGCGGCTTTATTTTAAGCGATTTGACGAAGATAAAATTGAAGGTGTTTTAGCCATTGATACTACCGTAGGCAACAATCCTTCGTTTACTGTTAGCCCTTACCTCGAAAACAACCCCAATGAGAACAAATTCGATCTTTGTGCAGACGATGATTTTATTCTGAATTATTTTCACAGCTACACGGAATGTCGCTGGGTTAACGACCATATCCGCAAATTTTTTCCTGTAGATGAAGAAGCCTCGCAAACAAAACATATTGCATCTTTTATACACCTAGTACGCTTTCTGCGCTCAACAGAAAAACTGCCTACCATTCACCTGCTTTCCGATAAGGCCGGAATAGTAGATGTAGACCTCGTGGTAGATGTTGGCAATTCAAGAACCTGCGCTTTGTTATTTGAAAACCCGAATGATCAGCGGTTTCATTTCAATAAGGTGAAGAAACTGAAGTTACGCGACCTTTCAGCACCACTAAATGCTTGCGATGAATCGTTCTCAACTAAGCTTGTTTTTAAAGATGCTGAATTTGGCGCGCTTCAATCACCTATAAATCAAAATAACAAATTTCAATGGCCTAGCCCAGTGAGGCTAGGTCCGGAAGCGGAGCGGGTTATTAATAGCGAGGATGTAGGGCAACATTTAAATATCGATTCAAGGTCATACAACTCAAGCCCCAAGCGATATTTATGGGATACTGACCCAGTAACAACAGACTGGATTTTTCATGAAGATGGTAGTTCAGTACCCAAGACCGTTTATCTTAAAGGAATATCACAACAACTTAAAAGTGATGGGACGCTTGCTACCGATAGCGTTTTTGGTAATCATGCCTGGTATTCACGTAGATCGTTAATGACCTTCGTTTACCTAGAAATTTTTACTCAGGCCTTATGTCAAATTAACTCAGCTGAGTTCAGAATTTCACATGGCAGCCCTACCAGTAAGCGACGTATTAAGCGCATTATTATATCATGTCCTACTGCCATGATTAAGGAAGAGCAAATAGCGCTTCGAAAGTGTGCTGAGGAAGCTATGCAATTGATTAATAACTACTCTTTAACTGCTACCGGCGATGCAGAAAGTAATGTTGGTTTCGATGAAAAAGCGGAAATTATTCCATCGGTTAAAGACCTAAACATTAAACTGGATTCACTTGAAAACCGTCAGGACTGGAACTATGATGAAGCTACAGCCTCGCAGTTGGTTTATATGTATGGGCTTATTTTACATAAATATGACGGAAATCCCGACATAGTATTTAACTTATACGGTAAAAAGAATACCACTGATGACGGATCCCAAAGTAACCGTGCGATCGTATTGGGTTCGCTTGATATTGGTGGCGGCACTTCTGATTTAATGATTTGTAAATACAACTACAAATACCAGGATGTAACAGAGATTATACCTATGCCGCTGTATTGGGAAAGTTTTAACCTAGCGGGAGACGACCTTCTTAAAAATGTCATACAACGCATAATTATTGAAGGTGCTCTGCTTGAGGAAAAGGATAAAGGTTGTACTGGTCAGATAGAAAACCATGCACGAGGCATAGGTACTAATGATATTGCGGGGAAACTAAACAGCTATTTTGGCCGGGATACGACCCATATAGATTTTTTAGGGCAATTAATGCGTGTGAATTTTGTGAACCAGATAGGAATACCAATTGCGCTGAAATATATGGGTATTGCAAACGGCGATATTCATGGAAACGAGCTGCTGATTGAGCATAATTTTAATGACTTCTTTCCGAATGATAAACCCAGTAAGGATTTACTTGATCATTTTGAAAAACATTTCAAATTCCGTTTTGAGGATATTAAATGGATACTTTCAACAGCTAAGATAAACAGAATTATTGTCGACACGTTTTCAAAGTTGATTGACCAAGTGTCACAACTAATGTATATGCATGGTTGCGACTTGGTGATTATAAGTGGACGTCCCACCTCTTTTAATGTATTGGAAAAATTATTTCTCCGTAATCATGCCGTTGCACCCAACAGGCTGGTTAACCTTAATAATTACTGGGTAGGGCGCTGGTATCCGTTTGCTGATAGCAATGGCTATATTGCCGATTCGAAAACGGTAGTAGCTCTTGGCAGCCTTATTGCCTACATGGGTAGTAAACAATATAAACTCGACGGGTTTAGAATTGACACTACTCACTTAAAAAACAAGTTGGTTTCTACAGCCGATTATATTGGAGTAATCGATGATTCGTTCCGTATCAGAGTACCATTCATTGATCCAAAGAGAGAAGAAGAAACTATTTCGGTAATGAATTTGCCTTTCTATATAGGGTTTAAACGCATTGATGCCGAAAATTATCCAGCCCGGAATCTGTATCATTTCCAATTTAATGAAAAATGGTTAAAGGCCGAATCAGAAAAACATGGGAAGAGCCTCAGCGACCAAATCAATTGGATAGGTCAACTTAAAACACGATTGAGAGGCAGGTTGCCTTTCAAAATTACGGTATCACGTGATTATAGTATGGACAAAGAGTTGCTAAAACTGGAAGGAATAGTTGATAAAGACGGAGAAGATGTTACATCTATTTATTTCACCCTTAAACTACAAACGCTAAGCGATGAAAAAGGATATTGGTTCGACTCGGGCGAGTTTACCCTTGCAATTGATAACCGCGTTAGAGCAGGTAACTAATCTAAAGAATGGAAAATTACAATAAAATATTGGTTGACAGCCTCGCCGAAAAAAGTAAAGACCTCTACTTGGCAATTGACAACGCAGATAAATGGGTCGATGGACATTTAAAGTTTGAAGAGAAAAAATCTGTTGCCGAAAAAATAAAACAGGCGCGCTGTGATGTGCGCAAAATAAAAGAATCGGTTGATTCAAAACCAGTATTTGCTCTGTTTGGTGGTAGTCAAGTGGGAAAGTCATATTTGGTAAAAAACCTACTAAGTATAAAAGGTGCGCCACTAATGATTCAGAATGAAAGTACTGCGCATGATTTTCTTAAAGAAATTAACCCACAGGGTGGCGGTGCCGAAGCTACCGGTCTTGTAACTAGGTTTACAGCAGACCAACCTGAAATACCTGGTTACTCGGTTCGTCTTAAATTGCTATCGGTAAAAGATATAGTAATAGTATTTTGCGATTCTTTTTTTTCAGATATAGTGCGGATGGAGAGCTATCCAAATCGCGAGGAATTTAAGGCGAACATTGATGAATTAGAAAATTTGTGCAACGGCAAGGGAGCGGCACAAGGTTACCTAACTGAAGATGATATATGGGACATTAAAAATTATTTCTTTCAAAACTTTAATAAGTTCAGTTACTATGTAGGAGAAATTGAAAATAGCGGCTATTGGAATATGCTGGGCAAAATTGCCGAGAATCTTCCAGTTAACCTTTGGCAAAAAGCTTTTTCAATACTTTGGGGGCGCAATGAAACCATAAGCCAAGTCTTTAGTATGCTCGTTGCAGAACTCCAAAAAATAGGTTTTGAAAAAATTGTACATGTTCCTTTTGAAGGTGTATTACGGGAAGGGAAAAGGCTACTCGATGTAAGACAATTAAGTGGAATTATTGATGACACGGACCAACTAAACGTAAGAAAAAGCGATGGCACAACTGTTAAACTAAGTGTAAGTAAGCTAAGTGCACTTACCGCTGAAGTAACGTTGTCGGTACCGGTTGCTGTAACTGAAGAAAAGGAATTTTTTAAAAATACCGACCTGCTCGATTTTCCAGGTGCCCGAGGTAGATTGCAACTTTTATTTCAAAACATTAATGAAAAATCGGTGGTGCAAATGTATTTGCGCGGGAAAATATCCTACCTTTTTAATAAATACAGCAGCGACTATGAAATAA
Organism: Bacteroidota bacterium; assembly: GCA_947475165.1. Classification (GTDB taxonomy): domain Bacteria; phylum Bacteroidota; class Bacteroidia; order Chitinophagales; family LD1; genus Bog-950. Next base: position 11,564 of record CANJLD010000018.1, read on the forward strand.
ACAACCTGCTTTTTTGCCTAAAAGATGAACAAATTGAAGTCAATGAAATACCATTACTCCTAAACGATTGGATAACAAAGAACATTGGGGAGGATGCTAATGCACGTAATAATCGGATTAAAAATATGGCTACGTCACCCTTGTTTGTGGTGTTTACTTTTTTTAACCGACAACTCGCCTACGACTCTACCAATGATGAAAAGGAAGATGTAAGTTACAAATGGGAAAACCGCTTTAATACATTCTTTAAAAAACAGATTGTAACTACTAAATTCGATTGGGATGTAAACTGGACTAGCAGCGATGGCGACTTTAAAAATTTTTACTTATTGCGTGATTTTAAATATTCAGGTGATACATTTTCTGGATTTGAGAAAGAAGAAACGGAAACTGGAGTAGCACCTCTGCGCCAGCGACATCTTGAAAATTTGAAAAAATCGTTTGTGAGTTTTCCTTTTGTTAAAGCGCATTTTAACGAACCCGCAACCGTGTGGCAAGAGGTGGCGGTGCCCAACAAAGATGGCAGTGAGTTAATTTTGCAAAGCCTTGCGCCAGCTGCCAACAATCTTACCAAAATACGAAACTATGCGGGGCGCTTGGATGAGTATAAAACTGCCCTGAAGATAGTACTAAAAAAACAAGTTTTCAATGATGATATTAAAGAGAGGAGAGATGCGGCTTTTCAGTTGGGCAATGATATTTTAGGCGGATTAACGATGCTATTCCGCGACCCTGTTAGCTTCAGCTTGTTACAAACAAAAATGATGATTAAAGAAACCGATGCCTATAACTTTATTCATGAAAACCTGTTAAAGGCAGCATTTGGAGGAGCCAACGATGAAGAGTTTAACCGATATGCCGTTTTCAGATCGCTCTATCCCACTCTTTCAGCTAGACATTCAAAGGAAGAAAACCTCGAAATTTTGCGCCGCAAGCTCAGTAAAAATTCGATTGAGGGCGTGTTGGAATGGTTAAACGAAAATAAAATTGACCTCGACAGCGCACTAGAGAATAGGGTAAGAACCAGTGCGACGCGCTTAGTTGATGGCTTAATTGAGCAGTGGAAAATTAAACTGGGCGAAGCAAATTTTACAGATCTTTTTAATAAAGGTCTGAAACACGATACGCACACTAAATTAATTACTAACCTTATAATTACCTTTGATTCATTACAACTACGCGAACAACTTATCAGAATATTTGAGCAAAAAACTCGCATGGTAAGTTTGGCACGTGACACTGAGGAATACTTGGCTGCCTACTTTACCGGTAATATAAATGATTTTGTTTGCACGTTTGGTTTCAATTTCATGCAGGATGCCCGAAAGTCGGAATTGATTGCTATTGGCGAACAATATGATGAAGGTATCAGCAAAAAACTTGTTGAAGAGCAAATGCCGGTAAGCAATGCCGATCTAAAGGTTATTTACGATAGCCCTTCGCAAACTCAGCCTCTTCACGAAAATTTTATGCTTTACCTCGTTAAAATGCGGCTGGCTTTATTATCGAACTGCGGTTTTAAAAATTATGATATAAACGCCAACGATCAGCTTAAAAAAATAATAGACAGCATCGAAAAACTCGATTTCACCCTGAACTAATAATCGTCATGAAGTTAATTTATACGACCAGTACAACCGATTACCAACCAGTATCATTAGAAGGTAATTATTTGTACATGCGCTACGATGCGATTAGTAGTTTTCTTAAGTCACACCTTAAGCAGGATGACCATCTAGCCCAACCTCAGATTAAAACCAAAGATGACAAAATAGAGTGGTACTCCAATGTTAATGGACAACTTTCAAGGTTAAGCGATTTGACAGCCAGCGAGAGAGAAAAAATACAGATGGCCTATTGGGCTCACCGCGATTCGGTTAAAAAGGTGGTAGCAAAGTTTGAACGCGGTGGCAAGGAAGAGAGAGACTGGGCTCAATTGCTTACCGAGGTATATAACGAGGATAATAATATAGTTCTTAGCGATGGAAATTATTGGGTGGTATTGTGGGGATGGAAATTCAGGAACAAGATGGATTTACCACGACCTGATTTCGGGCCAGATTTCAAAGATGATGGTTTGGTTCTGGATACAAATAGTGGAGACGTAAAAAACGATGAAGAATTCACTATCCCAACTGAGGAAACACCGATACCGCCAAAAGAGGAACCGCCTTTTTTACCAGACAGAAAGCCTGACAATCTGAAAAAGTCTGAAAAGAAACCAGTGATGCTAAGGCAAGAATTATCACTTGCCGAGCGAATCAAACGATTTTTAAGGTGGCTGGTATACCAATTTTGGTGGCTATTGTTATTAATGCTTTTACTGTTGTTATTACTTTGTACCCTAAGAGGCTGTCACAGTAGCCCACCTTGTGATAACTGCGGCCAGTTTGAGGAAGCAAGTAAAAGACTTCATAATATTGAAATGCAGCTAAGAGAACGTTGCAGTCGTGATAGTTTAACGCACGAAACGCATTAAATAATATAGCATGGCTTCTAACCCTGGTTCAACTTCTAACAAAAAAAGCAGCATTTATAAACCATTGCGCGCGGTTAAATGGTTCTGTTACCGTTATTGGTGGCTAGTCTTGTTGTCGTTTTTGCTATTTCTGTTATTGTTTTTTCTGTTTTGTAACAATCGCCACAGCAATATCTCCATAAGATGTGATGCGGAACGGCAAGTGCAACAGCAATTAAATACAATTGACGAGTTGTTGGCTAATTGCTGTGGTTGTCAACAGGTGCAAATACCCGATACAACTCACCCTCCTATGGGCACATTAATTGATTCAGGCCTTATTACTATTACGCTATTATGGCAAACGATTGATGACCTTGATTTAGCCGTTCAGGAACCCTCAGGCAATTTAATATGGTATAAAAATAATAGCATACACTCTGCAAGCGGAGGATTTTTGGACATAGATATGAATCGGGCCGATCCGTTATCAGAAACCCCTGTAGAACATATTGTTTATAGGAACGAACCTCCTCATGGACGCTATAAAGTTCTCGTGACTTATTACAAAAAAAACAGCAGTGCAACTAATGTTCCATATGACGTGCACGTAAAAATTGGTAATTCTTACAAATTACTGCATGGATTTCATTCAGTGGCAAGTAAAACCACTACTATATATGAATTTGATTACCCTTAATTTATGAACCAATTCTTTAGTTTACCGGTAAACAGTTATAGGGCTATTTCGTTTGGAAACAGTTACTTGTTTCGCCAGTACGACTTTATTCAAAGCTTCATAACGCGGAATTTTCCTGCTGACTTCCAGCGGTTGCTGGCAATGCCCTATGAAAACGGTGATGAAATAAAATGGTATACGTCCCTAACCGGTGATTTTTTGAAGTTGGAAGACTTTACCGGGTCAGGTAAAGGTGAAATGCTAGAACATTACAATGCTCTGCTATACAAGGCAAAACGTAAATGCATTGAACTGGAAAATGGTGATGATAGAGATGGTCGCATTTGGGCAAATACTCTTAAAGAAGTTTTTAACTATGATAACAATATTGTTTTTACCAACGGCAGCAGGATTGTGCTGGTGTGGGGGTGGACATTTTTCAAACAAGACTTGTACCGTTTACCAGCAGACAGATATCAGCATTTGCTTTATGAGGATGATGTGAGTGAACCTGAGAAGGAACAGAAAATAACCGAAACGCCTATTGAGAAAGAAGAAGACTTTGTCTTACCGGTAATTAATCCCCCGAAAAAAGAAGAACCTATAGCGCCGGTGTTGGAAAAGCAGAGGGCAGATGGAGTTGAAAAAGAAAAGCCCGAAGAAAAGAAAAAAAATATACTTAAACCGGACACGGAAAAAGTTGCGGAAGCTGAAGACAAAAAGAAGTTTCTTGCCTATGATTTTTTCAATCCTGCAAAATCAAAATGGCTTTATGGTATTTCGCTATTTCTGCTCTTGCTGTTGCTGGCTTATTTGCTATACCAAGCAAAAACAATTTTTGCCGATGACATGACAGGCGACCAGCGCAAAGCTAGACTGGTGGAAATATTACCGAAACAACCGGGGATGCGAACTATACCTATCGACACATCGAAGTTTATTGATGACGATCGAAGTCATAGTAAAATAATTTCTGATTTGGTAAATGTTGCCCTGATTAAAAACAGTTCAAAATTTTCAAATCTGATGATCGATATAAAACAAATTTTTCCAGGCCACGATTACCAGATTGTTTACTACGATACACAGATAGCACGGCTACAGTTGCATTTCCCAGTTGAGGAACGCGATAATATAAAGGGAAAACTACGTAGTAAATTGCCAGCATACGAAATACTTATATGGGACGAGGCTGTTTTCCGTACCTCTCGTAGTTTTAACGATCCTCAATTCGGTATAGGTGAAGAAAATTGGTATCACAAAATCGTAAATTCAGAGAAAGCATGGGATGTTACTATTGGCGATACATCCATTAAAATTGCAATATTGGACGATGGTTTCGATCTTGCGCATATCGATTTAAGCAGTCGAATAACTGCCCGGTACAACGTTGTAATTCACAACAGCCAAATAACAAGTGGCGCGGAAAATATGCATGGTACGCACGTAGCAGGTATTGCCCTTGCACAGGCCAATAATCAAACTGGTATTGCAGGCATTGCTCCCGGCTGTAGTTTTATGCCGGTACAAATAGGAGGAGGTCAAGAGTATTTTGCCATGAGTGATGTAATTGACGGAATACTGTATGCTGTTAAAACCGGGGCTGATGTTATCAATCTTTCTTTGGGCAGACAGTTTTCGGATATGGCATCAGCTATTCCACCTGGTGAAATTGAAAACCTTATAAAAACGGAAGGCCTTGATGAGGAAGCATTTTGGGTACAGCTTTTTACTATGGTAAGGCAGAAGAACGTTTTTGTTGTAGTGGCTGCCGGCAATCAGGATTTGCCTATAGGGCTAGACCCCATGCAACGAAGCACAGATGTTTTAAAAGTAGCCGCAATTGGCGAAAATCAGAAAAAGGCTCAGTTTAGTAATTATTGCAATGGTACTGCGGCCAGCGAGTGCTTTATAAGTGCCCCAGGTGTAAATATTTACAGTTGTAAACCAGGTAATACATATCAATTTTTAGATGGCACTAGTATGGCTGCTCCTATCGTAACCGGAGCAGTGGGGCTCATTAAAAGTGTTAATCATAAACTCACTAACCACCAGATTATGCAGATTCTAAACAGTACAGCTATACCTTCATCTGATCCCGGTCTACCAGCACTAATTCAGATTGATAAAGCTGTTGAAATGGCACGTAGCCAGGTATTATGATTTTTGATGATTACTTATATTTTCGTTTGGTGTTATAAACCACTATTTAAATGGTAAAATGAGCATAATTACTGACTATGTTAATTCTAATTTCTAACGGATTACTTAAACTGAATTTGACTAATAAATATATACTATGCCATCAGAAAATACATCAAAATTTTTAACCGGAGGAGCTCGGGCAGTTCAGTTGATTAGCCTTGCTTGTACTCTACTGCTGCTGTTTTGGGGGTTCTACTACACTTTAGAAGGAAATTCTTTAATAGCAGGTGTGCTTTCGATAGCGTTTTTGGTACCCTGCTTTTTTGTATTGGATTACTTTATAAAAGAAAAGGCAATTATAGGCAAACGCGGTTATCCGCCTTTTGTGAAGTTGGCAATAATTGTATACCTATTGGTCAATCTGCCGATTGCCTTTTTTGCAATACACGCACTTAATGTTGAGTTTCAGGAAAAAAGGGAACTGGTTAATGGTATACACCAGAAAACTGAAGCACTGACAGAGCTAAAAACAAAATATGATAATATTATAAGAACGGATTCTATCTTACGCAAAAGTAGGTTGAGTGTATTGTTTTTAAAAAAATCAATGAACGTACCGTTTACTAATGCGGAAAAAACGGAGTTAACGACTCCTCCTCCTTATCCCTTTAGCTCTGAAACATTGGATGGCATAACTGCTTTGACAAAGGACACTATAATAACTATCTATATGGACATCCGGGAAAGGGGGTTCCATAATCTAAGTAACAGCGTATTTTTTGATCAGGATAGCCTAATAGGAAATGCCCTTAGAGTGGTAGATGGCTGGATTCGTTGGGATATTGATAAAGAGGATAAAATTCTTAGTCAGCGAATTGATAGTAATTATAATATTCTAAGCCGGGGACTAGATTCAAAGATTCCTGAAACCTGGGGGAGGATTCATTTTGACCCCACTCCTTATCAAAGAGAAAATTTACTTAACAAACCAATTGAGCTTTTTAAGAAGCACTTAAGTCCAATCTACCTTCTAATAGCATTGATTTTTGAGTTCATGCTTATTTTACCATGGTTAATTGCACCAGGCAGAAGCTATAATAAGCAAGGTAAAAATATGGATCAGTAATTGGACTTTAATAAAATATTAGTTAGTAAATAATATTCAGTATGGATAAATTTTTAAAAAGGGCAGTTTTGAAAGAAATTAAAGGCGGTGTTGATATTAGAACCGATGACCTTGAAAGATACCACCGCGAGGGACACATATCGCTTTCGGAAATGATAAACAATGGCCTTAGATCTGAGTATTTAAATAAATTTTCAGACAGGTTTTTAAAAGATGCAATCACAGATAAATCGGTTAGTGTTGATACTTTGGTTGATGCCGGCTTGGAAAATAGCAGAACGGAAGACTTGTTAGGCGAATCCTTCTCCGAAGATGACGAAGATGAAGGAGGGTCAATCTCCCCAGATCCTGTTGCAACAGCTAAGGAGTCCTCAAAAACCACCGAACCACCGAATAAAAATGTGGCTCAGTCGCTTATAGAAGATATAAACGATGGTGTTATAAGTGCTGCTGCTCTTCGTGACGAAATGATTAGAGGCAATATTACCGATGCGCAACTGTTTGCAGGCACCAAATTGACAAGAGAAATAATTGCCAGGGTCAAAAATTTTTCGAGCCAGAAAATACCGATGCCTTCAATTAGTGAACTTCCACCGATTTTAGAGAATAGTACCGATATGTATTTTTTGGGTATGCCCGAGTCGGGCAAGTCGTGCATGTTGGCAAGCCTCTTGACGCATGTTGACCGCGAGGGTTTGCAAGATTTGACAGCATATAATCCTAAAGGCGACCAATACCGTAAGCAATTGGTGGAGGAATTTAAAAGAGGCATTTTACCTAATAGTACCCACGTTAACCTTATTAACTATATACAACTTAATGTAAGAGAACCACAAAAACTTGAGAAAAAACATCCAATAAATTTTATTGACCTTGCTGGCGAAAAATTCAACAAAGTTAGTCGCGAAGGCTTCCCTGAATTTAAAGAGCTGAGTAATTACCTTAAAAACAAAAACAAAAAGATTTTAGTATTTGTTGTTGACTACTATCGTGACATTAATAAAGATTTAATGGTTGATGACCAGGGGTCGAACCTGTTACAGGTGCTTACCAATTTATCTAAATTGGGCATTATAGAACATGCTGAAAGCATTTACTTAGTGGTAACTAAAGCCGATAAATTTGAGTTTCTTGAAGGTGATTGTGAAGGTGACGAGATATCCGTTGAGGATCGCCAGAACTTTGCAATTAAATATGTAAAACAAGAATATAAAAGTTTATATAATAAGTGCAAAGAACTGGAGAAAACACAGCATATCAATTTTCGTGTTCTGCCTTATTCTATTGGCCCGGCAGTACTCAAAAACTTGTTGAAAGATTTTAGCCCAACAACCAGCGATTCATTGCAAAAGTATCCTCCGTTACTGCTGGATAGAATTATTTTAGATACTTTTTCTACCGGGGGCGGTTTTTTTTCATGGTAAAACGGAACAAAAGTAAGTTGTAATATTATGATTGAAAGAAAGGGCTTTGGTATTATTATTTGGGGCATAAGGCGAGAATTCAATAATGCTTTGTTTGTTAGCGATAATGTACCTGATGCTGAGGACAACTTACTTGATATAAGGGGCCTGGCACAGATGGATGGGGTGCATCGGGATAATTTTTACTCAATTCAGAGAACTAATAAATTCTATCTGGTTACAATAGTTAACCCTCTCATTAAAACCAAAGCAGCGCGTCAGGAATATATTGCTATTACGCTTTTTACATCTCAGGGAAACTCGCTTAAAGGCAATCCGCGCGAAGTTCTGGACAAACTCATGGAGGCTTATATCAGGTTACAGGGAACTGATGTTGGCGCTAATAGATTTACGGTTGAGGATTTAGAAAGTTGTGTTGACTCGCTTAAAGCAATCAAGAGTAATTACCCAGCAGTAGAAAGAAAAGAATGTGTTTATTCCGTATTTGATAAAACAACAAAATCGGAGATAGATTCTTACTTTAAGTTTGATAGACAAACTGGCAATTTTAAAGAAGTCTACTTATTTCCTCTTACCAGCCCACAGGCTATAGAAAGTAAGAAGGAATATACTGAGATTAAGGATTTTGAATATTGGCGATTGCAAGATTTGGATGAGGAGGAGATGAGGTATAAAATAGAAAAAGATGCTGAGAAGAACCGTGGTGAATCAATAAGAAGGTCAAATCAAGCGGCTTTAGCAGATGTTGAGCGATTAATGATTTCGGGAAACATTGAGCAAGCTACCAAACTTTACAAAAGTCTTCCGGAGCAATACCAGGAACAATTACGGTATAATTATAAAAGCCAGATAGAAGTTCATTTAAGAACAAAAGTTAACGAAGACGAGGAAGGTCAAAAAATAGAAAAAATTAAAGATGCCCTTGAACGTAAGGATTATCGTAAGGCATATGATTTGACTAACCCGGAGGGGGCAGGAAATAAATATATTGGTGCTGAGTTAAGAGAAATTAAAAATGATGTTCTCCGGCAGGTAAAAGCAAACGATGAACAACTAGTTAATAATATCCGTTATTACTTAGACCGTGACGAACTTGACGTAGCCAAACGCAACCGCGACTTGATAGTGCGCGATTTTGCTTCTGAAAGTAAGGCGGTTATTGAAGAATTTAACTCGGCTGTTTCAAACAAAAAGAAAATACGATATGGTATCATTACCGGTATTGTGGTGATTGTATTAGGTGTAGCTTTCTGGTTTTTAAAACCAATTATTTTTAAGCCGGTTGTCGATGCTCCTATTGTAAAAACCGATTCAATTGTTCCCAACCCTCCGGCAGAAAAAAAACCGGCAACCCACCCGATACAAGAAGACTTTGAAAAGCAAACAGATTCATTAATTGATGGTAAGACTATATATTTAACGGATGACACCTTCTTGGAATTCGGTCTGCAAAACACTTACCTGAAACACGATTGCAAAATTGGAAATTGGGCATATTCACAATCGGGAGGATTACACGATTTTCATTTACTTGTGGAAACTAAAGCTATTACTCGATTGGGAAATGTGTTCAAGAGAGTAAAACCATGTCCTACCCAAACCAATACAACTCCTCACGTGCAGAAACCATTTACTGGCAATCAACAACACAATCAACCACCAACGCAGGAGCCGAAGCCTTGTACGCTTTGCGAAAAATTTAAAGAGTTAAAAGCAGCTAAGGCGAAGGACGCGAAATTGGAGTCTTTTAAAAAAGAGTGGGATGCAAGAGGTGATGATTGTGATGTGAACAATTGTCGCATAGACTGCAACAAATATTTGCTCAACCATTATTTTAATCAATCACACTGATGCTAAAAGATAACATTCAAATTAAACACATTTTACTAGGCGCAATTGTAGTTGGCGCATTTGCTTTGCTGGTGGTTTCTAAATACGTTAACCTAAGTTCGTTTTTTGGCGGAGGAACCCCACCTGCAAAAGTTACTGCAAATGTATCTGCCTTGCAAACCGAGATAGACTCCATTGGCAAAACATCGTGGAATGCTGACCAATACAAAATTGTGTGGAGTAAAATAGAGTTGGAAGATATTGACACAGCTACCAAGGCCAATCTTTACCAAAATCTAGAGATACAGTATGGCTCGGCTATGATAAAATCGTTTGATAAATGGATTGCAGACGATTGTGCCGGTATTGATATTAGGGGACTAACCAATCTTATGAGGGCTCAGGTCGGAAAGACGGGCCTACCCAGGCTTAAGGCTCAATTAAATCTATACCAGGAGTATTGCGCAATATTTGCGATAAGGGGGGGGCTTAACAATTTTCTGAAAGGTGAATTTACTCCGTTAAAGGCGAATGAATATAGGGCTGCAATAACTGAAAAAACGGATCATCCGGTATTTATGAATATAAGTGCAGTTATAAATGAAAGAAATGACTTGAACGAGAAATTAAATGCTTTTACTACATTGGTAAGCGATTACAATTTCTATAATATCAGAAAAAAATATAGAGAAATGGAGGATATCTGTCCTCGGTTACGGTTATATCCATATTATCTTGAACAAGCTCAACTAAACAACGTTTGTAAACCAGAATAGCTATGACACGAAGCCTGCTAATCAGCTTAATCATTTTTGGATATTTTCCGCTAATTGCACAGTCGACTAAAAAACCTGCCGGTAAAAATGAAACACCTGGCAATGTTTCTACAACTGTTGACTATAGCAAAGTGTTACAGCATTTGGAGGATGCAAAAATTGAGATTGAAAGACTTGCTAAACTTCCGGCACCACTTCCAATTTCAGGAGACAATAAGGTTTGGAGTGATTCGTGTAAAAATTTATTGGATACTATTAAGCAACATAAGAGTGATTTTGAAGATACTAAACAAACCGCACGTGAAAATAAAACTAAGTTTGATAAGTGCAGCCAGGATTTAATCACTATCACTGGTCAGAGGGATGTTGCGGTTACACTAAACACTCAAATGGTAGCGGATGAACGAACCTCTTTGGAAGGTGATATAGTAGCTTTAAGTGATCAGCACTATACTTTTTCTTCAAAAATTATTGAAAATATCGGTAATAGGATCAAAACACTTAAAGGAAGGAAAGATGGCTCAATTTCGTCTCAAGCGGAAATCCAGTTTAATAATTTTAAGAATTCCTGCGAAACGATGAAAACCGCCAATGCTCTCTTGTCTCAACCATATTCGCAGACAGCAAATCAGAGTTCGTTAAATGCGTTTGCAAGATTGAATTTGTCAGGGTATAGCGGACTTTCTGCTGATAAAGAAAAACTGACGGAGCTTCTAAAGAATTATTGCAGTCTAACTCTTGAAGTTAAAAAACTATTGAACGATACGCACGGCATGAGTGAGAATTTAAGACAGGATGCAATTTCGAGGCAACAGTCGGTTTGGTTAAGTGAAAATGAATTAGAAGCGTACCTTTATCTTGTAGGAGTAATTAACGACAATGTAGCCAGCAAAAATGCTAACCCAATGCAGAGTTTCACTTGTCAATAATTTATTTTAGAATTAAGATGCATTTACCAATAGAAGAACATTCCTTACTTTAATATAGGCGAACACTTTCTTCTTTCCTATTTTACCAATGCATACATTGATTAATGGACAGAAAACCGATGAAATTTTTGAACAGATTTATAGTAAGCATTTCAAACCTCACTACGGAGGTAAGCCAACAAAGCGTTATTTGAAATTGACAAAGCAAGCGGAACAGGTAAGCAAGATTTCAATTGAAGTGCTGTTTGGGAAATACTTTTAGATTCACTAAAAAATAGAAACATGGCAAAGGTTACTGAAATCGTTATGGATACAAAATACAGCGCACTTCGCGCTTTAATTACTATCCTGTATATCCTTGCAACACTCTTAATTGTGTTTGGAATTATTGGTGTCTTTACTGCATTTTCTTCAAACACTACCAGTGAAAATGGCTTTGTCTTGTTAGCTTTAGCCCCCGTAGTTATTTCTTTTATTTTGGCTTTTAATTTTGTGGTAATGGCTCAAATTATTTCAGTCTTTATTGATATGGAATGGAATCAAAGAGAAACAAATGAGTTGTTGCAGCAAGTAATTTTGAATTTGCCCGAACAAGGTAAATGATATGTATGCTATTTAATATTAGGGGTGGCTTGTTTTGCAGTGGAAGTAGTGAAAGCCAAGTAACAGAATCCGGCGTTGTAGGCACATACAATAATTTTGAGATGCACTGGAAAATAAGAATCAAGGCGGGAGGATATTTAGAGTTTTATACTGTTAGAAGTATGACTCCACAATTGGGGACTTGGAGATTGTCCGGCAATTCTTTACACGTCTGAAAGAAGTTGCCCCATGAAATAATACCTCATAGACCGATTTTAAGACGGCTTTGGGGCGGGTTAAAGCCTTTCGAGGCGGGAAGGGTTTGACTAAGGTGAAATAAAGCTATAAGCCAATCAATTTATAGAAGGGATTATCTAACCGTTTACCTATTTTGTTTCTTAGCAGGGGGGACACCCATTTTTCATTTTTCGTAATTGGGTCGTATTTCCCTTGGTATATCTCTGATAGCAAATCTATAATATCACCATTAGTTAATCCGAAATACGATTTAAGTTCAACCGTATCTGGTTTACTTTTCTCGGATAACTGCATAGGTTTAAAATTTATCCGCTTTGTATTTAACGGTAGTGGATCTTTGGCTTTAGCTTAATGTTTTTCAGCGCTTTGGAGTTTTTATAGACCGTCAGAATAGAATTATCCGGATTCAGGATTACTACGGTATTCTGTACGCGCTCGTTGTATTGCTTCTGATGAAAATAGCTCAGACACTTTTTCGTCATAATAAAATAACGCAACCCCTGCTTACGAATCATCTCTCCAAAGTGAATCGTATCCTCGATCATTTGCTCGGTGACGCCACGTTGCTGACAACGCTTAATGGAGTGCCGGGTATGTATTGCTGTGAGTTCCATAATTCCTTTATTATAACGTGAAAAATGCCTGAGCATTTTGTTAATGGCTATGCTTTTTTGTTGGCTAAGGACAGAGCGGTTAAATGAACCAACTCCTGGTTATAATTCAATTCGAAACCGGAAACGGTTTCACTGTTAAACCGATTTTCTGTTCCAAGGCCAACTCCCGGATGTGCTTTGCGCTCTAAAAGCTCAAGCGCATCCATGAAGTCGAGTGCCTTGAAAGATGCTTCCGCTTCAGTCATTTCCCCGGCTTCGGATTTCATGCCATAAACGTCCATGGCCACCCCTTTGAGCAGTTTTGAAAAATACTCATTCATGATATCCGTGCGATTGAACACATCAAGGGCCAACGGCTTCTTATTCACAAAGAAAATTACCCCGTTTGCTTCCGGGTGATGAGTAAATGAATCAATAAACTTTTGATAAGAATTCTGTGAGCCATCGAAGACATCGGATAGGTTGGAGGAATCTGATGTTACACCGAGAGACCGTGAATACTCGGATACATTATCCCAAACTTCCCGCTGGTCAGATTTGTGTCCTTGCTTCAGATTTAAGCTGCAAGCCACCTTCATAGACTTGTTAGCCCGCAGATTTACAGGGGCTACGTAATCGGTAGGTTGAAAATTTTTGCTTTTGTAATCCCAACGTCCGGATTCAACACAGCTCACCGGAATTTTTGTTTTAGATTGAGGAGCAAGCAAAACGGAAGTATTCATCACTCTGTTTTGTTTTGCACCATCTAAAATGTCGCCATCCATCAGGAAAACGAATTTCCCGGAATGATTCAGCACCAGTAATTCGTTCACACTGCCGCCTTCACTAACCTCCTTTACCTCAATAAGATTGTTTTTGAGGGCAAAGGTCGAAGTGACTATGGGTAAGGTGTTGTTTGGGATGGTGGAAAATTGAACAACCGCGAGGTTATCCTTTTGCTGGGTGGAGAGGATTTTTGTGTTCATGGTCTTAGATTTTTGATTTGTGTTCATGACGTTTGAATTTTATGATTTAAAAAATTGAAATTCGGGGACGAAGATGCCTGTGCAGAACGCAACCTATTTGCGCTCTTGCAGAAAAGATTGAAAAAAATTTTGCTTGAAATTTTAAGCCAACTGCTGTTGCAGGTTCCAAAACTTCTCATGAAGTTTCTGGTAAATTGTATCGTTTTTCCCTCTCACCATGCTCAGGAAGTCGAGTTTCCCTTTCAGTATGTTTAAAAACTGAAATGCATTTTCGTTTTGGGAGGAAGCCTTGACCAAACCATGGGTGGCCCAGTTATTGAGCATGGCGCGGATATTCCGGATGTATTTACGGTCTACGTTTACCTTCTCATTTACCTTGAGTCCTGTAACGACCTGCTGACCTCTGCTCGTAAAGATTCTCGTCTTCTCTTCATTCACGGCAAAACCATATTCCTTGATTATTTCTGTCGCAGCACGAACTGTTGTGTCAGTAATTTTTCTGTTCGAGGAAAAAGTAAGGTCATCCGCATAGCGCGTAAAGCATAGCTCCTGCTCTTCGGAAAATCGCATCATCCTTCTGTCGAATAAAAAACAAGCGAGGTTCGAAACAACGGGTGAGGTAGGCGCACCCATTGGCAATCGTTCCTGATAGGTTGTGAGTAACGCCAGAAATGCTGCCACATCATTTCCGAAAAAAAAAGGATAGCTCATAAACACACTCTTCACTCGCCAAATATCAATTGTGTGGAAGAAATCTTGCAAGTCCATGTTTACCACATACTGCTCTTTTACATGTTGCGCTGCATTACTCACAATGCTAAACGACTCTCCATGTTCTGTTACCGTTTTTACGAAACCATGCACACAGGCCGGTTTCATACCGTAGTAAATAACGCTCAGCAAATAATTGATTCGCTTTTGAATCAGCTTTAAACTGCTGTTTGGAGAATCAATCTCGCGATAACCACCGCGCTTCTTCGGTATCTTAAAAGCGTGGTAACTCTCATCCGACTTTTCAATCAGTTCCAGAAGGAGTTTAATCGGCACCTGAATCAGCTTTGCTAAATCATCGATGCCCTGCACCTGCAAAAAATCATTTGCCCGGGCGTAAATTTTAATTTCTTTTTCTTTCAACGTTTCCATAAAAGGGGATTGACTTTATATTATCTACTTGATCAACTGCCTGTAATTTTTGTCTCAAAAATTACAGGCATACATTCAGCACACATTCAAAACAGGCCGCAGTAACAACAGCCCGATAGTCTTCCTTGACTCATAATATATTTTTGTCAATCCCCTAAAATGGCGTCAGGTTGTCATCGCTTTGCCCGGTAAATATTTTTTTATACTTCTGTTTAATTCGGTTTTCTATATCCACTTCTGAGTACTGATCCGCCACAGCAAACTCATCTAAATTTTCAAATCGCGCAT
The DNA here is from genome assembly GCA_947475165.1 of Bacteroidota bacterium. Classification (GTDB taxonomy): domain Bacteria; phylum Bacteroidota; class Bacteroidia; order Chitinophagales; family LD1; genus Bog-950. The sequence continues at coordinate 26,781 of CANJLD010000018.1, forward strand.
GTTTATTAATAAAGCGCAATCGCACGGTACCAACAGGACCGAAACGATTCTTAGCCACAATTACTTCTGCGATATCTTTTGTCGGGTTACCCTCATAATCCTGTTCCAACCCGTAATATTCGCCCCGGTATAAAAACAAAACCTTATCCGCTTCCTGCTCGATGGCTCCCGATTCACGCAAGTCGGAGAGGATTGGTTTTTTATCACCACCTCTGGTTTCTACGGCACGGCTCAATTGCGAAGTAACAACCACGGGGATATCTAATTCGCGTGCCAGTGTTTTTAATCCGCGCGTGATAGCAGAAATTTCCGCTTCGCGATTGCCGCTATGCGTTCGTGAGGATGAAACATTTATCAGTTGCAGATAATCGACTATCAGCATTTCAAGTCCGTGTTGCTGTTTCATCCGGTTGGCCATAAAACGGATTCGCTGAATGGTAAGTGCGGGTTCATCTACGAGGTATAGCGGAGCATCATTTATTTCTCCGGTCCTCAGATGCAGTTTTTTGAACTCATCAGCATCCATTTTTTTATTACGAATCTTTTCAGCGGCAATTCCGGAGTGTTGAGATAACAGGCGAGTAACCATTTGCTGGTTGCTCATTTCAAGCGAGAAAAAAGCAACCGGATTTTTCAGGCGCATACAACTGTTCAAAAGCATTGACATCAAAAAAGCAGTTTTGCCCATTGCCGGTCGTGCCGCAACGATGATAAGTTCGCCTGCATTAAATCCACCGGTAATTTTATCAAGGTCATGAAATCCGGTTTGAATACCGGTTATGCTATCCGGGTTATTCATGCTCTGTAACGCTTCGTATAAAATGTTTTCTGCCACCGATGAAAACGCCTGAATTGGTTTACGGTCGTTATCAGCATTTATTTCTTCCAATCGCGCGATAGCATTGTTCATGGTGTTTGATACATCTACCGAAGGGTCGTTTGATTCACCGGATAATTCATCGCCTAACTCGCCCAAACGTTTTTTCTTGGAGGAATAGAGAACGATGCGATAGTATTCCTCGGTTAGCAGCGGGTCGTTGTTAGTGCTGAGCAAAGAATCAACGTAATCAAGACCACCTGCAATTTCGAGTTGACGGTTTTTAAGCAGCTGCGCTTTAAGTGTAATAGCATCAAGCGGAGTCATACCGAGCATCAGTTGAATGATATTGGAATAAATAACCTGATGGCGGCTGTCTGCAAAATGAATGGGTTTTAGATTTTGTAAAACATTCCCGTTTTTTTTCTCTGATGAAATTAAATTAGAGAGCAGATTTTGCTCCGCCTGGAAGACGGTGATTTGATAGGTGCTTGGTGCCATAACCTTGGTGATTTAGATCGTAAAAAATGTAACAGGGGAAATAATTCCGAAGTGTGCGGCAAATGTATGGGACGATATATTTCAAAAACAAGGGTGTGCAGAAATTTAGGTTTCTGTATAGTTCAATCAACACCATTGAAACTCAAACTGAGTATGCGTTTAGGTAATTTGTGAACAGTAAACTGTGCAATTTAATTTTGGGATATGCACACAGAAAATGTGGAAGAAAAGGGGTGTGAAAAGTTTGGCACGGGTACAAAGTGGTTCAAGAATTGCAAGGTATGCTCGTTTGTCCCGCTTGAGTGATGAACAACGATGATGTGATATTCTTTCCTGTCAATTTCATTAAGCAGAAACTTTGATTTTCCATTCAAAAGCAGAGCCCGATGTGCTGCTTTTACCCCTGCTTTTACCAGTGTATTTTCGTAGGTGATAAGAGGGTGGGAGAGAAGGGATTGTGAGTTTGCAAAACAGGAGGGACGATTCTGCCTGAATAATTGAACGTTAAGGTCGAATCCCTCCCTATTCTGTAATCAAACTCACTTCTTTATATTTTACTTCCCGAAAATAGTATTCAATAAATGCGCAAGCCTTAAACCGCCAAACAGAATCTGTTTTTCGACAATAGGAATATTCTTGTCGAGATAATCTTGTCCAAGTTTGTTATCAGAGAATGCATAAACAGCAGGAAGATTTGCTCGTGATTGTTGCATCCATTTCAACAAATCATTTTCTTCAACTTCTGACTTCGAATATTTCGACATCAGCTTCAAACAATCTTCTTTGGTAATTCGCCCTCTTTCAATCAATTCAGAATCCCATAGTTTGTGAAGGTTGGTTCCTCTATCGAAGAATGTTACCTGAACCGTATTGCCGCCTTTATCTTTACCATAACCAACGTGCAGCGGTTGATGCATATCACCAACAAGATGAATTAATATCTCCAGGTCTCCTTTCACACCCCACTTGGTTCTACTTTTATTGTCATGAAGTCGCTCCACAACATCAGTTAGTTCATTGATGATATTGTCGCCTGTTACTTGTTTGTATTCTTCACCTTTCTCCACGTTGACATAATGCATTGGCTTCATGTAATCGAATGAATGGTCACTCCTAATTACATCCATCCATACGGATGCTTCTTGAATAGAAACTCCATCCAAATATTTATCTACCGAATCTTTAACTGACTTGTCAAGGAATTGATAAGCGATGGATGCAATCATCTTATGTCCTTCAGCACCCCAGGCAAAAGTGTTGAGAGGGAGATATAGGCATAGAAGAGGAAGTAAAAAGTATCGAAGGTTTCTCATGATTTTTTCTTTCGCTTCTTGGTTGAAGGTTTGAAGCTACTCTTTAGGTCGCTAATATCAATAACACCTAAATATTTCTCTAATCGTTCGCCATGTTTGAACGGTGTAATTTCCGAAATCTCATTTTCAATCATTGTAACCTCAACATAGAAATCAAAAAGGGAATAGAGTGAATATGCAACTTCATCAAAAACAACATTGGTGAGGAATCCGCCATTCTCCCAGAGTTCTTCTGCACGTTGGTTCGTATCAAGGGCGATATATTCATAAAAGGAAATCACTGTTTAAAAGTATCAAAAATGCAATTGAGGAAAAAATAGTTTTGGGTCTGAATGAAAAATAAAAAGGGTGTCATTTCGGTTTCATCGAAGCATATAGATGCAGGTATAGAAAAATATAAAGGTGAAATTCATTTGCATCTACAGGCAGTAATTAAATCTGCTGGTTTCGATTACACACCTTATGCTTTAAATGACGGACGTATTTTGCTTGTTCTACCTAATAAAACATGCGCATTTCTTTATGACAACGAAGAGCTACTTACAGAGTCTTTAAGTCTCGAATCTTAATTTATTTTTCTATTTAAGCTTTAAAGAAATAATTTACCCTCTTCTTTTGTTAGAGAACCAACGAACAACACCGAAAAAAGCCAAAACTGCAATTGCCAAAAGTATTAAATGTCCAACCCAACTATTGTCAGTCGTTTTTGCATTCTGCTTTTCAGTTTTAGTTTCAACCAACTCCTCATCTTGCCAAAATATTACTCGTTTATTTCTCGTTTCGTTAAGGACTAAATTTTTGATTTCATCAAATGTTGAAGTTAAGCAACCACTTAAATCAATTTCCACGCTTTTATATTTCCCTTCAATGAAGAATTTTTCTTTATCGGTGTCAACAGCATGAGAAACATAAATCTCAAAGAAAATTTGTTCCTCTTCAAAAGTAGCTACAACATCAGGTCGCTTAGTTTCAAAACGTTTTTCAGCAACTGCTTCTGAGTAAGAAATTGTTCCGTGTCCAGGAATTGCAATTTGAAAATTGTCCACCAAGATTTGTTTGCCAAGCTCATGTAAAGCTGTCTCTTGCGAACCCTCGCAATTTACGTTTGTATGATGTCTGAAATAATGAGTTCGTTGTTTCCCTTGAACTGCTTCCAGACGTTCATTACATTTTAAGCATTCGCAATTACAAGAAAGCCCATTTGACGCATTGTCAATATGGATGAATTGTTGAGTTGGTAAATTGAATTAATTATATATTAGTTACAGTCCAAATTCCTTTTTCCAGACTTTGGTAAAGTTTTTTTCTACTTCCTTAAATGCTTCGTAAATAGAGCCTGCCCAGTAGTTTCTTAAGCCTCCACCGCGCGGGTCGGTTTGTAGTTTTTTGAGCATTACTATTTTTTTGGAGGCCATGTCAATGACTACAAAATCGATAAATGCTTTAGGTGTGTTGCGGTTAAAACTTTCTATAAGCCATATAACACCCAAGCCTTTATCGGTAGGCAGAGCGTATTCATTAAAATGTTGTTGAAGAGCCTGAAGATTGTAGTCAGGTTCTTTGTAGCCACTAAGGTCGTCAACTTTGGTAGCGTAGTTTAGTTTCATCACTCCTTCTAAATTGGTAGTGATGTTTTTATTGTTGACCAGTGCTTTAATATCGTATTTTTCAAATTCACCTGTTACTAAATTATTCCAGGCTTTGCAGTAGGCATTTTTGGTGGAGGCATCACCACCAACTCCCAGAGCTTCTGAAAAATCACCCACTAAAACTACTTTCGAAAAATCCATACCCAAATAGGTAATGTATCTGTAGTTTTGGTTGTAAAGATTTTGAATTTCAGGTGTGGCTATGGATTGCGCATTGCTAAAGTTGATACACAATAGAAAAATAGTAATGCAATTGAGCGCTGTTTTTATCATATCAATTATTATAGAATTATTTATACCACCCGTATGCAGGTAAAAGTATTTAGTGTTCGCCTAAATCAATCAAAATATCCGAAAGTCTACCACTTACAGCAGCAGATAACATTAGCCCTCAGAAGACAGGAAAGTAGTCAACAGTTTTCAGCAAGAAATTCAAAGTAGCAATAAACTATTATTAGTGTCTCTGCTACAAAAATATGTTTCTTAGTTACTAACGAAAATATTTTCCAATATTTTTTTCCTGATATTAGGAAGTTAATCATATCAGATTGTTGCTCCTTAATTTAGAGCGTATCAATGAGTATTTGGTTGGAGATTTTTACTCAATATGCACTGTGATTCATCGGACGTTTTTTTGAATGATAATTCAAATTAAGTAATGATCCGGAATATATCTGCAAATAGGGTAGTAGGTAAAGTTATAAAAGACCGGTCCCCTTTTTCTTTGCAAAATGACAATAACATGCTGATGAGATATGGATGCTTTTGTTTTTACCCCTGCTTTTAGCCGCCATCATATTAGATAAAAAATAAAGGGTTTCAGAACGCTGAAACCCTTACCAGTCTTGTACACTCAAAGGGAATCGAACTTTCCCAAAATCGACACTAATTGATCATACCATCTGCTATTCTTTTTGATGAATACAGGGGGAAAGCCAACTTCTGATTTTATTAAACGCTTTAGGTTTCCTTTGATAGTCTCATTAGTCCAAACATTTAACCATTCACCTGCCGGAAAATATACTTCACGAGAATTCGCCCCTTTTACAACAACAGGTGCTACCAACAAATCTTCACCTAACAAAAATTCATCTTTGATAGAATAGGTTAAAGAATCATCAGGAAACTCAAGCAATAAAGCTCTCACAATAGGAATTCCCTTTTCGGTAGCTTCCTTATTTAGTTCTTTGAAATAATTTTTCAAAGCGAAATGTATTTTTCCGAATCGGGAAAAGAATTTCATCATGGAATCATTGGAGTAAATCTGAACATTGCTTTCCGGTTTTAATCCTTCGTGAGTTCTAAACACCGGTGTAAATGCCGCGAATTCAATCCAACGCTTTAATAACTCTTCATCTCTTTTTACTTTAAGAAAAACATTATCTACTGTTGTGTAGCCTCCGATGTCTGAGTGGTTTATTGTAATTCCGGATAAGCCGGAAGTAATCAAGGCACAAACAGCAGAAGGTAAGCCGTCATTCTCCCCCCAATCAACCATTTGGTCTCCAGCCCAGAAGAGTGTTGAGTATTTAGCTGAGCCTATAGCTCCGCTTCGCGTGAAGAATACTATATCGCTATCTCTGCCTGCTTCATGAATCGCCTCGTGATTTAGCCTTGCCCAATCAACAGCGTATTGATTATGGTAGTCAAAGGCATTTATTCCTGAGAATAATTGAGCATCCAAAGGAAGCCATTCACCATAATCAGCCATCCAGCCACTTAGCCCAACATCTATTAAGTTGTAATGGATAACATTCTTCATCCACTGAAATGCAGCCGGATTCGTCAGATCAATTAAATAAGCAGGGAATCCGGCTGTCTTAATTTCATAGTCTTTACCTTTTTTATTTCTAACCAGATACCCTTTCGATTTAGCCTCCTCAAAAAGTTTCCCTTCATTAGCCATGAATGAGTTGATATAACCAAGAACCCGTATGTTTCGCTTATGCATTCGTTTGCAGAACTCAGGAAAATTTGGATATGCGACTGTATCTGCTGTCCATGTCCACCAGAGCTGCGAACCGAAACGGGTTTTTCTTCTTCCTACCCAATCTTGAATCCATACTGCACTCACTGGATTATTTTCAACCAATGCTAGTTTAATAATTGCATCAACCTTTGCTTCACCTCCCTGCAAACCTAGCCACGTGCCAAACGCCCAATCAGGGAGCATTGGCATTCTTCCCGTTATCTCGGTTGCTTGATAAAGTATCTCCTTAGTATTAGCAGCATTGATATATTTTATCTTCAACTCTTTACTCCAACTTTCAAGAGAAAAAGAATTGCGTTTTGTGAAATCATATTTAATGTAAGGGCTACCGGTAAAAATGAAAGCTTCGTTTTTTTCGGTAAAGAAGAAATTCATAGGAGTGTAAGAACTGAACTCATCACCACAAACACCAAAAGTCTTTGTGAATTTACTGACCGGTTTATCGCACCGGCCAATACCCTGCTCTTCCGTGAAAATATATGGCTTCGTATTTTTAAAATCCAGATGAGAATACTGTTCTCCAAATCCAAAATAATGTTCACCGGTTGTTTTGAAAGAAGCAAGTATAGATACTTGACCTTTGCTTATATCACATGTTGAGGTAATAATGGAATCGCTTTTCAAAATGCATGATTCCATTTCCGGTCTTTTATCGGTGACCACAAATTTGAAAGAAGCGTATTTGTTTATGGATTTAATTCTTTGATGTGCAATCTTAATATCAGTAATGGAAAGATTCTTCTGACAGAAGATACTTGTATTCCCTATCAGAAGATTTATTAATCCAAAGCACGTAAGTATTCGAAAACGTCTCGAGAGCATCTATTCACAATTATTGCAAGCTTAAAAATAAGTAAAGGAGAAGACTATTAAATTATATACGCTAATGGTGCAAGTCAGCGACATTTAGCCTAATCTACTTTTACCCCTGCTTTTACCCATCCAAATTTTACTGAAATAAAAAAGGGTTCCAATCTCTTGAAACCCTCTCTGGGCTTGTACCACGGGCGGGAATCGAACCCGCACGCTATTTAAGTAGCACAGGATTTTAAGTCCTGCGTGTCTACCAATTCCACCACCATGGCATCAGAATGTTTTGCAACACCCGTAAATAAATAAGGGCGAAATAAATCGCCCTTGTTTGTAAGAGCGGGAGACGAGGCTCGAACCCGCGACCTCCACCTTGGCAAGGTGGCGCTCTACCAACTGAGCTACTCCCGCATTTAATAATGAACTTTTTCCCTTTTTGGGACTGCAAATATAGAAACCCAACTAAATTCTCAAAACCGTTTTCAAAATTATTCTTTCTCCAGCATCTTTTTCAACTCGTGTAGCTTCATTATCGCCTCTACAGGTGTCATCGCATTTACTTCAATATTCTCGATTTCTTCTGCCAGACGTTTCATTTTCGGGTCACTAACATCAAAGAAACTGAGCTGAAAATTTTGGGCGGGAAGTTTCTTCACTGTACTTTTTACACCATTATGCTGCTGACGCTGACTTTCTAATTCATGCAACATTTCATTGGCGCGGTCAATAATTTGTTTTGGCATTCCTGCCATTTTCGCTACATGAATTCCGAAACTGTGTTCCGTTCCTCCTTCTACCAATTTTCGAAGAAAGATTACTTTACTGCTTGTTTCTTTTATCGCGACATGAAAATTTTTAATCCGGTTATATTTCTCTGCTAACTCATTTAACTCATGGTAGTGAGTAGCAAATAATGTTCGAGGCTTTGCAGATGGATTGTTATGCAAATACTCCGCTAAACTCCATGCAATAGAAATTCCATCGTAAGTAGAAGTTCCTCTTCCTATTTCATCGAGCAGAATTAAACTACGCGATGAAAGATTGTTCATGATAGAGGCTGTTTCATTCATTTCTACCATGAAAGTTGATTCACCGGCACTCAGATTATCGCTGGCACCCACGCGGGTAAAAATTTTATCTACTAATCCAATTTTAGCCGTAGCAGCGGGAACATAACTTCCTATCTGCGCCATTAAAACTATTAAGGCTGTTTGACGAAGTAGCGCGCTTTTTCCACTCATGTTCGGACCGGTGATGATGAGAATTTGTTGTGATTCGTTGTCAAGATAAACATCGTTAGCGATATACTTCTCACTCGCATCCATTTGCATTTCAATTACAGGATGCCGCCCTTCTTTTATCTCTATCGCGTGCGAATCGTTTAGATCTGGTTTTACATAATTGTTTTTAGAAGCTACTTCTGCTAAAGAAAGCAGGCAATCAACTCTTGCAATCAACGCGGCATTTTGCTGAATGGTTTGCACATAATCTTTTGAGAACTGAATTAGCTCTGCAAAAATTTTCTCTTCCAGCGTTTGAATCTTTTCTTCGGCACCAAGTACTTTGTGCTCGTATTCTTTCAACTCTTCGGTAATGTAACGTTCCGCACCGGTAAGCGTTTGTTTGCGAATCCAATCAGAAGGCACTTTGCTTTTGTGCGAATTGGTTACCTCTAAAAAATAGCCGAATACCGAATTGAATCCAACTTTAAGTGAATTGATTCCGGTTCTTACAATTTCTTTTTGCTGAATTCCTGCAATGTATTCTTTGCCAGAATTTTTTACAGCGCGCAAATCATCCAGTTCGGTATTTACCTCATTACGAATAAAATTTCCCTTCGAAATCATTGGACCTGCTTCCTCCCAAACTTCTTTCTCTATTTTATCTGCCAGCGTTTGCGATGGGATTAATTGCTCACTAATAGTTTGTAATGAAGTATTCTTTGATGCCGATAGAATAAGTTTTAGGTGCGGAATAGAATTCAATGCGCGTTTTAACTGAACCATTTCTCTTGGATTCGCTCTTTCCAACGATACTTTAGAAATCAACCGTTCCAAATCTCCAATGGTGCGAATCAGTTTTTTAAGTTCTTCTGATTCTACCGGATGATTGACAAAATACTCGACTGCATTTAACCGCTCGTTAATTTTCTGAATATCAAGCAGAGGCATTACTGTCCAGCGCTTAAGCATACGCGCACCCATTGGTGAAGTAGTATTATCCAGCACATCTAATAGTGTTTTTCCTCCCTGATGCGGAGAATAAATCAATTCCAGATTGCGGATAGTGAACCGGTCAAGCCAAACATTTTTTTCATCAGTCAGCTTTGTTAGTTTGCTGATGTGTGCCAAGTTGTTGTGTTCTGTATCGCGCAGATATTGAATAGCAGCACCCGCTGCAATTACACTAAATCTTTCTTCTTCTATTCCAAAACCTTTGAGTGAATTGGTTTCGAAAAGTTTCAGAAGAATATCCTGCGCATTATCGTAACTGTAAATCCAGTCATCAAGTTTGTAAGCGTATAGTTTACTTCCAAATAGCTGTAAAAATTCTTTCTGTTTAGATTTTGGATATAACACTTCGCTTGGCGAAAGCGTTTGAATCATCTTTTCTATGTAAGCGAAGTTTCCTTCACCGATAAAAAACTCACCGGTGGAAATATCTAAGAAGGCGATTCCGTAAAAATCTTTTTCGAAATAAATGGAAGCAAGGAAATTGTTACTGCGGGTGCTGAGAATATTATCCTTAAGAGCAACTCCCGGTGTTACCATTTCAGTTACACCACGCTTTACAATTCCTTTAGCAAACTTCGGGTCTTCAATCTGGTCGCAAACCGCCACACGCAAACCGGCACGAACCAATTTAGGTAAGTAGGTGTCAAGCGAATGATAAGGGAAGCCCGCTAATTCAACGGAACTTGCTTTTCCATTGCTTCTTTTAGTGAGTGTAATTCCTAAAGTTGCAGAAGCGCGCTTTGCATCTTCTCCGAACGTTTCATAAAAATCGCCTACACGAAAAAGCAGAATAGCATCAGGATACTTCGCCTTGAAAGTATTGTATTGCTTCATGAGCGGAGTTTCCGTTTCGCTCATCGCGCTTTTAATCATGCTTCTGTGAACTGCCACTTATAATATGTTAAGGTGTGTGCTGAATACAGTGTGTGCTGTTTCAAAAACTATTGGCGTGAAAATAAGAACTGTGATTACTTTGCGAACTGAAATTTTTAAACAGAATTTAGAATGAGAAAGTTATTGAATGAAGAATTGCTGCGCTTATCAAAAGAAGAGTTTAAAGAGCAGCAAAAGACTCCGGTGGTGATTGTTTTAGATAATGTCCGCAGTCATTTGAATGTTGGTTCAGTTTTCAGAACGGCTGATGCATTTTTGATTGAAGCAATTTATCTGTGTGGAATTACCGGTGTTCCTCCTCATCGCGATATTCATAAAACAGCTCTGGGCGCAACAGATACAGTTGTTTGGAAACACTTCTCTACAACAATCGATGCCATTAACGAGTTAAAGATGAGTGGTTTTAAAATTATCTCCATTGAACAAGCGGAGAACGCAACGATGCTTGATGTGTTTGTTGCTGTAAAAGGAGAGAACTATGCAATTGTTTTCGGAAATGAAGTGGAAGGAGTGGAGCAGAATGTGGTTTCTGCTTCTGATATTGTTATTGAAATTCCTCAATATGGAATGAAGCACTCGCTGAATATTGCGGTGAGTGTGGGTGTGGTAGTTTGGGATTTGGTTTGTAAAATGAAACGGTAAATTCATACTTAAAATAGAACCCTAACGTTATAGCGATATGAAAAAAATAATCATACCTGTTCTTGCTCTTTTTATTTCTTCCTGTGCGAGTAATGAAATCGGTCATTCCAAAGATGTGAATCAGGATGAAATTCATCAGGGATATTCCATCAATTACGATGAGAGCAGAAATGAAACCGAGGTGATTGCTTTCTTCCGCTTTGCTGGACCTAATGGCACTACTCTTATTCTTGATGAACCTTCGAAAATTGAATTGAATGGCGAAGTGATGAACAATGTTCAAAGCGGTTTGGGTTCATACTACTCAAAGAGTTTGAAAGGCAAGTTACCGGATAATGAATATGTTTTTGCTTTCAGCGATATAACCGGTAAGAAGTTTGAGAATAAAATTGATTTCAGAAACATGCAGATTGAAGAACTGCCGAAAGAAATTAAGAAGAGCGATGGATTGACTATTCACTTTCCCAATAAACCAGAAGGGCGCAAAGAAGATTTAACGGTAGAAATTTCAGATGACTCAACAACTGTTTCTGAAGTATGGAAGAAGGTAGTTTTTGAACGAGTGAAGTTTCCGAAAGAGAAGTTAGACCAACTTCACGGGAAAGTTAAAGTCAATATTCACCGCAATGGTTTGCTTGAATTGAGGCAACATGCTCATGCCGGTGGATTTTTCAGTTCAGAATACACGTTGGCTCCGCGAGAGATAACGCTAATAGAATAAATTTTTATTTGGTAAATCTTCTGCCGAAAATATGTTGCCCGTCAGTAACTGTTAGCATGTAGTTGCCCGGTGGAAACTCTGCGTTAGCTATCCATTTATCTTTTTGGTCGGCTTGCATGTCACCGGTGTAAATTGAAAGTCCTCCCTTACCGGTTATAGAAATACTGTAAATGCTGTGTGGTATAGCATCGGGGGTTACCAGATGAAATGAATTGCCGATGAAATTGATGTAGACATTTGAGCTATCGTTCTCCACCTGTTTCATTTTATCGCGCGTTAGGGCTATGAAATAACCGGACATACCATAAGTTCTGTAAGGCGGGCATTGGTATTTGTATGTGCCCGCAACAGTCACCACATATTTAAACGAATCACTTTCGGTGGCTGAAAAGCTTTGTGCTTCTTCGGGTATAGTTCCTGCGAACAATGGGAATCTGGTAAAGTCCCCTCTCCATAAAATGGTATCACCTACAAAAACGCTTAAGCTGTTTGGTTCGTAGTTAGGGTAGCTGAAATTGATTAGGTGAACGGTTGCCTTTAAAACAGAAGCAGCGAACAAAAACAAAATAAAGAGGGTAAAACCTTTTTTCATTTGGGTAAATGGGAAACGAAAAATAGTTTTTTCTTTTTACTGATGGTTATAGGTGGCAACTATTTTCACTACTTCTTTCGCCTCTTTCACATCATGCACGCGTAGAATCTGCGCTCCATTCATTAATGCGATGGTATTGGCAACGGTTGTTCCATTTAATGCTTGTTCGGCATTTGTGCCAAGGGTTTTGTAAATCATTCCCTTTCGTGAAACACCGGTAAGTATGGGAGAGTTGAGGTTGGAAAAGTATTTCAGGTTACGCAACAAAGTGTAATTGTGCTCAAGTGTTTTTCCAAAGCCAAAGCCAACATCTAAAATCAAATCGCTGATGCCTGCTTTGCGGCAAGCGGCAATTCTTTCAGCAAAAAAATCCATTACTTCTGTAGTCACGTTTTGGTATTGCGGGTTTTGCTGCATGTTGTTTGGTAAGCCTTGCATGTGCATGATTACAAACGGAACTTTATGTTTTGCAACAGTTGGAATTATCGCTTCATCAAATCTTCCTGCCGAAATATCGTTGATGATGTGTGCGCCAGCTTTCAAACTTTCATCTGCCACTTTTGCGCGAATAGTATCAACCGAAATAATAGCAGCTGGAAATTTTTTTACGATGTTTTTAATGTGCTGTAATACTCTGCTCAATTCCTCATCTTCCGGAATTATTTCTGCACCCGGGCGGGAACTCATTCCTCCAATGTCCAGCATATCAGCTCCTTCATTCAACATCTTTTCCGCCTGTGCCAATACTTTTTCTTCACTCGTCAGTTTGCCGCCATCATAAAATGAATCGGGAGTAATGTTCAATATGCCCATTACTTTGGGAACTGATAAATCCAATAGTTTTCCTCGGCAGTTGATGGTCATGTTGGTAAAGAATCTTAATTGAACTTCCGAAATTATCATTTCCGTTTATTTTTGAACCGATGGCGAACAATACTTCTACACAGTTTGATGAGCAGATTAAAAAGTGCCGCGAAATTTTTCAGAAGAAAACACATGACTACGGAACCTCGTGGCGTGTGCTCCGTCCTAAATCGCTTACCGACCAGCTCTTTATTAAAGCACAGCGCATTCAAACCATTGAGGAAGCAAAAGCGAAAATGGTAGATGAAGATGAGCGTTCGGAGTTTATTGGCTTAATCAATTATGCGGTTATCGGTTTAATTCAAATGGAGTTAAAAGATGATAAGCGGATAGAACTAAAGGAAGAAGAAGCGTTGAATTATTTTGATAAACATGTGGCTGAGATTAAATCGCTGATGCTTGCTAAGAACCATGATTATGGTGAAGCATGGCGCGATATGCGGGTAAGTTCTTTTACCGATTTGATATTGATGAAGCTGTTGCGCATTAAGCAGATTGAAGATAACGAAGGCAAGACTTTGATAAGCGAAGGAATTGATGCCGGCTATCACGATATTGTGAACTACTCCATTTTTGCATTGATAAAACTGAACGAAAAATAAACGATTATGACTGTCTATACCATTTTTGCAATTGTTGCAGCTGCAGCGTTTGGCTTAGCCCTTATCCGGTTCTTTGTAAGTAAGCCGCCTAATATTCTCATTACCTTTCTACAGGATTTTATCGGATGCTTTTTCATTTTCTCGGGATTTGTAAAGGCAGTTGACCCGCTTGGCACCGGTTACAAGATGCACGAATACTTTGAAGCATTTGCAGGTGAGGGTTTGCGTCCGGTGTGGGAATATCTGGCTACCTGGTCGACCTTTATGGCGGTGGTGATGATTGCTCTAGAGTTGTTTGTGGGCATTGTTTTACTAATAGGTTGGAAACCGAGATTCACCGTTGGTATCATTTGGCTTTTGACTTTGTTCTTTACTTTCCTTACCGGTTATACTTTTCTTTCAGGTTATGGTATTACTAAGCCGTTTATGCTGGCATCAGGTGCGGTGATGTTGCTGTTTGCCTTGGTTGCTTTTCCAAAGAAACAATCAACCCGTATAAATCTCACGTTCTTTTCTGTTGGGGTAATAGCAGCTGTTTTCTTGTTTGCCAAATTTGCTACTAACACTTCGTTTCTTATCGGTTCGCATAAGATTGTTCTCAACCTTCAATGCATCAATTCTGCTTTTGAAGAATCGAAAATGAAAGTAACGGACTGCGGTTGCTTTGGAGATTTCATTAAACTCAAACCGTGGGAAACGTTTTACAAGGATGTGATTCTTGATTTGATGATTCTGATACTGGTTCTGAATGTAAAGTTTGTTCGCCCTGTGTTTGGCAATACAGTAAGACAGTTTCTTGCCTTTACTACCGGTGCCGCTGCACTTGTTTTCTGTTTGTATAATGTGTATGGCAACGAACCGGTGATTGATTTTCGTCCGTATAAGGTTGGCAACGACATTAACGATTTGCGTAAGGAAAAGAAACCCGCTAAAGTTGAAATGGTGTTTGTTTATCAAAGCAACAAAACGCATTTGCCAAAAGAGTTTAGTTACGATGATGTAATGAAAGGCAAAATGGATTATGCCGAATACGATAGTATGATTGAGCGGAAGGACAAGGTGCTCGACCCGGGCATTCCTGCCAAGATTACCAACCTGCGTATTGAGAACGATGAAGGCGGTGACATTACCGATACACTTTTACACGACCCTAATTATTCGTTGATGGTGGTTAGTTACAACCTGAACAAAACGCACGAAGCCGCTTTTAAAGAGTTGAACGCGATTGCTTCTGCTGCTGAAAAAGCAGGCGTTAAGTTTTATGCGGTTACTTTAAATGACGGACATGTAGATGAGTTCCGCCACCGGAATCAAACAGCATACCCGTTTTACAGTGCCGACGAAACTCCTTTGAAAACTATCATCCGCTCTAATCCGGGATTGGTGTTGATGAAGAATGGGGTGGTGGTGAACAAATGGCATTACCGTCATTTGCCAACGGTGGAGGGGTTGAATAAGTATTATTTTAAAAAATAAAAGCGCGTCATTGCGAGGGAGGCTTTGCGACCGAAGCAATCTCCCAGCGTAAAGAGGAGATTGCTTCGCAAAGCCTCGCAATGACGAATACAAGATGCAGCTACTCAAATTCATAGTTAAGCGTTTGCTCAACGGCTCACTGGTAATGGTGGGAGTGGTGTTTGTTATCTTCCTGTTGTTTAATGTGTTGCCGGTTAACTCGGCACGGATGACGCTTGGGCAGCGCGCAGATGTTTCTTCGGTTAAAGCAATTGAAAAAGAATTCCGTTTAAACCTGCCGTGGTATCACCGGTTGGTGCTTTACTTTAATGATATTTCTCCGCTCTCTTTAAATACATTGAATGATGAAGATGCGCCTTCGTATCTGAACCCTGATGAAGTAAAATATACCAAACTGTTTTCGTTGGACTCTGTTTCTCTCGTAGTTAAAGCACCTTATCTCGGCAAGTCTTTTCAAACAAGAAGGAAAGTAAGTGAAGTGCTTGGAGAAAAGATTTATCCCACTTTCGTACTTGCTATTACTGCCATGACTATGGCTTCCTTCTTCGGTATCATCTTCGGTGTGTTTGCGGCTATTAAACAATATTCGTTTTGGGATAATGCTATTCTGGTGATGAGTACCTTCGGTATTTCGCAACCGGCTTATTTCAGCGGAATTATTCTGGCAATGGTGTTTGGTTATTACCTGAGCGACTGGACGCACCTGAACGTGCGCGGTTCGCTTACCGATATGGATTACATGGGCGAAACCATAACCATTTGGAAAAACCTTTGGCTGCCTATGATTGCTCTTGGTGTTCGTCCTATTGCCATCATTACACAACTTACCCGCAGCAGTATGCTTGATGTAATGAGTCAGGATTATATACGCACGGCTAAAGCTAAGGGCTTGAGTTATTATCAGGTGGTGTTTAAGCACGCGCTGCGCAATGCTATGAACCCGGTGGTTACTTCTATTTCAGGATGGCTGGCTGCTTTACTTACCGGCGCCTTCTTTATTGAGAAAGTTTTTGATTACAAAGGTCTCGGTCTGCAAACTATTGAGTCTTTGCTTTCGTTCGACTTTCCTATTGTAATGGGCAGTGTGTTGTTTGTGGCATTTGTTTTTGTGGTGATGAATATTTTTACGGATATTCTTTATTCGATACTTGACCCGAGAGTTACGGTGAAGTAAACCCCCAACCCCCTGAAGGGGGCTTAACAGCCAAATGAAAAATAACCCCCAACCCCCTGAAGGGGGCTTGAAAGACAAAAAGAACAAACCGGAACGGGCTGTTAGTTCCCCTTTAGGGGCTAGGGGGTGCATTTTCCTTGTAGGTTTTATGGGCTCAGGCAAAACTACTTTCGGTAAAAAGCTGGCGGCTAAGCTTGCTTTGCCGTTTGTCGATTTAGATAGCGAGGTAATTAATCATTATCAAGCGCAGGAGGAACATGTGCAGAGCATTAAAGAAATAATAGGGCAGAACGGGCTTCCGTTTTTTCGGGCTATTGAAAGCGAAACCTTGCGATTGATTGACGTAAACAACAAAGTAATTTCTACCGGTGGGGGTACGCCCTGCCACTTTGATAATATGGAATGGATGAAGAGGAGGGGAATGGTTGTTTTCTTAAATGTAGATGAAGGTGTTTTGTTCAGCCGGTTAAAGAATACCGATTTAGAAGAACGCCCGCTGCTGAAAGATTTGGATGAAGAAGGGCTGAAGAATTTCATTCATGAAAAACTAAAGGAACGGTTGCCCATTTACACGGAGGCAAACATCACGTTTAACCCGGTTACGCAGAAGGTAGAGGATTTGGTAGAGTTGCTGAAGTAAAAGTGTTTTACCTCACCGCCATCTTTCTAATCATTACCGAAAACAGCGAAGGGAATATACGCTTGGCAAACACCGCAAACCTTTCTTTAATTTTAGCTACTACAATTTCTTCCTGTTCCTTTTTAATGGCAGAAATAATTTGCTGTGCACATTCACCGGCAGTTAAACCGTTGGCAGTTGCCTTATCCATACTGCCCAGCTTATCACCGGTACCGGTCAATGCATTGTGCGAAACATTGGTTTGAATAAAGCCGGGGCAAACCAATAGCACCCGCACATTATCATCATGCACCTCGGCACGTAATGAATCGAAGAAACCATGTAGCGCATGTTTGCTTGCCGCGTAACCGCTTCTCCACGGTGAGCCGAACTTGCCTACTGCACTGGTAATGGTTACAATCAATCCGCTCTTTTGCTGAATGAAAGAGGGGAGGAGAAGCTTGGTTAATGCCACAGTACCAAAAAAGTTGACTTCAAAAAGTTTGCGGTCAACTTCAATAGAAGTATCTTTTGTTAATGACCGCTGACTAACCCCACCGTTATTTATCAGCACATCAATACGCCCGAATTTTTGGAGGGCTTCGTTCTTCTTTGCTTCAAAGTTTACAGAGTCAGCTAAATCCAGAGGAAGAATTAAACAGTTGTCCGTAGTCAGTCGTCCGTTAGCCATAACACGTTTTAATTCATCTTCTCTGCGTGCAGAAAGAATAAGCTTAGCTCCTTCCTTAGCCAAAGCATAAGCCAACGCCTCACCAATACCGGAAGAAGCACCGGTAAGCCATATTACTTTGTTTTTAATTTCCATGTTTCGAATTTAGTAATGTATTTAATCAGCATTCAGCACTCCACATTCAGCATTAGAACACCGCTCTAATCTCCGCCCTACCGGTATGCACCGATTTCATAGTTGCTTTATCACCGGCTGTAAAGCCCGTCATCCGTCCATCGTAAATGAGTGTAAGCTGAATGTTTTGCGAAAGGTTTTGCGAGTAGCTTGCGCTCCACACTAAATTGTTGCCGTTGCGCAAACCTTCCAGCATGGCATATTCCAATTGCTGATTCGGTAAATTCCTGTCGTTGTATTTTATACTGGCATACGAAAGCGAAGCATCTACCGAGCTTTTGCTTTGCCGGTTGTAGCGTGCGGTAAAAGTGAGCTTATGTGTTTGTGCCGTCTGTTTGCCCACGGTATCGGTCGGGTTTATCTTATCCGAAAACTCATACTTTAAACCAATGCGCAAAAATGTTTTGAACTGATAACTTAAATCGGTTGATGCATCGTTGTATGTAAATTTGTATTGCAAACTGGCATAGTAATCCGACTGATTGGATTTGAGCCCATTGGTATAAGCCCAAACCGTGTTGAACGACTTAACCATATTCCATCGCACACTCACCCCTTGGCTCTGCACCAACCGGTTCTCGAAGCCAGCTGTAAGCAGCGTGCGGTTGCGCGCATAATTAAAATCTATCTGCGCTCCGTACTTAGGTTCTAACCGGTTAAAGTAAAGTGTATTGCGGCTGGCAATGGAAGTAGAAACAATCTGCTCGTCTTCTTTTTTAAGCGGAAACGGATTGAAGTAATCGCCCAGGCGCTTCACCTTATTGGTATATGTTTTTTTAGTGATGCTAACGCTGGCAAACAAACTAAACATAGCCACCACCTTGCGTATGCCGGTCTTTGTTTTCCAAACAGCCGCAGGGTTTATGTTCAGCACCTCGTTAAACTGATTGGTGTTTACCGAAACAAATTCGGGTGTGGTAATAAAAGTGCGGAAATAAGTAGAGTCGCCAGTAACGCCTGAACGCGCAAGATATTCGGCAATATCCTTTACACCGTTTTCGTTTTTGTCTTCTCCATAAATATAATCTCCCTGATTGTTAGGTGCAGTAACAAAAACAACTTGCTGGTTCTGCTGCCTGCCGGTTCCTATTTCATATAAAGTAGTAGACCGGAAAACACCTTTAAGCAAAGTAAAGTTGTAATCTACCCGCCCTAAATAAAAATGCTCCGGTTGGTCTGAAATGTTTAACGAGTCGGCATTTTTTGCATGGCGATAAGTGAAATTGTAATTAAGCGTTTGGTTCTTAAAAGAATTTATCTGTCCGTTTACACCAATAGATTGCGCACCGTAAAAGAACGGAGCGAAACCGGCACCGGTGGCGCGGTGTTCGTAACGCATGGCAAATTCAAAACCGAATTTGTTCACTGCCGAATCGGGGCTTGCTGCATAAACTTTATAGTTTTCCCAAAGATAACTGTTGCTGTTGAGCGTATCCGCTCCCTTGTTCTTAATCATGTTTATTTCATGGTCGAAGAGGGTTCCTATTTTCCAACCTTTTGTTTTAGCAGATGCATAAAAAAAATCTGCCTTAGGGCGCAGATAATTGGAATGATTGAAAGTAGAAGTGGCGTTCAAATAACTGTTGGCAAAAACAATGTTGAAACCCTTCTTCGAAAAGTTGCCGCTCAACCCATTTTCGAAACCACGGTAAGCTGTATCCTGTATAAAAGCTTTACTCCGTAAATTAATACTGCCCAGATTGTTCCACCGGTAACCGATGTTGGCGGTAGCCAAATGTTCGTTGTGTCTTTTCTCAGCCGGAATAATATTCCAGTCGCGGTTAAACTCTACATTCCTGAACCGCTCAATGGTGTTGAACCGGTTCTGTATAAATTCATAATTAAGATTGTAAATAATGCTTTGCGAAGAAACACCGGTGGTATCGCCTTTAGTCACCACCGTTCCGCTGAAACCTGTCTTACCGGCAAAACCAATATTGGCACCGTTGTCTTTTGTCGAAAACATATTTGGGTCATAGTTGCTCATAGCCGCTTCGGCAGAAAATGTATTGTTCTTATCTATCCGCACATCCGTGCCCAGCGTATACATCTGCTGATATTTAGGCGTAACCAAAAAGATAACCGGTTTGTAAGAGCCCACCGAATGTGCTTTCAATGCTGTATCAATGTAAGGCGCAACCCAAACATAAACCCGTCCGTTAGCAGTAGAATTTGCCGGAACATAATCTCCGTTTCCTTCGCCCGCATAGCTGAAGGTAACTGCATACTTTGCCTTGGTAGTATCGGTAGAGTAAACAAAAACAGAATCGAACACAACACTTGCCGCAGTATCTAAATTGAAAGGAACAAGCGTATCTTTCAATTCATACATAATGCGGTTGGCATCGTAAGCAACACTGTCAAAGCCACGGTAAAGCGCGTTTTGAATATTGTTGCCAAGGGTAGAGAGAAATAGTTTTTTTTCCGCATCAAGGTTTTGCTGAACGTTTTGCCCTTTGCTGTCCTGCTCGCTGTAAAGATTAAAACGCACATCTGCTTTTTTTGTAAGCAATTCGGTATTTACAAAAGCGGCCGAGCGCACATAGTTTCTGTCGCTGTATTCAAACTCTACTACCACACGTAAATCTTTCGAAATAATTCTGCGCGGCATAAAGCGTATTTCGCCAAGGTTGTAATCAATTGTATAGTCGCGGTCGGCTCCGCGCTCCATTTTTGCACCGTTAATAAAAACCTCTTCGGTGTTCGAGAGAATAATGATGTATGTTTCTCCGTTTGAACCGGTCAGCTTATAAGGGCCCTGGTTGCCTTCGGTAACCGATAAAGTGTTTCGCGCAAACTTTCCTTTGCTTATGCCACCGGCAGCAGCCGTTTTAATAGTGCCGAATTTCTTTACATCAAATGAGCCGCTGTAATAACCACCTTGATACTTTTTAGAGAATTTCATAAAGTAAGCTTTCTCAGGATTGAACAAATCGAAATCACCTACAATTACTTTGTGCTGGTCTTTGCGCAGCTGAATAAATATTTTGTCGAACTCCTGAATCTGTTGCGTGTTGCCTTCCGGTTGAATGGGAATATTGTTATCGGTAATGGCAGCAGTAATTTCTAAATCCTTTGTGAGCATACCGCTCAACTGCAAATTGAAAAGCGAATTCAACACCACGTCCTGATTATTACCAAACGAAATGCTGCGTGCAAAACTTCCGTTGTAATCAAGACTGCCGAAATCAATCAGCTTCGTTCCCACATCATCCGGGTTATAAATAAAAGGACTCATCACCGAATTGGCATTGCCCTGCACATACTTTGCGTAACTTTTGTTATAAGTTTCATCGGCAAGAGCAAACGGATAAACGCGGAAAAATATTTTTATCGAATCGGCAGCAGGTTTTTTATTCCAAATCAATTTCGATTCAAATGCTTTGATAGTGTAGCTGGTCGAATCAAGAATCTCTCCAGTTGAATTGCGCACAAAAATCGTGTTAGGAACAAGGCTTAAGCTATCCAGTTTTAACGTATCACCGGCAAGCGAATAGGTTTTGTAGCGGATGTTAGAGAGCGATTGGCCATTGACCATTGACCATTGACCGCTGAGAACAGCCAGTAGGAGCAAGAACTTTATGAATGTAGAAGGAACCTTCACCGTTGTAAAGAAAATACAATGACGGAAGAAGGAAAATATTGTGCAGTAAATCAAAATTATATTGTCATTGCCGGATAAGTCCTCTTAATATCCGTATTTCTCTTTCCAAAGTTTTTTTAAATCTTTTCTGGTTTCGGCTTCGCGGTTGTTGTTGCTTGGGTCATAAAGTTTAGTACCCTTTACTTTATCGGGCATAAATTCCAGGTCAACGAAGTTGCCTTCATAGCTGTGCGCGTATTTGTAATCTTTTCCGTAGTTCAAATCTTTCATGAGTTTAGTTGGCGCGTTGCGGATGTGCAGCGGCACCGGTAAGTCACCGGTTTCGCGGACGAGTTGCATGGCTGCACCAATGGCTGTAGTTGCCGAATTGCTTTTAGGTGAAGTAGCGAGATAGATAACCGTTTGCGAAAGAATCAACTGACATTCTGGATAGCCAATCATGGTTACTGCCTGAAAACAACTCGTTGCAAGTAAGAGCGCATTTGGATTTGCGTTGCCGATGTCTTCGCTGGCAAGAATTAATAACCTGCGCGCAATAAACTTCGGGTCTTCGCCACCGGTTATCATTCTTGCTAAATAATAAAGAGCTGCATTCGGGTCGCTGCCTCTTATTGATTTAATGAAGGCAGAAATAATATCGTAGTGCTGTTCGCCACTCTTGTCATAAATCGCCATCTTTTGCTGGATGGTGTTTTCTACAAGTTCGTTGTTGATGGTTAACGGTTCGCTGTTTGCAGAAGAAACAACCAGTTCTAAAACGTTCAGCAACTTTCTGGCATCGCCTCCGCTGTATTTCAGCAGGGCTTCAGTTTCTTTTATTTCAATCTGCTTTTTCGAAAGCACTTCGTCAGTCTTCAATGCGTGTGCAATCAGCTTTTCTAAATCTTCGCGCTCAAGTGGTTTCAGTACATAAACCTGACAGCGTGAAAGCAAAGCGGAAATAACTTCGAACGAAGGATTCTCGGTTGTTGCACCGAAAAGAATAATGATTCCTTTTTCTACTGCACCAAGCAAAGCATCCTGCTGCGCTTTGTTGAACCGGTGAATTTCATCAATGAACAAAATAGACTTACCGGTGGTAGTGGCTTCATCAATTACCCTGCGCACCTCTTTTACTCCGCTGTCAATAGCACTAAGTTGATGGAAGGGCAGATTAATTTGTTCGGCAATAAAACGCGCCATACTGGTTTTTCCAACACCTGGAGGACCCCAGAAAATAATAGATGGAATGTTTCCGCTTTCAATCAACTTGCGCAACACTTTTCCCTCACCAATTAAATGTTGCTGACCAACAAATTCGGCAATGGTCTTGGGGCGTAAACGTTCGGGAAGCGGTGGTAGCATGAAATACTAATTACAAAGTGTGAAATACGAAATAAGAAAACGCTTTCAAACTTAGTAATTAGTGAATGAGAAAAAAGCAGAACACAGTTGCGTTGCTTACTTCGGCTCGTTCTCTTTTTTAATAATTCGGTAGATAAAAATGCTCAACCCTATTACAAAGGCAAGCATTGCAATAAATATTGGAATAGCACCCATGTGTAGTTTGGGTGTTTAGAAAAGTCCGAAAAGTTCTGCTCTTACTTTGTTTATCACTTCCCCCTGTGCTTCTTCGTCATCGGCAAAGTTTAACTGGTCAACATCTATTACTAACAGGCGACCTTCTTTATAGGTGCTAATCCATTTTTCGTAATACTCATTCAACCTGCGGATATAATCAAGACGTAGATTATCTTCATAATCCCTTCCGCGTTTTTGAATCTGGTTTACCAGCGTAGGCACGGTTGCCTTTAAATAAATAAGCAAATCTGGCGGACGAATCATACTGCTGATGGTTTCATACAGCTTAGTATAATTTTCAAAATCGCGGCTACTCATTAAACCCATACCATGAAGGTTGGGGGCAAATATTTGCGCGTCTTCGTGTATTGTTCTGTCTTGTATTACCACTTCCGTTCCCTGCTGAATTTCGATAATCTGTTTAAAGCGGGAGTTCAAGAAGTAAACCTGTAAGTTGAATGACCAGCGCGGCATGTCTTCGTAAAAATCATTCAGGTAAGGGTTGTTCTCTACATCTTCAAACTGTGGTAACCAACCAAAGTGTTTCGAAAGAATTTTGGTAAGTGTTGTTTTACCTGCACCAATGTTTCCGGCAATTGCAATATGCTTGATTGGCTTTTTGGGCTTACCGGTTGCCAGTTTAGGCTCTGCCTTGGCTATTTGTTTTACTGCCAGCTTTGCCGTTGATTTTGCGGTTGGTTTTGCTGTTGGTTTTACAGCTTTCTTCGGACTTGCTTTAGCCACCTGTTTTGCTTTTACTGCAACTTTTGCTTTAGCTTTTGCCTTAGGTTGTGGTTTTGCCTGCTTTTTCGGGGCTGGTTTTTTTGCCGCTTTTTTCTTAGCCATGGTTAAATTCTTTTTGTCCTAATCAGCAATTCAAAACCAATACGCTTTGATTTTTCTGCTTTGAACTTTGTTCTTTATTGCAATAGTGTGTGGTCGAAAATAAAAATTGTTTCGCGCTTAAAAACTTTTAAGCCCTATAATTTCGCGCACGTCCTTTAATGTTTGCGCGGCACTTGCGCGGGCTTTGCTTCCACCATCGCCCAAAATTTCGTAAACCCTTTTTTCATCGGCACTTAATTCCACAATCTTTTCGCGTATGGGGGTAAGAAAAGTAACCATATCTTCTGCCAATTGCTTTTTCATATCGCCATAGCGAATCGTGCAATTGTTATATGTATCTTCAAAATGCTGAACTGTTTCTTTAGCCGAAACCAAACTCATCATATCAAATACGTTTTGAATAATCTGCGGCTTGGCAGAATTGGGTTCTTTTGGTCCGCCATCGGTAACCATGCGCATCATCTTCTTGCGAATAATATCCGGTTCATCTTCCAGATAAATACAAGTGTAATCGGCTTTGCTCTTGCTCATTTTTCCTTCGCCATCTAAACTCGGCACATTCACCAACTTATCTGCAAACGAAAACGCTTCCGGCTCAGGAAAGTAATCTACTTTATAAAGATTGTTGAAACGTCTTACAAAATCGCGGCTCATCTCTACATGCTGTTGTTGGTCTTTGCCAACCGGTACTTTATGTGCGCGGTGAATAATAATATCAACCGTCATAAGCACAGGATAAGTGAGTAGTCCAGCGTTTACATTCTCCGGTTGTTCGCGCACTTTCTCTTTAAAAGTTGCTTCGCGCTCCAACTCGCCTAAGTAAGCGTGCATATTAAAGATGAGATACAACTCCGGTATCTGCGGCACATCGCTTTGCAAATACAAAGCGCATTTGTTCGGGTCTAAACCGCACGCCAAATAAACTAAAGCAATGTTTCTGCTTTTCTCTTTCAGGTCAGCCGGGTTCGGGTGCGTGGTCAACGAATGATAATCGGCTACGAAAAAATAGCCGTTATAAATATCCTGCATCTGCACAAAATTCTTCACCGCCCCGAAATAATTTCCGAGGTGTTGTTTGCCGGTTGGGCGAACTCCGCTTACTGTTATAATTTGTTTGTTGTCTGCCATTTACTTCTTAATCACTTTCGGAACTTTAAAATAATCGCTGTTGCGCTGCGGTGCGTTTTGTAGAGCCTCTTCTTTGGTTACCATGTCGCGTATTACATCTTTACGCAACACATTTTTTTCATCGGTCATGTAAATAAGCGGTTCAACACCACCTATATTTACTTCTTCCAGTTTCTGCACTAAGTCCAGAATCTTCTGCAAGTCTTTTTTAATTCCTTCTTTGGCTTGCTCGTCAAACTCGAGTTTAGAAAGCTCGGCAAGACGGTCAACCAATTCATTATCTATGTTCATTCGTTTATTTATTTTCGACCGCGCTAAAATAGAAATATAGAAATGTTATTGTAGCGATTGCATATAACCGAAAACCTGAAAATTGTGAGTGCACTAATTATTGAAATAAAAAACATCAAGAAGGAATACATCATGGGCTCGCAATTAATTGCAGCTTTAAAAGATGTTACGCTTTCTATTAATAAAGGAGAATACGTTGCCCTGATGGGACCATCCGGTTCTGGCAAGTCAACACTCATGAATATTTTGGGCTGTCTTGATTCTCCAAGCTCTGGCACTTACCGGTTAAATAACATCGAAGTGGCTAAGATGACCGATGATGAATTGGCGCGTGTGCGCAACAAAGAAATTGGTTTCATCTTTCAAACGTTCAATTTGCTTCCGCGCTTAACTTCGTTAGAGAATGTTGCGCTGCCAATGGTATATGCAGGAATGAACAGTAAAGACCGCACTACTCGCGCAGAACAAGTAATGGAAATGGTTGGATTGAAAGACCGGATGACGCACAAGCCCAACGAACTTTCGGGCGGGCAAAGACAACGAGTAGCTATTGCGCGCGCTTTGGTAAACAATCCGAGTATTATTCTTGCAGATGAGCCAACCGGTAATCTGGATACTAAAACATCTTACGAGATTATGGCGATAATGGAAGAAATTAGTTCGCAGGGAAACACCGTAATTATTGTAACACACGAAGAAGATATTGCAAAACATGCCCGTAGAATTCTGCGGCTACGCGATGGACTGATTGAGACCGATGTGCAGAACACACCGGTAAAGATGGATGCGAACCAATTGAACTTTGAAACGAGATAAGTGTTATCTAAGCCATGAAAATCTATACTAAAACCGGTGACATAGGCGAAACCTCCCTATTTGGAGGAAGAAGAGTATTGAAAAGTGAACTGCGCATTGATGCTTACGGCACTGTAGATGAGTTGAACAGTTGGATTGGTTTATTGCGCGATGTGCAAACAGATATTGCAACGAAAGATTTATTGAAAGAAATTCAGGACAGGTTGTTTACCCTCGGCTCAACTCTGGCTGCGGACCCGGCCAACGCAAAACTTAAAACGCCTGATTTGCACGAAAGCGATATTGAGTTACTGGAAAAAGCCATTGATAAAATGGATGAAGTTTTAGAACCTCTTCGCAATTTTGTTTTACCGGGCGGGCATGTAAACGTTTCGTATTGTCATTTGGCGCGTACCGTTTGCCGCAGGGCGGAAAGGTTGTGTGTGGCACTTCATCATTCTCATGCAAATAATGCTTCTTCAAATGTAAATGAATTGATTGCTATTAAATATCTAAACCGTCTTTCCGATTATCTGTTTACACTCTCCCGTAAAATGGCGAAAGACTTAGGGGCAGAAGAAGTGAATTGGCTGCCAAGGAACTAAGTTTATTTCACCGTTATGCTTTCCAATCTCGCAGTATAGCCATCCCTTACACTTACTACTATATTAAAATAGCCCCATACCCATTTGTTTGCTGCATCGGTCTGCACATCGCTTAACCACCAACGCAATGCAGGTGTTTTAATAATTCTATCGGTGCGAATTTGAAGAGGAAATGTTTTGTTGTCGCTTATCGGAATATGAATTGTAGTATCACGAAAATTAAATTCAGAAGTATTCACCGGTAACCCTTTCATGCGTTTAATTCCATGCGGAAGGAATTTACCGGTAACCAGATGATTCAGTTTTAAATAGCTTTTGGTTTCTGATGTTTTAAAAACGAAAGGAACGGAAATAGTTCCCACTCTTGGCCGCTGGCTCCAAAGTATAAACCGGTTGCTGCTCTCTCTGAAAAAGCCAATCATCCATTCTTTATTGAAGTTATCGTATAGCTTTTCGTTCTCTGTTACTCTCAACCACCAAAGCCATTCGTAAGGATGAATTTCGGGATGGCAAGCATGGTTGCAGTCCAATACAAAAACACCGTACAACCCAACCGTTGGCTTTGCATCACAGAAATTTGTATGCACATTTAAGTTGTTTCCGTGCATACACGGATAGAACATAAAGTTCACAGAATCGCGCATCTTCTTAGGAGGCGTGAGCTCGCAATGCAAATCATAGATTTCAGCCGTTTGCAAAGTAGGCGGAATGAATGGCGGCTTGCTTAAATCTCTTTTACTTGCTTTTGCTCTTTTAAAATTGTGTTTGCGCTTAATCTGTTCTGTTCTTCCTTGGTAAACTAAATTCAGATATTGTGGCAAGTGGGGGATGATATTGAAGTTTACATCATGCTCAGTCAATTCATCTTTTTCACCGGGCATAGAAAGATTGTTCTTGTTTGTGCCTACAAACTTATACCGATGCCGGTCAACAGCCTGCCACCAAAAACCAATCATGCGGGTGAACCAACCCAAGCCACCGCTTTGATGAGTGGTAAACCAGGTGGGAACTTTTTCATCGCGCTCTTTCACCTTAACCATGTCCACCAACTCCTCGTTCAGAATATCATTCTTCGAAATAGAATCGTTGCTAATGCGGAGATTGAGAAAGGCGGATGGAACAGTACTAACTACATCTGCTTTAACAGCGGTAGAATCAGAAGAGGCTGATGTATCTAAAAACAAACCAAGTAAAATGAAGGAAAAGAAATTGCGCATGGTTTGTTGTTGAGGCTTTATTTCTTAGGAAACTTCATTTTATAACTCACATCAACATTCCCCTTCGAAATTTTTTCGAGTCTTCCTTTCAGCAAACTTCTTTTCAGCGGTTTCAAATGGTCAATAAAAAGCTTGCCTTCTATGTGGTCGTACTCGTGTTGAATAACACGCGCAGTTAAACCGTTAAATTCTTTTTCCTGCTTTTTAAAATCGCGGTCGAGGTATTGAATGCGGATAGTTTCGTTGCGGTAAACATCTTCTCGTATGTTGGGAATACTCAGGCAGCCTTCTTCATAAGGCCAGTCATCACCGGTTTCTTTAATCATTTTAGCATTGATAAAAACTTCGCGCACGCCATCGTTCTTTTCATCTTCATCGTACATACGTGTGCTGTCAATAATAAACAGACGAATGGCTTTGTTTATTTGCGGAGCAGCCAGACCAACGCCCTTGCTTTTCTCCATGGTTTCAAACATGTCGTCAAGCAGTTTAGCAAGGTCGGGATAGTCTTTCGAAATCTCAACACCCACTTTTCTCAGCACCGGGTCGCCATAAGCTACAATAGGAAGAACCATTTTTGATTTTAATTTTTGCAGGGCGAATTTGGAATTTATTTTTTCATCTCAAGGTAGGATTGCAAAATAATATTAGCAGAGATAGCATCAATATTTCCTTTCTTTCTTCTTTCCTTTTTATTTACTCCGCTCATCAACAACGTTTGCTGTGCCATGCGCGAGGTAAAACTCTCATCAATCTTGTGTACCTTTTTATCGGGATAAAGCTTGTTCAGTTCTGCAATAAATTTTTCGATGTGCGGAATAATTTCGTTCTCCGAGTGTCCGTGCGCAAATGGATAGCCCACTACAAAAGCTTCCACTTCTTCTTCACTGCAATACTTTTTTATAAACGGATAAATTTCATTGCTGGGAATCGTTTCAAGCGTATTCGCAATTATCTGCAACGGGTCGGTAACGGCAACACCAATTCTTCTCAAGCCAAAATCGAATGCCAAAACTCTGCTCATTGTATTTCTGTATTTACCAGTAACTTCTCGCTACTCACCACTCGTTATTTATCTTTAGGAACAACTGTTGACTTAATAAGAAGCACCGTTGCTGCCGGCTGAGTGTTAGCCGTAACAGTTATTGTTTTATCTACCTCCCCTTTCTTATCATGACTGTCAAACTGCACGGTAATTTCACCGCTTTCACCGGGCTTTATAGGTGTTCGCGGCCAATTTGGAACCGTGCATCCGCAAGTAGTTTGAGCATTCGTAATAAACAAGCCCAGCTTTCCTGT
Source organism: Bacteroidota bacterium (assembly GCA_947475165.1). Lineage (GTDB taxonomy): Bacteria > Bacteroidota > Bacteroidia > Chitinophagales > LD1 > Bog-950. The sequence continues at coordinate 55,889 of CANJLD010000018.1, forward strand.
GTTAGTGAATTTGAAAACGGTGTTCACTATTTCTCCTTCGTTAATTCTACCAAAATTATGCACCTTCTTTTCAAATAGAATAGAAGTCAGTCCCTTTGATTTTTTATCGAATTGATTCGCCATTGGGTCAACGTTTGGTTTGTCAAAAGGGCTTGCTTCCTGTGGGTTTGCCGGTTTTGTTTCTGAGGTTTCAGGGACGGCTTTTACTTCTACTTTTACAGTAGAAAGCTCTTCTACTTTCTTATTCAACTTAAAATTCTGCACTGCTAAAAACGAAATAGCTGCAATCAGAATTATGAGTAAGGCAATAATTGTTTTGTTGTTCATGCCGTCAACCAATTTTTAGCGAAGATATATTCTGAATGCAGAATTTATATCCATTTGAAATAATCCTTATTTTGCCATCCTAAAATCAAAAAAAATGAAACAAAAACTCATCGCATTTTTACTCTGCACCGCTATCTTCATTAGTGCCGATGCACAACTTACACTCAACGGAGTTGCTCTGCCTGCTTCTATTAAACAAGGCAATACTACCTTGGTATTAAACGGTGGAGGAATTCGTAAGAAATTATTCTTTAAACTTTACACCGGTGGGCTTTATCTCACCGCCAAAACCAAAACTGCGGCAGATATTATAAATGCCGATAAAGAAACTGCCTTCCGCCTTACCACTACATCAAGTGTGCTAAGCAGCAGCAATTTCAGCGAAGCTATTCAGGAAGGTTTTGAAAAATCTTTAAAAGGAAATACTGCACCGCTAAAGGCAAAAATTGACCAGTTCATAAATACATTTAAAGCAGAAGAAGTAAAGGAAGGTGATGTATACGAACTTTGGTATGTGCCGGGCGAAGGCGTAAAATCTTATAAGAACGGAAAGCTGAAAAGCACTATTCCCGGTCTCGATTTCAAAAAAGCCCTGTTCGGAATTTGGCTTAGTGAAGACCCTGTTGATGCTGACCTTAAAACAGGTTTGCTGGGCGGATAATAGTTTAGGAAATTAGTTCATCAAAAAAGCGTCCCGCAAAACTGCGGGACGCTTTTTGTTTTAAAGGAACATCCTGCAAGTCATTAGTTGAACAAATTTGATTGTTCAACTACAAAAATTTCTTCCGAAATTATTAAACATGCGAATGGTTTCTATTCTTAAACGAATGCATTATGTGTAGAACTAGATATTTTGCAAATGAATATAGATAATATGTAAATACCTTTAAATACTTTTCTGATACTTTTAAATGCCATTAGAATACATTTATATAGTTTACATATAAAGTCAAATACTTTCTTGATATCTTTAAATAGTTTCTAGATACTTATAGATAGTTTTAAATACTAACCTTATTTGTGCTTTAAAAACGATGTTTTTACTGCTTTTTTGTGATTTTGTGGGTAGAAGGAGTTAACCTGCAATCTGCTTAGCCAAAATTGCCTTATACTTTTCCAAAAGCTCAGCATCAGTAGGCGGGGTTAAAACGCTGTTGAATTTATACTTGGCTTGCACAAACTTTTCAGCCTGGGCTAATGCGCGCCTGAAACCATCTTTATAAAATTCCAAACCCTGCTCGTAACTAATCTCAGTAGCAGTTTCCTTAAGCCAGTAATTAACACGGCAACGCCAAATACCCAAAGGCTGCACCGGTTGCTTAATAACGTGCAGGCTGAAATCAATATGCACCCGCCCTTTAGTTACCACATCATGCTTATGGTAACTACTCTTAAAAAAGAAAGAAGCCTTCTCCGGTATATTAGGCGAAGTGGCATCGCAGCAAATCTCCTGTTTGTTCGAATCCTCCATAGTTATCATCTGCCGAATGTAAAATAAACCGGAGTTATACGTATTGCGAGGACGGCATGTGAAGCGAATGTGACCGTGAACGGGAATGGAAGGGTTAACATATAAATCGCGCTGGCATAACATCAACCAATTAAATAGATGCTTATCATTGCGCCTTAAAATTTTGATGCCCTATGAGGTTTATTGCTTTCCTGTTTCTTAATTCCCTTATCTTTTCTCTCTCCTCCCAATCCATTTTCGTTCCCGAAATAAACAACCTGCTCAACCCTGCGCTAAAACCTTTCTACTTTGGTGTAGCCTCCGGTGACCCTCAACAAACGCAGGTAATTATCTGGACAAAAGTGTGGAACGAAACCAGCCAACCGGTAACCGTGAAATGGGAAATAGCCACCGATACCACCATGCAGCAAATAACAGCAACCGGGGAAGTAACTACTGATGTTGCTTCCGCATATACCGTTAAACTTATTGCAAAGAATTTGCAACCGAATACTACTTACTTCTACCGTTTTACAACATGTGGAGTTTTTTCTGCAATAGGCCGAACCAAAACAGCACCTCTGCAGGCCGATGAGTTAAAGTTTGCCGTAGTAAGCTGCAACAATTACGAGCACGGGTATTTCAATGCCTACCGGTTAATAGCCAGCCGCAGCGATATTGATGCAGTCATTCACTTAGGCGATTATATTTACGAATACGGAGCAAACAAAAGCAAGAAACACCCAAGCATAAGGCAGCACATTCCCGACCACGAAATACTTAACCTGCAGGATTACCGTTCGCGTTACGCCCAATACCGGCTTGATAAAGATTTACAGGAGGCGCACCGTCTGCATCCGTTTATTACTGAGTGGGACGACCACGAATTTGCCAACGATGCTTATAAAGAGGGGGCAAAGAACCATCAGCCCGAAGAAGGCGACTGGGTAACCCGCGAAGCCATTGCCAAGAAAGTTTATTTTGAATGGCTGCCCATTACCGATAATGCAGAAAATACCGTTATCAGAAAACTGAACTATGGCAACTTAGCCGAGCTGTTTATGCTCGATGGCAGAGTGGAAGGCAGGTGCAAACAAGTGGAAAGTCCTTCTGACACTATGCTTACCTGCGTTACCCGCACCATGCTGGGCAAAAAGCAAAGTGACTGGCTTACATCGGGTATTTATAATTCAACAGCACAATGGAAGGTAGTTGCCAATCAGGTGGTGTTTTCGGAGTTAGATGCGCATCAGCTCTCAAAAAAATACGCTATCAACCCCGATGCATGGGATGGTTACCCTGAGGAACGCAGAGAAATTCTGGATTCATTCTATCAGCACAAAACCCAAAATATCATTATTCTGACCGGTGATATTCATTTATCGTGGGCATTTGATTTAGTGCAAAACCCGAAAGATAAGAACCGCTATAATGCGAAAACAGGCAAGGGAGTAATAGGAGCGGAGTTTGTTGTTCCGAGTGTTTCTTCAAATGGTTTAGGAGAGAAGTTTCCGAGAGGCTTAGCTAAACTGATTGGCAGCATCATTAAGCGTAAATCAACCAATCCGCACCTGCACTTTCAAAATTTAGTTGACCACGGCTATGTCTTGCTCTGTTTGAATAAAGAGCGCGCAAAAGCTACCTGGCTTTTTTGCAAAACGCTTAAGAAAAGAACTGAAAAATATTCTACAAAAGATAGCCGAATGACCAAGTATAATGAGAATCACTTAGTAAAGAATTAAAGGCTTATGACAAAATCTCTCTTTTGTTTTATTTAAGGAAGTAGGAATTACTAAACAACTCAAACCCTGTCCTTAACATTTTTTGAAAGTAACTTTAAGACCGGTAATGCGTTTTAAGTTATGTTTGCGTTGTTCGTTATGATAAAAAAGTCGATTAAATACTTTCTCTCGCTGGTTATTCTGCTGCACTGCACCGGGGTAACACAGTTGGTATCGGCTTGCTCAAAAGATAATTCTGCTTTTGTAACCATGATGAACATGAACGAAGAAGAAACTAAGAAAGAGAAAGAAAGCAAAGAAGACACAGAATGTATTAACGACCTGCGCGGCAAAGTAGCTGCCCTGGCACCCAATATTTCATTTACCGAAAAACAGATTTACTTCTCCGGTTCTAAAAGCCGGGTTAATCATCAGTTCATTATAGAACTGCCCACGCCTCCTCCCGATTTTATGGCTTAATTGCCCTAATCCGTACCGTTTATTTTTTGCAGTAACAGGATTTTGTTCAGCGGTGTAAACCGTAGCGCAAAAACATATACCCTTCCGCAAAAAAAACGTACGACAAATTTGTATTTCACCAACATTTTTTATTTCACCAATAACCAAATTCATTAGTCATGAAGTTATACTCACAATATTTTAAGACAGACATATTATCGGGGCTGGTAGTTTTTTTAGTGGCCTTGCCACTTTGCCTCGGTATTGCTTTAGCCAGCGGTGCGCCTTTGTTTTCGGGTATTATATCGGGTGTAATTGGTGGAATTGTGGTGGGGCTGTTAAGCAATTCGCAACTAAGTGTATCGGGCCCCGCAGCGGGTTTAACGGCAATTATTTTAGCGGCCATTACTGGCTTAGGTTCTTACGAAGCCTTTTTGCTGGCGGTGGTAATTGCCGGTGCCATACAAATCATTCTGGGCTTTGCTAAAGCGGGCACTATCTCCAACTATCTTCCTTCCAATGTAATTGAAGGAATGTTAACGGCTATTGGTGTAATTATCATTATGAAACAACTTCCTCATGCTATTGGCTACGATGTAGACAACGAGGGCGATTTCTTTTTTATAGAAAAAGCAACCGGTCATAATACTTTCTCTGCAGTTATAGATGCCATTAATTATTCACACGTAGGGGCAATCATCATCACGGTGATTTCTATGGGTATTCTTATTGCATGGAACAATGTAAAGGTGCTCAGAAATCTAAAGACCGTACCCGGTGCATTGGTAGCAGTTGTTACCGGTGTAATTATAAACGAGGTATTTAACGCCACCGGTTCTAATTTGGCAATTGGTGCAGAGCATTTGGTAAAATTACCGGTACCAGCATCGTTCAACGATTTTTTCGGTCAATTTTCTTTGCCCGATTTTTCGAAAATAGCCAACGTTAATGTTTGGATAACCGGTGTTACCATTGCCGCAGTAGCAAGTATCGAAACATTATTATGCATTGAAGCAGCCGATAAAATGGACCCGCTGAAAAGATTTACCAATACCAACACCGAATTGAAAGCACAGGGAGTAGGAAATATGCTGAGCGGTTTGATAGGAGGCATTCCAATGACATCGGTTATTGTGCGCACATCTGCCAACATAAACTCAGGAGGAAAAACAAAAGTTTCGGCTGTAGCGCACGGTGTTTTCTTGCTAATAGCCGTGCTTGCCATGCCAGTAATGCTCAATAAAATTCCGTTGGCGTGTTTGGCAGCAATTCTGATTTTAATCGGTTACAAATTAGCCAGCCCTGCAGTGTTCAAACACATGTGGCAAAATGGCAAATACCAGTTTGTGCCTTTCATTGCAACGGTGGTAGCAGTAGTGTTTACTGACTTACTTAAAGGTGTAGGAGTAGGCTTGGTGGTGAGTGTGTTTTATATTCTAAAAGCGAATATGAAAGTGGCTTACTTCTTTAAAAAAGAAAAGCACCAGCAAGGCGAAACCGTTCACATTGATTTGGCACAGGAAGTTTCTTTCCTGAACAAAGCAGCTATTAAACAAACGCTGATGCACTTGCCCGAAAACAGCAAGGTTGTCATCAATGCGGCCGACAGTGTTTACATTGACCATGATGTGATACAACTGATTCAGGATTTTTTAAAAATAGGTTCTAAAGACAAAAACATTCAGGTAACCCTTACAGGATTTAAGGATGGTTACCAAATCGAAAATTCAACGCACGTTACTTCAAACTAAATAATGACAGATAAAATGAAAACACATACCTCAGTAACACAAGCATCTACTACACCTGAGCAAGCATTGCAAATTTTAAAGGAAGGCAATCAACGGTTTGTCAATAATTTAAAAACAAACCGGAATCTACTTCAACAGGTAAACGAAACGCGGGATGGTCAATGGCCCTTTGCAGTTATACTCAGTTGCATTGACAGTCGCACTTCTGCCGAGTTAATTTTTGACCAGGGGCTGGGTGATGTTTTCTCCATTCGCATTGCCGGAAACATTGTAAATACCGATATTATAGGAAGCATTGAATTTGCTTGTAAAGTAGCGGGTTCAAAATTGATTGTGGTGCTGGGTCATTCCAAATGCGGAGCCATAAAAGGTGCCTGCGACCATGTGGAAATAGGAAACCTTACTGAATTGCTTTCAAAAATTCAACCTGCTGTTTATCTCGAAACAAAAACCACTTTGCCGGAGAACAGAAATTCTGATAACCATGAATTTGTAGAGAATGTTTCTACACTGAATGTAAGACGCTCGGTAAAAACAATTGTTGACCGGAGTTATATTCTGGAGCAAATGATTGAAAAAGGAGAGATAGCCATTATAGGTGCCAAGCATAATCTGGATACCGGTTTAGTTGAATTTTATGACGACAGTATGATTTGCGACAAAGCCGATGTACGGGAGCAGATGAGTTACTAAACAAAAACCTAAAACGAATGACCGGTACCGAAACAATTCAAATGGCAGCTAAGACTGATGTAAAACACAATACGCATACATCGTTCGATGAAGAGCATGTATTGCATGAACTGAAACATTATCTGCCATCGCAAACTCCGATTAAAGATTTTATTCATCATAACACACTTCATGCTTTTCAGCACATGAAGTTTTATGATGCCATTTTTAAAGCGGGTAAAATTTTCGGTTATCAGGTTCACTTGCAGTTGACTGAATTCAGAGGGCTGTATAAAATCGGTAGAATCAAGAAAGAGGTTTTTAATAGAGTTCTTCGCGATAAGAAAAGCGCGGATGCAGAAGCGTGGAAAGAGAAATTGCTGACAAAAGAATATGATGTCATCAATACTTCTCGGCTTGGCTTGTTGCGGGCAGAATGGAAAAATCAATACAAAATTGATTTAGATAATTCGGTGCATCCGCTTTTTTTTAGAATTCTGTGTAGCTATTTAGACCAGGGAGTTGCGCTTTGGAACTTTCCAGTAAAGGATAAAAGTTTCTTAGCGGCACTGCAGGAGTTGGAGAAAAATAGTTTCGTCAGTTTCTTTAAAACCAAGAGAGCGAAGCAATTTTTGCAATCAGGTAACTGTGGAATAACAGAATTGCTGAAAATAGTAGTTGGCAAACGCGAATACTATGAGCAATATCTTTTCGACCAGCAATTCAGTCATCAAGGTTGGTCTGGTATTGCTGCTTCTATCGAAGCCATGCCGCATACTTTGCTTGACCGCAGAAATGTTTCGCTTCACGATTTAATTGTGGTAGAACTGCTGTTTGAAATTGATGCGCTTGATTTTCAGTTAGGCGAAAAATGGGAGCCGCTGGCGAACAGAATGAAAACGGAACCGGTGAATTTATTTGCAGATGTAGCTTCTACAGAAATGCAGGAAGTAATCAAACTTTGGCAAGATACTTTTGAGTGGAGCTATTATGACGAAGTGCTTACCGGAATCAGTCTGAATAAAAACAGAACAAGAGAAATTCCTTCTCAAAAAAACTTTCAAGCCATATTTTGCATTGACGAACGCGAATGTTCGCTGCGCAGACATGTTGAAAGTGCCGATAAGAATTGTGAAACCTTCGGCACTCCTGGTTTTTTTAGTGTGGAGTTTTTCTTTCAGGCAGAGAATGCCAACTTCTACGATAAGCTTTGTCCCGCACCGGTTACTCCAAAATACTTAATTAAAGAATTTGGCTCGAACCACAAGCGTGAGCATGAATTTCTCTACACTAAAAATGCGCAAACACTTTTACGCGGCTTCTTTGTCTCAGTCTCTATGGGTTTTGCAGCAGGAGGGCAGTTGTTTTTGAATTTGTTCCGCCCTAAAATGAGTCCTGCTATTTCTAATGCCTTCTCGCACATGCACTCTCATTCGCAACTCACTATAGAAAACAAAAGTTTAGACGATAAGGAAAACGATTTGCAGATAGGTTTTACCATTGAAGAAATGACAAACCGCGTTGAATCGCTGTTGCGTAGCATTGGTTTAGTCAAAAATTTTGCACCAGTTATTTATTCTATTGCACACGGAAGCAGCAGCGCAAATAATCCTCACCACAGCGCGCACGATTGCGGTGCTTGTAGTGGAAAGCCTGGTTCTGTAAACGCACGCGTGTTTGCCTTCATGGCAAATCATAAAAAGGTGCGTGAGATGTTACGCGAGCGCGGAATTTCTATTTCCGATGAAACACAATTTGTAGGAAGCATGCACGACACCGCCAGCGACCAGATTGGCTTTTATGATGAAGCTGCGCTTTCTCAAAAACATAATGTATTTCACACACAAAACAAGCTTGCCTTTGAAGCCGCATTAAATGCAAACGCAAAAGAAAGAACGAGAAGGTTTGCCTCTATCAATACAAAACAAAGTTTGACCGGTGCAAGAGAATCTATTCTGAAACGCTCTGTTTCCATGTTTGAACCACGTCCGGAACTTGGTCATGGAACAAATACACTCTGCATTATTGGTAGCCGCGAAATCACTAAGGGTTTGTTTCTTGACAGACGTGCGTTCATGAATTCTTACAATTATGTAAACGACCCAGAAGGAAAAATACTCATCGGTGTAATGCGCCCTATTGGTTTAGTGTGCGGTGGTATAAATCTGGAATATTATTTCTCTCGTGTAGATAATTACAAGCTTGGCGCAGGAACAAAACTGCCACATAATGTAATGGGGCTGATTGGTGTTGCTAATAGTGCCGATGGCGATTTGCGCCCCGGCTTACCGGTGCAAATGATTGAAGTGCATGACCCGGTTCGTCTCCTCATTATTGTTGAACATTTGCCCGAGATAGTTTTAAACGCCATTCAAAGCGCACCGGAAGTTTACGAATGGTATATTAATGAATGGGTGCATTTAGTGGCGTTGAATCCTGAAGACGGCATGTATTATTATTTCAATGAAGGAACTTTTAAGCTTTATGAGCCACTGCATCAGCCACTAAAATACGTGAACAATTTCGAACAGTTTGTAGAGCAGGCTAAAGAAATGGAGACGAACGAAATTGTAGATGCCACGCAGGAAAATTTACCTGTTTACTTACTTAACTAAACAATCCATGGAGCAACTACTTCAACTATTTATACTTATACCATTTGCAGGATTCTTCATTACGTTGCTGTTGCCGCGCAAGAAGGAAAAAGTTATTTCGTTCACTGTGTTTTCCACTATCAGTGTTCATTTACTTGGCTTGGTAACGTTTATTGTTTGTTGGGCAATCAATCAATTTCCAATACTCGATGTAAAGCACCTCACACTTTTTCAAACTGACAACATTGAGATTTTCATTGATTTCTACTTTGATAAAGTAACAGTTGTTTACAGTCTTGTTGGTTCAGTGATTGCTTTGATGGTTGCTGTGTTCAGCCGTTCTTATATGCACCGAGAAGCAGGATACAAACGTTTCTTCAGCACCTTGCTTTTTTTCTTCACCGGTTACAACATTGTTATCTTCTCGGGTAATTTCGAAACCTTCTTTGTGGGTTGGGAAATGGTAGGAGTTACTTCATTTCTCTTAATAGCATTTTATCGCGATAGATATTTGCCGGTAAAGAATGCGCTGAAAGTAATTTCCATTTACCGGTTAGGCGATATCTGTTTGATACTCGCTATGTGGATGAGTCACCACCTGTGGCATGAGAACATTACCTTTTTAAAGCTGAATGATGTGGCGTTGGTAACGGAGCATCTAGCGGAACATTATTGGTTCGGTGTGTTTATTGCGGTAATGATTGTAATTGGTGCGGCTGCTAAATCGGCTCAACTTCCTTTCTCCTCATGGCTGCCGAGAGCAATGGAAGGACCTACCACTTCGAGTGCAATTTTCTATGGTTCGCTTTCAGTTCACTTAGGTTTGTTTCTGTTGCTGCGCACTTATCCTTATTGGGAAACCATTGTGCCGGTGCAGGCACTTATTATTTTCATCGGACTTTCTACAAGTATTATCTCAACGCTTATTAGTCGTGTACAATCAACGGTAAAAACGCAGATTGCTTATTCATCTGCCGCGCAAATTGGTTTAATGTTTATTGAGGTAGCGTTGGGGCTTCATACACTTGCGTTGATTCACTTTGCAGGCAATGCTTTCCTAAGAACTTATCAGTTGCTGGTTTCTCCTTCGGTGCTTAGTTATTTGGTGCACGATATGTTTTTCAATTTTAAACCAAGTGCATCGGTCGGTAATAGTTCTTTCAAAAACTCCATTTACATTCTTTCCATTAAGGAATGGAATCTTGATTTTCTTCTTCATCAGTTATTATGGAAGCCATTTAAATGGTTTGGAAACAGATTTGATTTCCTTACCTCAAAAGGATCGGCAGTATTATTAGTTGTGATTTTTGTAACCGGTTTACTCTGTTACTTTTTTCAACAAGCAATTCCTGTAGCTATTTTTGAATGGCTGCCCGAACTGTTTGCGTTCATTGCGTTTATTTTGATTTTAAAAACTTTTACTGAAAGAGGCGATGCGCTTAGAGCATGGTTCGAAGTAGTATCCAGTCAATTGTTTATGGCGCTTTCTATTGCTATGCTGAACGAGAATTTTGAACACAATCACATCCTGATGTATCTCAGCGGTTCGGTAGTAGCAGCAATAGTAGGTTACGTTTGTTTGAAGAAAGTGAAAGCGATTGATGGAAACATTCAGTTGAATCAGTTTCATGGTTACAACTACGAGCAGCCTACCGTTGGATTTATTTTTCTCGTAGCCTGTTTAGGTTTGGTTGGTCTGCCGTTTACGCCCACTTTTATTGGTATCGATTTACTGTTCAGTCATATTCACAGGCACGAAGTAGTGCTGATTGTTTTAACGGCATTAAGTTTTCTGTTTATAGAAATAGCTGTGTTACGCATGTATGCGCGCATATTCCTTGGTCAGCATAAAAAGCAGTATCACCCAATAGCGTTTAAATCTTCATAGTGAAGTAGCACCCTATAGGTTATCGCAAACACCAATATGGGTATTGGGTTGATGTGGTGCCGCTCTGTAGTGGGGCGGCACTTTTTTATGTTATGTAACTGTTAACATAAAATTCATCTACTTAACGGTTCAATAATACACGCTTCATTATTTGGTAGTATGTGTTGCATACGTTCGCGGCAGCAAACAAAAAGCGTATGACACACAAATTATTTTCCCTTCTAATCAGTTCGTTTTTGTTCACCGGTTTACTCTCCGCACAAACCGGTGTGCTATCCGGTAAAGTGGTGGATGGCAAGAGTGGCGAAACGTTGATGGGTTCAACGGTAGTGGTAGATGACAATACGAACTTTGCAGCATCTACAGATTTAGATGGCAACTTTACTATTCCTAAGGTTCCTGCCGGTAAGCACAAAGTAAAAGTTCGCTATATCGGCTATCAGGAAAAGCAAGATGATGTAGAAGTTAAGCCGAACGATGTAACCAACCTTTACATGACGCTGATTGAAGATGCGGTGATTTTGAAAGAAGCCGTAGTTACTGCCACAGTTACCAAACGCGATAACGAAAGCGCGATTGTAATGATGCAGAAAAACAGCACCGTTATACAAAGCGGAATTTCGGCAGAAGAAATTAAACGTTCACCGGATAAAACTTCTTCCGAAGTTATCCGAAGAGTAAGCGGAGCTACTATTCAGGATGGAAAGTTCGCCATCATCCGCGGATTGGCCGACCGGTATAATATGGCAATGCTCAACAACGTTCCGCTGCCAAGCACCGAACCGGATAGAAAGGCATTTGCTTTTGATGTGTTTCCTTCCAACATTCTCGACAACATCATTATTATGAAAACCGGTCAGGCGAATTTGCCGAGCGAGTGGGCCGGTGGTTTAATTCAACTGAACACCCGCGATATACCGGAGAAGAGTTTCTTCAATATAAGCTACGGAATCAGCTTTAACGAAGGCAGCACATTCAAACCCTACAAAACGTATGAAGGCAGCAAAACCGATTTCCTGGGTTTTGATAACAGCGTTCGTCCGCTATCGAAAAATTTCCCGAGCATTATTGCTTTGAACGATTTAAAACTTGCAAGCGATAACACTACACTTCGCTCGTTGGGAAAAGAAATAACCAATAGCAGTTGGAAAGTGAACGAAAAGAAAATGGCATACCTAGGTCAGAGTTTACAGCTCAGCGGTGGATTTGCGGTGCGTAAAAAAGATGTTCAGATAGGAGGGGTGTTTGCGCTTACGTATTCAAACGTGCTGAGATATACCGAAGGAACACGCACTAAATTTGAAGGAAGCAATGGTGAGTTTGACAGCGATTATAAAGATGAGCGTTACAACAACACGGTTTCTGCTGCCTTGCTGGGTAACCTGAGCGTAGTGATTAAGAACAACCACAAAATTTCGTGGAAGAATATTTTCACTAACAACAGCGACAACGGACTTATTCAGCGCAATGGCGTGAGTTACGGCAGCGCAACAGAGCAACAACGAACCAGCGAAGAATTTACAAACGCGAAAGTTTTCTCTACCAACCTTACCGGTGACCATTTGTTTGCCGGTTCCGACATTCGCTGGAAATGGAATGGCGGCATGGTGATGATTAACCGCGACCAGCCGCGCACTACACGCTATTCGTATGAGCGTCCTTATACTTCTTCTACTCCGTTTGGTGCTAACCAAACTACCGACCCATATGTGTTTCAATTTTCTTATGGCGGCAGCGACCCTAAACAAGGTGCATATTTCTACAGCACTTTGAGCGAGAAGGTTTACAATGCCGGAACCGATTTAACCATTCCGTTTAAAGTGAAAGAGAAAAAGCAAGCCATTAGTGTAGGTTATGCTTTCCAGTATCGCACCCGTGGTTTTGAAGCGCGTAATTTGTTTATTGATTATCCGGGTGGTTACAACGATTCTATTCGCTTTGATAGAAACGTTGACAATATCATCAACCAACAAAATTTCGATAATGGAAAATTGACCATGAATCCGTTTGTGTTTCCTTCCGATGTTTACTCGGCTAATTCAACCACACATGCGGCTTATGTAATGATGGAGAATAATTTCAGCGAGAAGTTTAAAGTGGTATGGGGCTTTCGTTTTGAATCTTTCAAACAAAGCTTAACCACACCGGGCACTATTGATTTCGATATTATTCCAAACGACCCTGAGCCACCAATCATTAAAACAAAAGTAATTGACACCACTTACAATAAAGCATATTTCAGCGGAGCGTATAAATCTGATTCAACCGGTAAGGTTACACCGGTGTTTCCTTTGCTGCCTTCCATCAATTTGATTTATAAGCTGAACGAAACCATGAACCTGCGCGCTTCATATAGCCAGAGCATGAGCCGTCCCGAGTTCCGCGAGAGCGCACCGTTTTTATACTTCGACTTTTTGCGCGATGTAAGCCTTGCAGGAAATCCGAATATTCAGCAAACCTTTATTCATAATGCCGATTTGCGTTACGAATGGTTTCTTGGTAAAGGGCAAAGCATTAATGCGAGTGTGTTCTACAAAAATTTCACCAATACTATTGAGCTGACCTCGGTAGCAAGCGGAAGCCAGCAAAGTTTTGTTTACAGCAATGCCAAAACCGCCTACTTAGTAGGAGCGGAGATTGAAGTGCGCAAGAACTTCGATTTTGTTTCTAAGAAATTAGAAGACTTGGTTTTTGTAGCCAACATGGCTTACATCTACAGCCGCGTGGATTTGCGCAACGTAAAAAACAACAGCAGCGATGAGCAAATTCGCCCTATGCAGGGGCAAAGTCCTTATGTAGTTAACCTCGGCTTAAGTTACGTTTCGCCTAAAACCGGTACCGGTGCCACACTTTTATACAATCAGGTTGGTCAGCGTTTATATGCCAGCGGTGAAGTGGGTAATCCCGCCTGGTATGAGAACTGGAGACCACTGCTTGATTTACAACTTAGCCAGAAGTTTTTAAAAGGCAAAGGCGTGGTGCGCTTTACCATCAGCGATTTAATTGCGGCTAAAAGCATCTTCTACCAAAACGATGTAATAGGCAAACACCGCGAATACAATAAGGATAAAGACGCTGTGGTGTTGAGCCAGAAAAACTATCGCACTTACTCGCTGCAGGTTTCGTTTAATTTTTAGACAGAACTATTAAGCCGTCATTGCTTTGCTGGAAACCTCCGTTCGCAATGACGGCACTTCTTTTATTTTTAGCCGCTCAATTACTAAACTAGAATTTATGCCCCGTATTGAACCATTGCGTTCCACAGAAATTACGCCTTCTATTCAGGAAGCTTTTGAAAAACACACACAGGAGTTTAATGCGCGTATTACCAATATGAAATCTACCATGGGTAAATCGTTGCCGGTGTTTGATGTGTATATGCGCTGGTATGATTTGTATAACGAGGTAAAAGAAATTACCGGTGAGCGAAATGCATATCTGTTTGCTCATGCCGTATCGCTGGGCAGCAATTGTCCGCTCTGCACCACCTTCTTCCGCAAAATAATTATAGATCATGGTGAAAAACCCGAAGAACTTGTGCTGACCGGTGATGAACAAACCCTGCTCGATTTTGGAAGTGCCATAGCTAACAACAAAGGCGAAGTAGATACCGAACTGTATAACCGTATAGAACAAATGTATTCCGAGCCGCAGGTAATTACTTTGGTTGGTTTTGCAGGACAAATGATTGCCACCAATATTTTCAACAACGTTTTGCAAGTGCAGATAGATGATTATCTCGCGCCTTATATTCCATTGACCCGGTAAGTGGTGAATGGCTAGTGGTGAGTAGTAATACAAAACCACTCGCTACTCACCACTCGCTATTAACCGAACAAAATGAACATGAACTTAAAAGGCAAAGTCGCCTTCATTACCGGTGCCGCACACGGTCAGGGCAGAGCCACTGCCATTGCATTAGCTAAAGAAGGTGTAAACATTGCCGCCTTCGATATTGCCAAACAACTGGAGTATCCGAAATATAAATTCGGCTCTAATAAAGAACTGGATTCACTAAAAAAGGAATGCGAAAAGCTGGGCGTAAAATGCGTGACGCATAAAGGAGATGTGCGCAGCGATAAAGATATTACCAAAGCGGTGAACGCCACTAAAAAGGCATTCGGCAAAATTGATATCCTGTTTAACAACGCGGGTATTTGCGCTTACGGTCTGGCGCACGAGTTAAAAGAAGAAGCCTGGGACAGTATGATTGACATTAACCTGAAAGGCCCCTGGATGGTAGCCCGCAGAATTATTCCTATAATGATTGCGCAGAAGAGCGGGGTGATTATCAATAACTCATCGGTGCTGGGTTTGCGCGGAGCTAACCGGTTATGCCATTATGTGGCAAGCAAGTATGGCGTGGTTGGCTTAACCAAAAGCTGGGCTATTGAATTGGCACAATACAATATTCGTGTGGTGTCTGTTCACCCAACCGGTGTTAATACCCCTATGCAGGATGGCTTAGCCGAAATGGAAAACAGCACCGCTTTAGAAATTGCCGAGCGCAGCGCGGGTAATTTACTCTCCGCCCCTTGGGTAGAGCCGGAAGATGTTGCCAATGCCGTTGTGTTCTTAGCCAGCGATAAGGCGCGATACCTTACCGGTAGCGAGTTTGTGGTGGATGCGGGCTTGCTTACTAAGTAAAACTTTTTGTTTAGATTCGTGATATGGCAGAAGTAAAAGACGAAATTCAACGCATTATTGAGCGCCTCCCCAACGAGGTATTAAGCGATGTTTGGGATTATCTGAAGCAACTTGAAAACAGTTCCAAAGGTGAAATTGAGTTGTCGCTGCATCTTCGCAAAATACTTACAGAAGATAAAAATCTGTTACACCGCTTAGCCAAATGATTCATCTGAATGCAGTTTTAGAAATTCATCAACTGCTGATAGAGGAGTTTGGCGGAAAAGCAGGCATACGCGACCTCACTGTTTTAGAATCAGCTATTCAAAGACCTTTTACCGGATTAGCCGAACAGGAGTTTTATCCTACACCGGTTGAAAAAGCCGCAGCCGTTTTAGAAAGCATTGTTACCGGTCATCCTTTTACTGACGGAAATAAGCGCACCGGTTATGTGCTGATGCGCTTGTTTTTGATGGAAAACGGAAAAGACATTGCTGCCACCGAAGAAGAAAAATATCAATTAGTAATAGCTATTGCTTCGGGACAAAAACAGTTTCAGGAAATAGTTGACTGGATTCAAGCCCACCTTGTTTAACTCTAACCTCACCGGTAGTGAGTTTGTAGTGGATGCAGGGTTGCTGACGAAGTGAGATGATTAGGGGTTATGGTATAGGTTGCCCTGTAATCAAATTTTTAATCGCCCAAAAAATAGCTACAAGCATTAAGAGCCCTACTAAAATAATCATGGTTATACCAAACGTCTGGAAAAACAAAATCTGACCTGCAAAAGTATAGCTCCCGTCACACTCCTCTTCCAAAAATTCCTTTACTTTTTCTTTGTCTCTAAATCTTATCCAAACATAAAGCCATCCGATAAGTGCTTTGAGTAAATCTGCGAACAGGTATCCCATATTATGTTCTCTCTCCCCCAAATCTAATCCAAATCTCCAATTACCACCGGTAGCGTAAAACAGAGTTTAGATTTTAGAAGGGAGATTTGGGATTGGGCATAAGTGGCTTAATTTATTTTAGTGCCTGGGGGAATTTCAAACTCGTATTCTGTAGGTTTATAGTTTTCGTCAATCTGAATTACATATTCACCAGACCAAAAACCATCTGTATTGAGCAATTCCTTTTTGATACATAGTTTATTCCAAAACCAAAGCTTAATAAATTTTTCAATTACAAACACTTCGCATTTACGGTCAAGCACTGTATCGTAGCCAACAAACTTTTTATCATCCTGAAAAAGCAAGTCTGTCATAGCTTTGTCAGGACAAGCTCGTTGAAAGCCGAATTTAGTATCCATATTAATACCGTAACAACCCTCTGGCGTGTTTAGCATCAGTTGGCTTTGCTTGGGCATCAGTTGTTCGGCAGGTATTTTCATTTTTATTATAAGTGCCGTATCGGCTTCTGAAAAAATTTCCATTTTTTCATATTCTCCCCAGTTATTAAAGGTGAGTATTTTTGTTCCTTTCTGAGGCCCTTCAAAAAACTGAAAGGTAAGTCTGCCAGACTTAATTCCATAAGGTCTATTAAGACTATCTGTTTGCGCAACAATTAGATTGTAACTACCTATAAATAGTAGAAGGATTATGTGTCTCATAGTATTCTCTCCCCCAAATCTAACCCAAAACCCCAGCAACCCAACCCCCTGCCCCCCGAAACGGGGGAACCGCTGCGCACAGGCCTTTGCGTGGTGGTTCTCCCTTTAGGGAGTTAGAGGGTTGCGGAGGCTTAGTATAAAATACAAAAGCCCCTGCTAACGCAAGGGCTTCTGTATTTCTATAATCTTCCAGTCTCCTAACAAACCACCATAGTAGGCTCGCTGAGCGGGCTTACACCCGCAGCGTTTACCACCCAGTAATAAAAGTAATAAGTGCTGCCGCGCGTAAGGCCGGTAAAGTGTTTTACCCGCTGCGTAGTAAGGTCAATGCGTATGCTGTCGTATTGCGGGTCGGGGTCGGGGGTGGGCGGCACAGGGTCGCTGCCCTTTATAAAAACTATTTTACCATCGGGCGTAATGGTAAGCCATGGGGGCAGTGGTGCGCCTTCGGTTACAATACAGCCAAAGATAGCTTTAGGCACCGATGAGCAACTGCTAATCAATTCTTCCCACTGCCCGTGTTTAACGGTTACCGTTACCGCATCGGGCTTGGTGGCGGGTGTGTGGCTGGCGTCATGCGGCAGCAGTCCGCACTCTTCAATATCCGATGCATCCATCAACTC
The DNA here is from genome assembly GCA_947475165.1 of Bacteroidota bacterium. Classification (GTDB taxonomy): domain Bacteria; phylum Bacteroidota; class Bacteroidia; order Chitinophagales; family LD1; genus Bog-950. The sequence goes on from CANJLD010000018.1 coordinate 73,609, forward strand.
GTTGCGGTAAATCCATTTCTGGATAAACGGGCGCAGCTTTTTTTCGTAATTATTGCGCGCCAGCGTTTTCGCAGTTTTTTGCGCAACAGTGCTGTTCAGCTTGTCCTTAGCAATAAGCCAGGCGGCATCCCAAATGGTTTGCTTGTCGGTTAGCTTGGTAATTTCGCCCGCGGGTATGCCCCATGCCACCGCGTTAAGCGCTACTGCGGCTACTAAAATTGCCTGCAGGGTGTCGAAATCAGCATCGCTGCTTGGAATAATGTCGTCTTTTGTTGCCATTGTGTTTTGTTTTTATGTTATGAAATAGAAAACGTATCCGATTTTACTGCTGGCGTATCCGATAGCCGCTCTGCCGTGTCCGGTATTGCCTTTGGCGAACCCGATGGGTGCTCTGGCGTATCCGATATTGCCGTTGGCGTATCCGGTGGCAGCTCCAGCGCATCCGATATTACTGCTAGCGTATCCGATGGTTGCTCCAGCGCATCCGATATTGCGGCTGGCGAACCCGTTGGCGGCTCCAGCGCACCCGCCAGCGCGGTAAACGCTCCCGCTGCTGCTGTTACTGTTCCCGTTATTGGTTGTGCTGTGTTCATTATCGTGTTTCGCGAAACGAAAATAAGGGCAGGTGAACTACCTTGTGTTCATTTAAAACAGAACCCTTATTTTAGGCTTGCTCAACCCACCGTGTGCTGCTAAAGTCTATAGCATATAAGAATGGCGAAGCGCTGCTGGTTAAATATTTCCGCCTGCTTCGCAACCTCAGTCAGGATGAACTGGCTGAGGCATGTAATTGGAAGAGTAAAACATTTGTGAGCGATATAGAAAACGGAAAAAACATTAGTCGCGACACGCGTCTGCTTTTAGCCACCGCCCTGCAAGTTGAACCCTGGGAGTTTTGCAAATTCGATGACCTTGATAAACTGCGCGACACCGTTGAAAAAATGGATGCAGCGTTCAAGAAAAAAAGAGCCGAAGCAAAAAGGCAGAGAAGGAAGAAGAAAGTTTTTAGAAAAAGAAAGGTTGGTTAGATTTGAAAATGACTTTACCACCTGACGACTGGCGATTATTTAAGCAGGAAAATTATCTACTTGGTAAAACGCTCTATTTTAAAAAGTATTCAGACAGACAATTAACTGCGAACCGAGACCACGACCATTGCAGTTTTTGTACAGAAAAGTTTTCAGATGTTATTCCTAATGCACTAACTCAAGGTTATACAACAGAAGACGGCTATCATTGGATTTGCGAAAAATGTTTTGCTGACTTTAAAGACAAGTTTAAATGGACTGTTAATCCCGCACTGTAAAGCGCGGGATTTTTATTTAGGTTTGGGATATGTTCGGTTGGTTTAAAAAAAAAGAGATTGAAGTAACAAACAAGGATGAGTTTATTCTGACAATGACTCGCATTGTTGAACTATTGCATGCTAACAAACATGCACCTCAAGCATTTGCAGTACAGGAACCGTTACAATATTTAATCGCTAATGACAAAAATAATTTTCTGAAATCTTTAAACACAGTTGACATTTGGGGCGGTTCCGGTGCTGCTTGGGAAGTTGGAGTGTTTAGAACAAAAAAAGATGAACGGGAATTTATGGAATGCTTTATAAGATTGGTAGAATTAATGAAGGAGATAGGGGTAAGTCACTACGCAGCTAAAAGAGTGGCAATTCTCTTTAGAGAAGATTTACTCAAAACTGAGTAGCCAATCTCACTTCTAAAATCTAAAATCTAAAATCCTAAAACGGAGCCGTATCATCAAAATCTTCCGGCTTGTGTTTCTTCTCGAAAGAAGTATCGTCACTGCCTTCATCATCGTTCATGCGGCTGCCCAGCTTCTTGTATTTGGTTTTGTTATTGCCTTCGCCCATAGTCATGTATTGGTCGCTGGCACCAATCTCATCCAGGTTTTCAAACTTCGCAAACTTATTAATAAAGCGCGTGCGCACACTGCCCACCGGTCCGTTACGGTGCTTGGCAATAATTACTTCGGCAATATCTTTCACCGGGTTACCTTCGGCATCCTGCTCTAAACCGTAATACTCACCACGGTAAAGGAAAATAACAATATCGGCATCCTGCTCAATAGCACCCGACTCGCGCAAATCCGAAAGAATAGGTTTCTTATCACCGCCCCGGGTTTCCACTGCCCGCGAAAGCTGCGACAGCGCAATAACCGGTATGCCCAACTCCTTGGCAAGCCCCTTAAGCGAGCGCGAAATCTGACTGATTTCCTGCTCGCGGTTACCGCCACCTTTGCCATCTACCGTTCCGCTCATCAATTGCAGGTAGTCAATAATTATCATCTGAATATCGTGCTGCTGCTTCAACCTGCGGCATTTGCTGCGTAACTCAAACACGTTAATGGCAGGCGTATCATCAATAAACAACTGCGCGTTTTTCAGGTTATCTATTTTAGAAGTAAGAATGCGGTATTCGTATTCTTCCAAATTTCCCTTGCGTATTTTATCCGAAGGAATTTGTGTTTCCATCGAAATCATACGCTGCACCAACTGCACGCTACTCATTTCAAGCGAAAAAATAGCGATAGGTTTTTTGTGGTCGATAGCCGCGTTACGCGCCAGTGCCAAAGTAAAAGCCGTTTTACCCATTGCAGGGCGGGCCGCCACAATAATCAAATCTGACTTCTGCCATCCACCGGTCATTTTATCTAAGTCGAAGAAACCCGAAGGCACCCCGTTCAGGTGGTCTTCGGTATTGTTCATACGCACATCAATTTCTTTCAACTCCTCCATCAGCAAATCTGCCATAGATTCTGAGTTGCGCTTCAAATTGTTTTCGGCAATGCTGAAAAGGTTTTTCTCTGCCCGGTCTAACAGTTCGAAAACATCCGTAGTATCTTCATAAGCATCTTTAATAACCTCGGTAGAAGTAGAAATAAGCTGCCGCTGAATATATTTTTCGGCAATCAACCGCGCGTGATATTCCACGTTGGCAGCCGAGCCTATTTTGTTGGTAAGCTGAGCCACATAAAAAGGACCACCGGCAGCTTCTAATTCTCCGTTCTTCTTCAACTGCTCGGTAACGGTAAGCAAATCGATAGGTGCCTGATTCTGATAAAGCAAGCGGATAGCCCTCCAAATACGCTGATGAGCATCTACATAAAACGAATCGTCTTTCAGAATATCGCTGATGTCATTGATGGCATTCTGCTCAATCATTACCGCGCCAAGCACCGCTTCCTCCAGTTCTTTTACCTGTGGTGGCAGCTTGCCATAATCAAGCATATTCGAATCTGCGGTTGATTTTCGTGCGAAGGTCTTTTTTGCTATTTCTATCTGGTCAGCCATTTCTACTCTTAACTTTTAAATTATTTGGGGTGGCGAAAATGTCTTTTACCAAACTGTTATCGCAATCTTATCTGCACTTTTTTTTCAAACGTTCCACCAACAGTTCCTCGCCATTTATCAACACCCCTAAATCCCCTAAAAGGGACTTAATACAAATTTAGCCCGCTCAATCCGAAATTCAATTTCAAATTGTAAACACAATTTAGAGGAGGTGGCTGTTTGCCTTTCAAGTCCCCTTTAGGGGATTTAGGGGTTTACTTAAAAGCATCCAATCCCGTAATATCCATTCCCGTTATAAGAAGGTGAATATCGTGAGTGCCTTCGTAGGTAATTACTGTTTCAAGGTTCATAAGGTGGCGCATAACCGGAAACTCACCGGTAATACCCATACCGCCTAACATCTGGCGGGCATTGCGGGCAACGTCCAATGCAATTTCGCAACTGTTGCGTTTTGCCATACTTATTTGTGCGGCTGTTGCTTTGCCTTCGTTTTTCAAAACACCCAAACGCCAAACCAACAGTTGTGCCTTGGTAATTTCGGTAATCATTTCGGCTAATTTCTTTTGCTGTAACTGAAACTGTCCGATAGGCTTACCGAACTGAACTCTTTCCTTGGCATAACGAAGTGCAGTATCATAACAATCAAGTGCAGAACCAATAGCACCCCAGGCAATACCGTAACGTGCGGTTGATAAGCAGCCCAGCGGCCCTTTAATTCCTGAAACATTTGGCAACAAATTCTCCTTCGGCACTTTCACATTATTGAACACAAGCTCACCGGTAATAGAGGCACGTAAACTCCATTTGCCGTGCGTAGTAGGAGTGGAGAAGCCTTCCATACCGCGCTCCACAATCAAGCCCTGAATTTTTCCTGCTTCGTTCTTCGCCCATACTACTGCTATATCTGCCAGCGGTGCGTTGCTAATCCACATCTTGGCACCGTTCAAAAGATAATGGTCACCCATGTCTTTAAAGTTAGTTTCCATACCGGCAGGATTCGAACCGTGGTTAGGCTCCGTCAAACCAAAGCAGCCGAACAACTCACCGGTGCCCAGTTTAGGCAAATACTTTTTACGCTGCTCCTCGCTGCCGTATTTGTAAATAGGATACATGACCAACGAACCCTGCACCGAAGCAGTAGAACGGATGCCAGCATCGCCTCTTTCTAGTTCCTGCATAATAATGCCGTAAGAAATTTCATCGAGACCACCACCGCCATATTCAGCAGGCAAACTTGGACCGAAAGCACCAATCTGCCCCAGTTCTTTAATTAAATGTTTTGGAAATTCTGCGCGTTGTGCGTAGTCTTCTATAATGGGAGTAACACTTTTCTTTACAAAATTGCGAACCGTTTCGCGGATGAGTTTGTGCTCAGTTGTAAGCAAATCATCTATGTTATAGTAATCGTGTCCGTTGTATAAATCGCTGCGCATGTTTGTTGTTTTTGTATCAGGGCGAAAATAAAAACAAATGAATGCCATGGAAACTCCACTTCAAAATGTATTACTTCGCGCAAAATATTGTTATGGGTTTAATTGCTGTTGAAGGCTTGCAGTTTTATTCGCACCACGGTTATTATAAGGAAGAACAGGTGCTGGGCGGAAAATATATTGTAGACATATACATGAAGCTGAACATTGATGAAGCATCTGCTACCGATGATTTAAGCAAGACCATTAACTACGAAGAAATTTATCAACTCACCAAAGCCGAAATGGAAGTTCACGCCAAGTTGATTGAACATGTTTGCAAACGAATACTCGATAAAATAAAATTAAAATATCCGAACCTTGAACACGTTAGGGTAAGGGTAAGCAAACACAACCCGCCATTAAAAGGAAGTGTAGAGCGTGTGTATGTTGAACTGGAACAGTAATCCGGTTTTGAAAACTTGAAAACTTGAATAGTTTTGCGTTCCCAATTTTTAAAATTGGTCGGGTGGCCGAGTGGTTAGGCTCAGCTCTGCAAAAGCTGCTACAGCGGTTCAAGTCCGCTCCCGACCTCCAATATAAACCCTTGTTACCAATGAAGTAGCAAGGGTTTTGTTTTTTACCATACCTAATTCATACCTAATTGTATATTTCTATGGAAGATTATACCTAATAAGGCAAAATAAGCTAAATGCCCTATGTAAACACCACCAGCTTCTTTACCTTTTGCACCGTACCAAGCGATACCTTGCATCTACTTGCAGTATCTCTAAGCGACTTTTTCATTCTAAGAAACCTTACCACTTCTTTATAATTGCTCAATACTTGCTCTGGTGTTTCAGTTGTTCCCTTTTCGCGACCTTTATAAACTCCGCGCTTCTTCGCCTCGGCAATCCCTTCAGCTTGTCTCTCTTTCAATGTAGCTTTTTCCATTTCCGAGATATTGGCCAACACGCTAACGATTAGTTTAAACGTTGGATTCTCTTTGCCGTTCACCAGCGACTCCAGTCCCAAGTTGTCTACCTTTAATGTTACACCTGCTTTCGTAAGAGAATCAATGGTCTGTAATACATCGAGTGTTGAGCGTCCCATGCGGTCGATGCTGCTGACGCTTATATAATTTATATTACCAGCTGCGATTTCAGATAGAAGCTCTTTTGCCTGTGGACGTTCAGCGAATGGAATTGCTCCACTAATTTTATCCAAGAATACTTTCTCTTCCGAGTGCTGTCTTACCAACTGTCTTTCTTCATTTTGCTTCATTGTTGAAACCCTGATATAGCGTGCTTTCATATTTGCTCTGTTTTGTTGGGGCAAATATAAAAAAACCCCTTTAAATGTATTAATATTAGGGTGGTTATATTTAATACACCTAAAACGCCCCTATTTGGATGATTTGAAGTTATTACGTGTTTGTAGGTATGGCTATAACCTATTCCTGACACAAATGTGTTCAGGGAAGCGGAAGACTTGCAGGTACCAAGAAGGACTATAAGGTCAAAGAGGTAAGCAAGATTGTGGGCATCAACATCAATACCATCACCAAGGTCAGGAAGCTGGGGTTGGTGGCTTAATAATGAAAAAGCCAGTCCTTTGCAGGACTGGCTTTAAGATTTGCTGATAGTTTATAGTTCGCGGTATGGTTTAAATACAAATGGTTAAATAGCTGAATAGTTAAAAAGCCCGAACCGCACGCACGTAGTAGGCGTTGCCCTTACTGGTGCCGCTGGATAAGTAGTAGCCAGCAGTCCCACTGCTGAAGCTGAAGTTCCACGCGGTGTAGTCACTTATCTCCGAACTACTCCAATAGAGGGCCGACATATTAAAATTTCCGACACTATTTACTGCCAGATTTTGATACAGCTTCTGAAGTTCGTTTATGGATGGTAAATACCAGTCACTATAGCCTAATGTAAGGTTCTTGCATATTTTAGCAGCTATGCCAATATTGCTGCAATTAGCAACTATATAATTAGTGTTTGCAAGCCCGTATCCTATTCTTGTGGCTGTATCACCAGCGCCCAGAAAGGTGTTCAAGCAACCCCATTGCGCAGCTGTGCTTTGGTCTGTTGGCGCTGCTATTATGCCGTGCGTTTGCCCTGCCACATAACCATTGTCGCCTGGTTGGTAAATATAGGCAATAATGCCTCCTTGGTAGCTTTGGCCTATCAAAAGGCCGCCCGATGGAGCGAGTACAGGATATGTGAAATTACAAACCTGCCCACCTATATTTAAACCAAAATAGGCTGTGTCCGATGTGGCAGGAGTACCAGTAATGGTAATAAGCAGGCTGCTACCGCCAAAAGCAAAATTGCCTGCTGCCAAATGAGCAGTAAGGCCAGCTACGCCTGTAGATGCTATATTTTGTGCTGAATAACTGCCACCCGCACCACCTGTATATGGCACGCTTACAGATACATTGGTAGCAGCTATACCAGCATTTAAAATACCATTTCTCTGCAAGCTACCACATGATATACTGTTTATTACCCCTGTATTAGACCCTCCACCACCATTAACAGCAGGTAGCTTTACAAAACCTCCGTTTGTAAGGTATATGGTATCATTTCTAATGCTCAAGGTTTGCAGCTCGTTAGTTGCGCTGGTGTCTCCATCATTATGATTTGCAACGCTCCCCGCACTCTTGGCATATAAAGCATAAGGCACACTCAATAACTGACTTGTTCCTATAATACTATAGTTTGCGCCTCCTGCAGGGTCAGTTTCTGTTTTTACAAAATAAGGGCCATTTGCCCAGTCAATTGTAGAGAAGTTCCCCGATACAACTGTTCCTCCCCCAATTTCAATACTCGCTAAACCATTGGCATTTGTTGTTGGCGTCTGTGTTTCAATATAAACAGCCGTGCCACTTGAGGAAGTTTGTAAAATGCTAATCCGCATACCAACGGCAGAGCTTGTTACTAGTACGTTTGAACTATTACGAATTACTGCTTGATAGCTCATTTTGTTTGGTGATTGAGCAAACACACTTGCAGTTATTAAAATAACTGCACAGAAGGTAATGATACTTTTCATTCTTTTTTAGTTTTTGATGATTTTGAAGGTTTGAACTTTCTTGTTTTCTTGGTTTACAACATGGATGAAGTAAGATGCAGCAGGCAAAGTTGATGTGTTTAACTCTGTTTGCTTTGCTGTTACCTGTCCACTGTATATTAGTTTACTTTGCATATCATAGAGTTGATAGGACAAATTTTCGCTGTTGAAGTCGATTATTTGCAAGGTTAAATTATCGGCAATAGGGTTAGGAAAAACCGATAGAGAAATTTTAGGTTCGTTTTCATTTATCCCTACCGTTAAAATTTCGTAGGCCTGCTGCACACCTTGAGCAACGCTTCCATTACTGCCTGTATTGGTGGTGTAGCCCACTTGCCCAATAGTGTATGAAACGGTTCCTCCACTGCCTGTGGCATTGCCACCCGTGGAATTGACAGATTCTTGGGCTTGTGTCAAGCCTGCACATAGCAGTCCTGCCACCAGCAGTGCCAATGGTTTTGATTTATTTTTTCTCATATTGTTTAAGGATTGGTTTTTGTGAATCACAACAGTATTGCCCGCAAAAGTAATAAAAATAGCTGCAACTTCACCAATGAAAGCTGTAGTGATTGGGCATAAACAGCAAGCAGTGCTACCCATTTAGCCAATCCTGTATGTAGTCATCAAGCTTGAGCAACTGATTGTTGATTTTATTAAGCTCAAATCTATCTGGTGAAAATCCCTTGCCCACCCAATTCTTGTATTCCTTATGTTCAGGATGCCGCTTGTTCTTTAAGGCCTTAATCAAAGTATCATAGCCCTTGATACCCCCGCAATCTTCAGGTGGACAAGCATTTTTCCCACTCATGCAATAGGGGTAGGCCAGACCATTTGCTTTGGCAAGAAATCTTTCAACAACGATATAATGCATCCAGTTATCTCCGAAATCATAAGTATACCGAAGAAGTTCTCTGGTGTCAACCAATAGGGATTCAAGAGTGATGGTTCGAGCATCCAGCATATTCTCGTTGGCTTCAGGAACGGCATCGTTTATATCGCCAAAATGATAACCGTGGTGTTCGAATTCAAATAGGTGATAGTTCTGCCAGCCGAAAGCAATCTGTATGATATGATGAAGCTCGAATAGCGATGTATTCTTTTCGACACGAAGCCGCCTCCAGATTACAGGCCTTATCCCTTGTATAGATACCCTCAATTGGATGATGTCTTCCATCTACTTAAACAACTTTTTGATTAGCCCT
>CANJLD010000019.1 GCA_947475165.1 Bacteroidota bacterium
GACCTGTCTTACGTCAATGAAAAAATCGAAGACGTACTCTCATTTTTAAAGTAAAAGTGTCGCTCGGTGTTTTACACCATGTTTTACACAAACAAAAATCCCCATTGATTTTGTCAATGGGGATTCAAATTGTTGGCGGACCGGACGGGACTCGAACCCGCGACCTCATCCGTGACAGGGATGCATTCTAACCAACTGAACTACCGGTCCATTATTTTAAGAACAATACCCTCTTTTTTAAATGGAGTGCAAATATATTCGCTTTTTGATTTTTGCCAAGCGCGCGCGAAATATTTTCAACTTCTGCGCAAATCGTACTTCTCAATCTTATTGTAAAGGTGACTCCGCTGAATGTCGAGCACCTCGGCAGTTTTAGAAACATTCCAGGCAAATTTCTTGAGCTTGTGCTCAATGAAAAGCTTTTCGATATGCTCTTTAAAATCCTGAAACTTGTCGTATTGCTCGAACAAATCAGTAGGCGTATCTTTTGCTGTTGTGTTGGTTACAAAATTCCGCACTTCTACTTCCGTAATTTTTTGGTCGGCAAGAATTACGAGACGCTCAATCACATTGCGCAGCTCGCGGATGTTTCCTTCCCAGTTCATCGTTTTTAATTCTTCCAGTGCTTTTGGAGTAATCACTTTTTTAGGAATACCATAGTCTTCGCATATCTCCTTTACAAATCTTTCTGCCAGCAAAGGAACATCATCTGTTCTTTCGTTCAGCGATGGAACATGAATTAGAATTACACCAATGCGATGATACAAATCCACGCGGAATCTTCCTTCTTCCACTTCTTTTAATAAATCTTTATTGGTTGCTGCAATTACGCGCACATCTACAGGTATATCGCGGTCACCGCCAACACGGGTAATCCTGTTTTCTTGTAAAGCGCGAAGAACTTTTGCCTGTGCGCTTAAACTCATATCGCCAATTTCATCTAAGAAAAGAGTTCCGCTGTTGGCCTGTTCAAATTTACCTATGCGCTGTTTCATGGCAGAAGTAAACGCCCCTTTTTCGTGTCCGAACAATTCACTTTCAATTAACTCGCTTGGTATAGCTGCACAATTCACTTCTACCAGCGTGCCGTTTGCCCGGTTGCTGCGCTCGTGAATCCAACGCGCTACCAATTCCTTACCGGTTCCGTTTTCACCGGTTATTAAAACACGGGCTTCGGTTGGTGCAACGCGTTCAATGGTTTCTTTTATTTTTTGAATGGCTGGTGAGTCGCCAATCATTTCGCGCGTCTTACCAACTTTTCTTTTCAGCACTTTGGTTTCGGTAACCAAGGTTGATTTTTCGAACGCGTTGCGAACGGTAATCAGTAACCGGTTCAAATCTGGCGGCTTATTGATGAAATCGAACGCGCCTTTCTTAGTAGCCTCCACCGCGTTCTCTACAGAACCATGACCGGAAATCATGATAATAGGCGTATCGCAATCGGTGCCCTGCAGTTTGGTGAGCACTTCCAGCCCGTCCATCTTCGGCATTTTAATATCGAGCAGGGCGCAATCGTAATCGCCATCGCGGAGCATTTCGAAGGCTTGCGCACCGTCCACAGCTTCTTCTACTTTGTAGCTTTCGTATTCCAGTATTTCGCGCAATGTTTTTCGGATGCTCTTTTCATCATCAGCTATGAGAATTTTTGCCATGGTGTAATAGTTAATAGTGAGTAGTAAATAACGAATAGTTAGATACAGGTGTGTCGGCTGTATTTAGTATTCTATCTTCTGTTTAATCTTCAATCAAAAAAAGCTACATGCCTGTAAGCCGGATTCTGTTTCCTCCCGATATTAATCTGGAGAACCCTCATCATTTATCTGCGATACCGCTCGCGCGGCACCTGTTACGCTCAACCCCTCAGCATCGCGCGAGCCGCTCTCAAGCGCTGATATACGTGAGCTTTCAATCCGCAAGGTTTACCCGCTAATGATGTTACCACCACTAACCGTAGTCTCTTACACTACATTTTCACCCTTTCCCCGATAAATCGGGGTGGTCATTTTCTGCGGCACTATCTCTTTCACTTTTTCAAATGAAGCCACCCGTTAGGTGGTGCGGTGCCCTGTATTGTCCGGACTTTCCTTTCCTTTTTGCAAAGAACGATGAAGCAGCATGTAGCCGTTGGCGAAAATAGACGTTTAATTTAATGGACGAAGTTTAGTTTAGCGATTGTGGAAATCAAAACTTCTATTGTGGATAGTTCCGCCTTGCGCCCAATGAAATCGGTGCGCTGGAAGGTGGCACAATGGTTTGAACTTCTCTGGTGGAAGAATTACCTGCGCGGTAGGAACAAAGAGGAATATCTGGAGTGGAAGAAAAATTACTGGCTGAATATCCTTCGCATTGTGGGGACACCTACCCGTAAAACAGTTTGCGATTTAGGCTGCGGACCGGCTGGTGTTTTTATTGCACTGCCCGAAAACAAAGTAATTGCCGTTGACCCGCTAATTGATGAATACGAAAAGCAAACTCCGCTTTTTAATAAGAGCGATTACCCAAACGTGACCTTTGTAAAAAGCACAATTGAAGAATTTGAAATTTCAAGCGTCATTGCGAGGGAGGCTTTGCGACCGAAGCAATCTCCTGCAATGAAGGGGATTGCTTCGCAGAGCCTCGCAATGACGTTTGATGTGGTATTTTGTATGAACTGTATTAATCACATTCATGATATTGAAAAGGGTTTTGAAAAGCTGAAAGAAGTTTGTGCCGATAAAGGCAGGTTGGTTCTTTCTATTGATGCCCACAATTTTTCTTTTTTCAAACACATCTTCCGTTTAGTGCCCGGAGATATTCTTCATCCGCACCAATACGATTTAGAGGAATACAAAACCTTTTTAGAAAAGCAGGGATTTAAAATTCTGAAAACAGAATTGCTGAAGAAGGAATTCTTATTTGGGCATTATTTGCTGGTGGCATGGAAATAGTTAAAATTATTCCCCTTCACCCCATCAATTTCCCACATTACCTTATTGCCCAACCGGTATCTGTGCCTGTGGGCAAATAATATTCTGTTTTAGCCACAGAATCGGGAGCTAACCATAAGGTAGTTGTGTTGCGCCCGGGTATTTGTATAGCTGCCCAAACAGTAAAATCTCGGTGCAGGGCAAACTTAAATTTGAACCAGTTGGTATCTTCGGTTAAAAAAACATAGTTGGCAAACTAGGCCGAAATGTTTTTGCCTCTGCAAGTATCGCAAATGGGGTTTACCGCAACATTGTCGAGGTAAGCAAGGCTATAGGTATCGGCAATAAATGTTTCGTTCACCAATTAATCGGGCAAACCAAACACCGGGGGTACATTAAACCACTTCACCGTTTCAGAATTTATTCTTTCAGTTCTGAGATACTCCAGAAAATCAACACGCTTATCATTTGCCATCATTCCCCATAAACCGTATCCGTCGTCTGCAATCCAAGCGCGATTGTTGCGCGTGCGCAACATTAAAAAAGTGTGCCAACGCATTATATTGTATTCAATCATATCGGTAAAGCCTTCTGCTTTCAACAATTTTTCCAAAGCCTTGGTGCGCTGCCCACAAAACGTACCGCCCGAATCAAACTGTCCGTAATGGTACATTTCTTTCAGGCTTAGCGCTTCCCATTTCTCTAACGGGTAATTATCCTTACCGGTTCCTCCAAAATCGAACACGCGGTAAATGAATGCCGCATAAGTGTCTAGCGAATCAACATCCGTTTTGCAGCGCTGCAATTTATAGTGAAGAGCCCGCATGCCAATTTCGAACGAAGGAAGTGCCCTATTGCTTATTACTGCCTTACCATAAACTGCACCACCGGTGCATAGTCGTTACCTTCATAATTCGAAAGGTCTTTAAAATCAGCAACCGGTGTTTTTTCTCCTTTGTTGAAATACTAAAACAAGGCTGCAATACCGAGCAATGCGAGGCAAGCAGCATTCAAAGGGGTTTTGAAAAATGCGTTTCATTATTTCCTTAAATACAAAGGCACATCCAGATTTAAAAAATACATAGGGTGAAACACCACCTGCCCCAGCGTATTAAACTCCAACGCAGGCATAGGCAGTTTTACAATATTCAAAATACCAAGCACCATTTTACCGGCTTTTGAATTGGGTTTAAACTTTGTAAAGTCGGCATCGAGCGAAATAAAAAATTTGCGGTATCGCTTTATATCGCTCCGGTCGTGATACACTCCGTTTTTGTCGGTCCATTTATTTTCGAAGCCGCCATACATGTTACCTGCACCGTAACCGAAAGCAATGTTCAGCCACTTTGGTTTTATGTTATGATTAAAGGAATAAAGATTAAAACTAACCCAGGTGGTAATACCATTATAGTCTTTCAGAATTTTTTCGCCAAAGCTGCTGCCGTATAATTCATTGGCCCGGTCGCGCAGTTCGCCCTTCGGATAATCAACAGCGTGTAACGAATACTTGATAGTAATGCGCTGTTCTTTCCAGATTAAATATTGTGTAGTAGCCAAAGCTGCACCACCAAAATTAAAAACCAAATCGCTCCAGCTTGCTCCGTATTTGTTGCTCATGCCATCGGGTATTTCAATGGCGGCAAGCGAAAGAAAACCAAACGCACCGGCAGTAAGTGCAGCGGGTGTGTTTTTCATACCGCTCCACCGCAGCATGTTATAAGTAAACGTGGTAGTAAAGTATGGCACAAAAAAATGTCCTGCCTTATCTATCTGATTCCATTCCTTCTCATCACTAAACCAATGAAATTTTCCATTGGGTTGTTTGCCATACCACTCCACGCCAACTATTGCCATAAAAGCAGAATACACTCCAACGGTGCCAACAGTAACACCAGTTAACCGTTTCTTATTAATGTGGTCAGGAAAATCGAGAAAAGATTTTTTGAAGTTGATGGAGTCCTGTGCGGAAGAGAATAGCACGCTGATAACGCAGATAATTATGATGAACGCTGATTTGATTTTGTCATTCCGAACGAAGGCTCTGCGAAGTGAGGAATCTTGTATTCCGCGCTTAATACAAATACAAGATGCTTCCTTCGTCAGCATGACAATAGCAGTTTAGTTTATCCTAACAAGGTCTTTCTTACTTTATCCAAAATAATCTGCACGCGCTCTTCGGTAGCGGCTTCTACATAAACGCGAAGCACCGGTTCTGTTCCGCTGGCGCGAATCATTACGTTCTCTTCGTCTACCAAATAAAATTTGTAGCCGTCTAAATCTTCCACACCGCTTACCGGTATGCCATCGAAGTCTTTGTAAACTCCGTTCTTGCAGTTTTCTACTATTTGTAATTTCTGTTCTTCTTTCAAATGCAAATCATCGCGGTTGTAAGAGAATTTTCCAACCACTTCATATACTTCATCAATCAGGTCTTGAAGTTTTTGTTCGTTCTTTACTAAGTGTTCAACAATTACCAATCCATCCCAGATTCCATCGCGCTCCGGTATATGGCCTTTCACGGCAATGCCACCGCTCTCTTCTCCGCCAACTAAAACATCTTCATTCTGGATAATCTCGCAGATGTATTTAAAGCCAATCTTAGTTACCTCCAATGGAATTCCGTATTGCTCGCAAAGCTTTTTTACTTTGTTTGAAACAGAAAAAGCAATTACCACCTTACCAGTCATGCCTTTATACTTATGCAGAATATGAATGAGGAGAAGAATGATATGATGCGCATCTACAAACTTGCCACCGGCATTGTATAAGCCAATCCGGTCAGCATCGCCATCGGTAGCAATAGCAATATCAACGTGTTTCATCTCCCGCAAATAAGTTTCCAACTCTTTCAGGTTCTTCGCAATAGGCTCCGGTGCCTGTCCGTAGAAAGAAGGGTTGTATTCGCAATGAAGAAAATCGGCATGAGGCATAATGCGCGGAAACACACTTTGACCGGCACCATACATGGCATCATAAGCAACTACTAATTCTGAACTTTCATTAATAGCTTCTAAATCAAAATTCTCCTGCACGTGTTCAAAATACATGGTTTCCAAATCAACAAACTTCAGCAAACCTTTTGCTTCCCATTCTTCCAGCGTTAAGTCTTCCGTTTCATAACTATCCGGAATCAGTGCTTCTACTTCATTAATATATTTCTGCACCAGCGGACCACCGTGTTTCGATTTTAATTTGTAGCCATTGTAAGAAGGAGGGTTATGGCTTGCAGTAAGAATAACACCAAGTTCGCAACCCAGGTTTTTTGCACCGAGCGAAATCATAGGAGTAGAAACAAAATGCTTATCGAAATAAACTTTGATTCCGTGCTTGCAGAAAACATTGATAGCTGCTTGTGAAAACAAGCCACCACCAAAACGGCAATCGTAACCAATTACAATTTTTGCATTGGCATCCTGCTTCTGCGCCCAGTCAGCCGTTGCTTTGGCTACGCGCTTTACATTATCAACCGTAAAATCTTTAGCAATAATTCCGCGCCAGCCGTCTGTTCCAAATTTTATTTTGTTCATCATAAAAAATTGAGCGGCTAAACTAAAAAAATGAATGAAGCGCAGAATGACTGTCCTATTTCATTAAGTGCATTATTAATTTGTGAAGAAGAAGAAAACATTCTCTGCAATTTTAGTTGTTGGTTTGCTTTGTATGCAGCAGATAGACACATATAGGCATAAAGGATTGCGTAAAGAGCTGATAGCTAAATTGCGCCTCAAAGGAATTACCGATGAGAATGTGCTGGCTGCTATTGAAAAAATTCCGCGTCATTTATTTTTCGGCACCGATACTATTTTTCACGAAACAAAAGCATACGAGGATATTGCTTTCCCAATTGGCGATGAGCAAACCATTTCACGGCCACACACAGTCGCCCGACAAAGCGAACTATTAGAAATAAGGCCGGGTGAAAAAATTTTAGAAATAGGAACCGGTAGCGGTTATCAGGCACTTGTGCTAATGCTTCTAAAGGCGAAAGTTTATTCCATAGAACGGCACAAAAGCTTGTACGAGCGCACTTCTAAATTTATTCCGCAAGTTAAAGATTACCTAATAGCGCAAAAAGCCATAGCTACCGAACCGGTTAAGCGAACCTGGAAAAACGAACCCGAGTATTGGAACATCAAATGCTTTTTTGGCGATGGTTTTGAAGGATTACCGATGCATGCACCGTTCGATAAAATAATTATCACGGCAGCCATACCTGAAATGCCGAAGAAACTTCTTGCTCAATTAGCCGTAGGAGGTAAAATAGTTTTGCCTTTCGGAACCGAGAACGATTGCGACATGCTCCGCATAACCAAACATGCCGATGACCAGTATGAAACCGAGGAGTTTGAAAAATTTGCATTTGTTCCTATGCTGAAAGGGAAAGTTTCTTAAACCCAACATACATGCGAAGTTTTATTCTCTCCCTTGTTTGCGCATTAAGTATTCAAGTCAGTTATGCGCAGGAAACTTCCTTTCGCTTAGTAGTGTATAACAAAATGAATCGCGAGCCCATTGCAGGCGCAACGGTTAAATTGCAAGATTTGAATTCGCTCCGCGAATACAAAATGATTTCTAATGATTCAGGTATTGTAAATTTCAAATTGGCCTCTGCGGCACGCTACCGGTTAGAAGTAAGCACCAAAGATGATGGCACCGGCACCGGTTACTTAAGCTACAATTACATGCTTTCAGAAAAAGAAGTGGCTTCAAAAAAAACATTTGAAGCAGAACTGGAGAAAGTAAAACATACCGATTCAGGTTTGTTGCCCGCCATGCATTTTGAATACAATAACCCAATGCTGAGCGCAGAAAATCAAGCAGCACTTGATAATGTTTTGAGGATGCTGAAGAGTTTTCCTTCGCTGCAAATTGAAATTGGCATTTATGCCGATTGCCACGAAAACGAGATGCTGGTTTCTAAACGCGCTGCTGCAATTGCAAATTATCTTGCAGGTAAAGGAGAAACTAAACGCGCTGCTGTAAAAGAATATGGAAACGTGCGCGCACTCAATCAATGCGATTGTAGTAATAAAAATTTCATTTGTTCGGAGGAGAAATATGCAGAGAACCGGAGAGCAGAATTTAAGGTGATTGCTTTCTGAAATTTATTTCGCATCTAATATCACCGGAGTATTTCCTTTCCCCATAATGATAATTTTTGTATTGGGCGATTTTGCTAATTCGTACTGCGCTTTTATGTTCTCGTATTGCAATTGCTTATCGGTAAGTCCGATGCTGATAATTCGCTGATAGTCGGCAATACCTTGTGCCTCTACTCTTTTACGTTCAGCTTCTTGCTTTTCTTTTTGCAAAACAAATTGCATTTTTTGTGCATCCTGCTCAGCATTTATTTTTGATTCAATAGTGGCTTTTACCGATTGTGGTAACGTAATATTTCTCACTAACAATTGTTCCAGAATCAATCCGCGCTTTTTAAAGTCTTCCTCAATACTTTTATAAATGCGCGATTGAAATTCATCGCGTTTGGTAGAATACAATGCCACTGCATCGTAGTAAACCGAGTTATCGCGAATTTTAGTGCGCGTAATTGGGCGAACAATTTTATCGGTATAATTTACTCCTGTTTCGCGAACTAAACGTGGTGCTTCGGTGGGTATTAAGCGAAACAAAACAGTAAGGTCGATGGTAACTTCCAATCCATCCGCAGTAAGAACACGAATAGCATCATCGCCATCTTTTTGCCCTTCATCATGTATGCCGCTCATGGTGTAGTTCTCGGTCTTCACATCCATCTCGGTCACTTTCACCAACGGGTTCACAAAGTGCAATCCGCTTTCCAGAATATCATCTTCCACTTTTCCGAAAAGTGTTTTTACCCCTATCTGTCCGCTACCTATTTGCACAAAACATGAAGAGGCAAGACCAATAATTACCAGCAATAAACCAACGCCCTGAAGCACCGGCATGATTTTTTTCAGCTGCTCCAAACTTCCTCTTAAAAAGAGCGAACTAATCATGAGTAGAATTCCAATTACAACTAATACCATAAAATTTGTTTTGAGTGAAACTAAGTATACTATTTATATTTCTTCATCGCTCTGTCAACCTCGCGCTTAGTATCTTTCTCTTTCAGCGAATCGCGCTTGTCGAATTTCTTTTTACCGCGACCAACTCCAACTTCCAATTTTGCAAAGCCGCGGTCGCTCATAAACAAGCGAAGCGGAATAACGCTCAAACCTTTCTCGCGAATCTTCGAGTCAATTCTTCCTAATTCTCTTTTAGTCAATAAAAGTTTGCGCATTGTAACCGGTTCATGGTTCGAATATCCGCCATGTGAGTACTCGGGAATGTTGATGTTCTTAATAAACAATTCGCCATCGCGCATTAAGCAAAATGCTTCGCTTATGCTACCGCCACCATTGCGGATGGCTTTTATTTCGCTGCCGCGCAAAACAATACCCGCTTCGTACCGGTCAATAATTTCGAACTCGTAACCGACTCTTTTATTCTGTATGTTAATCTTATTCTGCTCAATCATTTCTTCAAACTCTCAAATAGTTTCTCAATCTTCTCTTTCAACAAAATTTTTTGTCCGGTTCTGCCTTCGGCAATTAAACGCGCTCCAACTTTTGCCGTGAAAGAACAATTTACTTCGTTTCCTTTCAATTCATCAATCACAGCTTCAAATAAAATCGTATCGCCAATAAAAGCAGGCGAAACGTGTTTTACATTTACAAAAGTACCAATGCCTTCTTCATTTTCTTCTTTCATTTCCAAAACAAACAAGCGGCTGCTCCATTCTGCATCGCGCGTTAAAGCAAAAGTAGCGTACACCGAGTGCACAGTTCCACTTTCAAAAGCAGCAGTATCTTCTTCGCGCACAATGCGCTCAAAAGCTTTTTTATCTCCGGTTTTAAATTTGAAAATCATGGAAGACAAATGTAGAAATACTGGTGGGATGAAATTCTATTCTTCGTTGCCGAAAACCTTTTCGTATTTCCATGCACCGTAGCTTTTTGTCCAGCCGTTTGTTTTGGAGCGGTAATAAAAATGAAGTAGCAAACCCAAAAATGCGAGTACCGTAAAGAGAATCCACCAAGCCACATAATCATTCAGAAAATACAGCAGTGCAATGATTACTATCCATTTAAGGATGCGAAACCATAAAGGTTGAGAGCCCAATGAGAAGGCTACTTTAAATTCTCTTGAGATCGTTTCTTTCCAATCCATTTTAAAAAGGTTAAACAACCAACACCGCACATTTTACTTTATGGCGAACTACCTGAATGGTTTCTCCAAAAATAATGTCCATAATACCTCCATGTCCGTGTCTGCCAATAACCAGAAGTTGAGCATCTAACTCTTCTGTAAATCTTGGTATCTCTTTCTTCGGGTCACCGAAACCTAGTTTCTCATTTACAAGGTAGCCCTGCTCTCTAAGTTTATTTCCATATGAATGAAGTTGAATCCAGTCTTCATTGGTTTCATAATCCTGAATTTCATCGCCAACTGTTCTGGCTCCCGCTGTTTCAACAACATGCAAAAGATAAAACTCAGTTTTCATATCGCCATGTGAAACGCCTTCTGTAATTGCTTTGATATCGCTTTTCGAAAAATCAATGCAGATAGCCACGCGTTCGTAAATTTTCTTCTCAATAAGCGGAATATCTTCTGCCTTGCCGTGTGGTGCCTGTGTTTCGCGCACAAAACGTTTGCCGGTGATGGCACACCATATCACATAAACAAGCAACAGCATTGCCATAACTATCACCGGAAGGATAATGAAATTGAAAGCCCATTCGTAACCGATAAGCGAAGCATGCCAAACGCTCAGTGTTTCAATTACCAACTTAATATTTAGCCCCACTATGATAACCGCTGAAAGCCATGCCAGCATTTTTATGAGATTGCTGATTGCAAATTTACCCATCTTCTCTTTGTCACTCACAAAATGTATAAGAGGTATAATGGCAAAGCCAAGTTGAATGCTCAATATCACTTGCGACAGAATCAACATATCGCCAATCTTATCCTCTCCCAATAACCAGATGACAAGGAAGGCAGGAACTACTGCAATCAATCGGGTAATCAATCTTCGTAGCCAAGGAGCAATCCGCAAATCGAGATACCCTTCCATTACAATTTGCCCCGCAAGAGTACCGGTAATGGTAGATGACTGACCAGATGCGATTAATGCCACCGCAAAAAGTATGGGAGCTAATTTTTTACCGAGCAAAGGCTGCAACATGTTGTGTGCATCCTGAATTTCAACAATATCGTGAAACCCGTTTTTGAAAAATACGGTTGCGGCAAGAATCAAAATAGATGCGTTGACAAAAAACGCAAGATTCAATGCAATAGCCGAATCAATAAAATTGTATTTGAGTGCAGTAAGAATTCCCGCATCATCTTTTTTGTTTCTACGCGTTTGCACCAGCGATGAATGCAGATACAAATTGTGTGGCATTACCGTTGCACCGATAATTCCAATAGCAATATATAGCGCACCGTTATCTTTTAAACCTGGAATAAAGCCGGTAACCAGTTCGCTCATATTTGGTTTTGCAAAAGCCAACTCAATAAAAAATGAAAGACCGATAATTGCTAACAGCGAGAAAATAAACGCTTCCATGTAGCGCATTCCTTTCTTCTGCAAATACAGAATCAGAAACGTATCGAGAATAGCAAGCGAAACTCCCCAAAGAATAGGGAGGTGAAAAAGCAAATTCAAACCAATCGCCATTCCTAAAACTTCGGCAAGGTCGCAAGCGGCAATGGCAATTTCAGCAAGAACCCACAATGAATAATTGACGGCAGCAGGATATGTTTCGCGGCTTGCCTGCGCTAAATCTCTTCCGCGAACAATTCCTAAACGCGCGCTGAGTGTTTGCAGGAGCAATGCAATTAAATTGCTCATCAACAACACCCACAACAAAGAGTAACCATACTTACTTCCTCCGGCAATATCTGTTGCCCAGTTGCCTGGGTCCATATAACCAACAGCAACTAGAAATGCAGGACCTGCAAATAGAAAAAAGCGTTTCCAGCCCCGCTGTGTTTGGGTAGTGTCTATGGTTTCGTGAACTTCTTCTAATGATTTATGCTGAGCCAATTTTTACAATTTAGACAAATCTAAAATTATTTTTTGATTTATTAAATTTTTGATAAACCAAATTATCACTGATTGTATTTTGAATTAATTGTCTTGCTTTGAAAAATGAAAACGAAAACATTTTTACTTGTTTTAATTTTCGTTGCTAATACATCTTTTATGAAAGAAGAAAAGAAACACACTATGCTTTGCCTCGGAGATTCTTACACCATTGGCGAAGCTGTAGAAGAAAGCGAACGCTTCCCTATGCAGGCAGTTGAGTTGTTGAAGAAAGAAAAAATTGATTTCGAAAAACCGGTCATTATTGCCAAAACCGGTTGGACAACTGATGAATTGGCAACAGCTGTTAAAGAAAGAAATCCAACAGGAAAATATGATGTAGTCACTTTGCTGATAGGGGTAAACAACCAATACCGAGGAAGAGATTTAGAAAATTATCGTCAAGAATTTCACGAGTTACTAAACACTGCTATTGATTATGCGAACGGAAATGCTGTGCATATTTTTGTTCTTTCTGTTCCAGATTGGGGAGTAACTCCGTTTGCAGAAAACGATAAACGAGGGGAAAAGAAAATAGGAGAGGAGATTGATTTTTTCAACGCTATAAACAAAGAGGAAAGCCTAAAAGCAAAAGTTCATTATATAGATATTACACCGGTATCGCGCGAAGCGAAAAGTAATTCGACCTTAATTGCAACCGATGGTCTGCATCCTTCAGGAAAAATGTATGCAGAATGGGCGAAGAAATTGGTAAGGGAGATTAAGTTAATCTTCTAAGCTTTCGGATGTGCCTGCTTGTAAATGTTCTTCAACTTATCAATAGTATTATGAGTATAAACCTGAGTAGCTGCTAAACTTGCATGACCAAGCAATTCTTTCACTGCATTTATATCGGCTCCGTTGTTCATTAAATGGGTAGCAAAAGTATGCCGCAGTGTGTGCGGGCTTTTCTTGTCAACCGTGGTTACCAAATTCAGATATTTCTTTACGCAATTGTAAACCGTTCCGGCATCCAATTTTTTTCCATTTGGGTTTACAATCAGAAAATTTCCTTGTGGGTCTGATACTGCTTTTCTTTTTTCTTCAATAAATATTTTGATAGAGGTCGTCAGCTTGTTATGGATAGGAATAATTCGCTCTTTGTTTCCCTTACCCAACACTTTAACCTGCGAAGCATAAGAATCGAAATCTGTTTCTTTAAGATTCATCAACTCGCTTCTTCGCATACCGGTTCCGTAGAAAAGTTCGATTATCATTTTATCGCGCGCACCTTCATATCCTTCTGGAAATTCAACCTGCGTTAAAAGTTTTTCAATACCAGGCAGTTCCACAAACACCGGCAGCCGTTTACTTGTTTTAGGCGTTTGAACTTTTGCCAGCGGGTTCTTTTTTATTTCTCCTTTCCTCAACAAAAATTTGAAGAACGATTGCAATGCAGAAATTTTCCGGTTAATAGAACGGGGAGTAATCTTTTGTTCCATCATACTCACCATCCAATTGCGGATATCAATATGTGTGGCTTGAGGTATTTCCTTTTCGTAAGGCTTTAGAAACGCTTCAAATTGCAGCAAATCGTTTGTGTACGATTCCAGCGTGTGCTTAGAGTATCGTTTTTCAAATTCAATGTAATTAAGGAATGACTGAACTTGCTTATGCATAAATCAAATGTAGAACGCATTTCTTCTTCCGCCATTGCACATTTCAACTTTTATTGTGGTGGTGTCCTTAAACTAAAAAACAAAAAGCCCACTCCGTAAGGAAATGGGCTTTTAATATATTGATAGGAATAGGAATACTATCCTTGTAATTCTCTCTTAAGGTTTTCTACATAACCTGCATGAAGAACGGTTTGGCGTCTTTTAATGCTTGGCTTAATAAATACCTGGCGTTCGCGAAGCTGGCGAAGAATGCCTGCCTTCTCGAATTTCTTCTTGTACTTCTTAAGTGCTCTGTCAATTGATTCCGATTCTCTTGCGTCTACTATAAGCATGTTTATTAAAATTTTGGATGGCAAAAATAAAAAATACTTCGTATTCTCCAAACTAAATGTTCCCCTTCATTATTTCTCTCGAAATAACCAGTTTCTGAATTTCAGAAGTTCCCTCGCCAATAGTGCAAAGTTTACTGTCGCGGTAGAATTTTTCTACAGGGAAATCCTTGGTGTAACCGTAGCCGCCAAAAATCTGAACGGCATCGGTAGAAACCTGAACCGCAACCTCGCTGGTATAATACTTCGCAAAAGCAGATTCTTTAGTCATCTTCTTGTGCTCATTCTTTAAATAAGCTGCCTGCATAGTCAGGAGTTCACCTGCTTCAATCTTAGTTGCCATATCCGCTAATTTGAAAGCAATTGCCTGAAAATTGGCAATCGGCTGACCGAACTGTTCGCGCTCTTTCGCATATTTCACAGAAGCTTCGTAAGCACCTTTCGCAATTCCTAAACCAAGGGCAGCAATAGAAATTCTTCCGCCATCCAAAATCTGCATTGCTTGTTGAAAGCCTGTTCCCACTTTCGATTCGCCACCCACTACATTTTCATCGGGCACAAAGCAATCTTCAAAAATTACTTCCGCAGTTTCGCTTGCTCTCATGCCCAGTTTGTTCTCTTTCTTTCCTGCCATTAAGCCTTTGGTTCCTCTTTCAATAATGAAAGCGGTCATCCCTTTTGTATCTAACAATTCTCCTGTACGAACAATGGCTACTACCACATCGCCAGTTGCTCCGTGAGTAATCCAGTTTTTATTGCCATTTAAAACCCAGCCGCCATCAACTTTCTTCGCGGTTACCTTCATGCGCATTGCGTCTGAACCCGTGTTGGCTTCTGTCAATGCCCATGCACCAATCCATTCACCGGTAGCCAGCTTTGGCAAATATTTTTTCTTCTGTTCTTCTGTTCCGTGGTAATAAATATGACCGGTGCAAAGCGAGTTATGTGCTGCCACCGAAAGACCAATAGAGCCGCAAACTTTCGAAATTTCAGAAACCACCGTTACATATTCGAAATACGAAAGACCCGAACCATTGTATTTTTCAGGAACGTAAACGCCTAAAAAGCCAAGCTCACCCATCTTGTAAAACAAATCACGCGGGAAAGTTTGCGCTTCATCCCACAACATAATGTTAGGGCGAATTTCTTTTTCTGCAAAATCTTTAATGGTTTGCGCAATCATTATCTGATTCTCGCTGTATTCAAAGTTCATACCGGTCGAAGTGCCGGAGCTAGCTGTTGCGCCCATAAGTGTATCAATTTAAGCGGGGCGAATATAGAAATTTTGCCTGCCCGAAATGCGATGTGTTTTAAGAAAAGTTTATGGCAGAAACTATGTTCTTTGAGTAGGGTGCAATCTTATCTCTCCCATTCAAAAAATCGAGTTCAGCGATAAATGAGAAACCTGCCACATTTCCTCCTTCCATCTTTACCAATTCAGCCGCTGCCATAGCGGTGCCACCGGTAGCGAGCAAATCATCATGTATCATCACATTCCAGTTCGGTTTAATTACATCGGTATGAATTTCAAGCGTTGCCGAACCGTATTCCAAATCGTAAGTGAACGACTTTGTTTTGGCAGGAAGTTTTCCGGCTTTGCGAACAGGAAAAAGAGGAATCTGCAATTTTTGTGCAATCAAAATTCCAAGAAAGAAGCCACGGCTTTCTATAGCACAAACGGCATCTATCTTTCCATGATTATGAAGGAAATTATTGATGATGTTCTCTGCTATTTCATCACACAGCTTCGCATCTAAAAATATAGGTGTAATGTCCTTGAACTGAATTCCAGGTTTAGGGAAATCAGGAACATTTCTGATAGCTAAATCAAGTTTATCTTTTAAAGTCATACAGCAGTTGATTTATTTTTCCAATGGTAAAATACCGGCACCCCTATCGCCACAATCAACAACCCAGGCCAGCATGCAGAGAATTTTACGATAAGTAGATTAACGCAAAACGCAGTAGCAAGCACTAAATAAAGAGCGGGAACTAAAGGATAACCCCATGCTTTATATGGACGCTCTGCATCCGGTTGTTTTTTACGAAGAATAAAAAGACCGGCAATGGTGAGAATGTAAAACAGCATGACAGAAAACATAACGTAATCAAGCAGGTCGCCATACTTGCCGCTTAAACAAAGTGCTGCAGACCAGATAAATTGAATCCACAATGCAAATCCCGGCACTCCGTTTTCGTTATTGTGTTTCATTTTTTCGAAGAACAAACCATCTTTCGCCATTGCCTGATAAACACGAACACTCGAAAGTATAATTCCGTTGTTACAGCCGAAAGTTGAAATCATTATCAGCACTGCCATGATAATTGCCGCTGCTCCGCCAAACATCATTTGCGCAGCTGCAGTTCCTACTCTTTCATTTTGCGCAAACTGAATTCCGCGCGCAAAAACATTCGCCCCATCGGGCGTTCCAGTAAGCGGAAGTAAATAGAGGAACGCAACGTTTGCTAATAGATAAAGCGAAACAACAATGATTGTCCCTATAGCCAGACTCAAAGGAATATTGCGCTTCGGGTTTTCAATATCGCCTGAAATAAACGTGACATTGTTCCATGCATCACTGCTGAAAAGCGAGCCAACTAAACCTACGCCTACTGCTGACATCAGCGCAATTGTTGAAAGATTGCTTTGAAACCATTTTCCATCAACACCTTTATCCCAATGCGATAAACTAAAAGCATCGCTCCAGTTCATGCTCCATGTTTCGGAACTTCCGTAAACAAAAACTCCAAGCACTATTATTCCGAACAAGGCAAGCAATTTGGCAGAAGTAAAAAGACGCAATACAATTTTTCCGTAGCTGATTCCTCTACTGTTGATGAGAGTGAGAACGAGAATTGAAAAAATACCAAAAAGCTGTGCAGCAGAAATTTTAAACTCGAATGTTTGAGAAGCTGTTTGAGAAAAAAGCAACACGATAGATTGAACGACTTGCGGAATAGCAAATACATGCTCAAACAAAATGTTGTTCTCACTTAATACTGGAAACAACACACCAGTGTATTTAGCGAAAGCCACCGCCACTGCAGCGATAGTTCCGCATTGAACCACTAAAAAAATCGTCCAGCCATAAAGAAAACCTACAAGCGGGTTGTAAGCGTTCTTTAAATAAACGTATTGACCTCCTGCATGCGGAAACATACTTGCAAGTTCACCATAACTCAAGGCTGCAAAAAGTGTAATCACCCCTGAAATAATCCACGATAACAATAGCCAACCGGCTCCGCCTGTTTGTCGCGCAATGTCGGCACTAACAATAAAAATTCCGGAGCCAATCATGGAGCCGGAAACAATTAGCGTAGCATCGAGAAGGTTGAGTGATTTTTTTTCTGTCATAATAAACGGTTAGTGGTTAAAAGCGAGTGGCGAGTGGTGAACAGCAAAAATGCCTTTCACTACTCGCCACTCACTACTTGCTATTTACTTATTTCTCAACTTGCTTCTTTTTGCGCTATAGCCAAAATAAATTGCCAAGCCCACTGCCATCCAAATAACCAAACGTAACCAAGTATCACCAGGTAAAAATACCATCATGCCAAAGCAAACAAGAATACCTAAGATAGGAACCACTGGAACAAACGGTGTTTTGAAAACACGTGGAGCATCAGGCATTTTGTAACGCATGTAAAGCACACCGGCACAAACAATAATGAAAGCCAACAGCGTTCCGATACTTGTCATTTCGCCAACAACGCGTGCAGGAACAAATGCAGCAAACAAACTTACAAAGAGCATGAAAAGTAAATTCGATTTATATGGAGTTTTGAATTTGGTATGCACTTCCGAAAATACTTTCGGTAGTAAACCATCTTTACTCATGCTAAAGAAAACACGCGATTGTCCCATCAACATAACCATGATTACAGAAGAGTATCCTGCGAGAATAGCGATGATAACTGCCTGCTGCAACCAAATGTATGGTGTGTGTCGAATAGCAACTGCCACTGGTGCAATTCCGTCTTGCCCTTGAAACTCTGTATAATTTGCAAGACCGGTCATTACGTGTGCAAACAAAATATAGAGCACCGTGCAAATAGCGAGTGAAACGAGAATTCCAATCGGCATCCCTTTAGCCGGATTTTTTGCTTCTTGTGCGGCTGTGCTCACTGCATCAAAACCGATGTAAGCGAAGAAGATAATTCCCGCAGCGCGAATAATTCCGCTCCAGCCAAACTCGCCAAACTTGCCAATGTTTTCAGGAATGTATGGAGTGTAATTAGCGGTATTGATATACGCCCACCCCAATCCTATAAACACAATAACAACAGTAACCTTTAGCAACACAATAATATTATTTACAAAAGCCGATTCGCGCGTGCCTTTAATAAGAAGTAACGAAACCACTATTACAATAAACACTGCCGGAATATTTATCATTCCATGAACAATCGTTCCATCTCCGCAGGTTACAGCATCAAATGGCGACATCACCATTTGAGCCGGAAGATATATTTCGTAATACTCCAGCAACTTAATTAAGTAACGTGACCAACTGATAGCAACCGTTGCCCCGCCTACTGCATATTCCAATACTAAATCCCAACCAATTACCCATGCAATAAATTCGCCCATGGTTGCGTATGCGTAAGTGTAAGCACTTCCTGCCACCGGTATCATGCTGGCAAACTCTGCGTAACATAATCCTGCGAAAGCGCAGCCAAGTGCCGCAATTATAAACGAAATAGTTACTGCCGGACCTGCATTGTTAGCGGCTGCACCACCGGTTATAGAAAACAAACCTGCACCGATAATGGCGCCAATCCCCAGCGTAACCAAATTGAAAGAAGACAACGTGCGGTGAAGTGCGTGTTCGCCACCTTCGGACTCACTAATTAGTTGGGGAATGGATTTTCTTTTAAAGTAATCTGCCATAGAATAGTTTGTGGTTATGGATGAGTGCTAAACGATAATTGGTAAATGTATTGAAATATTTGAGCGAAGAAAATTTCAGATTTTAATTTTCAAACCATCATACGCTACGCGAACATTTGCCGGAAGTTTTTTCTCTGTTTCCGAGTGCAAACCAAACTGATGACTCATGTGAATGAAGTAAGTAAACTCCGGTTTTACATCAGCAACTAATTCCAACGCTTCATCAATTGTAAAATGTGAGTAGTGATTTTCAGGGCGAAGCGCATTCACCACTAAAATTTTTGTGCCGCGAATTTTATCGCGTTCTTCTTTAGCAATTGTTTTTGCATCGGTGATGTAAGTAAAATCTCCGAACCGGTAACCAAGTACCGGCATAGTAGCGTGCATTACTTGTATTGGTTGAACTGCCAAATTCTGAATTCTGAATTCTGAATCTTGAATTCTGTGAAAATTCATTTTAGGTAAATACGGATAATCTGTTTCTGTAAACGCGTAAGAGTATTGTTCTTTTATTCCAAGTTCTGTTGGTAAATCGCAATACACATCAATTGCCTTTTTGTTGATGAAGTTAAATGCACGGATATCATCAAAGCCACCGGTGTGGTCGCGGTGCGCGTGAGTCATCAAGATGGCATCAATCGAACGAACATCTTCCCTCAACATTTGCTGACGGAAATCCGGTCCGCAATCAACCGCAATAGTTAAATCGTTTGTTTGAATAAGAATGGAAGTGCGCAAACGTTTATCGCGCGGGTCGGTACTTTTACAAACCTCACACTGACAGCCAATCAGCGGAACTCCGCCTGAGGTGCCTGTGCCGAGGAAAGTAACTTCCATGTTTTACAATTGGAAATGGATAATTGAAAGTATATTACTTAGAAAAAAGAGATTCCTTCTCAGTCTTTATTTGCTGATAAAGTTGCATGCTTTCGCTCGAAAGATTTTCTAATTCCAAATCTGATGAATTGATAAGAATCTCCACCATCGAATTTACTTTGGCTTCCGGTTCGTGAAATTTATTGATAACCACTACTCTTCTCTTTTCTAAAACACAGTAACCGTTTTGGAAATTTCCCTTCTCGTAACGAATGGTATATCCGCCTTCTTTGAAAATATCTTCTACCTTCTTTAGTAAGTTTATGTTGTATTTAAGCATATTCGTTTAGTATTAATTGAAACCGGAGCCGGTGAATTTTATTTCTTTTGCTCCGAAAAATCTGAACGAAAATATTTGTCTGAAATTGTATAGCATGAAGAAGAAACTAACATTGTGGATATTCTTATTGCCTTTTGTAGCATTTGCACAAACACAATACAATAAAGACGGCAGCATTTCTATCGATTTCGGGAAAAAGAAGCCGCAACCGGTAGATACTCCAAAAACTGAAAAGTTTGTTTATCCAAGCGATGAAGAAGAAGCTGAAGAAGAAACTCCGAAACAAAAAAGAGAGAAACGCAAAGCAAGCACCGAAAACAAAGACGATTTCAATTTCAAGCGCGATGGTTTGTTTAAAGGTTTGTTCAATGTTGGTTTAAATGCTTGTCAGGTTGATGGCGATAATCAGGCGGGATATAGATATTTAGGATTTCATGGTGGTGTGGGTGTAATGGTGCGGTATCATAAATATTTATCTACCAGCATAGAGATAAATTATTCTATGAAAGGTGCGAAAGAAAAAATTGTCCCCAACCCAAATCCAAACAGTGGACAGCTATATCAAATGCAATTGGACTATATTGATATTCCAATTTCGTTACTTAATGTTCACGATAAAAAACTGGTGATGTTTAGCTTAGGGCTTACTCCTTCAGTCTTAGTTCGGTATAAAGAAATAAATGGTGCAGGATTTAATGTAACCGATAACCCGCCCTACGGTCAACCTAAGCGATTTGATTTAAGTGGCTTTGCCGGTTTTGGTTTTGTTGTTAAGCAACAATTTTATTTAGGTGGCAAATTCTCGTATTCATTTATAAAAATGCGGGGTGCATACCCTGGCACTAAAACAAATGGTCAGTATAACAATGTTATTACTTTCCGGTTTATGTATATTCTGAGTTCGATTAAGAAGAAGTAACTATTTCACATCAGCCGTATGCATGGCTTCGATATTCACGAGCATATCCTTTGTCATCTTCTCCAAATCAAATTCAGGTTTCCAGTTCCAGTCTTTTTGTGCGACTGAATCGTCAATACTTTGTGGCCAGCTATCTGCTATCGGCTGACGAAAATCGGGTTTATAAGTAACTGAAAAATTAGGAATTGTTTTTTGGATTTCAGTCGCCAAATCTTTAGGCGAAAAACTGAACCCCGAAAAATTATAACCGGAGCGGCAGGAAATTTTTTCTGCCGGTGCTTCCATCAACGCAATCGTTCCGCGAATGGCATCGGGCATATACATCATTGGCAGAACAGTATCTTCTTTCAAAAAGCATTCGTAAGTTTTCTTTTCTACCGCTTCAAAGAAAATATCTACTGCATAATCAGTAGTTCCTCCACCGGCTTTTGTTTTGTAACTAATCAGCCCGGGATAACGAATAGAACGAACATCCAATCCTCGCTTTTGAAAATACCAATCGCACCAACGCTCACCGGCTTGTTTACTGATGCCATAAATGGTGTTGGGTTCCATCACTGTGTATTGCGGAGTATTTACCTTTGGTGTAGATGGACCAAACACGGCAATGGTGGATGGGAAAAATAATTTCTTGACTTTGTTCTCCACGCAAACATCCAACACATTTCGCAAGCCCTTCATGTTAATTCGCCAGGCCATCTCCGGATTTTTTTCACCGGTAGCAGATAGAATTGCCGCTAGGTGATAAATCTGCGTTACATTAAACCGCTTTACACAATCTGCTAAGCCATTTTTGTAAAGAACATCCAAACGGATAAACTCACCGCCAGTTTTCAATTCAGCAGAACCGTCTTTTAAATCAGAAGCAATTACATTTTTATAAATCTTCCGAAGAGCCAGAACTAACTCTGTTCCTATCTGTCCGCCTGCACCGGTTACAAGTATCGTGTCGTTTTCCATAATCAACTGATGAATAAAAACAAAAATAAAAAGTTTGACTTCCTAACATCTTCTAATCAAGTAATCACCTAATCGGCTAATTATTATTTTCGGGCGCAATAAACACCACTCATGAAAAAAAGAATTCTGCCTCACTTAGCCGCAGTGCTCGCTTTCGCTTTACTAACGGTTATTTATTTCTACCCGTATTATAAAGGTATGACCTTAGGTGCGCACGATACAACGCAATGGAAAGCAATGGCGCAGGAAACAATTGCCTGGAAAGAAAAAACCGGTGAGCAAGCCTTATGGACAAACAGCATGTTTGGGGGAATGCCAACATTTCAGATTTCGGTAATTTATCCGGGCAATTGGATTGATTATTTGCCAAAAATGTTGCAGGCGGTTTTTCCTGAAGCTTCGGCTTTGCTGTTTTTCATGTTTGCAGGGTTCTACATTTTACTTTTGTGTTTTGGCGTAAACAGTTGGCTTGCATTGGCAGGTTCACTCGCATATGGGCTCGCTTCATTCAATTTAATTAGCATAGAGGCCGGACACAATACCAAAGTAATGGCAATGGCGTTGATGGCTCCTGCTATTGGAGGAATAGTGTTGGCCTATCGGGGAAAAATTTTGATGGGCGGAGCAATCACCGCTTTGTTTTTATCGCTCAATATTGATGCGAATCACTTTCAGATTACATACTATCTATTGCTTACCATGGGCTTGCTTGGAATTTATTTTCTCATAGAAAGTATTTTAGAAAAGAAGATTGTTGAGTTTAGTAAAGCAACTGCTGTATTGATACTCGCAGCTGGCTTATCGTTTGTTCCTAACGTAGCAAACTTATGGAGCACATGGGAATATGGCAAACAAACCATGCGTGGAGGTGGAAGTCAGTTGATTGAAAAGAAAAGCACATCAACCGGTGGTGGATTAGATTTTGAATACGCAACACGATGGAGTCAAGGTTTTTCGGATGGAGAAATTTTTACCATACTGATTCCGAACCTTAAAGGCGGTGCATCACAAACAGGTCTTTCAACCAACTCGCATACGTACAAAGACTTGATTACGAAAACCGGAAATGCTGATGAGTTGATTAAAAACATGCCGATGTATTTCGGTGAGCAACCTGGTACTTCCGGTCCAGTTTATTTCGGTGCAGCAATTTTATTTTTCGCACTGCTTGGACTTTTCATTGTGAAATCTCGAATTAAATGGATGCTACTCGGTATCTCATTTTTCTTCATTATGCTATCGTTTGGTCACAACACTCCGTTCTTTAAACTTTTCTTTGATTATCTGCCCGTGTTCAACAAATTTAGAACACCAACAATGGCTCTTGTAATTCCACAGTTATGTTTTCCGTTGCTCGCACTTCTTGCATTGAACGAAATTATTTCGGGTGGAATAGATGCAAAAAATTTGACGAAGAAAATGCTTATCTCAGCGGGAATTCTTGGTACAATTATCTTGTTGTTTGGATTTTTTGGTGTAGGCGCAAGTTATGTGGCGAAAGGTGATGCAGGCTTAGTAAAATATTATCCCGATTGGTTGATTGCCGATATTCAGAAAGACCGCGCGGGAATGGTTCAATCGGACGCTTTAAGAACTTTGTTTTTTATCGCTCTCGCTTTTGGAACCGTTTGGTTATTGATGCGCAAAACTATTTCAACCAATCTTTTTGCATTTGCAATTGCGGTTATTTTTTTATTGGATGGATGGTTAGTGGCTAACCGGTATTTGAATTCTGATGACTTTCAGGAAAATACAGAAGTGGCAAAAAGTTTTCAGCCATCGCAAACTGATTTGCAAATTTTAGATGACAAGGATTATTATCGTGTGTTCGAAACAGGGGACCCATTTAACAACGCATCGCCTGCGTACTTTCACAAATTAGTCGGTGGATATAGCCCCGCAAAACTTCAGATTTATCAGGATTTAATTGAGCGACAAATTTCAAATAACAATAGGAAAGTGTTTGCTATGCTCAATACAAAATACTTTATACTTTCTGATGATAAAGGAAATAAGCAAGCATTTCGGGACACATCTAAGTATGCTTTGGGTATGGCTGCCCTAGGAAATGTTTGGTTCGTAAAAAATATTCTTCATGTGAATTCTGCTGATGAAGAAATTGATACGCTTGGTGCTCTCGCTTTCAATCCTGGTAGTACAGCGGTTATTCATAAGGAGTTTGATGCTTTGGTTTCTGATAAATCTTTAGGAAATGATTCTGCTGCTTCTATTAAGTTAGATACTTATACTCCAAACAAACTCACTTACTCTTATTCATCATCAACACCACAGGTGGCTGTGTTCTCTGAAATTTATTATGCCGGTGAACATGGATGGAAAGCCTATGTAGATGGAAAAGAGCAGCCGCATTTCCGTTGCAATTATGTTTTGCGCGGCATGGCATTATCGGAAGGCAAACACACCGTTGAATTCCTCTTTGAACCGAAATCGTATTACACCGGTAATAAAATTGCCTACGCAGGTTCATTCCTTTTGCTTGCGTTTGTGTTCGGAACACTTGGGTTTGCTGGGTATAAAAAGATGAAAGAAATTGAAGCAGAGCCAAAGCCGGAAGTAAAACAGGCAGCACCAAAAGCAAAGCCAACAACAAAAAAGAAGTGAGTAAGAAGGTTCTAATCTTCACCTATTATTTTCCGCCTGCCGGTGGTGTTGCTGTGCAGCGTTTTCTAAAGTTTTCGAAATACTTACCGGAGTTTGGCTGGGAGCCGATTATTGTAACGGTTGCCAACGGCAGTTATCCTTATTTCGATGAATCGTTATTGAAAGAAATTTCTCCCTCGCTTAAAGTTTACCGCACCAAAACCTTTGAACCGTTTGAGTTTTATAATATGCTGAAAGGGAAGAAAGGCAAAGCTATGCCGGTTGTTTCGGTGGGTTCGCATCAGAACAAATCTTTCTTTCAAAAAATATCGGAATACATCCGCGCTAACTTTTTTGTTCCTGATGCACGAATGGGCTGGGTGACTTATGCGGTTAAGCAAGCTGAGGAAATAATAAAGAGCGAAAAGATAAATGCCATTATTACAACCGGTCCTCCACACTCTACTCATCTAATCGGTTTAGAATTAAAAGAAAAGTTCGGTTTGAAATGGATTGCAGATTTCCGTGACCCGTGGACAGGTATTTTCTACAACAACATTTTACCTCGCACAGAATCAACTAAACAAAAGGATAAGACGCTTGAAACAAAAGTTTTGCAAACTGCCGATTTAGTTACAGTGATTAGCCCGGGAATGAAGCATGAGTTTGAAGATAGAGCTAAGAAGATTGAAGTGGTGATGAATGGGTTTGATGAAGAAGATTTTCTGAAGTCAGAAGTCAGAAATCAGAAATCAGAGGTGTTCACTATCCGGTATGTTGGCAATTTGATGGCGAGTCAGAATGTTGAAGTGTTTTGGAAAGCGATTAGAGAATTGCGGATTGCGAATTTTGAATTGCGGATTGAATTTATAGGACGGGTTGACGATGCGGTGAAGAAAAGCATTTCGGAAAACGGTTTGAATGATTGCGTTACCTATATAGATTTTGTTGACCATAACAAAGCCGTTCAACTTATGCAGGAAGCAAGCATGTTGCTGTTTGTGATTCCAGATGTGAAGGACAATGCGCTTATTTTAACCGGTAAGTTGTTTGAATACCTTGCTTCGAAGAGTGAGATGATTTCGATTGGTCCGGTTAATGGAAATGCTGATGAAGTATTGAAGCAAACAGGTAGGAAAGCAATGATTGGTTTTGCAGATGAAGCAGAAACTAAAAGGCAATTACAAGCTGCTATTAATTGTTTCACTCAGACAAAAGCTGCTTATAAATACAGCGATAACAGCGAACAGGTTTTCAGCAGAAGAAATCAAACGAGCATTTTATCTCAACTGCTTCAGTCGTTATAGTCTTTTGCAAAGCGCAAGCAGTTTCTCTTTGCGCTTTTCTAAAGTATAGTTCTCCGTAATTCTTAATCGGGCTTTATTGCGGAGAGTGTCTTTTTCTGCACTCAATGCCTGTTGAATGATTTGAGTTAATTCATTTACACTTCTGTTCTTCAATACAAAACCGCTATCACCAATTATTTCTGGAATAGAAAACACGTTGGAGCCGATAGGAATACATTCGCACAACATAGCTTCGCAAAGTGAATTGGGGAACCCCTCTGCCATGGAAAGCTGTAAATAGAATTCGCATTCACTGAAGATATCTATCAACTCCTCGTTCTTCACCGCAGGAAGAATTTTTACGTTGGGTGATTTAGTTTGAATACGGTTTTTATCGTCAACACCCAAAATAATAAACTCACAATCGGGAAAGGATGTTGCTACTTCCAAAATTAAATCAATGCCTTTCAACTGTTGCTGAAAGTGATACTCCCACGCACCGCTCACGGTGATAAAAGTGTTTTTCTTTCCTTGCCTGCCGGCAGGCAGGTTCTCTTTCGTGCAATGCCATTTAACCGTGTCGTAGCCGTTAGTGATTTCTGTAAAAGGAGTTTTCAATTGCGGCAAACGCGCATAAATACCTTGTTGACTCGGCTCGCTCTTATCATAAGTATAATCGCATTGCATCAATGTTTTGTGCTTGGGTGCAATGTGCGAGCACAACTGAAAAGATGCCTTTGTAAACCAACTCAGGAATTTCTTTTGCCAGTTACCATAACCAATCTTCGGAAAGTAATGTGCATCGGTTCCACCGGAGATGATTAAACAGGGCTTGCCGAATATTCTTGCATAAAGAGCGGGAAGAAAAGAATGATAACCGGCAAACTGTATGACAATTAAATCTGCAGACCATATGTAACGCAACAGAAATAACTTCTGTGCGCTGAAGCTGAATGGAGTTTGCCATTTCTTCTTCGGCAGAAAGTCGTGCTGCTGAACGTTGAATTCGGAGGAAAGGATTTCCAAATCCTTTTTAATAAAGGAGGAAAAGTGATTGTAGAACAATAAAATGTTCTTTCGGTGGCTCAATTATGTTCTGCTTTAACCTGTTCTTTCTTTCGCATCTTGAAGTAGGATGACCGAAAATAAAATTATTTGACATTGAACGAGGCAGTGTGGTGCGCAACACAATCCGTAATTGTGATTGCGAAGCTTTGCTAAACAACCCCCTATTGCATGGAGATTACTTCGTCCTCAGAGCCATCATCGCAATGACGCTACTTCTCCCAGCCATAATCTCTTTCTACCAAACACACTCTTAGTTTATACTGCGCATACCATTTTTCTTTGCCTTGTTTTTGCGCCTCTAAATGTTCCATGTTCATTTTCCAGTTGCGGATGCTTTCTAAGTCTTTCCAGTAAGAAACGGTTATAGCAGTTTCCTGCCTTGCTGATTCTATTCCTAAGTAACCGGGTTGCTGTTTGGCGAGTTCTTCCATGCGGTCTGCCATTTCTGAATAGCCGTAGTTGCCTTCGGTGCGCAGGCTGGTGAAGATTACTGCATAGTAAGGTGCCGGTGGTGTTTGTGCTATCATTTTAAATTTATTGAACCACTAATTTACCCGAACCCATCTTGTTTTCAAACGAGGTTACCGTGTATACATACAAACCCTTGCTTATTTCATTCAAAGGCACTGTAGTTTCTTTACCGGTTAGTTGTTTTTGCAAAACCATTCTGCCGGTTATATCGAAAAGCTGAAAAACCCCATCACTTTCTGTTTGAATGGTGATGAAGTTTTGAGTGACAGGATTTGGGATAAGTTGAATAACAGAACTAGCTATTTCCTTTATTCCAGTAAAAACAATAGTATCAATATCGCAGTAGTTATAGTTCGGGTTAGAATAAACCAATTGATTTTGCTCATAATAACATAGGAGTGTTTCCAGCCATAGTAAACCACCTTCTTCAATTGAATCACTTCCAGGATGCACCAAATAAGAATATAAGCTTCCAATTCCATCTACCCATACATCCGGATGATAAAGCTCATCTAAGTATTGCCCGCAGGACATAAACATTCTCTTTCTGTAATGCCCTAAATTAACGCTGTCAATAGAGTCAACGTGACAGACAATTGAATAGGAGTTACTCAAATGGTCATAAATTCTAACTGTGTCGGCTTTGCTTAAACCAAAATCATAAATCAAATTTTCGATTGAGTCTGAGGATTCTAACAACCAAACTTTGCTGAGAGTATCCTTTCTGATATAGAATTCTGTACCTGCTGCATGCGATACATCCTGATAAGCATTACCATAAATTATGTGCGTTCCTCCAATAAAAAATTCGTTCGTGAAATAATGTTCAACTCCGGGGGCTATTGTTTCTTCTAATGTAATCCACTGCGCAGTAGAATCAGCAAACCGGAAATTAGTTTGAGCAAAGAGCCCACCAGTTGTAACTGCAAGAACAATAAAGAGTAAAAGTTTTTTCATGCTTTATCTACTCTGCAAGATAAAAGGAATAAGCATAGGCGTATTTATTCCCCTAAAAAATGACATTTCCATGACAATTCTCGCTTGCAAATAAGCGAATCTGTTTTTTCTTTTGCAGGTACACTAAAAATCAATTATTCACTATGAAAACACCACTTCTTGCTCCCCGCGAAAAGGCGGGAATGCTCCTGCTTGCCTGCGGCCTGAGCGAAACACAGACGGGCGAAAAATTAGGCGTAAGCCAGTCAACCATTCATGACGACCGGGGCATAACCTACAAGAAACTAAAAGCCAATTGCTTTGTAGTAGCTGTTGTTAAAGCCCTGCTGCTTGGCGAAATTACCTTAGAGGAACTTCGCTTTTTGTATGTAAGCATGGGAGCCATTTAACATAAACAGCTATTTAGGTTATTGACCATTATTTAAAAGCTGCGCACCTTCGTTTTATGAAATTGATGAAGACGGAGCCGGCTATCCTTTTGCTTTTTCTACCGGTAATGAACCGGTTGGTTCTAAGTAGCAATTATTTTAAAGCAAGTAAAGGTAAGTTTATACAAACCTTTCATAAGTTCTCACAAAATATCACTCAGGAACTACTAAGTATCTATAAGTTTCTTCAAAGTATCCGTCAGTTTCTCCAAACCCTGAATAAGTTCTTCCAAAGTATCTGTAGGGAACTACAAACCTTCAATAAGTTTCTCCAAACCTTGAATAAGTTCCTCCAAAGTATGCGCAATGATTCATCTTTTGGGCAAAAAGCTTCAAAAACAGGGGAGGTTAGTCAAAACTCCTTCAACTCTTTTTTATTCTTTAATCAATTAAATAAACACTTATGGCAAAATTTGTAAGGGTGGACATGCCCGTTAACAGCCCGAAAGAAACTCTTTCGTTATGCGTAGAAATTATTGAACGCGATACCCTGCTTGGCGCGGCAAGCCCGCTGGCAGGCTTTGTAGATATGGCGGTGTTTGCCACCAAGCACACCAACGCCAACACCAAGCAAAAGGCGGGCAACAAAAGCGCTGACGATGCGCAGACTACTTATAACATGTGTTCCAGCAAATGCGGGCTTGCAGCCGGGCAAACTAAGGATACCGAAAACAAGGTGTATTGGTTTGTGGTGCAGATACGCGATATTCTGCTGCTTAAATACAAGGGCGTAGAAGAAACGCTGAGCCAGTATGGGTTTAATGTGGTGATTTCGCAAACCGGTGCGCGCAAGAACGTGCGGGTAGATATGCCCACCAAACCCGAAACTATGCTGGAGTTAGCCGATGCCATTATTGAAAAACATACCGAGCTTGGTGTGGCAAGTCCGCTAACCGCAGCATTGGTTGATATGACTGCCTTTGAAACTTTGGTAACCGAGGCTAATACTTTGCTTGATGACTGGAAAAGTTTTACGGAAGATGCGCAGACTTTCCACAATCAGGCACAGGTTATTCTGGGTTATGCCGATGGGCAAACCAGCGAAACCGAAGGCACTATCTATTATTATCTGTGCATTATCCGCGACCGGTTGCTGCAAAAGTATCAGGGCACCGAAGAGGCACTTGCCCAGTGGGGTTTTAAAGTAGTTATCAGCAGCAAGCAAACAGGCCCTAAAAAAACCGAGCCTATAGTAATAGAAGGCGAAGTAAATGCCGGTGCTACGGCTAACATTGACCTGAACAATACGGGCGTACAGGGCGATACAAAAATAAAGCTCGAAAACCCGGGCAGTACGGTGCTGCAGTATTATTTCACCAATGTAATAAACGGCATACCGGTGGGTGCTTTTGTAGAAGTGCAACCCGGTGAAACCAAAACCAAAACACCTATTGAATTAGGCGCCAGTCAGTTTAATCTGTTTTTTACCGTGCGCAGTTTGGGCGTAGTAAAGGGACTATTTAAGGTAACAGTTGGGGTGTGATAAGTTGGCAGTAATACTGTTTAATTCCGCATCGGGTTACCGGTGCGGATTTTTTTGTTTAGAAGAAAACTATATTTCTTCTCCTTCAGGAGAAGGTACCCGAACGGTGGATGAGGTTGTATTCTTACTCCGAAATAATTCTCACCTCCGTTCTGCGGTTTTTTTGTTTACCGGCAGCGGTGGCGTTATCGGCAGTAGGTTGAGTATCGCCATAGCCTTTTGCTATAACACGCGCGGGTGCAATGCCTTTACTTTCTAAATATTTTTTTACTGCCTTAGCGCGGTCTTCCGAAAGTTTTTGATTGGCTTCGGCTTCGCCTACATTATCGGTATGCCCGGCAATTTCAATAAACAAAGTTTTTTGAATGTTCATGTATTCAGCCAATTCATTCAACTCCTTATTCGATTCAGCCCGCAGTGTAGATTTACCGGAATCGAAAAACACATTATCAAGCGTAAACGTGCGGGGCGGAGTGGCTGTAATGGTATACTCAAAAGTGTAAGGACCGGCAGCCGAAGGCATGTCGAGCACGAGGTCGCTCTGCACGGTGGTAAACAATTTGTATTTCACTTTATACTTCTGTGCCGGTGGAATAAGTATTTGAAACTTACCGGAAGCATCGGTAGTGCCGCTGAATTCCTTACCATCTTTTATAGAAGTAAAGGTGACCAGCTTACCGGTTTGCGGTTTGCCTTTATCATCTACCACTTCCACTTTTAAAAGTGCCTGTGTCATAGTAGCTTTAAGTTCCTGTGCAGATAAATGCGCGGTAATAAGTATAAAGGCGAAGAGCAATATTTTTTTCATGTTTTTTTAATTTTCTAATACTTGTGCAAAATATCTAAAACCTACAAAGGCTTGTGCGTTTCCATCGTATTTATATTTAGTGGCAATGGCTAAATATTCTGATTTATCTCTCCAACTGCCGCCTTTTACAATTCCTTTTTCATTTATCATTTCAGCCACATTACCACTCATGTTATACAGCCCGAAATTATTTTTGTAATACGAACCCACCGGTGCCGTTATGTCAGCACCTATAGGCGGCTTTCCTTTAAATTTTATGGTGTCATTTAATTCCTGTTTAAAATTACACATCGCCTCACCGGTTTTGTTGTGCAGGTCGTTCCCTTGCCACGGATAAGTGGCAGAATTATCTCCTGCCTGTGCTGCCATTATCCATTCGCTTTCTGAAGGAAGCTGAAAAAGCACTTTCTTGAATTTTCTTTTTGGGTCGGCATTATATTGCGCAGTCAGCCATTCGCAAAACAGTTTCGCTGCTTCATAATTTATACATACCACCGGATAGTTTTGATACGCAGGGTGCTTATGATAGTGTTGAATATAGGGTTCATTGTAACTGTATTTATCTCTCCATCTTAAAGTATCAATTTGAGCAATAGTCAGCAAACCGGTATCGTTTGAATTCTTTAAAGAACTCAGAAACGTCATATACAGTTTGTTCGAAACTTCATACTTAGAAGCATACAGTCCATCCTCAATCTTTACTAAAGATTTATTGATTTCCTTGATGTCAATCTGCGCAAAAGCTGTAAAGCATAATAAGGCAGAGAAGGTAATGGAGGATAGTTTTTTCATTCTGTCTGTTTAAGTGGGTGGCTAAATGTTAAGCTTAGCTTGCAGCACACGCAAATCTTCGCTTTCATGCAACTAAGTTTTACATAAAACACAGAAGCAGACAATAAGTAACAGAATAGTTGTGTGAAAATTTATTGCACTAAACCTTGATAGCAAATACAGCAAGTAATTTTTCATCTACCTTTTTCAAATCGGCAGCTGATAAACTTCCAAGTTCTCCAAGCGCAAGGTCTTTATCTATAGTGGCAAGTTTACTCAACTTTATAAGCGAGTCAACTTTCAATCCGTTTGCAGAAGTTGCAATTACGTCCACATCATTTATCTCCTGTTTCACCACTTTAGAAGTAATGAAAGCAACAGTAACATCAAATTGGTCGGCAACTAAAACTAAGGCAGGTCGTGTTTTTAAACCCGAAAAATCAGTAAAGGGAAAAGGTATTAAAACAATATCTCCCTTCTTCATTTTCCGTACTTTACTTTCAGGTCGTTTACGGTGTACAGGTCAGTATCTTCTTCCAAAAATTTATAAGAGGCAGAAGATGCATTAACCTGAGTTACTTCTTCCGACAATATTTTGTGATGAATTTTAGATAAAAGAAATTCTGCAAAGTCATGAATCTCTTTCAATTCATCTTCGGGCAGTTGATTTAAATTAGTAAGCGTTTTTTCTATCAGTTCTGTTTTGCTCATCGCTTAATATTTGTTCAAAGATAAGTGATTTGTTTTTCTTAAAACAAACTTCCACCAACCGTTGGAGGAGTTTTGCCGAGGTGCTTATACGCCAGCTCAGTTACTTCGCGCCCGCGCGGAGTGCGCTTAATAAAACCTTCTTTAATCAGGAAGGGCTCATACACTTCTTCAATAGTCCCCGGTTCTTCGTGAACTGCGGTGGCAATTGTGGTAAGCCCCACCGGTCCGCCTTTAAATTTTTCTATAATGGCGAGAAGAATCCGGTTGTCCATTTCATCCAACCCGAACAAATCTACGTTTAGTGCTTCGAGTGCATACTTCGTAATCTTGAGGGTAATGCTTCCATCGCCTTTCACCTGTGCAAAATCGCGCACTCTGCGCAAAAGTAAATTGGCAATACGCGGAGTACCGCGGCTTCTGCGCGCAATTTCAAAAGCGGCATCTTCATTTATTTCTGCTTTCAGAATTTTTGCCGAGCGTTTAATAATGTTCTTCAGCACCTCAGCATCGTAATACTCCATGCGCATGGTAATACCAAAGCGTGAGCGCAAAGGTGCAGTAAGCAAACCGGAACGTGTAGTAGCACCAACAAGTGTAAAAGGATTTAAACTGATTTGAACCGTGCGCGCGTTCGGACCGGTGTCAATCATAATGTCAATCTTGTAATCTTCCATCGCGCTGTAGAGGTATTCCTCCACAACCGGACTTAGGCGGTGAATTTCATCAATGAATAAAACATCATTCGGCTCAAGGTTCGTAAGCAAACCTGCAAGATCACCGGGCTTTTCCAGCACCGGTCCGGAAGTAATTTTAATGCTCACATTCATTTCGTTCGCTACGATATAACTAAGGGTAGTTTTGCCCAAACCCGGAGGCCCATGCAATAAAACATGATCAAGTGCTTCGTTACGTTGCTTGGCTGCTTCAATAAACACAAACAGATTGTCAACTATCTTAGGCTGACCCATAAAATCGTCAATAGCTTTCGGGCGCAGGGCACGTTCTACTTCCTGTTCGGAAGAGGAGAGTTCTTTATCAGGGTCGAGATTCGGATTCATATCTTGTATTGAAATACTTGGCGAATGTAAGTAATTGATATTTTCAATTCAGAATGAAAAATAATTTTGCTTTTCTGTTGTCCATTGTCTTCGGTCTGTTGTCTGTTTCTTCTTGTAAAACCGATTCCGCTTTTCTTTGCAACCGCCCGGTACATGGCGAGCCAACCGGTACTATTTCAAAAATTGCTTTTGGCTCCTGTTCATCAGAAAATAAAGAACAGCCTATTTTGAATGCTGTAGCTGCGAAGCAAAATGACATGTTCGTTTATCTGGGCGATAATATCTATGGCGATACACAAGACATGAATGTGCTACTCACTAAATATGGCAAGCTGAGTTGCAAACCCGAGTTTCAGAATCTTCTAAAATCGTGCAAAGTAGTTGCCACCTGGGACGATCACGATTACGGTGTGAACGATGGTGGTGTGGAATACGCGAAGAAAGAAGAATCGAAAAATATTTTTCTGAGCTTTTGGAACGAACCGGCAGTTTCCGAAAGAAGAAATCATGCGGGGATTTATACCTCTTATTGCTATGGCGATTCAGCACATCGTGTGCAGATAATTTTAATGGATTTAAGAACTTTCCGAACGCATTTAATTACCGATGCGAATGATAATTACATTCCCAATACAGATTCTTCAGCCACTATGTTAGGCGTAGAGCAATGGAACTGGATGAAGAATGAATTATTGAAGCCCGCACAAATACGAATCATCGGCAGCAGCACACAATTTGCACGTTCGCTCGATGGTTATGAAGCATGGGAAAACTTTCCGCTCGAGCAACAAAAAATGTTTCAAACCATTCGTGATGCAAATGCTAACGGGGTAGTTTTTATTTCAGGCGATGTTCACCTCGCTGAATTATCTAAACGCACCGAGCAGAATCTTTATCCGGTTTACGATTTAACTTCGAGCGGCATAACGCAATTGGAAGGAGTTGACATTCCAAATACTAACCGCATTGGAAATGTAGTGCTCGATTACAACACAGGTGCTATAGAAATTGACTGGCAACAAACCGACCCCGAAATATTTTTTAAAATTTATGGATTGAATGGAGAAGAACTATTCACTCAATCAATTCACTTAAGTGAATTGCATTTTTAATTACACTTTCTGCGTTTCAATTCTTTTTTAATCAGCGCAAACTCGCGGCTGGTTTGCCCGGAAACAGAAGTGTTTTCGTTGGCTCTGCGGATGAGATACGGAATAACATCCTTCACCGGGCCGTAAGGCAAATACTTAGTGGCGTGAAAACCGAGCTTGGCAAGATTGAATGTGATGTTGTCACCCATGCCATATAGCTGCGAAAAGATAATGCGCTCTGATGTTCTTTCAATTTTCTTTTTATCAATCTGCTGAATGGCAAGCAGGTTGCTCTCCTCGCTCTGCGAGGCTACACAAACAAAAAGGGCTTCAAGATTATCCAGACAAATGTTTACTGCTTCATCAAAATCTTCATCAACCGCTTTTTTGTTTTTATGGATGGGAGATTTATAATTCAATTCTTTAGCACGCTCTCTTTCCTTCTCCATATAAGCACCGCGCACCAGCTTTGCTCCAAGTAAATAATTACCGGCCTTTGCTTTTTCTATTTGAGCTTTCAGATAATCCAATCTATCCCACCGGTACATCTGAAACGTGTTGAACACAATGCAATGCTTTCGGTTGTGTTTCTCCATCATCTCTTCCACCATTTCATCAAGCGGATTTTGAATCCAGCTTTCTTCAGCATCTACATAAATGGCTACTTCGTTTCGCTCAGCTACTTCACACAACTTCTCGAAACGCTTTTTTACTTTCAGCAATTCTTTCTTCTCCGCAACACTCAATGGCTCTTTGTTCTGAATCTTTTCAAACAAAGCAAACCTCCCGAAGCCGGTTATCTTAACACATATAGCTTTTATCGACTTGTTCTTTCCCGCAAATTCAAGTGCTTCAATATTCTTGGCGATGGTTTTGTCAAAATCTTCTTCGGTTTCTTTTAACTCTACTCCGTAGTTAAGCAGCACGCCAACATTACTTTTTTGTAAATCGTGAATAGTGTCTTTACACTCATCAAAAGTTTCGCCACCGCAAAAATGATTGTAAACTGTAAAGCGGAACAAAGGTGAAACCGGAAGATGAAGCGAGAGCGCAAAAGAGGCAAGAGAACTGCCGAGATTAACCAGCGAATTATTTCCCATCAATTGAAACATCACCTTCGCTTTCTGCAAATCGCCAATGCTTTTAGTGGCGTAAGCGGTTTCGGTATCTTCAAAAATATCGGGGAAAATTTTCATTCAATTGAATTCGCGGGCGAAGTTGAAAATTATTTTCAATCTGATGAGTATTGCTATTTTTAAAATTCAAACTCACGGAACCGGAATGAATATTTTATTTCTGATTATTGGATTGGCTGTAGGCTTTGCTCTCGCCTTTTTGTTTTTAAAAGGCAAAAGCGAAAGCTCATTA
Organism: Bacteroidota bacterium; assembly: GCA_947475165.1. Lineage (GTDB taxonomy): Bacteria > Bacteroidota > Bacteroidia > Chitinophagales > LD1 > Bog-950. The sequence continues at coordinate 35,994 of CANJLD010000019.1, forward strand.
AGCACAGCCAATGAAAAGGCTCGGTTGCTGGAGGCAAATACCTTTGAACTGAAGAACGAAATGCGGTTACTGACAGAAAATTCTGAAAGCAAGCTACACGAAGAAAGAAGGAAAGCAGAATGGCTTCATTCCACCGTTGCTTCGTCTAAAACGGAAAACGAAAACCTGAAGCAAAAACTAACTGAACAGAAAAGCGAACTGGAACAACTAAATCAGAAGTTCACTAAAGAGTTTGAGAACTTAGCCAACCGGATACTGGATGAGAAAAGCCAGAAGTTTACCGAGCAAAACAAAACTAACCTTGATATTATTCTGAATCCTCTAAAAGATAGAATCAAAGAATTTGAAGCAAAGGTTGATAAGACCTATAAAGATGAATCGGCAGAGCGAATTACGCTTAAAACCGAAATCAAAAACCTGATTGACCTCAATAAGCAAATCAGCGAGGAGGCAAACAATCTGGCTACCGCACTTAAAGGCGATAATAAACAACAAGGCAACTGGGGAGAAATGGTTTTAGAAAAAGTTCTCGAGCGTAGCGGACTGAAGTTAGGCGATGAATACAGAATGGAGTATGCCACCACAAACGCAGAGAACGAAAGAATACGACCGGATGCGGTTATTTTCCTTCCCGATAACAAGCATGTGATTGTAGATTCAAAAGTTTCTTTGGTTGCTTATTCCGCTTGCGTGAATGCGGCAAACGAAGATGACCGGATGAGATTTTTGAAAGCGCATATTGAATCGCTTCGCAATCACGTAAGACTATTGAGTGATAAAAATTATCAATCAGCAGTAGGTTTAGAATCACCTGATTTCGTTTTGTTGTTTGTGCCTATTGAATCATCATTCAGTTTAGCCGTGCAGGGTGATGCAGAGTTATTCAATTACGCATGGGACAGAAAAATCGTAATTGTTAGTCCGTCAACTTTACTCGCTACTTTAAGAACAATTGCATCTATCTGGAAACAGGAAAGACAAACGCGCAACGCTATTGAAATTGCAGAAGAAGGCGGAAAACTTTACGACAAGTTTGTCGGCTTCTATGAAGATTTAGTGAAGGTTGGAAAGAAAATGGATGATGCCAAAGGCGATTACTCAGAAGCCATGAAGAAACTATATGATGGTTCAGGAAATTTAGTGAGACGCGCAGAAAAAATGAAAGAGCTTGGAGCAAAAACCGCCAAGCAATTACCACAAACAATTATTGACAGAGCCAAAGAATAAATGTTCTCATTCATCATATACATTCTTATTGCAGCCATCGGTTTTATGATGGGCTTTTTGTATAAAAGGTCATTTACCACTGCTCAGTTTTTTCAGGTAGAGCCGAAGAAACTGTTGCGGGTTTTTACGATTGTATTTGTCGTAGCAGTAGTTTTAACCTTTGCACTTTCCTGGTGGACAATGCACGTATTGGGCAACATAACAATTCCTGATGAGAGCTCAATGAAGTACAAGGACACGAAATCCATCATGATATTTCTGCTTAATCTTTTCTTTCTCGTGCTGATGGTTATAGCCAACTTGTATTCACAAGCGCGGAAAAAGGTAGCCTTGATTCCGTATTTATTGGTGCTTGGTTTTTATGCTTTGTTTATTTTAAAAGATGCGTACTACATCTCCGATTACTTCAGCATGTGGCAAAAATCGTTGCAATTATTGAAAGGAGACTTACCCGATTTTCACAGCACCGGTTGGATGAAAAGCGGTTTAGCTTTAATAGTTACTTCGTTTAATGCCGTAATGATTTGGTGGGGACTTAGAAAGTGAATTTCACGAATTCCAAATCTCCCAACTTTTCTTCGCTTGCAATTGCAGCATCTCTAAACCGTTTTTTGTTTTTGTTCCGCGAAGTTTCCCGAGTTTTAAAAATTCTGTTTCTTCGGGATTGTAAACAAGGTCGAAGAGAAAATTATTTTCAGAAAGTAATTCATAAGGAATTTCCGGAGCTGAACTCACATCCGGAAACATACCCAGCGGAGTGGTGTTGATGAAAAGGTTTTCCGATTTCATTTCCTGTGCAATTTCTGCATAAGAAATACAACCCGCTTTTTTCTCTCTTGAAACCTTAACGAAAGGAAGATTCAATTTCCTTAAAACAAACTCAACGGCTTTTGACGAGCCACCGGTGCCTAGCACAAACACATGTGCGGGAATTGCAATAAAATTTTGCAAAGATTGTTCAAATCCAAAAACATCCGTATTGTATCCGGTTAACAGTCCGTCAATAATCTTTACACAGTTTACAGCCCCTATCTGCTTTGCTTCTTCAGAAATAAAATCCAAAAAAGGCATTGCAGATTCTTTGTAAGGAATTGTAATATTCAAACCAACTAATTCGGAATTGGATTTTATAAGTGAAGGAAGTTCTTCAATACTTTTCAGTTCAAACAAATCGTAACTGCAATCTGCAATTTGTTCACGTTTAAACTTTTCTTCAAAATATTTTTTGGAGAAGGAGTGAGAGAGAGGGAATCCTATCAATCCAAATTTTCTCATGCTTGCTTACTGGCAAACTTCGTTTTAATCACCTGCCATACAATTGGCAAAACTGAAACGAAAATTATTCCAAGCACAACAAATTCGAAATTCTTCTTCACCGGTTCGTAATTTCCAAACAGATAACCTAACGAAGTAATTCCTGCCACCCATAAAATTGCTCCTGAAATACAGAACAAAATATAACGTGAGTAGCTCATACTTCCTGCGCCTGCAACAAAAGGTGCAATAGTTCTTACAATAGGAACAAAACGCGCCATGATAACTGTTTTACCTCCGTGCTTGGCGTAAAACGCTTCAGTTTCATCAATGTATTGCCGTTTTAAAAAGAGAATTCTATCACGCGATTTAATTTGTTTACTAAAAAACTTTCCTACAAAATAATTTACGTTGTCACCCATTAATGCCGCCACAATCAATAAAGGAATAATAATTGCAACGCTCAAATGATTTTCCGGCATAGCAGCCAACGCTCCGGCTGCAAATAACAATGAATCTCCGGGCAGTAAGGGCATCACTATTAATCCGGTTTCAACAAAAATTATCAGAAATAAAATTCCGTAAGTAAGAGTGCCGTATTGAGTAAGAAGGTCTGCAAGATGTTTGTCGAGATGCAGAAAAAAATCGAGCGCAAATTTTATAAAGTCCATATGCTGCGAAAGTAAAATAATTGCGACAGATGAATGATACAACCAATCGGCATGAAAATTTATCTTTACTCTGACACATGAAGAAATTTTACGCGCTCGTTTTATTTATTGGATTCTGTCTGCAAACCTTTTCTCAAAGACAAGCGAACATTTGGTATTTTGGACTTAATGCCGGTCTGGACTTCAATAGCGGCTCACCAGTAGCCCTTACAAATGGTGCACTAGCCACAAGCGAAGGTTCTGCAACTATCAGCGATAAAAACGGAAATCTTCTTTTTTACACTGATGGAATCAACGTATGGAATCGCAATCATGTTCAAATGGCGAATGGTTTTGGAATGTTGGGCGACCCCTCATCCGCACAATCAGCTTTGATTGTGCCAAAACCGGGTAACCAAAATTGGTATTACATTTTTACTGTTTCTGCCGCAGGTGGTGGTGGTGGATTTTGCTATAGCGAAGTTGACATGACACAAAATGGAGGATTTGGCGATGTAGTTCCAGCTACTAAAAACACATCATTGTTTACTCCATCTGCCGAAAAATGTACGGCCGTAAAACATGCTAACGGCTTATATGTTTGGGTAATTGCTCACGGATTTAATGATAATACGTATCATTCTTATTTGGTGGATTGTAATGGTGTAGGTGCGGCAATAAATACAAACGTTGGTCAGTCAGACGGATGGCCCGGTTGGGGATGCTTACAATCATCACCGAACGGTCAAAAGCTTGCAAGTGCCGTACGTAATTCAGGCTTTGAAATGCTTGACTTTAATAATGCCACCGGTGTTGTTTCAAACCCGATTAACCTTGGTTTAGGTGGCGATGATTATGGTGTTTCGTTTTCGCCTGATAATAATCTTTTGTATGGCCTACGCATTACACCGGGCACCATTTACCAATGGAATTTACAAGCCGGCACACCGGCTGCTGTTGTTGCTTCAGTAGTTACGCTTGGAACAGCCGGTGGCATAGGTGCTCCTTACAATGGCGGCACCATGCAATTGGGTCCCGATGGAAAACTATATATCTGTCAATATCAGCAAGCTTTTTTAAGTGTAATAAATTCTCCTAACACAGTTGGGGCAGGTTGTAATCTTCAGTTTAATGCGGTCAATTTATCGGGCAGAAATTCTGTTCTTGGTCTTCCGCCTTTTATTCAGAGTTATTTTGATACAACAGCAGTTATTCAATTCGGAAGTCCGAACTGTTTAGGTCAACCTGAAGCTTTTACCATTAGCGGCAATACTGCTTACCTCGATTCGGTAAAATGGAATTTTGGAGATGCAGCAACCGGTGCACAGAATTTCTCAACTCTGCTTTCACCCAATCACATTTTTTCTTATTCTGGGAATTTTAATGTTCAGTTGATACGATTTGTAGGATGTATTTCTGATACAGCGTACCAAAGTATTGATATTACAGGTCAGGTTACCTCTGTTCAAAACATAACTATCTGTCCTAACTCAACTTTTACCACTCCATCAGGAAATATAGTTTCTAACGTAGGAACTTATCTTGATACCATTCCCTCATCAACCGGATGCGATAGTATTATCACTAGCAATCTTTCAATAGCATCATTAAATATTGATGCAGGAAATAACACTTCAATTTGCTACGGAAGCGCCACTCAATTAAACGCCACAGGTGGCTTAATTTATTCGTGGACACCCACATCAGGGTTGAGTAATCCTAATATTTCTAACCCGGTTGCATCGCCAACCACTACCACAACTTATACTGTTTCATCGCAATCACCAATTGGAAATTTAATTGTGAACGGAGATTTCATTGCAGGCAACACGGGCTTTTCATCTGGCTATGCTTATACTCTTCCTCCAAATAGTAATCAAGGTCAATATTGGGTTTCTACAAATGCTCAGATTTGGAATGGAGGAATGGCAGCATGTGGCGACCATACAACCGGTAATGGAAATATGTTACTTGTAAACGGTGCGACAACTACTAACGTTTCTTTCTATTGCGAAACGGTAAATGTTTTGCCCAACACAGATTATGCCTTTACCACTTGGCTGGCAACTTTAACTGCCGGTAATCTTGCCCAACTTCAATTTTCAATCAACGGCAATTTACTCGGTTCAACTTTTACTGCTCCAGCAACACTCTGCACTTGGCAACAGTTTTACACCGTTTGGAATTCGGGTAGTAATACCACAGCAACCATTTGCGTAGTAAATCAAAATACCAATGCCGGTGCAAACGATTATGCGCTGGATGATATTTCGTTCGCTCAATTATGCACGGCTACCGATTCAGTAATTGTTACTGTAAATCAGGTTTATAACAATACGATAAATGCTTCAATCTGCCAGAATCAGAATTATACTTTGCCTGACGGAAGCATAACAAACGCGGCAGGAATTTATATCAATACTCTGCCAACAGTAAATGGCTGCGACAGTATTATTACAACTAACCTTATCGTTAGCCCAACATATTCTTACTCTGTAACTCAAACGATTTGTCCAAGTGATATTTACATTTTACCAAGCGGAAATCCAGTAAATACCACCGGTGTTTATATTGATACACTTTCAACCGTAAACGGATGCGACAGTATTATTACAACTAACCTCACTGTTGTTCCTCCAAGCATTACTCTTTCAAACGATACGCAAATTTGTTTGGGTTCATCAGTTCAATTAAATGCAAGCGGAGGATTAATTTCTTATTCGTGGACACCGATGGCAGGTTTAAGTGATCCGAACATTGCAAATCCTGTAGCTACGCCAACGCAAACAACTTCTTATATCGTAACTACCCAAGTTGCCAGTGGCGATTTAATCGGCAATGGAAATTTTGAAGGCGGCAACGCAGGATTCAGCAGCACTTATGTTTACCAAAGCGACCTTACACCCGAGGGAACATATTATGTGGGAACAAATCCGAATACTTATCACGGTGGTTTTTCTGCGTGCCCTGACCACACCACCAGTTCAGGTAATTTGATGATAGTAAACGGAGCAGGAAGCCCAAATTCAAGTATTTGGTGCGAAACCATTAATGTGGTGCCGAATACAAATTATGCTTTTGGGTGTTGGGGAGAAAGTGTTGCAGCAGGTAGCCCCGCTATTCTTCAGTTCTCCATTAATGGAAATTTGCTTGGCTCACCTTTCAATGTTCCGACAGCAGTTTGTCAATGGCAACAATTTTATTCCATCTGGAATTCCGGTGCTAATACCACCGCTACCATTTGCATTATCAATCAAAACACAACTTTGGGCGGAAATGATTTTGCGGTAGATGATATTACGTTTATCGGCTTGTGTAACGTAAGTGATACTGTGACAATTATCGTTCATAATCCAACAACTACGAATGTAAATACTTCGGTTTGTCAGGGAACAACTTATACTTTCCCGAGCGGAGCAACTTCTACTGTTTCTGTTATTGATACTTCCATGCTCTTCGACCAATTCGGCTGCGACAGCAATATCATCACCAATCTAACAGTCAATCCAACTTTTCTTGTCAATGTTTTCGACACTATCTGCTCTAATCAAAACTACGTTTTGCCTTCCGGAAATCAAGTGAACGCAACCGGAGTTTACACCGATACACTAACAACTGTTTTTGGTTGCGATAGTATTATTATAACTGACCTGACAGTTCATTCAACTTCTGCAACAACAGTTTTTGATACTATTTGCAATGGTTCGTCTTTCACGCTTCCTGATGGAAGCAATGCAAACACTACAGGTAGCTATCCGGTAACATTATTTAATCAACATGGATGCGACAGTGTAGTCATTACAAATCTCACGGTGATAGCTGTTGCGCTTGCTCTACAAAAAACTGATGTGCTTTGCAACGGAGGAAACTCAGGAAGCATTTTATCAACTGCAATCGGTGGAGTTTCGCCTTGCAATTACGATTTATTGAATGGTGGAGTTATCGTTTCTAATAACTCCACCGGAAGTTTCACCTTGCTTGTTACCGGAAACTATTCAGTAAATGCAACAGATGGTTTTGGTTGCACAGCAGTTTTGTCGATCGTAATTAATGAACCAACACCACTTGTAATTTCTGATACAGTAAAGAATGTGCATTGCTTTGGTGAAGACAATGGAGAGATTTTTATTTCAGCCACTGGTGGGACTCCAAATTATTCTTTCAATCTGAATAATCAATCGAGTAACTCAACAGGATTTTTCTCTTCGCTTGTTGCAGGAAATTATTCTTACACCGTTACCGATTCTCGTGATTGTGTGGATTCTTCCAACACAATTATCACAGAACCATTAGCAGTTACAATCAATCTGAATCCCGATCCGGTAGTGATTAATTTGAGCGAAGTAGTTACACTAAATGCATCTTCAAATTACGACCCGAGTGCTACTTATTTATGGACACCAAGTGTTGGTTTAAGTTGCTACACTTGTCCGCACCCAACAGTTGAATCTTACAACAGTATTGATTACACTTTAGAAGTAACCGCCAACATAAACGGCAGCGATTGTTCGGCTGAAACAGAAGTGTCAGTAACAGTTATTCCTAACTACGATATTTTTATTCCAAACACTTTCACTCCTAACGGTGATGGCAACAATGACTTGTTCCAAATTTTTGGAAACCTTCCTGCATTAAAATATCTCGATGTAGAAATCTTTGACCGTATTGGCGAAAAGGTTTTCGAAAGCAATGACCTGAATTTTAAATGGGATGGAAACTATAAAGGCAAACCGCTTCAACCTGCAGTATTTATTTATACTCTTCGTGTAGTATTTATTGATAACCACAGCGAAAAAATTTACAAAGGAAGTTTGACGCTGTTGAAATAAACTAAAAAAAAGAGGCGTATTGCAATGCTGCGGGACGCCTCTTTTTTTACATCATCAAATCCTCATATCGTCAAATTAATTTCTGTATTGTTCAATCACTTGTATCACCGCACCATCATCCAACAGCGAATCATCCATTTCAAAAATCATTATGTGCTCGTCAAAATTCATCAACAAGCCGCGCTCTAAATTCAGCAACGCTTCGTGACGGTTGCCTACCTGAAAATAAAACACTGCTTTTATGTAAAAAATATCAGCACTGCTTTCATATTTTAATTCCGCTTCGTTCAATACCTGAAACGCTTTGCGGTAATTTTCTACATTAAAATAAGCGGTGGCAAGGTTTATCCAGTTCTGTTTCGTTTGCGTGTCGAGCTGAAAAATGCGTTCGAAAATTTCTAAGGCCAATTCACCTTCATCTACGCTCATATAAGCATCTGCCAATGCAGCGAGGTAATCAAGGTTTTCTTTATTCAGTTTTACCGCGCGCTCGAACGATGAAATTGCTTTCATCCATTTTTCTTCTAACCGGTAAGTTTCTCCTATGCGGTAAAACGCTTCATCAAAATAAGGGTCTACGCCAATTGATTTGCGCAAATACGAACGCGACTTTGCAAACTCACCTAACTTCTCATAACACTCTGCAGTTTTTAAATACAATTCCTTGTTAGGCTTCGAAAGCTTAATAGCATCAAGATAAAAATTGACACTCTCCTCATACCGCTCCATATTGTAAAGCACATCTCCACTGCAAATGTAAGCTGCATCAAAAGCATCATCAATTGCTATCACATAGCTGAATGCTTCAAGTGATTTTTCATACAACTGCAAACCGGCAAACGCATGACCTAAATTAAACCATGCTAAATGCGAATACGGACTCGCTTCAATCAACTCTTCGTGAAACTTTACACTCTCCTCATAATTCTCGGTCAACTCGGTGCAAAACCAAAACCGGTTCAACCCTTCTTCGCTTTCCGGATTCATGCGCAATGCATCTTTCAATGCAATTACTACATCGGCATATTTCTCCTGGTCTTCATATATATCCGCCAACTCTAAATACAGTTCGCATTTGTCCTCCGACTCGCAAGGTATGGTGAGCGCGTAATCCATATATCCTTTTGCTTCCTCATGTTTGCCTTGCCACATAGCCACATCAGCGCGAATCAAAAATATATTGATGTCGTTAGGGTCAAGTTTCTGCGCTTCGTCAAGAGATAGTAACGCCTCCGTAAAATGTTTTTGATTGGCGAGAATTTCCGCCTTTTTAGTATAGAAAAAAGAAGAGAACGAAAATTGTTCCAACGCGCTTTCTATTACACGCAATGCTTTATTGTGTTCGCGACTATCCTGATAAAATTGAATTATCTGCTCAAAATCTTCCTCTTCTAAAAAAACCTGATGATGCTCCTTAACCGACTCTTCATACTTCTTTACCAAGTCAACTATCTCACCGAAGCTCGGTTCCATGAATTCATTTTCTTCCATATCCTGAATTTACGTGAAAGAATCAATTTATCGATGCCGCTAATAAAGAACGTTGCAATTTTCTTAACGACCTACCGAAAGTAAATTTCTGAAATTCTTTTATCAATCTCTCTTTTCAACAAATATTTTTTTGCGTGTATAAATTTTATACGGATTGATACTGCTTAAAAACTGTAAAATGAAAAAGGCGTGAATCTCTTAACGCCTTTTTCTGTATTAAGTCCTCTTCAGAGGATTTAGGGTTTTACGACATCGGTAAATTCACAGTTATATTCTGCACACTTCCTCTTATTACAAATACCGGAACAAACTCTTCCATGATATAAGGCTTTTGCACTTTGCAAAAAATATCTGCACTCATCACAAAACCTCTTTTACCGGGATTCCATTTCATTTTTGTAACGCTCATAAAAGCAGAGCCTGCCAACAGATTATATTTTTGGTTGTTGTACTCATACGTTGCCTTGGTTACGTTTACCTCACCCAAAGCAGCATCTCTTATTACATATTCAATTTCAATTCGTGTAGGCAGTTCCTTTCCGTCTTTGGTGCGCAAAGCATTTCCAAAAAAAGTGAGCGTTGCTTTTGGCTCATCATAGTTAAGTTGGGCTGAATAGCTATTTACAGTCATAGCATCAAAAGGAGCACCATCAACAGTAAAATTGTAAGCGGGCGCATTTTTGGGTGCAGAAGTTTTACCGGTAAAAGATTCGCTCAGCAGCAATACAGCAGCGAGCAATGTGAGAGCGAAAATTTTTTTCATGTCTTTGGTTTTTGGTTTATACTTTTCATTACGATACATGTTTTAAAAGGTTTCACTTGTTGGCAACAAGTATTTACCTGTAATTTCTGTTCTAAAGCCAATCTTCTATTTTCGTTTCAGTTGCAGTAGCTATAGCGAAGGCAAATCATATTATGAAAAAACTCTTTACGCTTATTTGTATTTACTGCTCATTAATCGCTCAATCACAAACCGCCAATTACTGGCAACAGCAAACCGATTACAAGATTGAAGTAACACTCAACGACACAGTGCACGAACTGGATGGCTTTATTACGATTGATTACAAAAACAATTCTCCCGAAACACTCAACTATATATTTTTTCATCTCTGGCCCAATGCGTATAAAGACCAGACAACACCTTTTGCAAAACAATTACTTGAAAACGGCAAAACAAGTTTTTGGTTTAGCAAGCCTTTGCAACGTGGTTTTATTGATAAGCTCGATTTTAAAGCCAATGCAGAAGTTTGTAAAGTGGATTACGATTCATCAACAGATGAAATCTGCAAAGTAATTTTAAACAAACCGCTGAAGACCGGTGAGAGCGTTCGCATCTCTACTCCGTTTCATGTAAAACTTCCTGAAACATTTTCGCGCATGGGGCATGTGGGGCAGAGCTATCAGATTTCGCAGTGGTACCCCAAGCCTGCGGTGTTCGATAAATACGGTTGGCATCCAATTCCGTATTTAGATCAAGGGGAATTTTACAGCGAGTATGGTTCGTTTGATGTGAGCATTACTCTGCCGAAAAATTATGTGGTGGGTGCCACCGGTGATTTACAAAATGCAGAAGAATCAAAATGGCTCGATTCAATTTCGGAAGCAACAAAGGAGATTGATATGTATTCCGGTGATATGAGTTTTCCTGCTTCATCTAAAGAAGCAAAAACGCTTCGCTACACACAAACTAATATTCACGATTTCGGTTGGTTTGCCGATAAGCGTTACCATGTTTTAAAAGGCGAAGTGGAATTGCCTTACAGCAAAAAGAAAGTAACCACATGGAGTTTGTTCACCAATAATCAGGCAGACCTTTGGAACAAAGCACCGGAGTATCTGCATGATGCTATTTTTTATTACAGCAAATGGATTGGCGAATATCCTTACGTGCAGGTTACTGCGGTAGATGGCGCATTGAGTGCCGGTGGCGGTATGGAATACCCCAACGTAACGGTAATTGGTGAAGAGCGCAGCGCGTTTTCGCTTGATGAAGTGATAACGCATGAAGTGGGTCACAATTGGTTTTACGGAATGCTCGGCAGCAACGAGCGCGACCACGCGTGGATGGATGAAGGCATAAACTCTTACTATGAGTATAGATATATAAGAACAAAATATCCTGAGCGAAAACTGATTGGCAAATTTCCCGAAGGCATTGCAAAATCATTTGACCTGCTGCAATACAAACACAAATACATGATGGATTTGGGTTATCAGTTTATGGCGCGCGAAAACCGTGACGAGCCATTGGAGCAAACCTCCTCTAAGTTCACCGATTTTAATTATGGTGTTTGTGTTTACGGAAAATCAATGTTGATTTTCGATTACCTTGAAGCATATCTCGGCACAGACAAGTTTGATTTTATTATGCAGAAATATTTTTTGCTGTGGCAATACAAGCATCCGCAGCCCGAAGACATTCGTAAAGTTTTTGAAACCGAAACCGGAAAAGATTTGGCTTGGTTTTTTGATGATTTGATTAAGACTAAGAAGAAGATTGACTATAAGATTTCAAAACTGCAAATACTTGGCGGTAATCATTTGCGGTATAAAATGGTGAATTTAAAAATTAAGAATGCTGGGGATATTGCCTCACCGGTAAGTGTTTCATTTATTTCAGGAGATTTATCTCAAACGGTTTGGTTAGAGGGATTTCGCAAAGACACTATTATTCATCTCGGTACTCCACAGCCGGATAAAATTCAAATCGACCCACTTCTTCAAATTCCAGAAATCAACCGAAAGAACAATACTTACAAGCTGAACAAATTGGCTCATCGGTTCGAAAAGGTGCGTTTTCAGTTTCTTGGCTCTATAGAAAATCAAAATCGTACTCAGGTTTATTGGGCTCCTTATATTGGCTGGAATAATTACGATAAGTTTCAAATTGGTCTCGCACTTTACAACTCGCTGTTGCCCGCGCGCAAATTCAATTACTTAGTTGTGCCGATTATAGGCACCGGCTCAAAACAGTTCAACGGATTTGCGCGATTGAATTACAATTTCTATTCTGAAACTGTTCAGCGGTTTACCGTGGGTGTATTTGGTAAACGGTTCTCTTATATCCTGTTTCCAAAACCTTTGTTGTTCAACAAAGTTGAACCATACATCCATATAGAATTTAAAAATAAAAACTCGCGCAGTCCTTATACGCACACGCTAAACATGCGCAGCGTTATAGTTTGGCTCGACTGGATTCGCTTTGATACCAAGAAGAAAGAAACACAGCGTTACTTTGTAAATGAGTTTAAATACCGCGTGGAGAGGAACTCTACCCTAAATCCGTTTAACGTGCAGGTAACAGCTCGGGAAGGAAACAAGTTTGTAAATCTTTCTGCTGAAGCAAACTTCCTGATTAGTTACAAACGAAAAGGCGAAGGTTTTTTTGTTCGCGTGTTTGCCGGTGGTTTCCTGGTTAACTCCAAATCTAACTCAGAAATTACTGCACCAAATCCGCGCATTTATTTGAGTACTGCCACCACTAACAATTTTGCATACTGGCTGCAGAAAGATTACATGTTCGATGAAAACTTCTTAGACCGCAATGGCCGCGATCCTAATCTGAGCAGACAGATTGCAAAAACAGACGGAGCGTTTCGTTCGTTCACCAACTTTGGTGCAACCAACAAATTTTTGATGTCGGTTAATTTGACTTCATCTACGCACCGGTTCTTCCCGATTAATCCTTTTGTGAACGCTGCGTTTATTGTAAGCGATTTAAACAAACCGCAGTTTGCAGCAGAGTTTGGATTGAGTGCAATCATCCTGCGCGATATGGTTGAAATTCATTTGCCGCTTGTTACTACCAAAAATATTTCCGACAACCAAAAAGTAATGGGTATTACCAAGTGGTATCAGAAATTCAGTTTCACTTTAAAGTTCCAATTGCAGAAACCGATGGATTTGATTCGCAGATTTTTCTAAACACATATAGATATGAAAGACGTTTTAAAACAACTCGGCATTAGTGCCACCAATACCGGAACTTCTACCGGTAACAAATGGATTAAAAGTAAAGGAGAACAACTCAAATCTTACTCACCGGTTGATGGAAAGGTGATTGGTTCGGTTACTTCTACCACCGAAAATGAATATCAAGAGGTTATTCGTGCAGCACAAAAGGCTTTTGTGGTTTGGAGAAATATTCCTGCGCCTAAGCGCGGAGAGATTGTAAGACAGATTGGCGATGAGTTGCGTGCCTATAAAGAACCGCTCGGCAAATTAGTTTCATACGAAATGGGAAAGAGTTTGCAGGAAGGTTTGGGCGAAGTGCAGGAGATGATTGACATCTGCGATTTTGCTGTTGGTCTTTCGCGCCAGCTTCATGGATTGACCATGCACAGCGAACGCCCGAACCACAGAATGTATGAACAATGGCACCCAATGGGAATTGTGGGAATTATTTCTGCGTTTAACTTCCCGGTGGCGGTATGGAGTTGGAACAGTATGCTGGCTTGGGTATGTGGCGATGTATGTGTATGGAAGCCATCGGAGAAAACTCCTTTGTGTGGCATAGCGTGTCAAAACATTGTAGCGAAAGTTTTCAAGCGAAATAGTTTACCGGAAGGAATTAGTGGGTTGGTGAATGGAGATTACAAAATAGGCGAGTTGCTATCGAACGATAAAGATATTCCGCTGGTTTCAGCCACCGGTTCTACAAGAATGGGAAAAGCAGTAGCGCAAAATGTAGCTGCTCGTTTGGGAAGAAGCCTGCTTGAGTTAGGCGGCAACAATTCCATCATTATTACACCGGATGCTGATTTGAATATTGCGATGGTGGCAACGGTGTTTGGCGCAGTAGGAACAGCCGGACAACGCTGCACTACTACCAGACGTTTAATTATTCACGAAAGTAAATATGCAGAAGTGAAGAAGCGTTTAGTAAAAGCTTATTTGCAACTGAGCATAGGCAATCCTTTGAATGAAAAAAACCATCTAGGACCATTGATTGATAAGCAGGCGGTGAAGTTTTATGAAGAGGCCATTGTAGCTGCAAAGAAACAAGGAGGTAAGGTATTAGTAGAAGGCGGTGTGCTGAAAGGAAAAAATTACGAAAGCGGATGCTATGTAAAGCCATGTGTAATTGAAGCAAACAACGATATGCCGATTGTGCAGCACGAAACATTTGCTCCTATTCTTTACATCATGAAATACAAAACACTTGAAGAAGCCGTTGCTTTGCAAAACGGTGTGGTGCAAGGATTATCTTCTTCTATTATGACTATGAACATGCGCGAGGCAGAAGAGTTTCTCTCAGCCAACGGCAGCGATTGTGGTATTGCCAACGTAAACATAGGAACAAGCGGTGCAGAAATTGGCGGTGCGTTTGGGGGTGAAAAAGAAACCGGTGGCGGACGCGAGAGCGGAAGCGATGCCTGGAAGAACTACATGCGCAGGCAAACAAATACGATTAATTACGGAAAAACTCTACCGTTGGCGCAGGGAATCAGATTCGACTTGTAAAGCGGCAGTAGGCAGCAGCAGTAGGCACTGTCGTTTACAACTTCACCAGCTTCTTCAAATAAGTATTCTTGCCGGAACTTATCTTCAGCATATATACTCCGCTTGCAACACTCAATCGTATTTCCGATTTCTGATTTCCGATTTCTGATTTCCAGATTGACTTACCGGTTACATCGGTTACTTCTATTTCTTTCCCCACTAAATCATTACTAACTGCTAATTGCCAATTGCCTGTTGCATTCGGATTGGGATAAATGCTGAATGCTGAATGCTGAATGCCGAATTCTTCAATGCCCGTTGTAATAGCAAGTGGATTAGAAAGCGCGGTGCATCCGTTGCTATCGGTTACCTGTACAGTATAACTTCCCGACTGAGTAGCGATATAAGTACTGGTGTATGCATTTATAATTTGATTGCCGTTAAAATACCATTGATATGCTACCGCATTAAACGCATTCAGCGTATCACCATTTACGCTTACCGAAACAGACGGCACCGGATAAACCGAAACTGCCACATGGTTAGAAGTAGAAGAGCAATTGGCATTATCGGTAACGGTTAAATAGTAGTTGCCTGCCAACGATGGATGAATACATTCGGTTGCTGCACCGTTGTTCCATAAATAAGTAGTGTAACCGGTGGGGGCACAAATCTCTGCACTATCAGTAGCGCAGATTTGGTTTTGCGCAGCGGTAATAGTAATGTTACCTGCACCGGATGTGTTGACTACACTACTACCGGTGGCAGAACAACCGGCCGCATCGTTTACCGTAACGGTATAGGTGGCTCCGGCAAGGCTGGTAATAGTGTCTGTGTTTCCACTATTGCTCCACAAGTAAGTGAAAGGCGAAGTGCCGTTGCTGGGTGTTACGCTTGCCTCACCGTTGTTTAAACCGCAAGTAGTGTTTACCGATGCCGTAGTAACGGTAATATCAAGTGAGTAAACATTCACTGCAACGGTGGCAGAGCAAGTGCCGTTGGTTACGGTTACGGCATACGTGCCTACTCCATTTACAGCGAGGGTTTGTGCGGTGGTGTTATCGCTCCATAAGTAAGTTGCTCCGCTATTGCCTGCGTTAAGTGTAAGTGTTTGACCGGTGCAGAGGGAAGTATCGTTTCCTAAACTTACTACCGGTGCCGGTAAAACGGTTACTCTAACAGTATCTGTCATGGTGCCGCTACCGGTTATGCTAATTTCATCTAAAGCAAAATCGTTTCCGTTGCCTGCTATAGTAGGGTCAACGATGCAGAAGGTAGCAGAGGTATTGATGCCGCTGTTCCAGGTGGCTTGTGCTTGTGTCCAGAAACAAACAAAGAAAATAGCCTGTGTGGCGTTACCTGCATTCACTCCGTTCACTGTCCATTGCACTTTAGGATAGTTCTGATTATGCAATTCCTGAATGTAAGCCGAGAGATTGTAAGTGGTGTTAGGGTTAACCGGAAGGGTTTGGCACCATACCGGTGTATTGGCTGTAAGCGCACCGTTGGCAATAAGCATATTAGAATCTACATCAGTATTACGGTCGCTGCAATTAGACATATTAGGATTCCAGTGTGGGGCACTGCCGCCAACAAAGTAAGAACCGGAGCCTAAGGTATTAACAGGAACTTCGTATTGATAAGAACTGGTGAAACCGGTATTGCCCTGTGCAAAACTGCCGTTGACTACAATGTTGGCATTGCTTAATGGCGAGCTTACTACATAAGTAGTAGTGCCAACCGGTGGAGTAGCAATAGGGTTAGCAGATGTTGAACTGCTAAGCGTATTAGAAGGTGTCCAGGTATAAGTAGTGCCACCGGTAACGTTTAACTGCACCAGCTGACCGGCACAGATTGTAGTATCGTTAGAGGCAGATAGTTGTGCGAAGATGTTGCTGAACAAAGCTATTGCAAATAATAGGGAGAGTAGTTTTTTCATAGCACAAGGATAAAGAACATAGCGCAAAATACAACCCCTAAATCCCCTAAAGGGGAGTTGAAAGGCAAACAGTCCGATTTGTATTTAAGTCCTTAGGGGTTCTTTACCAACTTAACCGATGCATTTTGTTCTTGATTATAAATGTGCATTACATACACACCGGTGGCTGCATCAAAACTCAATGCCGAGTTCGGAATGCTTATTTCGGATTTGAATACCAATCTGCCTTCTGCATCAAATACTTCTACTTTACTACCGAGCCAAGCTTCTGTTACCTGTAACTGCCAATTGCCGGTTGAGTTAGGATTCGGGAAAATGCGGATTGCGGATTGCGGATTGCGCAATTCTGAAATGCCGGTAACATTAATTGGATTAGAGATAGCACTACATCCGTTAGTATCTGTAACTTCTACCGAATAGCTGCCTGCTTGGTTGGCAATATAAATACCTGTGTTTGCTCCGCCAATCAAGTTGCCGTTTAAATACCATTGGTAACTGACTGCATTATAGGCGTTAAGCGTATCGCCATTTACGCTGATAGAAACCGGTGGAAGCTGATGAACAGTAATAGCCAGGTGATTAGATTCTGCCGTACATCCGTTAGCATCGGTAACGGTTACATAGTAATTACCGGCAAGCGAAGTGCTGATACAGCCGGTAGTGGCACCGGTGTTCCATAAATAAGAACTGAAACCGGAGGTGGCGCATATCTGCGCGCTGTCGCTGGCGCAGAAAACGGTTTGATTGGCATGAATAGTATCTGCCGGTAGCGTACCGGAGGTAAGTATAAATTGATTCGATTCGGCTGTGCAGTTATTGGCATTGCTTACCGTTACCGTATAAGTGCCGGGCTGCGAAGTGCTGATGCACTCGGTAGTATCACCGGTGCTCCAGCTGTAAGAAACAAAGTTTTGCGTGGCGCACAAAGTTGCCGTATTGCCTGCGCATATACCGGGCGCATCGGAAGTAATGGTAACCGACAGCGGGTTAACAACCGGTAACGAAACAGAAGAAGTAAGCGATGTACCGAGCGAATCGGTAACGGTAATATAGTAGGTGTTTCCTGCGCATAAACCGGTGGTAGTGGCGGTAGTATCGCCTGATGACTGCCAGAGATAGTAGTAAGGTGGTGTGCCACCGGTAGCGGTTGCTGTGGCACTGCCGTTGCAAACACCATAGCAAGTAGCATAGGTAGGTGTGGCAGTCATTTGTAAAGTAGAAGGCACCTGCGGAACATTGCAAGTAGAGCATAAACTAAGCACCAAGCCCGTGTTGCCGGAAGGAATGGTGCCTATAATTAACCAGGTGTTACCGGCTTGAGAACCGGTGGCGGTAAACGAAATAGTATTGGTGGTCCAGCTGGTGCCAACAGCAGGCATTTGCCCCAGCGAGTAAGCACCGGATAGAGAAGAAGTATTGTTGGTATAAATGTATGGCGCAAAAGAACCGTAGCTGTATTGCCCGTGGCTTACATAGGTAAAGTCAAATGAATACTGCTGACCGGCTACCAATGGTTGCGATAACCGCAAACTGAAACTTTCGCCACCGGTGGTCCATTCGCTGTCGTTGCCTATAAACATAGCGCGGCAGCCGGTGGTATTGGATGGAGGTGGCAAGGTTACGTTAGCACCGGTCCAGGCACCGGTCCAGGCAGAACCGGTCCATTCCATTAAATCGGCATCGCCATTTTGCAAATCGCTGCTGCCGAAAAAGCTGGTGCCTGAAGCAGCCGAGGTAAAACAGGAGTCAACTATTTGTGTAGTAGCAGGTGTACCGTTAGGTGTAAGCACAAAATCATCAACGTGTGTCCAACTGTAAGCATTGCCAACTACATGCGCGGTTATGTAGGTAGCAGCAACGGTGGCAGTAAAGGTAACGGTGCGTTGTGCCCAGGTGGTTGTAGGAGTAGGCGAAAGATATACCTGTGTGCCAAACGCAGTGGATGAAGTAGAAATACCAATCTCTACCGGGTTAGTGGCGTAAGTCGGATTCTTACTATCATAGTAAGTAAGCGTGTATGAGTTGCCAATAACAAGCGGTGCAGAAAGTGCGAGCGAAAATGCATCGGTCATGGTGCCGTTAATGTCGCAGGCCATGCCTACCATCCAGCTTCCGTTTTGCGGTGTGCCGTAACCACAACCGGCATCCATAATATCTAACTGGCTGGCAGTGCCAAAGCCAACCGAGTTCTGCATACTGCTGTTGTAAGTAGCATTAGCAATATTAAGCTGACAACCACCGCTGGTGTTTTCGAAACTGCCGTTGATGATGGTTTGCGCGAGTATATGTTGATTGAAGAAGAAAGTAATGATGGATAGGAGAAGTGTTTTCA
The DNA here is from genome assembly GCA_947475165.1 of Bacteroidota bacterium. GTDB lineage: Bacteria > Bacteroidota > Bacteroidia > Chitinophagales > LD1 > Bog-950. Next base: position 55,161 of record CANJLD010000019.1, read on the forward strand.
TGTGTGTGGCTTGTGTGGCTAAAGTAAGAAAAACAACCCCTAAATCCCCTAAAGGGGACTTAACAGCCGATAGCCGGTGATGCATCTGTACTTGTTGGTGTCGATTATCTCTTCTATTTATTTAATGATGACCTGCATAGCTGAGTCGCGAGCCACCTCCTCAAGATAGAACAAGGAGTTGCCTTTCTGTTTTAATGCAATACCCATTTTCGGTAGTGTCATAATTAATTTCGGTGATGTAACAGTTGTATTCGGCAGCGTTAAGTTTTATTTCGATGATGCACTTGTTTTTTTCGGGGATGTAAATATTGATTCTAACAATGTCACAATCAATTATGGTGATGTAACAGTTATTTTGGGAGTTGTCAACTTTAATTTCGGTAGTGTAAGAGTCTTTTTCGGTGACGGAACATTTAATTTCGGTGATGTAACATTTGTTTTCGGTGGTGGCCTATTAATTTTCGAGGTTTTATTGGTGATTTTTGAATAGATTTTATGGAATTTGTTGGGAATTGCATCTGTTAATTAAAGACTAACAGCTATGAAACAGCGAGATAATAACCGAATTAATATGGTTAACGCGGTGATAGGTTTCTGCGATAATCATTCTGCCGATACTTCCGGCATTCCTGCTTTTGCTAATACACTTTCTGTAATTAAGACGAAAATGGTTTTGGTGAATTCTTTAAACCAAATTGGAAGTGGTAATACGAAGGGTGTAACTGCAGATACGAATTTGCTGCGACAGACGATGACTGACCTTGCGCTGAAGTGCGGGAGTGCTACGCTTGCGTTTGCGAATTCGCAGCATAATAATACGCTTGCTGCGCTGGTGAATTTTACGAGGAACAAGCTGAATAAATTAAAGAAGGAGGATGTGGATGATGTGTGCCAGGGAATGAAGGATGCTACTGCAGGAAATATTGCAGGTGCGATGAGTTATGGTGTGGGGGCGAGTGATGTGAGTGATTTGCAGGCTGCGATTGATTTGTACCGGCAGAAGGTTCAGAGCCCGAGGCAGGCGATTATCAGCCGGAGCCAGGCGAAGAAGCAGGTGAGTGCGATGGTGCGGGAGGTGATTGATTTTTTGCTGGAGCAGCAGTTGGATGTGATGGTGAATACGCTGGAGATTGGGAATAAGAATTTTTGTGCCGGGTATGAGCTGGCGCGGGAGATTATTGATTTGGGAACTGTGCATACGAAAGTGAAGGGTGATGTGCGGGATGTGAATGATGTGCCGCTTGCGGGTGTGCTGTTTAGTGTGTTTGAAGCTGGGACTACTAACCTTATTGCGAAGGTGTTGACGAGTAAGAAGGGGAGGTATAGTGTGACGAAGTTGCCGCATGGAATTTTAATTTGCGTTGGGAGTTGGAGGGGTATGAGACGGTTAGCGAGAGTGATGTTCATATTAAGTTGGGGAGGGTGAAGCAACGCAAAGTCGTGATGGTTGCCATTGGATAATATTGTTCTTTTGGCTTGAACCAAAAGAACCAAAAGTTCAAGGCTGTGTGAATTTTATTCGTAGCTCTAACTGATTTTCAAAGGAACTCATGAATGCTTGAGGCATTTGGCTAAAAATCATTCCTCTACGCTAAACTAAAAGAACTCGCGCAGGACAGGTTGACGTGATTGATAGATTTGGTTGGCGCTCAAACAGCTTTTAGTTTACTCACCATCATATTTATTTTCAAAGGAGGTCGTGAATCCATTTGCTATGTTTATTTAAAGGAAGCAAATGGATTTGTAACGCTCCGTTACATGATTTTTTTAACGCCAAAATTCACAAGGCCGGAGGGAAGGCGGAAAGGCAAAACAGCAGGGTCCCGAGGCGGAGACCCTGCTGGAAAGAAAAGGGACTTAAATGCAAAAGGCAACTCGTTGGAGTTGCCTTTTGTTGTTTTAGGGTTTGCATCTTTTACTGCAACACTACGCGCTTGGTAATTTCGGTGTTGTCTGTTTTATCGGTTATTTTAATCAGGTAAGTTCCTCTTGGCATACCGTTCACATTAATAATGGCGGTGTTTCTTTCACCTTTCTTTTCGCTTATCAATTTGCCCTCTACATCGTAAACAGCAATGTCATACAAATTGCCGTTAGCATATGCCACATTAATTAAACCATTGGTTGGGTTAGGATAAATGCGAAGGCGCGTATCGTTATCGGCTACTACTTTTATTTCATTAACAATCTGAATTACACAGCTTGGTTTAGGTACACCAATTTTACTTACCAAACCTGCATCAACCGTTTTAGGAGAAAGATTAATAGCCGTACCGTTATAGTTACAGCCGTTGCCAAGCGTGTTCGGATTAGCAATAACACCAATGTTGCTGCTGAAAGTTGGCACTACATAAATCTTGTCGTCTGGCCCAAGCTGCATATAACCGCCACGGTAAGTTGCCCATGAGGCCGGTATAATACCCACCGTAGTTGCCGAATTGGCAATAGCACTTTGCGTATAAGTAGATAAATCGAACTGCACTATATCGGTAGCCAGCAAACCGGTTTCATACAATTTACTGCCATCTGGCGAAAACTCAATGCCAATTGCCTCATTGTAACCGGTAATGGTAATAGGATTAGAAACAAAGCCGAGGTAATTATTGAAATCAAGCAACTCAATTTTACCGGCACTATACAATGCAACCGCAAGACGGTTTCCTTGTTTGTTCACCGTTAACTGACCAAGAAAATCTGAACCACCGGTGTAAGAACTGCCCACACTCGAAACGATAGGTGTAGTTTGAAACCCTACCGGTGTAAGCAAATAAGCACGGAAGGTATTGTTACCATTTTCGTGTGTTACAATCCAAATGTTAGTGCCATCGCCATGCAGTATGGGAACCACCTTTTCGGTATTGTTGGCAAGAACGGGAACATTTTTTTGAGCAGCTACCACATCGCCTAAGCCACCGTTTAAGTTCATATTCACCACACTGTAACCAAAGCCGTATACATTGGTAAAACCATCATCGTTGGTAAATACATAATACAAACTATCGTTGCCCGGTTGTTTTAAAATAGTGGCAGAATTACCACCCGTGCTATCTCCATATAAGCCATTACCGTTAGGCATCAGGTTACCGTTTTTGTCATATATCTTTTCACCATTGGTAAAGAAGAGCAGATTGCCGAGAGAGTCGGCAATACTTGCCGTGTTATCCCAACCGTTAATTGTACTGCTGATGACAGTAGGTGTGCCGCTGGTGAAATCTATTCCAAGGCCGTTTCCGAAAATCCATTTGTCAAATTCGTGCTGGCTGAAAACGAACGAAGCCGAAGCAACCAGTAATAGGAAAGAGGTAAATAATTTTTTCATGAGTTTTGTTTTTGTTATTGAATAGGTTGCCAAAAGTAACCCGTCAGTTTATTAAACCAAGACGTTAATTTTTCAATTATTAGAAGTCGCTTCTGCACGTATAACAGACGTTCCACTTCTTTAAGAAGTGGAACGTCTTGTCTTGTAACGCAACTAATCGTCTTCAATCATCCACCCATTTATATCCTTCAAACTTTGCTCACGATTATGAAAGGTTTCAAAACTCTGTTTGCTTCCAAACCATTCCAATGTTTCTTTCCGCAGAAGTTTAGTTGGCTTTTCAGATAGAATGCTTGTGTATGAACTGTATGGATATTTTTTGAAATCTTCTACAATTCCATGCCGCTGAGGGTTAGCATGTATGTAATAAATCAATTGGTTAAAATAAAACTCATTGCTAACTACTATTCGTTTAAAGTTTTTCTGAAATAAACTGCCTGTTCTTTCCTCCTGTTTATTTATAGCTTTAGCGTAGCCTGTAAATAACCTGCGGAATAGCTCGCTTACAATTTCATTAGGTTCAGTAAGCGTTTTTAAGCCCTTTTTTAATTCTATTTTTTGCTTATTAAAATCCTTTACTCTGACCAACAAGTGAAAATGATTAGGCAAAAGGCAATAAGCATACGTTTCGAGATAATTGCTCAAGTAATAATCGTATTGCTGTAGGAAATACAAATAATTATCGTGTTTGTAAAAGAGATTTTCGCTGTTGTTACCTCTATTAAAAATGTGATAGCAATTATTAGAATACAATGGCGGGTAATAGTCCATAGTCTAAAAATAAAATAGAAATCTGCTTCTTAAAAAAGACGTTCCACTTCTTTGAGAAGTGGAACGTATAGCTGTGGAATGTGTGGCTTACCTCTCCCAAGGCAGATACTTATGAAACTCAGGAACAATCTTAAGCAGATAAGTAAGCAACAGAAACGTGCCGCCTAACACTAAGCTTTTAAAAACAATATTCAGCACAGCTGAATCAAACACCGGTAACATAAAGTTGAGCGATAGACAAAGCATCAGAATAAAAATAGTCTTCACCGTATCCATAGTATATGGCATAAAGCCAAACCTGCGGTAAATAAGAAACAGTTTAATACCGGTATACAACAGCGATGAAATAGCAGTGCTCATAGCCGCACCGTTAATGCCATACATCGGAATCAAAATCATGTTGCTGGCAAAAGTGATAATGACTAACAGCAGTAAAAGCAAAGCCCCCTGCCAGTATTTAGAAGAATAGAAGATGATAGAAGTGTTGGCACCGCCCATCATGTTTATTAATGCACCAACCGAAATAATCCATACCACTTCAAAGCCCTGCTCAAAGTCCTTACCCACCAAATGCAGCAGGTAAGTAATGTTGCAATTAATGCCAACAAAAAGCAACGCACCAATCAGCGAAAGATATTTTACCGATTTGTAAAAAACATCGCGCACATCGTCCATATCGTTCTCTACTACCGCATGTGCCACCTTAGCGGTAACAATCCGGTCAAGCGCATTAAGCGGAGTTTCGATAATGGTGGGAATGAAAGAGGCAATGGCATAAATACCTACAAAGCTTAAGGGAAGAAATTTTCCAATCAAAACTGAATCAAGGGTCTTTAACCCAAGTGCAGCAATACTTGAAAGCGAAAGCAGCAAACCAAAGCTCACCATCTCGCGCAGGCCTTGTTTTTTAAAGAAGCTCCAGTCAATGCTCAGCGAAGGTTTGTCTACACGCAACAGGTAAAAAATAAGCAACAGTGTTTGCAGCGCGTAAACGCCCACATAACCGCCAATGAACTGCGGAAGGGTAAGCACTTTAAAATAGTAAGCGAAGATGAGCGCGAGATAAGCTACACGTACATATACATCATTAAGATACGAAGGCACGGTAGATTTAAAAAGCGAAATGAGATAAGTAGTGATAACCGTTCCGAAAGCGATGAATAAGCTGAACGGAAAAATGTAATAGAAGTAATCGATAATAAGCGGGCTCTCTCTGCGATACTGCGCAATAATAAAATCATGAAACACCAGCAAGCCAATTACCGATAGCGCAAAACCAATTAAAGGGAAGATGAGCATGAAACCAAAGAACCCGTGATGACCATTCTTTGCATTGCGGAAATGCGGAAAGTATTTAATGGTCATATTGGTTACACCAATAGGAATAAAGCTGGCAATTAAAGTAGCAAAGGCAAACATCACGCGCGCGAGGCCAATCTCTTCGGGCTTCAAAAACTTAGGCTGAATAATAATAAGCGATACAAAGCCGAGCATAATGCCCGCATAAGAACTGAGTGTGTTTTTAATGCCTTGTCGCTGTATTATGCCCATTGCTTATACCATAGTTGAAACAAAAACAAATAACTCAACCGCTGAAACTCTACCGGTTCACCGGCAAGGTATTTATCGCGCAGCTTTATTACACGCTCTTCATTAAATATATTCTGTTCGCGCAATGTTTGCTCGTTCAGCACATCAAGCAATACATCTTTCAGCTCTTTGCGCAGCCAACTTTCGAGCGGTACTCCAAAGCCCATCTTAGGTCGCTCCATCATTTCGCGCGGCACGTAAGAGTGCACAATGTCTTTTAATATGTATTTAGTTATGCCGTTTTTGTATTTGTAAGAAGATGGAAGCTTTGCCGCAAACTCAATAATGCGCTGGTCGAGGAATGGCTCGCGGCCTTCTAAACTGATGCTCATGGTGGCACGGTCTACCTTCTGCAAAATGTCATCAACCATGTAAGTCTTATACTCCGTTGCTTGAAATTTTGAAAGCAAATCGTTGGTGTTGTTCAGCTTTGCGCCTTCATCAAACGGAGTGTTCAGTGAAGTAATATCTTTATTAAACAACTGCTGCGTTTCATAAAACGTCATCGCCTGGCTGATAATGTCAAAACGCTTTACTGCATCGGTGTGTTGCATAAAGTCATTCAGCTTGCTCAGTTTGTTTTGCGATGAAGTTTCCGCCATGCCCATAAACGGCTTGCTCAACATCTCCGCCAAACAACCAAGCACCGGTGGTATTGCATTCAGTTTATCAATCCGGCTGAGCGCATTAAAATATTTCGGATAGCCTGCAAAAATTTCATCGCCACCATCGGCAGAAAGCGCAACGGTAACTTTCTCCCTCGCCATGCGGCTTACTAATGTGGTTGGAATGGCAGATGTATCACCAAAAGGCTCATCATATATATGAGGCAACTCGTCCACCATATCCAGTGCATCTTTATAGGTGCAGATGTGCTCGTAATGCTCGGTGCCTAAATATTCAGCTACGTTTTTTGCGTGATGCGCTTCATTAAACTTCGGGTCTTCGAAACCGATGGTGAATGTCTTTATCTTCTGTGTGCTGTTCTTTTGTAGTAAAGCCGTAACAGCAGTTGAATCATAACCGCCACTTAAAAATACACCCACCGGTACATCGGCAATCATCCGGTATTGAAAAGCGGAGAGCATCAACCGTTCTGTTTCTTTCTTTGCTTCTTCGTAACTAATATCAAGCTTAGGCTGATTGTAGCAATCAACAACATCCCAATACTTCTGCTCGGTAACCTTCTTTGTATTTAAATCAATCTCCAGCGTGTGACCGGGCAATAACTTAAAAGTGTTTTCGAAAATAGTATGCGGTGCAGAAATATATCCGCGCTGAAAGTAAAGGGACAGCGCGCTGTAATTAATCTGCTTTTTAAACTGCGGATGCGCATGGAATATTTTTAACTCTGAACCGAACAATAACAAATCTCCCGACCGGTAATAGAACAGCGGCTTAACACCGGCACGGTCGCGGAACAAAATCACTTTCGACTTCTTCGCATCATACAAGGCAATGGCAAACATACCTATGAACCGGTCAACACAATTCACTCCCCACTTGGCGTAGCTCTTTAATATCACCTCCGTATCTGAATGCGATTTGAAAGTGTAGCCACTCTCCTCCAGTTCTTTTCGTATTTCCTGATAGTTGTAAATCTCTCCGTTAAAGATAACGGTGAGTCCCTCCTCCTCAAACTTCATGGGCTGGTGTCCGAGCGCAGATAGCTCTATAATAGATAATCGCCTGAAGCCTAAACCTACATTTGCCGCACCGGTGTCGAACAACTCATGTCCGCTGTCGTCAGGTCCGCGATGCAGAATAGTGTCGCTCATCTTTTTGAGCAAGTCTAAATTCCCGTTCTTGTTGAAATCAATAAACCCGGCTATTCCGCACATTGGGGACGAATGTAGAGAAATCGGCAAATCGGGAATGAAACGCAACGAATAATTTTATTTTCGGGCTTCATATTTCAAGATGATAGATTTCGTTTCTCCCAAGTCGGGCAAAATACTTACAGCACAGCAAAGTGAATTGATTTCAGAAGCAGGAGAGAAATTTCCGGTGGTGAACGGCATTCCCCGCTTTGTGCCGCAGGATAACTATGCCAGTGCTTTTGGTTTACAGTGGAAGAACTTTGCCAAAACACAGTTGGACAGTTTCAATGGCACAAAGATTTCGCAGGAGAGATTAGAACGCTGCCTCGGCTTTCCCATCGAACAACTAAGAGGAAAGAACCTGCTGGAAGTAGGCAGCGGTGCAGGAAGATTTACCGAGTTGTTTGTAAAAGGCGGTGCACATGTTCATACCGTTGACTTAAGTGTAGCCGTAGAAGTAAACAAAGAGAACATCGGCAATGCCGACAATTATAAAATAGCGCAGGCAAGTGTGTATGAACTGCCCTTTGCAAAAGAGAGTTTTGATGTAGTTATGTGTTTGGGCGTAATACAACACACCCCCGATAGCGAAAAGACGATAGAGGCTTTGTGGCAAATGGTGAAGCCCGGTGGCTTGCTGGTGATAGACCATTATATCTGGCGCATTAATTATTATTTCAACCCTGCCACTTACTACCGGTTAGTGTTGAAAGAACTGAAACCGAAAACATCGAAGAAGATTGTAGATGCACTGGTTAACTTTTTCTTTCCGCTGCACTGGGCGTTCCGCAACATTGCTCCGCTTGAGTGGCTGCTGAAAAGAGTTTCTCCTTTAATTACTTTTATGAAGCCGCACCCCGAGTTGAGCCGACAGGAGCATTTTGAATGGGCGCGTTTAGATACCTATGATTCGTTGACCGACTACTACAAACATTTGCGCACACCGGAAGAAATAAAAACAGAGTTGGAGAAATTAGGAGCAAAGAACATCTGGATAAACAAAGGCGGAAACGGGGTGGAGGCACGGGCAACAAAATAAATAAGCCACGAATTGCACGAATTATTATCGGTGCATTAAAATTATTTTTCGTGTTAATTAGTGAAATTAGTGGCTTGAATTAAAATTACAACATGGCAGAGAAAGAACAGGTTTCGGAATACTACGATAAGTTATGGGATGAATACGAGCAGACCAAACTCAGTAAACCCAACAGCCGTCACCGCACTATCTTAAAGAATTTGAAGAAGGCGGGATTGAAAAGCAATTCCAGCGTAATTGAGATTGGTTGTGGTATCGGTTCACTTTCCGGTTTAATTATCAGCTATATCACGGATGGCTTCTTCACCGGTGCCGATATCAGCCCGCAAACCATTGCCTTTTTAAAGAAGAAATACAGCGACAGAACTAAAACCGATTTTGTTGTAACAGATATGACGGACTTTACCTACAACAAGAAGTTCGACTTCATCATCTTCCCCGATGTGCTCGAGCATATTCCTGTAGAAACTCACACGAAAATTTTCAGCACGCTGAAGAACTTAGTTCACAGTAACTCTGTTATTCTAATCAACAATCCTGAGCCGCTTGCCTTAGAATGGGTACATGAACACCGCAAAGACCTGTTGCAAATCATTGACCAGCCTTTGCACGTTGACCACTTTACCAAACTCGCTTACGAAAACGGATTTTATATAGAAAAGGTAGAGCCGTATGCTTTGCATACTCAACAGTTCGATTACCAGAACATCATTATTAAGCCAAAGCACAAGCTGAAAACATTAGAGCAGAAATCGAAGAGCGATTTGATAGTTTCGAATATCAAAAGCAGAATATAATTGAGTGGGCGCAGATATTTTGTTTCAATTAGAAGCATTGACCGCTGCCTCTATTTCCCTCGCTGCCTCAACGCCTCATACAAAACAATACCGGTGCTTACCGATACGTTCAGCGATTCTGTTTTACCGGTCATAGGAATACGCACCCGCTCATCGCAGGCCTTCAAAATCTCTTTCGAAATGCCAAAACCTTCTGAGCCCATTACAATAGCGCAGGGCACAGTTAAATCTGCTTTGGTTAGTTCCGAAGAATCGCGCATCTCCGTTCCGTAAATGCGAATGCCGTTTGTTTTTAAATAGTTAATGGCGGTGAGCAAGCTCTTTTCGCGGCAAACCAAAACATGTTTCAGCGAACCGGCACTGGCTTTCATAGCCTCCGTATTTATTTGTGCCGAGCCCTGTGCCGGAACAATTAGTGCATGCACACCCATACATTCAGCCGAGCGGGCAATGGCACCAAAGTTTCCTACATCGGTAATGCCGTCAAGCACAATAAATAAAGGAGTTTGTCCTTTAGCATAAACATTGTGCAGCACATCGTCAATGCTGTAATAATTAATTATGGAAAGGAAACCAATAGCCCCGTCATGGCTTGCACCCTGATACTGTAGATACTTTTTAGCAACGGCTTCCAGCTTTTCTTTAGGCACACCCTGCACCGGTGTTTCGGTTTGCAACGCAAGCTTTTGAATCTCAGTTGCCTCATCACTCTTCCACGATTTAAGTAACAGAATTTTATCAAAGCGTTTACCGGCAGTAAACGCATCAATAATATTTTGCCTGCCGAAAATGCAGAAATGTTGTTTGGGTTCTTTCATATTATTCTACCACAGAGTTTCACATAGAAAAAGAGAGAGCCACAGAAAATAAAAAGGATTTATAACTCTTTGTATTTCTCTGTGGCTCTCTGTGGTTAATTGTATTTTTTTGCCTGTTGCTATTGCCTACTGTTACTGCGGTCTTGCCATTCCCGGCTGAAAACTTGCACGGTATTCCTGGAAGGTCTTTTCCACTTTTCCGCTAAAGTCAGCATCGTCATATTTTCTGGCTGCCAAGGTCAGTTCCTGCATAATATACATTTGTTCTTGAACCTCTCTACGCTCAATAAAGGCACCTTGCATTAATTGATTCACGTAACCTATATCACCTGCCTCACGCGCCTGTGCCAGCGAATACTGAAAAACAGTTTTATAATAGTTCAACTCATCTGTGGCACTATTCAGCATTTCGGTAAGCAAGGCACGCGCCTTTTCTTTTTCACCTGCCTGATAGAAAAATTCAGGATACGAACGATCGTATATAGAATGTTCAACGCGGTCAGCCGGCATTACTTTTAGCGAGTATTCAAGTATTTCTGAGGCCTTTTGTTTTTCGCCTTTTTCAATAAATGCCTGAGCTAAGCGGCCAAAGTTTGCGCGAATGTTTACGGTCATGCGCAACGTATTTTCATCCAGATAAATATCCTTGTTTTCGGCAATGCCCGCAAACTTGAATTTCTTCATCATGTTCTCATACATTACATCGCTGCGTACCGGTGCGCTATATGGCGAGTTGCTCGGATTTAACTTAGGCACAACACGGTAAGTCAAGCCTTCCAGTTGAAAATATTTCTCTAAACCCATATAAGCTTCCGGTGCTACCGAAACCGCGAAATAGATAGGGCGTTCCATAATGTTGTTAGCCACAATGTCCAACGTAAGCAAATCGTTTTTAGGCAAGGCAGGGTTATCAATAGTCCACTCCATGCGCGAAACCATTTGTCCGTAATCTTCCGGTGCAAGCATGTTCATGGCTTTTACTTTGTTGGTATCAATTTCCAATAAAAAGCTTCTGGTAGGAAGATAATTTTCCAGTTCACCACTTTGACGGAAATCTTGTTTGTCTTTCGGATTTTCGCTGGCAATAAACTTCATAATGTCTACTAAGTTGGTAGGCACTCCTAAAGGAATGCGCGGGTCTTGCCGGTAGTAAACATAGTTGCGGTTATCGCCTTCGTATTGCTCGGTTGTAAAACTAAGTTTAACAGGAGCGGCATCGTTAGTTTTAAAATTGAGCTGCTTAATATACCAGTCTACACCCAACAATGAAAGATTGATAATGCGGATATCAGGTCGCACACCTTCTGTTTCCTGCGCATACCAAAGCGGATAAGTATCGTTATCGCCCTGTGTAAATACAATAGCATTTGGTGCACATGACTGTAAATAGTCAATAGCAAAGTCGCGTGCCGGGAACCGGTTATGGCGGTTGTGGTCATCCCAACCCTGCGAACCCATTAAGAAAGGTGCTACAGCACATAATACAACAGCTCCAATTGCTGCAGGAATTTCCGGTAGTTTTCTTTTCAGGAAATCAATCAGCGCAATTACTCCAAAGCCCATCCACATGGTGAACATGATGAAGGATCCTGCAATAGCATAATCTCGTTCGCGCGGCTCTATCGGTGGTTCGTTCTGATAAAAGATTTGTAAGAAACCGGTAGTGCCGAAAAGCACCAGTATAATCCAGAAGGTTTTTTCATCCTTAAACAGCGTATAGATTAAACCGATTAACCCGAGAATAAACGGAATCATGAAAAACTTGTTCTTTGCTTTATTGGCCTTCATCGATTTAGAAAGATTCTCCTGCGGCCAGTCGGGCGTAAAGAACTTATGTGAGTTATCTATAAAAGGAATTCCCGAAATCCAGCGGCCATCATCATTGCCGTACGTTCCCTGAATATCGTTTTGCTTACCGGCAAAATTCCAGAAGAAATAACGGAAGTACATATAGCCAATCTGATACTTAAAGAAGTAGCGCATATTATCAGCAAACGTGATAGCGTCTTTCACATAGTATTGCGGGCGCTGCTGGTCTTTATTTAAACTGGCAGTATAATCGGTAGCCTGTTTTAACTCAGAAGGCGAAAATGTTTTCACCACATTTTTTGTAGCTCTATCCACTACATTATATTCCGGATTCAACCAAGCACGGTAACCGGCAATCTTTCCTTCCTGAGGGTTCCAAAAACCCATACGCGGGAAAAGCATCTGCACATCATCGCTGTATTTGTAATCAATCTTGTTTCCGGCAAAAACATACTTATTGCTCTTTTCATCCTTTACCCAACGCTCACCGGTTTTAATGTATTCTTCAATATCATATTGGGTGCAGGTATAATCAGGTCCCTTTACTAACGGACGCTCACCATACTGCTCGCGGTCAACATAACTTTTAATAGAGAACGGGTCGGTAGGACGGTTCATATTAATTGGCGGGTTAGCAATAGCGCGGATAGGCACCGTAATATAACTCATGTAACCAATGTAAGAGAACGCAATGGAGAGAACACCAAGGTTCAGCAATCTTCTTGATTCGTAACCATAATGGCGCGCCACAAAAACAAATATCGGGAACAGTAAACGCAGGAAACGTGCTGTCCAGCTATCAGAAATAATAAAGCCGATAATTACATAGGCAACACTAACACCCATTGCAATTTTGAAATCAGTCTCGCTGCCGCTGTGTGTAAACTTCAATATAGCAACAAGAACACCTATCAATAGCAACACTCCGAAAATTACACCCGAGTTGAACGGAAGGCTCAGTGTATTCACAAAGAACAAATCCATTCCCGCCAAATACGATTGCGTGAAGGAAATGATGAACTTCATATAAAGCCCTAACACTAAAAAGCCAATACCTGCCGCTGCAATCCAACCGGTTAAAGTTGTCTTGAATCTTTTATAATAATACACTAAGGCAATTGCCGGAAGCGCAAGTAAGCTAAGCAAGTGAACGCCTATCGAAAGACCGGTCATGTAAGAGATAACTACCAACCAGTGGTCAGCATATTTGCTTTCATCAGCATCCCATTTCATAATAGCCCAAAAAATGAGCGACATAAAGAACTGCGATAAGGCATAAACCTCACCTTCCACAGCACTGAACCAAAGTGAATCGAGGAAAGTGCATGATGCAGCCGCTACTAAGCCGGCACCAATTACAGTGATAATTCCACCGGTGGTGTAGTTGCCGTCTTTAAAAACAAACTTGCGGGCAAGGGCAGTTACCGTCCAGAAAGTAAACATTACCGAACCGGCTGTAGCCAGCGCACTCATTAGGTTAATAGAAACAGCCACGTTGCCGCCTGTTCCATTCACCAGCGGGTCAGCTCCAGAAAAGAGCGTAAAAATTCTGCCAAGCATTAAGAAAAAAGGCGCACCCGGTGGGTGAACTACCTGTAACTTATAGCAACCTGAAATGAACTCACCGCAATCCCAAAAGCTGCCGGTGCTTTCCATGGTCATTCCATAGACTACAGCCGCAAAAGCGAAAGAAACCCATCCGAAGATGTTATTGAGCAATTTGTATTTCTGCATATTAATTTTTGAAGCGCGTAAAAGTATTAAAATACATGGAAGCCAAAAGACCGGCACATGGATGTATAATTCACTTATAAAACAGAAGTAACAACACATTTAATTTTTGAGGGAACTTGCAAAAGTTTGAAGGATGTTTATTTTTGCGTCCGCTTTTAAAATAAGCATTGGCCCATCGTCTAACGGCAGGACTACAGTTTTTGGTACTGTGTATATTGGTTCGAATCCAGTTGGGCCAACTAAAAAAATTTTAAGCGTTCCATTATGTATGGAACGCTTTTCTTTTTTTTACGCTGTCAATTGTTTTTTATGAGAGGTTTCTTCCTTTTTCTTTTTTCTCTTTCCCAGCTTTGCAGCTTCTCACAATCCGTAAGCTATACTCAACAAAATTTCTGCAAAAACCTGAATAAAGTATTTGAGCTTGGTCGTAACGATAATTTCGAATCGTATGATGGAACCATGGTAAAACAAAGTGCGCTTTTGCCTGTGCCGGGCTATTCCATTAAGCTGGAAGGGTTTCCAATAAACTATGTAGATAAAGACTACCGCTTTGTGGCAAAAACAAGCGAAAATCTCGATTCCCTTTCAGCTTTGAAAAAACTGGAGGAATTAAAATTGTTTGTAGACTTTTGCTTAGATACCATTCAATGGAAAAAATGGGATGAAGTAAATGGCGATGATTCCACCACTGTATTCTTCAAAGAATTTAAAGAAGCAAGGGCAGTAACCAAAGACTTAACGCTGAACCTTGCCATTATAATAGCTGCCCCGAGGGTCTATTCTGTGGTGATGTATATAAAGAGAAAAAGGTAAAATTCAACCTACGGAATTCGCCATTTCTGTTTTTCACTTCTAAAATTATCTTTGCACTCCTTTTAAAAAAGGACACCGATGTTACTGACTACAGACGTAAAAATTTTTACTGGTACAGCAACCAAATATCTGGCAGAAGACATTGCAGACCACTATGGTCAGTCACTCGGTAAAATGGACGTTCTTAGATTTAGTGATGGAGAATTTCAACCTGAAATAAAGGAGTCAATTCGCGGCTCGTTTGTGTTTATTATTCAAAGCACTAATCCACCGGGCGATAACCTGTTGGAATTGCTGATGATGATAGATGCAGCTAAGCGCGCTTCAGCGGATTATATCACAGCGGTAATCCCTTACTTTGGATATGCCCGTCAGGATAGAAAAGACAGACCGCGCGTAGGGATCGCAGCAAAATTAGTTGCCAATCTTCTAACAGCAGCAGGTGCTGACCGTGTAATGACAATGGATTTACACGCGGGACAGATTCAGGGTTTCTTCGATATTCCGCTTGACCACTTAAATGGTTCAGCCATATTTCTTCCGTATATCAAAAAGCAAAAATGGAGCAACTTATGTTTTGCTTCGCCAGATGTAGGTTCGGTAAAACGTGCGCGTATTTACGCTCAGCAGTTTAATGCCGACATGGTTATTTGCGACAAATACCGCAAACGCGCCAATGAAGTTGCCGAAATGACTCTGATAGGAAGCGTAGAAGGAAAAGATGTGGTGCTTGTGGACGATATGATTGACACCGGTGGAACACTTTGCAGCGCAGCAAGTATGGTAATGGATAAAGGTGCCAACAGTGTTCGCGCCTTTTGCACACACGCAGTTCTTTCAGGCAAAGCGTATGAGAATATTGAAAAGAGTGCGCTGACAGAATTGATAGTAACCGATACCCTTCCGTTAAAAGAAGAATCGAAAAAAATAAAAGCGTTGAGTGTAGCTAAACTTTTTGCGCAGGCAATCAGAAACACACACGAGCATAAGAGTATTAACTCGCTGTTCGTTACACAGTCAGTATAAAAGAAGACAACAAGATTTTTTATTCATAAACCAAAATCCAATTTTAAAATGGAAACAGTAGTAATCAACGGCACGCCAAGAACCGAGTTAGGTAAAAAGGCTACGCGTGCACTGCGCAAGGCAGGTAACGTTCCTTGTAATTTGTACGGTGGCAAAGAAACTTTAAACTTCTATGCACCGGTGGCAGACTTTCGTAAACTGATTTACACACCAGACTTTCGTTTGGCAGAAATCAATTTGAACGGCAAGTCTTACAAGGCAATTGTGAAAGAATCGCAATTTGAACCGGTAAAAGACAGTCTAATGCATCTTGATTTTCAAGAGTTAGTAGATGATGTAAAAGTAAAAGTTTACGTTCCTCTTAAACTCACAGGAACTCCAAAAGGAATTATTTTAGGAGGTAAATTAGAGCAAGCATTCAGAAAATTGCACGTTCTTGCTTTACCAAAAGACCTGCCTACAGAAATTGTAATTGATGTAACTGACATGGGTCTTGGCGCTATTAAGAGAATTAAAGAAATTGAACTTCCGGGTGTAACTTTCTTACACGCTCCGGCTAATCCATTCGCTAAGGTACAGGTACCTCGTACAGTGGTTGAAGTAGTTGCTGCTCCGGTTGCTGCTGCTGCTCCTGCTGCGGGTGCTACACCTGCTGCCGCTGCTGCTCCTGCAGATGCAAAGAAGGACGATAAGAAGAAATAAATTTCAAGATTACTTTCAAAAAAAGCGTGCTGCAGAAATGCAGCACGCTTTTTTTATTTACTATTGTCTATTCACTTTAGCAACATGAGTTTTTTAATTGCCGGTTTAGGAAACATAGGAGAAGAATATGAAAACACGCGCCACAACATCGGCTTTAAAATAGCCGATGAATTAGCAAATGCGAACAAGGTTTCGTTTCAGTTAGAGCGACTTGCGTTTTATGCCAAATACAGAAGCAGAGGGAAGAATATCTACCTAATCAAGCCAACCACTTATATGAATCTTTCCGGCAAAGCAGTGCGCTATTGGATGAACGAATTAAAAATCCCTCAACAGAACATATTGATAGTGCTGGATGATTTGGCAATTCCGTTTGGCTCCATTCGCATTCGCCAGAAGGGAAGTGATGGCGGGCACAACGGGTTAAAAGATATTGACGCAACTTTAGGAAGCGGCAATTATGCGCGTTTGCGTTTTGGAGTGGGAAACGAATTTGCAAAAGGCAAGCAGGTAGATTATGTATTGGGCAAATGGGGCGTAGAAGAAATGAAAACTCTGGATGAAAGAATTAAAGTTGCTTGTGAAGGCGTAAACAGTTTTATGTTTGAAGGAATTGAAAGAGCCATGAGTAAATTCAATAAATAGAACATGAAAATTATCTGCATTGGTAGAAACTACAGCGAACACGCCAAGGAATTAAAAAACGAAATTCCCGACAAACCGGTTGTGTTTCTAAAACCACAAACTGCTCTATTAAAAGACAACAAACCATTCTATTACCCTGAATGGACAAAAGATTTGCATTACGAAACCGAATTGGTTTTAAAGGTTTGCAAGCAGGGAAAATATATTGATGAAAAATTTGGGCGAAAATATTTCGATGAAGTAACCGTAGGAATCGATTTTACCGCGCGTGATTTACAAAGCCAGCAAAAGGCAAAGGGCTTGCCTTGGGAAATTGCAAAGGCATTCGATAATTCTGCTGTTATCGGTGAATTCAAAAAAGCGAACGATGCAGCAGTTGCTGGTGTTATCGCCAACAACGGATTTAATTTCTCCATGAACTTAAACGGAACGGAAGTTCAAAAAGGAAACACCAGCGACATGATGTTTTCGTTCGAAAAAATAATTGCCTATGCCTCGCAGTTCTTCACCTTACAAACAGGCGATTTAATTTTTACCGGAACACCCGCAGGAGTAGGAGCAGTAAAAATAGGCGACCGGTTAGAAGGTTTTCTGGAAACAAAGAAGGTTTTTGATTTCGAGGTGAAATGATTCCTTTGTAAATAATGAAGTGCCCGTTAGTTCAAAATTACTCTCTACAGTATAAATTTCTGCGGGCATTCCATCTGTCAGTTGAAAATCAATTTGAGTCCAGATGAAACCCTCTAAAGAGAATCTTCTCCGCGCTTTTCAACTCATGTCAACTGCCAAGGCAATGACGGAGTTGTATGAAGAGCGAAAAGATATTTGTTCTAAATATGTTCACGCCACTTCGCGCGGACATGAGGCGATTCAACTCGCTGCAGCGTTTCAGTTAAAGTCGCAGGATTTTGTTTTTCCTTATTACCGCGATGACTCGATGTTGCTTGGCATGGGCTTTACTCCATTTGATTTGATGCTTCAATTGCTGGCTAAGAAGACTGACTATTTCAGCGGAGGAAGAACTTATTATTCTCATCCAAGTTCAAACCGCGAAGACCTTCCTAAAATTCCGCACCAAAGTTCTGCCACCGGTATGCAGGTGATTCCTGCCACCGGTACTGCGCAGGGTTTGCAATACAAAGAGCAGCAGGCATTAGCCGGATATAAAAAAGGAGAGGAGCCATTGGTAATTTGTTCGCTTGGTGATGGAGCTATTACCGAAGGCGAAGTGAGTGAAGCATTGCAAATGGCTGTGCTGCATAATTACCCTATCATTTATTTAGTGCAGGACAACGAATGGGATATTTCTGCTCACAGCAGCGAAGTACGCGCGCAGGACGCACCTGAATATGCTAAAGGTTTTAAAGGATTAAAGGTAGAAAGCATTGACGGAACTGACTTTGAAGAATGTTTCGAAACCATGAGTCGGGTGGTAAATTATGTGCGTACACACCGCGCACCGTATTTGGTTCATGCAAAAGTTCCTTTGCTGAATCACCATACATCGGGAGTTAGAAAAGAATGGTATCGCCCGAAAGAAAATTTGGAGAGCGATGCCCTGCGCGACCCTTATAATAAATTGAAGAAGTATTTGCTTTACGAAAAAATTTGTTCGGCACTTGAATTGAACGAAATAGAAGAGCAGGCAAAGCAATTAGTGAATGATGATTTTGAGCGTGCGGTTCTTGAACCATTTCCAACAAAAGAAGATTTAACCACACATATTTTTGCCCCAACTTCGGTTACCGAAGAACTTGGCGAACGTTCTCCAGCCAATGCTGAACCTATTATTATGGTAGATGCGGCACTTCATGCAGTAGATGAAATTTTGAAGAAACATCCTGAGGCATTATTATATGGACAGGATGTGGGTGGAGAATTGGGCGGAGTTTTTCGCGAAGCGGCTTTGCTGGCAAAAAAGTATGGCGATAAAAGAGTCTTCAATACTCCCATTATGGAGGCATACATTGTTGGCTCAACGATAGGTATGAGCGCCACCGGTTGTAAACCGATTGTTGAAGTTCAGTTTGCCGATTACATTTTCCCGGGAGTGAACCAACTCTTTACTGAAGTTTCTCGCTCATGTTACCTGAGTAATGGAAAGTTTCCGGTGCAGGCCTTAATCCGTATTCCGATTGGTGCTTATGGAAGCGGTGGTCCTTATCATTCGTCTTCGGTAGAAAGTTTTTTATTGCAGATAAAAGGAGTAAAGGTTTGTTATCCGAGCAATGCCGCAGATATGAAAGGACTTTTGAAGGCAGCCTTCTACGACCCTAACCCGGTGGTGATGTTTGAACATAAAGGGCTTTACTGGAGCAAAGTAAAAGGAACAGAACTCGCTAAAACTATTGAGCCCGATGAGGATTATATTATTCCCTTGGGCAAAGCCAGAATTGCTTTGGAAGCCAGTGAAAAAAAAATTGAAAACGGAGAATCTCTCACTGTTATCACTTACGGTATGGGTGTTCATTGGGCGATGAATGCGGCAAAAAATTTCGACCAGCAAATAGAAGTGATTGATTTAAGAACGTTGAACCCGTTGGATGAAGAAATGATTTTTGCTTCGGTAAAAAAGCATGGGAAAGTTTTAGTGCTTACCGAGGAAACCATCACTCATTCTTTTGCCGAAGCTTTAGCCGGAAGAATTTCTGCGGAATGTTTTCGTGATTTAGATGCTCCTGTAAAAATTCTCGGTTCAGTAAATACTCCCGCCATTCCGCTTAACGAAAATTTAGAGAAAGCCATGCTGCCGAATGCGGAAAAAGTAAGGGCAGCAATAGAAGAACTCCTATCATTTTAAGGGATTCTACTCATTATTTTCGAAATTACTGCTTAAAGGGCAATTTGTTTTTTACGGCTAACCTTCTTCAAAATATTTCGTAAGAATTATACAAGATTCACGTAACTATTTCGTTATTTAGACATAGGAACCGAAATCGAATTATCTAACCTTTAAAATTGTTTTTTATGAATGTGGTAATCCATCCGGTGCATTTTGATGCATCAGCGCAGTTGGTAGATTTCATCAACAAGAAACTAACCAAGCTCGAAACTTTCTTCGACCGTATTGTAGAAGCAGAAGTATTTCTGAAACTTGAATCGAAGCAGAGTGTAAAACAAAAAGTTGTTGAAATTAAAGTTCACGTACCCGGTAAAACATTATTTGTAACCAAAACATCTAAAACATTTGAAGAAAGCACAGACCTTGCCTTACACACTATAGCAGGTCAGCTTAAAAAGCAGAAAGAAAAAATAAAAGCAGCTTAATAGTTAACCAAGGCGTCCCGAAGAATTTCGGGACGCTTTTTTTTATGCCATTCCCTCTCGGAAAATTCCTTCCGTAAAATCTTTTCTCACTTTTTGAAAATTCAATTAACTGTTTAGATTTGCGCTCCGTTTTTAAGAACGGGTGTGTTCATTGCATTTTGGTAACAAAAAAATTGCCCGAGTAGCTCAGTTGGTAGAGCAGCTGATTTGTAATCAGCAGGTCGGAGGTTCGAATCCATCCTCGGGCTCATGTTTTTTTAAAATTCACCTTCAAAGAAGGGGAGATAGTCAAGTGGCCAACGACAACAGACTGTAAATCTGTCCTCTCACGAGTTCGAAGGTTCGAATCCTTCTCTCCCCACTTAATCTCTTGCGAGAAGAAGGTTGAATACGGAAGTGACAATGATGAGAGGCAAAAAAATGTTTGCCGTTGTAGCTCAGTGGTAGAGCACTTCCTTGGTAAGGAAGAGGTCGCGAGTTCGATTCTCATCAACGGCTC
>CANJLD010000020.1 GCA_947475165.1 Bacteroidota bacterium
CAGACTTGCGCCAGCGGGGAAGGAATTTACAACTGCACGGTGGCCTCGGCCAGCTCTGCATCCTTCTTCGACTTTCTGTATAGAAAAGAGTGGAAGATGCTCCTTTTGGCAAAACGATATTGGTTACCGCTATTCAAAAACTTGTCGAAAAGGACATTGTTTACACCAAAATATTCATAGGTGGTGCCATCAGCAAACGATACCTCTAAAAGCAAACCCTTATGCCGGAAATCCTTAATTTTAGATATGGAAGTGGTGAGGATATATTCTTCCATCAAAGCCTCCTTGGTTTCGGGTGCTATACTTACCAAAAAATGAAAGGCATCAATTATCCTCCTGCTTTTAATCTCTGCCTCCTCGCGCAGGGTGTCATCTTGTATCTTATCCGGATGCCATTCTTTTATCAAATTCCTGTAAGTGATTTTAAGCTCTTTCAGGTCAATTTCTGCTTCTATGTTAAACAGTTTTTTGTATTCATTAATACGCTTCATACCAGGTCTTTTCAAAATTTGGGCGCAAAGCTATTCGTATTGTCTGAACTATTTAGTATTGACCACTTTTCCTGGCAGAGCCGCTGTTCGGGATGTTAGCACAGCGCATCACGAACGTAAGATAAGAAGCGATTTGTAATGGCATACCAGCAGAACTTGCCTGACGGCAGTCAGGTTGCAAATCTGCAACTATCTGTTAGTTCCACATGCCCTGCGGAACATGTCGAACAGCAGGAGACAATAACTAGCGTTATTTGAACTTTACAACGTCCCAATAGTCTGCCCAGCCGCTTGTAGACCCATTAAAAATAAGCGCTTCACCATCAGGGTGTAGTTTTTTACTGTAGCTGGCAGCCTTTTGTAAAAATTCATTGGTGTTTTCTACAACAAAAGTTTTCTTAATCGTGGCAATGTGCTCGTATTCTTTAACCGGCTTGCAAAAGTAAAATACATAAAGCCCGCTGTATTGGTTTACTTCGGCATAACTCTTTTTAATTTCTGCACCGGTTTGTGCATTGGCAATAGTTGCGGCTATTACAATCAGTAGTGTGGTTGCTATTTTTTTCATATAGAGGTTTGGTTTTGTACCGGCTAATATAAAATATTGTCCCACGGTGCGGAAAGTGGTGCAAGAGCAGATTCCGAACAATTGTGGTCACCTGACCATAACTTGCTGTTCGGGATGTTAGCATAGCGCCTTCAGTTTGACATGCCCTTCGGAACATGGCAAACAGCGGCTGTATCTTGTGTCTTTTCTTTCCTAAAATTACAAGATTACTAAATACAACAGGCACATTTACGCTGCGCTAAACTTGCGCCAGCAGGGCACAAAAGACGATTACTAATCGGGGTAAATTGTATCTACTCCGTCAAACTCATTTATAGGTAGCTTTCTGCTAAGAGAAGCAAGCCGATTCTTTCCATGTTCTTTCGCGCGTAAATATTCTGTAATAGCATCTGTTATTTCCTGCTCTGTAAACGTTTTAAATCGAAAGCTGAATAACGTTTCTCCTTCCTTATGAACTTCTATTCTTGAAGCGGAGTGAATGACTTTATAGAAGTAGTTTTTCCCCTCATGCAGTATGTGACCGTTCCGTCCGTGAGCCATAAAACGAATGTAGGAAAGCATAACGAAACCTATCTGCGCGGTCTAACAAGTATATAGTTACCTGATAACACCAACAAGGGCTAAAATCTGTAACTATCACTTAATTCGACATGCCCTGCGGAACATGGCGAACAGCAGGGAGAACCTGTCGGGACACATTTTTCTATTATTGCTTTAATCCCACACACCGGCAAACTCAAAGTTCATAGTGTATTTACCGCAAGCAGGACATTTATTTTTTTCTGTATTAAGGCCAATATCAGTATCATCCTCATCAGCCGTAAGTTGCCTGCCACCTTCGCTCATACCGGGCTCGTTATAAAAAATTACTTTGCCTTTAAGCGCCTCCTTTTCCATGTAGTTTTTTACTACCAGCTTTTTTGTTTTAAGGTTAATGGCAGGCAAGCCGTGGTATGTTGTAAAGTTTTGCATACCGCCACCGGTAAAAAGCTGTTTATTAAAATTACAAGCGGTGCAAACCGCGTTGAGGATGGTGCCCATATCAATAGTTTACACTTTCAAAAACCCCAACTCATAAACCATCGGCTGCAACTTTTGTTAGTGATGGCCGCATAGTTGGTGCTAATTTCTATCTTTGCAATGCCCGACACTTCTTCTATAAGCCGCAAGGTGAGCTAGGATCTGGGTGTCGGGCACTTTCTTTTAATCAAATTCTCCTCCCTGCTTGCCGGTCAGCCTGCGTCAGACCGGGGTTACACTTTCAAAAAACCTAACTCATAAACCATTGGCTGTAGCTTTTCGGTTAATGCATCGTAAGCGTTTTTAAACGCGGTGAAACTTACCGGTGCAAAATCTCCGCTTTTGTTGCGGGCTTCTAAGGCTTTGCGTATTTGATACCAGCCTACATCGGGGCGGTTTAGTTTTAGTTCATTGCGCACACTGTGCACATCGGTTTGGGCAAAGTAGGCTTGCCATAGTTTTTTGCCTTCGGCTAATACTGTCTGGGCCTCCGGTGATAATGTTTTATCTTTTAAGTATTGCACCATAAAATCGCTCTCGAAACGACCGGGTGCGTTTACTTCCTGCTCGGTGTAAGGTATAAAGTGGTTGACTATGCTCCATGTTTTACCATTCCATTCTAAATCATTAGCACTGGCGGTAAGGTTGCTGCCGTTGAACTGCATCCAGAGTAAGCAGTCGGTTTTAAATTATTCGCTTAGTGGTTGGCTCGGTTGTAAGAACTGGTCGCGGTCGTTGAGCCAGGTTGGTTTAATAATCTTGCGGACAGTAAATACAATTGCTATTTGCCAAACATTTTCAGGATTAATAAAATAACCACGGGCACTACTATAACCTGATGAAAATATCCCGGTATGAATACCTGCATGTTGCAAATCATTTCCACCGCTCAACATATAACCAATTGCACCATCCGACCATTTTGTTCCTCTTAAATCTTTTGTTACAGTCGCTGGAGCAATTGCATTCTTTAGAGAAACTACATCCTGCTTATTTGTTTTTGGTCTTTTAATCCAATTGGTTAATAATTCTTCATCCGGTGCAGCATAAAAAACTTTCGCTCCAATCGGTTGTGCTTTTTTATCTAAAACTTCTGTTGCAATTTCGGTAAAGATTTCTTTGCTTTTAGAATTCATATCTGTTTTCCAGATTAAAAAGCCGATCGGGAAATTGCCTTTCAAACCATCAAATGATTTACTATCTACTACAAAACCGCCTAAATATTTAGCGTTCCAGATTGTTCTGAAATCATCTAATGTAGGAGCTGTTACGTATTTTAATTTGCTGAACAGGGCTACAGTAGCAGTTGGTATTTCTTGCGCTATTCTTGCTATAAATTGCATGAACAACTCATTTGTTGCTTTTCCATAATCGGCCATTGCTGTTGATGCGAATTTGGTTTTTGCAACTCCAACCTTTGTTTCAGAATTTTCTCCAGAAGCAGCTGTATTATCTCCACTTGTCGCTTCCGCATAAGGCGGATTCATCAATACCAAAATCTTTTTACCTCTGGCAATGGCATCACGCAAAGGTTGCGGTATTTTGTTGGTGAGGGTGTAATCTATTTCACCATCATCAGTAATATCATCGTTTAGATAATCGTATTGAAACCGCGTGGCAGCCACACAGGTTTTGGCGGCATGCATTATATCTAAATCAGCCGCATCGAGGGTGCTCATATATATATTGCGCGGGTTACTGTGCTTAACTTCGAGGTTGCCTACACCACAGCACATGTCCCATACTATATAATCTTTCTGCCAGTTTTTGCCGAGGGTTTCGGTTAGCTTATCGTAGGCTTTTTCTACCACATTCAACGGTGTGTAATAAGCGCCTTTAAAGCTACGTTCGTCTAGTGGTATTAAGCTATCGCGCCTTTCCAGTAAATAGTTGCGGTATTCTTCATCGGGCGGGCGGTGGTAAATAGCCCAAAACTGTCGGTAGCCTTCGCGGTTGCCTAACTCATACAGTTTACCGTTAAGGCTAAACACCGGTGCATTGCCTTTGTGCAATAGCTGTGCGGTTAGGTTATCGTGCGTGGCAGTGGTGCCATCGCTCATTATATCGGCAAAAAACAAAAGCGCGTAATCTTCTTCGGCTACACCATTAATTTCCTTGCCTATGTATTTTATCCAATTATCGAAAACCTGTTTCAGGTTATCGGGTGTAATTTGTGTGCGGATGATGTCGCCTTTTGCAATAGCGTTTTTAATGGCACTTATAAATTCCTGTTCGTGTGTTTCTATTTTAAACGAAACGAAGTGTGTGCCTATATGTGCCGAAACTGCATCGAGTGCCTCTTGCGTGTAGCCGCTGGCGCTCTTGCCCCACTTGATAGTTTTTTTTGCGAGGAAGGGAATTACGCTCTCGCTTTTCATTATAGCTGCTTTTTGTGTGTCAATGACACACAAGAAAGGCGGTACGGTTTCTCCTTTGTTAAGTGCCTGCTGCACATAGTGCATCAGTTGCGTAAACATGGCGTAGGTAGAATGCTTAGCAGTATCTTTTGCTTCAAACCAAATTTCTTTGGTTTGAATATCTATCAGGTTTTTCTGCACTCCCTTTAAGCCAAGCGCTTTTATGTAAGCATCTTTTACATCTTCCTCGCTGGTTACTTTTTGTAGTTTTTCGAAAAGGGTCATGGGTGGAGTTGTGTTGCGAAGAAATAAAAAATACCGCACCTCATAATTTCGCGCTTTCAGGCGGTTCATTACTCGTGCGGCTTGCAGAGTAAAAATAAAAAACCTTCCTGATACAGGTGTTATTAGATAAAATCTAATAACACCCATTTGTCACAGAATTGTAAAATTTTACGCAAAACATACCAAACATTACCTACATACGTTATAGAGCCGTATTTTTAATCTGATTGCAGGAGGCGATGGTTTTTTCTTTAACCCATAAAGCGAAAATATCATGCAAAACTACCCACCGGAGTTTATCCTTTTAACCATACCCGAGGAGCAAAAGCGAGGTATCCTGATTAAGGACGATATAGTGGAGCATTGTGTTCAGCTGTTCACCATAGTATTGGCAGAGGTGGATGACAAGTATATTGTTTTTTACCTGTATGATATACGCAAACCCGGCCACCGGTGCAGGCTGGTGGTATACAACAGCCTTACTGCTGCCAAAGAATTACTGGGAGAGGATTTTGTGCAGCCCAATCAAAGCATGGTTTTTAATCGTATTTATTTAAAAGATATTGAAGACGGCACATATGTGCATCTGCATTATCCTGTCGACCTGCCTACCATTAAAATTACGGAAGCATTCCGCAAGTCTTTCTTTGCAAGCCTGCCCCACCGGTTATAAAAAAAATACGGTTACGATGTAAAACCACCGGTTTGCGATGTAAACCTGCCCGGTTACGATAAGCTTCCTTCACCCGCCATACCGCTGCTTACTTTTGTTCCATCGTTCTAAGAAATAGTGAGCAGCAATTTGACAGATGCCAAGTGCTTTCTGACAAGAAGCAAGTGCCTCACGACAAAAGCCAAGTGCTTTATGACAAGAAGTAATTGCTTTATGACAAAAGCCAAGTGCTTTCTGACAAGAAGTAATTGCCTTACGACAAAAGCCAAGTGCTTTCTGACAAGAAGCAATTGCTTTATGACAAATGCCAAGTGCTTTCTGACAAGAAGCAATTGCTTTATGACAAAAGCCAAGTGCTTTCTGACAAGAAGTAATTGCTTTATGACAAAAGCCAAGTGCTTTCTGACAAGAAGCAATTGCCTGCTGACAAATGTCAGTGACTTTTGTAATGAGTAAATCGGCTGCCCACAAATTGTAAACCCGATTTTATAACCTAAACACATAAACAAATGGCAACTTTAAAAAGAAGAGTAGTAGTAGTTTTCAGTCTTGTCCGGTATCGCAGATTAGGCGATTTCCGTTACAAAACGGGCGGTATATCGGCAGATATTGCAGCGGCTACGGGCGTTTTTGCCACACCGGTGCCTACCGTGCTGGTGGTAAACGGGCATATTACCGCCTTTGATGCCGCGCAGGTATTGGTAGAAACACGGGCCATAAACGGGGTAGCCACGCGCAATGCCGCTTATAATGTGGTGGTAGATGATATGCGCGCCTGGCTGCGTTACGTGCAGGCTCTTATAGATGCCGAACCGGACCCGGAGCAGCAACTGATTATTGCCAATTCATCGGGTTTTGATGTGCGGGTAAACGGGGTGTATATAAAGTCGCCATTCAAGGTAACGCAGCTGCCTACACCGGGCATGGTTAAGCTGGCGGCTATATCGGCAGGGTCGCGGGCGGCTTACAACTGGCAGGTAAGCAGTAATAACGGGGCTACCTGGGCAGACCTGCCTATTACCAACATAGCTAAAACAACCGCCACCGGTCTAACCTCGGGTGCGCGGTATATTTTCCGCTTTCGCTCGGTGGTAAAAAATGTGGTAAGCGGGTGGTGCTTACCGGTGAGTATTGTTATGCAGTAAGCTATGAATGGCTAGTGGTGAATGGCGAGTGCCGAGTAGTGAACAGCCGATGAGTAGTCTGTATTACCACTAGCTACTAGCTATTCACCACTAGCTACCAGCAAATTATCAAATTACCTAATCCTCTAATCAATTCTATGCAAACAAAAATCATAAACCCCTACACCGAGTTTGGAACCAAGCACAAAAACTCGCTCGATTACATTATTACCAACCTGCCCCTTAACCTGCCTACCGGACAGGCAGGCCCCACTTTCGAAAACCTGAACGAGCAGCTCGTCAACTCGTTCTATATCCCCGACCCGATGAATCCTTCACCGGTAGATTTGCTGGTGCCTTTTCTTAAAACTGTTCTGCCCCATACATACAATGGCTATGTGAATGCCGGGGCGAGTGGTGAATGGCGAGTTGCTAGTAGTAACCTGCCTGCCGGACAGGCAGGTACAAAATACAATGCGGTGCAGCAGAAATTGATTGCTCAAATGCTGGAAGGTATTCGCTTTGTTCCGGCACAGTCTATTGCCGAATATTTGAGCAACCTTGAAGAAGCAGCAGTAACAGCGGGCTTAAATTACGATGAACAAACGCCTCTGCTGCTCGCCCTTGCCATAGGTAAAGCAAGTAATGAATACTGGCAGGCGCAGGTTGCCGTAGCCGCTGCCTGGGTTAATTATCTGAATGCTGACAGTGCTATTAATTACCAACTGCTAACCGGTTGGGTAACTGCGAGTATGCAGGCAGCGTTGCTTACTTATGGTTTGGTAAAACCACCGCAAATTCAGTTTGCCGATATTTATATTTCAACGATTGCATCTGTTGGGTTAGGGGCCGGGAAAGTTATTTTTGGGTGGTTGGGGAAGAACCCCTAAATCCCCTGAAGGGAGTTTTGTCATTTCGAACGTAGGCTTTGCGAAGTAAGAAATCTTGTATTTTGTTGACACAATAAATGAAAGATGCCTCGTTCTTCGGCATGACAAAACGTATCTTTTCAATCTTCCAAACAACAGTAGGAAGTGGCTTACTACTAAATCCACTCTATACGAGAACAGCGATGCTATCCTTGTGAAAGCATGGCATCGCTGTTTTTGTATATCGCTGTTCGGCATGTTCCGCAGGGCATGTCGAACTAAGAGATAAATAAGGATTTTAAATCCTTCGCCCTTAGTGCCCCTACAGGTTCTCTCAAAGCAAAGCCTGAGTATACCGAGCCTGCCTTACGCCTGCCTGCCGGTAGGCAGGTTCTTGTGCCTTAATCACATCATCTCGCATAACTGTTTACACAAAGCATTTTATAAAACCGGTAAGTTTTTGCCGGTGAGCGTGTGAATCATACAAGTCTTTTTCAAAATTGTATAACGGCAGCAGGCAGTAAGTGATCATCTTTGCATAGTGAAAATTCATTCACATTAAAAAACATAATATCATGAAAACTATAACACTTCTACTGGCAACAACTGTTTTTTCGCTTAGTGCCGTTGCGCAAAACAACGTAATTACTTCTTCGGTGTATAAAAAAGCAAAAGCAATGCCTCAATCGGGCTTGGTGTGTGTGGCGCCATCTGTTCAACCCGAAGATAAAGACTGTTTCAAAATGGTTGATAATAGAATGCGCGCGGTAAAGGACAATATCCCTTTTTATATGGACGGTTACCGTTGGCTTAAAAACGAATCTATAATAAACGATAACGGAAGAATAACAACCAGCGAGGGTCAGGTGGTTTATCTTCAAAATGGAGAGAGTATTAATGGCTTGGGCGTTATCACCTCAAACCGTTGCTCAACCATTGCCGGTGAAAGTGCTGTTCTCAATACTATTTACACCAACAAGTAAAGGGGGTAAATACCAACCGGTGCCAGCGTCCGTTCGTTACAATGCATAACTACAAAAACAAAACTCCCCTCGCTTTTGCGAGGGGAGTTTTGTTTTTGTGGGTGTTATAGGCTCTGCGTTACCAACAAATTTCGCTATTATCGTTGCACTAGCCACAGCGTTTACTCAAAGCATTTTATCAAACCGTTGAATTTTTAACAATTCATCTACATCGGCTAAATTTTTCATTCGGCATGCTTGTTTTTTAAAAATCTCCGTTTTATTTTTATGCAGCTAAAAAGTAAACTATGCGGAAAAGAAGATATGCAAAACCTAACGAGAAACTAACCGATGCCGAAAGCTATTTTTTAAAAGGACCGGTAAAACTGGTAATGGAAACCTGCTACAAAGCCCATTTAAACGATGGCATAGTAGAACAGGGCAAAATAGAAGCCGAAGGTTTCTATAACGAAACCAATTACATAACTGAATTCAGTGAGCAGGGAATGCGCGTCAGCGAGGTATCTTATGGCGCAGGCAGCTACAGACTACAACGTTTTAATGCTGCGGGGCAGGAAACAGAAAGCGAAACCTTCTATAACCAAAATCATATTTCTAGAACCAAATATACTTACAACGAAAAAGGACAACCTATAGAACACGTGCACAAAGACAAGGAAGATAAAGTGCAGTCGCGGATAGTGTATACCTATACCGATATAGGACAACAGCAGGAGTCGGTTATTTATAACGGAGCCGGTGAAGTAAGGAGCAGGTCGGTTTATACCTACGAGGAGCCTATCCTGGTTGTTAACGGCATACAATACCGGCAGATGCGCTCCAATATTGAATACAAAGCCGATGGCAGCATTGAACGCAAAAGTCTGAGCACTTACGATGAGCGGGGAAATAATATAGAAAGTATAACCGAATACACCGATGAAAATAAACAGCAATACAACCAGCGCACGGTTAAAAAATTTAACGAACACAACGACTGCATTGAACTGAACATGTACAATGCCGATGGCAGTATAAAACATTACAGTACCTACTCATACGAATACGACAGCGAAGGCAAAAAAATTATTCCGCCAAGAGAACCGGCACCGGACCCGTATGGATTAAAGCCCGGTGAAACCGAACAATTTGAAAACGATAGCCACGGCAACTGGATTAAGCGAACACTCTTTTTTGAAAACGTACCGGTTAACATCATGCTCCGCCAAATAAATTACTATGGCGAAGAACCCGCTTACCCCGAGCCTTTTGTGCACCCCGTTACTCTGTCAGCACCCGAAGAAATAAAAGAGAAAAGCAACAGTTTGCGCGAACTGGAACCGGCTGAGGCTAAATGGCTGGCAGAAGGGACTAACACGGCCGATGCATTTCCTGTGCACCGCTACTATGCCATGAACTATAAGGAAATACCTTGTACAGTCAATTTTTCAAATGCGTATATCGAAGCGTTTGCCGTTTTAAAACAGCTGGAAGACCGTTTAGGGGCAGAAATTATTCATTCTACCGGTACCATTCGTAACGGCTGGAACGAACGCCTTACCCGTTACACCCTTCGTTTCACCGGCTATTATGGCTACCTGTTGCAGGCTACAAATATCAACCGGTATGAAGACGATGAGTATGTAGTGCCTACCTATGTTCAAAAGCTTATACCGCATGCTGAGCAGTTGTATTTCAGTTCATTTACACTATACCGCCCCAGCCAGGCCTCCGGTAAACGCGATGAATGGTTTGAAGACATGCTCAGCGATTATATAGATGAATGCACCTTGCGCAGAAAACCCGAAAAGCCTTTTATCAATATCATCGAAACCACCCAGGGCGGTTTTACTATGAAAGAACATCAGGTAGACGATAATTTCGAAATCCGTGACCTTGATGTTAATTACGGTTACGGCTTTCAGCAGTTCCACAGCGATTTAATGCAACGCTTCAACAGCAGCACCAAAGGGCTGGTGCTGTTTCACGGGCAACCGGGCACCGGTAAAACATATTACATCCGCCACCTGTTGCGCAAAATGGTAGCCAATCGCAAAGTGGTTATTTACATGCCGCCAAACATGGTCGACCATTTAGTAGAACCCGCCTTCATGACTTTTCTGGCACATGAAGTGCGAAGATGGTCGGCAGAAGGCAATTTCTGCGTACTGCTTATTGAAGATGCCGAACCTTTGCTGGCCAAGCGGCAGGAAGGGGTACGCATACAAGGTGTTACTAACCTGCTTAACCTCAGCGATGGTCTGCTAAACGACATGCTGAACCTGCAGATTATCTGCACCTTTAACGTAGACCTTAAAAAACTGGATAGTGCTCTGTTGCGTCCGGGCAGGTTAATTGCCCGCAAAGAGTTTAAACCTCTTGGCGAATTAGATGCCAACCTGCTGGCGCAACGCCTGGGTATAAAACATCATTTTAAAAAACCAGCTACCTTAAGCGAGATTTATGCCATGCGTAAAAACCAAAACACGCTAATACACGATGTAGAACCCGATAGAGATGCCTCTACTTTACTCGATGATTTATAATCGCTTTTGCCATTGTAGGTGTTATAGGCTCTGCGTTACCAACAAATAAAATCCGCACTTTTCTTTATTCATCCAATAGCAGTATTTTTACAACTGTTATGTATATCGATACCAAGACTGTTGTCATCATCAATATATTCAGCGCAGGGCTGTTTGGTATTGCGTTGTTAGCGGTATCGCAAGGGTATCTAAAACAAATTCGCGGTATTTTTAGCTGGGCGGGGGCTTCGTTGCTTCACTCACTGGCATGGATACTTTATTCGCTGCGCGGAGTAGTGCCCGATGTTATTTCCATATTGTTGGCATTGGCTATCATGCTGCTTTCGCTGGCCTATTATTATAAAATTATAGCCGATTTTACCGGTAAAATAAAACGCACCAATTGGGTGTATTATTTAATTGCAGCATCGGTTCTTGGGCTTGCTTATTTTTTATGGATAGTGCCAAATACGGCAGCGCGTATTGTTATCATTTCGGCTTCATCCACCATCTTGATGTATGCCGGGGCTTATGTGCTTTTATCAGGGCGCGAAAGACGACCAACCTCGCATATCTTTACCGGTCTTGTATTTTTGGCTGCGGGTAGTATTCTTATGTTCCGCACCGGTTATCATCTTTTTTTTGATACCGACCCTAACCAAACCGTGTTTGTTCAAAGCACTATGCAGAGCGTTACTTTTCTTACCTCTTACTTAACGGCAGCCATAGTTACTTTTGGTTTTTTGCTTATGGGTTACGACCGGTATATTACCCAGCATGAAGAAGCAGAAGGGAGAATTATTCAAAGCGAAAAATGGTTGAACGAAGCGCAAAAACTGGCCAAAGTAGGAAGCTGGGAGTTTGACCTTGATACCAATGAGTTAACCTGGTCAAAAGAACAGTATCATATTTTTGAAATGGAAGAAACACCGGCAGATAAGTTATTCGAAATGTGCCGCACTAAAATTCACCCTGATGATATTGCAGCAATGGATAAAGCCATACGCATTGGTAAGGAAAAGGGAGAAGGAGTAGTTTATCAGCATCGCGTTATTTGTAAGGATGGCAGCATAAAACATTTGTTGGGTATTGGCGAAACGGTTAAAGGTGCCGATGGCAATAAGAATATACTGCGCGGAACGGTGCAGGATATTACAGAACAAAAAAATGCGGAAGAAACCAATCGCAAGTTCGCCATTCTTGAGTCGAAGAGTAAAGAGATGGAGCAGTTTGCTTACATCGCTTCGCACGATTTGCGCGAGCCGCTCCTAACTATTAAAAACTATGTAGAATTATTAACCGAAGAAAGTGCCGGAAAACTGGAAGCAGATTCGGAGGAATATCTCACCCGTATTTCGCGTGCAGCCAACTGGATGGATGAACTGATTAAAGGGTTGCTTGATTACTCGCGATTAAGTAAAATAAAAGAACTACAAAAAGCAGATTGCAATGAAATAGTGCGCGAAGTATTACCCGATATTCACTCACTTATCGAAACCAATAGGGCGAAGATAAGTATCATGCATTTGCCAACTTTAGCTATTTATCCGCTTGAGTTCAAACAGCTTTTTCAGAATCTGCTGGTGAATGCAATTAAATTCAGAAAGAAGGAAACAATTCCTGAAATTCGTATATCCGCAGAAAAACTAAAAGGAGCCTGGACATTTAAAGTAAGCGATAACGGAATTGGAATTGAAGAAACGGATAAGGAAAAAATATTCGGATTGTTTCAGCGGGTGCATAACCGGAATGAGTATACCGGAAGCGGAATTGGGTTGGCTTATTGCAAAAAAAATGTAGAGTTGCACCACGGTAATATTTGGGTAGAGTCGGTTCCCGGAAAGGGGAGTACGTTTTACTTTACCATTTTAACTGTATAAAATATGAGAAAGAAAATAAGCAGAGTACTGCTGGTAGATGATGATGATGATGCCAATCATTTTCAAGAGAAGATTATTCGCAAAAACAACTTTGCCGAAAACATTGACAAAGCAGTTAACGGAGTAGAAGCCTTGGACTATCTCAACGATTGTATAAAAGGAAAGCATCCGCTCCCCGAAATTATTTTTCTCGATTTGAACATGCCTAAAATGGATGGGTGGACATTTTTGGAAAAGTATAATCAGCTAAGCGAAGAAGTCAAAAGCAAGATTACGTTAATCATTCTTACTTCCTCTATCAATCCGGACGATGCAGAGAAAGCAAAGAAAACCCCGGAAGTAAAAGGCTACAAAAACAAATTTCTGAATGCTAATCAACTGGATGAGATTCTGAAAATAATGCCATCGTAATAACCGGTCATATTTTAAGTTGCCACATTTCCCCATATTCGCGGTTATTGCCGCATGAATAAACTCCTCCTCATCTTATACGATTACTTTCAGCAGCGTAAAACGCTTTTCTACGCGCTTACCGTTTCGCTGTTTGTGTTGTTGGGTGCACTCGCCAGCCGCATTAAAGTAGAAGAAGACGTTAGCCGCCTGCTCCCTAACGGTGAGCAGACCAAACAGATAACCGACATATTTAAAAGCTCCAACTTTGCCGATAAGGTTGTGGTAAAGTTAATTCAGCGCAAGGAAGGTGAACCGGAGTTGCTGATGGCGTATGCCGACTCGCTCAACAATCTTTTACTCGCCAACTATCCTAAACAGATTGCCTCCATTAAACTAACCGTAAGCGAAGAAACCACGCTCAACATCTACAACACAGTGCACAACAACCTGCCGGTGTATTTAGAAGAAGCCGATTACCAGACCATCGACTCGCTTATTGCTAAAGACCGTTTGTCGCAAACTTTAGAGAGCGATTACAACATCATCACCTCTGCGCAAGGCATGGTGATGAAGAAGTTAATTGCCGATGACCCGGTGGGTATTTCGAACCTGGCGCTGCGCAAACTGCAAGCCTTGCAGATAGATGATAACTACCAACTCTATGATGGTTACATCGTGAGCAAAGATTTGAAGAGCCTGTATCTTTTTATTACGCTCAATAACACTTCTGGCGAAACCGGTAAAAACGAAAAACTGTTTGAAGGTTTTGATAAAGCC
Organism: Bacteroidota bacterium; assembly: GCA_947475165.1. Taxonomy (GTDB): domain Bacteria; phylum Bacteroidota; class Bacteroidia; order Chitinophagales; family LD1; genus Bog-950. Next base: position 13,925 of record CANJLD010000020.1, read on the forward strand.
ATCACCTCGCTTCATACTTCTAAAGACGGAATTGAAATTCTCTACTACGGTAATTCGGTAGTGGCCGCAGGCAACGCGCATCAGCTAAAGCAGGATTCTATTCTCACGCTAAGTATTACGGTAGTTGCCATTCTCATCTTCACCTGGTTTGCGTTCCGTAAAAAGCGCGTGCCGTTTATCATGCTATTGCCCGTGGTTTTTGGTGGTTTGTTCTCGCTGGCAGTTATTGCCCTCGTGCGCGGAATGATTTCGAGCATTGCGCTGGGCGCAGGTTCCATAGTGCTGGGCATTGCCATCAACTACTCGTTACATTTTTTCAGTCACTACAAGCATTGCGGCTCGGTAAAACAAACTATTACCGATTTGCTTTCGCCCATGACCATCGGAAGTTTTACCACCGTTGGTTCGTTCTTTTCTTTAATGCTTTTGCAATCGCAAATCCTCAACGACTTTGGTTTGTTTGCAGGTTTAAGTTTAACCGGTGCCACCATTTTTGCTTTGGTATTCCTGCCGCATTTTGTTCCGGCACAGGAAGCGTCATTGCGAGGAAGCTCCGCTTTGGGAGCTGACGAAGCAATCTCCACGCGCACCGGCAAAGTTTCTTTTGTAGAAAAGCACGGAGGCATTTTCTTCCTCCTCATTATTGCCTTAACCGTGTTCTTTTTTCATTACGCCAAACAGGTTGGTTTTGAAAGCGATTTGAACAAAGTCAATTTCATGAACGATGAAACGCGTAAAGCGCAGAAAGAAATTGACGTAACACAGGATGATACTTCTAAACTGGTATTTATTGCCGCTAACGGAGCCACCGAAGAAGAGATGTTGCAGAACAACGAAGTGTTGTTGCAGCAATTAGAAACCGCCAGGCAGAATGGTTGGGTGCAGAAGTATTCTTCGTTCAGCCGCTTCATTCCTTCGCAACAATTACAGAAAGAAAAGATAGACCGGTGGAACAAGTATTGGTCAGCAGAGAAGAAACAAAATCTGCTCAATACATTAAAGCAGGAAGGTGCAAAGTTTAAGTTCTCTTCAACGGCCTTTCAAAGTTTTGAAACCCTGCTGAACAAAGATTACACACCGGTTACCGGTGAGGACTTTGCGGCTATTAAAGAAGCTTTTGGCAGCGAATATTTAATTAATACGAAAGATAAACTCACGGTAATCAATGCCGTTCGTGTAGATAAAACACAGCGCAAACTCCTCTATGCGGAATTAGCCAAACACCCAAACATCGTTATCCTCGACAAACAAATTATCACCAACAAGTTTGTAGAAATTATTTACAGCGATTTTAATTCCATTCTGCTTTACACTTCGCTCTTGGTTTTCTTCGCTTTGCTAATCAGCTATGGAAGATTAGAACTCACCATCATCACTTTTCTTCCTATGGTAATTACCTGGGTTTGGATATTGGGCATTATGGGTTTGTTCGGTTTGCAATTCAATCTCATCAACATCATCATCTCTACGTTCATCTTCGGTTTAGGTGACGATTTTAGCATATTTATTACTGACGGACTAACAGTGAAATTCAAAAAAGGGAAAGCGACACTTGCCTCGCATAAGGTTTCTATTTTCCTTTCGGCAGTTACGGTGCTCATAGGTTTAGGGGCATTGATTTTCGCCAAACATCCGGCTCTTAAATCCATTGCACTCATTTCCATCATTGGAATTTTTTGTGTCGTAGTTATCGGGCAAACCGTTCAACCGTTTCTTTACGACTTCTTTATTCAAAGCCGTAAAGAAAGAGGCCTTCCACCGTGGACTATCCCAACATTAATTCTGTTTTGGATTGCCTTTGGCTATTACGTTACGGTTTCGCTGTTTGCCTCATTGGTAGGTTACATTCTCCTTTATCTTGTTCCGTATCCGAACATTAAAAAGCGCAAACTCTTCTTTCATCATATTGTTTGCTACGCGCTAAAGGTACTCACCTACATGATGGTGAACGTAAGCAAGCGACATGTGGGCAGAGAGAACATGGATTTCTCTAAACCCGCCATCATCGTTGCTAATCACGCCTCGTTTCTCGATATTTTAGTAACGGTTATGCAACATCCTAAACTGATTCTGCTCACCAAAAAGTGGGTTTACTATTCACCGGTGTTTGGTAAGGTGGTTCAACTGGCAGATTACTATCCGGTAATGGAAGGAGTGGACCCCGCCATCGAAAAGTTTGTTGACATTGTAAAGGATGGTTACTCCATTGTTATCTTTCCCGAAGGCACCCGCTCGCCCGATGGTAAACTCAAGCGCTTTCACAAAGGTGCCTTCTACTTAGCGGAACAACTCAGCATAGATATTGTTCCTATGCTTCTGCACGGTACTGGTGACACTATTAAGAAAGGCGATTTTATGGTGATGAATGCCTTTATGACCATGAAGTTTCTTCCGCGCATTTCGCCAACCGATGAACGGTTTGGTAATGGTTATGCAGAGCGCACCAAATCTATTTCACGTTACTTTAAAACAGAGTTTGAAAAGCTGCGCGTAGAAAATGAAACACCACGCTATTTTCGTCAGCGTTTGCGCATGAACTACATGTATAAAGGACCGGAGTTAGAGTGGCTGGCGTTGAAAGAAAGCAGAAACGAAAATTTTTATGATGCTTTAAATAAAGCATTGCCGCGCGAGGGAAATATTATGGAGTTTGGTTGTGGATACGGATTCGCTACCTACATGCTTCACTTCACCGGATGGAAGAGGAATTTCATAGCTTTTGATTCAGATGAAGAGAAAATTGAAGTAGCGAACAATTGTTACTCCAAAAACGAAGAGGTGAATTTTGTATGTGCCGATGCACATAGTTATTCCATTCAGAAGAGCGATGCGTTTATCATTAATCAGGAGAATTTGTTATTGAAAGAAAAAGATTTGAAATCACTCTTAAATAAGTGCTTAGAAAATCTGAATGAAAACGGAGCACTAATCTTTGTTGGTGACAGTAAGTTTTTGGAAGGTTATTCCTTTGAAAAAATATCCTGTACGGCTTATCTGCTGAGAAATTAGGAGAAAGGAAGTTTTTGCAAACGGTGCGTTTCTCTTTTGCAAATCGTTGCTGTAAATTTCATGACTATAAAAACTTGTTTAACTTTCATTCTACTAAACCCAAGGTATGAAAATAAATTCTACGCATCCATTAATTGCACCTGCTATCAAAATTCTGTTAACTGTTGCCATTGTTATTGTTGTTTTCACTGCGAATGCACAGATTTTTGACATTACATCTTTTGGTGCTGTAGGGAACGGAAGCACCATGAATACTACTTTTATTCAGGATGCTGTTGACAGTTGTCATAACAGCGGAGGTGGAATCGTGAGGGTGCCTCAGGGAAATTTTCTTACAGCAACTGTGTTTCTTAAAAGTAATGTTATCATTCAAATTGATTCTGGTGCAACTATCACCGGTGCGTCAAGTACTTCCGACTATCCCGATGTGATTCCTCTCATCCGCAGTTATACCGATCATTATTCACAGCGCTCGGTTTTTTATGCAGAGGGTCAACACAACATCGGCATAATAGGGAAAGGATCTTTTGAAGGAAACGGATTGTCGGCTTCGTTTTATCTTGATCAGGGTAACAAACCTTATGGGTTTCGTTTTATTTCCTGTACCAATGTTCGCTACGAAGGTGTAACGCTTCATAATTCAGGCTTCTGGATGATGCACAATCAGGATATTGATACGCTCGTAATTAAAAACATAAACATCGTAAACCAGAATTTAGGAAACGGAGACGGCATCAATATTGACGGATGTAAAAATGTGATAGTGGATAGCTGCACCGCTAACTGTAATGATGATCCGCTGGTGATAAAAACCACTTCGCTTTCCTCAAGCGAGAATATCTCCATCAGCAATTGTACAGTGATGAGTTACTCGCGTGCCATTAAATTGGGAACCGAAACCCACGGAGCATTTAAAAACATCCATATCAACAACATCACCGTTTTGCTGAGCACAACGGCAGCAATACCTGCTAAGTGTGGCATTAATCTTTCGGTTGTAGATGGAGGAAGCATGGAAAATGTATTGATAGAAAATGTAAACATGACCGGAATAAAAGTTCCAATCATGATTCGTCTTGGTAATCGTGGGCGTAAGTACACAGATACCGCAGCTACTCCCGTAGTTGGTTTTGTTCGAAATGTGGAATTGCGAAATATAACCGCTACGGCAAGTACTAATGTTACCAGTTCCATCACCGGTATTCCCGGTTATTATGCAAAAAATATTCGTATGCATGACATCGATATTACTTTCCCCGGCGGGCAGCCTGCGGTTAGCAATGGGTTTGTTGTTCCTGAAAATATCAGCGGAGGACCGGAAGCGACTATCTTTGGTGATACCCTTCCTGCTGCCGGACTTTATATGAGGCACGTTGATTCTATACAACTTTGTAATGTTCATTTTCATTCGCAACAACCCGATGGTCGACCTGATTATGTTTTTGATGATGTGTTGCACATTGATTCCACCGGTGGTTGCATTATCGGTAATATTGAAAATAAAAAGGAAAGCAGCGAGATGAAAATATTTCCGAATCCAATTGCAATCGGTAATTGGCAATTGGAACTGAGAAGTGATTTGATAGGAGAAGAGATAGACGTTTACGATGCAACCGGAAGAATAATGCAGCAGTTGACCATTGCAAGCAATCAGTTGGAGATTGATTCGGATAAATTGGAAAGTGGAATTTACTTTATCATCTGCGTCAAAAACGGAGAAAAATTTTTTGCAAAGTTGATGAAGCAGTAAGGCTCGGCTTTAACCGTTAATTACCCCTTCAAATTTTTATTTTCGTCTACCAAAAAATGGAAGACGATAGCAAAAAATACGATGTAGTAATTATTGGCAGCGGCTTAGGCGGTATGGTATGCGGCACTATTTTGAGTAAGGAAGGTAAGCGTGTTTGCATTATAGAAAAGAATGAACAGATTGGCGGCAGCCTGCAAACATTCAGGCGCGAAGGCGTAACCTTCGATACCGGTGTGCATTACATTGGTGGCTTAGACAAAGAAAATTCCCTCTATAAAATTTTCAACTACCTCGGCATTATGCAACGTCTTGAAACCGTGAAGATGGACGAACAGGGTTTTGATGTGGTGTTGTTCAAAGACGATGTAGAGGAATACCCTTACGGTATGGGTTACGAAAACTTTAAACGTATTCTACTCTCAAAGTTTCCTGAAGAAGAAACTGCCATTGAAACGTATTGCGCAGATATGAAACGTATTTGCAATAGCGTTCCCCTATACAACTTAAAAGCCGGTGAACCGCAGGATATGTTTTCGTTTACAACAGGAGTGAAGCAATATATAGAACAGCTTAGTTCAAACAAAAAACTGCAAAATGTTTTGGCGGGGACAAACCTGTTGTATGCCGGAACAGAAAAAACTCCTTTATACGTTCATGCCTTGGTAGTGAACAGCTACATTGAAAGTGCTTGCAAAATAAAAAATGGTGGTGACCAAATTGTAAAGTTGATGGCGCGTATTATAAAAGAAAATGGCGGGGAGATTTTGCGTAAGCACGAAGTAAAGAGTATTGATGTTGAGGATGGAGTCGCAAAATCTGTAACACTAAGTTCAGGCGAAAAGATAGAAGCAGCACTTTTTATCTCTAATATTCATCCTGCAAAAACTTTGGAGTTGACAGCCACAGATGCTATTCGTCCGATATATAGAAACAGAATTAAATCGCTGGAGAATTCAATCTCTACCTTTGTTTTGTATTTAATTTTAAAGCCGAATACTTTTCCTTTCCGCAACCGTAACTACTATTATTTTAATGAGGATAATGTTTGGGCTTGTGATAATTACAAGCCGGAAAACTTTCCGAGCATGTATGCGATGTTTGAAGAAGTTCCCGAAAAGCAAAATGAGTTTACCGAAGCCATAACAGTAATGACCTATATGCGATTTGATGAATTAGAGAAATGGAAAGATACATTTCACACCACGCTTGAAGAGAACAACCGCAATGAAGAATATCAAACATTCAAAACTCAAAAGGCAGAAGCGTTGTTAGATGCAATCGAAGTTAAGTTTCCCAACATTCGCAATTGTATTCAATCGTATTACACATCTTCACCGCTTTCATATCGCGATTATATGGGAACAGATGATGGTAATATGTATGGCATAGTAAAAGATTTTAATGAACCGATGAAGACAATGATTTCTGCCAAAACAAAAGTGCCGAACTTATTGTTGACAGGGCAGAACTTGAATTTGCATGGTGTATTGGGCGTATCCGAAAGTGCTTTAGTAACTAGCTCCGCAGTTTTAGGAATGGAATATTTGTTGAATAAAATTACAGAAGCTAATGCGCAAACTGCTTAAAGCACTTGGCTATATTATTGGTGTTTTTGTGTTGTTGCTACTATTGACGGGCGCGTATATTCAATGGGGTCTGACTCCGCGTATTCCCGAAGTAAAAGATAAATCTGCTTTGGGTTTACAGCGCGAAAAGCTTGGCGAAAACTTTTATCGCATTGGCAATAATTGGTTACGCAAAAGCGAAAGCGGTTTGTGGGAAGAGTATGTAGAAGGCGAACCTTTTGAACGGGGAGTGATAACCGGTAAGTTAGAGAAGGAATTACTCTACTCGCAGGAGGAAGCATTCGTTGAGCAGATTCATAATCTCGTTCCCAACAATTCTTATTTAAAGTTTTTGGGTTGGTTTACCCGCGTGTTCAATCGTCACTTAGATGAGAATTTTCCAGAAGAAAATGAACTCGAGATTTATGGCGAATCGTTTTCTGCCCCGCATGAATTTGATTTTATAAATCCTGCCTACGATAGAATGTTGAACTATCATGCAGCACATGATATTGGTCACGCGTTGCAAAGTTTAGCCTTGGTTGGTTGCACTTCATTTGCTGCGTGGAACGAACGCAGTGCCGATTCATTTATGATTATCGGGCGCAATCTCGATTTCTATTTAGGTGATAAATTTTCGAAAGATAAAATCGTTTACTTCTGTAATCCGAAGCAAGGGAACAAGTTTGTAATAATTACTTGGGCTGGTTTTATGGGTTGTGTTTCAGGCATGAATGATAACGGAATTACCGTGACCATCAATGCAGCCAAGAGCGATATTCCAAATGCAGCAACAACACCTATTTCAATTTTGGCAAGAGAAATTTTACAATATGCTAATAATATTGACGAAGCATTTGCCATTGCCAAAAGGAGAAAAACTTTTGTGTGCGAAACGCTGATGATTGGCTCGGCACCCGACCATAAAACAGCTTTGATAGAAAAGAGCATCACTAAAACAGTTTTGTTTAATAGTGACACCAATTTTATTCTTTGCGCTAATCACTATCAAAGCGATAGTTTTAAGAGCGATAAAAACAATGTTGAGAATATTTTAACCAGTGCTTCCATGTATCGCTTCCAACGATTAGAAGAATTGATGCGCAAAAATGGTAAACTTGATTATAAAAATGTAGCTACAATTCTCCGCGACCAGAAAGGTCTTCATGATAAATACATAGGTATCGGAAATGAGAAAGCATTAAATCAACTCCTCTCACACCACGCCATCATTTTCCAACCGGAGAAGTTGCGCTTTTGGGTAAGTGCTAACCCTTATCAGGAAGGAGAGTTTGTCTGTTACGATTTAAAGAAAGTGTTTGCCGAAGCTCCAAGTCTGAAGGAGAATCGTGAATTGAAAGATCCCGATTTAACCATTCCTGTCGATTCGTTTTTGCTTTCTGCTGGTTGGAAAAACTTTCTTGAATGGAGGGAATTGAAACAACAGATTAAGAAAGCAACGTCTAATCATTCTTTATTGAGCAACGAAAAAGTTGCAACCCAAAACTTCACTCAATTCAATCCCGAATTTTGGGAAACGTATTTTTATTTAGCCGAGTATTATAAATCGAAGAACGATAAATCTTCTGCCAAAAAATATTTTGAACTTGCGTTAACCAAAGAAGTGAACGACAAGCATGAAGTGGAGAAAATGCAAACTGAATTGAAAGCATTGAGATGATTTTAGGAACAGGCACAGACATTATAGAAGTAGAACGCGTGCGCAAGGCGATTGAAAAAGACGCGCTGAGAGAAAAAGTATTTTCAAAACGCGAAATAGAATATTGCGAGCGAGATAAATCTTGTCAGAGTTATGCAGCACGTGCCGCAGGGAAAGAAGCTTTCTTTAAAGCATTGGGTACCGGTTGGCGCGATAAGATGAAAATTGATGAAGTTGAAATTTTGAATGATGAAGTTGGAAAGCCATTCATTGAATTAAGCGGAGAAACACTTAAAATATTTGAACAAAAGGGCGGAACGCAAATTCATATTTCGCTTTCGCATATTAAAGAAACAGCAGTTGCCTTTGTAATAATTGAAAAGTAAATGAACATTCAAACACAATCTCTTTCAGCAATAAAATCTTTTCAGGAACAAAAGCTGAAAGAGCAGTTAGTTTATCTGCAAGCAAATTCGCCTTACTACAGGCTGTTGTTTGCAAAGCATAAAATTGAAGTTGAGAAGATAAACTCGCAGGAAGATTTATTTCAACTGCCTACTACAACTAAAGAAGACTTCAGTAATTATAATTTTGACTTCCTCTGCGTTCCCAAAGGTAAAGTGATTGATTATACCACCACATCAGGAACAACAGGTTCGCCTGTTACAGTCGCTTTAACCGAAAACGATCTACAACGTTTAGCTTACAACGAAGAACAATCTTTTCTATGCGCAGGTGCAAAACTAAATGATGTGTATCAACTAATGCTTACACTCGACCGACAATTTATGGCGGGCATGGCGTATTATCTTGGCATACGTAAGTTAGGAGTGGGTGCAGTGCGCGTTGGCCCAATTTCTCCGCAAATGCAATGGGAGAATATTCATCGTTTTAAACCAACAGCAATTGTGGCTGTGCCTTCGTTTATTCTAAAACTGATTGATTATGCCGAAGCAAATGGTATTGATGTAAATAAATCAGGCATTGAACGCGCTATATGTATTGGCGAGCCTGTTCGAAATGCAGATTTAACCCCCAATACACTTGCCAAACGAATTCAAGAGAAATGGAATCTTAAACTCTTCTCTACTTATGCTTCAACCGAAATGCAAACTGCGTTTACAGAATGTGAACTTGGGAAAGGAGGACATCATAATCCAGAACTATTGATTGTGGAAGTTTTGGATGACGAAGGGAAACAATTGAAAGCAGGAACGTTTGGAGAAGTAACTGTCACAAGTTTAGGAGTTGAAGGAATGCCGTTGCTGCGCTATCGCACCGGTGATGTTTGTTGTTACTACGATGAGCCTTGCGATTGCGGAAGAAATACCATCCGTCTTTCACCGGTGGTTGGCAGAAAGAATCAAATGATAAAATACAAAGGCACTACTATTTTCCCTCCTTCTATTTATGATGCGTTGAGTGCTGTACCGGAAGTGAAAGATTACATAGTTGAAATAACAAAAAACGATTTGGGAACTGATGAAATTCAAATTCATATTGCCCTTACGGGAAGTTTAGATGTAGCAGAACAAAAAATAAAAACTTCACTACAGTCTAAACTTCGGGTAACTCCAAATTTGAATTTTGTTTCTGGGCAACATTTACAAAGTATGCGCCCGGCAGATAGCAGAAAGCCGTTGATGATTTTATTTCGTTAGTAACCACTTGTTTTATCGTTTTACATTTTCTTCTTTTGATTCAACCAAAAATTAAAAACAAAAAATATGAGAAAGTGGTTCGCTTTTTTAATCGCATCAATGGCTGTAGTTTTTTTAAACGCACAGGATGCAAAAACAATTTTTAGTGCTGAGAAAGTTGTGTTTTACGGTCTTGATTTTACAAAAGCGAAATTTGCCTTGCCGGACGTAAAGCCTGATGAAATTAAAGACACTTATTTTTCTGCTTGGAACACAACGGTGTTTAGCGATAACGGAAGGTTTCCTAAAGAGTCTGCCTTTAGAAAGATTGTCGTGTATGGTGACCCAACTGTTGTGGAGAAAAGAAATGCAACTGCAAATACGGCTAATATGAATAGCGTATACGATGCGCCACTTTCGAAGGCGGAGATAGAAGGCATGATAAGCGAATACAAAAACGGAATGAAAAAGGAAGGGATTGGAGTAGTTTTTATAGTGGAGAGCTTTAATAAAAAAGAAAAAAAAGGAGTTGCCGATGTAGTGTTTTTCGATATTGCTACTCGTAAAGTTTTGCTAGCAAAACGTATGAATGGTGAGCTGAGAGGAGGCGGATTGAATAGTTATTGGATAGGAGTAATTGAGCAAATGTTTACAAAAATGGTAGATACTGATTACGCACTTTGGAAAAAGGAAGTGACCGGTAGCTGATATTTTGATATTTAAAACAGAAGCCCTTGCCAATAGCAACGGCTTCTGTTTTTTACGCTTATAGCAGGGAGTAACCAAACAATTTCCTTTATTTGCCCTCTCATTTTTTGAAAGATTTATGTACGACCTGATTAAAGAATTTCCCGAGCAGTTACGCAAAGCCATTGAAATAGGAGAGAAGGCAAGTTTTAAAACAACCTTTACTTCTATCAAAAATGTAGTTGTGTCCGGCCTTGGTGGTTCGGGTATTGGTGGAAATATTTTGAGTGAACTTTTACGCGATGAACTCACCGTTCCGGTTATTGTAAATAAGAGCTATTTTCTTCCTGCATTTGTCGATTCATCATCATTGCTTATTCTTTGTTCCTATTCCGGTAATACCGAAGAAACTATTTCGTGTGCAGTGCAAGCTATTGAAAAAGGGCTGCGACCAATTTGTATTACTTCCGGTGGAAAGTTGGCAGAAATTGCTGTTCAAAATAATCTTGATTTAATTCTTATTCCTTCCGGGTTTCCGCCACGAGCTTGTTTGGGATATTCATCCACTCAGTTATTTTTTGTCTTGAAACATTACGGACTTACCGGGAATGCTTTTATTTCAACTCTTAAAAAAATAGCGGTATTGCTTGAAACCGAGCAAAGCAAGGTAATGGAAGATGCAGAGTTTTTGGCAGAAAAGCTTGTCGGAAAAGTTATTGTTTTGTATGCCGAGGATAAGTATGAAAGCACTGCTTTGCGTTTGAAACAACAGATAAATGAAAATTCGAAATTGCATTGTTGGTATAATGTGATACCGGAAATGAATCATAATGAATTAGTAGGCTGGCGCGAAGTAAACGATACACTGGCTGTTTTAATTCTTCGTGCCGATGATGAATATCACCGGAACACAGAGCGCATACTTTTTAAGAAAGATGTAATTGTTAAGCTTTCAGAAAACGTTTATGAAATTGATGCGAAAGGAAGTGACACTTATGAAAAACATTTTTACCTCATCCACTTTGGCGACTGGCTTTCGTATTATCTTGCAGTGAAACAAGGTTATGACCCATCTGAAATAGATGTGCTTATTAAACTGAAAGGACACATGAGCTCTATTCAGTAGTAAATACGCTCTTTAAAAGCACAAATGAAAAAGGAAATAATTGAAGATGATGAAGTAGTTTCTGCCGATGTGGAAGCCAGTGATGTGTTGGTGGAAGAGGTAAGACATACCGTTGATAAAGGTCAAAGTCCTATTCGCATTGACAAGTTCATTCAAGCTTTTTTAGGTAACAATGTAAGTCGCACCAAAATTCAAACTGCTGCCGATGCCGGTAGTATTATGGTGAACGGCAAACCGGTGAAATCGAATTATAAAGTTCGACCGGCTGATGAAATTCTTTTGCTCTTGCCAAAGCATCAGGAGAATTACGATTTGGTTCCTGAAAATATTCCGTTGGATATTGTTTATGAAGATGATGATGTAATTGTCATCAATAAGTCTCCCGAAATTGTTGTGCATCCGGGTTTAGGAAACTGGAGAGGCACTTTGGTGAATGCAGTGCTTGGGCATTTTCAAAATCTTCCTAAAGGCAAAGAAGATTTTCGTCCGGGTTTAGTGCACCGGTTAGATAAAGGTACAAGCGGTTTAATTGTTCTTGCAAAAACCGACCACGCACTTTCGCATTTGGCAAAACAATTTTTTAATCGCACAACAAAACGCAAGTATGTAGCCTTGGTGTGGGGAGATATGAAAGATGAAGAAGGAACCGTAACTGTAAACATTGGTCGCGATACACGTGAGCGAATGCAGATGCAGGTGTATCCCGAAGGAGAAGCTGGCAAGCATGCGGTTACACACTACAAAGTAATTGAGCATTTGAATTATGTAACGTTGGTGGAATGTCGCTTAGAAACCGGACGCACACATCAAATTCGTGTGCACATGAAATATATCGGACACACCTTATTTAACGATACACGTTATGATGGAAACCGCATTTTAAAAGGAACAGTTTATGCCAAATACAAACAGTTTATTGAAAATTGCTTTGAGATAATGCCCCGTCAGGCACTTCATGCTGCGACTCTCGGGTTTATTCATCCGGTAACCGGTAAGGAAATGTTTTTTGAATCCCCTTTGCCTTCTGAGTTTCAGGCGGTGTTAGAAAAATGGAGAAAGTATTGGAGCAATCCGAATTCAATTACTAATCAGGAAACGGTAGCGGAAGATTAACTTTCTGAACAGGTTCAAGCTATTTACTCAACTCTTTCATTCTATCCAATCGCGGTCTTTCGTTTTGTGCAAGCTGTGGGTCAGCAGAAAGAAGTTCGTATGCTTTTTCGAAATGGAAAGTAGATTTCATGTTGTCGTTCTTCAATAAAAATAATTCTCCCAGTTCTTCGTGAACGTAGCCATCGTTGTTACCGGTTTCTACTGCTTCTTCAAACAGAGCCAACTGAACCTTGAGTGCATCATCCAATCTATTCAATGCGCGCAGTGTTCGCGCAACGCTCCACTTAGCGAGGAATATCGCCTGAATCGATTTTTTTTCTTCCCTCCATTTTAAGGCACGCAGAAAAATGCTGAGTGCTTTTTCATATTCGCCTCTATCAAAGTAACTCCATGCTAAATTATTGTAGAGCGAACCGAGCCAGTTCTTTGCCTGCTGGTCTTCAGAATTTTCGGCAAACAAAATAGCCTCTTCGTTCAATGCTACTGCTGCATCAGCTGGCGATATAATAGCCAGCATGTGTATGGCATCTACCGCATAACCATCCTGATTTATGTTTTGTGCAATATCAAGCGCACTGCGAAAACAAACTTCGGCATTCCGTTTATTGCCCGAAGAATTAAAAGCCCTTCCACGCTCCAGAAAATAGCGGATGTGTTCCGTGTTGTGCTTTTCAGTCAAGTGTTTGCCAACTTCATCAAGTATCACATGTGCCTCATCAAACTTACGTTGCAAACTTTGTGTGCGTGCTATTTGTGTAAGCAATTGCAAATGCTCCGAAAGATTTTTTTCAGCAGAAGTTTCTTTCAGTGCCTCGCGGAATTTTGTTTCGGTTTCAGAGGGGTTTTGATAGTCCCAAAGTTTATCGTATTGAGTCATAGAGCGCAAACTTCTGAAAATTGATGAGAATTTTATCTGCAATTATTTTGCAAGTAAACAACCCGTGCTTTGTAATTTTTAAAGAACAAAGCGGAACAAGTGCATTACAAAACGAGTATCTAATGGTGTTCGTTTATTGCTCACTTAAAAACCATTTTATGAAAAACGAAGCTTTACGCAACGATTTGTTTTTATACGACCTTACTATCCGTGTTCTTGCTTTTTGGGCAACCATTCTTTTCTCGCTTTTATTTTTTACAGGCGCAGAGGCAAATGGTAAAACAGATGTAACAACCGTTAAGAAATCTCCCGTTTATACTTACGAAATTAAAAGCGACAAGAAGTAAGTTCTTGTTGCCATGATATCGGTTCAAGGCATGGCAGACAATCGTAAAGGTTGTCTGCCGGCTGAGGGCTGAATTAGTTTTTTAAATAAAGATTTACTTCCGTCATGATTCTCTCCGTCCCGCCCAATCTCTCTTCAATAAATTTCTTTCCTTTTTGTCCTACAGCAATTCTTTCGCTTTCTACTTCAAGTTTAAGTAACGCATTTTTCAAAGAATTGAAGTCATCAACAGGATAACTCAATAATTCTTTCGCTTCTAAAGATTTCTCGAAATTCGGTCCGAACAGAACCGGTATTCCATAAACTGCTGCTTCCAGAATATTGTGGACGGAAGTGTTGAATCCTCCACCTATATAGGCTATTTCTCCAAACGCATAAATAGAAGAAAGCTGACCGATGCTGTCAATAATTACTACATCAACTTCGGCAGCGTTTGCTTCATTCAATTGAGAAAAGCGTTTTGCTTTTACTTTAATAGAAGAAACAATTTCATCAATTCTGTTTTGGTCAATATTGTGAGGAGCAATAATGTATTTGTATTCTTTTAAAACATCTTCGTTTATACAATGAATGATTAGCTCTTCATCGTTAGCCCAAGTACTTCCGGCAATCAAAATTTTTGAATTGCCTTTAAATTTTTCGATAGAAGGAAATGGTTTTTTGTTTTCTGTTATTTGATAAACTCTGTCAAAGCGCGTATCGAAAGCAACTTCTGATTCAACTGAAATATTTTTCAGTAAATCTTTCGATTCAATATTCTGCACAAATATTTTGGTGAACATTTTCAGCATATCGCGAAAGAAGATTCCGTACCATTTGAAGAAAATCTGATTTCCCCTAAACACAGAAGAGAAAAGAATAACCGGAATATTTTTTTTCTTCAACTCGTTCAAATAATGAAACCAGAACTCGTATTTCACAAATAACACTAAATCGGGATTGATACAATCGATAAATTTTTGTGCGTTTGCTTTTGTATCAAGCGGCAGATAAAGAACAAAGTCTGCGCCTTCATAGTTCTTTCGTATTTCATAACCGGAAGGAGAGAAGAAAGTGACAACGATTTGGACTTTGAATTTTGAGCTTTGAGCTTTGATTCTTTCAATCACCGGTCTTACCTGTTCAAATTCTCCCAACGAAGCGCAATGAAACCAAATTCGTTTTCCTTCTTTTTTTTCAATCTCATCTAAGCCACATTCCCAATATTTCCTTCCGACAACCCACTGCTTCGCTTTTTTGTTGAAGAGCGAAGCACAATAAATGGCAAACCAATAAAAGCGAATAGAGAGATTGTAAAGGAATAGACTGAACACAATGGTCAATTGTAGGTGGTCAATAGTAATAATACTCCTTCTCGCTGGTTTGGGTAAACACCGGAATTATCCAGCCCACTCTTATCCCTAAAAACATATCAATGCGTTTGTCGTGCATTGGCTGCATAGAATAAAAATCATAAGGTCTTCTACCTTGTGTAAACGCCAAATCAAATTGCAAACCGGCATAAGCACTCACATATTTTCTGCGCGCCATAAATACGCCTCCGATAAATTGCGAAATAACCGGACCGTTCGCCATGCGGTCGTAACCTTTGCGGTAGGTTTTATCTAACTGAGGCAAGGTGGAACCTTTTACGTTGATATTAATTTTATGTGAGAGAAAACCGAAACCGGTAAGGAAAAGCAAGCCAGCATCGGGATATTTTTCGCTGAACGGAACTACTTTGCCAAATGTAAATTTCAAACTCGCTCCCATTTCCTGAAGCTTTGGTCTAATCAGCGCGTTGGTTTGACCAACCAATTGTCCGCTTGGTAAAGAAATTTTATCAAGCACATAATTTTCTTTCACCGTTGTTCCAAAAAGAAAACTTCCCTCCAAGCCAACTATCCAATTCTTCTTGGTCTTGTAAGCAATATGCATTCCGAAAAGTGAATTAAAGCCGAACCGGTCAGCCATATTTCCAAAAGGAAACTGAGCGGTGTAAATAGGTGCAATGATTACTGCGTTATTCGGTTCAAAGATTTTCTTTTTCTTCTTTGTTTCTTCCGGCTTTTGTGCATTTGCAAGTGTTCCAAATAGTATTAATGCAACCAATATGATTGAAGAGTGTATACGGTAATTTGTTTTCATTAGGAGCATAAACGCTGAAAGCGCAAAAGTATTATTTTCACGCGCCCAAAAAATGATGCAGGTGAAGGAAATAAAAATGGTTGACTTAAAAACGCAATACGAGCGTTTGAAGATCGAAATTGATGCGGGGATTGCCGATGTAATTAACAACACGCAGTTTATTAAGGGTCCGCAGGTAAAAAAGTTTGAGGAAAACCTTTCAGCATACCTTGGCGGAAGTCAGGTTATCAGTTGCGCAAACGGAACCGATTCGCTGCAGATTGCGATGATGGCTCTCGGCTATCAACCCGGTGATGAAGTAATTACTGCAAGTTTTACTTATGTGGCAACTGCCGAAGTAATTGCATTGCTAAAGCTGAAACCGGTTTTAGTGGAAGTTAATCCCGATACGTTTACCATCGACCCTGCTGCTATTGAAGCGGCAATTACACCAAAAACGAAGGCGATTGTACCGGTGCATCTTTTCGGGCAGTGTGCCGATATGGAAGCGATTATGAAAATTGCGGCAAAACATAATCTGCATGTGATAGAAGATAACGCGCAGGCAATTGGGGCTGATTATTTTTTCAGTGACGGAACAAAAGCAAAGAGCGGAACAATAGGAACGGTGGGTTCAACTTCGTTCTTCCCTTCAAAGAACTTGGGCTGCTATGGCGATGGCGGTGCGTTGAATACGAGTGATAATGTATTGGCGAAGAAAATCAGAATGATTGCCAATCACGGGCAGAGCATTCAATATGTGCATGATGAAATTGGGGTGAACTCGCGACTTGATTCTATACAAGCATCAGTGCTTGATGTAAAGTTGAAATACCTAGATGATTTTGCAGCACGCAGAATAAGTGTTGCCGATAATTACGACAATGCTTTCAAGGATTTGAAGAATGTGCAAACACCGGTTCGTGCTAAAAACTCAACTCACGTATTTCATCAGTATACTTTGTTGTTGAAGGATGGTAATCGCGATGAAGTGAGAAAGAAGTTGGCTGATAAGGGAATTCCAAGCATGATTTATTATCCGATTCCGCTGCACCAACAAAAAGCATATCGCGATGAACGATATAAAGATGGAGCATTTCCGATTACCGAGGAATTGTGCAAATCAGTTTTATCATTGCCAATTCATACAGAATTTGAAGAGGAAGAGTTGAAATTTATTACAGATACTTTTAAAGAAGCAATTCAATAAACAGGAAAATGAAAATAGCAGTAGTAGGGACAGGATATGTTGGTTTGGTTACAGGAACCTGTTTTGCTGAAACGGGAAACGAAGTTGTTTGCATTGATGTAAATGCAGGGAAAGTAAAATCGTTACAAGCTGGTGTAGTGCCTATTTACGAACCGGACTTGGATGTTTATTTTGAACGCAATACTAAAGCTGGGCGATTGAAGTTTACCACCAACCTTGTAGAAGGAATTGAAGGAGCAAAAATTATTTTCCTTGCGCTTCCAACTCCACCAGGAGAAGACGGCAGTGCAGATTTGAAATATGTTCTAGGTGTAGCAGATGACCTCGGCAAAATTATCAAGGACTATGTAGTTGTGGTAAATAAATCTACCGTACCGGTAGGGACCGCAGATAAAGTACGTGATAAAATTGCCCCCAACGCGAAAGTGGCGTTTGATGTGGTTTCTAACCCTGAGTTTTTGCGCGAAGGTGTAGCGGTGGAAGATTTTATGAAACCGGAGCGTGTGGTAGTTGGAACAAAATCTGACAGAGCGAAGAAATTGATGGAGGAATTATATGAGCCGTTTGTTCGTCAGGGCAATCCGGTATTGTTTATGGATGAAAGAAGTGCAGAAGTAACGAAGTATGCGGCCAATGCTTTCTTGGCTACCAAAATTTCTTTTATGAACGAAATTGCCAATCTGTGCGAACTGGTTGGTGCTGATGTAGACAATGTGCGTAAAGGAATTGGCACTGATTCTCGTATTGGTAAACGTTTCTTATTTCCTGGTGTTGGTTATGGTGGAAGTTGTTTCCCAAAAGATGTGCAAGCGTTATATCATACAGCAAAGCAATACGATTACAACTTCCAAATTCTTGATGCTGTAATGAATGTAAACCAATGGCAACGCGAGAATTTTTATCAAACTATTTCGAATCACTTTAAGGGAGATTTAAAAGGGAAAACAATTGCAGTTTGGGGTTTGGCGTTTAAACCAAACACCGATGACATTCGCGAAGCACCGGCTCTTTATTTGTTAGAGAAATTTTTAGAAGTAGGCGCAAATGTTCGTGCTTACGACCCGGAAGCTATCAATAATGTAAAGCAAATATTTGGTGATAAAATTTATTTTGCAAAGGACAAAGATGATACCCTCACCGGTGCTGACTTTTTAGTAATTGTAACCGAATGGAATGAGTTTCGTTCACCAGATTTCGATAAAATTACTTCTTCGCTAAAAGAGAAATTGATTTTTGACGGCAGAAATCTTTATTCGCTCAGTCATGTGAAAGAATTGGGCTATACTTATTATTCCATTGGTAGAGAAATTGTGAAAGCATGAAAAGAGTTCTTATAACTGGCGCAGCAGGTTTTCTCGGTTCGCATTTATGCGATAGGTTTATCAAAGAAGGTTATTACGTTATTGGAATGGATAATCTTATTACCGGTGACCTGAAAAATATTGAGCATCTTTTTAAACTGGAGAATTTTGAATTTGCTCATCATGATGTTTCAAAGTTTGTTTTTGTTCCCGGTCAGTTAGATTACATTCTTCATTTCGCTTCTCCTGCTTCTCCTATAGATTATTTGAAAATTCCAATCCAAACTTTAAAAGTTGGTTCGTTGGGCACACATAATCTTTTAGGGCTTGCAAAGGCGAAGAAAGCTTGTATGCTTATTGCTTCCACCAGCGAAGTTTATGGCGACCCACAAGTTCATCCGCAAACTGAAAATTATTGGGGCAATGTTAACCCGGTTGGTCCGCGCGGAGTTTATGATGAAGCAAAACGTTTTCAGGAAGCCATTACGATGGCTTACCATACTTTTCATGGGGTAGATACAAAGATTGTCCGCATCTTTAATACTTACGGACCGAGAATGAGATTGAATGATGGACGTGTGCTTCCTGCGTTTATTGGTCAGGCTTTGCGTGGAGAAGATTTGACAATTTTCGGAGATGGTTCTCAAACACGTTCGTTCTGTTATGTAGATGATTTAGTGGAAGGAATTTATCGTTTGTTGTTGAGCGATTATCATCAACCGGTGAATATTGGCAACCCGAGCGAGATTACTATTTCGCAGTTTGCTGAAGAGATTATCAAATTAACCGGAACCAATCAAAAAGTAATTTACAAAGACCTACCGGTAGATGACCCGAAGCAACGACAACCGGATATTTCGCGTGCAAGAGAAATTCTCGGTTGGGAGCCGAAGGTTTCTCGCGAGGAAGGATTGAAGATTACTTATGACTATTTCAGAAGTTTGAGCAAGGAGGAATTGTATAAGAGTAAACACCGGTTTGAATAATGGCAGATAAGGAATACTTCGCGCACGAAACTGCTCTTGTTGATGAGGGTTGCACGATTGGTAAGGGAACCAAAATCTGGCACTTCAGTCACATTATGAGTAATTGTGTGATTGGAGAGAACTGTAATTTTGGTCAGAATGTTGTGATTAGTCCTGAAGTAGTCTTAGGCAACAATGTAAAAGTGCAGAACAATGTTTCGATATATACCGGAGTAGTTTGTGAAGACGATGTTTTTCTCGGACCAAGTTGTGTTTTTACCAATGTAACTAACCCAAGAAGCGGAGTGAACAGGAGAGGGCAATATTCAAGAACGACCGTGAAGCGCGGAGCAAGTATAGGTGCCAACGCAACAATTGTTTGCGGACATGATATAGGCGAGTTTGCTTTTATTGGTGCCGGTGCGGTGGTTACTAAAAATATTCCTGCCTATGCGTTGGTGGTTGGTAATCCTTCCAAACAAATTGGCTGGATGAGCGAATTCGGTCACCGGTTGAGTTTTGACAAAGACGGCATTGCCATTTGCGAAGAGAGTAAAGAGAAGTATCAACTTAAGGATGGAGTTGTTTCGAAAATTAAATAACAAACAGAAAATATGGTTCAGGAATTATTAGACAAGAAAAAGAAATTAGCGGTAATCGGGTTGGGTTATGTCGGCTTGCCTATTGCCTTGGAGTTTGCAAAGAAAATTTCTGTCATTGGTTTCGACATAAATCAAAAGCGGGTTGATTTGATGAAGAACAAAATTGACCCAAGCAATGAGTTGGAGTCATCTGCTTTTGACGGTGCAGATATTTTGTTTACGGCAAATATTGAAGAACTGAAGCAGGCAAATTTTTTCATTGTTGCCGTTCCTACTCCGGTGGATAAGCACAATGTTCCTGATTTGAAACCGGTGCTTGCCGCATCAACTACTATTGGTAAAGCATTGAAGAAAGGTGACTATGTGGTGTTTGAATCTACAGTTTATCCTGGTTGCACTGAAGAAGATTGCTTGCCGGTGATGGAGAAGATTTCGGGTTTAAGTTTGAAGAACGGAGATTTTAAACTTGGCTATTCTCCTGAACGAATTAATCCGGGCGATAAGGAACATACCATTACAAAAATTACTAAAGTAGTTTCGGGAAGCGATGCAGAAGCATTGGATGCAATTGCCCGCACTTATGAAATAATTGTAACTGCAGGAACTCACCGCGCTTCGTGTATTAAAGTGGCAGAAGCCGCAAAAATTATTGAAAACACTCAACGCGATTTGAATATTGCCTTGATGAACGAGCTTTCCAGAATTTTTGATTTGATGGGAATAAACACTTACGAAGTGTTGGAAGCTGCGGGAACAAAATGGAATTTCTTAAAGTTCTTCCCCGGCTTAGTTGGCGGGCATTGTATTGGTGTTGACCCTTACTATCTCACTTACAAATCAAATTCTCTTGGCTACAATCCGGAAGTGATTTTGGCGGGAAGAAGAATCAATGATGATATGGGTGCACATGTTGCACGCAAATTAGTTCAGCAGTTGATTAAAGCGCATAAGCAAATTGATGCAACACGAGTATTGGTAATGGGTGCAACGTTTAAGGAAAACGTAAGCGATATTCGTAACAGTAAAGTGGTTGATGTTATCAGAGAGTTGAAACACTACTCTGTGAATACAGAAGTAGTTGACCCGCTTGCCGATGCAGAAGAGTTTCATGAAGAATACGGCATTCATTTGCAGAAAGAGTATGGTAAGGATTACGATGCTGTAATTGTGGCGGTAAACCACGAACAGTTTACCGACTTGAATGATGACTTCTTTAAGAAATTTTTGAAGGCTGATGGAATTATAGTGGATGTGAAAGGTGATTTAAGGAACAAGATTAAGGAGTTTAAATACTGGTCGCTGTAAAATGAAGAAGATACTTATAACCGGAGGGGCAGGATTTATTGGTTCGCATGTAGTGCGGTTGTTTGTGAATACTTACAACGATTATCAAATTGTCAATCTCGATAAATTGACTTATGCCGGCAATCTTGAAAACCTGAAAGACATTGAGAGTAAACCGAATTACAAATTTGTAAAAGGTGATATTACCGATGCCGATTTCATCAATAACTTATTTAAGGAAGAGAAGTTTGATACGGTTATTCACTTAGCTGCAGAAAGCCATGTGGACAGAAGTATTTCGAATCCCTTGGAATTTGTAATTACGAATGTAATAGGCACCGTAAATTTGCTGAACGCTGCCAAACACGCCTGGGGTTGTTCTAAAGATAAACCGGTTCCTGCTGATAAGCGATTCTACCATATTTCTACCGATGAAGTTTATGGTGCGCTGGGAGAGGAGGGAATGTTTACGGAAGAAACTTCTTACGATCCGCATAGTCCTTACTCCGCATCAAAAGCATCGAGCGACCATTTTGTGCGCGCTTATTTTGATACTTATAACTTACCGGTGGTTATTTCCAACTGCTCGAACAATTACGGACCGAATCATTTTCCTGAGAAACTGATTCCGCTTTGTATTCATAACATCAAGAACAATAAACCGCTGCCTATTTATGGCAAAGGGGAGAATGTGCGCGACTGGCTTTATGTAGTTGACCACGCCCGTGCCATTGATGTAATTCTTCACAACGCAAAGGTGGGAAGCACTTATAACATTGGCGGACATAACGAATGGAAGAACATTGATGTGATTCGTTTGTTATGTAAAATAATGGATAAGAAACTTGGCAGAGCAGAAGGTGAAAATGAAAAGCTAATTACGTTTGTGAAAGACCGTGCCGGTCATGATTTGCGCTACGCTATTGATTCTACCAAGCTTCAAAATGATTTAGGATGGAAACCATCGTTGCAGTTTGAGGAAGGATTGGAGAAAACTGTTGATTGGTATTTGGCGAATGAAGAGTGGCTAAGCCATGTTACATCGGGGAATTATCAGAAGTATTACGAACAGCAATATGTAACGCGATAATGTACGACAACAAGTATCACTCCAACGATTTATCGCAATACTCTTTCCTTGTTACCGGTGGTGCCGGTTTTATCGGTTCTAATATTGTGGAGTATTTATTGAAGTATGGTGCGAAGAAAGTCCGTGTGTTCGATAATCTGGCAACCGGTAGAAGTTCAAACCTGGAAGAGTTCAAATCAAATGCTGCTTTTGAATTTATTGAAGGCGATTTGCGCAACTTAGATGCCTGCCGCAAAGCCTGCGAAGGAATTGATTTTGTTTCGCACCAAGCCGCTTTGGGTTCTGTTCCCCGCTCTATTAACGAGCCGTGGAATACTAATGATGTAAACGTAGGTGGTTTTGTAAATATGATTACCGCTGCTAAGGACGCGGGAGTTAAGAAGTTTGTTTATGCCTCGTCCTCTTCGGTATTTGGCGATGAAAAAACTTTGCCGAAAGTGGAAGAGAAGATTGGCAAACAACTTTCGCCTTATGCGGTGAGCAAGTATGCCAACGAGTTGTATGCCGATGTTTTTCATAAGGTTTATGGCTTACCGGTTATCGGTCTTCGATACTTCAACATCTTCGGGCCTAAGCAAGACCCTAACGGACAATACGCTGCCGTTATTCCTTTGTTTGTTTCTAAAATTATGAGCAGGGGAGAAGTATTTATTGATGGCGATGGCGAGCAAACCCGCGACTTTACTTTTGTAGAAAATGCCGTGCAGGCCAATGTGTGCGCCATGCTTTGCGAAAACAAAGAGGCATTTGGGCAGGTATTTAATATTGCAGTAGGAGAGAACTTCTCGGTAAATCAGCTTTATAATAAAATAGGAGAGTTGCTGGGCAGCGACCACAAAGCCACTTACCGTGCTGCCCGTGCCGGTGATGTGAGAAACTCTTTGGCTGATATTTCAAAAGCAAAAAACCTTCTGGGCTATAACCCGCAGTTTAATTTCGATAAAGGGCTTGCCTTAACCGTGGAATATTTCCGCGTGTTGAATGCTTAAAACAAGAAAAGGAAGTTTGTCATGCCGAGCCTGCCTGACGGTGGGCAGGGAACGAGGTATCTTGGTTTTCTTTTAAAACCCAATACAAGATTTCTCACTTCGCAGAGCCTTCGTTCAAAATGACAAGACTGTCCTGATATAAAACAAAAAAGCCATCCTTTTAAGAGATGGCTTTTTTGTTTTTGAGGAGATTGCTTCGGTCGCAAAGCCTCCCTCGCAATGACGTTTTTTTATTGTTCGCAGTGGAAACGGAAGCCTAGTTTTAAACCAAGGGAGCAATTATAAATATCCCCGTTATCCATTCGATCTTCATTTTCAGATGCTTTGAATGATGCGATATTTAAGAAATTAATTTGTGGACCAACGAATAAATCTACATGGTCAGCTAAATTTAGTTCCGCACCTAGTAATATATTCCAGCCCAAACGGGCATTGTCTTTCATCTCAGTAGTGGTAAGCTTATCATTACCTTTTGTTGTTGTTAGTTTGTCACCGTTAGAGTTAAAAGAGGTAGACTGAAAATTCTGAAATACCGGAAAATTAAACTGTGGACCTGTAGAAAATTCAAAAGTTGATTTAGGCATTTGTTCCACCAATGTCAAAGCCGATGAAAGGCACTCTATACTGATAAGGGTCGGGCATTTCGTAATTTTTGCCTTTAGCGTAGAAATAATAATCGGCACTGGGTGTAATATGAAACTCACCGCAATGATGGGCAAAGGTGCCTGCGGCAGCATCTTTTTTTGCGGGAAATAATGGATTGTTAGTGCTGGCAAAACAAATACTGCTTAAAGCTAAAAATGCGAGAGTGAGGAATGGGTTTTTCATATCTGGTTTATTTTAGTTAGTGCCAAAGTGCGAAGTATTTTTTGAGTTTCAAAATTTGGGTTGTGGATTTGTTTGAACGCGGGCTTTAATTTTTTCGCGAACCCAACTCACTTCCCTTTCAACTTCTCAATTAATTCTTTCAGCAATTCAATTTGGTCGCGCAGGCTTTTGTTTTCCGTCCGCAGTTTTTCGTTTTTGGTTTCTGTTCCCTCCAGGCTTTTTACGTAACCCTTTTGTTTATCAAGTTCTGCCTGCAGCGGGTTAGGCTCGGGCTTTACATCGGGGCGGTACAGAGCCATTAAATCTTTCTTAAACAGTTTGCTCAATTCCATCATTTCGGGTATAGGCAGGTAAACCCTCTTAAGCCAGTTATCTACTGTCTTGGTGGTTTTGCCCACAAAATCGGCAACCATTTGCTTAGTCATTTTTTGTTCAACCATAAGGGTGGCAATTACTGCTCCTATTTTTGCGGGTTTAGAAGCGTAGCTGTGGTTACTGCCGGAAACGTTGTTTTTACTTGAAAATGCTTTTTTCATAATAGGTGGTTTTGGGTTTTATAAAATTTACCTTAAAACTAAAGCCGGCAGTAACAAATTCAAAGGCGGCTAATCCATTTCTTCTCATGGTTGCCTTATTTCGGCTTTGGGTGGTGTTGTTTCCGAAATGGTGTTTCTCATTTCCGAAATGGGCTTTCGTATTTCCGAAATGGGGCTTCCTATTTCCGAAATGGGGCTTCTTATTTCCGAAGTGGGGCTTCTTATTTCCGAAGTGGGGCTTCTCATTTCCGAAGTGGGGTTTCCTGTTTCCGAAACCCTTTTTCTTAACCGCAAAAAGATTTGTGTTAAACCGGAGGAGAATTGCGTTTGCCCAAAGCCACTCCCTTTCTTTACAGAAACAAAACCATATAACCATGTCAACTTTTATCTCTCCCGATCGCGACTATAGGTTCAGCGATGCCCGTTTAATTGAAATTGCTTTAGAAAAAATTGCTTTTGCCGAGCGCGATGCCACCGAACTGGCTACCGTAGGCATTACTCCCGTGTGGGTTACCGACCTCGAGAACCAGGTGCTGGCTTTTGGTGCTATGCCCACCGATACTATTGAGTTAGGTGAGCAGAAAGAAGCCACCGAGGAAAAAGAAGCAGATGCCGACCTGCTGATAGATAAGCTGAAAGAATTACGATCGGCAGCCAAGCGCGCATTGGGCGAAAAAAGCGTGGCTTTTGACACCTTCGGCTTTAAGGGGCTCGATAAATTTAAAGATTCGGATTTGCTGAAAATAGCTTTGGTAATACCGGCACTTACTACTAAGCATGCGGTGGTGCTTGCCACCAAAGGCTGGTTGGCTGCCGATAATACCGAACTGCAAACCATGTTTACCGATTTTGTTGGCGGCATACAAAACCAAGCCATGGAAACCGGCAGCCGGGACATAGCTACCGATGACCGGATAGCCGAAGGCAACGAAGTTTACAATCTGCTTGAAAACGAATTATGCGAAGCCGCCAAAAGCTACTGGCGCACCCGTTCAGCCGCTAAGTATAACGACTATATTATTTACAACACCGGTTCCGGTACCAGCGGCATAAACATAGTGCGCGAAGCAGAACTGACAGGGGCTATGCCGGTAAATATTCCAATAGCCGATATTATTTTTACCTCACACACGCGGGTGCTTATTGAAATTACCAATAATGCCCAGCAGGCTTATGCCGGTGCTACCCCTGCCGCAGTGTATAATATGGGTGACCCACTACTGGATTTAGCCATAGGTAACGAAGATTTAACGGCCGCAGAGTTTGCCGCAGCTACCGGTTTGGGAACCGTTGGCGATTTTTTAATGGTGCGCTTAGTAGGGGTGGGTCCGGGGCATTTTAAAATTACGTTTACTAATGTGGCGGAGTAAAAACCCCTAAATCCCCTAAAGGGGACTTAAATACAAATACAAAGAGTCTCTCACCGGTGGAGAGGCTCTTGTATTTTCTTGGCTACTGCCTACTTGTATTCCTTTATTGTGGATAATAACCCCGCCCGCCCCACCTTACTCATGCAACATCAGCGGCTTAAAACCTGTCAATAGTTTGTGTAATTTTGATAACCGTGCGGCAAGTGAATTATTTTACATTTACGCTCCGCACATCAAGTAAAAAGAACAAGCTATATATGTTAAAGAAGTTTACTTTTCTTTTCTTCTCTTCTCTCGTTTTTATTGCCATGCAGGCGCAGCCGCTGAACGATGATTGTATCAGTGCTACGCCTGTTACCATTCCGGGCTCGGGAAATATCTGCATTAACAGCAGTACTATAGGAGCTACTTCTACCAATTGGGTTACAGCCGTATGCGGACAAACCCCGTGGACCAACGATGTGTGGTTTACTTTTATTTCGAACGGAAGTTTAAATACTATTACAGTGCAACCAACCGGTTCACCTGCCGCACAACGTTTGGGAGTTGCGGTATATACAGGAGGTTGTGGTGCCTTAGGCGGCTTAGGAACTTATTGTGGCGTTTCGCCAACAGCGGGAGGAACGGTTACAATAACACAAGCGGGCGCAGCCGGCACACAATATTGGATTGAGGTAAGTGCATTTTTAGCCGATGGAAATTTTCAGTTGTGTATTAACTCGGCTACTCCACCGGCAAGCCCCGGAACGTCATGCGCTACGGCTACACCCATTTGCGATTTATCAGCATTTACTTTAGCTACAGGGCCTGCGGGTACAGGTTTGTTTACCCCAAGTTGTTTTCTTAATCCGGCTAACTCATCGTTGTGGTATCAGTTTAGTGTAGGTAGTAATGGCTTGCTTGCTTTTAGCGTTAATCCTTTGCTTCCGCTTACAGAATTAGACTGGGCGTTGTATGATATTACCGGAGGTTGCGCCACTATTAACCAGCCTGCTAACGAGGTAGGCTGTAATTATAACTGGAATAGTCAGGGCAGTAATCCGGTGGGTATGTCGCCAGGTTCGCTTACCGCTTGCCCTTCTACCGGTTTGCCCGGTACTGCTGCGGGTGAGTTTTGTCCGTCCATAAACGTAATAGCCGGACATACGTACGCAATTTTTATAGATAACTTTTCGAACAACAGCTCCGGTTGGGATTTTAACTGGACGGGCAGTACCTTTCAAATGGCTCCTACTTCTGCCTTTACTTTAAACACGAATAAAATTTGCGGAAACACCGGTAGTGTAACGGTTACCAATAACAGTGTGGGTGCAGCTACTACAGTAACCAATTGGGGCGATGGAAGTGCTGCCACCAATGGCGCTAACCCCGGTACACATAATTATACATCTCCCGGTACTTACCTAGTTTCTATGGTAGTAACTTCAGCTACCGGTTGTACGGATGTAAGCTCGCAGTCTATTCAAATTATTCCTTTCCCTATTCTTACCATGGTTAGCGATACCATCTGCTTAGGCTTACAGGCAACTATATCGGCCACACCTGATATTTCAGGTGGAACATATTCCTGGAGCCCTGGTCCGTTCAATACGCAAACGGTGAATGTTTCACCCGCTGCTACTACCCCGTATACCGTTACTTATACCTCTATTGATAACTGCACCGCCACCGGTGTAGCAACGGTTACAGTAAGCACCTCTAACTTTACAGTAAATGCGGGGCCCGATTCAACTATCTGCGCCAATCAAACGGTGTTGCTTAATGGAAGTGTTACCCCTGCCGGTGCATATACTTATAGCTGGACTCCGAGCGCAACGCTTATCAATGCCAACACACTTAATCCTGCGGCCCGGCCTACATCTAATACGCTTTACACTTTATCGGTAACCGATGCCGGTGGTTGCAGTAAAACAGATGCCGTGCAATTAAACGTGGTGAACGTAGCAGTTCCGGTTACTGTAACGGCTGTTCCTTCTATTGTTTGTCCCGGTCAACCGGTGCAGTTAGATTGTAGTATTTTGCCTGTAAATTGTGGAGCGAGCCCACCTTGTAACGGTAATAATATTACTAACTCTATAGGTCCGGGAAATCTGGTTCAGCCTGGTTCCGCTTTGCAGCCGCCAACATTGTTTGGTAACTTTTTGAAGAGTGGAAGAAATCAAATGCTTTATACAGCCGCTGAAATTGGTCCTGCATTAGGAGGCCCTTGTATTATTAAGGCTGTTACTTTTAATATAGCAGTATTTAATAGTAATGCTTTCTTACAAAATTTTACAATTAAGATGGCCTGCACTAACCTTGGTAGTTTAACTACTTGGGAACAGAACCTTACTACTGTTTATACATCGGTAAACCCGTATCAGCCGCAAGCAGGCTGGCTGAACGGAATTGCGCTCACTACTCCTTTTGCCTGGGATGGCGTATCGAACCTAATCGTTGATATTTGCTGGAACAATCCTGCTACGTTTGGAAACCAGAACAACAAGGCAGAATGTACTAACACTGCATTTACCAGTTATCTGTATTCGTTTTCAAGCGCATCTAATCAATGTGGAACGGTTACTGCACCAACAACTTCAACGTTGCGGCCGAACGTTAAACTTAACTATTGTGCACCTAATATTAGCAACTATGCTATTATGTGGAATCCAAGCACCGGACTGAATGCAGTTTCAAATGCATCCATTCATAACCCTACAACTAATCCAGTTGTAACCACTAACTATAGTGTGAAAGTTGATACCGGTGTTTGTGCGGGTAATGGTGTAATTACCGTGCAGGTAGATAATTCAACGGTAAGTGCCGGGGCAGATATTGCTTCGTGTCCTAACGCACCGGTTGCCTTAATCGCAACGGTAAGCGGCACTATACTGCCCGGTCCCGCCTCTTTTGTATGGACTACCTTAGCCGGTGCTAACGTAGGAAATACGCAAACCGTAAACGTTACGCCTGCCGTAACCACAACTTACATAGTTACTTTAAACGGAGGAGCATGCGTTAAGAGAGATACCATTACCGTGAACGTTGGCTCGTTAACACCAACAGCTACCCCAACTAACGCTACCTGCTTTGGCGCAAACAACGGAAGTATTTTGGCGGCATCGCCTAATGGCACAAGCCCGTTTAGTTATTTGTGGAGTGCCAATGCTGCCACAGGTAACACCGCAACAGCTAGTAATCTTGCCCCGGCAAATTATCAGGTAACGGTTACGGATGTAAACGGATGTTCCGGTTCAGCAACAGCAACTATTACTCAGCCTACACAAGTAAGTTTTACAACGGCCAGCATTAACGATTCTTGTTTTGGCGGAACACAGGGTTCAATCACAGTAACACCTATAGGCGGTACCGGTGGATATACATATACTTGGAATAACAGTTTGCCATCAACACAAACGGTAACCAACCTTACAGCAAACACCTATTCGGTAACCGTGCTCGATGCAAACTTGTGCAGTGCCACTGCTTCAATACCTATTACGCAACCGCAAGCAATTGTTTTTCTTAATCCGGTTATTCAGAATGTAAGATGCTTTAACGCCAGTACCGGAATAATCACCGTAGCCAACAATGGAGGCACCGGTTCGTTTACTTATAACTGGAGCCATAGTGCTGTAGTGCATACTGCTACGGCTAATAACCTGCCTGCCGCTGCCTATACGGTTACTGCAATTGATGCGAACGGATGCACGGCTACCGCCACCTATAATGTTACTCAACCGGCAACCGGTTTAACCTTTGGTGCTTCAAACATTACTAACCCAACCTGTTTTGGTTACAGCGATGGAAGTGCAACAGTTAATCCGAATGGGGGAGTAGGGACGCTTGTTTACTTATGGACTCCTTCCAATCAAACCACACAATCCGGCACCAACTTATCGGCACAAGCATATACCGTAGTAGTTACCGATGATAGTTTATGTTCTGCCACAACAATTGTTACACCGGTTAGTCCTCCGCAAATACAAATTGCAGGTGTGGTAACCAACGTAAAATGCTTTGGCGGCAGCGATGGCGCAGTTGATATTACGGTTACAAACGGATTTCCTAACCTAACCTATAGCTGGAACCCAACCGCTGCGGTTACGCAGGATATATCTGCCCTTGCAATAGGTAGTTATTCAATTACTGTAACAGATGCTAATGCCTGCACGGCTATCGCTTCTTTCGCTGTTACTCAACCGGCTGCATTAGTTTTGAGTACGCCATCTATTACCGATGTTTTATGCTTTGGCGGCAACACCGGTTCTATTACTGTAATACATACCGGTGGAACAGGTAACCCAAATTATACATGGACTCCCGCAGCAGCCAACTCTGCTACAAATTCATCGCTTATTGCAGGAAATTATTCGGTTACAGTTACCGATGTTAATGCCTGCACAGCTTCGGCTGCTTATGTGGTTACTCAACCGGCAACGGCTCTTGCGTTTGGCGTACCGGTAATTGTAAATGAGCTTTGTAACGGTGGAACAACCGGTTCAATCACAGTAACGGTTACCGGTGGTACAGCCGCTGCTACCTACGATTATTCGTGGAGCCATAATGCAGGATTGAATAGCTCATCTGCAACAGGCTTAAGTGCCGGACCATATACGGTAACTGTTACAGATGATAATGGCTGTACGCTTTCTCAAACCAATTCAGTTACTCAGCCTACTGCTATTACCTTTGGTGCGCAAACTATTACCAACGTAGGTTGTTTTGGCGGCAACAACGGAAGCGCAACCATTACACCAACAGGCGGAACCGGTGCTTACACTTATACATGGAACGGAGTTGCAGGAACGAATCCACAGAATAACCTCGTTGCGAATACTTATACTGTAATTGTAACCGATGCAAATAATTGTCCATTTACAACCACTGTAACTATTACAGAGCCATCGCAATTAGTAATTGCGCCTTTAGCTACAGATGCACTTTGCTTTGGTGCAACTGACGGTTCGGTAGATGCAAATCCTTCCGGTGGGGCGTTTCCTTATACTTTTGTTTGGTCAAATGGAGGTACTACACAAACTGTTGCAAACGTAGGTTATGGCTTATATACGGTAACGGTTACCGATGCTAATACCTGCTCAGCTTCATCAGGCGCTAATGTAAATGAACCGGCTGCTGTTATTTTCAATACACAGGTAACACAGGTAAAATGTGTAGGCGACCAAAACGGAACCATTACTGCTTTCCCTTCGGGTGGCACGCCACCGTATAGTTATTCGGCTACTCAAGATGGAGCTATTTGGTTTTACCCTACCAATGGGGTTATTCAAGGTTTAGCTTCCGGTTTTTATGCAGTAGTAGTAAACGATAATAACGGCTGCACATTAGCCGATACCGTTTTTGTTCCCGCACCGCTTGGCGATACTTATAATGTTACTACTGATTCTACTTCGTGTTATGGTGCTGATTATGCCGATGGTGCTTTACATATTTTCGGAAGCCCGATACAGAACGGACCTTTTCAGTATGGTGTAGATGGAGGAGCACTTCAGTATTCAGGAGACTTTTATAATCTGAAAGCGGGAAGCCATACCGTGCTGGCACAAAATAATTTTGGTTGCGATACTACGCTTAATGCTATTGTGCCAGAGCCGGTTGATGCAACGGCAGAAGTTTTGCCAAGCGATACCACGCTTGATTTAGGTGAGAGCATTCAGCTTTCTTCTTCGTTCTCTCCATATCCTTACAGCACTATTACTTCCTATAGTTGGAGCCCTTCAACTGGGTTAAGTTGTATTGATTGCCCAAGCCCGATTGCTACTCCTTACGGAAGACAAACGGAATATGTTTTGACCATTACATACAACGACCACTGCACGGCAAGCGCAAGCTTGACAGTTTGGGTAGATGGCGGAGCACCAGTGTATATTCCTAATTCGTTTTCTCCAAATGGTGATGGTAATAACGATGTGTTCCAGATTTATGGTGTAGGAATAAAAACTATAGACCTAAAGGTGTTCAACCGGTGGGGCGAAAAGGTTTACGAAAGCAATAACCAGTTTGAAGGATGGGATGGAACTTATAAAGGAGTAATTCAAAACCCTTCGGTGTTTGCTTATCAGGTTAACATCACTTACCTCAACGATAAGAAGGTGTTGAAAGTGGGAAGTATAACTTTGGTTCGATAGTGGAGCAACAATAGATTTATGCAAAGAAGCCATCGATAAAAGCGATGGCTTCTTTGTTTCTGAATAACTCCAATTGTCACAGAATTGTCATTTTTTCGTTAATACTATGTTTCTGCAAAATATCTGAAAATACCTTGCGTTAGAGAGCCAAATAATCTCTGTAACATGTTGAATTCAGGGCTGTCATTTTTCACAGACAAAATTTTGAAAAGACAAAATAAGGGATATTTTTACCGCTCTTTAAAAAACAAAAATTCTTCAATTTTAATCACTAAAAACAAAAACAAAATGAGTAGTCAGGCAAAACCACAAGCTCAGAAAAAAAGCGACTTCCCTTGGGCAGCAGTTGTAATTGTAGCTTCATTAGTTGTATCCGAATTAATATTCCACATAATATTCGGTGCGCGCTCGCATTTTATTGATGATTTGAAAAAAGAACCGGTACCGGGCGACTACTTCGGTATCATTTACAAAGGAGGTTTCATCGTTCCTTTCTTGATGACCATGTTCTTAGTGGTAATCACTTTCACCATCGAAAGATTGTTGACTATAAGCAAGGCTAAAGGAAATGGTTCTTTAGAGTCTTTCTTACAAAAAGTAAAAACGCTTTTACATAACAACGATATTAACGGTGCCATTGCAGAATGTAACCGTCAGAAAGGTTCAGTTGCCAATGTGGTAGTTGAAGGCTTGCACAAATATCAGGAAATGGATAAGGCAACTGATTTGAATGTTGAGCAAAAGGCGAAACAAATTTCTTTAAAAATTGAAGAAGCTACATCGCTTGAATTACCGGGTCTTGAAGCTAACCTTTCAATTCTGGCAACCATTGCATCTGTGGCTACTCTCTTCGCCCTTCTTGGAACGGTAATCGGGATGATTAAAGCCTTCGCGGCTCTTGCTACTACCGGTAACCCAGACCCGGGTGCACTTGCAGCAGGTATCTCTGAGGCCCTCATCAACACGGCTATCGGTATCTTTACTTCGGCTGTAGCTATTGTAATGTATAACCTGTTTACAGGAATGATTGATAAACTGACTTACGGTATTGACGAAATCGGTTTCTCAATTGCTCAAACTTTCGAAAGCACCAGAAAATAATTTCTGTAAGCGATAAAAAATACGCAAATGCCTAAAGTTAAAATTCCAAGAAAGAGTACTGCAGTAGACATGACCGCCATGTGCGATGTGTCGTTCCTGTTGCTTACTTTCTTCATTCTTACGGCAAAGTTTAAACCGCAATCTATTGTAGCGGTTGATGTGCCTACGGCAAGAACTACCAAACAGTTCGAAAATGCCATTACAATTACGGTTAACAAAGAAGGCAAGACGTTTATTTCTTTAAAAGAGAAATCAACGCGTTATGCCATGCTTGATAAACTGATTGAGTTTAATGGTGAACATTACCCGGGTTTGAAAGGTTTGACGCAAAACCAAAGAGAGTTTTTTGCGCTGACAGATACATGGGGTTCTGATATCAATCTTACCGGACAGATAACCAGCATGAATGGACTGCAGTTTAAGAAATATCAGGAAGACCAAATGCAAGGTATTCCTTGCGATTCTACCAACAATCAAATTGGAGATTGGGTAATGGCGGCTCGTTATGCTACCGGTGGCGATATTAAAATTGCTATTAAGGGAGATAAGGATTCGGATGTTGAATATGTAAAGCAGGTTATTAAGAGATTAACTGAAAAAGATATCCATCGTTTTGTTCTTGTTACCTCTTTAGCATCCGGAACACCCGAGGCAGCAGCACCGGTTGAACCCACTAAATAATTTAAAAACTTAAAACAGAGCAACAATGGCACAAATGGAAACCGGAGGCGGTGGAGGTGGCAAGCACAAGGGAGGAGTCCGCTCTAAGAAAATGTCAACCAGGGTAGATTTAACTCCTATGGTTGACCTTGCGTTTTTGCTTATCTCTTTCTTCATGCTTACTACCACTTTGAATAAACCCAAAGCCATGGAGTTAAACATGCCCAAGAAATCGGAGATAGAAGAGGATAAACAGGATGTAGGTGAATGTCAGGTATTGAATGTGTTGTTAGACACGCTTGACCAGGTTTGGTATTATGAAGGTTTGAAAGTAGCAGGTTTACAGAAAACAACTTTTGCAGGGGATGGAGGAATAAGAAAGGAAATTTTGAGAAAACTTAAACTTGTTCCTAAGGATTGTCCGCTTGGTAAAAAATGGGTAGATGCAAATAAGGATAAAGTAAAGCAACCCGAAGAAATTTCGATGGGGCCACGCGATGCAATTGTTCTTATAAAAATGCTAAAAGGCGCACGGTATAAAAACATGGTCGACATTTTAGATGAAATGGATATTACCGGTTGTAAAATCTATGCTATTCAGGATCCGGATCCAATTGAAATTGAAGCCATAGGAAACGGAGGAACAGTTAGAGAGTTTGCCCGCGAAACGGGAACGCCTTAAAAAATTTGTGGAATAAATTAATTCATGCATCATAATATTAAAGCAGCGTAAAGCATGGAAACGACAAAAAATTATTTGAACTGGTCGATGGACGACATTGTGTTCGACAGCCGTAATAAAGATTATGGTGCGTACCAGCTCAGACTACTTACTAAGAGAAACGTAGGGATAGGATTACTTGCAGCCATTCTCGGTTTTGGACTCTTTATTGGGGCAACTCTTGTTCCTTGGGGCTTTTTGATTCCCGATAAAGCAGCCGATGATGTGGAAACATCAGTAACACTTGCCGAGCCACCGCCATTGGACCAAAAAGCACCGCCACCGCCACCGCCACCACCGCCACCACCGCCAACAAGACCTACCGTGCGTTTTGTGGAAATGGTAGTAAAGAAACAGGAGGAAGTGCGTGAGGAAGAGCCAATAGAAATTCCGAAGGATGATAAAGCGGAGATTTCGAACAAAACACAGGAAGGTGACCCCGATGCAAAAATTACTGAACCAGTAGTTACCGAAGCTCCGGTAGTAGAGGAGCCAAAAATTTTTACCATTGTTGAGCAGCCTGCGGAGTTTCCAGGCGGAGATGGAGAATTGATGAAATTCTTACAGAAGAATATTCAGTATCCGCAGATGGAGCGCGATAATGATATTTCAGGAAAAGTGTTGTTGCGCTTTGTGGTAATGGAGGATGGTGCAGTTGCTGATGTAACTGTTTTGAGAGGAACCAGTCCGGGATTAGATAAGGAAGCCGTAAGAGTGGTAAAAACCCTGCCTAAGTTTAAACCTGGCAGACAACAAGGTAAAGCAGTGCGAGTTTATTTTAACCTTCCGGTTATCTTTAGACTTCAATAAAAATTATAGAAGACAACTTTATGCAAAATCATAATCGTTCAGTATTGAATGGTTATGATTTTGCAGTTTAATAGCCATGACAACGTTCAATAAATTTTTTAAAAAACTTTACAGCAGCCCATCCATATTATGGAAAGGCGGAGCAGGATTGATTTTCTTTTGCTTTGCTCTAGCTATCATTTTTGTCCCATCGTTGAACTTGGGTTTGGTTGATAATTTCAGATATCTATTTGCAGCTTTGCTGATGGTATATGCACTCTTTCGCCTATTCAGTTGTTATGCAGAGTATAAAAGCATGGAAGATGAGTGAGAACGTGTTTGTTGTTTATTGTTTGTCGGTTCTTGTTTTTTATGGTGCATCTTGTACACAAAAAAAATCAACTGACGTAGAGGCGAAACTGCAAACTAAGTACACTACATACACGGGTGAATTGAATGTAGATGTAGATGCGGGATTAGAGCCTATCATTAAACAGGAGGAAGAGATATTCGATTATATGTACGACAGCGTGCAGACAAATTTTTCTTACAAGAACGAGAAAGAAATGTTTGAAGATTTCAAAAACAAAAAGGCAACAGTATTGTTGCTTTCTCGCGAACTGGAAAAAGCAGAAATAGATAATCTGAAAAACCTGGATACTATTTATGTGCGTCAACTCCCGTTGGCTTATGATGCGGTAGCATTGATTGCCGGCAAAGATTTTAGCGATAAGGATTTGGATATGGAATTGCTTAAAAAATATTTTGCTCCTCAAAATTCTTCCGCTTCGTTTCCACGATTGGTTTTTGAAAATAAAAATTCGAGTAGTGTTCGGTTTGTGTTGAATACACTTGGCTATAAGGAGAAAATTTCACCCAATGTTTTTGCCGTGCAATCAGTAAGCGAGGTAATTGAATATGTTTCGCAAAACAAAAATGCTATTGGGTTTATTCCTTTTAATGCAGTTAGCGACACCGATGACGGACGGGTGAAAAAGATTTTGGAGAACGTAAAAATTTTAAGTTTGCGCGCCAAAAGTAAAGACGGAGAAACACTTCGCGTAAGTGCCAATCAATCTGATATTGCTGCTGGAGATTATCCGCTGATACGAACGGTAAATGCAGTGACCCGATATACTTATGAGGACAATCTTGAATTGCTGTTGGTTGGTTTTTTATCTAGGGAAAAAGGAGCAAAGATTTTTTTAAAAGCCGGATTGATGCCGGTGAAAGTGCCGGAGCGGACAATTGTTGTTAATGAAAGTGAAGTTACAGGTAGTAAGTAAACGTTGGCACTTGATTGCTATCATAAAAACATATCAAAACCGATAAATAAATGAGAAAAGTATTTTCAATCGTAATTTTAGTTCTTGGTGCTTATGCACTTTCAGCGCAAACCTTGCAAGATGCGCAACGTGAAATTGATAATGAGAATTATTTCAAGGCAAAGCAGGTGCTGTTCAAACTGATAAAGGACGGCACGGTGAGTAAGAATGATGCTGCTTATTATTTAGGCAACGCTTACTTGAAAAGCGATGATGTTGATTCAGCCAAAGTATTTTACCAAATGGTTTTTAACCCTGACACGCGAACTGCTTTGGGTTATGTGGCGAATGGTCGTTTAGCACTTTTAGGCAAAGATAAAGTTGCAGCAAAACAAAATTTTGACCGTGCATTGCAAACCAGCAAAAGCAAAAACGCTAATATTTTCTATGAAATTGGCGATGCCTATTTCCGTCCTGCAGTGATTGACTTGCAGGCTGCCATTGCAAATTTCGAAAGAGCGTTTGAACTTGATGCTAAGAATACGACCATCATACTTGCACTAGGTGATGCTTATTTGGAAAGTGCAGATGGTGGTGGAAAGGCAATGAATAAGTATGAGGCTGCCTCAGAGTCCAATGGCAAATTGGCAATGGCGTGGATTAAAACAGGGCGTTTAGCGGTGCGTGCAAGAATTTATGAGCAGGCTATTACTGCGTTCAACAAAGCATTAGAGATTGACCAGAACTATCCTATAGTTTATAAAGAGCTTGCAGAAGCCTATTACCTTAGCAAGCAATACGATAAAGTAAAGCCAAACTTCGAGAAGTATATTGCATTGAGCCCGGGCGATAATCAAGCGCGCACTACTTTGGCATCGCTTTATTTTCAAAGTAAGGAGTATGATAAAGCCATTGAAGAATCGAACAAAGGTTTAGCCAACGATGCTACCAATTACATCTTCCAGCGTATTATCGCCTTCTCCAATTTTGAATTGAAGCGATATAAAGAAGCGACAGAAGCAAGTCAGAAATTCTGGGATAATGCAAACAAGAAGTTAAAGGATATTGATTACATCTATTCTGCGCGTATTGCTGCACAAACCGGTGATACCACTGCGGCTATCAATTACTTTAAAACAGCATTGGCTAACGATTCTTCAAACTGCGATTTGTTAGGTGAGTTTGGAAAGGTTTTGTTTCAGGCAAAACATTATAACGAAGCTATTGCTCAGTATGCTTTTAAGAAAGAGAAGTGTGGTAAGCTAAATTCACTTGAAGTTTTTTATTTGGGAAGAAGCTACTATCATTCCGGTGATTCACTTATGGCGGATACTACTTTTGCCGAGTTTGTGACACGCAATCCAACATCGCCTGATGGTTATTTGTGGAGAGCGAATGCGCATTTGAAAATCGGTAAACTTGAGGATTATGGTGCTGTACCATTCTATCAAAAATATATTGAGTTAACAGCTAATGACCCATCCAAATACAAAAGAAATTTGACAGATGCTTACCTGTATGTTGGGCTGTATTATTTCGATAAAATGAAAGATAAAGAGCAGGCTAAATCGTATTTTACTAAAGCTTTGGAACTTGATCCTGCCAGCGAACAGGCTACTGAAATGATGAAACAGTATTAAAAGTCTTCCTCTTTACAGTAAACGCCTCGTCTCGGTTTAGCCGAGACGAGGCGTTTTGCTTTAAGTGCGTTTTGGTTTCGATTTATGTGAGAGCAACTTTCCTACAGCATCGTTCCTCTAGGTTTTATGTGGTAGGAACTTTCCTCCCGCACTATTTCTCTCCATTTCATGTGGTAGGAACTTTCCTATTGCATCGTTTGTCTCGGTTTTATGCGGTGGGAACTTTCCCACTACACCGTTTCTCTCGGTTTTATGCGGTGGGAACTTTCCCACTACACCGTTTCTCTCGGTTTTATGCGGTGGGAACTTTCCCATCACACCGTTTCTTCCAGTTTTATGCGGTAGGAACTTTCCTCCCGCACCATTTCACTCCATTTTATGTGGTAGGAACTTTCCTCCGATATGTTTCCTGCGAAAACGTTTCTCTCAAAATATGACAATTCCATGACAATTCTCCGTATGGAATTCGGTTTTTTCTGCATTATAAAAGTGAATCTATTTTTAACCAAAACACTTTTATCATGAAAACCAATTATCAAAATGCGAGTATGCTCGATATGATTTTCGAGAACCGCAACAAGAGCTACGGAGCTTATGCTCTCCGTAACAATTACAGCAGTCGTGTTTCGCAAGCGTTGCTGATTACTTTTTCTTCGATTGTTCTTCTTTGCTTTGGAAAATTTCTTTCCGATAAGTTGAAGGGTAATCCTAAAACATTTTCGGTAGGCGGTGGAGTTTTTGACCCGATAAATGAAATCCATTTAGAGGAGCAGGATATTAAAGTAGAACCTCCAAAACCTACTGAGCCACCACAAGCACAGGCCGCCAATACCATGCGCAACACCGAAATGCATGTGACTGCAAACAATCAGTTAATGGATTCGGTGCCTACCAACGAGCAATTGCGCGATGTTGAATCCGGTGTAACCACAAACATCAATAACAACACAATTGGCATAGATGGTGGAACGGGAACTGAAGCAACTTTTACAGTAGAACCACCGCATCTTGAAGCATCTTCAGTAGTGCATACCTGGGTTGAAGTAATGCCCGAGTTTCCGGGTGGGGAAGAAGCTCTCATGAGGTTTTTGCAAAGCAAAACAGTTTATCCTGACCGCGAACGCGACCTGGAAATTGAAGGAAAGGCACTAATAAAATTTGTAGTAAACGAAAACGGAAGTATTTCCAATGTTTCTGTTGCCAAAACCGAAAGCGCAGGCTTTGGTAAAGAAGGAATTCGTGTAGCGAATATGTTACCCAAATTTAAACCGGGTATTCAACAAGGTAAAGCTGTGCGTGTTCAGTATGTATTGCCGTTTCATTTTAAGTTGAGTCGTTAAGGCAACGGCTAAAAGAGACGTTTCACTTTTTAGGAAAGTGGAACGTCTTTCATTCATCGGAAATTATTACTTCTTGTTTTAAGTGTTTCTGCACTTTCTGTCACTGATTTTCCTCATTCGTCTGACAAATTGTAATCAAACGTTGATTGGATAGAGTTTTGACACCTTGTGTTCGATTAAACTATCGAAACATGAATGCAAATAATTTCACAACCAAAGCACTTGAAGCATTAAGCAATGCGCAACAAGAGGCTTTCAATAATTCTAATCCGCAGCTAGAAACGCTGCACATGCTTAAGGGAATGTTGGATGCCGATGAAGATGCGCTTCCTTTTCTTTTACAGAAGACCGGAGTAAACAAAAATATTTTGCTGGGTAAAGTTGAAGAGAAGCTGAAAACACTTCCAAAGGTTACCGGTGCCGCTGCCGATACTGTTCCATCGTCATCATTTGGCAAAATGATTTTGCAGGCGAATAAATTGCTGAAAGATTTTGAAGACACTTTTGTAGGAGTTGATATTCTTCTTCTTGCTATGCTTTCGTTGGGTGATGATTCTTCGAAACTGCTGAAAGAAACCGGAGTAGAAGAAAAGAAACTCCGCGCTGCCATTCTTGAATTGCGCAAGGGAAATAAAGTAACTGAACAAGGCGCAGATGCTAAATATAATTCGCTCGATAAATATGCGGTCAACTTAAACGCAAGTGCAAAGGCCGGAAAACTTGACCCGGTGATTGGTCGCGATGAAGAAATACGCAGAGTGATGCACATTCTTACACGTAAGACTAAGAATAATCCATTGTTGGTTGGCGAACCCGGAGTAGGTAAAACTGCTATTGCCGAAGGCATTGCTCACCGGATAGTAAAAGGAGATGTGCCGGAGAACCTGAAGAGTAAAGTGATTTACGCGCTCGACATGGGTTTGTTGATGGCAGGTGCAAAATACCGTGGAGATTTTGAAGAGCGGTTGAAAGCGGTGGTTAAGGAAGTGAAGGAGAGTGACGGTCGCATTATTTTATTCATTGATGAAATACATACACTGATTGGAGCCGGTGCAACGGAAGGTGCTATGGATGCGGCTAACATTATAAAGCCTGAATTAGCGCGCGGTGAATTACGCGCAGTTGGTGCAACCACATTAAATGAATACCAGAAATATTTTGAAAAGGATAAAGCACTTGAAAGACGTTTTCAGAAAGTAATGATTGATGAGCCGAGTGTGGAAGATGCTATTTCTATTCTTCGCGGTTTAAAAGAGCGTTACGAGAACCACCATAAAGTAAAAATACTTGATGATGCTATCATCAGCGCGGTTACTCTTAGTAACCGGTATATCACTGAACGGTTTCTTCCTGATAAAGCGATTGACTTAATTGATGAAGCAGGAGCGAAGTTGCGATTGGAAATGGATTCGATGCCCGCAGAACTGGATGGCATTGAAAGAAGAATTATGCAAATTGAAATTGAAATTGAGGCTATCAAACGCGAGAAGGATAAGAAGAAACTGGATGAACTGAATGAAGAACTTTCGAACCTGAAAGAACAACGCGGTGAGTTCAAGGCTAAATGGCAGAGCGAAAAAGAAATAGTAGATAAGATTACTGCGCGCAAGCGTGAGATAGAAAACTTTAAACTGGAAGCAGAACGTTTTGAGCGCGAAGGCGATTACGGAAAAGTGGCTGAAATCCGTTACGGTAAAATTAAAGCAACCGAAGATGCAATTGTCAAGTTGGAAACAGAACTGGCTAAAATTTCTCCCGATAAAAGAATGTTACAGGAAGAAGTAACCAGCGAAGACATTGCAGCTATTGTAGCCAAATGGACCGGTATACCGGTAACAAGAATGCTGGAAGGAGAGAAGGAGAAACTACTTCATCTTGAAGATAGACTGCGCGAAAGGGTAAAAGGGCAGGATGAGGCAATAGAAGTAGTGGCAGATGCTATACGCAGAAGCCGTGCCGGTTTACAGGATGAGCGCAAGCCTATTGGTTCGTTCTTGTTCCTTGGTACTACCGGTGTGGGCAAAACAGAATTGAGCAAAGCATTGAGTTATATTCTGTTTAACGATGAGCACGCGATGGTGCGTATTGATATGAGTGAGTATCAGGAAAAACATTCTGTTTCTCGTTTAGTTGGTTCACCTCCGGGATATGTGGGTTACGATGAAGGCGGGCAGTTGACTGAGGCAGTTCGCAGAAGACCTTATAGCGTAATTCTGTTTGATGAAATTGAAAAAGCACACCCTGATGTTTTCAATATTCTGTTGCAGGTTTTAGATGATGGTCGTTTGACGGATAACAAAGGACGAACCGTTAACTTCAAGAACACGCTCATCATCATGACAAGTAACATGGGCAGCGATATTATACAGTCGAACTTTGAAAAGGTGACGGATAAAACGGTAGATGATGTAACCGAGAAAACAAAAGTGGAAGTAATGAACCGTTTGCGCTCCACCATCCGTCCTGAGTTTTTAAATCGGATAGATGAGATTGTAATGTTCCGCCCGCTAATGAAACAACAGATACGCGATATTGTGGAATTACAATTAGCACAGTTGACCGAACTCCTGCATCAAAAAGAAATAGAATTAGAGATAACAAACAACGCACTTGATTATTTAGGCGAGCAGGGCTTTGACCCGCAGTATGGTGCGCGACCTTTAAAGCGCGTTATTCAGAAAGAAATAGTGAACGAGTTATCGAAGAAAATTCTTGCCGGTGAAGTGGTGAAAAACGGAACCATCAAAATAGATTCGTTTGGCGAGGGGCTGGTATTTATAAATGTAAACCAGCAGACAGCGGTAGCAGCAAAGTAGTTACTTGAATTTACGCGCCAATAGCATGCTTCAGATCTTCAACTTGTTTATCCCAAAGGAAAGTTTGTTCCTTCATTTCTTTAGGGTCGGCAAAGTCGGTAATTTCTAAAACGGTATCGTTGGCAATTTCCGATTTGTAAACTTTGAAAGAAAAATATTCGTCTTTATTGCCATGCTCCCAGTGGTATCTTACCGATTCTTCTTCTATTAAATCTACCTGACGGGCGCGTTGAAAATCAGCACCCCAGCCGAAAATGAAAATATCGTCCTGTGCATCGCAAACATCGCTGAACCATTGTGCTAAACTATCGGGCTGCGAAACAAACTCGAACAAAATTGCAGGAGAAGAGCGAATGATATATTCTAAAGTAAATCTTTTACGACCCGACTTGCTTATTGTAATTTCCGGTTGTGGTGGTGTTTGTTGTTTAGGCGCAACTTTTTGCAACACCTTTTTTACAGGCAAAGCCTTTTTAGCTTCTACAACCTTCTTTACCGGTGCAGCTTTTTTTACTTTTACCGCCTTCTTTACCGGTGCCGCTTTTTTTACTTCTACCGCCTTCTTTACTGGTGCAGCTTTTACAGCCTTCTTAACTACGGGCTTTACCGTTTTTTTAGCTGGTGCCTTAGTTGCTTTGGCGGGCTTCTTAGTTGTTTTGCTGCTCTTCATAATTGGCGTTTGTGCAAGGATAGAAAATATATTGTAAGTGAAAAATATATTTTGGTGACCTGCCAATCCATTCCTCATTTTCAATATTTTTTCATCTTCACCGTTAAATAGTAACACTAACTACCCGCTATGGTAAAACACCTGATAGACAAAGTTCTTATCACCCTTGAAGTAGGTGACAGAACTGCACTCCTCATTTTAGTAGCCAAAGACGGCAGCGTACACCGCAAGGGCAACGGCAACCCCGATAAAACAGATTTAGCTTTAGCGCAGGGCATTAGCCACGATGGACATTTTGAAGCCCTGATGATGACTATTGATGAAAATATTTTCAATCATCAGGGAGTTATCCGTCTGCCTAATCCTGTTGGTAAGGAGTGCCGGTTGTCTTTAATTTTTCAGGGAAGGAATGATGTTGATTTTTCGTTTCGTGTTGTTTATGGTGAAGAAAGCGAAGGCCCGCCTCAGGAACTTGCGCTTATCTTAATTAACGCAGTAAAAATTACCGAAGGCTGGTATCAGGAGCAACTTAAGCCGGAAGATGCGAAGAAATGGTGGCAGGTTTGGAAATGATTTCAATACAAATCACTCTTCATCCACCCCCACTTACACAAGCGGTGAATTAACGAAACCTTTAAGCAGCCCAAGCCATAAGTAACGCTGCGGCTGAAATTGATAGAACTGGCTTCTTCAAAATATTTGGTAGGGCAGGTAACCTCGGCAATTTGAAAGCCCGCATAAAAAACCTGGCTCGCCATCTGGTTATCAAAAACAAAATCATCGCTGTTCTGCATAAACTTAATAGAGGTAAGCACCTCTTTATTAAACGCGCGGTAACCGGTGTGGTATTCCGAAAGCTTTTCGCCAATTAATATGTTTTGTGTAGCGGTAAGCATGCGGTTAAAAATGTATTTATACATGGGCATTCCGCCTTTCAAAGCACCGCCACCTAAAATGCGCGAGCCAAACACCACCGGATAAACATCGTTGCCTATAATGCTAATCATGGCAGTTAAAAGTTTGGGCGTGTATTGATAATCGGGGTGAAGCATGATAACTATATCGGCACCGATCTCTAACGCTTTAGTGTAACAGGTTTTCTGATTGCCACCGTAGCCTTTATTCTTTTCATGCTTAATAACATGATGCACGCCTAGTGCTTTTGCTTTGTCGAAAGTATTGTCCTTGCTGGCATCGTCCACCAAAATCAATTCATCCACAATATCCATTGGTACTTCGCGCAGGGTTTGCTCCAAAGTTTTCTCGGCATTGTAAGCGGGCATTACCACAACTACTTTTTTGTTGTTATACACTTTTGAATTGATTATTGATTACTGGTTATTGATAAATTGCGCGCGCAAATCTAACAGAAGTGAACATTTTACAAATCACCAAGAAGTTTCCCTACCCTATTAAAGACGGTGAAG
The DNA here is from genome assembly GCA_947475165.1 of Bacteroidota bacterium. GTDB lineage: Bacteria > Bacteroidota > Bacteroidia > Chitinophagales > LD1 > Bog-950. The sequence continues at coordinate 58,536 of CANJLD010000020.1, forward strand.
TAATCGGCATTATCAATCTAACCATTGGTTTTGCCGAGCAGGGACACAACGTAACCACGCTTTCGCTCAACACTAAAAAGCATTATTACAATCCCGAAAAGCTTCCGGTAGAAATTAAGAAGACCGCCAATTTTATTGCTATAGATATTGATACTTCGCTTAAACCGGTAGATGCCTTTTTGAATTTGTTTACCAATAAGTCGTATAACATCGAACGGTTTTACTCCAAACAATTTGAAGAAAAACTGGCAGAAGTGCTTTCCACTCAAAACTTTGATTTGATTTTGCTGGAAGGCATTTTCCTGATGCGGTATATTGATGTAATCCGCAAGAACACAAAAACAAAAGTGCTGCTCCGTCCGCAGAATGTGGAGTTTGTAATTTGGGAACGATTATATGCCAACGAAGCAAATCCGCTAAAGAAATTTTACCTGAACCTGCTGGCAAAGCGTATGAAGCGTTTTGAATTAGAAAACATCAACAATGCAGATATTCTTATACCGGTAAGCGCAACGGATATGAAAATTTTTAAGCAGAACGGATGCTCGCTGCCCAACACATCTATCCCTACCGGTTATGTTTTTGATTCACTGCCCGAAATTGGCGAAGAAGAAAATGCAGTGGCCTTTATTGGCGGTATGGACTGGATGCCGAACAGAGAAGGAGTGGAGTGGTTTATTAAAAACGTTTGGACAAAGGTGACAGAGCAAATACCGGATGCTAAGTTTTATCTGGCGGGAAGAAATTTTCCTGATGAAATACGAAATCTGAAAGTAAAGGGGCTGATTGTTTTGGGAGAAGTAGAAGATGCTAAGGAGTTTGTTTCATCTAAATCTATTTCCATTGTTCCTTTGTTTGCCGGCAGTGGAATGCGGGTAAAGATTATTGAAGCTATGGCATTGGGCAGAGCCATTATTTCAACTTCGGTAGGAGCGGAGAGTATTGCTTATACCCACGGGAAAGATATTCTGATTGCCGATAATGAAGATGGTTTTGCAGAGGCTGTAATAAAAATTCTGCGCGACAATAATCTGAGAATGCAACTGGGGCAAAACGCACAGCAACTAATCAACACTCAATACGACAATCGTAAAATCTGTTCTGCTATTATTGACTTCAGTAAACCCTATTTGTGATAACCACTCTTGCCCTCATTCTTTTCTGGCTGTCGGTGGCACTTATGTTTCACTCGTATGTTCTTTATCCGTTGCTGCTGCAACTGTTTGCTATCGGCAAAAAGGAAAATGAAATTGTATTTGCAAAGCAAGAGGAACAACTGCCCGATGTATATGTAGTGTTTGCTGCTTACAACGAAGAGAAGGTGATTCGCGAAAAGCTGGAGAGTATTTTCAATACCACTTATTCGCTGAGCAAGGTAAAAGTTTACATCGGTTCCGATAATTCTACGGACGGAACGAATGAGATTGTAAATGAGTTTGCTGCTAAATATACTCAACTTACCTTTGTTTCTTTTACCGGTCGCAATGGTAAGGCAGGTGTGCTCAATAAATTGGTAAACAGTATTAAACAACAGGGAATTGATGAGGTAAATTCTGTATTCATCTTCACCGATGCCAATGTAATGTTTACACCCGAGGTAATTTTTGAAATGGTAAAGCATTTTAAGAACGAAGGCATTTCGCAGGTAGCTGCTAATATTCTAAACAAAGGCGAAAAGCAGGACGGCATTTCTGTGCAGGAGAAAAGTTACATACAACGTGAAAACAAAACCAAATACCTCGAAGGCTTAAACTGGGGAAGCATGATGGGAGCCTTTGGAGCCTGCTACGCCATGCGCGCCAGCGAATGGAAAGAAATACCGCCCAACTATTTGATGGAAGATTTTTATCTGAGCATGAATGTGCTTTCGAAGAATAAGAAAGCTATTAGCGAACTGAAAGCGGTTTGTTTCGAAGATGTTTCAAACGAAATAGAAGAGGAGTTTAAGCGCAAGACCAGAATTCAGGCGGGTAATTTTCAAAACCTGAGCGCGTATTGGAATTTGCTTTTTCGCTTTGATGCCGTGGCGTTTTGTTTCCTTTCTCACAAAGTAATCCGCTGGTTTGGTCCGGTGTTTATTTTGGGAGCATATGCGGCTAATATCCTGCTTCTTCCGGGTAATTGGTTTTACCAATGCACCTTTGTGTTGCAAAATCTGCTGCTCGTTTCGCCTGTGCTGGATATTGCTTTTAAGAGCGTAGGAATTCATTTAACTATTCTTCGCTTTGCTTCCTACTTCATAATGATGAATATTGCGCTCGTAAAAGGATTTGCCATGTATGTAAAGGGTGTAAAAACAAGCGCATGGAATCCAACAAAAAGGAATTTACCCCCAACCCCCTAAAGGGGGCTTAAAAAGCAAAAATTAAATTGTATAAAGGCAGAGAATGAAAACAAAAAATAAAAAGACAACCGCTCAACTAAAGAACAACGCTATATCCCCTTCAGGGGGCAAGGGGGTATTAAATACCATTCCCGAAGCAATAGCAGATTTAAAAAACGGCAAACTGATAATTGTAGTAGATGATGAAGACCGCGAGAATGAAGGTGACTTTATTGTAGCTGCGCGCAGTGTTACTCCGGAAATCATCAACTTTATGGCAACGCATGGCAGAGGTTTAATCTGTATGCCAATGGCAGAAGAAATGTGCGACCGGTTAGACCTGCACCTGATGGTTTCTAAAAACTCAGCACAGCACGAAACCGCCTTTACTGTTTCTGTTGATTTACTCGGACATGGATGCACTACAGGTATATCGGCACACGACCGTGCTAAAACAGTGCAGCAACTCATCAACAAAAATTCAAAGGCAGAAGATTTTGCACGACCGGGCCATATCTTTCCCCTTCGCGCAAAGACCGGTGGCGTTCTTCGCAGAGCAGGACATACCGAAGCAACAATTGACTTAGCGCGCATGTCGGGCTATGAAGAAGCCGGTGTGCTGGTGGAAGTAATGAACGAAGATGGTTCGATGGCACGCCTTCCGGAGTTGTTGAAGATTGCGAAGAAGCACAAGCTCAAAATTATTTCCATTAAAGATTTGATTCAGTACCGGATGAAACACGACCGGTTGGTGAAACGCGAAGTGGAAGTTAATCTGCCAAGTAAATTCGGAACATTTAAAGTGCGTGCCTACTCACAAGTGGGAACCAATGAGCCGCATCTTGCCATTATTAAAGGTTCATGGAAGAAAGATGAACCGGTACTTGTTCGCGTTCACTCTTCCTGCTTAACCGGTGATATTATGGGTTCGCTGCGCTGCGATTGTGGCGACCAGCTTTCTACTTCGCTTAAGCAAATTGAGAAGGAAGGTAAAGGTGTGGTGCTTTATATGCAGCAGGAGGGAAGAGGCATTGGTTTGCTGAATAAACTAAAAGCGTATCAGTTACAGGAACAAGGCATGGATACATATGAAGCTAATCTTCACCTCGGCTTGCCGATGGATGCAAGAGATTACGGAGTAGGCGCACAAATCTTAAACGACCTTGGTATTTCTAAAATGAAACTGATGACCAATAATCCGAAAAAGCGCGTGGGCTTAATAGGTTACGGTTTAGAGATTGTAGAAAATGTATCGATGGAAATTGAACCAAATAAGCACAACGAGAAATATCTGAAGACCAAGCGCGACAAGGCAGGGCACACTATTTTAAAGAAGAAAAAGAAGAAGTAAGGCGATTGATGAATAGCCCCTAAGGGGTAATGTATTCAAACTCTATTCTTCGGTTTTGAATATCGGCCGGGTTGTTGGCATTAACCGGTTGGCCATAGCCCACTACATTAACTCCTACATTGTAATATGCCCGCTCGGCATTCAGCAGCATTATCCGCTTGGCAGCATATGACATATCAAAAGCTATTTGCTCGTTTTTCTCTTTACTACCGGTTTGTTCGCTGTAAGCATTCAGCATTAAGCGGTCGGCATTTTTGCTTATGCGCTTTGCCAGGGCTATTAAATCCTGTTTTACTTCCTGGTTTGTAATGTTTCCCGCGCTGTCTAATTCAAAACGGAAAACCATTTTGATTTTTTCTTCTGCCGGTTTGGGTTGCGGGTTGCTGCAGGAGGCAAATAGTAAAATGATTAAGTAAGCAAGCGTGTTTTTCATGGGGTGAATATAGGGTTGAGGATAATACCTGCAAGTGCGGAAAAAAGCAAAGCTGTTAAATGCGAAAGCCCTCGTTTCTTTGGGAAACAGGGCTTTCTTTCTGTGTTGTCCTTATAGTGGGGACTAACATCGCTAATGGTTTGTACCATTTCTATTAATATTTAATTGGCTATTAAATAAGCTATACATCATCTTACAATGATGGATACCGTTTCGCTGGGAGAACCCGGCTCTTCTCTGCCAAGGGCAATAACTTTAACCCATACTGTTGTTCCGGGGTCGAAGTTACCTATCTCCTTGTGAGTTTTGCTGGTTATCCCTTTCGGTTCCTTGTTGCTCATGTCGGCAGAAAGCGAGGTGATGATTACATACAGCACCGCATTATCGGCTTTGTCGAAATCAACTCTTATTTTGCCGCTTACAGAGCCATCGCTCAGGCGCACATTGTTTACTGCACCTGCAGTGTCAGGATGCGGTGTCTTTGCTTTTGCAACAGCATAACCGCTGCTGAGAATTTTCTCTGCATCTCCACCACTTGCTTCCTGCACATACGCTGCCAACTGGCTGATGATAACCAGCAGCTCTTTTCTGCGTAAATTCATGATAGCCACTTCGTTTTTATCGCGGCCTCGCGAATTGTTATACGCAGTCTCGAGAGCTGTTATGGCACCATCTACAATGGTTAATGCAGGCACCGGTGTGGTGTAATTGGTATTGCCTGTCATTTCATCGTGTATATGACGCGCACGCTCTATTTGTTCGGGAACCGATAAACCGTAAAAGCCCATTTTGACTTTACTCATAATTTATGGTTTTAGAATTTTTGGGGAATAGCTTCCCGCAATAATACGGGAGGACTGTCTTCAGTTTTTGATGAACAATTCGCATCGTTCGCATTTCCTGCTTTTGAGGACCTTCACCTCTTTTGTGTTTCATATAGATTTGTTTTAGTTGCCTCATCCGTCCTTCGGACACCTTCTCCATGGCCATGGAGAAGGGAAGGAACCGGTGATTTATTTTAAGAACGCTTTTCGTTTCTTGATGTTGCACACGAATTGTCACAGAATTGTAAAATTTCTGTAATTACAATTTACCAATGAAAAAACTTGAAAAGGAGAGGAGTTTTGTTATATTAAGCTACACCGGTAGGATAGAGATTTCAATTCTGGCGTTCATATTCTAATTCGACCGTATTCCTGATTAACTGAAAGTCCGGGTCGTTACAAAATGTTTCGTTGCAAAAAGAAAGTATTTCGTTACAAGTTTCACTGTAATATTTAGAAGCGCGTTGTATAAAATCGGGGTCTTTGTTTTCAGAGAGCCCTGTTAAAGTGTTCTGTATTGCTTTAGTATATGCCAGACGCCTGATAATGTATAGCGCCTCGTAAAACATCAGCATTTCCTTATACACTAAAGTATAACTTCCGGTAGTGCCGGCTTTCTTTATTTTGTCTACCACATTTCCTACGTTTTGTATAATGGCATCGATACTATTTCCTTTTTCAATTTCCTGTTCACATACAATGGTTGAATACAGAATATGCACTGCTAAAAGGGCAGACCTCTGTTCTTTCTTAAACGGGATAGTAAAACACAGGGTTTGGTTCAGTTCATCTTCCATAGTGGAATTCTTGCTTACCGAAAATTAAAAAAGAAAAAGCGAATGCGCAAATGCAGGTGTGGGCAGGTTGCAAATCTGCTTTTTATCTAAAGTGCGACAAGTCTTGCGGAGCATCTTGAGCAACATGTGTATAGCCCTGACGTTTTAAAAAGCCAACTGTCTCGTAACAAAAATCGTTTAGCTGTTGTGCATTATACTTATCCTCAAAATCTTTAATCACGGTAAAAATTTCGTCATAAGATGCTACCCGATTAATAAGAAAATCCATACCGGAGTAATGTAAGATAGCCGGAGAATTGAACGGGGCGTGAGCGGTAAAAGAAATTGTAATAGAAGCGCTGCTTTTTTTGTTGCCCGGAAAAATAAGTAATGTCACTTCCATGCCTCTGATGGTATGAACCAGGTTATCCTCTACTTGCTTAAAGCCATATTGAATTAACCCGGAAAGCGGCTCCTGTTTTAACAGGACGGCCACTTTGCGTTTGGCTCTCCTTATATTGTTTTGAGTCCACGCATAAACAGACAGAGCGGTGAGAAATAAAACAAGCACCAGCACTATACTAACAGGTAAGCCAACATCCTGTTGCAGAAAGGTTATATAACAGGAAATAAAAACTGCCAAGGCACATAAGTAAACAACCCCGGCACGCCAAAGCAGCCTAAATAAAATTCGGATTACACCTAAAACAGACATATACCAAATTTATAAAAATCTTGTTTAAGCAAAAAAGCAAGCCGGATTTTTTTTTTTCAGCGGGTCTTTCGGCTTTGCGAAGACCCTGATGAAAAGGGTATCTCTATGTGTGTCCTTCCAAAAATAAAATCTCTTTTTACTAAAAGCAGTTTTGCTGAAGAATATTTTGATAGTATGGGTTTGTATCTAATATGTATTGTGTAAAGGTTTCTCCAAATCATCCACTCACCCTCAAAAATCCTAACCCAAACTCCCCAAATCATAACTATGTTTAGTTGTATCATGGTTATGATGCGTTGTATAATCGTTATGATGCAGTAAATCATGGTTATGATTTATGGTGTAATGGTTATGATGCGCCAAATCATAACTATGTTTAGTTGTATTATGGTTATGATGCATTGTATAATGGTTATGATGCGGTAAATCATGTTTATGATTTATGGTGTAATGGTTATGATACGCCAAATCATAACTATGTTTAGTTGTATCATGTTTATGTTGCGTTGTATAATCGTTATGATGCGGTAAATCTTGGTTATGATTTATGGTGTAATGGTTATGATACGCCAAATCATAACTATGTTTAGTTGTATTATGGTTATGATGCGATAAATAATTGCAATTATTTTTCGTGACATAACGATGATTTGGCAGAGAAAGGGCAAAATCGGGTAAATCACCACCCCCTGCCCCCGCCAGCGGGGGAGAAGTGTATCTTTTGTAAAACAATTTATACATAAAAGGCGGTATTTGTCCTCCGTAGGCGGAGGTGTCGCGCGGCTTTGCGCGTGACGGAGGTGGAAAATTCTCTTTTAAGGGGCTAAGGATTCAAATTACAATAAATTATATATACATCGCTCTTTTATAAAAATCTTTGTTTTTAGATGCAAAGGCATAATTTTTAAAGAAATACACCTGCCGAACGTTAAATTTTAAATGAAATGCACATTCGGTGCATAAAATCAGCGCGGTTTCTTTCCTTCTGTCAAAGTAAAATCTACTTTTGCGCCTTCATAAAACAAAACCAAAAACTATATGTCAACAGCACGCAAAAATGCGGTTCAAACCGTAGTAAACCGCGAAGTGGTAGCCCCACGTATAGCAGGAACTAAGGTTTCTGATTACTATGCCTCTAATGTATTTAACGACTCGTCTATGCGCGAGTTTCTTTCTGACGATGCTTACAAAGCCGTAAAGGAAGCTATTAAGGGAGGCCACAAAATAAGCCGCGAAATTGCCGATGCAGTTGCAGCCGGTATGAAAAACTGGGCTATGCAGAAAGGTGCTACTTCTTATACGCACTGGTTTCAGCCCCTCACCGGTTTAACTGCCGAGAAGCACGATATGTTTTTTATGCCTAAGGGCGATGGTGCGGTTGAGGTGTTTAGTGGTGATGCATTGGTTCAGCAGGAACCGGATGCTTCATCGTTTCCGAGCGGAGGAATCCGTGCAACTTTCGAGGCGCGCGGTTACACGGCATGGGACCCGGGTTCTCCGGCTTTTATTATGGAAATTGGCGATGGAAAAACACTTTGCATTCCTACCATCTTTATTTCTTACACCGGTGAGTCTTTAGATTACAAAGCACCGTTGTTGAAATCATCTCACTTTTTAGAGCAAGCAGCTTTACCGGTGGTTAATTTGTTCGATAAAGAGGCTACACGCGTTGTTGCTACCTTAGGATGGGAGCAGGAATATTTCCTGATTGATGAAGCCTTGTTCTATCAGCGTCAGGATTTGATGTTTGCCGGCAGAACCGTAGTAGGTGCTGCTCCGCAAAAAGGTCAGCAGTTCGAAGACCACTATTTTGGTTCGATACCTGAGCGCGTTTACGCTTACATGTTGGATTTTGAAACCGAGTGTCACAAATTAGGCATACCGGTTCGCACGCGTCACAACGAGGTAGCACCGGGGCAGTTTGAGTGCGCACCGATGTTTGAAGAAGTAAACGTAGCGGTTGACCACAACTCTTTATTAATGGATTTAATGGAGCGTATTGCGCGCAGACATAAACTCCGCGTGTTGCTGCACGAAAAACCTTTTGCAGGAATCAACGGAAGCGGTAAGCATAACAACTGGAGCATGAGCACCGATACCGGTACTAATTTGCTTTCTCCGGGTAAAACTCCTAAGACAAACATTCAGTTCCTTACCTTCTTTGTAAACGTAATTAAAGCAGTTGCTGAATACAGCGATTTGCTCCGTGCATCTATTGCATCGGCAAACAACGACCACCGTTTAGGTGCTAACGAAGCTCCACCGGCAATTATCTCGGTGTTCACCGGTTCGTATATGAGCGATGTGCTGAACGAAATAGAGAAGAGAGTAGCGAAAGGAAAGTATGATGAGATGAGCAACGCGAATCTTAAGCTCGATATTCACAAGAAGATTCCTGATGTAATGTTAGATAACACCGATAGAAACAGAACTTCTCCTTTTGCCTTTACCGGTAATAAGTTTGAGTTCCGTGCGGTAGGTTCTTCTGCTAACTGCGCTTTGCCAATGACTATTATGAATGCAATTGTAGGCAAGCAGCTTTTAGAGTTTAAAGCAGAAGTTGACAAGCTGGTAAAAGATGGCGAAGGAAAAGAAGGCGCAATTATGCGCGTGCTTCGTCAGTATATTACTGATTCAAAGAAAGTATTGTTTGAAGGCGATGGTTACAGCGATGCATGGGAAAAAGAAGCGAAGAAACGCGGCTTGAGCAATGTAAAGACTACACCTTACGCGCTTGATTTCTACAACAGCAAGAAAGCGAACGATGTATTGGTAAGCACCGGTATCTACACCGCGCGCGAATTAGAAGCACGGGTAGAAATTCTTCACCACAGCTACACGCTTAAGATTGATGCCGAATCAAGAATACTTGCTGATATTGCAACCAATCAGATTATGCCTGCTGCCTTAACTTACATGAACAATTTGCTACTGAACATTAAGGGCTTAAAAGAAGCCGGTGTTGCAGCCACTTCATCAAAGGCGCAGAAAGAAATTGTAACTGAAATTGCAACACGTGTAAACGCAATTAAAACTGCCGTAGATAAAATGACCGTTGCTGCCGAAAAAGCACATCACGCAAAATCTACCAGCGATGCATCAAAGGCATACTGCGATAAAGTAATACCGTTGTTCGGTGAAATCAGAACCAATGTTGATGCTCTGGAATCAATCATTGACGATAACATCTGGCCAATGCCTAAGTATCGTGAGATGTTGTTTATCAGATAGTCAACAGCTAACCGATAACCGATAACAGTAAAACAGCGTCCCGCAGAATTGCGGGACGCTGTTTTTATTTATTACTTCGTCATTGCGAGGCTCTGCGAAGCAATCCCCTAACTATTTAGACTAACCATGCGAATACTTTTTCTCTTTCTTCTTACCCTAACCCAGCTCAAAGCTTTCGCCACCGAAACCATCACCTTCGATATGATTTTGTGGGGCGATAAAATAGGCATACTCACCATCAGTAAAACCATTAAACCCGATGGAAACGAATACTACGAACTCAATAGCCACTTAAAAGCAAAAGTGCTTTGGATAGAAAGAGAGAACACCGCACACATGGAAACTACTTTCAAGAACGGAAAAATGATTTCCTGCTATCAGAAAGAAATAGAAGACGGAAAAGTAAAACGCTGGAACCGCGTGAGCTTCGATGGAACAAAATACAATGTAGAAGGCTACAAAGGCAAACGCTCCTTTACAGAAGCACCGGTGTTTTCAGTAGCGCTCATTTACTTTCAATCTATGCAGGGTGCTGCCAAAATATTATACGAACCCGAAGCAGAGTTCTGCAAAGTAGAAAAGGTAGACGATAACACCTGGGAATTTAAAGGCAGCGATGGCTCACGGAATGTTTATCATTACAAAGATGGAAAGGCAGTGAGTATGGAATTTCATGTATCTATTGCAACAGTGAAATTGGTAAGAGTCACCTCACCCTAACCCTCTCCGAAGGAGAGGGAATAAGAAGTCCTCTCCTTCGGAGAGGATTTAGGAGAGGTTCCAGTCAATCGGTTCTTTCCCTTCCTTCTTCAGCAATTCATTCGTTTTCGAAAAATGCTTAGACCCAAAGAAAGCCCCACCGGAAAGGGGAGAAGGATGCGCTGCTTCGAGCACAAAATGTTTTGAAGTATCAATCAAACTCTTCTTTGCCTTTGCAAAATTTCCCCACAGCAGAAAAATAACACCGGTCTTCTCATCCGAAATCTTTTTAATCACTGCATCGGTAAAAGTCTGCCAACCGCATTTGGCGTGTGAGTTTGGCTCGCCTGCATTAACTGTAAGCGAAGCATTCAGCAATAACACACCCTGCTTTGCCCACTTCTCTAAATTGCCATGATTCGGAGGCTCAAAACCTAAATCTGTTTTAATCTCTTTAAAAATGTTGACGAGCGAAGGCGGTGGCTTAATTCCCATCTGAACAGAGAAGCACAAGCCATGTGCTTGTCCGGCACCATGATAAGGGTCTTGCCCGAGAATGACAACTTTCAATTCACTAAACGGAGTTAAGTTGAATGCATTAAAAACAAGCGGACCGGGAGGATAAACTGTTTTGCCATTGGCTTTCTGCGCAATAATAAACTGCCTGATGAGCGGGAAATAAGGCTTCTGAAATTCATCCTGTAAAACAACTCTCCAACTTTCTTCAATCTGAACCGGGACACTCATAAATTCGAAAATAGAATTGCAAATGGAATATTCAACAATGGACTGTTAGTTCTATTATTTAGTCAGAATACATCAGGTTTGGAATTTCCCATTTATTCTTACATATTTGCGCCCTCTAAAAATAAAGCTATGAGTAAAGTATGTGAATTAACAGGTAAACGCCCTATGTCGGGTAACTCGGTTTCGCACTCGAACGCGAAAACCAAGCGCAAGTTTTTACCTAACTTAAGAAAGAAGAAGTTTTTCATCCCTGAATTAGACGAATGGGTGGAATTAAAAGTATCTGCTTCGGCACTTCGCACTATCAATAAAAAAGGTATTTATCCTTACCTGAAAGAATTGAACAAGAAAGGCGATATCAAATTGAATTAATAACCTCTGAAATAACAGAACAATGGCAAAGAAAAGTAAAGGTAACCGCATACAAGTGATATTGGAGTGCACCGAGCAGCAGGCTGCAGGTGTTCCGGGCACAAGCCGTTACATGACCTACAAAAACCGCAAGGTAACTACTGAGCGTTTGGAGTTGAAAAAATACAACCCGAACATGAAGAAAGTAACATTACATAAAGAAATTAAATAAGAAATACCATGGCAAAAATTTCAAAGAACGCGAGAACAGACCGTGCTACAG
>CANJLD010000021.1 GCA_947475165.1 Bacteroidota bacterium
AGCAGTTGGTATCACCCCCTCCTCATCACCCATCCCCTAACCCCACTACTCTTCACCACCGTTTCATATACCAGTTCAAAGCCGAGTTTTTGGTAGATGGTTACATTTTTAGGGTCTTCGGTTTTTAGCCAGAACTCGTTCATGCCTTGGGTGCGCATATCGGCAATGGCCCGGTCAATCAGTTTTCGGCTGTAGCCTTTGCCGCGCGCGGAAAAGGCTACACCTACACACCAGATATAGCCATACTTTTCACCTGCATTTTCTGCTATCCATTTATCCAGTTCGCCATCGTGGTTCATTAAACGCAGGGTTGTCTTTATTCCCAGGTTGAAGGGGATGGCCCACATACCCGATTTTATTTCGTGCATCAGGCCGAGCGGAAAATGTTTTCCGGGCAGCCAGATTAAAGCGCCCTGCTGGTCGGGGGTGACCATTACGCCTCCATATATAGATGCCGCTTTGGAGCAATGCTTATATAAATGATGCAAACCTCTGGCGCGCGCCTCTTCGGTTTTCCCCTCAAACGCATACTTCATTAACGGATAGTGCAAAAAGGCATCGCCAAGTATTTTTCCTGCCTGTTGGTGTAGGTGCATGAGGTTTAAATTGGGCTAAAGATAGTTTTTTGATGTTTAGTGGCGTATAGATGGATGCAGGAAAAATTTCCGATAGTATTCGAGATGTTTGCGAGGATGCAGGAAAAGTTTTCGATGGATTCAGAGAGGTCTTTAAAGCAGATACTATTTCGGCAACTCAGGCAGATTATTGTGGTTAGTATGTTTTACGCGTGTCCAGAAAGTTTCGCGTTTGTTGAGCGGAATAAAATTCTTTACAAAAGCAGGCGAAGCATCAATAGCGGATACCGGTAAGTAAAGTTTTTTTAGTGAGTCAACAGCAATGGGTAAAATACCCATATCAGGCAAATTGGTTTGTATAAACCCTTCCAGAAAGAAAGCCTGATAGGGGTCTGCCGCCAGAGCTACTTTTTTAAAGCCGAGTTTTTGCGCCATTAAATAACTGTAGTACACATTCTCTTTACCATGCTCGGCTTGGGTTTCGGCAAAAACATGTTCGGCCGGCACACCCATAGCTTCGGCAATCAGTTTCATGGTCTGTCCTTCTACATAAGGCGAATAGCAGGCGGCTCCAGAAAAAATAATGTTTTTGGTAATGCCCCGGTCGTATAATGTTTTTGCCCAAATTATGCGCGCATTAAAACCATTAGTTTGCTGCTTAGTTGTATCATAAGCAATACCTGGCACAATCACTACATCGTAAGGTGCTTTGGTAAGATACTCGGCTGTCATGCGCATAGCAATCTTTTTTACGTTGCAGCTGCAGATAAAAACAATCAGGAGTAGTACTGGTAGCTTTTTTTGCATGGCTTTCAGTAAATTTTTACCTCGCTTTTCATATTTGCCTTTATAATCTCCTTGCTCTTGTCCATTACCTGGTAGTCTATCACTACCTTATTTCCAGTTTTTTTGATGGTAGCACCAGGAGCGGTGGCGGTTTTTACATCCTTATCAGATTCCACAACAATTATATACTTGAAATCTTTCATCAGGGCTTTGGTCATTTTATCGTCTTTATCGCTGCCTATCAAGCCCTCCACTGCTTTCTTGTTTAGCTCTCTTGTTAGCACTCCGTCTTTAAACTCGTAAGTGGCAGGTGGAATTGCATCCGATTTTTTCTCTTTCTCTTTTTTCATCAGCATGGTTTTCAACGCTTCGTTAAGCGATGCCACTTTATCAAAGTTGAACCTTACACCCATGATGAATTTGCCACCGGTGGTATCTATAAATTCGCTGTAACCGCTTATGCCTTTCACGTTATTTATTCGGCCGTCTTTATTGCCTATAAAATCTTCTTTCATCTTTTCTATAGTTCCGTTTCGCAGGTCTTCTTTCTTATCGTTTTTATTTGGTTTGGTGTCAGTACTGTCGCTGGCAAATGCCTTATCCAGTTTTTCAATCATATCAATCATTTCGGTCATCATTTTGGTGGCGTCAATACTGTAGGTAAACGTGCCGGTGCCGTCTTTATGTATCAAAATTTTTTCTTCAATTCCGAAGCAACTTGATAAGGTGAGACAAACAACTAAGAGTGGAATAAGATTTAATTTCTGTTTCATGATGTTTGAATTTATGATGCCAAATAAAATAAAAAGACTTAGCGCAGCTGAACATTATTTTGCGTGTCTTATGTTATTTTGTTTAAAATCGCCTATGAGTTTTAAAAGATGGCTAACGCTGCCGCCCAAGTTCCGGCACATCCAAAAATTTATCGGTAATCAGCCTTTCCGCCTGCTCGATATTGGCGCGGGTAATCATTCGGCTTCTAAAACCAAACAGTGGTTTGCCAACTGCGAATATCACGGGGTAGATTTAGATAAGAACTACAACAACGATGAGCAGGATTTTAAAGCCATGCATGCTTTCTATGAAATGAATTTAGAAGCATTGAACTTTGATGCCATACCGGATAACTATTTCGATTTTATAATGATGGCGCATGTGGTAGAGCATTTAAAGAATGGCGATTTGGTGATAGAAAAATTATTCAAAAAACTGCGAACCGGTGGAATGATATATATGGAGTTTCCGGGTTACCGTTCCACACAATTTCCTCGCATGGAAGGCACTTTAAATTTTTATGACGACCCAACGCATGTGCGCATTTATTCGGTAGCAGAACTTATGAACCTTTGTTTACGAAACGGTATGGAAGTGGTAGAAGGCGGCACCCGGAGACATTTTCAAAACCTGTTGCTTATGCCATTTAAAATTCCTCACAATCTGCTTGTTTATCGCAAAATTGTGCCCAGCATTTTTTGGGATTTTTTCGGTTTTGCCGAATTTGTATTAGCCCGCAGGATGTAAACGGGGTATTATCTTTTTCGTTTCGGTTTCTGTCCTCGTGTTTTAGGCTTGCCGTATTTTTCACGCATCTTATCTGCCCGGGTTATTTTGGGTCCGTTTACTTTTTTGTTCTTGTCTATTTTTTCATGAAAAGCAGCACCGGTCGGTACTTTGCGCGGAGCTTTCAATTCTAAATTAGGTTGATACACTTTCGGCATTTCATCGCGCGTAAGTTCCGTAGATATTTCAAGTTCCTCGGGCAATTCAATTACCGGAATTTGATAATTCATCAGGGTTTCAATCCGGTCACGTCCCTCCGCATCTTTAGGAGTAATAAAGGCAATGGCAATTCCTTTTTTATCGGCACGTCCTGTTCTTCCTATTCTGTGAATATAGTTTTCAGGCACTTCGGGTAAATCGAAATTGATAACGTGTGTTACTTCCGAAATATCGATACCGCGCGCAACAATATCGGTGGCAATTAAAACTTTGTAAGCACCGGCATGAAACTGCCGAACGGTTTCAAACCGGTGATTCTGCGATTTGTTGGAGTGAATAATTCCTGTTTGTCCGGCAAAATTTCCTTCCAGTTGCTCGAACACATCATCGGCTAATTTTTTAGTGGCGGTAAACACAAGCACCTTGCTCATGGCTTCATCGCGAAGTAAAAAGCGCAGCAAATTTACCTTGGTATAAAAATTTGGAACCTCATAAGCGGTTTGTAAAATATTAGCGAGCGGAGTACCGGTGGGCGCAGCTTCTATCTTTGCCGGTTGATTAAAGAAATCGTGAATCAACGCTTCTACATCTTCTGTCATGGTAGCCGAAAACATAATGTTCTGCCGCTTGAGCGGAAGCAAATCAAGAATCAATTTCAGTTGCGCACGAAAACCAAGGTCGAGCATTTCATCAACTTCATCTATCACTAATTTCTTAATGGCTTTTAATTTCAACACACCTTTCAGCGACATGTCAATCAACCTGCCTGGTGTGGCTACAATGGCATCGGCACCCTGCATTACCTCAGCTTTTTGGGTGTTGATGTTGGTTCCGCCATAAACACCAACTGCTGTAAACGAATTGTATTTGCACAGTTTCTTAATTTCTTCCAATACCTGCACTACTAATTCGCGCGTTGGCACAAGAATTAAAATCTGCGGCACTTTATCTTTCGAGTATTTCCATTGACGAATGCAAGGGAGAAGGTAAGCAAATGTTTTACCGGTACCGGTTTGTGCTATGCCCACCACATCGCATCCGCTCATTACTACAGAAAATGCCTTCTCCTGAATATTAGTAGCACGTGTATAGCCTAAATCGTTCAGCGCATTTAAAAGCGGAGTGTTCAGGTTCAATTCATCAAAATTCATCAGCCGTTATTTTGTGCGAATGTAGCCTAACGCGCAGACTTGCGAAGTTTTCAGAAGCTCATAATGGCTGAATTCCAATTACTTTTTATTTTGTGTTACGGTTATGACAAACGAAGTTTTCGGTATTAATAGATTTGACGAAAAGGCAGTAGTTATTACGCTGTTGGCGTTTGGTATTGCTGAGGCATTGTTGGGTTCTTACAAAAATTCCAAACGCACTTGGCACGATTACCTAGCAGAGTTGGTTAGTTTTCCGCAACTCACCATTCTTATTCAGCCCGGTGTTATTTTGCTCGTAGGTTTTTGGGGGCGGCATTTTTTCCCTGAATTGGAGAATAAATTTATAGTTGTGGCTTATGGTTTTCAGTTTCTAATTCTAATTATTATAGAAGATTTACCGCAATACTGGTGGCACCGGTTGGCGCATCATTCGCCTTTGCTCTGGAAATTTCATGTAGCGCATCATGCTGCACCAGCTATGGGTGTAGGGGTGGTGTTCCGCAATGCTGCTTTATACTATTTGCTCATGCCAAATATATGGCTGGCATCTGTGGCAGTGTTTCTTGGGTTCGGCAAAGTGTATATAGTTTATACGGCAATCAAACTGCTCATTATTATTGGTGCACATAGCGAGGTGCGGTGGGATAGTTTTTTCTATCGCCATAAAATTCTTCACCCACTCGCGTGGCTACTGGAACATACTATATCTACTCCTGCTACACACTTTGCACATCATGGGCTTACCAACGATGATGGCATAAGTAACAACAACGGCAACTTCGGCAATATGCTTTTTATATGGGACCAGCTTTTCGGCACTGCTAAGTTTACCAGAAAGTATCCTTCTGTATTCGGCATAGAAAACGACCCGAAAGATTCATGGTATGTGATGTTGTATTATCCGTTTGTAAAATCGAAGAAGAAAGACAGTGCATTGAAGTAATCTTGGGTTGTTGCTGGTTACAATAACAGGTGTAAAATTTTACTTTAGAATTATGAAACTACAAAAGTACATCCTCCTCTTTTTATTGCTTACAGGCATAACCGGTTTAGAGGCACAAAATGTTTTGCAGAAACAATTAGTAGGTAAATGGAAATTATCCGCCATGAAATTTAAGGGCTTATACATTGATTTTAGTAGCGAGGAGAAGCTGAGAAAAACTGCCTACGAATCCTTCACCAGTCTAAAGGGAAGCCTTACCGCAGAAAATTCTGCTAAAGTAGAAGAGGTAGCTGTTGTGTTCAAAGAACAATTTTCGAAACTATTTCTTGATTTTAATGCAGACAATACTTATTCAGGTGTTATTGAATTAGAAGGGAAGAACGATGATGCCACCGGTAAGTATTCTATAAAAAACAAGCAGCTTATTTTAACCGAAGACGGAATAAAGACGATAGAAAAAATTGATTTTGAAATGCCGGACAGCAACACCTTTTTTTGGAAAAAGATAGATGATGGTGAGAAAATGGAGATAATTTTTACCAGACGCTAGTTGAAAGAATTCACTCTTTATTTTACTTCAGCATAATCATCCAGAAGTTCCGAGAGCATATTCGCAAACTTGTAAATGGCTCTTTCGTTTAATTCAATCGCTTTCAGTTCTTGCTCTTCATAAAGTGTAAGTGTTGCGGCTTGCTGTTTTATGTGAACCACAAATACAAACTTGGTGTTTGCTTTTGTTTCGTTAGTGCTTTCAAAGGTTTTGCTGAAATGATAATCTACAACATCAATATTCAGTTCCTCTTTTAGCTCACGAATAAGTGCTTGCTCAGGCGTTTCATTTTCTTCCACTTGCCCGCCAAATAAATCCCAATGGTTGGGGAAAGAAATCTCCGGTTTATCATCGCGCAAGTAAATCAGCAGATTGTTATTGCATTCGAATAAAATGCGGTGGCCACCTGTTGCATTATCGGAACTTCGGTTTACTTTACGCAAAGAAAATTAAATCACCATGCGTAAACTTCTTCTCGCAGTCCTTCTTCCGCTTCAACTGTTTGCCAACAAAGATTTTCTGTATATAAAATATGTTGACCCGTTTATAGGCACCGGCGGGCACGGTCACACTTTCCCTGGACCAACCATGCCTTTTGGTATGGTGCAGTTAAGTCCTGATACGCGCCTGCACGGTTGGGATGGTTGCTCAGGTTATCATTATAGCGATAAAAAGATTTATGGTTTTTCACACACGCATTTGAGCGGCACCGGTTGCAGCGATTATGGCGATGTTCTTTTAATGCCCACCGTTGGCAAAGTTCATTTCAGCAATAAAAAATATTCTTCGTCTTTTAAAAAGGAAAGCGAGAAAGCCACTGCGGGTTGCTACACCGTGTTTTTAGATAAGCCAAAAGTAAAAGTAGAACTCGCGGCTACTACACGCACCGGTCTGCACAAATACACGTTTCCGAAATCTTCTTCATCCAATATTATTCTCGACCTCACGCATCGTGATTTTGTGAAGCAAGGCGAAATAAATATCACTGGTAGCTACGAAATAAGCGGCAAGCGCGTGAGCAAGGAGTGGGCAGATAATCAGATTGTGTATTTCGTTATTCAGTTTTCGAAACCGTTTACTAAATCAGGAATAGCAAAAGCAGATGCCGTGAACACAGACTCTAAACATGACACCGGTTCGCTGCTGAAAGCATTTGTAAGTTTTGAAACCGAAGAAGGCGAAGTGATTTATGCAAAGGTGGGCATCAGCGCAGTGAGTATAGAAGGCGCGCGCAAAAATTTACTGGCTGAGCAACCTAGGTTTGATTTTGATAAAACAGTTATAGATGCAAAAACAGCATGGAATAATGAGTTTGGAAGAATTGCTGTGGAGAGTAAAGATGAAAACGTGTTGCGTACGTTTTACACCGCCATGTATCACGCCATGACACCTCCGAATATTTACAACGATGTGGATGGTAAATATCGCGGCAGAGATTTTGAAGTGTATGAAGCAATCAACTTTAATTACTACACCGTATTTTCGCTTTGGGATACTTACCGCGCTCTGCATCCGCTGCTTACTATCATTGATAAAAAGCGCAGTTCAGATTTTATGAACACTTTCATTCATCAGTTTCAGGAAGGCGGACGGTTACCGGTGTGGGAACTTTCGAGTTGCGAAACATGGTGCATGATTGGTTACCACGCTATACCGGTAATTGCCGAAGCGGTGATGAAAGACGTGACCGGTTTTGATGCGAACAAAGTTTATGAAGCAATGAAGTTCAGCGCGATGGAAGACAAGAACGCGCTGAAGAGTTACAAAGAGAACGGCTACATTAAATATATGGGCGATGGACAAAGTGTTTCGCGCACATTGGAATATGCTTATGATGATTGGTGTATTGCGCAAGTGGCGAAGAAACTCGGTAAGACCGAAGACTACGCTTACTTTACTAAACGCGCACAGAGTTATAAAAATCTCTTTGATGCGTCTACCGGTTTTATGTGTCCGCGTCAGGATGGTTTTATGTCGCCTTTTGACCCGTATAAGGTTGACCACAATTACACCGAGGGCAACGCATGGCAGTATTCGTTTTATGTGCCGCAAGATTTAAGTGGACAAATGAAACTACTTGGCGGTAAAGAAAAACTCGCAGCTTTTCTCGATACTTTATTTACTACTTCCAGCAAACTAACCGGTCACAAGCAACCCGATATTTCGGGAATGATTGGGCAGTATGTACACGGCAACGAACCGAGCCATCAGATTGCTTACGAATATGATTAT
This sequence comes from Bacteroidota bacterium, assembly GCA_947475165.1. Taxonomy (GTDB): domain Bacteria; phylum Bacteroidota; class Bacteroidia; order Chitinophagales; family LD1; genus Bog-950. The sequence continues at coordinate 7,957 of CANJLD010000021.1, forward strand.
GCAGGGCAGGCATGGAAAACACAAAGGATGGTGCGCAGAATTATGACCGAAATGTATCGCGCACAACCGGACGGACTCTCCGGCAACGAAGACTGCGGACAGATGAGCGCCTGGTATGTTTTCAGTGCGCTGGGTTTTTATCCTGTATGTCCGGGTAGCGATCATTATGCTATAGGCTCACCAGTGCTTGATAAGGCAAATATTCGTTTAGAGAACGGCAAAACATTTACCATTACTGCCAACAACAATTTGAACGGAAATGTTTACATAGCTTCCGCTAAACTGAATGGAGCCAACTACACCAGGAGCTATTTAAACTACACCGACATTGCCAATGGTGGAACCCTCGAACTAAACATGAGTGCCGAGCCCAACAAAAACTGGGGAAGCGCGGAAGGAGATTTGCCTGTGACGAAGATTGAATAAAAATTTATAATGTGGGAACTGGCAAAAAAGGATAGAACTATCCCACCAAAATATTCTGTGCCGCCAGTTTAGAGAGAGTTATCTTTTTGCTTTTGCCCAGCTTAATTACAAATGAATTATCAAACTCAATAACCTCTGAAATTTCTACAGCGGTGCCAAGATGAATTTCGAGCGAATCGAGATACTGCAATAGTTTAGCTGAACTATCCTTAACGCCAATTACTTTCCCTTTGTCGCCCGCCTTCATTTTTGAGAGTAGGATTTGCTTTACAATTTTAATGTTACCTGAGGCATCGGGGATTGGGTCGCCATGCGGGTCGAACTGCGGATGACCGAGAAATTTATCGAGCTTATCAATCATTTCTTCTGATTGAATATGTTCGAGTTGTTCAGCAATGTCATGAATTTTATCCCAACTGTAACCGAGTTTTTCTACTAAGAAAACTTCCCACAGGCGGTGCTTGCGGACAATTGATTTTGCAATTTTCTCTCCCTCTTTAGTTAAGCGAACTCCTTGATATTTTTCGTAGGTGATAATTTTTTTCTGCTTCAGTTTCTTCATCATATCAGTTACTGAAGCTGCGGTAGCACTTACTTGCTTGGCAATATCGTTGGTGGAAATGTTTTCATCGCCATCTTCGCTGAGGTGGAAAATTGCTTTGATGTAATTTTCTTCGGTGCTGGAGTAAATCATGTTTCAAAAATACGAAATACGAAATGCGAAATACTAAGCAAATTCAAAATACAGGCAACAAGTCAAAAATATTAAAGACTAAAAAAATAAGTAAGCACTTACATATCTGATTTGAAGTGTTTTTATACATTTACGTCCTCTATGGCAGAATACATTGTAAGTGCGCGCAAATACCGTCCCGTTCGTTTCAGCGAAATGGTGGGGCAAGAGCAGGTGGCAGTTACTTTGAAAAACGCTATACGCACAGGTCATCTGGCGCATTCGTTTTTGTTTTGCGGTCCGCGCGGGGTTGGTAAAACTACTGCTGCACGTATTCTTGCAAAGACGATTAATTGCGAAAATATCAGTCAAGATTTTGAGGCATGCGGCAAATGCAATTCGTGTGTTTCGTTTCAGCAGAATGCTTCGTTTAATATTCATGAACTGGATGCTGCTTCGAATAATTCGGTAGAAGATATTCGTTCGCTTGTTGAGCAGGTTCGTTTTCCGCCACAAAGCGGTAAGTATAAAATCTATATTATAGATGAGGTTCACATGCTTTCTCAGGGAGCTTTTAATGCATTCTTGAAAACGCTGGAAGAGCCTCCTTCATATTGCAAGTTTATTTTGGCTACTACCGAGAAGCACAAAATTCTTCCTACTATTCTTTCGCGCTGTCAAATTTTTGATTTCCGCAGAATAGGCATTGACACGATTGTAAAACACCTGCAGCACATTTGCGAAATTGAAAAGATAAGTGCAGAAGAAGATGCACTGCACATTATTGCGCAGAAAGCAGATGGTGGAATGCGTGATGCGCTTTCGATGTTCGACCGGTTGTCGGGTTTTAGTGAAGGCAAACTGACTTACGCTTCTGTTCTCGAGAATCTGAATGTGCTTGATTATGATTATTTTTTCAAAGCAACAGATTCGTTGCTGACAGAAAATCTTTCGAACGCCCTTCAGCTATTCGACCAGATTTTAAAGAAAGGTTTTGAAGGCGATGATTTTATACTTGGCTTGTGTGAGCATTTCCGCAATCTTCTTTTTTGTAAAGATGCGAATACGCTTGCGCTGATGGAGTTGAGCGATAATCTTAAACAGAAATACAACGAGCAGTCTTCGCTTGCCTCGGCAGATTTTTTGGTGAACTGTTTGAACCTTGGCAACCAATGCGATTTGCAATACAAGCAATCGAAAAACAAACGGTTGACGGTTGAGCTGGCACTGATAAAAATGTGTTATGTAAACGCAGTGGTAACAGTTGACGCTGATACAATTAAAAAAAAACTCTCTGAAGTAGCGGAGAAGACACAAGACGTTAGACAGAAGACAACGGACAACGGAAACCTGCCTACCAGTCAGACAGGTCAAAAATTAGAAATCAGAGAACAGAAGCAGGAAGTTGTTGTGGTAAAAGAACCTGCACCAGTTAGCAACGAAAAGCAGCAGACAACAAACCAGAAACAAGAAACTGTTTCTCAGCCATCCAAAATTATTCCCTCAACTTTATCGAAAAGCAAAAAGGTTCTAACGCTTGACTCGCTGGATGATGTGGAAGATACATCTACACAAAGAATATTACTACAAACTGAAGAAGAAAAATTTGAATGCGAAGTGTTGCTTTTAAACCAGGAAAGCATTTTACAGTTGTGGGGAGAATACGCTGCAAACATACCGGAAGCGAAAAAAGGTTTGCGTATAAGTTTTGCCAACTATAAACCGGAGTTAGATGAAACATCGCTGAACAAGATTTCGCTTAAAGTGCAAAGCGATATTCAGAAAAATCAGTTTGATGAAGTGCGGTTGGGTGTTCAGAATTTTATTTCAAAACGTGTGGGTGCTGAAATTACAATTGAAGTTATTGCCGATAAAAAAATAGAAACCGGAACCAAGCCTTATACACCAAAAGAAAAATTAGAGCGGCTAATGGAAAAGAACCCAGCCATTAAAACCATGCAGCAAAAACTTGGCTTGGAATTAGATTACGATTAATGAAGGGGGACGAGAGAAAACAAACGATAAATTTTTATAAAAACAAAAACCATTTATGAATTCAAAATCAATTTTAGTTATTGCACTTTCTTTTTTATGCCTTGCAGTTAATGCTCAAAAAGAACCTAAAGCGGGAGCAACACCTCAAAGAGCAGGAACTACTACACAGCAAAATACAGGAACCAAAGAGGCAGCAGGAACACCTAAAAGATTAGCACCAGCAGCGCAATCTGCATCCAGAGTAAATGCACCGGTTGCACCGCAAAGAATACAAGGAGGTGTACAGGCTGCACCGGTTGCAAAAAAAGCTGAACAATTGAAGTTAGCACAAAACATGAAGCAAGGTGAACGGGTCTATGAATCAGTTCCGAACGACCCTTTCAATACCAGAATTTACACGCTTAAGAATGGCATGAAAGTTTACATCAGTGTAAACAAAGATGCTCCGCGTATTCAAACTTTGTTTGCTGTTAAAGCAGGTTCAAAATTCGACCCGCCACAAACTACCGGTTTGGCGCACTACCTTGAACACATGATGTTTAAAGGTTCACACGATTTTGGAACAAAAGACTGGGCAAAAGAAAGTGTGTTGCTCGATTCGGTTTCTGCCTATTTTGAGTATCACAAGAATGAGAAAGATGAATCGAAGAAAACTTTGCTGTATGCAAAAATTGATTCGCTTAGTTATGAAGCTTCGAAATTTGTCATTGCCAACGAGTATGATAAAATGACAACCTCTATCGGTGCGCAGGGAACAAATGCTTTTACTTCTACCGATATGACTGTTTATATCAACGACATTCCATCGAATGCGCTGGATAAATTTATGAAGCTTGAAGCAAATAAATTCAGAACGCTGGTGCTTCGTTTATTTCATACCGAGTTAGAAACCGTTTACGAAGAGTTTAACCGCAACGCGGATAACGACCGCGTTTGGAGCGACCATTCAATTGAAAATGCCTTGTTGCCGAATCATCCTTACGGTACACAAACCACTATTGGCGAAGGCGAGCATTTGAAAAATCCTTCGATGGTGAATATTTACAACTATCAGAAAACATATTACCGTCCGAATAATGTTGCCTTGATTTTGGTTGGCGATTTGAACCCGGAAGCAACAATGGAGATGGTAGAAAAGTATTATGGCGAATGGGAAGAAACGAGAATTCCTGAATTTTTAAAACAATCAGAGCCGGAAATTACTTCGCCAATTATTCGTGAATACAAGGGACCGCAACCGGAGCATGTAATTATGGGCTACCGTTTTGACGGAGCAAATTCGAAGGATGCGCTGATGATTAATTTGCTCGACCGCGTTTTAGCTAACGGGCAAGCCGGTTTGATTGATTTGGATTTAGTGCAGCAACAAAAAGTGTTGCAGGCTTACTCGTTTATTGATGAAAATACGGACTACAGTTTTCATAAAATTTATGGAGAGCCTAAGCAAGGACAAAAACTAGAGGAAGTAAAAGACATGCTTATTGCAGAAATTGAAAAAGTAAAGAAGGGCGAGTTTGGTGATTGGCTTTTACCTGCCATTATTCAAAACATAAAATTAGAACGCTTGCAGTCTGCTGAAAAAAATGACGGCAGAGCCTTTAACATGATGGGAACTTTCGTTCACAATATTGAATGGAAAGATTGGGTGAATCAGGTTGCTGAAATGGAGAAAATTACAAAAGCAGACCTTGTGAAATTTGCGAACGAACACTACAAAAATAATTATGCGGTTTGCTACAAACGTCAGGGCGAAGCAGTTGTACACAAGGTAGAGAAGCCGAGAATTACTTCGGTAGAAATGAATAAAGAATCTATTTCGGATTACAAAAAAACATGGGATGAGATGCCGCAGCCATCGCTTACTCCTAAGTTTTTAGATTTTGATAAAGACATTGCGCATTTGAAACTTGCCAAAGGCGATGTTGTTTTCGATTACATTAAGAATGATATAAACAAAACTTTCAGCCTGAACTATATCTATGATATGGGCACTGACAATATTCGCGACCTTGGTTTAGCTATTAGCTATCTCGAATATTTGGGCACCGACAAATACTCGGCTGAAGATTTGAAGAAAGAATTTTACAAACTCGGTTTGACTTTCGCAGTTAATCCGGGAAGGGACCGCGTTTATGTTTCGCTAAGCGGTTTGGAAGAAAATTTAGAGAAAGGTGTTACGCTGTTCGAACATATTTTATCGAGTGTAAAACCGGATAAGGAAGTGTATGAAGCTATGATAGGCGATATTATGCAAGGACGTATGAATGCGAAGAAAAACAAGAACACTATTCTTTACAGCGGCTTGGTGAATTACGCAAAATACGGAGCATTAAATCCTTTTACTAATGTGTTAAGCGAACAGGATTTGCAAAAAGCAGATGTAAATCATTTAGTTGATTTGATTAAATCGCTGGGCAGTTATAAGCACAAAATTTTCTATTACGGAAATATAGAATCAACTGCTGCGCTTAATGCTTTCAATAAACTACATCCGGTAAATGCAACGCTTAAAGATTATCCGGTTGCAAAAAAATATCCTGAGTTGCCGTTGAACGATACGAAAGTTTTTGTGTGCTACTATCCGATGAAACAGGCTGAGATAGTTTTCTTAGGCAAAGATGTTCCGTTCAACAAAGATTTGTATCCGAATATTTATTTGTATAACGATTACTATGGCTCTGGTTTAAGTTCTATCATGTTTCAGGAAATTCGCGAGAAGATGGCTCTTGCCTATTCTGTTTACAGCAGCTTTGGTGTGCCGGCTCGTGCTAACGAATCGCACTACGTAACTTCTTATGTTGGAACGCAGGCTGACAAACTAAAAACTGCTTTAGCAGAAATGGATAAGCTACTAAACAATATGCCAGAAGTTCCGCAGCAATTTGAAGGTGCGCGCGCCAGTGTTATTAAAACTTTAGAAAGTGACTGGATTACCCGCAGCGATATTTACTGGGCATATGACCGTGCACAAAAACGTGGCATGAACTACGATGTGCGCAAAGTGATTTACGAAAAAGCAAAAACAAGTTCTATTGCTGACGTTCACAAATTCTTTGACGAACACATTAAAGGAAAGAAATACAACTACGTAGTAATTGGTAAGAAAGAAGATTTGAATTTAGACGCACTTAAAGAAATAGGACCGGTGCAGGTGCTTGAACTGAAAGATGTGTTTGGGTACTAGAATTTGAACTACTTAAATAGAAAGAGCGTTCTGATAGTTGTCGGGACGCTCTTTCTATTTAATGGCAGGAATAGTTTTATTAGCTATTGCATTTTTATGAACGAGAAAAATTATGAACCAAAATTAGAACCTGAAAAATGGATTGAGCGCTACAGCGATGTATTGTTCAATTACACCATTTCGCGCATCAACAAACGCGAGGTTGCTGAAGATTTGGTGCAGGAAACTTTCTTTAGTGCATTGAAGGGAAAAGATTCTTATCTCGGTAATGCCTCCGAAAAAACCTGGCTCATTTCCATTCTTAAAAGAAAAATAATTGACCACTATCGAAAAAAATCAACGCAAAACGAGTTGAGTGTTTTTGATAAAGATTCGAAGGATGATTTCATGAGTCACTTCTTCGATAAAGAAGGAGGCTATCAAGGGCATTGGACAGAAGGCACTTCGCCTCAGGAATGGAGAAAGGATTTTCAAACGAGCGTGGAAAGCGATGACTTCAATTCTATTTTACAAAATTGTCTTGGTAAATTGCCGGAAAAATCAAGCACAGTTTTTACTTTAAAGAATATGGAAGATTTAGATAGCGAAGAAATTTGTAAAGAATTGCAGATTACTCCGTCTAATTATTGGGTGCTGATGCACCGCGCTAAGTTGCAGTTGAGAGAATGCATGGAGAAGAATTGGTTTAAGAAATAGATTAATAAAGACAACATGCAATGAATTTGTTTCAGGCATTTAAAATGAGTTGCAGAGATGCTACTTATCTTCATGGAAAAGAGAAGGAAGTGAAACTTTCATTTTCAGAAAGCCTTGGCTTAAAAATTCATTTGTTGTATTGCAATTTATGCCGGTTGTTCTTTACGCAATTAGACGAACTTGAAAAACACGCTCACCATTATTCGCATTCCGACAAGACAAGTTCTACACTTGATGCTACTGCAAAAGAAAAAATGCAACATGCTTTAGATGAAGAAATGAAGAAGTAAAACTTCTAAACGCATTTGATAAATTCGCTTCAACAAAATTTCGATTATGGCAGAAGCGATACGTTTGGGACGAATGACCGATACCATGGAAGAAGGTTTTTTAGCAGACCTAACCATTAAAGTTGGCGATAAAATAAAAGCAGGCGATACACTTGCCGAAGTAGAAACCGATAAAGCAACTCTTCCCCTCGAATCGTATTTCGCAGGAACTATCCTTCATATAGCTGCGAAGAAAGGTGACACATTAAAAATTGGCGACCTCATTGCAGTAGTTGGAAAAGAAGGCGAGGATTTTTCTGCGTTGCTAAAGCAGACAACATACAACGAACAGCAGACAATCGTAACCAAAGCGGCAGTAGACAGTGGAAGTAAGCACGAAGAAAATTCCAAATTTCAAATTCCAAATTCTAAATCGGAATCAATACCAAGCACAGACAGCAGGATTAAGGCATCTCCTCTTGCCCGCACCATAGCCAAAGAAAAGGGAATTGATTTATCTAAAGTTCATGGCACCGGTGAAGAAGGCAGGATTACCAAGCGCGATTTAGAGAATGTTTCTGCTTCAAAAATTTCTACTCCCGTGTTTGTTGGAAAAGAAAACAGTCGCGATGTGCGCGTGAGCCAAATGCGCAAAACAATTGCTAAGCGATTAGCAGAAAGCAAAAATGGGGCTCCGCATTTTTATCTGACGATGGATATAAACATGGATAATGCTGTTTCCATTCGTACACAACTCAACAACATTCTTCTGTCAAAGGTTTCGTTTAACGATTTGGTAATTAAAGCTGTTGCCCTTGCCCTGCGCCAAAACCCGAATGTAAATTCTTCCTGGCTTGGCGATACCATTCGCTACTACGACCATATTCATATTGGTGTGGCTGTTGCTGTTGAAGATGGCTTACTGGTTCCGGTAGTAAAATTTGCCGATGGCAAAACGGTAAGCCAAATTTCTACTGAAGTAAAAACCTTAATCGAAAAAGCAATCACTAAAAAATTATTGCCACAAGAAATGGAGGGCAACACCTTCACCATCTCCAACCTCGGGATGTTTGGTATCGAAGAATTCACTGCCATTATCAATTCACCTGATGCTTGTATTTTGGCAGTAGGTGCTATTCGTCAGGAGCCAGCGCTGGTTAATGGCGAAATAAGAGTTGCTAATAAAATGAAGGTGACTTTAAGCAGCGACCACCGTGTAGTAGATGGTGCTACCGGTGCTAAATTTCTGCAATCGCTAAAATCGGTTTTAGAAAATCCGGTGAGCGTTTTACTATAAACCGCCATTCTTAAATTTTACCGAAACAAAATCACAACAGAGGAACGGATTCGTTTTCACGAACCCGTCCTTGTTGCTTTTCTCAACCCATGAGAAAGTTTAATTTCTTCAACAAATATTTAGGGTAATAAATAACAACAGAGGAGCGGATTCGCTTTCGCGAACCCGTCCCTGTTGCTTTCTCAACCCATGAGATAGTTTAAGTAGAACACATTACATGTTCTACTGTTGGTTAATATTTTAAAGAACGATTTGAAATAGCAGAACCCGAAGGCACTAATTATTTTAAACGATAAATAAACGAAGTAGCTGTTGCCATGCAATCAGCAGAAAGCGGAACATTATGTGCCGCAGAGAAAAGAAAAGTTTAAATCAGAAAAACCCGGATGCGTTGATATATTTTAAAAGCATCATCAGGGAGATGAGCATAAAATAACCAAATAGATACAGGAGGCTGAACAACCTGTTGCAAAGGAATAACCAGTGGATTGTCGAGAACAACATCATTGTAAACAAATGTCAACCGCTCAGAATTGTTTGCGTGTTTATGCAAGTGGTAGTAGTGAACTGCCGAAGAGGAAGAAGAATTCTCTTTTTTATCAGAATCGCTATTAAAGAAACTCTTAAAACATTCGGTTGATTCTGCATCCGGCTTTGCCATTACCGCTTCAAAAAAAATAAGATGTAAGCTATAAACGCAGATAAGCGCAACAGGTTTCATTATCTTATTTTGGTGATATGAAGTTTTCAGAAACACAAAAACGTATTTGAATTTATATAGCTAAGAAAACATAAGAAAATCATAAATGCAAATCTACTCAGGAATATCCTGCTAAACTTTTAAACACTTTTTCAAAACAGGCTTTCCTTTACTATTGCAACTCTTTACAAAGTATACTCCGCTTGCAAACCCTTGTGAACTGATTTCTGATTCTGTGCTTTTAATTACTGATTTCAAAACCAACTTTCCAATAGCATCAAATATTTCTACTTCTCCGCCAATAAAATCATCACCAACAACCAATTGCCAATTGCCATTCGGCATAGAGAAAATTTCAAAACTCAAATCGTTATTTATTTCCTGAACGGTTGTAGGCAAACAAGCCGGATAATTTACAAAAACATCCTGCGATTGAACCGTGCAGAAATTTGAATCTGCCACGACAACATAATAATAGCCGGTCTGGTCAACTGTGTAAAAACGAGTTATAGCTCCTGAAACAAAATTACTGTTCACATACCACTGATAGGAAACGTCAGGAATAAAAGTGGCGGCAAGGTCACAGTTATTTAGTTGAACCACAGGTGTTACACTTCCGCTGACCGTCATCTGCAAAACGTTTGAAACAGTATTCCCATTATTAGCAACGCAAGCCAGCGAGCTTGTCATTTCGCAGGTAACTACATCTCCATTACTAAGCGATGAAGTAGTATAAGTAACAGCTGAACCAGTATTATTTCCATTAACTTTCCATTGGTAAACCGGAGTTACACCTCCGTTAACCGATGCAGCATCAAACTGAACGCTTGTCCCGGAACAAATAACTAATCCCTGATTTGAAGTAATACTTAGAACAGGCATAACGGGTACCAAAATGTTCATCGTAATACTGTTTGACATAACTGTTGCAGGTAATACACAATATAAACTGCTGCTCATTTCACAAGCAATTACATCTGCGTTGCTAAGTGATGTTGTAGTGTAAGTATTGCCTGTGCTCACATTCGCTCCGTTTACTTTCCAATGATATACTGGAGAATTTCCACCATTAGCAGAAGTGGCGGTATACGCAACATTTATTCCCGAACAAACAGAATCTGGTTGATTTGAGGCAATACTTACACTTGGTGTAACCGGTGGAGTAATGTTCGCAGTTACACCGTTAGAAGTAACCGTTGCTGGAGAAACACACCCTTCATTCGAAGTAAGTTCGCAGGTAATTATTTCTCCGTCATTTAAAGTTGAAGAATTATAAGCAGAAAAATTCGCTCCATTAATATTTACTCCGTTGTTCTTCCACTGGTAGACTGGTAAAGAACCTCCGTTTATAATTGTTGTTGAAAATGAAATTGCGGAGCCCGCACAAACCGCATTGTTAGGTGTTGCACTAATATTGATAATTGGTGTAACCGGTTGAGTAACCATAACAATAACAGGTGTTGAAAGAGCCGTAACCGGATTCGCACATGCCGCGCTCGAAGTAAGTTCACATCTAAACGTATCTGCATTTGAAATATTAGAAGTGGTATAGGTAGAAAAATTTGCGCCTATAATATTTACTCCGTTTTTCTTCCATTGAAAACCTGGCGAAGAGCCACCACCCAAATAGTTGGGCGTTAATGTTATTGTAGTGCCAGCACATATTATCATAGTAGTAGGCACAAACCAAATGGAGGGAGTCACGCTTCCACTTACGTTCATAGTAAGTAGGTTTGAAATGGCAGTAGTTTGAGTGATACAGCTACTCAAACTTGTGGTGAGTATACAACTAATTACATCATTATTATTCAGCGAGGAGTTTGAATAAGTAGAACCGGTAGCCACATCATTGCTATTAAGTTTCCATTGATAAGTTGGTGTAACTCCTCCATTTGTCGGGCTAGCTGTAAACAACACATTTTGACCGGTGCAAATAGAAGTTCCGGTATTAGCAGAAACAGAAACAGCAGTTGTGAGCGGAGCGGTTACACTCATCGTAATACTGTTAGAACTAAGCGGATTGACGGTTGGGCAACTTACATTCGATTGCAGACTGCAATAAATTACATCGCCATTTGCAAGTGATGAAGAGGAATAAGTATTAGCATTTCCGCCTACCGTTAATCCATTCTTTTTCCATGTGCAAACCGGATTGTTTCCGCCATTTGTGATAGCGGTAATGAACACAACATTCGTTCCTCCGCAAATTGCTCCGCTGGGATTTGAAGTTATACTTATAGTTGGAGTGACTGACGGGTTAACCGTAAGAACAATTGCATTCGAAGTAACGGTTGCAGTTGAAGGGCAACTTGCATTTGATGTCATCCTCACTCGTATGGTATCGTTATTTGCCAATGCAGAAGAAGTATAAGTAGCTGAAATTGCTCCGCTGATGTTCACACTATTTTTTGCCCATTGATAAGTCGGAGTTGTTCCTCCGTTAGTTGGTGTAGCAGTAAACGTTGCGCTTGCACCCGAACAAACCGTTGAGTTTGGTGTAGTGATAGAAACAGAAGGGGTTACAACAGCATTCACCGTAACAGTAAACGGGTCAGAAGCAGTTATCGAGCAACTGTTGGTAGCCGTAACTGTGTATGTGGCAGAAGAAGAAACTGTGATTTGCGTTCCGCTTCCTCCGTTGCTCCATGAATAAGTGCAACCAATGCAGGTATTAGAAACCGTAAGCGTTGTTGATTGACCGGAACACACGTTATGACTTCCAGTAATAACAGGCTTTGTTGGTGTAGTGCAAGGTGTGGTTACGCAAATTGTAAAAGTAGAAGTGGTGGCAGGATTACTTGCACCGGTGTAATCATAAACCCGCACATTGTAAGTAGCACCAACGGTCAGACCGGTGGCATGTAAAATTTCAGTTGCCCCTTCACCACCTCCCGAATCTTCGCAATCAATATTTGTTCCGGGGCAGCCGCTTCGTAAATCAACTACCGCATCTAAACCACTGCTTGGCACCACAGTAATGTCATGTGCTATTGATGTAGCCACAAATTTAAACCAAACATCATACGCGTTGGTTGATGTATATCCACCGCAGGAAATTGGCAGGGTTGATTGAGTTGCTCCATTTAAGTCACCGGTGGTTGTTGCTCCGCAGGTTTGCCCGTAAACGGTTAGCGTTACTTCATTTCCGCAATAATCGTTTTGCGGAGTAACTACTATTGCACTGCAAGTTCCATTGTTGAAGTAGCCGAACCAGGTAGTCCATGGAATTGTCCCGGGACAATCTGTATTTGTGCCGGGCATATTTTGATGTCCGCATATTCCCGGTGATACATGATTCTGGTTAGTTGCAATTCCATATTGATTGCAGAAATAACAAGCCATGTTTGCCGATGCCTGTAACATGGCAGTGCTATTCCAAAGACCGGGATTCGCATTTGTTGCCTCATGTTCTTCGCCTATGCTGCGGCTGTTGTTGTAAGGATAACCGGACGCTCCGCAATGCCATGCTGTACTGGCTACCGGTACTACCTGATAAATAGTTCCGTTATTGGCAGTTACAAAATGTGCGCTTGCGTTTGCCGAGCAATTCTGAAACCACGAAACTGCACCGGCTGCCGTACCGGTTCCAATCCAATGATTCACCCAGGTATCAATAGAATGATTTCTCCCGCTCGTGTAATTGCAGGTTGTAAAACTTGAAACGGCAGGGGCATAATCAGAACTACGCGGATTTCCATGCGGGTTAGGCGTTGCAGGGAAATGAAGTTTGATATAAGAAAAATCAATCTGCCTGTTGCGTGGCAAAACAATTTCTTCATTCCAAAGTGTAGTGCTCCGCGCACCATCTTTTATAACTCCATAATATCTATCCGCTTGAATAGTTTGCAATTCATCCGAAATCAACCCTGAAAACTTCTTTACTGCTTTGTACCAATCCTCTGTTCTCATTTTTTTTGCAACTATTTTTTTTACGCCTAAATATTTTAGAAGTAAAGCTGCCGCACCGCGAATGTTCTGACGTGCATCTTCTTTTAAAACACCATCATTTAGATGAAGCAATTGAGCAGCTTCATATAAATTGTTGCAATAATTGTTCTGAACCAAATGCATAATACCCCAGCCTTGGTCAATAGAAGGACCCAATTGAGTCCAGTTATTTTCTATTTGCCCGATAGCTTTTAGTATTTCAACTGGAACACCAAATTCATTCGATGCATCCTTAAAATATTTTTCTACAGTGGCAACTGATGGATGTGGTTTGCTTAAATAATAAGCCCATTGCTCATGGTTATGCGGCTGAACAGCTTTATCAATATGCGATGCAACAATATTCAACTCCTTACTTACATCGCGATACAAATACAAATTGCCTTTTACAAAAAACGAATCGCATTTATTTTGAGCAAATGAAAAAGCGCAGAATGAAAACGATAAAAGAAGAGCGCATATTTTTTTCATCCTAATGTGTTTTAATTAAAGCGTAGGGGAAATTACAAAAACATTTCACTCAACAGTTTTCTAAAAATAAAAGCCCGTCTCGATTAAACCAAGACGGGCTTTTATAGAATGTTTGACTTCACTTTTATTCTGCTTTTTTCTCTTCCTTCTTCTTAGCGGCAGTACCGGTACAAGTGCTGCCGCTTTTCTGGCAACATACTGGTTTGCTTTCTTCCGGCTTTGTACAGCCTTTCGAATCGTGGCTGCATTGTGCTTGTGTTTTTCCCGCACAACATGCTTTAGGTGCAGTATTGTTGGCTGCAGGAATAGTTATCACAGATGGTTTTGAATCCACCTTCATAACAGGTGTAGCTTTCTTGGCTGTTGCCACCGGTGCGGTTTGCTGTGCACTCGCAAAAAAACTTAATGTGAGAAATGTTATAAGGATTGCTACTTGTTTCATGTTTATTGGTTTTACTTTTTGGTTTTTCAAAGTCCCCTTTTGTTTTCATGCCGATTTTTTCGGGAAAGAGATTTAGGGGTTTTATTCTTCGGGCAATGTTCCTATTACTGTAATTCCTCCTTTCACCTTCTGTTTCAAATTTACATCAATCTTGGTTCCGATAGGTAAAAACAAATCTACCCGAGAACCGAATTTTATAAAACCAAGTTCTCCGTTCTGCTCTACTTCATCACCTTCGTTTAAATACCAACGGATTTTGCGCGCCAGTTTTCCGGCAATTTGACGAATAAGAATTTCTACATCTAACTCATCGTGTTCAATTACTACGGTATTACGCTCGTTTTTCTCTGATGATTTCGGATGCCATGCCACTAAATATTTTCCGGGATGATACTTCTGATATTTCACCACTCCACTTATCGGATTACGGTTTATATGCACATTAGCCGGACTCATAAAAATGGAAACCTGAATCCGGTTGTCTTTAAAATATTCTCCTTCGTGTACTTCTTCAATGACCACAACGCGTCCATCAGCCGGAGCAATAATTTGATTATCGCTGGTAAAAAAATTGCGGGTAGGAATACGAAAGAAAGAAGCAAATGCCAAAATGATAACGAGCGAAACACCACCAGTGATGTAGTAAACCGGAACGCTGCGGAAAACAAAGGCAACCGAAATATTAATTAGCAGCAGAACGATAACGGATACCAAAAGGATTTTGTATCCTTCTTTATGAATCTTAATCTTCTTCTTCATTAACGATTTTTTGATTGCGGGTGCAAATGTAAACGAAAATCGACCAAACGACTATACCCGAATACTTCATGAAGGTTTTGAAATCAGATTATTGACTGAGGTATTCGAAAACCAAAATCAGGTTTTTAACCTGCGTAAACATCCAGAGTGTCATGGCAACAAAAGGCATTACCAGATAAAAAGAATCTAAGCGGTCAAGAAAACCACCGTGACCCGGCATGATGTTCCCTGAATCTTTTATTCCCAAACTTCTTTTTAAAAGGGATTCTATTAAATCTCCGAAAGTAGCGGCAATCATAATTACAAAAGCAAGTATCATCCACTCTAATTTTGAAAGTTGGCTCCATCTCGAAACAGTCTCATCCCAAAATGTGAAATTCAAATGAATTACAGGTAAGAAATTGCTAACCTTTTGCAAAAAGATGGAAGTAATAAGCGTTGTTGATACCCAATTAAATAATGGTGGAATTTTATCTACAAAAAAAACAAATGCAAGAGTAACTACTATTCCACCAAGCATTCCTTCCCACGTTTTCTTGGGAGAAATTCTTTCAAACAATTTCCGTTTACCAATAAAGGAGCCGGTGATATAGCAGAACGAATCGTAAACCCAGATGATGAAAAACATGGCAAGAATAAACGCACCACCTTTTTCGAAATAAATATTTACGGCAAGAATAACCGGAACAAGTATCCATAAAAGAGCTATTGCCTTTGAACCGAGATTTTCAAATGGTTTTTCAGATTTAGAAAAAAGCTCGACAATGAAAAGAATGAAAAATAAACTTGGAACAGTAGCCGTAAGCGTGAGTGCTGGGTCGCGCAAGCCGAGAAGAACATCTTTAAAAAGCAGAAAATAATTATTGAAATCGGGAACGCCTTGTGCCGGAGGAGAGGCAAGAACAAATGCTTCAGCAAAAGCAATAAACGAAAGCAGCATAACAAACCACTTTCCTTGAAAAAACGATTTTGCGTTGTCGCGCTTTGCATCTGTCAGGTTGAAGTATTCATTTAAACTGCCGAGGAGAATAATGCTCATCAATACAAAAAATGTATACTGATTGTAGAGCATAGCTGTAATGGCTAAAGCAGCAACTACAAGACCCGATGAAAGGCGAATCAAAAATGTTTTCATAAGAAAAATTTCAACCCCAAACCCCTAGAGGGGCTTAGGGGCAGGTTAAAGAATTTGGTTTGTTCCTTCTACGCTTTCTTCTGTTTCAACAAATCTCGCAGGATTCTTCCATTTATTAAACAAGAATATGAACATGGCAAATACTGCAATTGAAATGACGGTTGCATATAAAGGTGTTTTTGCATTCGCCACATCTTCACTTATCATTCCAAGATTGAAAAAATATTTCATGAACACCGCCAGAAAATTATTGGTAAAGTGGGCAGCAATAGGCAACCATAAACTTCCGCTTACGTAATACAGGTAGCCGAGAAAACTTCCGAGTGCCCAAATTGCAATGGTGTTATCAAACTCTAAATGCGAAATAGCAAAAATGAAACCGGTTGCCGGAATAGCAATTGCGGGATGAATTTTTCCTTTCAACAAATCGCCCAGCAATAAGCCGCGAAAGAAAAATTCTTCGCCAATTGAAGGAATGAGAGCTACTACAATAGAAACAAGAATTAAGTGGCCGACATCCTTAAAACTCATTATCGTATTGGTGAGTTCTACTGCGCGTTTTTGAAAATCGTCCAAAAAATGAAGTTTGGCGGGAAGGGGAATTTGTTTATTCACATCCACCAAAAATTCGATGAAGAACTGAGCTACAACAATAGAAACTACTACCAGCACAATAAATTTTAGAGAAGGAAATGCTTTGAGCCGCAGATGTTGCTTAAACTCTCCTGATTCAAGAACAGCAAACATCATAGCAGTAAGCACAAATCCGCCCAGCGAACTTATTCCCTGAATAAAAAGAAACGCGTTGATATCGTTCGCCCCGTTGAGTGTTCCTCCTGAAACTTCAGAAGCATTCTCGATATTAAAAATGCTTTTCGCGGCAAGCAATGCGATACCTGAAACAATGCTTATATTAAATACAAACATGCTGAACATCAGAAAAATTCGAAGTACAAGCGGGTAACGCTGAAAGGGTGGGGTCATCAGTAACCAAACATAGAATTATTTATGAAAATGGAGTTTGTCAATAATTGCATCAAAAGGAGTGTCTGCATAGGCACCATGCGCATTCACTAAAATTCCTTTCAAACCGTTCGTAGATTCAATAGCATAGAGAGCCAATTCATCATCCACATCGGTGCTGACATCAAAGTGATGGGTTTCTGTAATTTCAAATTCAGTAGCAGAAAGTTGAGTTTCTGATTGCGAACATTCAACACAGGTTTCGCGTAAGTTAAGGTCGCGCTCGTAGCCACGCGCCTTTAAATCGTTGATGGCTTCGGTTAATGTTTCAAAAGTTTTCAAGGCATTTCTTTCGCTAATGTATTAAACTAATATAGTAACAATAAGCGATACCACCGCTATCAGCCCAAGGGCAATTATGAAATTTCTCATGGCGTTTCGTTTTAAGTTCATATAGATAACGAAAAGAGATTTTTAAAATTATGCTCTACCAAAACTTAGTTCCGCCAATAAGGTTCAAATCAAGTTTTGATAAAAGCAGATTGTATTCCAATTGAATTTTGCCAAGTTGCGCATCTTGTAAATTTGTCTGTGAAGTGAGCAATTCAAGATTAGTAATTACACCGCCTTTATAGCGCGTATTTGCCAACGAAACAGCTTCATTCGCCTGGTCAATTTGCAACTCATAATTCTTCAGTTTACGCGAAGTTGCATCCACATCATTCTTTGCTTGCGCAATATCTTTGTTCAACGAAAGCTTTTGCGCCTCAAGCGCATAAGTGCTTGCCTGCAAGTTTATCTTGGCAATCTTGGTTTGGTAGTTAGGGCGAGCCGAGGAAAAAATTGGAATGTTCAATCCAACACCAACGTTATAATTGAACAACAACTTATTGATGTCCGGCACAAAACCGTTTTTATAACCGGCACTTACATTAGCCACTAATTGCGGCAACCATCCGCGCTTTGCAATTTTCACATCCCAGTTAGAGGTTGCGAGTTTATCGTTAAGTACTTTTATGTCTAAGTTGTTATCGGCATTCACAACATCTGCATTAAACAGACTTCCATTAGAATCCTTTGCTGTGATGTAATCGTAACCGGTGTTAGCGGTTACCATGTTAAGCATATCGTATTGCTTGCGCAGTTGCGTTTGTAAATCAATCAACCGGTTCTGTGCGCTGTTCTTTTTTACTTGTGTAGAAAGCAAATCGAATTTCAGCGCATCGCCATTCTTAATTTTATCGCTGATTAACTTCTCGTTAGCTTCCAACAATTTAATTTGCTCGTTCTGCACATCTACACTCTTATTCAAAAACACAATTCCGAAATAAACCTGCGCTACTTGGTAGGCGAGTGTGTTCTTCGCACTTTCCAAATTATCTTTTGAAGTAGCAATATCGCTTTTCGATTTCTGGACATTCGCACCGGTTCTTCCAAAATCCCAAATAGGTTGTTGAACCTTCAACCCCACATCAAAATTATTAGCAGGCAGAAAACTCACTTCCTGAAAAACTCCATTGCCTATTGGAAATCTGATACTTGGAGTTGGCTTACCATAACGATAATTTGCATCGCCACTTATCACCGGCATGTATGCGCCATACGCTAAATCTTTTTTTGCTTCACTCAAATTTACATACTCGCTGGCCTCTTTCAACTTCGGATAATTATCCATTGCCTTATTAATAAGTTCGGTGAGTTGCGCAGGCGCAGGGGTTGTTTGAGCACTCACTACTTGTGTTGCTATTAATAGGAGTAAGAAAAATTTTGTCTTCATATTCTATACTTTATGTTCTTGTATTCTGTATAAAGCCTGGGGGTTTTAGTGACTCGCTTCACTCGCCATCTTCATCTCTTCGGCTGAAAGTTTTTTATTTCTCAAGGCAAAAATTATCGGAAACACCGCTAGCACCGCTACCGTAGAAAACAGAAACGCATCGGCATAAGAAAGCAAATACGCTTGCTTGCTTACCGTCATATCTAATATTTGATAAGCCTGTTGTTGTGCGTTAGCAATAACCGCGAGTTTAGAACCAACGCCTTGAATCAGTGCCGTATTTCTTTCAATAAAATTGGCAGAGTCAGCAGTTATGTTGGTAATTAAATCGTTGCGATGAATGGCAAAACGTTGGGCGATGTAAGTATTCATAATAGCAATACCGAACGCGCCACCTAATTGGCGCATCATATTGTTTAAGGCAACACCTTGCGGAATGTTTTTTGGAGAAAGACCAACCACAGCTTGATTGGTAAGCGTAACCGCCATCATCGAAATTCCTATAGTGCGAACCATCAGCGGAAAAAAGAAATCGCTCATGCCTACATTTATATTGGTGCGACTATAAAGCAACCAACCGTAAATCATAATAATGATAAAGCCTAGCGTTACGAAAATTTTTGGTGAATCTCCGGCCTGCAATCGCTTACCCACAATAGGCATTACTACAATAGAAGCCAACGCACTTGGCATTAGTGATTCACCAACCATGGTTGGTGTAAAGCCCAACACACGTTGCAACAAAAGCGGATACACAAATACCGAAGTAAAAAGTGCAAAGCCCGAAACAAAAGTGAGTAGCGTAGTTAGCGTGAGGTTCGGGTCTTTGAACAAACGAATGTTTACTACCGGTTCATCTACCCGTAATTCCCAAATGATAAAGCCGATAACCGAAATAACGGTAAGCACTGCGAAAATCTGAATACTTCTGTCGGCAAACCAATCGTTGGCTTCGCCTCTTTCTAAAACATATTGCAGCGAGCCGATACCGGTTGCCAGCAACATAATTCCAAGCCAATCAATACTCGGCTTGGTGGTATGATGTGCAGAATCTTCAATAAAGAAGTAAGTAAGTATACCGGCAAGAATACCGAACGGAATGTTGATGTTAAAGATAAGCGGCCATGCAAAGTGGTCAATAATCAATCCGCCTAAAGCAGGACCCATAGTTGGCCCCATTACAATCCCCACACCAAACATGGCCGAAGCAATACCGCGTTGAGAAGGCTCAAACGTATCGAACAAAATACTTTGCGAAGTAGAAAGCAATGCACCACCGCCAATACCTTGAATGAATCTCCAAAACACTAACTCCCACAGCGAAGAAGAGTTACCACACATGATAGATGCCAGCGTGAAAAGAATAATAGAGTAGAGGTAATAATTTTTGCGACCGAAGTATTGCGCCAGAAAGCCGGTCATGGGAATGATAATCACATTCGCAATGGCGTAAGCTGTAATTACCCAGCTTACATCTTCAATAGTTGCCCCCAGATTTCCTGCCACATTCGTCAACGCCACATTCACAATGGAAGTATCTATCAACTCCATAATGGCAGCCGAGATAGTGGTGAAAACAATTATTATTTTTGCGAAACTTTTCATCAGTCCTTCTTTGAACTTTGAATTTTGATTTTTTGAACTTAATAAGCTACCGAAACTTCTACACTCATACCCGCACGTAACAAACCCTTATACTTCTCTGCATTTTCAATTTCAATTTTTACCGGAACGCGCTGTGTTACTTTCACAAAGTTACCAGTAGCATTATCTGGTGGAAGAAGAGAAAACTTTGCACCGGTAGCATCGCTGATAGAAACAATCTTCCCTTTAATAGGCTCATCTTTATAAGCATCCATTTTAATTTCTACTTCACCACCAAGTTTTACTCGACTCAATTGTGTTTCTTTAAAGTTGGCTACTATCCAAAACTCTTTATCGTTTATGATAGTAAAGAGCGGAGTTCCTGCCTGAACAAACTGCCCTGCATCAATATTGCGCTTACCTATTTTACCATCGCTGGTTGAATAGATTTTCGTGTAACTCAACTTCAATTTTTGCTGTTCAATACGCGCTTTCTTCACTGCAATCTGCGCTTCAGCCTTTCTAAGCGTTGCATCACTCACACCAATTCTCGATTGCGCAACTGCTACATCATTCTTAGTCACTTCATATTGCTTGTTGGCTATATCCAAATTCGCTTTGCTGTCATCAAATTGCTTTTGAGTAATGGCACCGTCTTTAAATAAGTTTTGGTCGCGCTCAAAATCGTGCTGGGCTTTTTCCTTTCTACTTAATACAACATCAAGATTTGATTTGGCAGAAGTTACCGAAGCACTTGTGTTAGTAATTGAAGCGTGTGCGTTTTCAATATCTGTTTGCGCCTGCACCAGGTCAGCTTCCATTTCTTCTAATTGCAAAGCCAATTCGCTGTCATCAATTTCTGCCAACAATGAATCCTTCTTTACTAAAGAGTAATCTTCCACATGCAATGTTTTAATATAACCAGCTACGCGCGGAAGAATTGGAACAAAGCGCGCTTCTACCTGTGCATTGTCGGTGGTTTCGTGGTGCATTTCATAGTTTATCTTTTTATAGCCGAAGAAAGCGGCTACAAGAAGTAGGGTGATTAAAATCACTCTCACAATAATTGTTTTAGGAGTTGTTTTGCTAGCTGTTTCTGACATGGCTTTTTATTTTACGGTGCAATAGTAAACCAAGTTGACCAAATAGACAATAGGGTTGTCTATTTATTTTTTAATAGTTATGTTTGCCGCTCGAAACGGAGAAAACTATATTTGAACCGACATGTTAGATAAGCGAACTAAAGCCAAGTTAGATAGCCACATAGCTACACGTAAACGCAACATTACGCGCGGCTTTTATATTGTACAACGATATATTAACGAATGGGCGCTTAACAGATGGAAAGAAGACGGCTGGGACAATATCCGCCCCGACCATTTGCGTTTGATTAGTATTATCAGCACAGAGCAATTAAACATTAACGAACTTTCGAAGCGAGCACGGGTAAGCAAACAAGCCATGAGCAAAATGGTGAACGATTTAATTTCAAAAAAATTTATTGCTTTTGAAACCGACCCAAGCGATTCGCGCTCTAAAATTATTTCTATTACAAAAGATGGTGTAGAGTTTATGGAATACTTTAAAGGATGCTCTAAAGTGGTGGAGAAGAAATTTGAAGATATTATAGGCACCAAGAAGACACAGCAACTGATTGATATTCTCGCTGAACTTACCGAAGGAATTTTGGAAGAAGAGAAGAAAGAATTGGAGAAGAGATAACTACTTCACCGCAATAAGAGTTCTGTCAATTTGTTTTTTGTGACGTTTGTAATGTACGCCAAAGAACTGTACCATGTGATGCAAATTCATTTTGCCAGCAATGGCGTGTTTCCATAACGTTTTGTTTACTTCTTCATCGCTTAGCTTTTGCAATACCTGCAAAGTTTGATTTCGAACATCGCTCCATTTAGTTTCTAAAGCAGCTAATGATTGATAACCCATTTTTGGTTCAACAATTTCCGGTGCTTTAAATTTTATATTGAAGGTGAAAACAATTTGCACCAACAACCAACGGTATTTACTCTTGAGCGTTTCCGTATTTTCTTTAGATGTATCTTGAATTTTCTTCGAAAGATATTTCAGCGACATTTCTTCGGCTGTAATTAAATGGGCGATGACTTCCGCCACACTCCACTTTTCTGGCGAAGGTTTTTTGTTGATGATATCATCGCTGTAGTTCTTCAATTCATTGAAAAGATTTTTGCGCTCTTCTTCTAATTGAAGGAATTGTTTTTCGAGTTGGGTGTTCATGTGGTGGTGTTTAGAACAAATGAAAGTGTTCTTTATCGAACAAGGTTTGATATGCGCGGTAGGAACAATCGACAAATGAATATTGTCAATCAATAGAGATTGTAATTACATTTATACTATGGCAAATTTTTATTTTCATTAATAACATTGATTTAAACCAGTGTAATTTCCGCAAACAAAACTCTTTAGTTTTATTTGACTTACACTAACAAAACTACCGCTATGAAAAAAAGCTTTACCCTTTCTCCTCTGTTATTCTTCGCTCTTCTTTTCGTAACTCTAAGCAGCTATGCACAAACACAAAAAGGTACCGATATAAACGGCACGAGTGTAAATGACGGCTTAGGCAATTCGGTAAGTATGCCCAATGCCAATACTATTGCCATTGGTGCTCCTACCGAACTTGGAACACAAGCTACAGGTTCGGTAAAAATTTATACCTGGAACGGAAGCGCATGGGTGCAGAAAGGTTCTACCCTTACCGGTGAGGCAATAGGCGACCGCTTTGGCTGGAAGGTAAGTATGCCCGATGTAAATACCATAGCTGTTGGCGGAATTACTAATTCGGGAGCAGCTCAGTATGCAGGCCACGCAAGAATTTTTAGTTGGAACGGTAGTGCATGGGTGCAGAAAGGTGCCGATATTGATGGAGAAGCTTTATATGATTTTTTTGGTGCTTCTATCAGTATGCCTGATGCCAATACTGTAGCCATTGGTTCGCAAAACCACAGCACGGCAAATGTAGATGCTGCAGGGCATGTAAAAATCTATACATGGAACGGAAGCGCGTGGGTGCAAAAAGGCACTGCTATTGAAGGCAGTAACGATTACGACCTGCTGGGCTCTGCCGTAATTATGCCTGATGCTAATACGGTAGGCGTAGGCGCACCCGGAGATTATACTCAGGGAGCTCAAAACGGTTTTGCGGCTGTTTATACCTGGAGCGGTACCGCATGGGTACAGAAAGGAACAAATATTGAAGGCGTTGTAGCGGAAGATAATTGCGGATACGCGATAAGTATGCCCGATGCCAATACTATAGCCGTAGGTGCTATTGGTGAGGATGCTAACGGTCCGGAGTCCGGTCAGGTGAGGGTTTTTGGCTGGAATGGCACTGCTTGGGTGCAAAGAGGTTCCGATATTTTTGGTGATGGAGCAGATGACCGCATGGGCTATTCGGTAAGTATGCCCGATGCCAACACACTGGCAGTTGGGGCACCGCAGAATGATAATAACGGAGCAGATGCAGGGCAGGTAAGCGTATATACCTGGACCGGCACCGGCTGGTTGCTGAAAGGAACTAGCATTGGTGGCGAAGCAGGCGGTGATAACATGGGCGGTGCAGTAAGCATGCCCGATGCCAATACTATTGGTATAGGAGCGCCCAAGAATGATGGTGGCGCCACCGATGGCGGGCAGACAAGGGTTTATGCTTTTGGTTCGGTAAGTATTCAGAAAACTCTGTTGGATAATATATCGGTTTATCCGAACCCTGCTGTTAAACAGGTTACTATTGATTTGGGGCAAACCTTTAATGATGTAACTGTTACATTAGCCAATACATTAGGGCAAGAGGTAAGCAAGCATGAGTTAAACACCACTACAAAATTCACCATTTCTATAAATGACGAACCGGGTATTTACTTTGTAATCGTTACATCGGGTAGTATGGCTCTGGTAAGAACCAAGGTGTTGAAGCAATAGAATTCTCGAATTCGGAAATTTAAAAATGAGACAGAAAGAAAAACCCGCTTTAAAGCGGGTTTTTCTTTTTACTTTCTCGAGTAATTCGGGCTTTCTTTAGTAATCATTACATCATGCGGATGGCTCTCTTGCATTCCCGCATTGGTGATTCTTACAAATTGTGCCTGCTGAAGTTCTTTAATATTTTTTGCGCCACAGTAACCCATACCGGCACGAAGCCCACCAATGTATTGGTAAATTACTTCCTGCACGCTGCCACGGCTTGGCACGCGACCAACAATTCCTTCGGGAACTAATTTCTCAATATCATCTTCCACATCCTGAAAGTAACGGTCTTTACTTCCTTCCTGCATTGCCTCCACACTTCCCATACCGCGATACGATTTGAATTTTCTTCCCTCGTAAATAATTGTTTCACCGGGGCTTTCATCTGTTCCCGCAAATATCCCTCCTGCCATAACCGTATCGGCTCCGGCTGCAATTGCCTTTACAATATCACCGGTGTAGCGAATTCCGCCATCGGCAATAATGGGAACGCCCGCCTTCTTCCCTGCTTGGCTGGCTTCAAAAATTGCAGTGAGTTGGGGAACACCTACACCGGCCACAATACGCGTGGTGCAAATAGAACCCGGACCAACTCCAACTTTTACTCCATCTACTCCGGCATCAATCAATGCTTTTGCACCTGCTGCGGTAGCTACGTTGCCACCAACAATCTCTATATGCTTAAAAGTTTGCTTCGCTTTTTTAATTGCCTGTAATACTCCGCGGCTGTGTCCGTGTGCGGTATCAATACAAACTACATCTACGGCAACATGCGCAAGTGCTTCAATACGCTCGAGCATGTCACCGGTTACACCAACGGCTGCACCGCATAGCAATCTTCCGAATTTATCCTTCGTGCTGTTCGGGTGGTTCTTTACTTTCAAAATATCTTTGTAAGTAATTAAGCCAACCAACTTTCCGGCATTATCAACCACCGGTAGTTTTTCAATTTTATATTTCTCAAGAATTTTTTCTGCCTGCTTTAAATCAGTTCCCTTTGGTGCGGTGCGAAGATTCTCCACCGTCATTATATCAGTCACTTTACGCTTCAGATTTTTTTCGAAACGCAAATCGCGGTTGGTTAGAATGCCCACCAGTTTTCCGGCTTTGCTTACAATAGGAATACCGCCAATTTTATTTTCGCCCATAATGCGAAGTGCCTGTGCTACCACAGCATCTTCGTTAAGTGTAATTGGGTCTATAATCATTCCGCTATCGGCACGCTTTACTTTCCGCACCATTTCGGCCTGTTGAGCAATGCTCATATTCTTGTGCAGAATGCCAATGCCGCCTTCACGCGCTATTGCAATTGCCAGAGCCGATTCAGTAACCGTATCCATAGCCGCTGAAATAAGCGGAACGTTGATGCGGATGTTGCGGGTTAACTGAGTGCTGATGTTTACTTCGCGCGGAAGAACTTCGGAATAAGCGGGAACTAACAGGACATCGTCAAATGTAATTCCTTCAAAAGAGAATTTACCGGTGAGTGTTTTTTTGCTTGCCATGTGCAAATATAAAAAGTGAGTTGAAAGTTTAAAGACCTCTCCCTAAATCCCTCTCCGAGGCAGAGGGACTTGAACAGCCGGTGCATACAACAGAATGTTTTATGTTCGCGGCACTCCCGAAATAAATTCGGGATGAAACAAAATTCCACAAATGAAAAAACTGGGTCTTGCGCTATTGATAATTGTTACGCTGGCTATTCTTATTCCGTTCAGTATTTTTTATCTGCAACCGGATATGCTTATTTCGAAAGAACAGGCTAAAAGCGAATTGAGTTCTCCATCTTCTCATTTCTTAACCTGGCGCGGTGCCGAAATTCATTATACCGATGAAGGAACCGGTTTCCCTTTGTTGATGATTCACGGGTTTGGTGGCGCATACACCAACTTCAGCAAGTTATCAGCTATTATGAAAAGCGATTACCGCGTTATCCGTGTCGATTTGCCGGGCTTTGGTCTTTCCGATTTTCCTGAAGTTTCACCAAACGAAAATTATCTGGAAGATTACCGCGAGTATCTTTCATTTATTCTTGACACGCTTCATCTCGATTCAGTTTATGTTATTGGAAACAGTATGGGTGGAGCAGTAACATGGATGGCAGCCGTTGACCATCCAGATAAAGTTAAAAAGATTGTATTGCTTGACCCTGCCGGTTACGATTCAGAAAAAGTAGCAGGCAAATTGGCCATGTTTAAATTTAAATCGGTGCGCGGAATTTTTGAAAAAGGCATGCCACTGTTTATGAGCTGGCAGGGAATACGCAAAGCATATTTTAAAGATGAGCAGATTGAGGACTCAATGGTTATCCGCAATAATAAGTTTACGAACCGGCAAGGGAATATACGCCATATGCTTAACCTGGCACTCAGCAACCAGTTTCCCGATACTGCACTCATACAAAAAGTGCAATGCCCTACTTTAATTGTGTGGGGAACGGAAGATGAAATTATTCCGCTGGCACATGCCGAGCGTTTTCACCGCGATATTAAAGGTAGTCAACTTGCCATTATTGAACAATGCGGACATTGCCCCATGATGGAAGAACCGGTGAAGACAAAAGAGCTATCTGAGAAATTTTTTAGAGAATGATGAAAAACATCTTACTTCTTTTCTGTTTTCTCTTTACCGCTCAGATAATTTCGGCACAATCTGTTGCACAACAGCGTTGCGATAGGTTTGAAAAAGGAATGAACCTTTCTAATTGGCTGGAAGCCTATTGGCAACCCGGTTACCCTACTGCTAATGGTTATACGCGCGATGATTTGGTAAAGATGAAAGATGCAGGATTAAAATCCATTCGCTTGCCCATTGGTTTTGCTTCTGTAACTGATACGCTTGCTCCTTACAATGTTGATACTGCTCATGCTTTGTTTGCGCGAATTGATTCGGTGATTAGTTGGTGCGATGAACTGAATTTGAATTTGATTATTGACAACCACCACAACTGGGATATTTTTAATCAGAACTGGCGAAATAAAATTGACCGGTTCTCACACATGTGGAGTGTGGTATCTGCGCATTATAAATATTTAGACCCGGAGCGCTACACTTTTGAGTTGTTGAATGAACCGGCATTTGGCATTGCACTCGATTCGCTGAACATTGTTTTTAATCACGCTATTGATTCTATCCGTCAGCATACTGCGGCACACTCTCTTATTGTAAGCCCGAACTTTTCGAGCAACGGTGCTGCGTTTGCTCCGCTTACTCCGCTTGCTGATACTAATTTAATTTACACCTGGCACAGTTACGACCCGTATCAATTCACGCATCAGGGGTTTAGTTGGGCGCAGCCGCCTATGCCCAATCCGGAAAGCTTCCCCGGTTCTTATGATGCCGGTTTATATAATGCCTGGAACACGGTTGTTAGCTGGAAGAATACTTACAACAAACCTGTTTTTTTGGGCGAGTTTGGCACCGGTAAATTTGGTGATGATGTGAGCCGGTGTAACTGGCTAAATGTTTTCGGCAGTAAGATTGATTCGTTCGGCATGTCGTGGTTTTATTGGGATTGGCGGTGGGATTTTTCGCTCTTCAACTCCAACGTAATTTCGGAAGACAGTGTAATACCCTGCTTTAAACACACGCTGCATTTGTATGGCGATACTTTAGTTTCTGCTGTAAATAATTTGAATGCCGGAGAATTACAATTGCAGTTGTTCCCTAATCCTGCATCGGCTACCACCGGTTGCAATTTAGTGGTGAGCAGTTCCGAAGGAACTACTGTTACCGTTTATGATGTTACCGGCCGCAAAATATTTCACGAAATGTTTTACCGGCAAACAACCTTACCGGTGCAGTTATTTAACAGCGGTATTTATTTGGTGAATATCAGCTATTGGCAGGGCAACCAGCAACGGCAGGAGAGGAGGAAACTGGTGATAGAATAGCCCTTCAATTGCTGCTTGTTTCAGTTTTACATCTTCACAAACATCTTCCGCGCTATGGCATCATTGGTCTTCAATTCTATAAAGTAAATGCCGGAGGTAAGTGTGCTTACGTCAACCTGTAACCCCGAAAGGGCTTCGAACCCTTTCGGGGTTGGTTTAGTTTTGCCAAATCATTGTTATGTCACGAAAAATAATTGCAATTATTTTTCAAATCATAACGATTATACAACGCATCATAACCATAACACGATAAATCATAACCATGATTTATCGCAACATAACGATTATACAACTTATCATAACCATGATAGGATAAATCATAGCCATGATTTACCGCAACATAACCATTATGCAACGCATCATAACTATGATACAACAAAACATAGTGATGATTTGGCGTATCGTAACCATGATACGATAAATCATAACCATGATTTACCGCAACATAACCATTATATAACGTATCATAACTATGATACAACTAAACATAGCTATGATTTGGCGCATCATAACCATAGTTCGATAAATCATTGAGATAATTTTTTAAAGAGAGGTTATAGTAATGGGCGGAGTCTGCCCTCGATAATCGATTTAATCTTTCTATGGTGTGATGAAAATCATTTCATGTTCTGTTATTTGTCAATAGCATTTTTATAGAAAAAAGCCACGTTTGCGCTTTAATTAAACCAAAAACAAGTATTATGAAAACAAAATTTTTACCTCTCGTTTTAATCTTTTCCTTCTTTACAGTTATCCTTCAAGCCCAGTCGTTGGTGTGGCATAAAAGCATTCAATCTACCGGTGTGAACTTGCGTGGGGCTGCAGTAGTCTTATCGCAACAGATTGTTGATTTTCCGTCTGCCGGAAAGGTGGTGGTACACTTTGATGGTGTTTTTACGGCCGATGACGGAGATAGAATTGTACTTGCAGCCAGTAACCAACCCAATTGGGGCACCAACAACGATAACATTGGGTTATTAGTGCCAGATGCTGCGGCTAACAGACGGTCATTTTCGCATACACGTTCTTATGACGTAGTAGCAGGTGCCGATACCTTTTATGCTGTAGGTCAAAATTATGTAGATGAAGCCGGTTCCGGCATAGCCAATATTTATGCTAGCCTTTCGGTAGAATTTTTCCCTACCTCAGGTACGGCTGCTACAGTTAATCAGGATATTTACTACAACGGAAATTTAAGAGGTAGCACGGTTAATCTCGGCTCGCTTAACATCAACCCAACAGTTGCCGGAAAAATGGTAGTTCGCTTTGATGGCTACGTTCATTCAGATGTAGGTGATTTAATTGTGGTAGCTGCAAACAATGCGGTTTCATGGGGGTCAAACGATGGTAATGTATCGGTAGAAGCTGCTAATGCTACTTCTCGGTTTTTGCCTTTCTCACACACGAGGGTATATGATGTAACGGCCGGTGCATATACTTACTATGCTGTAGGTGAAAACTATGTAAATACATCAGGTAGTGGCAATGCTTATATTTATGGAAACCTATCTGCTGAATTTTTGCCTACAACTGGCCCTACCGCAACATTTACAGGTCTTTCAAAAACCGGTGTAGCTATAAGAACCAATGCTGTGGCGTTAGATTCGGTAACCCTAACTGCTCCTACTGACGGAAAAGTATTGGTTACATTCGATGGAAATTGCAATTCAGACCTTGGCGACCGTATTGTTCTTGCCGCTAGTGATACCAGAGACTGGGGTACCAACGCTGATAACGTAAATGTTGAAGCACCCAGCGCAGTTGTAGATGTCAATTCTTTCTCGCACACTCGCTCTTATGATGTAACTGCGGGCACGCACACTTATTATGCAGTAGCTCAGAATTATGTAGAAACAGGAGGCTCGGGTAGTGCATCGATTTATGGCTCTTTAACTGCGAAGTTTTATGCCAACGCAAGCACTGGGGTAAAAGAAATTACAACTACCGAATTTAATATGTTCCCAAATCCAACTTCAGGCAAAATCAATATCTCATTAGCCGGACCTGCCGGTAGTCTTGAAATTAAGCTGGCAGATATGAATGGTCGTATTATTAAAAATGAAAAAATGGATAATGCCAATTCGTATCAGCTTAATGTTGCAGACTTAGCAGCAGGCATGTATTTTGTAACGGTGAATGGAACTGTAAAACGAATTGTAAAAGAATAATACTTACCAGGGTCAGCGGTGGCTGACCTAAACTAATATCAATAAAAAGCGCAAAGGTTTTCCCTTTGCGCTTTTTTAGTTCCAGCATTTCAGTTTGTGGCTTATAAAGATTATTGAAAGGTATCTTTAATCTCTTTTGCCATTTCGAAGGTATTGTCTCCAATAAATTTTAGTTTACCTGATAGGGCTTTCTTTAGCTCCCGGTAATTGTGGTGATAGAATGCGGACATGGCAAATACTTGTTTGCCATCTTTAATTACGTATAAAAATTCGTAAGTGGTTCCATACAGCACGGGAAGAAGTGTGGTTGTGTAGCCATCTAATTGGCGGCCATCAAATTTTTGTTCAGCGCCCAGCCCATAAAATGACCTGATGGATATTGAGTAGCTATCAACTTGCACTACTATTAGCTTTTTCCTGAATTCAACGGTTATCCAAAAAGCTACCAGGGCAAAGAAAAACGTAACGAAAGTTAGCATAGCGTATATGCCTATGGTAATGGTTCCGTCATTTGGCATAAAAAACAGCAGATAACCCAAAACTGTGAAGGAGGCAGTAAGTATTACCAATAGTAAAAGCGGTAGTGCAGCCCAGTATGTAAATTTCGACTTAATCATAGTATATATTTAGTGTGCGGGAAATGAAAGTAACGTTCTCCATTTAAGTTTCCGTAATTTATTGGCAACACATAGTAATGTGTTTTACTTAAAGATAACCGGCTAGTTACTATCAGTAACAGTTGGCGCAAAAAAATTATTTTCACTAAGCACCGGTTTTCTTTCCGGCTTAAAGAAACATAAAGTAAAACCGGTAACATGAAAACATTCCATACTGTTTCTCTATTGTCAACTCTTTTAATTGGCTTAATGTGCCAAACCAATGGCTTGGCGCAAACACCTACACTTTGCGATATCTATAGCAGCTTAATTAAAGAATCGCAAAACGGGTTTCTTGATTTAAGAGGAGAAGTAATAAGTAATGTAAACGGACATAAAAAAATTGCATCTAGCAACTGTATACCCGGTGCGGTTTCCTGTTATATCGATTCTGATAAATATCAACCCGCCTGGATAGCCGAATTCGGAGCCTTTGAAACGCTGGAGAAGGCGCAGGTTAAAATAAAAGAACTTCAGGATAAGATGGTGGCCTGTGGTTCAACATTAAAGTTCATTAGCTGCAAAGGCCCCGGTGATTTGCCTTATTACTACATGAAAGAAAATACCGATGGTGGCTTTTATGTTTATAACGGCCAGTTTGAAATTACAAAGAACAACGATTCGAAATACGTTCCGGCAATCCGTATGCCCTATTATGCTTCTCCGCTGGATTTTATGTCGTTGACAAACGAGCCGGATAGCACACTGTTTACCCGTGAACTAGGCCGGATGATAAAGGAGGCTAAAAGTAACTTTGACAATATTGAAGGCACTAAAATTAAAGTGGAGGATGATGTAACTTACTACAACACTACTTTTTGTATAACCGGTACCCGATGCCGCATTGAAGATGATTTATTTAGAACCTGCCGCATTCTGGTGCTGGATGATGTACCCCAGGAAAAGGAAGAAAAAGCGATTAGGAAAACTGCCGAACTGGTTGCCTCAGCGCTAGGAAAGAATTATTTAGTAAGCACCGATGGGGCTTATCCCTCTATTTATTTCACTCACATTTCCCAAATATCGCCTTCGAGGAACGAAACTATAGAAGTAACAAGCGAAATAGATGACGATGAAACATACTGTATCATAATTAGAGTTAGCCCGCCCCCAATGTTCAGGTAGTGTATTTGGTTCTGGCTGGTTCTATCAACTAATAAGAACTATGCTGGTGCTATCCATGCGCCCAACAACAGCAAGAGAAGAGAAGCTAACACTTCATTTCTTAGCCTTCAACAAATCATCAACAAACGTGTTTCTCCGGTTTGTTCTTTTGGTGCCCGGTGCACACAAGGAAGTACTTTACTTTCAGGATGATCAACTGCCAACCGCCATAAGTTGCCGAGGCCTAAGCTGACAGGGTGTGCATTATGTTTAGCTTGATAGTGCAGATCAAAGAAATATTCACTTAAAAAGGCTTCAAATCCTTCATCGGTTCCACCATATAGTTTTTTGAGCTCATTGCGTATTTCGGGAACCAACACTTTTTGTTTGGCTTGTGAGTTTGGCAATATTTCACTCGGCTCGCCATAGTAAGTGCATAAAAAAGTATCGGTTGGAACGGGAGAGCGATCTACATGAAAAGAATAAACATCGGTTGGGAAAAACGGGTAGGCATCATCTCTTTCATAACACTTGATTAGATTAAGGATGGGTGATGCGCCATGTGCTGTTAACAGCTTTAAGTCATTTAAAAGAATTTCTCGAGCAAGCTGCCCCTGTTCACTCAACAGCAGTTCAAGAAGCTCCTCTGGTTCAAGCACCGCTATATTTCCGTTTAGTTTTACCTTGTTAACTATCTCAGCAAAATCACCTGTTAGTTTACGCATCCAGCAAATGGCATTAATTTTTCCATTAAAAGGCGTGAAAACAAGGTCTTGAAAATTAGTTACACAGTAAATTTGATTCCCCGCAGGAGATAAATCTATCATTATGGGTAATAATAAGTATAACGCCAGTGCAAACAAGTTGTTCTGTGCGCTTTTTGTTTTACACCTGTTCGATATATCTCTGGCCGGGTAGTAGATTGCCTTAAAGTCCTTAGGTATTTTGGTGGTGCATAAAAGTAAATATTAGATAAGAGGAGATTTTATTTGCAGGGCAGGTAGTATTGTATATGTGCTAAAGTATGAAGCAAAGCAAAAACATATCCCAAACTTCCCCCACAAAAAGCTTTGTTTTTTCATTCAGAACAATACCTTTGCGCCTCCTTTTTAGGAAAGTAACTGACCAATCTGTTCGAAAGTATGCAAGCCGGCAGGCGCGAAACCGAACTACAGTTCTCCACTTTCATAGGAAGATTTAAGGATTCTTGATTATTATTTAATCAAACACAAACTCTTTTTTATCTATGTCATCTTTCAGAAAAGACACTAAGCAGCGGTTCGATTTTTCGAAAATCACCATCATGCTGGCATCACCCGATGCAATTCTCGGGCGTTCGAACGGAGAAATTAAAAAACCGGAAACTATTAACTACCGTACTTACAAACCCGAAATGGAAGGTTTGTTCTGCGAACGTGTGTTCGGTCCTACTAAGGATTACGAATGCTATTGCGGCAAGTACAAGCGTATTCGCTACAAAGGTATTGTGTGCGACCGTTGCGGTGTTGAGGTAACCGAAAAGAAAGTGCGCAGAGAGCGTATGGGTCACATTAAATTGACCGTGCCTATCGTGCATATCTGGTATTTTAAATCGTTGCCGAACAAGATTGGTTACCTTTTGGGAGTATCTTCTAAGAAATTAGAGAGCGTAATTTATTACGAGCGTTACGTAATTATTCAACCGGGTAGAGCTGCTGAAGGCGTAAATGTAATGACAGAAAAGGGCGAAGAGCATAAGAATCTGGCTTACCTTGATTTGTTGAGCGAAGAAGAATATATATCGGTATTGGAAAACGACAACATGAAGAACAACTACATGTTGGAAGATACTGACCCTAATAAATTTATAGCTAAGATGGGTGCAGAAGCAATTAAGGAATTGCTTTCGCGCATTCAGTTAGATGAACTTTCGTTCAAGTTGCGTCACGATGCAGCGAACGAAACTTCACGCCAACGTAAGGCTGAAGCCTTGAAGCGTTTGAGCGTAGTGGAAATGTTCCGCGCAGCTAACTCGCATATCGAGAACAAACCGGAGTGGATGGTAGTGCAGTTCCTGCCTGTTATTCCGCCTGAATTGCGTCCGTTAGTGCCGTTGGATGGTGGTCGTTTCGCTTCTTCCGATTTGAACGATTTATACCGCAGAGTAATTATCCGTAACAATCGTTTGAAGAGATTGCTGGAAATTAAAGCACCGGAAGTAATTCTTCGCAACGAAAAACGTATGTTACAAGAGGCTATCGACTCGTTGTTCGATAACTCCCGTAAATCAAACGCGGTTAAAGCAGAAGGTGGTCGTCAATTGAAATCACTTTCCGATGTATTGAAAGGAAAGCAAGGACGTTTCCGTCAGAACTTATTAGGTAAGCGTGTTGACTACTCCGGTCGTTCGGTTATCGTTGTAGGTCCTGAATTGAAATTGCACGAGTGCGGATTGCCTAAGGATATGGCGGCTGAGTTATTCAAACCGTTTATTATCCGTAAGCTGATTGAGCGGGGAATTGTAAAGACGGTTAAGAGCGCTAAGAAATTAGTAGATAAGAAAGAGCCGGTTATTTGGGATATCCTCGAAAATATTTTGAAAGGACACCCTATTATGTTGAACCGTGCTCCAACACTTCACCGTTTATCCATTC
Organism: Bacteroidota bacterium; assembly: GCA_947475165.1. Classification (GTDB taxonomy): domain Bacteria; phylum Bacteroidota; class Bacteroidia; order Chitinophagales; family LD1; genus Bog-950. The sequence continues at coordinate 42,732 of CANJLD010000021.1, forward strand.
AGGCTTTCTTGCCTAAGTTGATTGAGGGTAAAGCGATTCAATTACACCCGTTGGTTTGTACCGCGTTCAATGCCGATTTTGACGGTGACCAAATGGCAGTGCATGTTCCATTGAGCAATGCTTCAATTCTTGAAGCACAGTTGCTCATGTTAGGTTCGCACAACATCTTGAACCCGCAAAATGGAACACCTATTACGCTTCCTTCGCAGGACATGGTTCTTGGTCTATACTATATGACCAAAGAAAGAAGAACTACTAAAGAGGTGAAAGTAATTGGCGAAGGCTTGAAATTTTACGGAGCGGAAGAAGCAATTATTGCTTACAACGAAGGTAAAGTTGAATTACACGCAACAGTAAAATGTCGTGTTCGCACTAAGAATGCAAAAGGCAAATTTGAATTGAAACTGATGGATACTACCGTAGGTCGTATCATCCTGAATCAGGTAATGCCTGATGCAGTTGGTTTCGTAAACAAGCTATTGGGTAAGAAAGCATTGAAAGATGTAATCGGAAATATTCTTGCTGAATCTAACATTCCTACAACTGCTAAGTTCCTGGATGATATCAAGAAATTAGGATTCTTCTATTCGTTCCGTGGTGGTTTGAGCTTCAACTTAATTGATGTTGTGGTGCCAAGCGGCAAGGAGAAATTGTGTAAAGATGCTCAGAAGAAGGTTGACGAGATTTACGAAAGTTATCAGGAAGGTTTCATTACCGATAAAGAGCGTTTCAATCAGGTTGTCGATATCTGGACGCATACCGATAGCCAGTTGACTAACCAGTTGATGAAACAAATCAGCGAAGACAAGCAAGGTTTCAACTCTATTTTTATGATGTTGGATTCGGGAGCGAGAGGTTCTAAGCAGCAGATTAAACAGCTTTCAGGAATGAGAGGTTTGATGGCTAAGCCGCGTAAATCGGGTTCAACCGGTAGCGAGGTTATCGAGAATCCAATCCTTGCGAATTTCAAGGAAGGTCTTTCGGTATTAGAATACTTTATCTCTACGCACGGTGCGCGTAAAGGTCTATCGGATACGGCTTTGAAAACTGCGGATGCGGGTTACTTAACCAGAAGATTGGTTGACGTAGCACAAGACGTAGTTATTAATGATGTGGACTGCGGAACGCTTCGCGGTATCAATGTATCTGCATTGAAAGATAACGAAGATGTAGTTGAACCATTGTTCGATAGAATTTTAGGTCGTACTTCGTTGCTTGATGTAACACACCCCGAAACGGATGATGTATTGGTTGAAGCAGGACAGGAAATTAACGAAGCAACTGCTCGCTTGATTCAGGAAAGCGGAGTTGAAACAGTTGAAATACGTTCGGTATTAACTTGCGAAAGCACCAAGGGTGTTTGCGTAAAATGCTACGGACGTAATCTTGCTACAAACAGAACAGCTGAAGAAGGTGATGCAGTAGGAATTATTGCAGCACAGTCAATCGGTGAGCCGGGAACTCAGTTAACACTCCGTACCTTCCACGTAGGGGGAATTGCGAGCATGAGTGCTACCGAAAACCAGTTGAAGGCTAAGTTTGATGGTGTTATTCAATTTGACGGTGTTCGTATTACCAACGGTGTAGATGAAAGCGGAGAGAAGATAAATGTGGTAATCGGCAGAACCGGTGAAATGAGAATTGTGAAGGAAGATAATCCTGACAAAACGCTTATTTCTCACCACGTTCCTTACGGCTCTACCATGTTTGTAAAAGATGGTAAGGCAGTGAAGAAGGGCGATGTTATCTGCCAGTGGGATCCATACAACAATGTGGTTATTTCGGAACTTGCCGGTAAGGTGAAGTTTGAGCAGATTATCGAGAACATTACTTACCGCGATGAAATGGATGAGCAAACCGGTCACCGAGAAAAGGTAATCATCGAGTCGAAAGACAAGACTAAGATTCCGGCTATCATAGTTGAGCAAGGAAAAGAAGGAAAAGTTTACAACTTCCCGGTAGGCGCGCACATTGTGGTGAAGAACGGAGAGTCGGTTAAACAAGGTCAGATTATTGCCAAGATACCGAGAGTAATGGGTAAGGTGAAGGATATCACCGGAGGTCTTCCGCGTGTAACCGAGTTGTTCGAAGCTCGTAATCCAAGTAACCCGGCAACTGTTGCTGAGATTGATGGTGTAGTTCGTTTTGGTGGTGTAAAAAGAGGTAATCGCGAAATAATTATTGAATCGCGCAACGGAGAAATTACAAAGTATCTCGTGCCGCTTTCTAAACACATCCTTGTTCAGGAACAGGATTTTGTTCGCGCAGGAACACCGCTTTCAGATGGTGCAACTACGCCAGCCGATATTCTTCACATTAAAGGACCATTTGCGGTTCAGGAATATCTGGTGAATGAAATTCAGGAAGTTTACCGCTTACAGGGTATCAAGATTAACGATAAACACGTAGAGGTAATTGTTCGCCAAATGATGGGCAAAATGATTATTGACGATCCGGGTGATACTCGTTTCTTGGAAGGAACTTCAGTTGAAAAATTCAGCTTGTTGCGCACTAACGATGAGTTGTTCGACAAGAAAGTTGTAACGGATGCAGAAGAATCTCAAAACCTGAAGGCAGGACAGATGGTTACTTTACGCGCTATCCGCGAAGAGAATTCTATTCTTCGCAGAGCCGATAAGAAACTGGTTGAATTCCGCGATGCAATTCCGGCAACTGCTTCATCGCAATTGCAAGGTATTACCCGCGCATCTCTCTCTACTTACTCATGGATTTCTGCGGCATCGTTCCAGGAAACTACTAAGGTATTGAGCACGGCTTCTATCCAAGCTAAGCAAGATTACTTAGAAGGCTTGAAAGAAAACGTAATTGTTGGTCACCGAATACCTGCAGGAACCGGCTTACGCAGATTCAAGAACATAATTGTAAGCAACACCGAAGATTTAAACCGTATGGAAGCCAGCCGCAAGGTAACTGAAAGCGGAGTTGAATTGTTGGGATAAAACAACAGGTAACTGTAAATACAAAGCCCTCGCATTTTTGCGGGGCTTTTTTATTTTCGACAATTCATTAGAAAACGGAATTAGTAGTTGTAAAAAAATATTTCGCCATTTTTTCAACTTTTTCTTTGCTGATTAAAAACCTTTCATAAATTTGGAGCAGATTCACTAACTAATCTCTGACATTATGCATCTTTCTACACCCTTCAAAAAGGCATTTTTATTTGCAGCAATTGCTATTGCAACGCTTCAGACTCAGGCACAAGACCTGCATTTTTCTCAATACTACACGCATGCTTCATGGCTCAATCCTTCATTGGTAGGTAACTACGATGGAAGCTACCGCTTAGCAGCTATTTACCGCGACCAATGGTCAAGTGCTGTAGGCAAATCGGGTTTCAAAACTATCGGAGCAGATATTGATTTCTGTTTGTTAGAAGGATATTTAAGAACCGATAAATTAGCTATTGGCGTTGGCTTTTTCAACGACCGTTCAGGCTCTGCTGGTCTTTCTATTTTAAATGCAAACATCAGCGTGGCTTACCACAAAGGTTTTGGCGCACTTGGTCAGCACCGTTTAAGTGTTGGTTTACAAGGAGCGTTTATTCAAAAAAGAGTTGAAGACCCATTGTTTGGCGACCAGTTCCTTGGTCATAACAAAACTCCTTTAAATGCATCTGCAGAAAATTTTAACCGTGGCTTTATGCAAGGCGATTTTAACGCAGGTCTTTACTGGCGTTCTAATTTCAAAGACAAAATAAAGTTAGGAATTGGTTTTGGTGCTTACCACTTAATTACTCCAAAACAATCAAGCGTGGTTAACCAAACTACCGGTGAAAAAGATAAGAACAGCGTTCTTCCACGCAAATTTAATGTAGACTTAAATGTAGAAGCATTTATCGGCAAGAAAAAGAAAGTATCTATCTCCCCTGAGTTTTTGCTTATCTATCAAGACCCTTTCATGGAAATTCTTCCGGGTCTTTCGGCTACTTATTATTTCAACACAGGGTTCAGAACTAACAACAGCATTAGTGCAGGTTTGCGTTTCCGGTACTCAGGTATTAAAGGAGGAAACCCAGATGCTGTTATTCCAATGATAAATGCTGAGTTCCGCAATGTTCGTTTGGGCTTTGCTTACGATGTAAACATTTCATCGCTTAAAACATCTACCACTAACCGTGGCGGTTTCGAAATTTCGTTGGCTTACGTTGGCGAAACAATCAAATCGTTCAAGGCTAACAAATCATTGCCAAGCCGCAGATTTTAATTGTTGAACAGTAAAAGAATTTTGTTTCAATAAAAATTAAAACCTGCATCACCGGTGCGGGTTTTTTTTGAATAAAAAGGAAAACTAAAACGAACTCGCATGAAGAAGATTTTAACCCTGACAGTTTTTGCTTTTATCTTAAGCATCACTTTTGTTTTTGCGCAGGAGCACCAAGTGGCTTCAAAAAATCATAATACAGAATTAAAAATTGGCGATAAGTTTTACGCTGAGTCGTACTACTACACAGCTGCCGAGTACTATAAAGATGTAGTGCGTCAGGATTCTGCTAACCGTTACGGAACTTACTGGTTGGCTATGTCGCTGATGAATGCTCGTGATTACGAAGGAGCAGAAGTTTTCTTCCGTAAGTTTTATTCTATTAAGCCGGGCGAAAAAAGCAATAAAAAGAAATGGGATGAAGAAGATACAAAACTTTTCAATCAAGGAGGTTACTGGTTTGGAACCGTATTGCACCGCAACGGAAAGTATGATGAAGCTATTGAATACCTAAACAAATTTTCAAGCAGCTACACTCCGAAAGACGAGAATGATAACATGAAGAAAGTGGCCGCTTTGGAAATTGCCGGTTGCGAATACTCTAAAACTGCACCTAAAGCAAAAGTGAAAATATTTAATGCCGGCACCGGTGTAAATAAATCGTATGCCGAAGGTTCTCCTTACGGTATTGGCGAAAATGACCTTTACTATTCTTCGTTAAAGGCTGCGGCTTTGGGTCGTTATGATACGCTTGTATTTATCAACGGCAAAAAATCGAGAAACGTTTACCAGATAATGCACAGCAGCAAGACCGGTGAAACATGGGGTGCAGGAACACCGGTAACCGATGAAGGTATTAATGAAGATGAGTTGAGCTCAGGAAACGGAACATTCAATAAAGCAGGAACCAGATTCTATTTTACCAAGTGCATGGAAATGGATGATGACCGTTCACTCTGCAATTTATTTGTAGCCGATTACAGTAGCGGTAAATTCTCAAACGTTACCAGACTACCGGAGCCAATCAACGAAAAAGAAAAATCTACTTCTACTCAACCAACGGTTAAAACCGGTGATGACGGAATGGAGATTGTATACTTTGTAAGTGATAGAGAAGGCGGAACAGGTGGATTGGATATCTGGTATTTTATCCGCACACAGAATGGCGAATTTAAAGGGCCTAAATCTTTGAAAGGCGGTATCAATACCAGTGGCGATGAAGGAACTCCTTTTTATGATGACAGTTTAAAAACGCTTTATTTCAGTTCTAACGGTCATCCGGGTCTTGGTGGGTTAGATGTATTTAAGAGCACAGAAAACGCTGACCTTAGCTGGGGCGAAGTGAAGAACATGGGTTACCCTATCAGCACTGGTGCTGATGATTTGTATTATTCAAGAAGCACCGACCAAACCAACGGATTCATAGCGTCTAACCGCGAAGGAAGTGTTCCGCTGAACGGAATTAAAACAGCATCGGATGATGTTTTCTACTGGACAAATTTCCGTTATGCTGTTCAGGGTGTAGCATTCAAAGAAGGCGATACGGAAGGCGGTGCTATGAAGGGAGCTACATTTAATCTTTACAGAAAATTAGAGGATGGAACAAGGGTTTTAGTAGCATCAGATTCATTGCATAAAGAAACCGGTAACTATTTCTTTAAGTTAAATCCTGAAACAGATTACGAAGTAGAAGTGGTAAGAGAAGGTTTCCAACCAAAGGTTGAAGCTGTGACTACAAAAAATCTACCGGGCGAAGACACCATCAACAACAACATTATTGTTCGTAAAGCAATGTATACGGTTAAAGGTTTAATAACCGAAGAAGCTAACGGTTCTGCTTTAGCAGGAGTTAATGTGCAGTTGATTGAAGTGTTCCCGAACGGAATGGAAAAGACCGTTTACTACATGAAGAGCGACCCGCACTACTATTTTGATGTGGACATGAACAAGAACTATAAGCTCGTTTTACGTAAAGACGAATACTTTACAAAAACAGCGGAGTTAAGCACATCTAACTTAGGGCAAATTGATACTATCCGTAAAGATATTTCGATTGCTAAATTGGAGTTGAACAAAACTTATACCCTGCAAAATGTATTGTATGAGTTTGGTAAATCTACTTTAACAGAGAACTCGAAATTGGTATTGGATAACCTGTATCAGATATTAGTTGAAAACCCAGCGTTTGTTATCGAGTTGAGTTCACACACCGATGCTATCGGTTCAGATGCTGCCAACCTAAAACTATCTCAGGCACGTGCTGAAAGTTGCGTGAGTTACTTAATAGGTAAAGGAATTACCAAGGATAGATTAGTAGCCAAAGGCTATGGCGAAAGTTTGCCGAAGGTTCCTAATACTACAGAAGATGGCAAGGATGATCCGGCAGGAAGAGCTGTTAACCGTAGAACAGAGTTTAAGATTACCGGAATTAAGAAAGCGCAGTAAACCCCTAAATCCCCTAAAGGGAACTTTAATACAGAAACAAAAAAGGCTCGAATATTATTCGAGCCTTTTTTGTTTCTGTGAGTGGCTGTTTCTCCCTCTCCTTCGGAAGTATTAATTCTTCTTCACCGCTTCCACCAATATCAATCCCCAACCAGCAATAAAAAAGAAACCGCCAATAGGAGTAACAGGTCCAAGTAAAATGGCAGGAATATGTGTGAGGTCGCGTGTTGCAAGAAGATAAAGTGAACCGGAGAAACAAAGTATGCCGAGGATAAAACAAATACCTGCATTGCGAACCAATACAGAATACTCCCCTTTTAAATACATAGAGCAGGCGAAGATGGCAAGCGCGTGATAGATTTGATATTGCACGCCTTTATCCCAAATGTTTTGTTGGTAAGTCTCTAAGAGCGGACGCAAAGCATGAGCTCCGAATGCACCGAGTATTACCGCCACTAAACCCGCCAGCGAAGCTGCTATCAAAAATCCCTTTTGCACAGTTTACAGTTTATAAGTGAGTGAATGGTGCGAAGTAAATGAAAATAGTTTTGCAGGAATTAAGATGGCTATGCAAAAATTCAAACTCCTTTTAATATTTGGTGCTATGGCAATAACGGTAGCCGCAATTATTTTCTTTTTCTTTTTCAGATCATCGGGTGTATATAATGCTATTCCTAAATCGGCAGTGGCTGTAATTGAAGTAAACAATTGGACTCAGCTTGCCGATAAATTAAATACTACTGCCACCGGCAATGAACTTAAAAAAACTGTAGCCGCGCAAAAATTATTGAGTGAGATTGTGTTAATGCAGGAATTGCTGAATAGCGATAAATCGTTGAAAGAAGCGATTGGCTCGACAAAGACTGTGGCTTCTGTGCATTTAATTTCTGCTGTTGATTACGATTTTCTTTTCACCGTTGAGTTAAGCGGAGTAAATGACAATACCATTTTAAATCGCATTCAATCTTCTCCTAAAATCCGTTCGGTAAAGGTTCGCATTTTTAAGAATCAGAAAATTGTGGATGTAATTTTGAAAGACGGCAAACAACTGAGCTTTGCTAAACTTAAAGATGTGCTGGCATTTAGCTTTACTTCTTTCCTTACCGAAAACTCGATGACGGCAACGCTTACCGGTGAAAGCCTTGAGAACGATAAAAATTTTAAATCAGTAAGAGCTAAACTATCTCCGGAGGCAGATTTGAGTTTGTATTTCAATTTTCAAAAGGCAGATGTTATTTTTCCGGTAGCATTAAGGTTTGAAAAAATTCCTTTGCTGAACGATTTGAATACCTGTGGAACCTGGGGACAATACACCCTAAGTTTCAGCAACGATAAAATGGAACTGGATGGGAATATTGCTACCACTCAAAAAGCCTTACCATCAACTGAAAATATTTTTTCAAAGCAATTGCAGTCAATCATTCCGGCTCATGCGGCTTATGTTCAATTCAGCAGATTAGATACTGCTAACGTTAATTCAACGCTAATCAACTATTTCAGAAACTGGATGGGTGGCACAAAGGCGTTTGCCATACTCGAGCCTTTTAAAGAAGATTTTATAGACCAAAATGTTTTTGTAATAAGTTCTAATAGCAAGGGTAAAGCTATAGAAGATTTGAAACGTTTGATTGCAGCAGATGGAACAACTGCAATTGCCGTTGATACTTTTCTTGATGCGGAAATTTATAATCTGAAAGATGGTTCTGCCATCAATCAGCTTTTCGGGAACAGTTTAGTAGAAATGAAAAATTGTTTTTTCTGCGTAAAAGAAAATGCTGTCATTTTCTGCAACAATCCGGATGTGCTTAAACTTCTGCTTGAAAAAATAAGCAAAGGCGAAACGCTTGACAAAGACAAGAACTTTGCAAACACATACTTTAGCCGCTTTGGAATGAACTCTTCTATACAGTATCTAAACTTGCAGCGAAGCGATTTATTGCTGCGCGGAATGATTCAGCAAAATTCGTCACTCGGTTCTTTTCTGGCTTCGTTTAACAATGTGTTTGCAGTATCAAATGCCACCTGTGAAAAAATTTCTTCACACCTTACTTTCAGCAATAATGGCGAAGCCGCAACATCATCCGGTTTGCTATGGAAAACAAAACTGCAAACGATATCGGCTTATACACCACAAATCGTATTAAATAGCAATACAAGCGAGCAGGAAATTTTCACGCAGGATACTGCGAACAATATTTATCTAATCAGCAAGTCAGGCGAAATTTTGTTTAGTAAAAATATTGACGAACCAATTTTAGGCAAGGTGACTCAAATAGATTATTACAACAACGGGAAGCAACAGTATATTTTCAATTCGGCTCGCCATGTGTTTATCGTTGACCGGTTAGGGAACGATGTGGCTTCCTATCCTTTACGCTTGAGTGCCGTGGCAACTTCGAGCTTGGCTTTATCAAAAACACGCTATTACATTCCTTGTAATAATGGCAGCATTTATGGTTACGAGTTAAATGGAAGACCGGTGACGGGCTGGAGTCCTAAGGGAGGAATAGGAATTATTAATAGGTCGCTTCAATGTTTTAGCACTAACAAAAATGATTTTGTGATAATGCTGAATGTTTCGGGCAAGTTGATGTTGTTTGACACAAAAGGAAATTTGAAATGGAGCGTAGATAATCTTCCCGCAACGAATCAGAACTTTTCGGTTATTTCATTGAAAGATGAATTTAAATTATTGAAGGCTTCTTCGAACCAGCTCACCGAAATTTCGGCAGATGGTAATGATAACATCAAACCTCTAATTGATAGTGCGAATTGTTTCGCGGCTGTTTCAACTTCCGATTCAACTTATACTTATTATTTCAGCACCGGTAATCAAATAAGGGCATACGGTAGTAACGATGAATTTCAAAGTGCTATAAGTGTAAATGTTGCCAGTATTTCTTCGCTGCAAATGTTGAATGTGGAAGGCAAGAAATATTTATTGGCGGTTGATGAATCTTCTAAGCAATTTTTTGTTTACGATACTTCGCTGAAAGCAATTGCCTCTTTCAATTACAGCCAGGCGAACTCATTTGCTGTTTCTGATTTGTTTAACCGTAATGAGTTAACTGCAATTACTACCGATGCTTTGGGGAACGTTTCCTGTTTCAGAATCAAGTAAGGAAGCAAGCATTTTTGGAAAATAGAAAAGCAGAATAATCATTCTGCTTTTCTATTTTTGTGGAAACCCCATTAACAATGCCCTCTATAGAGCAGTTGATTAAGCAAAGTACGTTCAGCGATGAAAAGCATAAAGCTATAATCAGCGTGCTTTACACTGCCAACGCATTAAATGGGTTTCACGAAAAATATTTTAGTCAATACAATCTTACCACACAACAGTACAATGCGTTGCGCATTTTGCGCGGGCAGCATCCAAAGCCTGCGACCGTAAATTTGATTCGCGAAAGAATGATGGACAAAATGAGTGATGCTTCGCGAATTGTAGAACGCTTGCGCAAAGCGGGTTTTGTAGAGCGCGTAGTAAACAAACTCGACCGAAGAGCAGTGGATGTTCAGATTACTCAAAAGGGATTAGATGTATTGGCAGAGATTGATGAGCACGATGAAAAGACAGATATACCTACAAAATATTTGAATCAGCAAGATGCAAAAGAATTGAGCAGGCTGATAGGTAAAATGATTGATGCTCTTGTAGAGTAAATTATTTTTTGACTTTCCGGAAGCGAGCAAATGTCCCAAGTGGAAGTTTCTTTTTGAAACTATCTTCCAAATATAACTCTCCTACTTCTAAATTTTCGGCTTTGAATTTTTGATGCACTAAGTTCTCTAATATTAAAGATGAGAAACCGAGTGAGTAAGCATTGAGAATCAGAAAATGTTCTTCTTCGTTCAACAACTGCAAAACATTTTTCATCATCTCGTTGATGTTGTCTTCCAGTTTCCATTTTTCACCATCCGGGCCATGTCCGAAAGCTGGAGGGTCGAGAATAATTCCGTGATATTTATTACCGCGTTTTACTTCACGCTTTGCAAACTTCAAAGCATCTTCAACTAGCCAACGTATATTGCTCAGTTTGCTTAGCTCCATGTTTTCTTTTGCCCAAGTAACTACCTGTTTAATAGAATCGAGGTGAGTAGTATCTGCACCGGCTGCTCTTGCTGCTAAAGATGCGCCACCTGTGTAGGCAAACAGGTTTAAAAATTTCGGCTCTTTTGTTTTTAGTTGTTTTATAGAATTGAAAATGTAATTCCAATTCACTGCTTGTTCAGGGAATACACCAACGTGTTTAAACGAAGTAAGTCCTAATCTGAATTGTATTTCGCTTCTGTCTTCAGCTTTTGGATTTCCAATTTTGCATTTTATTGTCCACTGGTCGTTGGCATTTTTAAGTTTCACCCATTCACCACTTGAAGAAGATTTAGGAACAAACTTTACGTGCGCGCGTTTTTCCCATTCAGCCACATTCATGCTGGCATCCCACACAGCCTGCGGCTCAGGACGAATAGTAATGAGCGTTCCAAAGCGTTCGAGTTTTAGAAAATTTCCGCAGTCAATTAATTCGTAATGGGGAAAGTCGGCAGGCGTGAGCGAAAGAATCATGGAGTGAATATAGCCGTTGCGCTTATTTTTCAGGAACGATTACAAAAACATCTTCGTTGTCGCGTTTCATCCAGTAATGTTCGCGCGCAAATTTTTCCTGTGTGGCAGGATTGGTAGTGAGTTCTGCAAATGCTTTGTCAGTTTCTTTTATCTGGTCACGGTAATACTTCCGTTTCTCTAACAAATCTGACAACTCGCTATGCTTGCGGTATTGTGTAATGAGGTTGCTTTCATCAAAAAATGTCATCCATACAGAAAAAGCAATTGCCACAATAAAGAATGGATTGGTCATCCACCATGGCAATTTTGAAATTTTCTTTTGGAAGTTCTTCCACATAGCGAGAGCTAATTTGGAAAGAAAGAATTGCTTTGGCGAAAACGATTTGCACAGGGGTATTGTAAAGAAGACAAGGCTATTTTTCTCTCAACACAAAACTCAAACTATCAGACACATAATGCGGGCTTATTCTGATTAGGAAGGCAAACATGAACATCGGGAACAATGGAGTTTTATAACGAACTAAATTACCCAACACAGGGGTGCACATGCCCACCAAGGCAAAGTAGGCAAGCGAAAAAGTAAGAAGAAATAAAAACAGATTTAGGTTTTCCGTCTTCCTCCAATTGATGAAAGTAAGGCAGGTGATTAGGAAAGAAAGGATGAAGAAATTTTCTACTGCACTCATCAGCATCATAACGTTTTTTGCTTCAGATACGTAAGGACGAACGAGCGTATTCCAAATACCCACCGGTGCTGTTTTTAAAACAGATAAAACATCGGTTGTAAGCGAGGGAATTTCTATTCTGCTGCCGGCTTTAAAATATTCTGCCTCTTTTACTGAATGTGTTTGCTTGTTCAACAGCATCTGTTGCAAATTGATTCGAGGAACGATGTAATGAATATTGAGCGCTGCTAACAACAGGACAACATTTACAGCAATATATTTCAGCCAAATGAAAATTGATTTTTCGTTTTTCCGGAAAAGAAGAAAGGCAATAAGCGCAGGCACTAAACAAGCGAGAACAAAAAATTTGGTGAAGAGAATTATGATTAGTCCGCATACAAGCTTTGCAATGGAGAGTAGTGAATAGTGAGTAGCAAGTAGTGATGAAATAAAAAGTCCTAAACCTAAAACGAGCAAAGGTTCCTTCATTACTCCGCTCGTCCAAAATAAAACGGAGGGAAGAAGTAAAACAGGAAGCGCAAGAATGGAATTTCGCGCATCTGCAAAACCAAGAATAGAATTGGTTAGCAAGACCCAACCGATTAAAGAGAAGAAACAGAAGAATAGAATATGAACAAAGTATGTTTTGAAAGAGACGAACATCAATAGCGCATTTAACCGGATGATTGTTCTGTTCTCGTTGAAAGGAGCTTCATCGAAATTGCGATTCCAGTTTTTAAGTTTATGAGATATACCTCCTTCTTCACAACAAAATCCATCTCCTAAAACCATTTTATACCAAAATGCATCTGCACTCTTCGCTTTCATCTCGTGCAACACTAAAGCATCTTTATAAAATTTATGCACGTCATTATTCTGCATATCTTTATAATAGAAGGTATAGATGAACCAAATGAAAATGCCGACTACGAACTTTAGGTTAAACAGCAGATGAGTGATGAACGGCTTAAAAGCCTTAAACTGAAATTTCTTAAACCGGTAAATGAGGAAATTGAAAAAGAAAAGATAGAAAAGCGTGAGCAGTATTTCTTTTATCATTACAACTATAGTTTACCTACTTCAAATACTTAAACTTTCTGCCGGGGTAGTAAGCCATTGGCCCTAACTCTTCTTCAATGCGAAGTAGTTGATTGTATTTGGCAATACGGTCTGTGCGCGAAGCCGAACCGGTTTTAATTTGTCCGCAATTGAGAGCCACAGCAAGGTCTGCAATAGTCACATCTTCAGTTTCGCCACTGCGGTGGCTCATTACCGATGTATAAGAATTGCGCTGCGCCAGCGTAACCGCATTGATTGTTTCGGTAAGCGAACCAATCTGATTCACCTTTACTAAAATTGAATTGGCAATTTTTTCATCAATACCTTTTTGCAACCGGTTTACGTTGGTTACAAATAAATCGTCACCCACTATTTGCACTTTGCTGCCTACTTTTTCGGTGAGCAGTTTCCAGCCCTTCCAGTCATCTTCTGCCATACCATCTTCAATAGAAACAATAGGATATTTCTTGCACCAGTTTACCCAATAGTCAACCATCTCTTCACTCTTCAGTTTCTTGCCACTGCTTTTATGAAAATGATACACCTTCGTTTTCTCATCATAAAATTCTGTGCTGGCAGCATCCATAGCTATAGAAATATCTTTACCCGGTTTGTAACCAGCAGCTTCAATAGCGGCCAACACAGTTTCAATAGCTTCTTCGTTGCTACCTATCTCTGGCGCAAAGCCACCTTCATCGCCCACGTTGGTGGAATACTTCTTTTTCTTTAAAACGGTTTTCAAGTGATGAAAAACCTCCACGCCCATTCTCAATGCATCGCTGAAAGTATCGGCACCGGTAGGCACAATCATAAACTCCTGAAAATCTATTTTGTTATCGGCATGTGTGCCTCCGTTCAAAATATTCATTAACGGAATAGGAAGCGTGTTCGCGTTTACACCGCCTACGTAACGATACAAAGGCATTCCTAACTCTTCCGAAGCTGCTTTAGCCACAGCCAACGAAACTGCGAGAATAGCGTTAGCACCAAGCTTTGCTTTGTTAGGTGTGCCATCCAGCAAAATCATTATTTGGTCAATAGCATTTTGTTCGAATATGCTCAGTCCTTCAATTTCTTTAGCAATAGAAGTGTTGATGTTGTTCACCGCCTTTAAAACTCCTTTGCCCAAATATTTTTTCTTATCGCCATCGCGTAGCTCTACCGCTTCGTGTTTGCCCGTGCTTGCACCGGAAGGAACAATAGCTCTGCCAAGCGTTCCGTTACTGGTAATTACATCTACTTCTACAGTTGGGTTTCCTCTGCTGTCAAGAACCTGTCTTGCGTGTATTTTTTCTATGTGTGCCATGGTGCAATTTTAGATTTTAGAAGTATGATTTTGGATTTATTTAAGTTGTTCTATTTTCTCTAACAACAAATCTACATAAGCCAGAGAATATGTAATCTTCATTTTTCCTTCCTTGCCACCTTTATTATCATATAGCGGGAATTCACGGATTAGTTTTTCTTTTTCGAAGTAGTATTTATCATGCCCTTTATATTTTGAAAGGAATGCTGCGGCTTCAGGTAATTCAGCATTTAGTTTAACATCCTGTTTTTTTACATCCAAATAATATCCAAGTATATTTTGCAGCGAATCGATGCCTGCGCGTTGAGTTATCAGATAAATTCTTTTGCTAATTTTTTTTTCAGAATACGCTGCATCTGTAGCGATAGCATCAACAATAAATCCATCTCTTGTTCCTTTTACAACTGTATCCGCTTTATTATCGGCACCTCTCTTTATAATCGAAAATTCACCTTGCGAAGAAGAACCGCCATAACCCACCACATCGTAAACCAATTTTTCGTGGACGGTCAGGGTTTTGTGAAACTCATAAGAACTCTCAAAACCTTTTTGCATTAAAGTATCAATGGCAATAGCCGCATAATCTATACTGCCGACAACAGGAATTTGATTTGAATTGTTTTGACAGGAAACAAGAAGCGAAAAATAAGAAACAAGAAATAGAAAATCTCTCATCGCTTAGTTTGAGTTCATAGACGCTATAAAATCATCGAATAAATATCTTGAATCATGTGGGCCTGGTGAAGATTCAGGGTGATACTGTACGCTAAAAGCTTTTTTACCTTTAATGCGTATGCCTTCAATGGTGTTATCGTTCAGGTTTACGTGTGTTACTTCAACCGTCTTCGATTTTTCAATTGCTTCGCGTGAAACTTCAAATCCGTGATTCTGGGAAGTAATTTCACTTAAACCGGTAACGAGATTCTTCACCGGATGATTTGCTCCGCGATGACCGTGGTGCATTTTATGTGTAGGAATATCGTTTGCCAAAGCAAGCAATTGATGACCTAAACAAATTCCGAACAATGGTTTATTCGCATCCTGAATTTCTTTCACCGTTTTAATGGCATAATCCATTGGAGCAGGGTCACCGGGACCGTTAGAAACAAAATAACCGTTCGGTTTAAACGCTTCCATTTCTTTAAAAGAAGTTTTGGCATTAAACACCTTAGCATAAATGCCGCGGTCTGTCATGCACTTCAGAATATTTTCTTTTATGCCACAATCTAAAACCGATACTCGCAGCGCAGCTTTTTCATCACCATAATAATAAGCCTCACCGGTAGTTACTTTCAAAGCTAAGTCTAACCCATCCATGCTTGGAACTTCGCTTAGTTTCTTTTTCAAAACTTCTACATCGGTAGTTTCAGAACTGATAATGCAGTTCATAGCTCCGTTCTTACGAACGTGAATGGTCAAAGCGCGCGTGTCAACATCCGAAATCCCAACGGTGTTATTTTTTTCAAACCAATCCTGTAAAGAACTTTCGCCACTAATGCGCGAATAGTTTTGTGCCGAATATTTTTTGAAAATTGCTCCTGCAATTTTCACCGTCTTGGATTCTACTTCATCGGCCTTCACACCATAGTTACCAATATGGTCGTTGGTCATAATTATCATTTGACCGTAATAGCTGGGGTCAGTAAAAATTTCCTGATAGCCGGTCATAGAAGTATTGAAACAGATTTCACCGGAAGTTGTTCCGATTTTACCGAGCGATTTGCCGTGAAACACAGTTCCGTCAGCGAGCAATAGAACAGCGGGAACCGAAGAGAAAGATTTTGTCATATCGGAGCGCAAATATAGTTTTTGTGTCCGTTTGCAAATTGCTTTCTGTTTATTTGTATTCACAGAATATCCACCATGCAATTCAAAGAAGAAACCTGGCAGAAAGAAGCGGAGAAAAAGAAGAAAGAAAACAAACAGTTTCTTGACAAAGCCAAGCGTATGCGAGGTCTTGAAAAGCATCTGCCTGACCTGCATGACGAAGCCTTCTCAAAAATAGATTGCCTTAAATGTGGCAACTGCTGCAAAACAATTTCTCCACGGTTTAAGAAGCCCGATATAGAACGCATTTCAAAATACTTAGGGATGAAGCAGGGTGAAATGATTGACACCTATCTGCGCTTAGATGAAGACGGAGATTATGTGGTAAAGAAATCGCCTTGTCCTTTCTTGGGCAGCGATAATTATTGCAGTATTTATGAAGCCCGTCCGCGCGATTGCGCTAATTACCCTTATACCGATAGCGGAGAATTCTTTGAACGTCCAAATGTTACTTTTCAAAACAGCACCACTTGCCCCGCAGTGTTTTATGTATTGGAACGGCTAAAGGAAATAGTATAAGTATTTTACTAAACTTGATTTCAAATCTATTTTATGAGAAAATTCCTCATCGTTTTTATGCTTGTCTTTCTATCAACTTATGTTTCTTATAGCCAAACAGCATCCGGAAAATTTATTTACCCGCAAACAAAAAAGGTAGATACAGTTGATGAATACTTCGGTAAAAAAATTGCCGACCCTTACCGGTGGTTGGAAGATGATAACTCAGCAGAAACTGCCGAATGGGTAAAGGAAGAAAACAAACTTACATACAGTTATCTTGATAAAATTCCGTTTCGTGATAAAATAAAAACCAGACTCACCGAAATGTGGAATTACGCAAAAGTTTCAGCACCGTGGAAACGCGGCAACTATTATTTCTTTTTCAAAAACGATGGCATACAAAACCAAAGCGTAATGTATGTGCAGGAAGGTGTAAGCGGCTCGCCCCGTGTGTTGATTGACCCGAACGCATTGGATGAAAAGGGAACAACTTCTTTAGGTGGAACAGCTATTCGCAAAGACGGAAAGTATATGGCTTATAAACTTTCTAAAGCAGGAAGTGATTGGTCGCAGATTTTGGTGATGGAAATTGAAACCGGTAGAATTTTACCGGACACTATTAACTGGGTGAAATTTTCAGGGGCTGATTGGAAAGGCGATGGATTTTATTACTCTGCTTACGATGCACCAGTTGATGGACATACTTACTCAAAGGAGAACGAGTTCAACAAAATATTTTATCACCGGTTACGAACAAAGCAAACTGACGATAAATTAATTTATGAAGACAAGACGCATCCGAGTTGGAGTTTTGGGATGGAAGTTTCGGACGATGGGAAAACTGCCGCGTTATATACTACCGAAACAACAAGCGGGAACTCGCTTAAAATTAAAATTACCGCAGATAATTCTATATGGAAAGCGGTAGACAGCTCTTTTAATAACAGCTACGACATTGTTGAATATCTGTCCGATAATTCAGTTTTGATTCGTACTAATAACAATGCTCCTAATTACCGTTTAATTAAAGTGAACGTGGATAGGCCCTCCAGACAATACTGGAACACTGTTTTAGCCGAAAGCAATGATTTGTTGCAGAATGTTTCGGTATGCGGAGGGAAAATTGTTGCTACCTATCTGCATGATGTTACCAGCAGAATAAACGTATTCACATTAGACGGAAAACCGGAAGGCGAAGTCACTCTTCCGGCTTTAGGTATTGCCGGTTTTGGTGGCGATAAGGAAGACAGCATTGCTTTTTTTTCGTTTACCAATTATGTAACTCCTGCCTGCATTTACAAATACAACATGAACACCGGTGAGAAGGAAATGTTCTTTCGCCCTAAAGTCAGATTTCAAGATGATGAGTATGAATCGAAGCAGGTTTTTTATTTGAGTAAAGATGGAACAAAAATTCCCATGTTTATTACTTACAAAAAAGGAACTGTGATGGATGGAACCGCTCCTTGTTTTTTATATGGCTATGGCGGATTTAATATCAGCATGACTCCCGCGTTTGGTGTTGAGCGCGCTTTGTTTTTAGAAGCCGGAGGAATTTATGCAGTAGCTAATTTGCGTGGTGGCGGAGAGTATGGAAGCGATTGGCATGCTTCGGGAATGCAATGCAAAAAGCAAAATGTGTTCGATGATTTTATTGCAGCGGCTGATTATCTGGTGAAGAACAAATATACCTCGCACGAAAAATTGGCGATACACGGAAGAAGCAATGGCGGCTTGCTGATTGGCGCAGTAATGACCCAGCGACCGGACTTAGCAAAGGTGGCAATTACAACAGTTGGTGTTTTAGATATGCTGCGCTATCACAAATTTACTATTGGCCACCACTGGGCAAGCGATTACGGCACCAGCGAAAACAAAGAAGAGTTTGACTGCCTCATAAAATATTCTCCGTTGCATAATTTGAAAGAAGCGCAGTATCCTGCTACACTCGTTACCACCGGTGATCATGATGACCGTGTAGTGCCTGCTCATTCACTTAAGTTTGCTGCCACACTTCAGGAAAAACAAAAAGGCAATAATCCAACCTTTATTCGTATTGATGTAAATGCAGGACATGGTGGCGGAAAACCTACTTCAAAACTAATTGATGAATGGACTGATATCTGGAGTTTTGTGTTTCTGAATTTAGGAATGACCTATTAACGGATAACAAAAATCATCTGCCGGTACCGTATTAGTCAGTTGTTTGTTATTGATGCGCAATTATATTCGCGCCTTCAAAATTTATTCAATAACTAAAACAAATAGAAAACATGGCAGTATTAATAGGTAAAAAAGCTCCTGTATTTAATGCACAGGCAGTAATAAATGGAGGCGAGTTTGTAGAAAATTTCTCGCTTGAACAGTATATTGGAAAAAAGTATGTAGTGCTTTTCTTCTATCCGAAAGATTTCACTTTTGTTTGTCCAACAGAGCTTCACGCTTTTCAGGAAAAATTAGCAGAATTTGAAAACAGGGACTGCGCAGTAGTTGCTTGTTCAACAGATACAGAGCAAAGTCATTGGGGATGGTTACAATTAGAAAAGAAACAAGGCGGTATTAAAGGAATTACTTACCCTATGGTTGCTGATACAAGCAAAACTATCTCAGCTAACTTCGATGTTTTGAATGGCGAATACTTTTATGATGAGAATAACCAAATGCAGGCAACATCTGAGTTGATTGCATATCGCGGAACTTTTATCATTGACAAGAATGGGATTGTTCAACATCAATTGGTAAACAACTTACCTTTAGGCAGAAACATTGACGAAACTCTCCGCACTCTTGATTCATTGATTTTCTTTGAGCAAAATGGTGAGGTTTGTCCGGCTAACTGGGCTACAGGAAAGTCAGCTATGAAAGATACTCACGAAGGTGTGGCTGATTATTTAGCTAAGCATTAGAAATAGAAACATCCTTTAAACAAAAAACACGAAGCAATTGCTTCGCGTTTTTTGTTTTTTTATAAGAGGAGAGGAGATATTATTTTCCTATAGCTGCTCTGATAATGTTCAACGCAGCACCGGCTTTAAACCATTCTACCTGTTGCTCATTGTAAGTATGTGCTACTTCAAACGAATCTACTGAACCATCTTTGTGATTTAACTGAAGCGTAAGATTTTTGCCCAGGGCAAAAGTGGTAAGACCAAGAATATCTATCACATCATCTTCCTGAATTTTGTTGTAGTCGTCTTTGTTTACAAAAGTCAATCCCAACATTCCCTGCTTTTTCAAATTGGTTTCATGAATACGCGCAAAAGATTTCACCAACACTGCACGCACACCTAAGAAACGAGGCTCCATAGCGGCATGTTCTCTTGAAGAACCTTCACCGTAGTTTTCATCACCAACAACAATAGTTCCAATGCCCGCTGCTTTGTAAGCGCGTTGCACCGCTGGCACTTCGCCATATTCTTCGGTTAACTGGTTCTTTACTGAGTTTGTTTTTTCGTTGTAGAAGTTAGTAGCACCAATCAACATGTTGTTGCTGATGTTATCTAAGTGTCCGCGGTATTTCAACCAAGGACCTGCCATAGAAATATGGTCGGTTGTGCACTTGCCTTTTGCTTTAATAAGCAATTTCAAACCTTTCAAATCTGTTCCTTCCCATGCTGCAAACGGTGCAAGCAATTGCAAACGGTCAGATGTTGGAGAAACTTTGACTTCTACTTTGCTTCCATCTTCAAACGGTGCAACAAAGCCTGCATCTTCTACCGCAAAACCTTTTGTTGGAAGTTCATCACCGGTTGGTGCATCTAATTTTACTTGTTGTCCTGCCTCGTTAGTTAATGTATCAGTAAGTGGATTGAAAGTTAAATCACCGGCAATGGCTAAAGCAGTTGTTAATTCAGGAGAAGCAACGAACGCTAAAGTGTTTGGGTTACCATCCTGACGTTTTGCAAAGTTACGATTGAATGAGTGAACGATAGTATTGCGCTCTTGCTTGTCAGCACCGTGGCGCGCCCACATACCAATGCAAGGGCCGCATGCATTGGCATAAACCGTTGCACCAATTTTGTTGAACGTTTCAATAAAACCATCGCGCTCAATGGTGAAACGAATTTGCTCAGAACCCGGAGTTATGCTGAACTCCGCTTTCGCTTTCAAATTCTTTTCTGCTACCTGTTTAGCTAGAGAAACTGCACGAGAAATATCTTCGTAAGAAGAGTTGGTGCATGAGCCAATTAAACCAACACTCACTTTTGTTGGCCAGTTGTTAGCTGCTGCGGCTTCTTTCATTTTAGAAATTGGCGTAGCCAAATCCGGAGTAAAAGGACCGTTTATGTATGGCTCCAACTCTGTCAAATTAATTTCAATTACCTGATCGAAATATTTTTCAGGAGAAGAATATACATCTGCATCACCGGTTAAGTGTTCTTTCACAGCATCGGCAGCAGCAGCTACATCAGCACGACCGGTTGCGCTTAAATAACGGCTCATGCTTTCATCGTAACCGAAAGTAGAAGTAGTAGCACCAATCTCCGCACCCATGTTGCAGATAGTTCCTTTACCGGTACAGCTCATGTTAACCGCGCCTTCACCAAAATATTCTACAATAGCACCGGTTCCACCTTTTACGGTAAGAATACCTGCTACTTTCAAAATCACATCTTTAGGAGAAGCCCAGCCATTCAGTTTTCCTGTCAACTTTACACCAATCAATTTTGGTTGTTTTAATTCCCAAGCCAAACCAGCCATTACATCGCAAGCATCGGCACCACCAACGCCAATCGCTACCATTCCAAGTCCACCTGCGTTTACTGTGTGGCTATCTGTTCCAATCATCATACCTCCAGGGAAAGCGTAGTTTTCTAACACAATTTGGTGAATAATACCTGCACCCGGTTTCCAAAAACCAAGACCGTATTTATTGGAAACTGAAGCCAGGAAATCATAAACTTCTTTATTGCCGGAAGTTGCCGCAGCTAAGTCAGTTTTTGAACCATCCTTTGCAGTAATTAAGTGGTCGCAGTGAACAGTAGAAGGAACCGCTACCTTCGGGCGACCAGCTTGCATAAATTGCAACAAAGCCATTTGTGCTGTTGCATCCTGCATAGCCACTCTGTCTGGTGCAAAATCCACATAAGAACCACCGCGCTTAAAGTCTTCTAATTTCTGGCTAGTATGTAAGTGGGAGTAAAGAATTTTTTCAGTAAGTGTTAACGGGCGATTCAACACTTTGCGTGCAGCAGCAATTTTTGAAGGAAGCTCTGCGTAAACCTTTTTAATCATCTCAATGTCGTAAGCCATTCTTTAGAATTTTAGATTTTAGAATTCAGATTTTAGACTCAACAGTATCACTGTTGTTTGCGGGCGCGAATGTAGCAGGTTTTGGCACAAGGGGAAAGGAATTAGCGAATATTCGCTGACATTAAACCTCTTTAAGAGTGTCGGGCAGATTTATTTTTTTGCTTCACCCGTAATTTCAGCCAGCCAGCCAAAAAAGCCGAACAATCCATCCTGCATCCAAAAAGGCATTCCGGCAATACGGTATTCCTTTCGCATTTTATGCATGCAATACAACATCTGAAGCACAGGCACATTTGCCCAGCTTCCGCCTCTATTCATGGATTCTTCGCCAAATGTTTGCAGCATCCATTCCATATTTAAAGCCGGTTCAAACCAAAAGTTGGCCACCAGTTTTTCGGTAGCACTGCCGTTTTTGAAAGTTATGTGACTCTCCGGGCTTAACAACCACCCGTTGCCCTGCCTTTAAAGTTATCTGCTTCCCCTCTACCGTAGCAACCATTTCACCGGACACAATTTCAAATCCTTCCTCTTGCAACATGTGGCGGTGGGGTGGTGGTCCGCTTTTTCCTGCAGCAACGGTTAGGATTCCTTCGCTCCGTTTTCCGTTAGTGGTTTCTCGCGCATCATTAAAATGCAAATATTCTCCAAGTTTGTGCAGGTCAATCGGTGTTTTCATTTCCTGAAGTTTTATTGACCCAAAGTAACATCAAAAATATTTCCCTCAAAATTTCTTTTACGTTTGCTGTGTGAACCTTACCGAACAAATTAAACTCGCATTGCGCGCTATACGCGCCAATATTTTGCGCACTATCCTTACGCTCTCCATCATTATGTTCGGCATTACTGCGCTCATTGGTATTTTGACAGCAACAGAAGGAATAAAAACAAAAATGCTTTCGAGTTTTTCCGAAATGGGGTCAAATACTTTTTCGGTTTCAAATGAAGGGAGTGTGAAAAGAAGAGGAGGAGCGCGCAGACACCGCAAATCAGAAAATCCGCCTATTACTATTCAGCAAGCAAACAGTTTTAAAAAGAATTTTCATTACCCGGCTACCGTTTCTGTATCGAATGTGGCAAACGATATTGCTATTGTTAAACGCGAATCAAAAAAGACAAATCCTAATGTGCGCGTGTTTGGTATTGATGAGAATTACCTAAAAGTATCCGGTCAGAATATTGCCGAAGGCAGACCTTTTTCGAAAACAGAAATTGAAAGTGGAAGTGATGTTATTCTTTTGGGCAAAGATGTAGTGGCAAAAATTTTTGAACCATACGACACAGTTATTGGAAAGAATGTTGCGATAGGAAGCAAAAAATTTAAAGTGGCAGGAATACTTGCATCAAAAGGTGCCAGTCAAATTGCTACTGATAATCAAGCTATGATACCGGTGCAAAACGCTCGGTGGAGTTTTCCTGATAATGCTACTTCTTACCTCCTGAACATAATGGTTACTGATGCAGCAGAGTTAAATATGGCTATTGATGAAGCAACCGGTGTGCTGCGCGGTGTAAGAAGTTTAAGAGTGAATGATGACAACGATTTTGACATAGCCAAAAGCGAACGTCTTGCCGACCAAATTCTTGACCAAATGAAATACGTAAAGATTGCAACGATTGTAATTGGTATTCTCACTTTAATAGGTGCGGGCATCGGCTTAATGAATATTATGTTGGTGAGTGTAAACGAACGCACCCGCGAAATAGGTATCAGCAAAGCATTAGGGGCCAACAAGCAAACTATCCGCATTCAGTTTCTAACAGAGGCAATTGTTATTTGCCAAATTGGCGGAATACTCGGAATTATCCTTGGAATAGGAATGGGAAATTTGGTAGGGCTTTTTCTTGACTCAGGGTTTATCTTTCCTTATGAATGGGTTTTAGGAGGATGGGCTTTTACTTTTATTGTAGGTCTTGCAGCCGGTATTTATCCTGCCATTAAAGCTGCCGATTTAGACCCGGTTGAAGCTTTGCGCTATGAATGATGTAGCAGTTTTACCATTTGATAAACAGCCAGAGCAATCAGTAATACTCCGATAAAACGGTTAAGCACCGTCCGGTTTACGTTTAGTTTTTCCACCAGCTTTTTTCCTGCTACAGCATACATATATAAGACAGCAATTGTTCCGAGCGCGCAAACAAAACTGAACAAGGCGATGGAGTTATATGAATTTTTTACCCAACCATTTTCCATTACATACACTCCCCATATTAACCAAAAGGGAATTTGAAGCGGGTTAAGTATGGCTATAAGGACACCTCTTTTTATATTGGACGAGAGTAGTGTTTTCTTTCCTTCCGGGTTTTCCTTATGAAGTATACTGATGCTGCCCAATACAAAAAAAATAACCACTGCACTCCAGTTAAGTGCAAAAACTAATTGTGTATCCTGCCGAAGCATTTGCATGCCTGAAAGCGAGCCGAAACAATAGATAAACTCCATGAGGGCAGCGAACAAAATGAAAGCCTGCCATCTGCGCTTTTCTTCCCCCACACTCATCTGCACCACCGTCAGATTGATATTACCTAAGGGCAGATAGCCAACAAAGCCGAGTGTAAATGCAATTAAGAATAGCATAGGGCTAAAATAGAAAAACAGGTTAGAGAAATTTTTCGACCGGTTTGTTCTTTAGAAATTCAACTGTATCGTTCACAAATTTTTCTATTGAGTTCTTCCAGTAGTCGAAAAACAAATAGGGCTCAATCAACTCAAGCTCCATCAATAAAAGCCTGCCATCTTTTATTATGCCATCAACGCGGGCATACAGTAAATCTCCTTCAATTTTTGATAAAATTTGTTTTGCTGTTTCAATCAATTTATCATCGGCATTAAATGCTGTCGTTACACCACCATGTTCCTGCTGAACGCGAAAGTCACCGGTTTTAAGAACCTTGAGTACAGCGTGTGAATACTGCCTGCTAAAAAACAACAACGATATTTCGCCATGCTCATTTACCTCTCTTATAAATGGCTGAACCAGTAATTCGCATTCAGCAGCAACCGATGAAAATTTTTTTTCAATTGCGTGTATATCCTTTGGTTCAAATAAACAAGTGCGATAAGCACTGGCTGATACAGCAGGCTTAATGACCATTTTTTGCCACTTTTTCTCTTCTAAGGAAGATAAGATTAGCAAAAGCCTCCTAAAACACCCTAGAATTGGCATTAAAGTACTTTCTTCCATAGTCTGCGGGAACCTGACCCCATTCTTTAGTTTTCCATTTGAGAATTTCAGTTTCATAGTCGTTATCCTTAAGTAGAAATCCATGACGCAAATTCAAATGCTATATCCATGTAAGCAAAAGTGCCTCCATACTCTGCCGGACTTAGATGTAATGCCAATTGCGTTGGTGGATTCAATCCATTTCTTAGGATTTATTCCAAAACTATTAACCCAGCTTGTTTTCTAAAGCCCTCGAATTCGAGGGGGTTTAGCGTTTGGGTTATACATTGGTTCTCAAAACCATAATAGCTCAGTCGCTGCTATTCTTTCTATGTTAAATTGTCTTGTCTTCAAGCGCTGTCAAATATTTTTTGTATAACTCTATGAAAATACTGTCTTCTTCTGGGAGTATCAAAAACAATTTGCGAATTAGTTGACAAATTTACCTCAGTAAAAAAAGGGCAAATTAGAGTGAGCAAACAATACATAAAAAAGGTTGATTTCCTAACTCTCCGAGCTAATGTTCATTTCAATTTTAGGCAAAGTAGTATAGTGCAAGTAGTTTTAAGGAGAGTTAGGACTTTTGATAAATTAAATGGAGCAAAGGTAATTCCTGAACAAGTGGTGGATGAATTTTGCCACTGGCTCAATAACCAGTTTGAATAAAGGACAAACTCAGGGTGTTCGTCCGGTCCGCAGATTTTGAGTTCTCACGAGTAGTCGCTTCCGTGTTCATTTGAGGTCCACAATAATAGAGTAGAGGTGAAAATGTGAAAAATAAAAAGTGATTTTTCCTGTGGTTTCCTCCGTAATACGGACTTTCCTCCTGAATTTTAGCGTGTAAATCATCGAATCTAAAATTGTGAAAAATGAAAGTCCTGTATTGTAGAGTATCAACTATAGACCAAAAAACTGATAGACAAAGAATTACTGAAACCGAATTTGATTCGGTTATTGAAGACAAGTGTAGTGGAGCAATTCCATTTTTTGAAAGACCCGGAGGAATAGAAATCAAAAAACTAATAGACCAAGGGATTTTGAAAACACTATCTGTTTTACAAATAGACAGACTGGGGCGCGACCTCCGTGATATTATCAATACAATCTACTACTTCAACGAGAAGCGAGTTCCAATCGTGTTTATTTCACAGGGATTGACAACCCTAACGAACGGAAAAGAAAACCCTATCTCTAAAATGATGATTTCGATACTTGGTGTAGTATAGGTGAGATGGAACGTAGTCAAATCAAAGAAAGACAGCTGGAGGGTATCAGGATTGCAAAATTGAAAGGTGTTTACAAAGGAAGGAAGGACGGTTCTAAAGAAAACCTGTTAGCGTTTTTAAGTAAAGCGAAAAACAAGAAAGCATCAGAGTATTTGAAAAAAGGATACAAGAGTGTAGAGATTTCAAAATTAACCGGACTACACATTAACACTATCACTAAAATTAAAAAAGCAGAATTAAGTTTTGCCAGTTAGTAAACAAACAAACGGAAATGGATATAAAGAAAAGATACAGCGCAAAAAATAAGGAGATTGAAAAGAAGATTTCTTTACTCAGTAAGAAAATTAAAGCTCACAAAATTCAATTCAAAGAAGATTCTACCAATTGGGGATATGTAGGAGACCTGTCTTACGTCAATGAAAAAATCGAAGACGTACTCTCATTTTTAAAGTAAAAGTGTCGCTCGGTGTTTTACACCATGTTTTACACAAACAAAAATCCCCATTGATTTTGTCAATGGGGATTCAAATTGTTGGCGGACCGGACGGG
>CANJLD010000022.1 GCA_947475165.1 Bacteroidota bacterium
CTTTGCAACGTTAAAACATACCGTGCTATCTTTTGCCATGCCCTTTGCAACGTTAAAACATACCGTGCTATCTTTTGCCATGCCCTTTGCAACGTTAAAACATACCGTGCTATCTTTTGCCATGCCCTTTGCAACGGTAAAACACAGGTAGTGAACTTTTACAATGCTATTCGCAACGTTCCTCAAAGTATATAAAACAAACGTGCCGTGATTTATAACCACGGCACGTCACGTAAGTATGATGCAGCTTTTCTTTTAATTCAAACTATACGCCACCCGAATAGAATCCAGCTCTTTAAACAAATCGTTGCTTAGTTCAATAGCCTTTTGCGAGGAACTTGCACCTACTACAATACCTTCTTCTGAATCTATAAACTTAATGCGAAGCTTGGTTTTGCCCGGATGTTTGGTGAGCACGGTATCAATTTCGCTAATCATTTTATCGTCTACCTCAAAAGCAGAAACTTCAAGCGTGAGGAACTTGGTGAGTTTGTTGCGGATATCACTGAGCAAATCAATCTTGCTTATCTTAAATTCAAACTGTGTTTCGTCATTCCACCGCTGCTGATAGCGTCCGCAAATGTGCAGCATAGCATTAGGCGTTTCTACGAATGTTTTGAAAGTCATGTAATCTTTACCAAATAATGTAAAGTTATAAGTGCCGCTAAAATCTTCGATGGTGAACCTGCAATACTGGTTTCCGTTTTTAGAAAATTTAGTTTCAGTTGTAGTAACAATACCAGCCAGTTTAAGCTCTTTGTTTTTTACTTTCTCAATTTCGTTGAGTGCGCTATTAGTAAAAGTCTGAATCTCTAATCGGTAATCATCAAGCGGGTGTCCGCTGATGTAGATACCGGTCACCTCTTTTTCTTTCTTCAATTTTTCGAGCAAACTCCATTCATCGCTTCCGAATGAAGATGGCTCACGCAAATCAACACCGCCCTGCATTTCGCCAAACAAAGAATTTTGCTGCGATGCAGAAGTGTTCTGCACATTGCTTCCGTAGCGTGTTGCTTTATCTAAAACACTTAAACCATCTTTCTTATCGGGTAAAAAATATTGTGCACGATGGTAACCTGTAAACGAATCGAACGCACCTGCATAACCCAGCGACTCCAACGCTTTTTTGTTGATGGCTCTTGCACTTGCCCTGCGAGTTAAATCGTAAATGGTTTTGTAAGGACCGTTGGCTTTACGCTCAGCTACAATTGCTTCTACAGCCGCTTCTCCAACGCCTTTAATAGCAGATAGTGCATAACGAATTGCTCCTTTATCGTTCACTGTAAATTTCACATCACTCTCGTTTATATCCGGACCTTTCACCGGTACGCCCATACGTCTGCACTCTTCCATGAAAGCAGTAATCTTATCGATGTTGCCTTGGTTGTTGGTGAGCAATGCACTCATAAACTCACCCGGATAATTCGCTTTTAAATAAGCAGTTTGAAATGCCACAAATGCGTAACAGGTAGAATGCGATTTATTGAAAGCATATTGAGCAAACGCTTCCCAGTCTGTCCAGATTTTCTCGAGCCTCTTTGCATCTAAACCTTTTTCTTTTGCTCCGTCAATGAATTTGCCCTTCATTTTATCGAGCGTCTTGCGGTCTTTCTTACCCATTGCTTTGCGCAGATAATCAGCATCGCCTTTGGTAAAACCGCCAAGCTTTTGCGAAAGCTGCATCACCTGCTCCTGATACACGGTAATGCCGTAAGTATCTTTCAGGAACTCTTCCATTTCCGGCAAATCGTAAGTTATTTTTTCTTTACCGTGTTTACGCGCAATATAGTTAGGAATGTAAGCGATAGGACCGGGACGATAGAGCGCGTTCATTGCAATCAAATCGTCCAGTTTATCGGGCCTCAACTCCTTCAAATATTTCTGCATGCCGGGCGACTCGAACTGGAACGTGCCGTTGGTTTCTGCACGTTGATACAACTCAAAGGTTTTCTTGTCGTCCAGCGGAATGGTATCTATATCAATTTTTATTCCGTGGTTCTGCTCAATTAATTGTAACGCATCGCGAATAATGGTGAGGGTTTTTAAACCCAAGAAGTCCATCTTAATTACACCGGCATCTTCAATTACTTTTCCTTCAAATTGTGTGAGCCATAAATCGGTATCCTTCGAAGTAGCCACCGGAACAATCTCCGTTAAATCCATTGGGGCAATAATAATTCCCGCTGCGTGAACACCGGTGCCGCGCATACCGCCTTCCAGTTTTTCTGCTTCATGCAACACTTTGCTTTCAGCAGAATCGCTTTCATATTTTTTGCGCAACAACTTTGCATCTTCTATTTCCTCGCTCGCCAACTGTTCTTTTTCTTTCAGGCTGTCTTTGCCTTCAAGCGGTGCGTGAAGCAACCGGTTGAGGGTAATGCCCGGTCGGTCAGAAACTAATTTGGTGAGTGCGAGCGATTCGTTCAATGGTAAATCCAACACTCGCGCTACATCTTTAATACTCACCTTGGCAGCCATGGTGCTGTAAGTAACAATCTGCGCTACTTGATTCTTGCCATATTTTTTCACCACATAATCAATCACCTTATCACGACCTTCATCATCAAAGTCGGTATCAATATCCGGTAAACTTTTGCGGTCAGGATTTAAAAATCTTTCGAAGAGAAGGTTGTAAGCAATCGGATCAATGTTGGTGATGCCGATACAATATGCCACAACACTACCGGCAGCTGAACCTCGACCCGGACCAATCAATACGCCCATATCTCTACCGGCTTTAATGAAATCAGCCACAATCAAAAAGTAACCAGGGAAACCCATGGTCTTGATTGTATGCAATTCGAAATTGATTCGCTCTTCAATTTCGGCAGTCATTTCTTTATAGCGTTTATGTGCGCCTTCGAAAGTGATATGCTTTAAATACTCCCACTGGTTCAGCACATCATCCGCATGGATTTGAAATTCTTTTGGTATCGGGAAATTCGGAAGCATGATATCTTTCTTCAGGTTAAGGTGGTCAACCTTGTGGAAGATATCCATCGTGTTATCAATAGCCTGCGGAACGTCCTTAAACAGATCGCTCATTTCCTGCTGTGTTTTGAAATAGAACTGGTCGTTGAAGAAAGCGAATCGTTTTCCTTTCATTGCGCCTTCTTCATCGCTAAATTCTTTGTTGGTAGGTGTGCTTTGCTTTTCACCTGTATTGATACAAAGCAAAATATCGTGCGCATTTGAATCCTGCTGGTCGGTGTAATGCGAATCGTTAGTGGCAATTACTTTTACGTTGTATTCTTTCGACCAGCGCAGTAAAACTTCATTCAACTTTTCCTGCTCTGCCATTCCGTGACGCTGTAATTCGATGTAATAGTCTTCACCAAACAAATTCAAATACCATTCAAAAATTTTTCGTCCTTCTTCTTCGCCCTTCTTTAAAATGGCTTGAGGAACTTCTGCTCCAATGCAGCATGTAGTTGCAATCAAATTCGCATGATACTTTTCAATCAAGGTTCTGTCAATGCGTGGGTACTTGCTGTATAAACCTTCTGTAAAACCGAGTGAGCAAAGCTTCATCAGGTTTTTGTAGCCGTCTGCATTTTTTGCAATAAGCAATTGGTGATAACGTTTGTCTTTTTTATCTTTTGTAAAAGTCTGAATGAACCGGTCTTCGGTTACATAAAATTCGCAGCCCACAATCGGTTTAATAGGAGAACCATCTGCGAGTTTATGTTTGTTCGCCTCTGCCACAAAATCAAATACGCCAAACATATTTCCGTGGTCGGTAATGGTAAGAGCTTTCATTCCATCTTTTGCAGCTTTCTTATACATAGAAGAAATGCTGGCAGCTCCGTCAAGAAGCGAATATTGAGTATGCGAGTGGAGGTGAATAAATTCTGGCATAATAAAATCGGATTGTAAATTTTGGAATTGCGCATGAAAATGCACTAAAACCCGTCTAAAAGTTGAGGGAATTTTAAACAAGCTTGTTGAAAAATTGTATTGCTTTGAGCATCAATCGAAAAATAATTGGAATGAAGAAAATTTTACTGCTGGTTATTCTTTTTAGCTCTACTAAACTCTTCTCTCAAAACCCCGGAGACAATATTTTTAACACCAATCAGTTGGTTCATGAAATAAAAATCATCTTCCCGTTTAACAGTTGGTATGATACGCTTACAAAGTATTACCAATACACTTCACAGACCGATTCAAGTATTTACCTAATGGCAACTTCTTTAGAGTTTGACGGAGTTGTTTATGACAGTGTGGGCTGTAAGTTCAAAGGTAATTCGTCTTACAACAACCCTTCACAGAAGAAAAGTTGGAAACTGGACTTTGAAGAATTTAAAGAGAACAACGAAGTTGATAACCTGAAGCAATTGAATCTGAACAACGGTTTTAAAGACCCGAGTATGATGCGTGAGAAATTGTGTCTTGATTTTATGGAGTATTACGGTATTCCTGCACCTCGCTGCGATTATGCGAACGTGTATGTCAACGGTTCACTTTGGGGATTTTACATGTTGGTAGAAGAAGTAGACAAAACATTTTGCAAAACCCACTTTGGTGATAAAAAGGGAAACCTGTTTAAAGGCGACCCGCATGGAGATTTGCGCTGGAAAGGAGCAACTGCTTCCCAATATTATGGCGACTATGAGTTAAAAACGAATGAAGACTTGAATGACTGGAGCGATTTGATTTGGCTACTGGACAACATCAATAATTCTTCTACTGCTGAATACAATGATTCGTTGGATGCATCCTTCAATTCTTCGTCCTACATCAAAAGCTGGGCGACCAATATTCTCTTTTCCAACCTTGATTCATATGTGGGAAGCGGACATAATTATTATGTCTATCACAATGCCAATTCCAATCGCTTTGAGTTTATTAATTGGGATGTGAACGAAGCATTTGGGGTTTTCTTAAACGGCAACCAGCTGACCGGTATGACTACTTTGCCTATGAATTATATTCCCACTCAAGGCAACCGTCCGCTGAATACGAAGATGATTGCAAACTCTGTTTACTGGAATGAGTATCAGAATTTCATTTGCAATGTCACTAACGACTATTTTAATCCAACGTATATGAATCCAATAATTGATTCGCTGTATAACCGGATTAAAACATATTACTATAGCGACCTTAAGAAACTTTTTCCAAGCAATCAGTTTGACGCAAATATCAGCAGCACGCAGGCAAATGCACTTGGGCTAAAACCTTTCGTGCAGGAGCGCTACGATTATCTTTCACAGCAGCTTTCCTCGTTTAACTGTACGCCATTAGTTTCAAGTGTTCAAAATGTAGAAGAGAATAGTATAGAAATATTTCCAAATCCGGTGAGTGAGAAATTGCTGATTACCGGTTGTAAGTTGAATACAGAAATTCGTATTTGTGATTTAAGCGGGAAAGAAATTTTGCAGATTAAATCAAATTCCGTCAACTTTCAACTTTCAACCATGAACTGGGAAAGTGGAGTATATCTTCTGCAAGCGGGAAGTAAGACAAGTAAGATTATCAAGTTATAATTATCCTCCCTTTCTTTTGGTTTTATAACCAAGTGTGGTAAGCAATGCAATTACTTTTTCACGATGCTCGCCCTGGATCAGGATGATTCCATCCTTCACCGTTCCACCGCTGCCGCATTTGTTTTTTAATTGTTTGCCAAGTGCGTCTAAATCGTTCTCACTACCAACGAAGTTTGAAACAATAGTCGCCACTTTGCCACCCTTCAATCTTTCAAGTGCTACATAAAGCGTTTGCTGGTTAGCAGAAATAGTTTTCTGTCCATTGTTTTCTTCTTCCTGCTTAAAGCCGGGATTAGTAGAGAAAACTATCCTGTTTTTGAAATCGTCTTTCTTGCTCATGGTTTAATAAGCGTTTAGTTCTGCCGGCACAATTACATCAATGCACTGTGGCACAATTTCAAAAGTAACATCATCGTGATAAATCAGTGAATCGCCATCGAACTGATAACACATTTTTTTGTTGCCGTGAATCTTAATCTTCTTGGCGCGGTATTGTTCTGCTTCTTTAATCAAATCTGGACGCTTAAGCAAGAGACAACCTACAATGTAGAGTAGTTTCGAAAGCGGAAACTTGTTCATCACAATTACATCCATTACTCCGTCTTTCAAACTGGTAAAAGGGAATACCGCGAAATCGTAACCGTATTGGTTGGCATTAAAAGCAGTAAACAAAAAGAAGTCACGTTCAATAACTACATCGTCAATTTCTACCGTGGTGTGAAACGGTTGAAAGTAGAGAAACAACTCTTTTAACCCAGCCCATGCATAAGAACTTAATCCGCGGATGCTGTGATGATGAAACCTCCTAGCAACAGATGAATCGAGACCAAAGCCTGCATTGCTTACAAAATAGCGAAGGTTAGATTTCACCAAATCAAGTTTAACGGTTTTGCCTGTGTTAAGAACATGAATAGAACCTTCCGCATCGCGTGGTGGAATTTTCAAGTGTGTGGCAAAACCATTACCGGAGCCGTAAGGAATAACACCAAGAGCGGTTTTGCTACCGATTAAACTTTGCGCCACATCGTTGATACTTCCGTCACCGCCAATCGCTACGCAAACATCATAACCTTCCTCCACCGCCTGTTGTGCAATTAAAGTAGCGTGACCCGCATATTGAGTAAAGCGAATAGTGTAGTCGTATTTTACATAATCAATGTAGCGTGCAATTTTCTCGGGCACATTCTTCTTCTTGTAAACCCCTGAGATGGGATTTATAATGAACATTATTTTCTTCTTCTCTTGCGTTTCCATTTAAAATGCTTTCAAACTTAAATCTAAACTAACCGATGAATGCGTAAGCGCACCCACCGAAATAAAATCAACTCCGGTTTCGGCATACGCGCGAACGGTTTCTAAGGTAATTCCTCCGCTGGCTTCGGTTTCATATTTTTTGTTTACGAGTTGAACGGCTTGCTTCATTAAATCAGCAGAGAAGTTATCGAACATGATTCTGTTTACGTTGCCAACTCGCAAAACTTCTTCTACATCTTTTAAACTTCTGGTTTCCACTTCAACCGGTAAACTCAAATTATTTTTTTGCTGATAATCTTTTACCGCTAGGATTGCTTTCTCGATTCCTCCGCAAAAATCAATGTGATTGTCTTTAAGCATAATCATATCATACAAACCAAAACGGTGATTGTGTCCGCCACCAATGCGCACTGCCCATTTTTCGAAATAGCGGAAGTTAGGAGTTGTCTTTCTGGTGTCGAGAATCTTTGCATTTGTTCCTTCAATCTGCTTTACAAACTTTGAAGTATGTGTGGCAATACCGCTCATGCGCTGCATAAAATTAAGGAGCAATCTTTCGGCACGGAGAATCGATTTTACTTCTCCGTATATCTTAAAAGCAATATCGCCTTTTGTAATTGACGTTCCATCGTCCAGAATCTTTTCAAATTTCAAATCAGCATCCACCCGTTTACAAATAAGTTCTGCCAGTTCAACACCGGCTAAAATGCCTTCTGCTTTGCATAGCAGTTGGGCTCGACCATCCTTCTTATCGGGAATACATGCCAGCGAAGAATGGTCGCCTGTAGGAATCTTTCCTTCAAAGTCAACAATGTCTTCGGCTAAGGCTTCGTCAATAAATTTTTCGAGGTTGTAACTCATTTCAGCCACGAATAAATACTAAAGCCACGAATTGCACGAATTAGAATAAATAAAAAAACGAGCCATTACTGACTCGCCTGTATTTTGTATTAAGTCCCCTTTAGGGGATTTAGGGGTTTATTGTTCCTCAAACCGTATTTCCTGAATTGCCAGTACCCCGTTTGTAGCTTTTGCATAAACGTAAGTTCTGTAATTACCGGTTGAGGTAGAAAGATTACCAATAAAATATTTAGAACCTTCTGGTGAAGTTCCCTGATG
This sequence comes from Bacteroidota bacterium, assembly GCA_947475165.1. Lineage (GTDB taxonomy): Bacteria > Bacteroidota > Bacteroidia > Chitinophagales > LD1 > Bog-950. The sequence continues at coordinate 7,863 of CANJLD010000022.1, forward strand.
GGCAATAACAAACCCCTTAGGCTGGTGGGTAGTAAAGAAATTCTTCAACACCATTTCTGCCTGGCTTTTGCTATAAGAGTTACCCGCATCTTTAATGGTAATCTCTACATTGCTCTGAAAACTTGCTGCTAAAGAAGATGCATTTCCTGTGCGGATGGCATTAGCAATATTGTCAAAACTCTGCGCCTGTGTTTGGCTGGTAAGCACAAACAAACAGCAGATTATAAGGGTAGTGGATTTAATTAGCTTGTTCTTCATTTGTATAAAATAAGTGAAATAGTTGGGGCGAATATCATGCCAACAGGGGGTATGATTGAATTCACTCTTCAAAACTAAGAAAGCCGACTAAATTTGCCGCGCATGAACAAGAAAGTTATCCTCATTATAATGGACGGCTGGGGACACGGCCCCGACCCAAAGCGCAGTGCCATTGCACAAGCCAATACCCCTTTTGTTGATTCGCTTTATAAGAACTACCCGAACACCGAATTGATTACGCACAGCGAGTCAGTGGGACTACCGGACGGGCAGATGGGCAACAGCGAGGTAGGGCATATTAATATAGGAGCAGGACGGATTGTATATCAGGAATTGCAGCGGATAAACGTGGCTATAAGAAACGGAGATTTGGCTAAGAATACGAAGCTTCTGGCTACCCTTAGTTACTGCAAGAAGCAGAATAAGCCATTACACTTAATCGGCTTGTTATCAGATGGTGGCGTGCATTCGCACATTAATCACTTAAAGGCTTTGTGTGACATTGCCAAGGCAAACGGATTGCAGAAAAACGATGTGTATATTCATGCCATTACGGACGGCAGAGATTGCGACCCGAAGAGTGGTTTGGGTTTTCTGAACGAGTTGCAGGAACACCTGGATAATTCGGTTGGAAGGATTGCTAGCGTGTGCGGAAGGTATTACGCGATGGACAGAGATAACCGCTGGGAGCGGGTGAAACTTGCCTACGATTTAATAGTAAAAGGCGAAGGCAAAAAGAGCAGCGATGTAATTAAAGCAATGGAAGAAAGTTATGCCGAAGTGGTAACCGATGAATTCATCAAACCTATTGTTTCTTCCAAAAATTTTGAAGCCATAAAAGATGACGATGCTGTAATCTGTTTCAACTTCCGCACCGACCGGTGCCGCGAAATTACTAAGGCACTTACTCAACAGGATTTTCCGGAGCAGGGAATGAAGAAGTTGAATCTGCATTACACCACCATGACCGTTTACGACCATTCGTTTAAAAACGTGGAGAATATTTTTGATAACGATGATTTGACGCAAACCCTTGGGGAGATATTGGAGAAGCAAAACAAGACACAGGTGCGCGCGGCTGAAACTGAAAAATATCCACACGTTACGTTCTTCTTTAGCGGAGGAAGAGAAAAAGAGTTTGCCCGTGAAACGCGTTTGATGGCGGCAAGCCCCAAAGTAGCTACCTACGATTTACAGCCCGAGATGAGTGCCCTTCCTTTAACCGAAAACATATTGGAAGAAATAAAAAACAACACGCCCGATTTCATCTGCCTCAACTTTGCCAATACCGATATGGTGGGTCACACTGGTGTGTTTTCTGCCGCTGTAAAAGCTGCTGAAACGGTTGATGCCTGTGTAAAGCGAATTACCGAACTCGCTCTTGAAAAAGATTACACCCTTCTTATCACTGCTGACCACGGCAATGCTGACTATATGATTAACGATGACGGCTCGCCTAACACCGCACATACCCTAAATCCGGTGCCGCTGTTTCTAATTGACAAAACCTTTAAGCCGCAATTGCACGAAGGCAAACTCGCGGATATTGCACCTACCGTTCTTAAACTGATGGGCATTGAACAGCCTGCTGTAATGACAGGGGTAAGTTTGTATTAACTGCTTTTATCGGCTTACAACAAACTTGCTTATAGAAGTTTTTCCGTTGGTAGTTACAAGCAACAGGTAAGCACCGGTGGCAAGTTCTGAAGTATTTATCTGAGCGATGTTTTGTTCCGAAACAATTTCCGAAATTATTCTGCCGCTTATATCTACTACATTGATAGTAGCGGGGGCAGATTTCAGTTCTACATTTAAAACAGAATTAGCCGGGTTAGGAAAAATGCGGAGTTTGTTTTCGGCTTCGGTTTCTTCAATTCCGGTAGCATTTAATTTCTCTTTATAAAAATTGATGCGCCCGTTGTTTACGTTGTACTTGGTAAACACCACTTTGTAATATTCGCCCGCTTTGGTTTTTACAAAATACGCCAGCGAATCTTCCATGATATAAAACTCGAACCCTTCCTGAATGTTTTTTCCAATCATGAGCGAAAGAAAACTACCCGGGCGTTTCCAGTTCCAGCCAATGGCATTAAGGGTAGTGTCGAAAGTAAGAGTGCTGTAATCGTTATCTAACACATCGTGGTTAGGCCGCTTAGCTGCCTTTACGCCTTTGTTTAACCAAACACCTACTTGCGATATATGCTGACCTTGCAGCACATCGGTAGCGGTGTATTTCAGGAACTGTAAATCCCAATCTGCCAGGTGCGGCTCTTTATCCATTACGGTATTATCGGTCAGGTTCAGATACACAAATTCTTTACCCAGATAATCTTTTTTGGCAATATGAATGGTTTGCAAATCGGAATTATCGAGATTAGAATACTTCAGATTAAAAGCCGTATCGCGAACCAAATCTACTACTATAAACTTCTTCAGTTCGCCATTTGGCAGTTGAATTAAATAAAGCGAATCGCCAACTACATTATGGCTGAAGGCATTGTAGGTTCCCCATCCAAAATCGTAATAGTCGCCAAGGTTGCGGTTACTGTTGAGTGCACCTTCGTCAATAGATTTATCAGAGTCATGCAGTTTTGCCCATGTTCTGAAACCGGTGGTATCAAGCGTTGAAAAACCTGCTGCGTTTGTGTTAGGCACATAATACACCTTTACACCCATTGCCTCGTTCATACGAATGGTGGTGCCGCCCAGCGGAGATTCGGGAAACTGGGTAGCCCGAACGGTAACTGCCAAGTGCCAATCGGTGTTAGTAGTTACGGTTTTCATTCCCGTTCCAAGACTGTAAAAAGTCATCAGGCTGGAATTGGTGCCGGTTTCGGCAGAGTCGTTAGCAACTATTGTTTGTGCGTGGGCTGTGCAGAAGTATATAGAGAGAAGAAGTGCTGAAAATATCCGCTTCATGTATGTTTTTAATTTCGTGGTACAAGATTGTGATATAAGACTGTGCTTTGCAAGTGAGAATTGTCATAGAATTGTCATATTTTCAAATTAACTCAAATCTTAATCCTGATTTAACACGAATTATAACCAATATTGCACCTATATGAACAACCAGTTAAGTGCCACCTCAAAAGTTTGGGTTTACCAAAGCAGCCGTAAGTTTACCGATGCCGAAACCCTGCTTATAAATGAAAAGATTAAAGGCTTTGTAAACCAATGGACAGCCCACAAACTGGAAGTAACCGGTGATGGTGCTTTGCTCTATAACCGCTTTGTAGTTTTAATGGCCGATGAAACCGAAGTAGGCGTAAGCGGATGCTCGGTAGATTCATCGGTAAATTTTGTTCGCAGTTTAGGAAGCGAGTTTGGTGTCAATTTTTTCGACCGCTGGTTAATTGCCTATAAAAAAGGCGAAGAAGTCCTCTCCTGCCCGCGCGCAGAATTTGAACAACTGGTGTTGAGTGGCGAAGTGCATGACGAAACCACAGTGTTCAACAATTTAGTGCAAACCAAGGCCGATTTTGAAGCCAAATGGCAAATTCCTTATAAACAAAGCTGGCTCAAAAACCTGAGCGCGGCTAATACTTCGTTTAGTTCGGTGCTTTAAAACGGTTCCCTCCATTTTTTTTTACAGGAGAGGCAATGCTTATGCTACCATTTTACCCTTGTAAGGCTCCATTAATCCAATATTAATCTCCCATTATTGTATTTAATTGTATTTCAGTTATTTATAATAGTATTTCCTTCGCTTTCCTTCGCATCTTCATTGTCTTGCTTTGCTACTCCATTGCCTTGCTTTGTTATTCCATTGCCTTACTTCGTAACTCCATTGCCTTACTTCGTAACTCCATTGCTTTGCGTTGTATCTTCATTGTTTGTAATGTTCTACCAATTGTTTTTACACCCATTTTTTTAAAAAATTTCTTCAGCTAACAGTTAAAAACGATTGGCTAAACGCTTTTTTTTAGAAAATAAGCGTGTTTGATGAAAAACAGATGGTGTATCCGTTTAAAACAATACGGATTAACAAAAAATTGAAGATAGGTTTGAATGAAACTTGTGCCGTTCCTGCTTTTTTGTAAATCCTGTTTAAGTTGATCTACTTCTAAAAGCAGCATCTTATTCAATTACCTCTTCTGTAGTATTAATTCTATTCTAATACCATACTTTAGGTGCCGAGTAAAAACATCTATGAACCTGCTTTTATTAATTGCCTTCGTAGCTGTAGCACTGTTAGTCTACCAAAGTTTTTTTAGAGACGACTCAGATAAACTGGATAAAGACGGCTATCCTGTAAAGCGCAAAAGAAGATAAGCGTAGTTCTCCTCTATCTTATCGGTTTTAAAATTTCGTTTACCTTTAAGGTAGGTTGATATTGCCATCGGTTGAAACTATTTCATAGCGTGGTTCAAGTAAACAAATTTGTTTGAAATAAAATTCAGCATTCAGCATTCCAAATTCCGCATTCATTCCTGCCATTCTGTCCGCCAAAAAACTATATTTGCCCTCCGTTTAAAAAGCAAGACCTGCCAAGTTTTTAAAACCTGGCAGGTCTACTAACAATCAAATGAAAACCGAATTATACAATAACGAAACCGCGTTTGAGCTTGAACCAAAAGTAATTGACGAAACCCGCCAAGGCGAAGTGTTTACTAAAGAGGCGGCTGTCAGAACCCCCTTAAGGGGGCAGGGGGTTAAGAAATTTTACATAGAAAGCTATGGCTGCCAAATGAATTTTGCCGATAGCGAAGTGGTAGCTTCTATCCTATCCAATGCCGGCTACGATACCACCGACCAGTTTCTTGATGCCGATTTAATTCTGATTAACACCTGTGCCATTCGCGACAATGCCGAGCAGCGCGTTCGTCATCGCCTCATGCACCTTTCGGCAGTAAAGAAAAAGAAACGCGGAGCAGTAATAGCCGTGTTGGGCTGCATGGCAGAAAGACTGAAAGAAAAATTTTTAGAAGAAGAAAAGATAGTTGACATAGTAGCCGGACCGGATGCATACCGCGCACTTCCTTCTTTAATTGAAGAAGCCGAGACCGGTCAAAAAGCAGTAAACGTTTTACTAAGCCGCGAAGAAACCTATGCCGAAATAAACCCGGTGCGGTTAAATACCAACGGCATTACCGCCTTCATCAGCATCATGCGCGGCTGCGATAATATGTGTTCGTTCTGCGTGGTGCCGTTTACAAGAGGGCGCGAAAGAAGCCGCGACTATACCAGCATAATTGCCGAAGCAAAAGAACTTTACGAAAAAGGCTACCGCGAAGTAACCCTGCTTGGTCAGAATGTAGACAGCTACCGCTTTAGCCACGACCCTAAACTGGTGGGCAAAAAATTAGTAGCTGCCAAATACGAAGAACACGTAGTAAACTTTGCCGAGCTAATGGAAATGGTAGCGCAAATAGCACCGGACTTACGTGTGCGTTTCTCTACTTCTCATCCAAAAGATATGACCGATGATGTGCTGCACATGATGGCGAAGTATCCTAACATTTGCAAATACATTCACCTGCCAGTACAAAGCGGCAACTCGCGCATTCTTGAAATGATGAACCGGACATACACAAGAGAATGGTATCTCGACCGTATTGCAGCCATCCGCAGAATAGTACCCGAAGCGGCAATTTCAACCGATATCATCACCGGCTATTGCAGCGAAACCGAAGAAGAACATCAGGATACGCTGAGCATGATGCAACATGTGCGTTACGAAATGGCATACATGTTTGCCTACAACGAAAGACCGGGAACAGTTGCAGCAAAAAATCATACCGATGATATTCCGGAAGAAGTAAAGAAGAAAAGACTACAAGAGGTTGTTGATTTACATCGTATTCATTCGCTTGAAAGAAATAAAGAAGACGTAGGCAAAACATTTGAAGTATTGGTAGAAGGAACTTCTGCCCGCAACGATGAAGATGTTTACGGAAGAAACACACAGAACAAGGTAATAGTATTTGAAAAAAGAGATTTTAAACCCGGTGACTATGTAACGGTAAAAGTTATTCGCTGCACATCGGGAACATTAATAGGAGAACCCCTCTAAATCTCCCCTAAAGGGGAGACTTAAATACAGGAAAGTCTCTTAATTTTAAAAACAAAATTAAAGTCCCCATTAGGGGATTTAGGGTTATGGAAATTCAATCAATAAAAAACCGATTTGGCATCATCGGCAATGCACCGGCATTAAATCATGCTATAAGCATTGCAGAAAGAGTTGCCGCTACCAACCTTACTGTGCTTATAACCGGAGAGAGCGGAGTGGGTAAAGAAGTTTTCTCGCACATTATTCATCAGATAGGTGCGCGCAAACACAATAATTTTATTGCTGTAAACTGCGGTGCAATACCCGAAGGCACTATTGATTCAGAATTATTCGGTCACGAAAAAGGTTCCTTCACCGGTGCACACGATGCCCGCAAAGGCTACTTTGAAACCGTAAACGGAGGAACTATTTTTTTAGATGAAATCGGAGAACTTCCTATAGGCACACAGGCGCGTTTGTTGCGCGTGTTGGAGAGTGGCGAATATATTCGTGTGGGCTCGAGTAAGGTAATTAAAACCGATGTGCGTTTAGTGGCAGCTACCAACGTAAACTTACAGGAAGCAGTGCGTGCCGGTAAGTTCCGCGAAGATTTGTATTACCGGTTATCAACCGTGCCTATTTACATTCCACCATTGCGCGAGCGTGGTGATGATATTTACATGCTCTTCCGTAAATTCTCTACCGATTTTTCGGAGAAGAATAAAATACCGGCAGTAAAACTGACCGATGATGCAAAGGAGTTGATTCTGAAATATCCTTGGCCAGGGAATGTTCGCCAGTTGAAGAACGTGGCTGAACAGGTTTCCATTTTAGCAATGGACAAAGATGTAACAGCAAAAGAACTGCAACAAATAGTACCGGATATTACAGACAACCGTTTACCGGCACTTGCCGAAGCGCGTTACAATAGTGGCGGAAGCAATTTCACCGAGCGCGAAATTCTCTACAAACTCATCTTCGATTTAAAAAACGATTTCAACGACCTCAAGCAATTTGTGTTTGACGTAACTAAAAATCAGGTGAACGGAACACAATCTCTCGATAACCAAATTCCAAATTCCAAATTCCAAATTCCAAATTCTACTCAGCCTGTTATCCTGTCACATCCTAATTCAAACCAGCCCGTGGTGGTTGACAATAAAGACTTTCACGAATCGGAAACTATCGAAGAATCGCTGTCGTTAATGGATAAAGAAAAAGAGCTAATCATCAAAGCCTTGAAGAAACATCGCAACAAGCGCAAAAACGCGGCCGATGACTTAGGAATTTCGGAACGCACCCTTTACCGGAAGATTAAAGAATACGGCATTGACATTTAATTACAGAATGAAAAGAATCGTTGCCTATTGCCTATTGCCCATTGCCTACTGCCTACTGCTAACTGGTTGTAAGGTTTACTCCTTCACCGGTGCCAGCGTTCCGGCAGATGTTCATACTGTATCAGTTGACCTTTTTCAAAACCGCGCCAGCAACGGACCGGCTTCTTTATCGCAGGCATTTACCGATAAGCTGAAATTTAAAATGCAAACCGAAGCCAACCTGCGCCAAGTAGCCAGCGAAGGCGATTTACAATTCAGTGGAGCGATAACCGGTTACGTTTACACCAGCGATGCACCGGTGGCAAACGCTACCAGTGGTTTAAATAAACTCACTATTACAGTGCAGGTGCATTATGTAAATGCAAATGATGAAAAAGATAAATGGGACCAGAGTTTCTCCCGCTACGCACAGTATTCTTCCAGCGATGATATTCAATCGGTAGAGGACAGGTTAATTGGCGAGATAAATACGCAATTGGTAGATGATATTTTTCAGAAGGCGTTAGTAAAGTGGTAAACTCCTAAATCCCCTAAAGGGGACTTAAATACAGAATTCATTTATAAGTTTGAACCGTGTTAGAACCAATTAACAAAGAAAATTTCAATCAAACACTATCGCGGTTTTCTACTTCCGAGTTAGAAAATCTGGTGGAGAAATTTCCGTATTTCCAGCAGGCGCATTTGCTTCTTGCCAAAAAATATCAACAGCAAAGCAATCCTAAATTCGACCAGCAATTACAATTAGCCGCGCTTTACACTCAAGATAGAGAGCTGCTCTATTCTATATTTAATGAAAAGAATGCCGCTACTTCTTTCGAAACTCCCGTTGCGTTTAGAGAAGAACCTAAGCAAGAAATAACTGTAAAGGAAGAATCTGTTACTGAATCGGTGTTAGAAGTTACAGAAGAAAGAAAAGAAGAAGAGAAAGCTGAATTGGCTCCGCAAATTGCAGAAGAAGAAAAACCGTTAGAAGAAATTGCCGTAGCAGAGCAGGAAACAGAACCAATAATAATTCTTGAAGAAATAGCAGAAGAAACAGAAGAAACAAAGGCAGAATTCGTTGTTTCAGAATCACATACTTTCGATGAATGGTTGCAGGCTTTCAGCAAAACCGAAACTTCCAAACTTGAATTCAAACAGGAAGAAATTCCGGTAGAAACTGAAAAGCAGGATGAAGAATTAGAGAAACTTTATTTGACTAACATCCCCGTAAACCTTCAGGAATTAGTAGAAGAAGAAACCAACTACAGCAAGGGCTTAGATAAATTTATTGAACAGCAGATTCAAAAACACAAAGCCCCGACAGTGCGAATGCCGGTATATGAAAACGAACTGGCTCCCGAACTGATTACCGAAACCATGGCAAAGGTTTATGAGATGCAAAAGAAGTATGCCAAAGCCATCCGCTGCTACGAAATTCTCGGATTAAAATATCCCGAAAAAAATGATTTCTTTGCCGCCCGAATTAATTATTTAAAAAACATAATCTAAGTCATGTACGTTTTTGTTACCATTCTTATCATAGTTGTTTGTGCACTTTTAGGCGCAGTAGTTCTTGTTCAAAACCCGAAAGGCGGTGGTTTAAATGCCTCGTTTGGCGGAGTAGGTCAGCAATTGTTAGGCGCAAGACGCTCAACTGATATTGTAGAAAAATTGACCTGGGGTTTTGCAGTTGGCTTAATTGTGCTCTGCCTTTCTACCTCTTTCTTTGTAGATAAAAAAGCAGTAAAGAAAGAAGCAGTTGAAAAATCAGTAATTGAACAAATGGAAGCCGGCAAAGGTGGTTTTCAAAACACCGGTACTCCTGCTCAGCAAACCCCTCCTCCAACAAAATAATTTCAGCTATTGATATAAAACAGAAAACCCGCTTCACATAGGCGGGTTTTCTGTTTTATATCAAGTAACTTTCTATTCGTCTTCAGAATCAAATCGGTTTACTTCCAATATTCCATCAAGCGAAGTTAAGCGGGCAGTTAAATCTTCAAGTTCCGCGGTATCATGTACGTAAACCATAATGCGCCCTTCAAAAACTCCGTCAATACTGTCAAACGAAATTGATCGCATGTTCAGGTTCATTTGTCCGGTAATGATATTGGTGATTTTGTTTACCAAGCCTACATCATCAATACCGGTGAGCTTAATACCTGTAAGGAAGGCAATTTCGTGTTGCTTAGTCCACTTTGTTTTAATAATGCGGTAGGCATACTTGCTCATCAACTGCACGGCATTCGGGCAATTGGTGCGGTGAATTTTTATTCCTTCTGTAATAGTTAAGAAACCAAACACGTCATCACCGGGTATCGGATTACAGCAAGGCGCAAACTTATAATCAATCTTATCGGCACTTTCGCCCATTATCAAAAGCTCGGCATTTTTTTGCAGCGTTTGTTTTACGGCATCGTCAATGTTTGCAATAGAAGTTGAGTTTGCAGGCTTCGGCAGTTTTATCTTCCCTCCTACTATATCCAGTTTACTTAACTCTGATATGTCAATTTTTTTATTGGCAATATTGAAATACAAATCGAGCGGAGAAATTACTTTGTAGTAGTTCAATAGCAATAGAATATTTGCTTCGCTCGGCTCAATTTTCAAACTCTTCAGTTTGCGCTCCAACGTATCTTTTCCTTCGACCGAAATTTTCTTCTTATCCTCTTTTAAAGACTGCTTGATAACCGAGCGCGCCTTTGCAGTCACCACAAAATTCAACCAGTCTTCATTAGGCACTTGTTTATTGCTGGTTAGAATTTCCACTTGGTCGCCATTTTTCATGACATGGCTGAGTGGAACTAACTTGGTATTTACTTTTGCGCCAATACATTTTTTACCAACGCCCGAGTGAATTTCAAAAGCAAAATCAAGAGCAGTTGCCCCTTTGCGCAAACGTTTCAAATCGCCTTTTGGTGTAAATACAAAAATCTCTTCGCTGAATAATTCGTGCTTGAAATCGTTCACCACATCCATAGCAGAAGTATCTGCATTGCTCAACACACCTCGAATTTTTTCCAGCCACTCATCCATCGCATTATCGCTGTTTCCTTCTTTGTATTTCCAGTGTGCGGCAAAACCTTTCTCTGCAATTTCGTGCATCCGCTCGGTGCGAATTTGAATCTCTACCCATTTACCGGTAGAACTCATTACTGTAGTATGTAACGCTTCGTAACCGTTTGTTTTCGGATTGCTCAACCAGTCGCGCAAACGGTCTGGGTTTGGATGGTAGATATCGGTGATAGCAGAATAAACTCCCCAACAATCACTTTTTTCTTTATCAACTGAAGGTGATTTAAGAATGATGCGAATAGCAAACAAATCGTAAATCTCTTCGAACGGAACACCCTTATGTTTTATTTTATTGTAGATGGAGTAGATAGATTTCGGTCGACCGTAGATATCGAAATTGAAACCCCGTTTTTCCAATTCTTCTTTCAGCGGCTTGATAAAATCGTGAATGAATTTAGCGCGCTCTTTCTTTTTCTCCTGTAATTTATGTGCAATATCGCGATACAAATCCGGCTCGGTATACTTCAACGACAAATCTTCCAACTCGGTTTTCATGGCGTATAAGCCCATGCGGTGCGCGAGCGGTGCGTAGAGGAAAGAAGTTTCGCTGGCAATCTTCAACTGCTTTTCACGCTTAAGCGAATCAAGTGTGCGCATATTGTGCAACCGGTCAGCGAGTTTGATAAGGATAACACGAATGTCATCGTTAAGTGTAAGCAAAAGTTTACGAAAATTCTCTGCTTGTATAGAAGAGTTCAAATCAAAAATTCCTGAAATCTTGGTAAGTCCGTCAACAATTTTTGCAATCTCTTTATTGAAAGTGCGCTCTACTTCTTCAAGCGTAACTTCGGTATCTTCAACAGTGTCGTGCAACAACGCGCAGATTACAGAAGTTGCATCCAAACCCATTTCTTCACTCACAATTCTTGCCACCGAAATAGGGTGCAGCACATACGGCTCACCGCTCTTTCTGCGCATATCCTTGTGACTTTCCATAGCCAGCTCAAATGCCTGGCGGATAAGTTTTTTTTCCTGCGGGGAAATATTTTTGCGAAGCGAGCGCAAGAGCCCGCGATACTCTTTCAGTATCATTTTCTTTTCTTCATCAATATCAATCACAGGTGATTCCATGTTTCTAAGCTACTAAAAATATTCAATTAATTTTTGAAGGCGAAGGCGATTCTACTAATTGCACCGCATAGCCAACCTTGTTTAACTTACTCGTTGCCCACACCACCGTGTCGAGTGTATGAAAATAGCTTGACTCGCCTTTTAGCTCTACTCTGTTTAGTTCGTTCACTTCAACAATTATTTTTTTGAAATGTTTTTCTTTTTCTGCTGCTGAATTCAACGAACTCAATTTTGAAATAAGCAGAGCCACATTCTTGAGATAAGGCGTTTGAAAATTATTCTTCTTCATAAAGTAGTTCATGTTTTGCAATGAACTTTCCATGAGTGAAAAATTATTTTGCTCGAAATGAATAATAGCTGCCACAATGCGGCAATACGCCTGAACATTGATATAAGTAGTGTTTTCATGAGCAATTGTTTTATGAATCCAATCTAAAGCTTTATCAAATTTCCCAATACCAAGGTTTAAAACACCTAGGTAGTAAGTAGAAAATAAATTGTTGTTGCCCGATAATTCAACCGCAGACTGGAGATAATATTTTTCAGCCTCTTCAATTTCTATATCTATTAAGTGATAGTGACTTTTTTCGAAAAGATAGAAGATGAGATTTTTTGAAAACAAAGTTTTGCGGTGCTCTTCCAACCGCTTGTCTTTGTAACGATTGCTCTCTAATATTTTCAAATATCGTTCTGCCTCGTCAAATTTTTTTGCGCCCACATTAAGCACTAAAAGATTGTTGGTGTTCGATAAATAATTAAACATGTTATTAGTATCCGGTTCTGTTTCGCTGTATAGTGTTTGCATTTTCTGCAAATACTCAATGGCTATCGGAAATTTTTTCAGCAACATATTGCCTACGTGTTGCACATTATAAGCAATCAATTTTCCTTTTCTGCGCAGCGAATCTGTTTTTTTGAAAACAGGATTCTTCATTAATTCTTCCAAAAATTTCTTTTCCTTTTCCGGAACTTTTTCTTCTGCGCCTCTTCGTTCATCGCCTTTTTTCATTTCAATAAATAGCGAACCTAAGAGCAATTCTGTATTAATTTGCTCTGTCAACTTCTTTATATCATCCTTTACTTTTAAAATCTGCTCGTTAGTGAATTGCCGGTTGTAACGAACCATCAGTTTATCTTCCACCAGTTTTAACTGTAAGTGCAATTCCAGATTTTCGGTTTCCTTTGCTTTCTTTAGCGATTCATTAATTAATTCAAATGCCTGCTCACTCAGATTTTTGTCGAGCAGATTTTGAATGTCGAGTAATCGCTCCTGCAGATCGTAAGAAGAATTTTTACCGGATGAATACGAGCGCAGCGCATGCATAATCTGTTGATGCAAATAATTTTTTGCGCGCTTAAATTGAATTTCTTTCCGGCCTTCGAAAAGCGCTTTTTAATTTTCGTTTCATCGTATTCAGCAGTTTTATCAAGCAGGTCGAAAAGTTTCAGATAATCATTGCCCGATGATTTGGCTCCGTAACGAGCAGTGAGCTTTTTGAAATAGCCTTTCTCGTTTTTATCCAGCGATTTTATGAGTTGGAAGAGGTCGTCTTTCATGCCTTCGACTTTTACCGCAATTACATCAATTATAAGTCGTTTTCATAGGAGAAATAGGCAATTAGTTTTCAACATCGCACTTTCAACTTCTCACTTTTTGCTAAATATTCTTTTGATTCTTCTATACGGGGTGCAGATTCCTTTTAATTTTACTTTTACGGAGGGCTCTAAGAATGTAAAAAATCCGTTTGCGCAATTCGGTATAAACCCATATTACAAATGGGCGAAAGGTTATTTCTGCTGGACGAATATGAGTTGGAGTCCCACCACATTAAATGGAAAAACATTTCTTGGTGCCGGTATTGAGTTGAATCCTTCATTGTTTCGCTTTGGTGCTTTTTACGGTATTTTAAATCCTGCCCTGAAGGAAAATCTGCTTGGGCCAAATACTCAGCAACCTCAATTTAAGCGCAGAGGATGGGGATTGAAGTTGGGCGTAGGAAACGAAAACAATCATTTCGATTTTATCTGGCTGCATGGAAAAGATGTGGCAAACTCTATTCCGGCTATTTCGGATACGCTCAATCAACTCAACTACACACCAGCTGAAAATGCGGTGTTCGGCATTAAAAGCCACCAAGCTTTTTTGAAAAAGAAAAATCTTGTTTGGGATTTAGATGCTTCCGCCAGTGCTTACACCCGCGATTTAAATTCTAAGCTGATTGATATTGGCACCGGTACCGGTACCAAGTTTTTGAAAGTTGCTATTCCTCCACATCTATCCACCAGCTATGCCTGGACAGCGCATACCAACATTACCTATAAAGCCGAAGGATATACTTTAGGCTTCGATTATAATCGCGTGCAACCGGAGTATCAGAGCATGGGTGTAGATTACATGATGAACGACTTGCAGAAAATTTCATTGAACCAAAGTTTTGTAGCTGCCAAGAAAAAAGTGAATGTGAGTTTTTCGGAATTTTATCAGCACGATAATCTGAACAAGCGCAAGTCAGTGAAAACAAACCGCACAGGTTTGTCGGCTACTATTGGATTGAACATTAATCAGCATTTTGGTGCGGCTATCTCATACAATAACTACACTACTTTTCAAACCAAGGGCACTAAGAAATTAAACGATAGCACGAAAATTTTACAATTACAAAACACTTTTGTGTTTGCTCCGCATTACGTTATTGTAAATGAAAAATTTGTTCACAACATTTTTGCTGCTATAGCTTATTCGCGATTAGATGATTTGAATAAAATCACATCTAAGTTTTCAAAAAACAGCACGGTTAATACAAATATTGGCTATTCACTTTCGGTCATAAAAATATTTTTCTCTGCTACACCTTCTCTGAATATTCTCTATTCCGAAAACCCAAGTGTGAAATTATTTAGCGTAGGACCCACCTTTGCTTTCAGTAAAAATTTCATGAAAGGAAAAATTGCAGCGAGCACTTCCATTACTTTTATTGTAACTAAACAAAACAGTTTGTGGAGCAGCAAAACGCTTACAAACAACATCGGGTTCAGTTACAGAGTTACCAAAAACCACGCAGTAAAACTGAACAACAATATTATGTACACCAAATATGCCACCGGTGCTACCCACGAATACAAAGGCGACCTCACTTACACTTACACCTTTGACTACATAGTGAAAAACAAAAAAGAGCAGATAAAGAATTTTTAAAAACATAGCTTTCTAACAAACAAAACCCTGTCTCAGCTATGCCGATACAGGGTTTTGTTTTACACTACTAATGAAACTATTTCTTCACTATCATCTTAAAACCGGTGCCGTGAATGTTCAGAATTTCGATACTTGGATCGTCTTTTAAATATTTGCGCAGTTTGGCAATGTAAACATCCATACTACGACCGGCAAAGTATGAATCGGTTCCCCATACAGCATTCAGTGCTACTTGACGCTCCAGAATTCTATCTACGTACACCGCAAGCATTTTAAGCAGTTCAGATTCTTTAGTGGTAAGCTTTAGTTCTTTAGTTCCGATTTTCAATACGCGCACTGTGTTGTCGAAATCAAACTTTCCTATTCTGAAAATGTTTTGTGTACTGGCTTCGGTTTTTGGCAAACGTTTGAAAATGTTTTCCATACGCAGCACCAGTTCATCCATGCTAAACGGTTTAGTCATATAATCATCGGCTCCCAGTTTTAAACCTTCTATGGTATCTTCTTTCAAAGCTTTCGCTGTAAGAAAAATGATAGGCATGGCAGAGTTCATTCTGCGAATGTCCTTTGCCAAAGTAAATCCGTCTTTCTTCGGCATCATCACATCCAGAATGGCCATATCGTACTTGTTCACTTTTAAATCGTTAAAGGCATCTTCTCCATTGCGCTTTAAAACCACTTCGTAGTTTTTCATTTCAAGCGAGTCCTGCAATACATTACCCAGGTTCGTATCATCTTCTACTAACAGTATTTTCTTCTTGGTGCTCATGGCTAAATAATTTTGGTTATTGTTTTAACAATTCAAAGCTATTAGGGTTTAAAAGGGGTAGCGAATGCTTATCATATTTTAACAACTCTAAAAGGGCAGAAAAATGTCGAACCGGCTGCCTTTTCCGAGGTCGCTTTCTACCCTTATATCGCCCCCGTGTGCGCTTACAATTACCTGCACATAACTTAAGCCTAAGCCAAAACCTTTTACATTGTGAATATTGCCGGTAGGCACGCGGTAGAATTTTTCGAACACCTTTTTCTGATTATCGCGCGGAATACCAATGCCTTCATCTTGTATGCTCACTACAATTCCTTTAAAGTTGTTCTTGGTGCTTACCGTAATTTTAAGATGGTCTTCTTTCTTATACTTAATAGCATTGTCGAACACATTATAAAATGCATTGGTAAGGTGAAAGAGGTCGCCTTTGACAGTTACTTTTTGTGCATCAAGATGTTTGATTAGTTCGCCATTTTCGTTCTGCACGCGCAGTTCGAGAGTATCGGCAATTTCGCTGAGTAATTCATTGATGTTTACAGGCTCCAACTTCAATTTAAATTCACCACGGTCTAAGCGAGCTACCTGCAATACATTCTCAATGTGACCGCTCAGGCGTTTGTTTTCTTCTTCAATAATGCCGCTGTAGTTCTGCACCTTTTCAGGGTTACTCGATATCTTTTCATTCTTGAGCATTTGTGTTGCCAGCGAAATAGTAGCCACCGGTGTTTTAAATTCGTGGGTCATGTTGTTGATGAAATCAGTTTTGAGTTCATCTAACTTCTTCTGCCGGTAAATAACATAAAACGAACCACCGAACGATGCGAGAATGATAAAGATAAAAGCACCGGTGGCGGAAAGCATGAGCCACATACTTTGGAAAATGTAATTCTGCTTTTGCGGAAAATCTACCACCAACATTCCAGAGTTTTCGTAAAGGTCGTTGGCGAAGAGAGGAATAGAATAAAAATTAGTAGACTGTGCTTCGTCTTTGGTTACGTTCATATTGCCGAAAAGCATTCCCTTAGCCCAGTTGTCGAATAAAGCGTATTGGTAAGGTGTGTTGATGCCTTCTTTCCGAAACTCTCCTTTAAGCAGGGTATCAATCATATCCTTGTCTAAGCGCGTACTCAGGCATTTATCATCGAGCATAAACTGCATAGCTAAATCCTGAAACAGGCGATTGTATTTTTTAAACTGCATTTCGATGAGGTGGCGTTCGCGCTCTTCGCTGCTTTGCACCGCTACATCTATATCTTTCTGTGCTTCGTGCAGTTTGGCGGCTTTCTCCTGCAAATAAGTAATGCTGCCCATGAACTTAGAAACGAATAAGCCGCTGGTATCGTTAAATCCGAATTTGAGAGCATGCTGCCCTACCGAATCAACAAGGGTTAGGTTGGGCGAATAAGTTTTGAGGGTCTGTACTGTATCATACATCTTGTTGATGTTGCGCCCAAAATCGTTTAAACCGGAAACTGCGAAATAGTTGATGGCTTCATCGCGCTCAATGCTGCGCGCAACATTGCTGAGCGATAGGTAAACAGCCTGGTCGAATTTCTCTTCGCGCACCCGGTAGTTTTGTTTAATCCAGTTTACCTGGATGTAAATAAGACCTACGAGTGCTAGCGTGATAGCGACAATGATAATGTTGACTAAGCGAGTATTCATTGGCGCAAAGATATGTTTGCATACTTATCGCCAAAGAGGACTTAACTTATTTTGGTGAAATGAAAACCGGGCATTAATTTTTGTATGCCGTGCAACCCTTTTCGGCTTACAAAAGTCTTAATAGTATCAGATAGTTATTCATTTAAGTTTTTTGATAGTTTCCCCAAACGCAGAATCCCCGCTTCCCCTGGTGGGGATTTTTGTTTTTATAAAAGGAGCTAAGGTCAGGAATCTATTTCTGCCTTATAATGCTCACCGTTGTTTTTAAACTGCAACCAATAGGCAATCAACACCATTTCGTTCACTACTCTCCTACTAATTAACATTGGCAGGCACATCTTTGCCATACTAAAAACAGGTAACCGAGCGTTACTCTTAAAACAAAAAGTATGATACTTCAAATTGTTGTTGATTCTTCTGCCGTGGCAGCTACTGCTGTTAAACAAGTGCAAACCCTTAATCTGCTCGACCTTATATTGAAAGGTGGCTGGGTGATGATTCCCATTGGTATACTTTCGGTAATAGCCGTGTTTCTGATGGTGGAACGCTTCATTACCATCAGCCGTGCGGGCAAGGTTGATTCGGGTTTTATGGCAAATATTAAAGCCATGCTTATGGATGGCAAAGCCGAAGCCGCATTAAGTTTGTGTCGCAGCACCAACACTCCCATAGCGCGTTTGCTCGAAAAGGGAATTAAGCGTTTGGGCAAACCCATTAAAGAAATTGAAAGCGCGGTAGAAAACACCGGTAAACTCGAAATATATAAACTAGAAAAGAATCTTTCTTACCTCGGTATTATAGCCGGTATTGCTCCCATGTTCGGTTTTGTGGGAACCATTAGCGGGGTTATTAAAATCTTCTACAACATCTCGTTGGCAGACAATATAAGCATTGGTTTAATAGCCGGAGGATTGTATGAAAAGATGATAACTTCTGCTGCCGGTTTGGTGGTGGGTATTATTGCACACATCGGTTTCCATTTGTTGAACTCGATGATTGACCGGGTGAGTTTTGATTTAGAAAGCACTACGGTGGAGTTTATTGACCTTATTCAAGAGCCGACTAAATAATTAAAAATTAAAAATTATTAATTATAAGAATGGACGTGCCTGAAAAGAGGAATATTTTGAAAGAGAAGTCTTTTAGTTTTTCGGTAAGAGTTGTAAAGTTATATCAGTATTTAAAGAAAGAGCATCAAGAGTATGAATTGGGTAAACAAGTATTAAGAAGCGGAACATCAATTGCTGCCAATATTGAAGAGGCAATTGGAGGATATTCCAGAAAAGATTTTTATGCAAAGTTGGGCATATCTTATAAAGAAGCTCGCGAAACAAGATTCTGGCTTCAATTGCTACACGCGTCACAATTGTTAGAAGACAAAGTATATAGGAGCTTAGAAAAAGATTGCAATGAGTTAATTAAGCTGTTAATTTCTATACTCAAAACAAATAAGGAGAAACCCTTATAATTTTTAATTTATAATTATTAATTCTCTGAAGAATGAAACTTAGAAGAAAAAGTAGAATGAGTTCGGAGGTAAGTACCTCATCGTTGAGCGATATCATGTTCTTTTTGATGTTGTTCTTTCTCATTATATCTACACTGGTTAACCCTTCGGTGATTAAACTGATGTTGCCTAAAAGCGAAGCAGGAAAGGCTGTGGCCAAACAAACCATTACAGTATCGGTAGATGCGCAGAAGAATTATTACATCAATAACGCACCGGTTACTTACGAGCAGTTAGAGCCGCAGTTAACCGCACAAACAAAAAGTATGGAAGACCCAACTGTTGTATTACGTGCTGATAATACACTTACCGTGCAAACAATAGTTGATTTAATTTCGTTAGGGAATAAGTTGAAGATTAAAATGGTTTTAGCCACAACTAACAAGTAATTATGAATTGATAATGATAAATTATAAATTAATACAAAACAGCCGGTGGATTTGTGGAATTATAAAACAGAAGCATCTTATAATTATTAATTTATAATTTTTAATTCTCTATAAATGTTTGCAGGCACTTTTGAATCACAGGAAAGAAGTTTTAAGAACCGCAAGACCTCACTGGCGGCTTTTATAACTATTGCTTTGCATGCCCTTATTCTGCTGTTTCTTATCTGGAGTATACTTACTCCGCCCGACCCGCCTTATACCGACAGTGCCGGTGGTGTTACCGTTAACTTTGGAAACACCGATGAAGGCAGCGGTGATGTGCAGCCCATGACACTTACTCCTATTCAGGCAGACTTCTCTCCTGCTCCTGCTGCCTCTCAACCGGCAGAAACCAAGGAAGATGTGGCTACGCAGGATTTGGAAGATGCACCGGTGATAGAAAAGACAAAACCAACCAACAACCCAACTAAGCCTAACACTAATTCCAATACTTCGAACAAGCCGAAGAACGAAAACCCCGCACCGGTTCAGCCTAAGGCCGACCCTAACGCTCTGTTTACAAAGGGCGCACACGGAAACCCGAATAACAGCACCGGTGACGGCACTGGTAACAAACCCGGTGACCAGGGCAAACCAAATGGCGACCCTAACTCGCAAAGCTATTTAGATGGTGAAGGCAAAGGAAAAGGACCGGGCAAAGGCGATTTGAATGGAAACGTTAATTTGTCAGGACGAAGTGTAATAATTCGTCCAAAAACAGAGGCATGTAATGAAAAGGGAACAGTTATAATTGATATTACTGTTGACCGTACAGGCAAGGTAGTAAATGCAAAGCTTCATAGAGCAGGCTCTACTTTGTTAAGTGGGTGCAATGTTCAGAATGCTATAGCTTCAGCGTATAAGTATAAGTTTAATCAAGACGCTCAATCTGACGAACTTCAAACCGGTCAGATTGCATACCAATTTACTATTCAGTAAATTCTTTAAAAGAATTGTTGTTGGTCAGGCGACCTTAAATTGGTTTCACCCCAGGGGGGGGGTAGGTTTATAGTAGTAACGATAGACATCATCTCTGCGACTCCTCCGGAGTAGAATAAATTTCGGTTCAATTATTTCTATAAACCTTTAATCCCTCCTGGATTTTTCATCTTCCGAAAAGTTGTAGTCAGGCTCACAACAACAGCAAGACTTTGCTATTTGAGCGAATCGGGCAGATTTATTTTTTTCGCTTCGCCTGTAATTTCAGCTAGCCAGGCGAAGAAACCGAGCAACACATCCTGTAGCCAAAAAGGTATACCGGCAATGCGGTATTCTTTCCGAGCTTTATACATAACATACATCATCATCAAAACCGAAACGTTTGCCCAGCTTCCTCCGTGTTTCATTGCCGCCTCACCAAAGGTTTGCAGCATCCATTCCATATTCAAAGCCGGTTCATACCAAAATTTTGCAACCAGTTTTTCGCTTTTGCTCGCGTTTTTAAACGTATGAGATTCTCCCGGTTTCACAATTACTTTTTCTCCTGTTTTTATTACTACCTCTTTGCCCTGTAATGGGTAAATTCTGGCAATTCGTTTTAAATAGAATTCTCTTTTTGAAACTTGCTCTGTTAATATGGCAGTTTTGTAGGTAAAAGAAAGGATAAAGCCACTTAACATAAAAAAAAATCCAACACCAATATATCCTTCATGGAAGAATTGAAAATAAAGTTCTTTGAATCCCGGAAAATCAGGAGAAAATAAAAAATTCATATGAGTTAAAAAAACCATAAAAGCGAAAATAAATCTTAGGGATGTAAGCGGTTTAATCATTATCAATAGGTAAATAAATTGGTGTTAATAAAAATTGCCATTTCTCAAATATATAATTCCCTACGCAGGGTCTCCGCTCCCGAAGCATCGGGACGGAACCATGCGGCTATCGCACCAACACTCGTTCTCCCTGATCTTCCGAAGAGATGAATGGAAGTTTTAAATGAAAAAGAAGCTGAAGGATGTGGAGATATAAAGCGTAAAAGACAATAGCAGATAAAGGACTTGCGTATATATCTAAGATTAGCGGCAATGCCTTTTCACATTTTGCGCTCAACCAAAAGGAGAAACGAAAAACGAGAATCGCACAACCGGCTATCCATTTAAGTGATAGTAATCATAATCAAACAAAACAAGTGTCTAAGCCAAAGTTCTTAGGCAAAAAAATAGAGATACAGTAACACGTCATTGCGAGCGAAGGCTTTGCGCAGCGAAGCAATGCCCTTGCGTGAAAAGAGGAGATTGCTTCGCAGACGGCTGACCATTTATCCCTTTCTTAAATACTTAGTAAGGATAACAATAGTCTGTCCCTCTATCTTTCCTTCTATTTGCTCAAAATTATCGGCTACTAATTTTATTCCTTTTACCACGGTGCCCAGTTTGGCGTTCAGGTTACTGCCTTTTACATCAAGGGTTTTGGTTAACACCACATTATCGCCATCCTGCAATTGATTGCCGTTGCAATCGCGGTGCAGTTCTACGGCACTGCTGTTTTCGTGGTCACCGGTTGCCTTTGCCCAGGCAAGAGTTGGCTCGTCAAAAAACATCTGGTCAATGGCATCGGCCGCCCAGCTCTCATCGCGCAGGCGGTTGAGCATACGCCAGGTTACTACCTGCACAGGTAATACTTCGCTCCACATACTTTCGTTCAGGCAAGCCCAATGCTTGCTGTCCAACTCCTCCTTTTTTGTCAACTGCAAATTGCATTTTTCGCAAACCAGCACACTATCTTCTTCGCGTTGTTCGGCATGTGGCGGCACATCATACACGGTAAGGCCGGTTGTTGATTTACATAACTCGCACTGATTATTACCACGCGCCTTCAAAGCAGTTTCTACACTCATGTTTCAATTTTTAAGCGCGCGAATGTAATTTTATTTGCCGCTCGTTTTTGATGCAACTGATACAAATCATTAAAATGGAGGAGGTATAAAAAAAGCGAAGGGCCGTCACCCACTAACGACCCTTCAAGAGAGAGACCCAAAAGTAAATCAATAATTTCAAAATTCCAATAGTTAACTAATCAGCCCTGCAAAGTTTGCCGTTTAAAAAAAAACGGTTTGGTTTGCGAACGTTAAAATCAAAAACAAACAATTATGGCAGAAAAAATTACCATCAGCAGAGGAAAACTGAAAGTTCCTGATGAACCTATTATCCCGTTTATTGAAGGAGACGGAACCGGAGCCGATATTTGGTCAGCCAGCGTGCGCGTGTTAGACGCAGCCGTAGCTACCGCTTACAAAGGCAAAAAGAAAATTGAATGGAAAGAAGTGTTAGCAGGGCAGAAAAGCTTCGACAAAACCGGAAGCTGGTTACCCGATGAAACATTAGATGCTTTCCGCGAATACTTAGTGGGCATTAAAGGACCTTTAACTACACCGGTTGGCGGAGGAATCCGTTCATTGAACGTAGCGTTACGTCAAATACTTGATTTGTATGTTTGCCTTCGTCCGGTGCGTTATTATACCGGCACACCTTCCCCGGTTAAACATCCCGAGAAAGTTTCCATGGTTATTTTCCGCGAAAACACCGAAGATATTTATGCAGGTATCGAGTTTGCAGGCGGAAGCCCTGAAGCTTTAGAAATGCTTAAATTCTTAAAGAAGAAATTCGAGAAAGACTACGCTAAAATTCGTTTCAGCGATAAGAAGAAAGGAAAAGAATACATCAAGATTGCCAAGTTAAAAAACACTGACCCTGAAACATGTGTGGGTATTGGTATCAAGCCGGTTTCTAAAATCGGTTCACAGCGTTTAATTCGTTCAGCTATACAGTATGCTATCGATAACAAACAAAAGACCGTTACCCTAGTTCACAAAGGCAACATCATGAAGTTTACCGAAGGCGGTTTCCGCGATTGGGGTTATGCTTTAGCCGAAACTGAATTTGCTGAAACAACTTATACCTGGAACACTTGGGAAAAAACCAAGAAAGAAAAAGGCGAACCGGCAGCTAACGAAGAAATGAAAGCAGCATCTGCCGCAGGTAAAGTAATTGTAAAAGATTCTATTGCCGATATCACGCTTCAGCAGGTATTAACCCGCCCGGAAGAATTTGATGTAATAGCTACATTGAATTTGAATGGCGATTATCTTTCTGATGCATTAGCAGCACAGGTAGGTGGAATAGGAATTGCACCGGGTGCAAACATTAACTACGTAACCGGTCATGCTATTTTTGAAGCTACACACGGCACTGCTCCTAAGTATGCAGGTCTGGATAAAGTAAATCCGGGTTCTGTTATTCTTTCAGGTGCTATGATGTTTGAATACCTTGGTTGGGACAAAGCCGCACAACTTATCCATAAAGGATTAGAAGGTGCTATTGCCAACAAGCGCGTTACTTACGATTTCGCCCGCTTAATGGAAGGTGCAACAGAAATTAAATGCAGTCAGTTTGCCGATGAGATTATCAGCAATTTCTAAATAAGCATAAAGCACAAATAAAAAAGCCCCGTAGTATTACGGGGCTTTTTTATTTGCGGTTACTCAGCTTAGCTTTTCAATTTAAACGAGCCAAAGAACTTTGTTGCCGAAGCATTCTTTTCTTTTTTAGGCACGCAAATAGTTTGCAATACATACATTTTATTTTTCACCAGATAGCTGCGCATGGTAATTATGGCCATTCCCTTTTTAAAATCAATGCGCACTTCGCTACCCGGAAAACCGCTAATGCTGATGTTTCTTTCAGAAAGCAATTTACCTTGCACTTTCTTCACCGCACCTTCGTTAGCACTTTTAAAGAAATCTTTAATCATTGATTTATTATCTGAATTGATAAGCGAATCAGGATACTCGGTAGTGATAAACCCGTAAACAAGATTATCGTCATCGCCTCCTTTAGAAGCGTCATACATAATTAATGTTCATTTGCAAATCGCCTATTTCTGTATTTAAGGTTTGCACCTGGCTATCCGGTTTGTCAGGAAACTGAATGGTGCATCCGGCTTCTTCAAATAAATACCACTCATTAGGGTTTACAAAACTCATGGTAAGTGCCGCTATTATCAGAATAGCAAAGGTTGTTTTTACTGTTTTCATATTGGTAGTTTTAATTTACGGGGCTAACTTAATGGAATATTTGTGGAGTAGAATAAATCTGCATTTCAATTGCAATTAAACTCGGTATACAATTTTTTAAGCGAAGGATACAGGCGGCAGATAGTTTTGTACTGAGCGCAAACAATAAAATGGCGAAAACGATAACTTGTTTCTTCATTAATTGTAAAGAAAAAAAACTTTACCCTATCAGTAATTTAGTTAAACAAGCCGCCAAACAGATCGAGCTGTTTCAGTTCCGGTTCTTTCTTTTTGCGAACAGTGCGCACCTGTGGCATTTCCATCACCGCCTGGTCATCTAGCTTTTTAGTAACTACCATTACCGAGTAACCGGTTACCACTTCGGTGCCGAACTCGTTCATCTTACGGGTGCTTTCGAGGGTGCATTCAATGCGGGTGCCGTTTTTAAACGGAATGCTTTGGCTGATAACTTCGTTTTTAAACGCCTCATCTTTCATATAGAAATTGATGATTTTGCCGGTCTGCACATAAATGCCTTTCCACTTATAACTACCGGTTTTAAGCACCGGTGATATAATTTCAATTACCGCGGCTTCATCTGTTTCGGGTTTCAATGTATCTACCATCAGCATATAAGTATCGAAACGCTTGCGAATGATTGTGTTTGGCTTACCGGTGTATTCGCCAATAGAGTTTACTCGCTGCACGGCAAACTTGGTTACCTTTTCGCAGGCACTTAACTGGCGATAGAAGTTTGACTTGAGCTTAATAATTTTAAGATTGTTGCGGAACAATGCGGCTACATTATTCAAATCTACTTTCGAATCATTATCGCGTTCGTAGTCTTTTAGTTCTCTGCGCAGTTTATCAATGCGCAGTTTGGTATCTTCCTTGTTTTCTTCACTTACTGTTTTTTCAATATCAACTTCAAGGGGCAGCACGTAATGAAAAACAGCGGCAGCAAAACTGCGCAGGAACTCGCTATTGCTCAGCAGCACCCATTTCTCTTTTAATCCACCTTCGGAGTAGGCTTCGCTTTCTACTTTTAAGCGTGCGTTAAGCACGGTAGAAATTTCTTTTAGTATACCCAGCAGGTTATGCTCGCATTTGTTGCGCACCAGAGCGTTCATGCTGTGCGATTCATCGGAAAAGTAATAGTGCAATTCTATTTTATTGGAAGTATCTTTTAGAGGCAGAATCATATTTCAGTTTCAAATTTTGCGGGCTCGAAACTAATTTTTTATGCGGATGTAAAAACGTCTCAACTGTTTTATTTAACGGTTCACTCTCCTATATTTACGAATAAGAAAATTCGCAAACCATAAGCCCACAAAGCGTTTCAGAGTAATTTACGCCAGCGAAAAATCTGTTTTTAATTATCGCACTTAAAGTAAAAAAAATAGTATTCAAACTATATTTTTATTACTACTGTTTTTTATTATTGCGCGCTCATCACCGGTAACAATCACTCTTTATTTTTTTAAAACACCAAAATCACCAATGAAAAAACTGTACTCATTCGTTGTGCTGTTGTTTTTTGTTTATGCCAACACAACTGCACAAAGCACCTATCAGCAGGTGTATGCTATCTTTCAGGCAAAATGCACCGGTGCCTGCCATGCGGGCGCATTACCTTCGGGTAATTTAGATTTAAGCGGTTCCGAAGATTCTGTTTACCTGCGTTTAGTAAATGCAGCACCGGTTAACCCCGCTGCTGTTACAGCCGGTTACAAGCGCGTATCACCGGGCTATCCGTTCCGCAGTTTTCTTATGAAAAAAGTAAACCACGGGCTTGACCCACAAAACGATTTATTGCCATTAGAAGGTAACACCATGCCTATGACCTACCCGGCAGATACATTGGCAAAAGAACAAGTTGAACTTATTCGCCAGTGGATTATATGGGGGGCTAAAGACACTGGCACGGCTTATAACTCAGCGCTTATTCACGATTACTATAACGGCTCGGGCGTAGAGGAAACTACTGCACCGCTCACACCGGCTCAGGAAGGGCGCGAGGGTTATCAGCTAAAATTTGGCCCCGTGTTTTTACAGCCGCAGGGCGAGTTTGAATACTTTCAGGTATACGACCCTAAGCTTCCTGCATCGGTAGAAGTTACAGAGATGCATGCCAAACTTCCACCTAACTCTCACCACTGGGTACTGCGCACTATATCACAGGCAGGAGCAACTGCTATGGGTGTAGCACCACAGGAAGGGGCAAATTTTAATACTCAAATTCAGGTATTTCAATACAGTAAGTTTAAGGGCATCTGGCAGTTTAGCGATGACCTTATTCTGCCTGCCGGCACAGCACACTACCAGCAACAGAACGAACAACTGTTATTAAACTTACACATGCATAATTACAGCAGTACACAGATACTTGGCTGCTCGGCTTATATGAATGTTTACACACAGCCTATGGGCAGCGGTGCGGTAGAAATGAAAACCGATTTATCGAGCTATGGCGGGCAAAACCCTTTTGCCCTGCAAATTCCGCCAACCGGTCAGCCTTATACCGTGCAAAACCCATACACCGCACCGGGCGAAACCCGTTACTTCTGGAACATACAATCGCATACACACCAATGGGGTAAAGACTTTGATATGTTTCTACGCAACAGCGATGGCACCAAGGGCGCACAGTTTTACGAAGGCTTCTATAATGAAGATTACAGCTTTAACCAGGGCTATTACGATTACGCCCACCCGGCAGTAAAAACCTTCGACCCGTTAATGGCGGTGAACATGGACAACGGAATGATTTTCGAGGCCACTTACCAGAATAACACAGCGGCCACTATTCCTTTCTCATTAACCACACAGGGCGAAATGTTTGTTACCTATTTTCAATATACCAACGAATTACCGGCTACTGCGGTAAACAATGTGACAGAAAACAGCGCAGCTTTACAAGTTTACCCTAACCCGTCAAAAGATATTTTTAACCTGAGCTATACCACTGACGGGAACAAAGATGTAACGGTAGATTTATACAACAGCGTAGGCGCAAAAATCAAGACACTCTTCAATGGTTTGCAGATAAACGGCAAACACACTATGCACATAAGCACCAGCGAAGAAAACTTAGCTGCGGGCATTTATTTCATTCACCTGAACATCAGCGGTAACCTAACCATCAGCAAGATTGTGGTAATGAATAGGTAATAAGCTTTTAAGTAAAAAAGGCAGCAGGTTCTCCGTTTCGAGAACCTGTTTCTTTTTTGCTTGCTTATGCTTAGCTTCGACAGAACTTGTCAGGACACAAGGGGATGTGTTAAGGCACAAGAAGCTTTGCTCATGACTTTGCTTCATTCTTGCGCCAGTGGGGGTGTAGAGGCGTAGACCGGGGGACATGACTGCTGTTCTTGTATTTTTTCTAGAACTCAATAACAACAGGCATATGGTCGCTCCATTCTAACCATTGCTCTTTCTTGCCTATTTCAAGCATTTTAATTTTACTGAAATTTTTCTCTGTTGCAAAAGCATAATCTATATGATATGGCTTTTGAATGTTCCTCTGTAAGAAGAGAGTTGGAATCTTCTCTTCGCCTTGCGCTTCGTTAAAATATTCGTGATACAAACTTCTTATTCCTATTTCATTTAATTCTCTAACAACATCCGAATGATTCCACCATCTATCCCACTCGTCCCAGATTTTATTGCTATTAAAGTCGCCTGCAATCACACAGCTACCCATTAACGACTTATTCAATTGCAAGTACTTCCAAAATTGACCTATGTAACGAAAATTAGGGGAGTTGGCGTAATGGTTCCAAACCGCAATTACATCAAATTCATCATTTACTTTAGCTGAAATGAAATACTTGTTTCCACCGGTATCCCAACCATTATCCTTAAAGATAATCTCATTTTTGAAAAAAATTGCTAAACCTTTATTCTTGTTTTCACCAGTCCACAAATAACCCTTTGACCAATTAATATATTCATCGTTAGTGCATCGTTTAGGGTCTTCACATTCCTGTATTATCAGAATGTCAGCATCGAATTTTTCTAACTGATGAAACTTCTTCCTGAATGCACCATTACAGTTCCATGTAATTAATCTCATAGAAAATGTTTTTGCACTGTTGTGTTATCACCGCCACCTTTAGTTTTCAAATATTACCGTATCGGTTTGATTATACCAAATTTCATAATGCGGCTGATATTTATCTTCAATGGGGTTACGCTTTATTTTCATGGTAGGAGTTAACAAACCGTTTTCAATGGTCCATTCCTCTTTCATTACAATCATTTTTTGAAGCCGCTCGTGTTTCTCCAATTCCCTGTTTACTTGCTGCAGGGTTTCAACCAAACTTTGTTGCAGCATGTTTCTGTCTTTTGTTTTTCCGTCAACAGAAAGAACCAATAAACCAATGGGCTGCGGCAGCGAACTGCCCACTACACAAATTTGTTCTACCAACTGGTTCTTTAAAACTTTCATTTCAATAGGTGAAGGCGAAACATATTTCCCTTTGTCGGTTTTAAAAATTTCTTTTACCCGTCCGGTTATTTTCAAAAAGCCATCAGCATCCACCACCCCTCTGTCACCGGTATATAGCCAGCCATCCTGCAATGCAGCAGCGGTCATTTCGGGTTCGCGGTAATAGCCCTTCATATTGCAAGGCACCTTCACTAAAATTTCGTTGCTTTCGCTAAACTTAAATTCAACGCCAGGCATGGGTTTGCCTACGGTGCCGGCTTTAAAATCGGGTTTATGGTTAAAGTGTGAAATAGCACAGTTCTCGGTCATGGAATAAACTTCGGCAATGTCTATTCCCAGTTTAGCCCACCAGCTTACCAGCGAAGTGGCAATGGGTGCAGAACCCGTAAGCGCCAGGCGGCATTTATTTAAGCCCAAACCTTTTTTAATTTTTGCGGCAATAATATTTTTTACAATAGGAATGGATAAGAGCAAGTCCAGTTTTTTTTGCGGCAGTTTGGCTAAAATGCCCATTTGAAACTTGGTCCATATACGCGGCACCCCAAGAAAAATAGTGGGTTGCGCTTCGGCTAAATTTTTCACAAACAAATCCAGCGTTTCGGCAAACCAAATTTCGCTGTTGGTATAAATGCCCACCATTTCTATCAGCATTCGCTCGGCTATATGCGACAGCGGCAGGTAGGAGAATAACCTTTCTTCGCCATCCTTTAAACCCACTAAATCTTTTCCTGTAGTGGTAGCCCATGCAAAATTGCGGAAGGTATGCACCACACCTTTGGGTTTTCCGGTAGTGCCGGAAGTGTAAATAATGGTCATTACATCATCTGGGTTATTCTTCGGATATCCTACTATTGGTTTAATGTCTTTCACCAATTCTTCCCAGTAATGAAAACCATTTTGTTTAGGACCATACCAGGGAAAACTGATGCACTGTACCCCATCGGGCACACCGGCTTTCATAAAGTTCCAGTCATCTAATTTGCCTACCAGTAAAATTTTGGCTTCGCTGTGCTGCAAAACATAGTTCAGCGTTTCGGCATTTACATTCGGGTAAACGGGTATAGATTGGTAACCCGCCATCATTATGGCAAGGTCGGCAATCATCCAGTGCGCGCAGTTTTTTGAAACTAAAGCAATACGCGATTGCGGAGGAAGATTGTACGACTGCAATACCGCAGCCAATTTTCTCACTTCACCGGCTGCCTGTTTCCAGGTAAACGTATGCCAGGTACCATCAACCGGTTGCCGCATAAATAATTTGTCGGGTGTTGTTTGCTCCCAGTGATAGAGCATTTCAATTGGAGTTTTGAGATTTTCCATGGTGGTATTTTTTTTCAGTTGGTTGGGTTAAGCCATAGCGTTAGTGACTATTTTAATTATCGGTAGCGGCTGAAACCTACGCTAATTTCTAAAATGTTTTGCAACTACAAACTTTGTCGGGGCACAAGAAGCTTTGCTCATGGCTTTGTTTCCTACTTTCGCGAGTGGCGTGCAGTACTATCTGCATACTTAGCCACGTGATTCGAGAAAACCGTAACCTCTTCTGAAATACGGGTATTTACCGAGTCTATTGTTTTTACGGTTTCGGACAGCTTCTTCATATTGTCGTTAATACTGTGGATGGGGTTATGTTCGCAGGCTGTAAATAGAAATACCGCAAAGATTACCGCCAGCCATGCAAGGTGTGGTTGGTTTGTGTTCATTCTGCTAACATACATTTATTCATTTGCAAATTGCCGGGGCAAATCCGGAATCGCTTATCGCGAACTTGGCTACAGGCTCAGGTCATGGGGGGAAGGAATAACCGGAATTAAATTTTGTTTAACTATTGCTGAACAAAAATTAAACAAATGTGTTTTATAGATATTAAATAACCAAAAAACCAGAACCATGATTCGTTTAACAAGCATTATTTGCACCGTATTAATTATTCTTTCCTCCTGTCAATCTGCCAACAATTGTCCGGCAGTAACCACAGACCCTGCCGCTAACAAAACCCAGTTTTTGGGCGATTGGTATGAAATAGGCAGCATTCCTCAGTTTTTCAATATTGGCTGCAACTGCACCAAAGCCACCTACACAGATAACGGCAGTAATATACTTGTAAGAAACAGTTGCCGGTTAGGGGGTGCCACTATCGGCATTCCTAATGTAATAAATGGAACTGCTTATGCCCCTAATCCGAACGATTTCAGTAAACTTAAGGTTCAATTTCCTACTTCACCGGTAGCGGCCGATTACTGGATAATTTATTTTGACCCGAACGGCCAGCATATGCTGGTAGGCGACCCCGGCAAAACTACTTTGTTTGTTTTAAGCCGCAGCCGTACTATGAGCACCGCTACGTATAACACTATATTAGGTAAAGCCATTCCGCTTTGCTATAACATAAGCAAGGTTAAGAAAACGGATCAGACATCCTGCTATAACTAAGCTATTGTATACAATTTATGATAAGCGAAAGAAGCGCAGCGGGTAAACCGTTGCGCTTCTTTCGTTTCTGCTCTTGTTGGCGTTATCACCAACAACCTTTGGCCTTGTGCAAGCTAAAAATAAGAATCTAAAAAATGAATATACATTTGACTTACACTTAAACCAGTCTAAATGAAAAAGATACTGCCAGCCCTGCTCTTGTTATTATCTATTGCCGCCTGCACTACTAAAGAAACCATAAAAGATTGCGAAACCTATAACTACGGAGTAGTGCACGTTACATACGGTGGCACCGCCAACCGCCACAGCATTATTGCCAATGGCCCCGGTGCTTCAAACGTTCGCGATAAAATTACCGCCTCAGGTGTTAGCAGCGATACTCTTCATCTCTCGCCAGATACCTGGACACTTTCTATCTCCAGTTTGGATGCCAATGGTTTAGCCATTAGCCAGGATACCAAAACAGTAACCACCACCAAATGCTCTGACGAAACGGTAACGGTAGCTTTTTAGCAGGATTTCAAAACCCTGCATTATCTGTTAGTCGAGATAAATTGTGGAATGTGGGGAACAGCGGGTGAGAGCGAGTGTAAGCTACTTCATTCTTCCCCGCAGGGTCTTCCGGCTCTGCGGAGACCCTGCGGCACTAAAGATGATTTTGTTAGAAGCTATTTATCACGTTCAATCGCGCAGGGTCGCGAGGGGCAGAGCCTGCGGGGAAGTATGCTTTGTAAGTTGAACCATTGCGTTACAAACGCTAAAGTCTTTGCATCCTCGTCAAAGACGAGGACGAGCGGGGACTAATGCTTAGGCATGGCTTCATGAATACCCGAAGTAACATCTTCGTGCGCACCCGATTCATGGGTTAAACAATATTCATACAATGAATCACAGCGTGCTTCTGTTTTGATTTTATATCGGGCATCTGAATATTTATCCCAGGCTGCGGAGAGTTTCTCCAACTGATGTTCACGTGCTTGTTCTCTACACTCACCATTAGGAGAATCGCATAGCTTACGCTCAACAAGATATTCATCGAAGGCTTGTTGCATGGAGGCTTCATATTCCTCGTGTATTACCTCTATTTTTTCATCTACTATCTCCCGGCAACGTTCTTTTGCATACTCACAATTTGCCCGGTGCCTGTCTTCGCGTTCTTTTGAAATTTGGCGGTATAAGGCTGCACCGCTTATAAACATAGCGGCTACCGCAATCATTGCAATAATGGGGGATGATTTCATAGGCTGTTTTTTGTTATAAAAAAGAAAAATAATAAAAAACCTAAACTCATAAACATGCTCGTGGCTTTAATTTATTCCCCTCAGGGTCTTCCGGCTCTGCGGAGACCCTGAGGCACAAAGATGATTTTGTTAGAAGCTATTTATCACGTTCAATCGCGCAGGGTCGCGAGGCGCAGAGCCTGCGGGGAAGGACTATCTTTTTAGAGTGCGCATTTACTCATTTGCTTATTCTAACTACCTTTTTAGAGTGCCCATTTATATCCGCGAAGGCAATTCGGAATGCCGCAAAGGGAATTGGGAATGCCGTAAAGGCAATTCGGAATGCCGTAAAGGCAATTCGGAACTTCTTTACGTGGTTATTTATATTCTTAACGCAAGGAAGAGACTCCTTAGAGCAACGAAGAATATCCGCAAAGAGAAGAAAGACACTAATTTTCCCCTCATTTACCTTAATAGCACCGGTTTTTGATTAAAAATTAAAGAAAACGGGAGTAACAACTCCTTTAGCTTTTTACGGGTGTAAAAGAATACCGGCAGGGTAAGCAGTAAACACGGCAAACTCAGCACTAATAGTAAACGCACCATACAGCCATCGCCACTACAATCTTGCAAACCCCACAAGGTGGCAAAAGCCGATAGCCCCATTATTATACCGCTGATTATGTTTAGGGTGCGAAGCATGGATAGATTGTTTAACTTTTTCAGAAACACAATAAACCCCACTACAAGTGCTGCAAACAATATTAGGTAAAAGTAAAGACCTACATCCAGGCTAACTAAAGTCATTGTAATGTTTTATTGAGTATAAAAATTAGGACTTATTGTCGCAACAGGTTCTCCAACTTCCAGTAATGAAATACACAAGTTACGCTTCGCTAAACTTGCGCGAGCGGGGGTTACTGTTGACTCCCCGAAAGACCTTTCTCAGGTGGCGCAGTTCCAAATGGGACTTTCTTGTATATCATCACACCCCCTTCTATACGGTAGTCGTGTGGTACAAACGCTGGACCTGATGTCGGAGTCCGTTTAACATAAAAGCCCACCGGTAATGTAAAATATACTTTAACCGGTACACCTCCTTGTGTAGCCGGTTTGAATTTGGGTAATTTACTTACTAAGCGCAATGCTTCCGCATCTAAGCCTGGGCTAACCGAACGAATCACTTCACCTCCGCTGGTACTTCCATCCTCATTTACTATAAACCGGACAATTACTTTTCCTTGTATCCCATCCTGCCATTCTTTCTGCGGGTATAGCATATGGTTTTCAATCCAACTGAATAATTTACCATTGCCACCGGGAAACTGCGAAGAAACCTCTGCTACTGCATCAACCTCCATTTTAAAAATTACTGGCACATAGCTGTAAACCTTTACTACCTTACCCTTATGCATACCGGGTTTAAATTTACCAGTGCTTTGTGCCGCTGTAATAGCTGCATCTTTCAAAAGTTTATGCGGACCTTTTACCGCAATAATATCTGAAACGCTTCCATCTTCGTTAACTACAAACCGCAGATACACCTTACCCTCTATATTCGAGTCTAAACACTCTTTCGGATAAACAACTCTTGAAGAAATTTCAATAATCAATGAATCTACCCCCCCAGGATACTCGGGCATTTGTTCCGCTATATTAAGGACAGTTGTATCTGTGGTCATTTGAGCATTTGAACTCAAAAAACCAAATAGTAAAATGAAAACTCCGATTACTGTTTTTTTCATATCCTAATTCTTTTTGCCTTTGTTGGTGTTATCACCAACGACATTTTAAGGTAACTTGAAAATAACAGGAAAATTAAAATATACTTTTACCGGGTGACCCTGCTGTATAGCCGGTTTAAATTTAGGAAGGCTGCTTACTACACGTATTGCTTCTTTATCTAAACTGGGGTGTACTCCCTTTTTTACTTCAATGTTTGTAACACTCCCATCCGTATCTATCACACACTTTATAAATACCCTACCTTCTGTTTCATCTCTCTCTGCATCTTTAGGATACTGAATATGCTGTTTTACCCATTTCATTAATGCCACATCGCCACCCGGAAATTCAGCGGGCTTCTCAGTACTGTCTACTCCACTTGCTGTATTTGTTGTTTGAGCGTGTGAGAAAAACGAAATCAATAAAAAGCAGAAGACGGGGATGATTCTGTTTATTGTCATAATGGTGGGTGTAGCTTAGTGTTCGTTAAACATAATTTATTTAGCCGTTGTTGGTGTTATCACCAACAACATTTAGTTATTAGGCGCACCGCTGTTTATCCAGCAGATAATGGCACTTTTCTGCGCACCGGTTAAGCTGCTGTTTTGGGGCATGGTGCCATTGGCAACTGTTTTTTTAACATCGCTTTTAGCAGCAAATACCTGCGCATAGTTAGTAAGAGCACCCGGCCCCTGGCTGCTGCCGCTGGCATGGCAACCGGTGCTGGTAGCACAACTGGTTTGCACAATAGGATTTACATCGGTTAAGAACGATTTAGCGGCTCCGGTGCAGTCTTCCACAAAAACGTCTCCCTTTTTACAAGATGAAATAAACAGGGCAGCAACAGCAATAAATAATAGAGAATACTTCATCATGGTTTGTTTGGTTTGTTATTATTTCAATCGTAAATCTAAAATCGTTAATCCTTGTTCATAAATCAAATTAAAATTTAAGAACAAGGATTAACGAACAGCGATTTAAGAAGTTTTTAGTTGTTGTGAAACTTCTTCCCCTCCTTAGCATACTCCTTCAATATCTGTGCAGGCTTAAAGCGCACACCGTATTTAGCAGAAAGGTCTTCCATTAAGGCAATTACTTTATCGGCACCCTGGTGGTCGAGGTAGCGGAAAGGGCCACCGGTAAATGGCGGGAAGCCCAGGCCAAACACCGCGCCTACATCGCCATCGGAAGGGCTTTCAATAATGTTTTCTTCCAGGCAGTGCAGGCACTCGTTCAGGAACATCATGCCCATGCGGTTCTGTATGGTTTCTATAGTAAACTCTTTGCGCGTTGGGTTGCCGAAGTATTTATAAATGTCTTCATTAATGCCGCGCTTCTTTCCCTTCTCGTCATACTTATACATACCGCGCTTGTTCTTTTTACCGTGGTAGCCATCGGCAAACATTTTCAAAATAGCATCGCTGGTGCGTGCGCCTTCGCGCAGCTTGGCCATTTCGGCAAGTTCGCCTTTCATAATATGCGCGCCTACATCAATTCCCACTTCATCCTGCAAAGTAATAGGTCCTACCGGGAAGCCCCACATCTTCATCGCCTTGTCAATTAAGCCCGCTTCGCAGCCTTCTTCAATCAACAGGAAACATTCGTTCATGTAAGGCGCGAGGATGCGCGTGGTATAAAAACCCGGTCCGTCATTAACCACAATACATGTTTTGCCCTGGCGTATGCCGAGTTCGAAACAAGTAGCGGTAACCCAGTCGGCAGTTTTTGGTGTTTTAATAATTTCGAGCAAAGGCATTTTAGGCACCGGTGAGAAATAATGCATACCAATTACATTCTCCGGTCGCGCTGCTTTCTCGGCAACATGGCTGATTGGAAGAGCAGAAGTGTTGCTCGCGAAGATAGTATGTGCACCGGTGGCTGTTTCGCAGTCGGCAAGAATGCGCTGCTTCAGTTTTATTTCTTCAAACACCGCTTCAACTATAATATCTACTTTATCAAAACCGGTGTAATCGAGTTTGCTTTGCACCCGGTTCACAATTTCTTCTGCCTCCGGTTGGCTCATGTTCTTGCGCTTCACCTTCTTGTATAAATCCGCCCAGATAGTTTGCTTGGCTTGTTGCAGGGTTTCTTCTTTAATGTCTTTCAGCAAAACATTTATTCCGTCAACCGCACTTACCTGTGCAATACCCGCACCCATAAAGCCCGCGCCAATCATGGCAATGTTATCGGTAGATTTAATCAAGTCCGCTGCATAAGGGTTCTTCTTCTTCTCGGTCATGTTAAAGAAAATGCGAATCAACTGACGGCTCTCGTTGGTCAGAATCAATTCTTCAAACTTCACCGCTTCGGCATCTAAGCCCTTTTCCATTCCTTCTTCCATTCCAATCTGCACACATTCAAGAATGCGGAGAGGCGCAGGGTAATTTCCCTGTGTTTGTTTCATCACCATTTCTTTGGCTTTCTTGTAGACGATGCCGCGCGTAACAGGATTGCTTTCTAAAAGTTTTTCAACGAAAGTTCTTTTGTCTTCGCGCACCAAAGGTTTGCTGGCTAACTGCAAAGCGAAATCAATTGCTGCGTTCAGCAGGCTTTCTTTATTGGTAATCTTATCTGCAAGACCAATGCTCTTTGCTTTGCGCGCGTAAATCTTCTTACCGGTCAGCATCATGTCGAGTGCCTTCTGTATTCCAATCAATCTTGGCAAACGTTGTGTTCCACCGCCACCGGGTAATAAGCCGAGCATCACTTCCGGCAAAGCAAAGTGTGTGCTCTTATCATCGCTTACAATTCTACCGTGACAAGCCAATGCAATCTCCGTTCCTGCACCAAGGCAAGCACCATTAATAGCAGCCACCACCGGTTTCTTTCCCTTCTCCATTTTACCCAACGACACATGACCATTGCGCGTAAACTGAATAAAGTCGCCCTTCTGTTTCACCTTGCCGAACATCTCAATGTCTGCACCGGCAATCCAGTCTTTCTTCTTGCTAATGATAACTGCTGCTTTCACCGAGTTATCATTTTCTAAGTCCTGAAATATTTTATCAATGCCTTCCACAAACT
Source organism: Bacteroidota bacterium (assembly GCA_947475165.1). Lineage (GTDB taxonomy): Bacteria > Bacteroidota > Bacteroidia > Chitinophagales > LD1 > Bog-950. The sequence goes on from CANJLD010000022.1 coordinate 45,009, forward strand.
CCAGCGATACTTTATTAATCTTTTCGTTCTGCTGGTCGAGCCAAACAATGGCTACTCCGTTATCTCTTTTCTCTATCGTGGCAATTTGACTCATGGATTATTGTTTTAAGTTTGAAGGGGCGAAGATAAAAGAGTAGATGAAACTCCGTTTTGTTAATTGAAATAAATGCACTTTCTTTAAATCACTAAACTGTATACTTATGGAAAGCTCAAACTTAAGTTCAGAAGAAAATGAAAAGCTTACTACATCGTCTGTAACTGAAAAACATGATAAGCGAAGAAGAATTGGATTCTTCTTAATAGCCATTGGCGCGTTTCTCTGCGTATTTGGTTTTTTAATTACTATGATACTGATATCTAAAGGTGTAAACTTTAATTTAGCATTATACGGTGCTACCGGCCTTGGAGGGGTAACGTTATTCGGAGGATTAGTGGCAGTAATGGGTTAATGCCTGCCCTTACCTTAAAAAGAAAAAGCCACCGCAGTTTGCGGTGGCTTTTTCTTTTAGCTGACTTAGCTAGAATACTTCGGCAATTATATCGGCAATGTTCCGTTGCGAAACATCCGATAGCAATACATTTAATAGAGCTTTGTGCTCTTCGCAGCAGCAGGTTTCTACTATCATTTGACCGTTATCGAACGATACATTTGCCCTTTTGCCGTGAGCAGGACATTTAACCTCTTCTAACTCAGTTTTGATTTTGCTGTATTCAAACATAGCTATGGTTTTAGGTTAGCTAAGTTAGAACTCCGATTTATGAAAGACTGTTTTATATGGCTGTATTGAACAAGATTATCCGTGTAGGATACAGATAATTAAATACTATTTTCTTTAGCTCTGCGCCACATACTGATAAGCGCACCTAAGAAAGTAAAGATACCACCCAGCCAAACCAGGTTAATGTAAGGAAACACAATAGCCTTCATGATAATGAAGTCCAAAGGCTTCTCCGTTTCTTTTAATGAAAGCGTAATCTTTTTACTCTGCGGGTCAATCTTGTTTACATCAATAGTTAAACCCAACTCTTTTACCTCCGAAGGAATAGAACTTACCGTATTACCATCAGCCATATCAATTATAAAAACCGGCTGTGCGGAATAGATTTTACTGTTCTCATCTTTAGCAACTATATTAATGCCTACAACTAATTTTCCATTTCGGTTAAAATCTGCCGGCAAGTTTGGATTAGGATTTAATGATTCTACAACAAGCAAACAGGTTTTAGTAAAGAAGGAGTCCTTAACCGCTGCTTCTATAACAATGGTAGTGTCTTTCAGGTTGGTGTTATCGGGCACAGATGAAACGTGAGTAAATACATCCTTAGTCACGTAATGCTTGGTATCGGGGTTGGCAATCAATCCCATTTTAGGATTCAGTTGAGCATTTGGTAATAAGGTAAACTCTTCCATCCGCTTACCGGTGGCTGAATCTTTGCGCACGTATTTAACCTCGTAAAAGTGGTTCGGCTTTTCTTCTCTCGTTCCGGTATAGGTTACTTCATATTCATTCATCACCAGCATCGAATCTTTCAGCAAAAGAATATTCTCCATCTTTTCATTATCCTTAAACTGCTGACCAAAGTTAACACCAGACTTATTAAGAGAAATAACTTCTTTCTTGCCTTGCGATATTAAAACACCCAATAGGAAAACACCAAAGCCAAAGTGAGCCACGCTTCCTCCAATCAGTTTTAAATTTCCTTTTATTACAAAAACCAGGTAAGTCAGGTTTCCGAAAATGGCAAAAAGCGAAGCCAGCAAAAACAAAAAGTAAGTAGAAATAAAAGGGAACTTGATAAACAGTTTATCGGAAATGGAAGTAAGGTCAATTAGATGCTGTTGTGTAAAATCAACATGCATTCCCAAAGCAAGCGCAATGGCAAGCAAAAGAGAAAGAGCAAACGAATAAAGCCCCCACTTTACCGTAGCCGGAAATTTACCAAGACGGTAAGAGAAGAACTGAACCAATCCGGTAAGCAAGCCCGCCAAAATTCCGAACCAGATTTGAATAGCGTTGTAATGCTCAATTACTTTTTCGGGCGGAGCAATTTTATCGTTAAGCAAATGCCATTTATCATGAAACAATAAATTCCAGACAGGGATAGAAGTGGTGAAAGTCATTTGCACGGCAGAAAGTAATAACACTAATGTTCCAATGAACATCCAGAATTCTCTGCTTCCTAATTCCTCTTCCTTTTGCTGCGATGGAATTTGCTTTTTGAAAATGCGAATGAACAGGAGTGTAAATCCGCCAACAATAAAAAACGCAAAGTAAGTGAGTAACTGCGGCTCTAATCCATCATCGGTAAATGAGTGAACCGATGTATCGCCTAATCTTCCACTGCGTGTTAAGTAGGTTGAATATAAAACCAGAATAAAGCCGAGAAGAAAAAACACATACGTACTAATAAGCGAGTGTTTGGTGTACCGGTAAACTACCAGCATGTGCAAGCCCGCCACAATCATCAGCCACGGAACAAAACTCATATTCTCTACGGGGTCCCAAGCCCAGAAACCTCCAAAACTTAGTGACTCATAAGCCCACGCACCACCCATTAATATACCGGTGCCGAGAATGGCTGTAGAAAACAAAGCCCAAGGCATTGCAGGTTTCACCCAGCCATCCCAATCTTTACGCAACAAACTTGCAATGGCAAATGCAAATGGAATAGTAACCGAAGCAAAACCACAGAATAGCACCGGTGGGTGAATCGTCATCCAGTAATTCTGTAACAACGGGTTTAAACCGTTACCGTCTTTAATAAACTCTAAATAATTTGGACGCTGAAAAATGGGAGCATTTAGCATTTCGTTACGCAACATAATAAACGGGCTGCTGCCGAATTTGAAACCGAATACGTAAACGCCAAGCACCATTGAGCCAAGAAAGAATTGAACCAACGACACAATTCCCATCACCGGGTTCTCGTAATTCTTCAAAACTTTTATGCCTACAAAACCCTGCACCACTAACCAAAACTGCCAAAGCAAAAAGCTTCCCTCCTGTCCTTCCCAAAAACTGCTGATGATATATTTCATCGGCAACTCGGTAGAAGAATGTCTCCATGCATAATGATACTCGAACCAATGGTTTAGAATCATGATAAACAACAAAACAAAAATTCCGAATACCGCTGTTCCGTGCGAGATGAATGAAATACGAGCAATCTTCCTCCACGACTTTTCTTTCTCATCATCGGTAGAAAATTCAGCGGCAAAATAGGCGAGAAAGGCAAGCAGCGAAGTCGCAAAACTGAGAAGAAGAAAAAACTGACCCAAATGACCGAGCCATAAATGTTCGCCAATAAAACCATTTGCACCAAAACGGGTGGAGAAGAATTCGATCATTTATATTTTTTAAGAACCCGCCTTTACAGTCACGTTAGTTTCTTTCAAAGTAATTTCATCGTTCACATATTTCGAAGGACATTTCATCGAAATTTCGGAACAAGCAAAAACATTTCCATCAATTTTTCCTTTCACTACAACCTGTTCGCTGCGTTCAAAATCCTGCGGCTTTGCGCCTTTGTATATTACCTCACATTCATTGCCTTCTTTGTCTGTCATAATAAATGAGAAAAAATTCGGGTCCTTCTGCGGGTCGTAATTCATTGGTTTATCTTTTACTAAATAACCAACTACGTTCACCGAGCTCCCTTTTTCTTTCGCTTCAACAAAATTAGCGTAAGTGGTGTAGTCACCTGTGCGGGCAATTATAACACCTGCTGCAATAGCAATGGCAATAAGGAGAATAACGTGTGTCTTTTTCATTGTTTCAAATCGGGCGCAAATTACATCAAACCAAGCGAACCAACAGCAATGTTGAGAAAAATCATTTCGTTTAGAAAAGAAATTTTACTTTTCTAATCTCAATTAACAAAATCCGCATTATGAAAATTGTAAAGAACATAGCAATTGCAGTGGCAGTAATATTGGTAATAGCAGGCGTAGGCATTTATTTTTTGCCAAATAGCTACACAGTAACCAGCACCGTTACAATAGACCGCCCTGCCGATATAGTTTACGCGCAGGTAGCCGATTTCAATAAATGGGCGACATGGTCACCCTGGAAGGAAAAAGACCCTTCTGCTAAAATTACAGTTGATGGCACTATTGGAACAGAAGGACATAAAATGAGTTGGGACGGCAAAGAAGCCGGTGTAGGAAGTATGACTTTAGTGGCTGCTGCTAAAAACGAATCGCTGGTTTGCTCAGATGTTTTTGTAAAGCCAATGGATGCTACTGCTAAAGATTACTGGCATTTTGAAAGCGACAGCGGAAAAACAAAAGTTACCTGGATTACTTCAGGCGGATTAAAATATCCGGGTGGCAGATTGTTTGGTTTGGTAGTTGACAAAATAGTAGGCGCAACCGAACAGCACGGGTTAGAAAATCTGAAAAAGGTTTGCGAAGCCATTGAAGTTCCGCAACCTGTTGCTGTAGTTGATACAACAGTAGTTCCTGCGGCTAATTAAATTTTTCGCCTTTCACCATTCTGTCTTTTCCGCTCAGGTCTTTTCGCAGTTCAATATTTTTGAATCCTGCATTTTCCATCAGCGCAACAACACCTGCTCCTTTTGAATGATGAATTTCGAAGAATAATTTCCCTTTTGGCTTTAATGCCTTTGTTGCCTGTTCTGAAATTCTGCGGTAGAAAATCAAATCATCATCGCTTGTAGCGAAGAGGGCTAAATGCGGTTCGAACTTTAAAACATTTTCGTTCAACGATTCCTTTTCATGCAACGAAATGTAAGGAGGGTTACTTACAATGATATCGTACGTGTTTTCAACAAGAGTTTCATTCAGAATATCGCACTTATAAAACCTTACATTAGTTTGATGAAGAGTGTCGTTTTTTTCTGCAACGTTTAATGCTTCCTTGCTTATATCAATTGCTTCAACTTGCGCTTCCGAAAATTTCTTTGCAAGAAAAATGGGAATGCATCCGCTGCCAGTGCCAATGTCAAGAATTGCGGATTGCGGATTTTGGATTGCGGATTGAATCCACTCCACTAACTCCTCTGTTTCCGGTCTTGGAATAAGAACGTGTTTGTTTACTTTAAACTTAAGACCATAAAAATCTGCTTCTTCCAAAACATATTGAACTGGTTCGTGCGTGAGTAATCGATTGAGAATTTCATTTAACCGTTCAATCTGATTGGTGGTTAGAATCCGAAACCGTTCTAAGAAAAGTTTATGCGATTGCAGTTCCAGTATTTTTTCGAAAACTATTTTGGTGACAGAACGCGCTTCGCGCTCGTCATAAACGGTTGAAAGCTCGTCCCAATATTTTTTTTGAATTTCTGAAATCGTCACGCTTCAAAAATAACTTTTGGTTACTTGTTCAGCCACCAAAATGAAGCATTCAACACGCTGGCAAAACTTACCCAAAGCAAATAGGGAATTTGCAGATAAGCAGCAACAGGTTTTACTTTATAAAAAGAGAGGAGCATAAACAGGATTGAAAACCACATCAGTATAATTTCCGCCAAAGCCACATCAGGTCTTTGAAAGCGAAAAAAGAAAATACTCCACCAAAAATTTAAAAACAACTGAATACCAAAAACAAGTATGGCGTTGGTGCGAAGTCCTCCTTTTGCAGTTCTTATAATAAGAAATAACGAAAAACCCATCAGTAAATAAAGCGTTGTCCAAACGGGACCGAATAAGTAATTTGGTGGATTGAATGGTGGCTTAATCAAGTTGACAAACCAATCATCATTTATTTCGTTGGCAGTTAAATAGCCCGAGAACCCGCCAACGGCAAGAGGAATAGCTAAACAAAGTATGAATTGAAAAAAACTCTTGAAATTCATGCTACAAAGATAACGATGAATGCCTTCAAAAGTTTTACGTTTCACAAAAGTTACCTAATAATTTGTTCGGAAATTATTCCGGCAACCTTTCTTGCTCCGCTTTCATTAAAATGGCAGTCATCATAAAATACAGACGTATCGCGGGGAAGTTGGGTGGCAAGGTCTATGTATTTTATATATGGGTTAGCTGCACAGAATTTTTGCAACCGCTGGTTGTAAAGTTCTAATGCCTGCCTTAGAGCTTTAGCAGAATAGTATGCCTGATTAGGTTCCGATTGAAAATTGCCAACCCCTCCCATCCAAAGCAAACTGTTCTCGTAAGCAGTCATCGTATCTTTATACAAAGCAGATTGATTGATGAGAACCAGCCTTATGTCTTGCTTTTCCGCTTCTGCGTATATCAATCGCAGATTCCTTTCATATTCATTAAGCGCAGCACTTAAATCAGGAAGTGTATCAATAATGACTGAAGCCTGTTGCCGGTTTTGTCTCCATTCTTTGTAAATCTTCCCTTCATCATCCTGCACGTTTTGCCACTCTACTTTGTTTGTACGCTGAAAGGCACGCTGAACATATTGGAACAAGTTTGTCTTTCTCCACCACACTTCCTCTTTATTGTTAGACAGGAAAATGGTATTCACGAATGAATCTTCAACCTGCTGAGTAAAACGGAAATCATTTTCAAACAAAGTATCGCGGCTTAAACGTTTCATCATATCATTCAAGCCGACCATTAAAATCACACCATCTATTTTACCGAGTTGAGGAACGAAGTATTTAAGCTGAATGTAATTCTCGCGTGTGGTGCATCCGCTCTTACCAATGCTTCCAAAAGAAATGAGTAGTGAAAAGCGAGTGGCAAGTAGTAACTGCATTTGCTGATACCATGTTTCATTATCATCTAAATAGAGGCATTCGGTTGTGCTGCCGCCAATGCATAAATATTTAGGTAAAGAATCTTTTTTAAACTCATTGCCCCTGAAGCCTTGCGAATTAATTGAGAATTGCTTCGCTCCGTTCACTCCATAAAAAACTGAAGAATCAGGACGAAAGGTGTGTTGGAGGTTGGGCTGCCACGCGAAATACTTTGCCTGCTGCGGGTAAATTAAACGCAGGATAACCTCTGCTATAAAAAGAGAAAGCAGGATGGATGCTATTACCAACCCTGCTTTCTTACTTATTTCTTTTGCTGAAAACATTATTTGTCTTTCTCTAAAAACGGATAGCGGTAATCAACCGGTGGAACGAAGGTTTCTTTTATGGTGCGTGGCGAAACCCAGCGCATCAGGTTTATCATACTTCCTGCCTTGTCGTTGGTTCCTGAACCTCTGGCACCACCAAACGGTTGTTGACCAACTACTGCACCGGTTGGTTTATCGTTGATATAGAAATTACCGGCTGCATTCTGAAGTTTTGTCGTAGCCAGTTCAATAGCGTAACGGTCTTGCGCGATAATAGAACCGGTGAGCGCATAGATAGAAGTTGAATCAACCGTTTTGATGATATCTTCAAAGTTATCCTCCTCATACACATACACCGTAAGGACCGGTCCGAATAATTCTTCGCACATGGTTACATACTTCGGGTCTTTTGCCTGAATGATGGTTGGCTCTATGAAGTAACCTTTGCTCTTGTTGTAATTTCCTCCGGCAATAATTTTTGCGTCTTTGCCTTTCTTTGCTGCATCTATATAGGAAGCGAGTTTATCGAAACTCTTTTCGTCAATTACTGCGTTGATGAAGTTTCCGAAATCTTCGGTAACGCCCATCTTCATGGTAGCTAAATCAGCCAGTACCAGTTTCTTCACTTCGTTCCATAAGTTAGAAGGAACGTAAGCGCGTGAGGCGGCAGAACATTTCTGCCCCTGATATTCAAACGCCCCGCGGCTGATAGCTGTTGCCAGCACTTTGGCATTAGCTGATTTGTGAGCGAGGATAAAATCCTTGCCACCGGTTTCGCCTACAATGCGCGGATAGGTTTTGTAGCGGTGAATGTTATTGCCAATCGTTTTCCAGATATCCTGAAACACACCGGTTGAGCCGGTGAAGTGGATGCCTGCAAAATCAGGGTGCTGAAAAATAACTTCTGCGGCATCCGGACCGGTTGGGTAAATTAAATTGATAACTCCATCCGGCACTCCTGCTTCTTTAAAAATCTTCATAAGCACATGTGCCGAATACACCTGTGTGTTCGATGGTTTCCATACTACCACGTTGCCCATCATGGCGCAGCTGCTTGGTAAGTTTCCTGCAATGGCGGTGAAGTTGAACGGAGTGAGTGCGTAAACAAATCCTTCTAACGGTCTCCATTCCATCCGGTTCCAGATGCCAGGTGATGATGTGGGTTGCATAGAGTAAATCTCCGTCATGAACTGCACGTTGAAGCGCAGGAAGTCAATTATCTCGCAAGCCGAATCTATTTCTGCCTGATAGGCATTCTTCGACTGACCGAGCATAGTAGCCGCATTCAACTCAGCGCGGTAAGGACCGGCAATGAGTTCTGCTGCTTTAAGGAAAATAGCACCTCGCTGTTCCCAGCTTAAGGTTATCCATTTTTTGCGGGCAACCAGTGCCGCATCAATGGCAAGCTTTAAGTGTTTCTTTTCGCTTTTGTAATAATGGCCGAGCAAATGCTTGTGGTCGTGTGGCGGGTGCAGCGATGTTTTTTTTCCGTCACGAATTTCTTTTGAGCCTATGAACATAGGGATGTCGCGCACTTCGGCACGCATCTCTTTCAATTTCTTTTTCAGTTCTTCTCTTTCCTTGCTGCCCGGTGCGTAACTCTTTACCGGTTCGTTAATTGCCTGTGGAACTTTAAAAAATCCTGTTGCCATTTTTTATAGTTTAAGTTCAGAAAATTACTTTCCCAAGAAGTGCCTTACTATATCCATACCGTTGGCGTAAATCATTAAGCCAATAAGAATGAAGAACCCAACGCGGTTGATATAATCGAGAACCTTGTCGCTTATTTTTCTACCGGTTATCATTTCGGCCAATAGTAAAATTACGTAGCCGCCATCGAGCATTGGTATTGGCAGTAAATTCATAATTGCCAGCATAAGCGAGATGAATGCGGTGAGCTGCCAGAAGGCTACCCAATCCCATTGCGGAGGGAAGAGCGAACCCATTGTTCCTACTCCGCCTAATTGCTTGTATGCCCCGTTACGGAAAATTAATTTAAACTGCTTGAGGTAAACCACAATGCGTTTGTACGCCACTGTTGCCCCGTGTGTAAACGAATGAAACAGATTGTATTCAGTATGAACAAAGTTCAGCGATTTCTCAGACGGACGGAAACCGAGCAAGCCGGTAGCGGGAACAACTACCTTTTCAACCAGTGTATCGTTAGCTCTTATAAACTTTATAGCTACTTCTTTGCCTTTAAGGTTTACCAGATATTTAGGAGCATCCTGAAAAATAGTAACTGTTGAATCGTTGAGCGCAATAATGCGGTCGCCTTCTTTAAGCTTTCCTTTTATTACCGTCTCCTTCGACATTTCGCCTACTATACAAGGTATCTGGTAATCCATAAATTTCTTTGCGCGCGATGCTACGGCTACATCAATAAAATCGGCCGGAATGTTAACCGTGTGTGGTGCACCATCTCGCAATACGTTTACTGAGGTTACATCGTTCAGCAATATTTCTGTGGCTATGGAATTAAAATTGTCGAATTTTTTATCACCGGAGTGCGAGAGGATAATATCGCCATCGCGGAAACCGCCATACATAGCTACCGAATCGCAGCTGATGCCATACTTTGCTTCTGATGCAGGAAGATAAGTTTCGCCCATCCAAAACAGCAACTGCGAATAAATTAACCAGCCGAGCAACACGTTCATGATAATTCCACCGAGCATGATGATTAGCTTCTGCCAGTTCTTTTTGCTACGGTATTCATCGGGCTTTGGTTCGCTGTTCAGATAGCTGTCGTCCATGCTTTCGTCTGCCATGCCTGCTATTTTTACATAGCCGCCCAGCGGAAACCAGCCTAAGCCGTATTCAGTATCGCCAATTTTCTTTTTAAAGATGGCGAAGTTTAAAAGCGTGGGTATAGGAAAGAGGAAGTCGAAGAAGAGGTAGAATTTTTCTACACGCGTTTTGAACATGCGCGCGGCAATAAAATGTCCGAACTCGTGAATCAATACTAATATAGAGAGCGAGAGAAGTAACTGTACTGTTTTTATCAGCATTATAGAAAGGCTTTTTTAATGAGCGGCAAAAGTATCAAATTTCAGATGGCAGTAAACTGCGGGCCGCGGAGGTACGCAGGTATGTATTGCCTGATTTTAATGAATGCCCTTGGCACTCAGCCAGCGTTCGGTTTCAAGGGCTGCCATGCAGCCTGTTCCGGCTGCGGTTACTGCCTGACGGTATGTTTTATCCTGCAAATCGCCACAGGCGAATACGCCTTCTACATTTGTTTTAGCAGAACCGGGAACGGTTACCACATATCCTTCGGTATCGGTAGTAATAAAATCTTTAAACACGTCTGAGTTTGGTTTGTGGCCTATGGCTACAAAGAAACCTGTTACGGGAACTTCAATTTTTTCACCGGTTTTGTTGTTGAGTATGCGAACAGCTTCTACGGTGTTTTCGCCCAGCACTTCATCGGTTTCGCTGTTCCAGTATACCTTAATGTTTTTGGTATCGAGCACGCGCTGCTGCATAATTTTAGAGGCGCGCATTTCGTCTCTGCGCACAATCATGTGCACTTTGGTGCAGAGTTTTGAAAGATAGATAGCTTCTTCGCAAGCAGTATCACCGGCACCCACAATGGCTACTTCCTGATTGCGATAGAAAAAACCATCGCATACTGCACAGGCACTAACACCCGAGCCGTTCAAACGTTTTTCGCTGGGTAAGCCTAACCATTTTGCTTCGGCACCAGTGGCGAGGATTACTGCATCGGCTTCTACCAGTTTCTCGTCATCAATCCAAACTTTTTTAGGCGATACGGAAAAATCAACTTTAGTAGCCATGCCAAAACGAATGTCTGTTCCGAAACGCTCTGCCTGATTTTTGAAGTCTTCCATCATCTCCGGCCCGAGGATTCCTTTGGGGTAACCGGGATAGTTTTCTACATCAGTAGTATTTACCAGTTGTCCGCCTTGTAACAGGCCGGTATACATTACGGGCTTTAAGCCGGCACGCGCTGCATAAATTGCAGCGGTGTAACCCGCAGGGCCTGAACCAATAATTAAACAGTTAAATTTTTCAACTACATTACTCATACAAATATTTTAAGCGGACGAAAATAAGATTGTGAAGGAATTAGACGCGGTGGATTAATAAACATTACCAATCCGGCCGGGTGTTTCGCTTGCGCGTATGTGAGGGCGCGGGCGCAAACAAATGCGAGTGATTACGAAGCAATCGTCTCTCGCCTGACAATTGTTTGGCATGAGCTCTCATTTTATTACCACCTCGCCCTGCTGGCACTTCTGCTAAAACAGGAGGAGAATCTGTGTGTGAAGTGGTGATTCCGGAGCTTACTGACAGGTTCGCGGGGTGTACTGAGGCGTTCGCGATGCATGTTGAGTGTGCCGCGGGACGTGTTGAGTTGGCCGCGGAGCATGATGAACTCACCGCGGAACTGATTGAGTGCGTCCCGAAGCATGTTGAAGCCTCCGCGGAATGGATAGGGTGCTCCGCGGGTGAGGTTGAGTGCTCCGCGAAGCGGATTAAATGGTCCGCGGAGTAGATTGAAAGCACCGCGGAGCATGCAGAGAGGTCCGCGCGGCATGTTAAAACCACCGCGGAGCAAACTGTATTGTGTTTCGGGCTGTTATTGTGTTAAAATGGGTTTGAAAATGGGTTTTGACCTGATGTGTGTGTCATGCCGAGGTACGAGGCATCTTGTATTTTGTATTCGGCTGTTGGCTGGCGGGGTTAGGGAAAGTTGTGGAAACCCCGCAGCCTGCTTTGGGGCGAAGACTTGTAACGGATAGCCGGCCCGCGCTTTGGCGAGAACCCAGTAATAATTTTACTGCGGAACAATAACCTGATAGTATTTGGTGGCATAGCCTGCCCATATGCCCAGCCCGTTGTTGATGTTGGTTTTAATTTTTACGGGCGATGAAAAGGGGCTGTCGCCCCCGTCATTTTCGAGGGTGAAGAAGAAGTCGTAGGTTTTGGAATCGATATTGCTCCATTTTACGCTTACGGTATCGCCTTTGTAAAACAGAAAATCTGTATTGAAATCGATTTTAGCATTGGGGTCCTGCCCGCGCTCGATGGGCAGGGCAATTTGAAGGCCTACCCAAAGTTTATCGTCCCACACGGTTCCGCTGGCGGGGTTGTAGTATGGCTCGTTGTTGCGTTTTGTTTTGTAACGAAGGAAATTGCCGAAAGTATCGGGCACCGAAACGTTGGAGTAAAGCGAAACCATAGAGTCGCGGTAAGCGGGATTGCTCGCCTCGCGGATGCTGATGGAATCCATACCTACGGCCGTAGGAATATAAGTGGTGGATGTAACGTGAACAGAATCGGTACCGGTGAAGCCGGGGGCCATAATATCGAGCGCGTAGGAGGTTCTTTCTTTACCGGTAAAGCTGGCTGTGCCGGTGGTAAAATAGGTGGCAATATCCGGAATGGTGTAAACGCAAACGTTGGGGATGTTGGCAGAGTCAACGGTTGAAAAGCCGAGGGCGCTGAGTAAAATATCCTGCTGGTCTTGCGGAAGATTTAAGCCTTGCAAGCAAAGTTCGATAAGCGGGGTTTGTGTTCCATCGCTGCCGGTTACGGTAATGTTTGCACCGTGAACAAAGTAGTTGCCGAGATTATTTAAATCGATAGTACCGAAAAATTTCTGGCTCTTGGTGAGGATAACCACTGGTGGCACTCCGTTCTCTATTGTTCCATCTACTACTATCTGCTGGGCGGAGTCGGGAATTTCTACATCGATTACTTTGGTGCAGGAGGGAAAGACGATAGACATTAAACACAAGACACAAGACAATGCCAATACATTTCTGACATTGAAAAAACTGCTCCGTTGTATTTGTCTTGTGTCTAACATCTTTTGCCTGCTATCTGTTTACTAAAATTTAAAATTCCACGTTATGCTTGGCAAAATGGGGAAGAGGGAAGCCTGCTTTGCTTTAAACTTAATTTCTTTGGTTTCGGTGCCGTTGGCGGCATTGTCTCCTCCGCCTACATCGCCACCGGTATCTATAAAAATGAAAAACGGGTTCATGCGGTTGTAGGCGTTGTAAATAGATACGCTGATATCGGAAGTGAAATCAATTTTGCGTTTCTTTTTTGGTATGATGGTGTAAACAAAACCTAAGTCTAACCGGTGATAGGCCGGCATACGGAACCAGTTTCTTTCGCCATACACGTAATGCACTTGTCCTTCATTAAGGAAAAACGCAACCGGTAAGGTGGTGCGCTGACCGGTGGCAAAAACCCAGGTGGCGGAAATTTTCCAGTGCTTGTTTATTTCATACATCTGCACAATGCTTATGTCGTGCCTGCGGTCGTAGCGGGCCAGGAAGGGCTTGCCTCCGTTTATTTCAGGGAACTGTCTCCACGTCCACGCTAGGGTGTAACCAATCCAACCGGTCCATTTGCCTTTGGCTTTCTTTACAAAAAACTCAGCCCCGTAACTATAGCCTTTGCCAAAGGTGAACTGGTCTTCTACATCCACCGTAATATTTCCTACCGCGCTTTCACCGTATTCAATCTGGTTCCATAAATGCTTGTAGTAAACTTCAATGGAAGTTTCAATCATATCGTCTTTAAAATTGCGGAAGTAACCGAGAGCCGCCTGCACGCCTACCTGCGGTTTAACTACAGCGGTGCTTGGCACCCATAAATCGATAGGCAATGTGGTGGTTGATGAAGAAACCAAATGAACGTATTGCTTGTTCATGGTTACACCCACTTTTATGCTTGATGTTTTATCCACCTTAAAGCGCATAGACAAACGCGGCTCTACACCCCAATAGGTTTTAATGTTCTCACCAGATTTGTAGTTGAGCGTATCGGTTGCCCTGCCGCTTTGGAAAACAGTTTTTGAGAAGGGCCCCATGAACGTAAACAGCGAAGCGCGGAGACCAACATTTATTTTCAGCCAAGGGGTTGCTTCAAAATCGTCAAGAAAATAAATGGCAGATTCATGCGCATACTTATTGGCCTGATTGGTAGTTTGAAAATCTACCGAGCCGGCACTACCGGTGGCTGTGTATGGAGTGAAAATGTGAAAATTGTATTGCAATCCGAATTTCATCTGGTGACCGAGAAGAGGGGAATAATCGAAATCCATTTTAGCTGTGGCCTCTCTTACTTTGGAATTAAGGTTGAATTTTAAATCCTGAAAACTTGTGTTGGCGGTAAAGCCGAAATCGTTGTAAATAAACATGGTGTTGAGGAACAACTTATCGCTGAAGAGGTGATTCCACCGGAGTGTGGCTGTTGTGTTTCCCCAAGGAAAAGCCAGCTTGAACACACCGCCCGGTGCCTGAAAATTAAATACATCGCGCCCGAAGTAGCCGCTGAGATACAACCGGTCGCGGTCGTTGATGCGGTAATTTATTTTGGCGTTTATATCGTAGAAATAATACGAGTTACCAGCAAATTCGCCATCGCCAATCTTTGGCAGAATAGGTTTAAGGATTAAATCAATATAAGTTCTGCGGGCAGAAACAATAAAAGAGCATCTGTTCTTCTTTATCGGTCCTTCTACGGTAAGGCGGGAAGAAATAATACCCAAGCCACCGGCAACACTCCACTTTTTCATGTTACCCTCTTTCATCTGCACATCAACTACCGATGAAATTCTACCGCCATAATCAGCTGGCATGCCGCCTTTGTAAACTGTAGTTCCTTTTACTGCATCTGAATTAAAAACGGAAAAGAAACCGAAAAGGTGACCGGTGTTGTAAACCACAGCATCGTCTAACAACACAAGATTCTGATCGGGTCCGCCACCGCGCACATAAAAGCCGGAGTTGCCTTCACCGGATGCCATAATGCCGGGGAGCAACTGAATTGTTTTCAGAATATCTACTTCGCCAAACAAGGCGGGCAAAGATTTTGAAACTTCTACTTTTATTTCCTGCTTGCCCATGTCGGTGCTTTCGAAATTGTTGCCTTTCTTTTCACCGGTAATCACCACCTCCTCAATTTCGGTAGCAGAAGTTCCCATTTCGAGGTTTAAACGAACATCATTATCAAGCACAATTTTTCGTTCAAGTGTGGCCTTGCCCACATACGAAATTTTCAAAGTGTAAGTATCTATAGGAAGTGTGATGGAGTAAAAACCGTATTCGTTGGTGCTGGTTCCTTTGCCAAGTTCTACCACATATACAGATGCCGAGAGAATACTTTCTCCATCTGCCGCATCTTTAATATAACCGCTGATGGTGTGCTTTTGGATTGTAGTCTGTGCGAGTGAGCAGTAGGCAGTAAGTAAGAGGTAGTAGGCAATAAATACAAACTTTTTCACACAGATTTTTTAGCGCGCCAAAAATATAAACTTCAACATGCTATAAGACGAAATGTTGCGTTAAATATAGTTCGCGGCTGACAGTTAACAGTTGACAGTAAAAGCACTCTGGTATTAACGGTGAAGCACGAATTGTAAATTGATTAAAATTTTCGGTCAGAAAATTTTAATCCACCTTTCTGTTACTTTTAAATCGTGCCTGTATTATACAGTTGAATGCAGGCAATATCCACCATATTAACCGAGCAACAAATGCAGGGAACAGAAACGAAAACCATCAGCGAAGAAGAGAAACTGATTCTGGCGGCTCAGGCGAACCGCAATCATTTTCAGCCGCTCTACGAAAAGTATTATACGCAGATTTTGAAGTTCGTGTATCAGCGCGTAACCACTAAAGATGATGCCCACGACATTACGCAACAGGTTTTTATTCAGGCCATGCTTTCGCTTGAGAAATATGAACTGAGAGGATTTCCGTTTTCAAGCTGGTTATACCGGATTGCTATTAATGAGTTGAACCAGGCTTTCAGAAAGAATGAAAAGCAGCGCGGGGTAAACCTGGAGGAAAAACATTTGAAAGATATAGCAGAGGAAATGAACGAAGGCGGTATTGAAGAGAAGGAAAGGGTTCTGCTGGATGCGCTTACAACTTTAGATGAAGAGGATTTTCAATTAGTGGAAATGCGGTTTTTCGAGAAGCGCGCTTTTAAAGAAATAGGCGAGATACTGAACGTTACCGAAGCTAACGCCAAGATGAAACTCTACCGGATACTGGATAAGCTGAAACCGGTGCTGGAGAAAAATTTGAAAATGTGCTGATTCGGAAATTTGGAAATGAAATACTTTTTGATGATAAAACCTTTACAATAAACGACAATGAAAAACTTTAAAATAAATATGAACCGTCCACCGCTCAGCGATGCAGAACTTGCCTCGAAAGGCGACTTCGGTCAGGTTCTTAAAACTTACAAAGCCATGAAGACTCCTTTCTTTAAAGCCCCGAAGTTCTGGTTTGGCTCATCGGCAGTGCTGGTGGCAACGGTTGCTTCTATCATTATCTACAACAAGGCTGCTGATATGGAAACTACCTCCGCTCCTTTTATCAATCCACCGGTGGCACAGGTTGATATTAAAAGCGACAGTTACCTTATTGATGCGGAAAGCGATTCGAATATTACTTACCCGAGCGGTTCAAAAATTCATGTTCCCGCCAATGCGTTTACCGATGAGAACGGCAACCCGGTGAAAGGAAAAGTGGAATTGAAATACCGGGAGTTTAAAAACGCAGCTGATGTTTTTGTATCGGGTATTCCCATGACCTACGACAGTGCCGGTGAACAATTCCATTTTGAAACTGCGGGTATGATGGAGATTTCAGCTTCACAAAACGGCAAGCCGCTGAAGACAAACCCGGCAGCTATTATTTCTGTGGATATGGTTTCCGCAAATCCGGAAGATAAATTCAATACTTATTACTTAGATACAACGGAGAAGAAGTGGAAGTATCTGACGCAACGCAATTTCAATCCACCGGTTGAGCCTATGGATTTGATTTACGATACGCTCGGTTCTGAAACCCATGAAGTAACGCTAATGCCTAAATCGAGTAAACAGGTAGAAAGTTTAAAGACATCTGTTGTACAGGTGAAAAATGAAATTGCAAAACTGGAACAACAGAAACCGGTGGAGCCGAAAAAATTTACCAAGGATAAACACCGGTTCAAGATTCGTGTGGATGAAAAAGAGTTTCCGGAGATTGCAGTTTACAGCAACATGAAGTTTCAGGTAGAAGATAAAAACTATGATGCGAAGAAGGCGCAGATACTTTGGGAGGATATAGTTATAAAACGCATAGAAGGAAGCACGAACTATGAAGTAGTTTTCAGCAATGCCAAGGAGAAATATACTGTGGTTGCCACTCCCGTATTTGAGGACAAGGATATTAAAGAAGCGCAAAAGATTTACGAAGAGAAATACAAAGAGTATCAGGCAAAACTGAGTAAGAAGAAAGCAGATGAGGCAAGATTGAAAGCAGAATTAGAAGCTCGCGCAAAAGAAGTGGATGCAAAAATTCAGCAGGAGATTGCCGAGATGGCACAGCGCAGAAAAGATTACGAAGCACGGCTGGCACAAAGCGATTTAGTATACCGCACCTTTCAGGTTTCAGATTTCGGCATCTGGAATTGCGATTGTCCTAACCGGTTACCGAATGGCATGAGCGTATATGCCAAGCTTACAGATGCCAGCACAAAAGATGCCATTAAGATTCAAAGCTGTTACTTAGTAGAAAAAGGTAGAAACGTAATGTTCAGCTACTATCCGGAAACTTTGAAGAACTTTAAGTTTGACCCTACAAAAGAAAACATGGTGTGGGCGGTTACTACCGATTTGAAAGTAGCCGTGATAAAACCGGAGCAGTTCAGAGTAGCAAGAAAAGCGGGTGGCGAAATGCAGTTAGAGATGAATGTGATTGATAAGAAGTTTAACAGCAGTGAGGAAGTGAAGGAATATTTGGAGATATAAACGGCTTGATGAGGATACTGATAACGATATTGATTTTGGTGGCACCGGTCCTCGCTTTTTCACAGAGCGGGGATACGGTGTTTACAGTAAAAATGTCAAAGGTATCGGTATCTATTACCCCGCTAACAGATTTGCTTTATAAAGACGTTTTTAAAAAGTTTACTCTGGTAAAATCTGAAGGCACCATTATAGACTCCATTGTTTTTGCCTACGGGAAAGTAATCAGAAAGGATTCTGTTTTTGCTGTAAAACCGCTCAGAACCGGAACCGGGTTATTAAACATATACGCGCATGTAGCCGGTGGCAAACCAGTTCTTGCTATGGTGCAGGAGTTTGCCGTGCGCACTTTTGCTGAGCCCAAACCAAATGTTGACGGAGTAGATAACGACTCTGCCATTCACCGGATGAAGGTGGTGGCGCAGGGTTATGTAAATGTGCCCATGAACAACGACCCGGACTTGAAAAGAATAAGCCACAAAGTTGTTTCATTTGAAATGCAGACTGCCAGCAAAGGCAGTATGGATACACTTAAAGCCACCGGCAACCGGATGACTTACGAAATGCGTGACCGGATTGATAAGATGCAGGACGGCAATGTGATTCAGATAAGCAATGTTAAATACCTGTTCAGCGAAGACACCTTTATTATTAAGCAACCGCTGCGCGTTTATTTACTGAACGATAAAATCAACAAGTTTTAATGAGAACGGTTGGCGCAATCCTCTTTGTGTTTGTGGTGGTGAGTTGTTTTGCGCAGGATGAGGCTACGTTTAATGTTTCAAAAAAGAAGAAGGTCTACATTGCCTGTAAATCAGATACGCTGGCAGGAAATTCCATCTATTATTTTAAAGTATATGGCGTTTCCACTAAAGACATTATTCCGGGAAAGTTTTCGGGTGGTGAGGTTTGGCTGAACGATACTGCCGTATGTATACACACTAGCGGTAATACATCCTCAACCAAAAAGTATTTGCTTGAATTGTTCTTGAAGAAGAATACAAGTGAAATCTTCAGTAGAAACTTTACGATTATTCCAAAGGTTAAGGTTGCGGAGTTTAATCCTGCAGTTGCAAGATTTATTAATAGACAACCGGATATATTTCTTGGTATAGCTTATTATTATGGTACGTTCAATTGGAAAAAAGATTCTGTAGAAATAAACTTATATGATCTTTTGGGCAGACTTAAGCCCACTTCAATTTCGAATAGTAAAATTACAATCAAGCTAAAAGCAAGTTTTATATGTGACGCAGCAAAGCAAGATCTTTTAAGCAATAGTCTGATTCTAACACCCGAAATACGGGAGAAAGTAAAAGGGATAAAGAAAGGCTGTTCGATTATTTTAACGGTAGATTACCATAGCTTTAGCGATCCTCCTGAAGATGAGTCGGCTGAATTTAAGATTAATGTAAAATGAAACTCCTACTCTTCACATTCTTCTCCC
>CANJLD010000023.1 GCA_947475165.1 Bacteroidota bacterium
AAGCAGCACATTTATATCAATCCCGAAAAAAACTTGCTGATTATTTTATTCAATGATAAAGAAAAGCCCTTGAAGGCAGAGCGTGTAAACTGGTGGTTTATTTTCCGGCAAATTGCAGATCAACTTTAAAGCTGGTGTAAATCATGAAGCACAATACAAACAAAACAACAGAGCAGGTTATTTTCTTTTCAATCGGGTTATTCTTCCTTTCGGCTTGTAATCGTCTGGACGAAGTTAATTACACACCTAAAATTTCACCACAGTCTTTCCTTCAAAATCAACATTGGATAAAAATACAAGTAGGTGATTTCAGTTTTATCTGGAGTCAGCCAACTTCTACCATCATCGTTTATTTTGTTGGGTTGTTTACCATGTATGCAGGTTATACGTTCTTAAGAAATAGAAAAAAAGAAAAATCAAAATTATGGTGGGGCGTTGGTCTATTGCTCACCGGTCTTGGAGCGTTGTTTGCCGGAACAAGTTATCAGGCACTCGGTTATGAAATTAAATGTAGCGGAAGAGAGTTCTGCACCTGGACAAGTTGGTGGGAAATAATTTATATGCTGCTATCGGTTCCCGGCATGAATGCTTTTTTAGTTGCTACAGCATACACTAATACAAAAGGAAATTTCAGAAAGGCGATTATGGCATATGCTGTCATCAACACTATCGGCTATTCAATTCTACTTTTGTATGGTGCTTTTTCCCCTGTCAAGTTTGCGGTATCCTTCGAATGTATGTCGCTTATTTCTACACCCAGCGTTATCTTCCTGTTACTATTGCATGGCACAAGCTACGCGAAGAACAAAGACAAGATGAATTTATTACTTCTGAACACCTGGCTCATTTTTGTTGCTGTTGGAATTGCCTACGGTGTTTATCTCAGTTCAGGTATCGCTATATCATTGTGGCAAAAAGGTATCTGGTTTACGGAAAATGATGTGCTGCATGTGGGTATGATTTGCTGGGTTTACTACATCTTAAATAGATTGGGGAATGTGCTTATTGATTTGGAGTAAACCGTAAGGTGAAGATGAATGAACAATGATGTGTTATGTGGCTTAAGTTTAAAAGAATTGGTTGGAATTATGTGACTCCTGTTTCAGGTATTGCCGGTTGCTTAGTTATTGCTTTTGGACTTTTTGCATCAGCATCACATTACACCCGCTCAATGGCATATTCGCCTCAAAACCATTTTATATCAGAACTCGGTTTAGCTACAGCAAGTAAATATTCTTTTGTGTTTAATATCTGTTTGGGCATTGGCGGTGTGTTGTTGATGTTGTTCACTAATGGGTTGGGAATCTATCTTCGTAAAAATCCGTTAGCATGGTATGCTTCTTATATAGGAATAGGAGCCACCCTTAGTTTTTCAGCTATCGGCTATTTTACTGCCGACAGCTGGACTGCTCACCGGAATGCTGCCCTGGTATTTTTCTCGGGGGCTATGATTTCAATTGTCCTTTTTAGTTATTGTATCTGGCAAAGCAAACAGCGAAGAATGCATCATTTCATTAGTGTGCAGGGATTTATTATTGCGTTTATTTTTTTGATAGTGTTAGTATGGCCTAAAGAATTACTTACACAATCAGTCGAAGACCCTGTAAACTTTATTCGCCCTGAATTGTGGGGTCTTACAGTTTTGGAATGGGCGTACTGCTTTATGATTGGTTCCTGGATTTTAACCGTTTCCGGTGATATAATTTATGTATTGAGTAAAAAATAAAATCACCTTTAACATCGCGGCAAATGTAATTGTTCAGGATGTATCTGTATGTTGATATTCTTATTTTAGTTTAGTATTTATGTGGAAGTAGGGCGATCGAAATTCATATTTAAGAACCATGAAAACCATTTTAGTTAGTAAAGGACAGATTCTACAAAGCAGTGGTGAACTAAATACAAAAGTGTTTACGGTAGAAAGTGGCTTGTTGCGTAGTTATTCCATCGACAATAAAGGGAAAGAACATATATATATGTTTGCATCAGAAAACTGGATAATTGGTGATAATTGTGAAACCAATGTCCCTTGTGATTTATTTATTGATGCACTAGAAAATTCAACAATTATCGTAACCGACAAGGAGGTTACAAAACAGAATTCTAAAAATAATTCACTGTTTAATAGACTTGCTGTTTTGCAAAAACGCATCATTATGTTAATGAGCTCATCTGCAATTGAGCGTTACCAACATTTTGTAGAAACGTATCCCGATATTAGTCAGAGAGTTCCTCAAAGAATGATTGCATCTTATCTCGGCATTACCCCCGAAGCGTTGAGTAAAGTAAGGGGTGATAAGGCAAGGGCTAAATAATTAAGCCAAGCTCATTTCTTAATCTACATTAATGCACAGCCTTTTTAAAGGCTGCACATTTGCAAATGTCATTTCTGACAAAAACAAGGAAAATGAAAATAGCAATTATTGGTGTAGGTAAGAAGAAAATAGCGGGTAAGGTGGCAATTAGAGTTTGATTTTTTATTGTAAAAGGAGTATCCCGCTTGATCAGAATATAAACTAGCCGGCCATTCACAACAGTTAATCAAATCATGTTTATGAAAGCAGTATTGCCCCTGATGTTTATCGGATTCCTACAACTCACTTTACTAAATGTCTCAGCACAGATATATCAGAAAGGCGACCTATTGTATTCTAACTCACTTTCAAGTAAAGAGGATACAGCCGGTTGGCGAATGGAAGGTACGGGGCAAGTTGAGTTTTCAAACGGATGGATGAAGATGTTCTCTCCCAATGAAAAAGGACATCATGTGTTTTGGTGTCCGCAGGAATTTCCTGAAAATTTTATTGCCGAGTGGGAAGTTCAAAACCTGCATACGAAAGTGGGTTTGTGTATTGTATTTTTTGCCGCAACAGGTCTTAACGGGGAAGACATCTTTGCCGCCTCTTTACCTAAACGAGATGGAACATTCAAGCAATATACGAACGGGGCTATCAACAATTATCATATCTCTTATTACGCCAACAGCAAAGATCATCCGGGTAGAGAAACTACCCATTTGCGAAAGAACAAGGGCTTTCACTTAGTGCAGGAGAAAGAGCCAGGTATACCGCTTCGTTCGCAAGCCATTCACAAAATTCAATTAGTAAAATTTGAAGGAAGACTACAACTCTTCATTGACGGTCGAAAAGCAATTGATTGGGTAGATGACGGACAAAAGTTAGGTAAGATTTTGCAGGGCGGTAAAATTGGTTTCCGACAAATGAAATGGACTCAATTCAACTATCGAAATTTCAATGTTTGGGAATGTAAGTCGCTCAAAGAAGGTAAACAATAGAATTGCTAAGTATATTCTCCTCCTAATAATTCATATAAATCACAAATGAAACAAGTCTTTCTTCTCACCTCTCTTCAACTCTATTCCAGACCAACCCATCCTTGCCGGACAAACAACTGCCACAGGAATAATTGAAAACATGGCTTCATCAATAAATCTTTTTCCTAATCCCTTTACCACTCGACTTACATTAAATACCGGGGTCAACGAGCAAACAACTGTTTCACTTTACAACTTTCTCGGACAACAAGTATTGCGAAAAACATTTACAAACTCCACGACAATAAACGCTGAGCAACTTACAGACGGCATTTACTTTTATGAGTTAAGGAACTCTAAGGGGACACTGAAAACTGGAAAGGTTGTCAAGCAATGACAAGAAGAAAACCAGCCGCTAACAGCGGGTTGACGGTAATTCTAAAACCCTCCAATGCTTTAAAATAATTTCCCAAAGCCCTGCTGATATAATAGGCAGATAACTACTTTTATAGCGTGCAACAAACCCATATATCACTGCAGAAAAAAAGAACAGTTGTGCTGCTTTCTTCGGTACTCATTACCCTTGTATACTGGTTAGTGGCTTTGTGGTATAGCAACAAAGGAACTTACTCCAAAGACCTTGTTGTATTTCATCAACTCTTCGGCACCGGAAATAAGTGGTTTGACCTTTGGCAATATGTTTATCAGTTTGCGGTAATGGTGGTGTTGTTTTGGCTGGTGCCTTATCTCATTACGAGGTTTTATCTCAAAGCAGATTTCTCATCGTTTGGTTTGCGATTGAATTACAATAAGCAAGCGCTGATAATTTGTGCGGTCGCTTATACCGTTGTTATTACCTCTACTTTTTTCTCTTCGCAAGACCCCTTGATTCAATCGGAATATCCGTTGAGTAAGTTGATAGGAACCAGTTGGACTGTTTTCATTGCGTATCAATCGGTTTATCTGTTCTACTTCCTGGCGTATGAAATTTTCTTTCGCGGATATTTGCAGTTTGGGTTAAAGAGCGAGAATGCCGGAACAAAAGAACTCATCGTTATTATTTTGATTCAAACCGTGCTTACAACTCTGTTTCACATAGGCAAACCAACTCCAGAAATTACAGCGGCTGCTGCTTTCGGACCGGTGTTTGGTTATGTAGCGTTTCGTTACAATTCTATTTGGTATGGCATGATCATCCATTTTGTAATGAATGTTTTTATTGACCTGTTTGTTCTTCATTGGCTTCATCTATTGCCTCAAAAATTCTTCTAACAAGCAATGAACGTTTTAGTTACCGGTGCCAATGGTTTTATAGGAAGCAATCTCACTCAACTGTTGTTGCGCGAAGGACATACGGTTAAAGCTATGGTTTTGCCCGGCACAGATTTATCGAATCTTGACGGATTGAATTGCGAAATTGTTTACGCTGATATTACCAAGCGCGAAATGCTCAATGGATTGCTGAACGATGTGGAACTTGTTTTTCATCTCGCTGCTCTTCCATCGCTCGCGTGGGGCAATCATATTTTTAAAGTGAATTACAATGGCACGGAGAATCTTTTATTGGAAGCAGTGAAATGCAAGGTGTGCAGATTTGTGTTTATGAGTTCACTGGTGGTGCATGGGTTCGATAATTTTGAGAATGCGGATGAAACAACACCCTTGCTAAATACAGGATGGTTAACGCGCCCTTACATTGCATCAAAAATAAAGTGTGAGGAGTTACTCGCTTCTTACCAAAACAAAATTGAAACAGTCATCATTCGCCCGGGCTTTAATATTTATGGTCCGAATGATAGAATGACGAGTAAGGAAATGTTACAGCGTTTAGAGAATAGAAAACTGATGGGCTATGTGAATGATGGACAATCAAAACTTGGTTATGTGTATTCCGAAAACTTAGCTTATGGATTGTTGTGTGCAGGAGTAAGTCCGAATGCCACAGGCAATACGTACATAATTGCCGATTACGAACCACCGTATTTGCATTTGAAAAATCTATTGGCGTTATTCAGTAAAGAGCTGAAGATCCAAGCGAAACTTTCATCTGTTCCTTCGTTTGCGTTCATGCCGGTGGGTTTTGTGATGGATGTAATTCACTTTCTTTTTCTGCGCAAAAAGATGCCGCTGATAAGCACTTACATTGTCGATACTTCTACGCACGATTTACATTTCTCTTCCGCCAAAGCACAGCGCGAGATTGGCTATGAACAAGTAGTCGGTTTTGAAGAAGGAATTAAACGCACCGTGGCGTGGTATCAAAAACAAAAAGCAAAATGAAACCAAAAATTATTCGATCTATTTTAATCGCTGTGGCAGTAGTTGAATTCTATGCGGAGTTTGTGCACTATAGGGAACTGATATTTTTTACCAAGCCGCTGGTGCTTCCGCTGATAGCGGCTTACTTCTTTTTTTCTGTAGAAAAGAAATGGAGCATTACACATACCATCATGATGTTTGCATTTTTGTTTTCGTGGTTTGGCGATATATCGCTCATGCTCACACCCGAAACCATAACCGATACCAACCTAATGGGCATACCCAAGAGCAAATACTTTTTCCTCGCTGGTCTGGGTTCATTCTTTGTAACACAGGTGTTGTTCATCAATGCCTTTCGCAGATCAGTAATAGCGGTCGATACAGCATTCAGCAAATATATTTATGTGCCGTTTGTGATTTACTGGCTCACGATGCTTGCCATTGTGTTACCTCCTCTGCATGCCAATGCAGAAAAGAGTTCCGCTACAGTGCCCGTTATTTTTTATGCTGCTGTTTTAATAAGCATGGCCGCTATTGCACTCAGCCGCTACGGTAAAACCAACAGCAAAAGTTTTTGGCTGGTGTTTATTGGTGCCTGTGTATTTGTAGCTTCCGATTCGCTGATTGCTATCAACTTCCTAGCCTTGCCGGTCCCTTCCTATTATGCAGGGTTCAGCATTATTACCACTTATGCAGTGGCAGAATATTTAATTGCTGAAGGAATTCTGCAGCATGAAAATTCTGCGCTTAGTTCAAATTGATTTATGTCAGCTAACATTGGTTAAGATGGTCTTCGTTTTGCAGTATGTTCGCCTTCTAAAAACATCTGTATGAATTTTATTTCTGCCGAAGAAGCTGTTGCCCTTATTAAAAACAATGAGCGCGTATTTATTCATGGCGGCTGTGCCACACCTCAAATTTTGGTAGATGCGCTTACTGCCCGCCACCAAGAACTAAGCAATGTTGAAATCACTCACTTACATACCGAAGGCACTGCTCCCTATGCTAATCCTGCTTATGCAAAAGCATTTCGCCTGAATGCATTTTTTATTGGCAAAAATGTGCGGGCACATGTGAACGAAACAAACGTGCAATACATTCCCATGTTTTTAAGCGAGATTCCTTTGTTCATGCGCTCGGGTAAATTTCCCATTGATACAGCGCTCATTCAGGTGAGTCCGCCTGATGTGCATGGCTTTTGTTCGCTGGGTATATCGGTAGATATAGCGCGTGCGGCTTGTGAAGTAGCCGGTAAAATTATTGCACTCGTCAGTCCGAATATGCCGCGCAGTCTGGGTGATAGTTTTATTCATCATTCAAAAATTACCGCTGCGGTGTATGCAGAAGATGCGATTCATGAATGTGGAGTTTCCACGGCAAGCGAAACCGAAATCGCCATTGGCAAGAATGTAGCGGCACTGGTAGAAGATGGCGCCTGTTTGCAAATGGGCATTGGTGGAATACCCAACGCGGTATTGCAGTTTCTGACCAACCATAAAAACTTAGGCGTGCATACCGAAATGTTCAGCGATGGTATTCTTCCGTTGGTAAAAAGCGGTGTGATAAACGGTAAACTTAAAACCAAGCATTCGGGTAAGATTGTTTCCTCGTTTGCTATGGGCACGCGTGCACTCTACGATTTTATTCATAACAATCCCGAAGTGGCTATGCTCGATGTGGCATATGTGAACGATACATCGGTGATTCGCAAAAACAAAAAAGTAACCGCAATAAACAGCGCTATTGAAATTGATTTAACGGGGCAGGTTTGTGCCGATAGTATTGGCACCGAAATTTTTAGTGGGGTAGGAGGACAGATGGATTTTATACGCGGAGCTGCTTTGAGCGAAGGCGGCAAACCGATTATTGCACTCGGTTCTATTACCGGAAAAGGGCTTTCTAAAATTGTCCCCGTTCTTAAACCCGGAGCCGGTGTAGTAACCACCCGCGCCCATATGCAGTATGTAGTTACTGAATACGGCACGGTTGATTTATACGGGAAAAATATTTCGCAACGCGCCAAAGCTTTAATAAGTATTGCTCATCCAAGTCATCGGGAAGAATTAGAAAGAGAAGCCGTTAGGTTGTATGGGAAGAGTTGATAAGTTGCAATACTTTTTATCATCTAACCTTCATTGAAGTTTATGACGTCAATCATATCCTCTTCTACAGATTACAATGCAATTTTGCTGCAGAAACTACTTTGCACAAGCAAACCGTAATCGTATGTTCACACCCAACGTGATAAAAAGAATGGATAGTGATGTAATGATGGCTTCGCTTTTTGCGAACGCTACCGAGGGCATAGTACTGGCTAACCGCGCGGGTCAAATTGTATTGGTGAATCCATTTGGCGAAAAAATGTTCGGCTTTACCAAAGAAGAAATGATTGGGCAACAGATTGAAATTTTACTGCCCAACGAAATTCGCGAAAAGCACGTTCATCACCGCGACTCGTTTCACGCTCACCCTGTAAATCGAAATATGGGAGCCGGCAGAGATTTGTTTGCCAAGCGCAAAGACGGAACGGTGTTTCCGGTAGAAGTAAGCTTAAGCCACTACCTGTTGAATAACGAAGCCTATGTTATTGCCTTTATTATTGACATTACCGTGCGCAAACAGCACGAAGAAATTCAGCAAGAACAAAAAAGCGAGCTGGAACGAGTAACCTCAGAAATAAAAAAACTCAATAGTGAACTCGAACAAAAAGTAGCCGACCGCACCATGATGTTGCGCGAAACACTGGCTCAATTGGAAACTTCGAAAGAAGAACTGGAAAGTGCCCTCGAAAAAGAAAAAGAACTCAGCGATTTAAAATCGCGTTTTGTTTCTACCGTGTCGCACGAGTTTAGAACTCCGCTTGCCGCTGTGCTTTCATCAGCTTCCTTGCTTGGCAAATACACTAAAACTGAAGACCAGGAAAAAAGAGACAAACATGTAGCGCGAATTAAAGAAGGCGTTCAGCATCTAAATGGCATGCTGGAAGATTTGCTATCGCTCGGCAAACTCGAAGAGGGTTTGGTAGAAGCCAAAAAAGCAATAGTGCATTGCAGCTCATTTATGGAAGACTTTATCAGCGACCTCAAAGAAATTCTGAAACCCGGTCAACAAATAAGATTTACGCATGAGGGCAGCGATGAAGTGTTTACAGATAAACGCTTGCTCAAAAACATTTTACTCAACTTGGTTTCGAACGCTATTAAGTTTTCCCCGGAAAATTCAGTGATTGAAATTTCTTGTAGCAATCAGAAAGAACAAATGATACTCATGGTAAAAGATAGCGGCATAGGAATTTCAAAAGAAGACCAGGAACATCTTTTCGAACGTTTCTTTCGTGCGCGCAACGCTGCAAATATTCAGGGCACCGGTCTTGGATTGCACATTGTTTCTAAATATGTTGAACTACTTAATGGAGCCATTGCCTTACACAGCGAAGAAAACAACGGAACCACATTCACTATTACCTTACCCACTAATTAAAACTCAATGAGCAAGAAAATTGTATTGATAGAAGATAACAAAGCAGTGCGCGAAAACATTGAAGAAATTCTCGAACTCGCCAACTACAAAGTGTTTGCTGCACCTAACGGCAAAAAAGGTGTTGACCTCGTTACCAAAGAAACTCCCGACCTCATCATTTGCGATATTATGATGCCCGAGTTAGACGGCTACGGAGTGTTACACATGCTCAGTAAAAACCCGAAGACAAGTTTTATTCCTTTTATTTTTCTAACAGCAAAAGCAGATAGAACAGATTTCCGTAAGGGAATGGAAATGGGAGCCGATGATTATATCACTAAACCCTTCGATGATATTGAATTACTAAACGCTATTGAAGTGCGTTTAAAGAAAAATGATTTGCTCAAAACAGAATTTGCATCAAGTGCAGAAGGCGTGAATGATTTTTTAAATCAGGCGCGCGTAAATGGTAAAATAGATATTACCAAAGGCGACCGCGAAGTAGAGAGCTACAAAAAGAAACAGATGGTGTATACACACGGTCACCGTCCTTCTTATTTATTTTTTGTGGTAAAAGGAAAAGTAAAATCGTTCCGTATGAACGATGACGGTAAAGAGTTGATTATCTCCATTCATAAAGATGGCGAATTTATGGGCTATACAGCTTTGCTTGAAGAAACTCCTTATGCAGATAATGCCGAAGCTATGGAAGACAGCGAAGTAATGATGATTCCTAAAGCTGACTTCTATGCTCTGCTCAATACCGATGCACAAGTGGCGAAGAGTTTTATCAAATTGCTCTCGCACAACCTGGCAGAGCGCGAAGAAGCATTACTGAACCTCGCTTACAACTCGCTTCGCAAACGGGTAGCCGTTGGTTTGTTGCAGGTGTATGATAAATTCAAAAAAGCTCCGGGCGATAAACCTAAACTGGAAATACCGCGCGAAGATTTAGCACAAGTAGTAGGCACAGCTACTGAAAGTTTAATCCGCACACTCAGCGATTTCAAGAATGAAAAATTGATAGAAATTAAAGAGGGAAAGATTGTAGTGATGGATGAAAGCAAGTTGAAAAATCTACTGAATTAGTTTTTTATGCTGGCAAACCTTACTCTTCCAAAACTTATTGAACGTGATAAGTTTTCTCATAAAGGAAGTTACGGTCATGCTTTAATTGCTGCCGGTAGTTACGGCAAAATGGGTGCGGCTGTACTTTCGGTAAAGGCAGCACTCCATAGCGGTGCAGGTTTGGTAACTGCTCTTGTTCCCGAATGTGGTTACGATATAATGCAAATCAGCAACCCTGAAGCAATGGTGCTGGTGAGTGGAGAAAAGGAATTGCATGAAGTGCTTGATTTAACTTCCTTTAATACCATTGGTGTTGGTCCGGGAATTGGAACTTCGGAAAGCGCAGCTGACTTTTTAAAGAATCTATTGCAACAGTATCGTCAGCCTATGGTGCTAGATGCCGATGTGCTGAATATTATTTCCGGTAATGAAGCGTTGCTTGAACTTATTCCTGAAAACTCGGTGCTTACTCCGCATGTAGGCGAGTTTAGAAGATTAGTAGGTGTTTGGAATAGTGATAATGAAGAGATGGAGAAGTTGATAGCACTTTCTGTAAAACATAAATTAGTAACAGTGTTGAAAGGCGCAAATACTACCGTGGTTTCACCGGAAGGAAAAACTTACATCAATAGCACCGGCAACCCCGGTATGGCAAAAGGCGGAAGCGGTGATGTGCTAACCGGTATAATTACTTCGTTGCTTGCACAAGGTTATTCTTCAACGGATGCAGCGGTGCTGGGTGTTTATATACACGGACTTGCCGGAGACTTTGCCAAAACAGATTTAGGGGAAACTGCTATAACCGCTAGTGATATTATCAGCTATCTGCCACAAGCATTTAAGACATTAGAGTAAATACGTAGTGAAACTATTGAGTTAATCAATATTTCTTGCTCCTGAAAATGGTAAACAGCATTCGTATTCCAAGAACGTTTGCCAGCACAAAACCAATTCCTCCAAAAATAGAAACGTGCTGATACAGCGGTGGAAATTTTACAGCAATTAAAATTGCCGAAGCCATCAATATAGAACCGATAAGAAAGCCACCTGTTATCCGGTTACTCGCCAAATCAATTTTGTGGGTAATGTCTTCTAAGCCTTCGTGCTCGATAGAAACTTTCAATTCTCCCTTCTTTATCTTGCCAATTATGTCTCGAATATCGCGCGGAAAATTTTCGATGAGCGAAAGCGAGTCGCGGGCAGAACCTAAAAAGCGTTTCAAAATTGACATCAAGCCAAATTCATCGGCTAAAGTTTTGTTGATGTGCGGGGTTAGCTCTTCAATAATATTCAAGTCAGGGTCCAAGCGGTGACCAACTCCTTCAATAGTTATCATCGCTTTGGAAAGAAGAAAATAATCAGGAGGCATTTTTATGGTGTACCGGTTTACCAATTCGAGCAGACGATTGAACAGATCCGACATATTCATTTTGTCAGCCGGTAAAGCATGATAGTCGTTAATCAAATCTTCTACCTCGTATTCGAAAGTTTTGTTGCCTTCAAACTGTTGACTTACGGCAATGTTCTTCAACCCCCAGATTAGTGTTTTGGAATCCTTTGCCGTAACTCCATAAACTATATCTGCAAAAAATTCTACATCTGCTTTCAGCACCGTGCCCATCATTCCGAAATCAATAAAGCACACTTTGTTATCAGGCATAGCAAAAAGATTTCCCGGATGCGGATCGGCATGAAAAAAACCGAACTCGAATATCTGTTGAAACAAAGCGAACATGCCATTCTTGGCAAGTTCGTGACTATTTGCGCCAATGCGTTGCAATCCATCTGTATCATACGGATGAACACCTTGCACAAACTCCATCGTCAACAGTTTCATTGTAGTTAACTGCGGATAATACTTAGGAACAAAAACCAGTTCGCTGTTTTCGAAATTACCGGCAAAGCGTTGAAGGTTGTATCCTTCATGTGTAAGGTCGAGTTCCTTATGAATAGAAACATCAAACGCACGAACCATGCCCACAGGGTCGAGATTAACCAAGTAGCCGCGCTCTTCCATTTTGCGCGCGAAATAATTCATGATAACAATGTCGAGTTCTATTTTCTCGGTTATGCCAGGTCTACGCACCTTCAGAACTACCTGTGTGCCGTCCTTCAACTTTGCCTTATGCACTTGCGCAATGGATGCGCTTGCAAAAGGAACATCTTCGAATTTCAGAAACACATCATCAATGTTTTTCCCTAACTCCTGCTCAATAATTTTCCTTGCATCTTCTCCTGGAAACGCAGGAACATGCGTTTGAAGTTTTTCAAATTCTGCAACCAACTCAAGCGGGATGACATCCGGCCGATTACTAAGTATTTGCGCGAGCTTAATGTAAGTAGTGCCGAGTTCTTCCACAGCCATGCGCATTCTTTCCCATTTAGAATGGCTGTGAATTTTTTCCACCAAATTTTTTGGAAGAAAAGCTTCTATCAATCTTGCTTTCAACGACATCCCTGCATCGGAAAGAATATCCTGAAAACCGTATTTAATCAGTATCCCGATAATCTGCCGGTATCTCCTTAAAACTTTAAAGTTTAAATTAAAAAGCATGGATTTATTATTTCAAAAAGGTTCAACCGACTGATTAAAACGGCTTATAGAACTTTTGAAAGGAATTTATAGAATTCAAAACGCGTATCGCGGAAGGAAGAAAAGAAGTCGACCATACGTTTATGCATATCATCATTGTCTGCCACGAACTTTTCTTCTATATGCGTTGGAATTGCTTTTGCCATTTCATTTAATCTTTCAGAACGGGCTGCATTGTCGTGGCGAAGAATATCGTGCTGCTCCTTCAAAAGAATAAACCGGTTTTGAAAATGCTCTACCTGTGCCATGGTTTCTTTTGAAGTATTTTTTGCTACTACTTCTTCAAGCCGACCAGTAAGGACACTAAGTTCCTGTTTGTAAAATTCAAGCTCGCGTAACCAGTCGTTTTCCTGATGGTGTAAAGAATTGATACTTGCTTTCATGTTGTGTATTTTTAGTTGTTATTTAATATGGCAAAGATGGAGCGGGTGGCATCTGTAGCCGATGATGCAGGTCAAAACATAAGATGAGTTTGGTCACATTAACAACATTTCAAAATCATGGTGATTATAGCTGCCAATTGCCATTTTCGCACTGAATGAGCAACCTAGAGAATTTGAAAAAGCAAACCAATTGGTATGTGATAACAGGCGGACCAGGTTCGGGGAAAACCACTATGGTTAATTTGTTGCGGGCAAGAGGATACAAAACGACTATTGAGAACGCCCGCCATTATTTTGACATGCAGCGCCTAAATGGAAAAACTGTAGAAGAGGTGCGCAAGCATCAGGAAGATTTCCAGCTGAAAATTCTTGAGATGCAGATAGAAGTGGAGAAACAGCTTTCTCCTGATGATATTGTATTTCTGGACAGGGCCATTCCGGATGCACTAGCCTACTACCGGTATCTTAATATCATCATAGACCCTAAACTTGCTGAAGCAATGCACTCCATGGCTTATAAAAAGGTGTTTATTCTTGATTGCCTCCCATTGGTGCAGGATTACGCACGAAGAGAGGATGAAACGGCACAAAAAAGAATACATGCCATCATTACAGATATTTATGAATCCTTACCTTTCCCCGTGATTCATGTTCCGG
The DNA here is from genome assembly GCA_947475165.1 of Bacteroidota bacterium. GTDB lineage: Bacteria > Bacteroidota > Bacteroidia > Chitinophagales > LD1 > Bog-950. Next base: position 13,694 of record CANJLD010000023.1, read on the forward strand.
TAATTCTGCCGCATGAACGGGTTGATTTTATTTTGAAAAATCTTTAGAAACGGAAAATGAAAATAGAAACGGTTGAAATAATTCTTTACGTAAGCAACCAGGAATTGAGTAAGAAGTTTTACGAAGCTGTTCTTCATAAATCTCCTTCTCTTAATGTTCCGGGCATGACGGAGTTTACACTTTCCGAAAACCTTAAACTCAGTCTAATGCCCAATGCCGGCATTGCAAAAATACTTGGCGACAAAACACCTCATCCTGAAACCGGAACCGGTATTCCGCGTTGTGAATTGTATTTGCATGTAAAAGATTTAAAAGCAGAATTTGACAATGCTATTAAAGCAGGCGCAAAACTGATTAGTGAAATTGAAGAAAGAAACTGGGGCGACCGTGCCGGTTATCTCGCTGACTCTGATGGGCATGTGATTGCATTAGCGGAGATGATATAGCACTTGGGGTTTCTTTTAAGGATGCTTAGACAAATCAATTATCGTGCGCACCAACATAAAAATACCTACACCTAATATTAAACCCAACACAATTTTCCGGAAATGGTCCTGATTGATTTTGGCTAATAACAACTTGCCTATGTAAGAACCAATTACCGAGACTATCAGTAAAATCGGAAGCAGGTTATAATCTTTTGCACTCAAATAATCATTGCCAATATAAATTACACTTCTGCTTAAATCAACTCCCATATCTATTGCTGCGGATGTGCCGACAAAAAGACTCTTCTCCAAATTATAAGCAGCAAGACTCAATCCTCTTATTGCTCCACCGGTGCCTATGAAGCCTGCAAGAAATCCGGCAACACTACCACCGGTAATGCTTGTAAGTTTATTTGCATCCAATTTAAAGTTGGGTTTCAATAACAACAAGGCACTGAACGAGATTAGAAACAGAGCGAGAAACAATTGGTCGTAACGTAAATTTATTTTGTTAGTCAACCACGCCCCTAAAATTACAAATGCCACGCTCGGAATTCCGAATAGCAAGGACAGTTTCCAGTCAATAGTTTTGCGGAACAATATCAGCTTACTTAGGTTACTGAATACATGAAATATGCCTGTGATGCCAAGAACAGTTTTAAAATCAAAAAACAATCCTGCTATGGGAACAAAAAATAGAGATGAACCAAAACCGCCTACTGTTCCGATTATTTCGGCAAGAAGAGCCAGTAAGGCGAAGATGATAGTCATGTTATTTTTAAAGGAACAACTTTCGGTTCAGCACAACTCCAGATAATATTAGTAAAACTGCAAAAGTCCAAAGTATAATATGCAAACTGGCTACTGTTCTAAGCATAATAACTTGAATTGTAATCCAACCAAACAGAATACAGCCTTCTGCAATTATTGCTAAAGAATAAAAATTTGTTTTGAAAAGAATCAGCGCAATAACAACAAAACTCAAGATGCCGTTTGCAATCAAGAGAATGATTCCGGGAATTAAATAATTAATGAAGGGGGAATGCTCGAGCAGCGAAAGAGTCATTCCTAAACTTGCTCCACTTGGGTCTGTAATAAATTTAAAACTTCCGTATAACGCACCAATACCATTGAAGAGTAGAAGCAGAATAGATAGCATTCGTAGAACTACTAACATATTACTCCCACTTGTCGCGGTCCGTCAAATCTGTTTCCTCTGCTTCTTTGTATGGATTTTTATGAGCACTACTCATTTCCAACCCTTCTCTGTTTTGTTGCTCCAGAGTCCAGCTATCAGTAAGTGAAGTCTCAATCCAAAGGTTTCCGCTTTTGCGGAACACCTGTGCGGACAGCCCGAATGTTTTCCAAAGCTGCATTTCCAAATCTTTAACCTTTTCGTCTTTTACAATTTCTAGTTTACCATCAATATGTTTTTTACGGCAGAGCGAGAGTTTCCTATCATGTGTAAACATTTTAGATTTAGGCAAAGCTTTCTCTTCCTTATAAGGCGCGTCAAAAAATTCGAGTTTCAGAAAAGGAAATTCCTTGCCGAAGTCGCGCTGTACTTCGCTTATCGTTCTTGAATCGCTGATTAGAATTTCCATGGCTTTACTTTTTATGACAACAACTATGTTTAGTGCAATCCGTTTTACTTAACTCCGGACTTACATACGGAATACCCAAATTCATTCCTCTCAAAATCAACCCACAAGCCATTATTCCTACAAACACCGGCACCGCTCTTCTTACTTTGCTTCGCCACTCAATACTTATGGCGCTTGATGCCATTGAAACAAACAGCATTGCCGGTAATGTTCCTAAGCCAAACATCAGCATGAACAAAATTCCTTTCCACGCATCACCGGTAGCAATAGTACCGGCTACGCCTAAGTAAACTAATCCACAAGGGAGAAGTCCGTTCAATACACCAATAGAAAAGAGCGATGCGTAGCTTTTTTGCTTAAACAAATTGCCCAGCAAAGATTTCACTTTCGTAACTATTGGCAGTATGATTTTCGTCAATCCGAAAAAGGAAGTTACACGCGAAGGCAAGAGCAAGCCAAGCAGAATAATTATACCAAGAGTGATGGACAGAATTTGTTGATAGCCACCTATAACGAAACCTTTACCAAGTAAACCGAAGAGCAAACCGAAAACTCCGTAGGTAAAAACTCTGCCCAGGTTGTAAACGATACTACCGACAACTCGTTTGAATTTGGTTTCTCTTCCCAGCGGCAACGCCATAGCAATAGGACCACACATGCCTATGCAATGGAAACTTCCGAGGAAGCCGAGTGATATTGCCGCTATTAGAAATTCCATTTTTTCTATTGAGACCTCGCAGGTTTTAAAAACCTGCGAGGTCTTTTGTTATTGAATATTTATAGTGCCTTCGTTGTAATAATTTACGCCTCCTGCACTCCAGTCAATCTTCATTTCATATACTCCATGTTGAAGCTTAGCAGAATTAACCTGACACAAGCCGTTTGAATCCGGAGAACAAGCCACCGTAAAATCTCTTTTAGCTTCTGAAGCATTGTAGAAAAGAATTTCTGCCTTCACATTTTTGCTAAGCATTTCGGTTGGAAATTGAATGTCAATTTTTTTGCCATCTACATTCCAACTCAATTGCTCTTTCAATTCGTGTGTTCTTTTCTGTTTATCTACCTGCTCCTGAAACTTCAATTCTTTAGCATAGTAATCCGGACTTACTAGATCATCTTTAACCGTTGTTGTTTTATACACCAGAAAAAGAATGAGCAACATAAAACCTCCATAGAGAATTACAATGCGCCAGCCCCAAGAAACCACCCCCAACCCCCTAAAGGGGGCTTTAGATTTGTCTTGATTTGAGCGTTCTGTTTTATCTATTTCCATAACTGTTGCTTTTGTATTTGTATTAAGTCCCCTTTAGGGGATTTAGGGGATTTAATTAGGTGCAACAAAATTTGTTTTCACTTCATCTATCTTTCTGTCACCACTAAACACTCCTATTTCAATTGTGTTTTTGCGGTGATGCAATTCGCTCTTATCCATAATTACAAAGAACACTCCATCACCAATTGATTCGCTTGGAACGTGAAGGTCTTTGCCTACCATTTTTATAATTCCGTGTAACTCTTCTTCATCTTCTAATCGCAATTGAACAGGAATATCCTTACGCGTTTTGTTGATGAGTTTGATGTTATACAGGTTACTGATTTTGTTTCCGGGTTGTTCCTGATACAGCATTCCCTGCGCGCGCATAATAGTTGCCTGAATATCTTTTCGGGTAGCCAGCAGCGTGGTGAGAACTGCCAGTAGTATCACCAACACACCAATGTAAGCACCGGTGCGAACAGTCATGTGCAACTTCTCGCCTTTCTTGATATTGTTTTCAGAAGCATAGCGAATCAATCCGGTATCGCGATGGACTTTAGTCATAATCGCATCACAGGCATCAATACAAGCGGTGCAGTTCACACACTCCATTTGCGTACCGTTGCGAATATCAATACCGGTGGGGCAAACACGAACACAATCAAAACAATCAATGCAATCGCCTTTCTTCTCGGGTTCTTCTTTAGCTATTTTTCCTCTCGGTTCACCGCGGACATAGTCGTATGCCACCACAATTGAATTTGGGTCGAGCATTACACCTTGTAATCTTCCGTATGGACAAACAATTAAGCAAGACTGCTCGCGAAACCACCAGTAAACAAAAAAGAAGGTGCAGGTAAAAATTACCAATGGAATAAACGTAGCTATGTGTGCGGCAACACCTTCCTTCATATAAAGCATCACATCATCCATACCAATAAGGTAAGCCAGAAAATAATTGGCAATGATGAATGACATGGTGAAGAAGGCAACAAACTTTCCCGAACGTTTCAGAATTTTCTCTCCGTTCCAAGGCATTGCACTTAGCCTCTTTTGCTTTTCAGCATCGCCATCTATCCAGTATTCTATTTTGCGGAAAACCATTTCCATAAAAATGGTTTGCGGACATACCCATCCGCAAAAGATTCTGCCGAACACTACTGTGAAAAGAACTACAAATACAATGAATGTGAGCATACCTAAAGCGAACACAAAAAAGTCCTGAGGCCAAAAAATCATACCAAACAAAATGAACTTGCGGTCAAACATGTTGAACAGAAAAAGCGGCTCGTCATGAACTTTTATCCAGGGAAGTGTAAAAAACACTATCAGATAAATAATACTGACAATGGTTCGACCATTATAAAACTTACCGGTTGGTTTTTTTGCAAAAACCCAGTTGCGCTTACCGTCTTTAGTAATCGTACCAAATGAATCGCGGAAAATTTCGCTAGGTGCGCTCACTTATTTCTTGGTTGTATCTGTTGCAGCGACTACAGTCGAATCAGTTTTTGCAATACCGGCTTCTGTAAATAAATCTCCCTGTGGTGCCTTCGCATTTGCCGGATTAGTTCCGCGAATGGAGTGGATGTAACTGATGACATTTTTAATCTGCACCGCACTTAAATCCGTTTCCCAACTCTTCATACCTTTTGCAGGCCATCCGTACTTAACAGTCTTAAAAAGTTCGTTCGCAGTGCCCCCGTGAATGAAGTAGTCATCAGTCAAATTCGGACCTACATTTCCTTCCCCGAAGTTTCCATGACAAGCTGCACAGTTTGTTTTATAAATATCTGCGCCATCTGTAATTCCTGCAGCATCTGCAAATTTCACATCGCTCTCATCTACATTCAATGCATTCTTTTTGTTGTAAGCATCTACATCAATTTTAGCCTGCTGAACTTCAGCAATGTATTCATCATGCGTAGATGGCCCTCCACCCACAAAGTAATACGCGAGGTAAAAGAATGCCCATATAATAGAAAGATAGAAGCTGTATTTCCACCAAGGAGGAAGTGAATTATCTAACTCGCGAATACCATCGTAATTATGGTCGAGTAGAATATCACGTTCCTTTTCAATAGGAACACTTGCATTGATGTTATCGAAAATATGCGGCAAATGAAGAGCAAAAGGTTTCTTCACTATCTCTTTCTCTGGAGAAAGCTCTATAATTAAATTCCGTATGCCCGAAAGCATCCAGAGAACGACCATCATTTCAATAGCGAAAACAAAAATTCCTAATATTAAATCTAACCGCATAGGAAGTTTGAATGAAGTATCGGCAACGGGTGCAACAGCTTGTGCAAATAGAAAATTGCTGCTTAACAGAAGTAATAAAACAACTGCCGTTTTTCCTGCACGTTTATCGAAGGCGAGTTTGGCGAGTTTAACCCAAACATTGCCCAATAAAAAAGCTGCAAGCAACATCACCACACAAGCGGTAATGAGTAGATAAAGCAAGGTATCATCGGAAGATGAAGTAGTAGCTGAAGTGGCCACTGACGGTGCGGCAACCTGAGCCCATGAAACTACACTAGCAAAAAGTGCAGCGCAGAGAAGTAGATTTTTTTTGAACGATTTTATCATGACAATTCGTTTTTGGGTTTTATAATTTATTGAAGAGGCAACTGTTCAATTTCCTCGATATACTTTTTGTCGGCTTTGAGTGCAATCAAAATCATAGCAACAAAAACGGTAACGAAAATGAACAGGGCTACTTTGGGAAATACATCCACACTATCTATGGTAGCTGCATAATTTCTGAAAAATGAAAACATAGTTTTGTGTTTTAGTTGTCGTTATTTAATAACTGCTTCAGCCGTTTTTGGTTCTGCTTTAATATCAGTGCCTATGCGTTGCAGGTAAGCTATCATCGCAATGATTTCTTTTTTCTCGCTGCAATTAATGCCATCCTTTTTCAGATTTGCCTGCACCTTCAATGCCTGTTTCTGTAAATCATCGTTAGCAATTTTATCGTAGCCTTTAGGATAAGGAACTCCAAGAGTTTGCATCACGCGGATTTTTTTCGCGGTGTTTGAAATATTCAAATCGTGGTCGAGCATGTGCGGATATGGCGGCATAATAGAGCCCGGACTCATTGTGCGCGGGTCATCCATATGGTTGAAGTGCCAGCTATCCGGATATTTTCCGCCTTCGCGTGCCAAATCAGGACCGGTGCGTTTAGAGCCCCACTGGAAAGGATGGTCGTAAACAAATTCACCGGCTTTAGAGTATTCGCCATAACGCGCTACTTCGCTGCGGAACGGACGAATCATTTGCGAGTGACATACATAACATCCTTCGCGGATATACAAATCGCGACCTTGTAATTCCAGCGGAGTGTAAGGTTTCACACTTGCTATAGTTGGAATATTGCTCTTGATTAAGAAAGTTGGAATCAACTCAATTACGCCACCAATAATCACCATCACAAAAGCAACAACAAGTAATTGAACCGGTCTGCGTTCAATCCAACGATGCCAGTGTTCTGTGCCGTGTGCTTGGTAATTTTTTTCTAATGCCGGTGCTTCTGCATCTTCATTAGCAAGGAATTTTCCTTGTTGCATGGTCTTAATCAAATTGAAAATTCCGATTAATGTTCCAACTAAGTATAGTCCGCCACCAAATGCGCGAGTCATGTATAAAGGCATTATAGCAGTAACCGTTTCCAAGAAGTTTGGATACTTTAAAATTCCTTCCGGAGTAAACTGTTTCCACATAAAGCTTTGTGTAAAGCCCGCCCAATACATTGGCACAGCGTAGAAAAGAATACCAAGCGTTCCTAACCAGAAGTGCATGTTCGCTAACTTCTTTGACCAAAGTGTTGTGCGATACATTTGCGGTATTAACCAAAACAGAATTCCAAAAGTGAGGAAACCGTTCCAACCCAATGCGCCAACATGCACGTGAGCAATTGTCCAGTCGGTGTAGTGCGAAACAGCATTTACGGCTTTAATCGAAAGCATCGGTCCCTCGAAAGTTGCCATACCGTAAGCGGTAACCGCTACTACATAAAATTTAAGAACAACATCATCGCGCACTTTATCCCAAGCACCGCGAAGCGTGAGCAATCCATTTATCATACCTCCCCAACTTGGCATAATCAGCATAATACTGAAAACTGTTCCGAGTGATTGAGCCCAGTCTGGCAAAGCGGTGTAAAGCAAGTGGTGAGGACCTGCCCATATATAAAGGAAGATAAGCGCCCAAAAGTGAATGATAGAAAGACGGTACGAATAAACCGGTCGGTTTGCCGCTTTCGGCAAGAAGTAATACATCAACCCCAGATACGGTGTTGTAAGGAAAAACGCAACCGCGTTGTGACCATACCACCATTGCACCAACGCATCCTGCACACCGGCATACACACTATAACTTTTGAAAAGCGAAACCGGAATCTCGATAGAGTTTACAATGTGCAACATGGCCACTGTAATCCAGGTAGCAATGAAAAACCAAATGGCAACGTAGAGATGTCTTTCTCTTCTTGTCAAAATGGTTCCGAACATATTGATGCCGAACACCACCCAGATAAGCGTAATCATAATATCGATAGGCCATTCTAATTCTGCATATTCCTTACCGGATGTAATTCCGAAAATAAGCGTGACAGCCGCGCAAACAATAATCAACTGCCAGCCCCAGAAGTGAATTTTACTTAGAGTGTCGCTCCACATTCTTGCTTTGCACAAACGTTGAAGCGAGTAGTAAACTCCCATAAAAATTCCGTTCCCCACAAATGCAAAAATTACCGCATTGGTGTGCAGCGGGCGAAGACGACCGAACGTGGCGTATTCGATAAAATTAAGTTGTGGGATAAAAAATTGCAGTGCTACAATGAGCCCTACCAACATACCAACCGCGCCCCACAGGAAAGCGGCATATCCGAAATTGCGGACGCTGGTATTGTCGTAACTAAACTTTTCTACTTGCATTGGTTATCGTTTTGGTGAGAAGATGGTTTAACAGAATTGTCGAAAAGAATGCGAACGGAAGGCGTGTAATCGTCATCGTATTGTCCACCAATTACGCTGTAGATAAATGCTGCTAAAAACCCCAGCGCGAATACCAGACTGATACCGATAAGAATAAACATGACTTCCATTTGCGTTATTTTTTACGCGGCAAATGTGTTGCAACAGACTATGGAAGGATATGAGAAAGGAAAGGCGGGGATATGATTTTTGTCAGTAGGTTACTTCCTCATTTTTTGTATGCAAGTGGCAAAATCTAATCTAATCTAAAACAGAAGGGCAATGCCTCGCAACCCTCTAACTCCCTAAAGGGAGAACCGCCACGCAGGAACAGCCGGCTTAGTCTTTGCTTTGTGGTGTGGTGTAATTAGCAATGGGTGCTTTTATTTTTTCAAGAGTTGGTTGTGTTCTGTTAAGCACCTCTTCATTTTTAATTCGTAAAACCGAAATGCCCAAGGCTTTCATTTCCTCATCGCGAAAGTTATCGAATTGCTTTTGCTCCTTTAGTTCATGCACACCACCATCAATTTCGATAACCAGTTTTAATTGATGACTATAGAAATCGGCAATAAAGGTGGCAATAGTATGTTGCCTTCTGAATTTATATTTCAGAAACGGCTCGGCATTTAGCAACTCCCATATTTTTTGCTCGGCTTTGGTAGGCGCATAGCGCATAAGCTTTGCAAACTCAAACAACTTTGGCGCAGCACCATAATACATGGGCAAAGTGTTGTTAGTATTCATTCTCTAAAAATAGAAAAGTAGCAATAATGGTAATGGTATGATGCAGGCTTGGGAGGCGGTTCTCCCGTTTCGGGAGTTAGAGGGTTGCGCGGCTCTCCCCCAAATCTAAACTAATCCAAAACAAAAGGGCAAAGCTACCTACTAACTTCCTAAAGGAAGAACCGCCTCGCATTTAACAGCCAGTGCCGGTATTATTGGGTAGCGGTTCTCCCTTTAGGGAGTTAGAGGGTAGCGCGGCTAAAGGCCAAAACCATCAAAAAATAACGAAAAACAGGGTTTTTGAACCAAAATATAAGGCATCATTTAACCATCATTTAACTCTGTTCAACCATCATTTAACTTTAACCAACCATGATTCAACTTCCTTCAATATTTATTTAATTACACTAATCAAGTATTAATGTATTTATATCTATTAATACACTATTCTAATTCTTTATTCAATTTTTAATGCTTACCACTTTATATGCTATAACCTATATATAATTTTAAAATAAAATTGCTTATCTGCTTTTATTTTTTGCAAAATAATTCCATTTTTGAGGCGTTATTTTTTATAACCAAAGCACCCGCTATGTTGTTTAAAAGCAATCCTGACCGCGAAGCATTTCACAATGTAAAAAATGCAAGTCCCCTATTTCTTAAACTACTTTCCATTAAACCCGGTGAAGAAATAGATATTAGCCGGGCAGACTTACCGGCATCCTATAAAGGGGCTACCACTATGGTTAATTACATTACCAATAAATATGGACTGTATTACTATGTTTTAAAACTAACAAACCCTAAAGGCTGGCGAATAAAACGGGTAAAAGATTTGGAAGAATTAAAGGAACTTTCTATTTTTAAATTAAAATATAAACATATTGAAAACCAACCGGAACAACCCAACCACAATTTCAGCGATGCTGACCTTGCCCAAAAAATTGATGAGATAATTGCTTTAGCCACCCGCGATGCTGCCGACCTTATACCGCGTGGCGTAACCGCCCTGCGCGTAGCCGCACTTGCCACGGCTAACAACAATTTTAAAAACATGCTTACCGATGAGGAGCTGCAGGGCGAAGAAAGCCTTGCTATAGCTGCGCGCAATACTTCGCGGGGCATCCTCGAGAGCCTGATAGGCAATGTGCGCACCATGGCACAAAATATTTACGGCACCGGTACGCCCGAATACAACAACTTTAGTTTTGAAGGCATGATAAGCCTGAACGACAGCGACCTGAGCCGTAAATCGAAAATATTTAACCGGCAGGCAATTAAGTATGCGGCAGACCTGGTGAGCGAGGGCTGCGATGCGGCTTTTTTATTAGCCTTTGCCAATGCCGTAATAGACTTTGATACTAAAATAGACGAAGCAAAATTTAAAGGCACCGAGCGCAAAGAAGGCACCGGTGCGCGCACAAGGGCAGGCAACGCCAATTACACCGAGTCCGAAAGAATTTGCAACACCGCCAAAGATGTTTACCGCGAAACCGACCCTATTAAGCATGACGAATACCTGATGTATCCTTCGCCCAACACGCACAGTGTAGAAGTAGAACTGAATGTAGTGGGTGCTATACCGCAAAACCTGCCGCTGCCCCAAATGCAGCAAACAGCTTCTACCCGTGTTATTGTTACCGCAACCGATAATGCCATGCAGCTATTTGGCAGCACTGCACCGGCTATTCCACCGGGGCCCGGTCAACCGCTTTTAGATGTGGCTATAACTACCGTAAGCTTTTCGCCCGAAGAGTTTGCAACTGCTACCGGACTGGGCACCATTGGCGAGTTTTTAAACGTGCGCCTGGTAGGCATAGGACCGGGGCATATTAAAATAAGGTTTACCAATTTGGCAGATTAACCGGTTGGATAAGGATAACAAAAAGCCCTTGCAGTAATGCAGGGGCTTTTTTGTTGGCAGAAGTTTTTAGGTTTGAGAGGCACATATTAAATTGTCAATACTTAATGACCCGTCTCACCATTATTACCTTCTTATTGTTTGGTCAAAACACTTTTGCTCAGGATTTATTCATTGATTCTCTTTACTATGGCATTCCTGTTGACGAGGATGTAAAACATACCTTTTACCGGTTAAGCAACAACCCGCAATTTCAGATTTCCGTTATTGATACAACCGGAGATGTTTCATCTCATCCCAGGGAGGATGGAGATAATATCTCATGTTTGGTTCTTGCTAAGTCTTGCGTGCCGAATAAGGCATCTGAAATTACATATGATAAATACAGATACCCTATGCTTATAGATGGAAAGGAGAAAGCCGGTTGTATACAATGGCGGTCTGACTTATTTTTTCACTATAAAACAAAAGATGCTGCTAAAAGCGAGTTCACTAAAATCAGCAATTATTTAAGAAGCAAATTGGTAAAAGCACAAAGTAGCCAGGAGATTAATTTTAAGTTGTCCGGTTATGCTTTTTATTTGGCAGGCATGTATGAGTGTCCTGTAATAACCGTTACTATTAATGAAGATGATAAAAGCGTTTGCATTACCTATTATTAAAGGGTGTAGAGCAAAGTGAGACAGGATGAGGCAACAAGCCCTTGCAGCAATGCAGGGGCTTGTTGTTTTAAGTCACATACCCTTAACACACCTCATAAACTTAATGTTACGCAAGTAAAAAGCGCAAAGCAGAACCACTCTACTATGGTAGTGCGCAATATTTAATCATTCAATAATCCCTCCTTAACATTCGCGTAACACACAATTTCATCCTTTGCGCCATTATCTAACGCAGAGGTAACACTGCCACACAAACGCTCAAAAATTACTAACACAAACCAACAACCCCATGAGTAAAAAACTACTTTTTCCGCTCTTGTTTTTTATTGTTTCAGTTAGCGCAGCACAAACCAAATTAGATACGCTAAGCACCGATGTAGCCGATTTAAAAAAGAAAGCCACCGCTTTAGAATGGCTCAAAAAATTCAACCTGTCGGCTTACGTGCAAATGCAGTATCAGCATGCCGATACGGTGGGCATTAAATCGTATGCCGGTGGCGATTTTCCGGCACAGTCAAAAGACCGGTTCAGAATAAGACGAGGTCGTATTAAACTGGAGTTTGAGCACAAAGGCAATAAGGGAGTGGTAAATTACTACGCCACCGCGCAGATTAACTTCAGCGAAACCGGTGTAAATTTTATTGAAGCCTACGGCCGCATAACCGACCCCTGGCTGAACACTTTTTCGGTAACCGGTGGTATGATGAACCGCCCCTTTGGATACGAAGTAGCTTTCTCCTCACGCAACCGCGAAACACCTGAGCGCATGAGACTGAACCAGATATTGTTTCCTAACGAAAGAGATTTGGGTTTTATGCTGAGCATTGAACCGCCCAAGTATATGAAGAAGGCCAGCTTCTTTAAAATTAATGCCGGTATTTACAGCGGCACCGGATTGCCAAACGCGGAAATTGATTCGAGAAAGGATTTTATCGGGCAGCTTATTCTTCGCAAAGAGTTTATGGATGGTAAAATAAAACTAGCCGGAGGTGCTTCGTATTACAACGGTGGCGTGCTGCAAAGCACCAACAACTATTATTTTATTGAAAAAGATACCACCGGTTTGCTCCGGTATATGAAACATACCGATTCAACTACCCTCAACAAGAAATTTTTTAAGCGCGAATACATCGGTTTCGATTTGCAGTTGACCGCTTCTTACAAAATAGGTTCTACCACTATCCGTGGCGAATACACCTTCGGAAACGAACCGGGCACTTCTACATCTGACGGAACACCAATTGCCTTAGGCAGCGATATTTACAACCGCAGGTTCGATGGTTTCTATGCTTACTTCATTCAAACCTTTACACATAAAGTAAAAGGCGGAAACTTCTCGCACGATTTTGTATTTAAGTATGACTGGTTTGACCCAAACACCCGCGTAACCGGTAAAGACCTTTCTACCGCCAACGATGCCCGCACAAGTTTAGCCGATGTAAAGTATCAGACCTTCGGTGTAGGCTACATTTTCCGCCCCACCGATTATTTCAAGCTGATGCTGTATTACGATATTGTTAAGAACGAAACCACGCGCATCAACGGTTACACCCGCGATTTAAACGATAACGTCTTTACGCTGCGCACCCAGTTTCTTTTCGATTCAAGATGGTTTAATAAATAAAGTTGGCTTAAAGATTTAGTAACACACTGATTACACATTTGCATTACAAAAAACATAAACAAAAAACAATCATGAAGAATCTACTTATCACAACAGCCGTTGCCCTTATTCTCGCTTCGTGCGGAACCAAGCAGCAGCAAACAGAAGAAAGCACCGGATTAAAAGGCGAAATTAAACTGGATGGATCATCTACCGTGTATCCTTTAGCTGAGGCGGTGGCAGAAGATTTCGGCAAAGCAAACGCTGCGGTAAAAGTAACAGTAGGTGAATCGGGCACCGGTGGCGGTTTTAAAAAATTCGGAAGAGGCGAAACAGATATTTCAAATGCATCGCGCCCCATTAAAGCCAGCGAAGACTCAGCCTGCAAAGCAGCCAACATTGAATACATCGAATTGCCGATAGCTTACGATGGCTTAGCCATTGTGGTAAACAAAGAAAATACCTGGCTCGAAAAAATTACGGTAGCGGAACTGAAAAAAATGTGGGAACCGGCTGCTCAGGGAAAAATTACAAAATGGAATCAGGTAAATCCTAAATGGCCGGCTCAGGAAATTCACTTGTTTGGTGCAGGCACACAAAGCGGCACCTTCGATTACTTTACCGAAGCGGTAGTTGGCAAATCAAAAGAATGCCGTGGCGATTATACCGCCAGCGAAGACGATAACGTATTGGTGCAGGGCATTGCAGGCGATAAACTGGCTCTTGGCTTCTTCGGTTTAGCTTATTACGAAGGCAACAAAGACAAACTGAAGTTGATTCCGGTAGACGATGAGAAAAAAGAAAACGGAGATGGTGGTATTGTGCCAACATCCGAAACGGTTCAGAACGGAACGTATCAGCCGCTTTCGCGTCCCTTGTTTATTTATATCAGTAAAAAATCGGCAGAGCGCGCAGAGGTAAAAGCATTTGCAGAATACTTTGTAGCGAATGCAGGCAAGCTGGCAAAAGAAGTTGGCTACGTAGCCCTACCAGATGCAGTTTATGAATTAGTGAAGAAGAGATTGGCCGCAGGCACCACCGGTTCAGTATTTACCGGTAAGAATACCGTAGGAATTAAAATGGAAGAACTACTGAAAGATGAAACACCGGTTGAAGCAACAGCAACTGAAAAGAAATAACTTTTTGACAGTTAATAATTGACAGGCACGTGCCACGGTTTTGTAACCGTGGCACGGCTATATTCAAATGAACACGAAAGAGAAAATAATTGAATGGTTATTGTTTGCCTGCGCAGCTTTGTGTGTGCTCACCACGCTTGGCATTATTGCAGTACTAGCCATTCAATCGGTTCAATTTTTCAGCGAAGTTCCCTTAAAAGATTTTTTAACCGACACCCAATGGACTCCGCTCTTTGCCGATAAGCATTTCGGCATCCTTCCTCTCCTATCCGGAACTTTTCTTACAACAATCATTGCAATCACCATTGCTTTACCAATAGGATTGACCACGGCCATTTACTTAAGCGAGTATGCTTCTAAAACATTCCGCTCTACAGTAAAACCTGTTCTCGAAATTCTTGCCGCTATTCCAACCGTAGTGTATGGTTACTTTGCGTTAACAGTAGTTACTCCATTCTTACAAATATTTTTCCCCTCGCTCTCCGGCTTTAACGCCATTTCACCGGGCATTGTAATGGGCTTAATGATTGTCCCGCTCATCTCCTCACTAAGCGAAGATGCCTTGTATGCCGTGCCTAAAAGTTTACGCGAAGGTGCGTATGCGCTCGGCTCCTCAAAACTGCAAACTGCTTTTCGTGTTTTAATTCCCGCTGCCTCATCGGGCATCATAGTATCAATTATTCTGGCAGTGTCGAGAGCGTTAGGAGAAACAATGATTGTAGCGATTGCTGCCGGACAGCAACCGCGCTTAACCCTTGACCCGCGTGTGCCGATTGAAACAGTAACAACCTATATCGTGCAAGTATCCGGTGGCGATGTGCCACACGGCTCACTCGAATACAAAACAATTTTCAGCGCGGGGCTTTCACTTTTTGTTATCACGCTAATTCTGAACAACATCAGTTTTTTCGTCAAGAAAAAATACCGCGAGCAGTATGAATAATGAGGATATAAAGACATTAAAAAACAATTCGTTTAAAGTGTGGGCAGTGTTCGCCACCTCTATCGGTCTTGTTATGCTCGGCATCCTGCTCGTTAAAATAGGTATGGATGGCATGCACCGCATAAGCATGCAATTCTTCACCTCTCTTCCATCGCGCAGGGCTGAAGAAGCCGGAATCTTTACAGCATGGGTAGGAACACTTTGGATAATGGGAACTACTGCACTAATAGCCATACCGGTGGGTATTGGTGCCGGCATCTATCTCGAAGAATATTCGAAGAAAGGCTGGTGGTCAAGTTTTCTTGAAATAAATATTTCAAACCTTGCCGGTGTTCCTTCTATCATTTATGGCTTGTTAGGTTTAGAAGTTTTTGTCCGCTTACTGCACATGGGCGAAAGTATTTTGGCGGGAAGTTTTACGCTCGCATTACTTATTCTTCCAATTGTAATTGTCTCCACCCGCGAATCCATTAAAGCAGTTCCAAAAACATTACGCGAAGCATCGTATGCATTAGGTGCAAGCAAATGGCAAACCGTATGGATGCAGGTTTTGCCCGCAGCAGCCGGTGGAGTAATGACCGGAATTATTCTTGCCCTTTCAAGAGCCATTGGCGAAACTGCACCGTTGATTGTTGTAGGTGCACTAACCTATGTACCGTTTACACCAAAATCTGTTTTCGATTCGTTTACTGTTTTACCTATTCAGATTTTCAACTGGGTAAGTCGACCGCAGGCAGAATTTTTAGTGAACGCAGCAGCCGGAATTATTGTGCTGGTAGCAATAACAATTGTGATGAACGGTAGCGCAGTACTGCTAAGGAATAGATGGCAGAAAAATGTAAAATGGTAATGGAAACAATTAGAATTGAAAAGAAGATGAAAACAAACACAGAAAAGCAACACGAAATTGTGAGCGCTGAGTTTATGCCCGATGAAAATTTTTCAACGAAAAGAAAAGTGATGAATAAAATTGAAACCAAGAATGTTCACTGCTGGTATGGCGATTTTCACGTACTGCGCGATGTAACCATCGCCATTGAGCCCAATACGGTTACAGCACTTATCGGCCCCTCCGGTTGCGGCAAATCAACTTACCTGCGCGCGTTTAATCGAATGAACGATTTGATTGACGGATTTAAACTAGAAGGGGATGTATTGATTGACGGAAAGAATATTTACGATAAACAGATGCATGTAAACGAGTTGAGGAAAAATGTTGGAATGGTATTTCAAAAACCAAATCCTTTTCCCAAAAGCATTTACGAAAACGTAGCGTATGGACTGCGCGTAAATGGTATCAACGACAAAAAAGTAATTGACGAAACTGTAGAACGTTCACTTAAACAGGCCGCTCTTTGGAATGAAGTAAAAGACAATCTTCATAAAAACGCGCTTGGCCTTTCCGGTGGTCAACAACAGCGTTTGTGCATTGCCCGTGCAATAGCCATTCAACCTTCTGTTATTTTAATGGATGAAGCTACTTCCGCACTTGACCCGATTTCCACAGGAAAAATTGAAGACTTGATTGCCGAGTTAAAAAAAGATTACACCATTATGATTGTTACGCATAATATGCAACAGGCAGTTCGGGTGAGCGACAAAACGGCTTTCTTCTTTTTAGGTGATATGGTTGAATACAACAACACGAAAGAAATTTTCAATAACCCGCAACAGGAACATACGCGTAATTATGTAGGCGGAAGATTTGGTTAGAAATTTATCGCCATTTTCGCCTCACTAAATACCTTCGCCAATAATTTATTTTGGATAAACTCTCTACACGCACCCTTACTATCATTATCGCGCTGTTGCTGGCAACCGTTGTCAGCGGTATTGATATTTATTTCAATTCAAGTTGGCAACACTTTGCAATAATTTTCTTGGTTGTGTTTATTCTGGCTTCGCTGCTCATGTATTATGTGGTAGATATTTATTTGCGAAACAGAATCAAGCTGGTTTACAAAATCATTCACCAGTTTAAACTCAGCAAAAGCTTAAAAGAATCAATTGGCGACACACTGGGCGATGACCCGCTGAGCGAAATGGAAACACAGGTGAAAGATTATGTAATGAACAACACACGCGAGTTGGAAGACCTGCGCAAGCTCGAACAGTTTCGAAGAGAATTTCTCGGCAATCTTTCGCACGAATTAAAAACCCCTCTCTTCAATATTCAGGGGTATGTGAACACGCTTTTAGAAGGCGCGATGGACGACCCGAAAGTTTCCAAACAATTTTTAGAGCGCACTACTAAAAGCATTGAGCGCCTGAGCAACCTCGTAGATGATTTGGATGAAATTTCGCGTTTAGAGCGTGGCGAAGAATCGGTATTGTTAGATACGTTTGATATCAACAAATTAGTTCACGAAGTTTTCGAAAGCATGGAGCTGATAGCAAGACTGAAAAACATTTTGCTCGAAGTAAAGAAAGCTGCAGATAAACCGTTTTTTGTTTATGCCGATAAAGAAAAAATTCGTCAGGTCATCACCAACTTAGTAGTTAACTCCATTAAATACGGCAACGATAACGGACAAACCGTTTGTGGTTATTACGATATGGACGAAAACATTCTGATAGAAGTAACCGATAACGGCATTGGAATTTCAGAAGAACATCTTCCGCGCTTGTTCGAGCGTTTCTACCGGATAGATAAACATCGTTCGCGTGAACAAGGTGGCACCGGTCTTGGTTTAGCCATTGTAAAACACATTCTCGAAGCTCACCATCAAACCATCAATGTGCGCAGCACCGTTGGCGTAGGAACTACTTTTGCGTTTACGCTAAAGAAGTCGAAAGAAAAGTAAACTCCGTTTCAAATCTCAAATTCAAAATTATATTTGCGCTCCTCAAGGCCCGGATGGCGAACCTGCCTGTCGGCAGACAGGACTGGTAGACGCACTACCCTGTCTGCCGACAGGCAGGTTCGAAACTCCTTTTTTTCCACTTTATTACGAACATGCAGAAAATACAAGAACACTTTTGGGTTTTTGCTATTTCCTCGCTGCACCGGAAATATATTTATGTAGGACTAACCAACGATTTGGACAGAAGATTCAAACAACATAACACCGGACAGAATCCGACAACCAAACCATATCTCCCGTTCAAAGTTTTACATACAGAAAAATTTGCAACCAGAATAGAAGCGAGAGAAAGAGAGAAATATTTGAAAAGCGGTGTTGGAAAAGAGTTTCTAAAAACATTACTCTAAATATTTGCGCGGGTATTTCCAATTCAAAATTATATTTGCGCCTCTCAAGGCCCGGATGGCGAAACTGGTAGACGCACTACCTTGAGGTGGTAGCGCCTTAACGGGTGTAGGAGTTCGAATCTCCTTTCGGGCACAAAGGAAAGCCCCGCGAATTGCGGGGCTTTTTATTTTCACCGCACATGAAACTCCACCGCAATCTCTGCAACGCTGTCATTTTTGGTTTAAAAGAAATTTTGCTCGATAAAAAACAGGCAGATGTAACCGTAAGCAATCTGCTGCAATCGAACAAAAGCTGGGGCGCGCGCGACAGAAACTTTATTGCAGAGAACATTTACAACATCGTTCGATACAAACGCCTTTACGAATTTTGTATAGAAGATGAATTGTTTGGCGAAGTATCGCTCTGGAAAATGTTCGGCACAAAATTGTTGCTCGAAAATATTCCACTACCCGAATGGACAGAATTTGCAGAACTGGATAAAGAGAAAATTGTTTCACGATTTGAAGAAGCAAAGAGCATTGGCAAAATACGCGAGTCAATTCCTGATTGGTTATATGTACTGGGGCAAAAAGAATTAGACGTGGACTGGGAGAAAGAAATTACTGCACTCAACACACAGGCAAAATTTTCTGTCCGCATCAACACCCTCAAAACAAATCACGAAATAATTAAGCGGCTGTTTACCGATGAGGGAATTGAATTCTCAGAAACTTCGCTTGCACCTGATGCGCTAATCATTCACACCAAAAAGAATTTCAGAAATCATCCCACATACAAAAATGGCTTGTTCGAAGTGCAGGATATTTCTTCTCAATTAATTGCACCATTCCTGGAAGCAGCACCGGGCATGAATGTAATAGACGGTTGTGCCGGTGCCGGTGGAAAATCTTTACACCTCACAGCACTTATGCAAAACGAGGGAGAGATTCTCTCGGTTGATATTCATGAACGCAAATTAGATGAACTGGAGAAACGCGCTTCGCGTGCAGGTTGCAAAATCATAAAACCTCTTCATGCCGAAAAGCTGACACGGCATTTTCAAGGGCTGCTGCAATCCTTTGCCGATAGAATTCTTTTAGATGTTCCCTGCTCAGGCTTGGGTGTATTGCGCAGAAAGCCCGATGCTAAATGGAGCCTGACAAAAAAATTTATTGACGAGCTGAAACAAACACAGTTGCAGATATTAGATGAATACGCTCCTCTGCTAAAGAAAGGCGGAATCCTCGTTTACTCTACCTGTAGCATTCTTCCCTCTGAAAACGAAATGCAGATAAAGCTCTTTTTAGAAAAGCACAAAGAGTTCCAACTGCTGGAAGAAAAAAGAATATCTCCGGCCAATACGGGCTTTGACGGGTTTTATATGGCGAAGTTGAAGAAAGTGTAATTACTCACAATCATATCCCAGCGATTCCTGATAACGGAACGCCTGTGCGTAAGAATCTTCGGTAGCATAATCTTTTCTGCAAAGTTCTACATCTTTAGCAGGATACTTACGGCAAGTGCCGCAATGCTTACAGGAATCTGCTGCCAAAAGAAGAAATGCCGAGATAAGAAGAAGGAAAGTTGTCCTCATGTTTTGCGTAAATTATTTTCGAATATAAATAAATCCGATTCACTTTTGCTCCGTTAAAAGTTTTTCTATTTTTAAACGCACATTAAAATCTCCTGATTGAAAATTTTTACGCGTTTCCTTTTTCTTTTTTCAATTCTCTTTGCCTTTGTTGGTGTCATCACCAACAAACTAAATGCACAGGACATTCACTTCAGTATGTTCTACGCCAGTCCGCTTAATTTGAATCCTGCGCTGACCGGTGTTAACGAATGTAGTTTCCGTGCAGCAGGAATTTACCGCAACCAATGGCGCAGCATCTCTGCTCCTTTTAATACATACTCTGCTTCGTTCGATATGAAGTTGCTGCAAACAAAATTGCCGAACGATATTTTTGGTGTAGGTGCCATGTTTGTTGGCGATAAAAGCGGTGACGGAAAACTCTCGATGAGTAGTGCGATGGTTTCTGCTTCGTTTCACAAAGGATTAGATAAAGCGCATCGTCACTTTCTCGGTCTTGGCATTCAACTCGGATATACTCAAAAAAGTTTAAAGTGGCAGCAATTAGCTTTCCCAGCGCAGTTTACAGGAACCGATTTTGATTTAAATCAAACAAATGGAGAGAGTTTTACCAAACCAAAAGGCTACTTCGATTTACAGGCAGGCTTTCTTCATCAATCAACGTTTAACGATGTGATAGGAATGATGACCGGTTTTACCGTTTATCATTTGGCACAACCCAAAGAAAGTTTCCTTGGCGATAAAACCGTGAAACTTCCTATGCGCTTTACCGTGCATGAAGGCTTGCGCATTAAAGCCATGAGGAATTTCTACATCACACCCAACTTCATTTTCCAATATCAGAACAAAGCGAAAGAGATAAACTTCGGAACTGCATTTGAGTATCATCTGCAAACGGCTAAAACAGAAGTAGTGCCAAGCATTGGCGGATGGTACCGCTTAACCGGGAACGATGCAGCTATTATCAATGTAGGTCTTCAGGCGTTCAACACAAAACTGCTTTTTGCTTACGACATTAATACTTCATCACTGAAAAACGCAACAGGCAGCCGTGGTGGTTTTGAATTGGCAATTATATATACCGGATGCTTTAAGAATAAGAGTTTGAACGTGCCAATTCTGGTTCCGTGTCCGATGATGTAGTACTAATTTTCTAATGACAACTAAGAAATGAGATTCTCGAAAATACTTCTTCTTACTACACTGGTTTGCATTTTGCAATCTGCATTTGCCAAGTCTGCCGATGAAAAATTCAACAAGAAAAAATATTTAAAAGCTGCGGAAGAAGCTTTTAAAGCAGGAAGTATTTTTTCGGCTACCGATTTGTATTTGAAAATATTGGAGAACGCACCGGAAGAAAAATCTATTCTCTTCAATCTTGCTCAATCGTATTTATTGGCACGCGACTATGAAAATGCTGCCGTTTATTTTCAGCGTTGCTACGATGCCGATTCTTCAAGCAACACCCTTGCGCTCTATTATGCAGCACTCACAACTAAAATGCAGGGCAAATACACCGATGCTGTTGCCATGTTTAAGCGGTTCAATAAAATTTACAAAGAAGATGATGCGCAGAAAATAAAAAAGTGGGCGCGCATAGAAATTGACGGATGCAATTTCGCCATTAAAGAAGCAAAGCCCGACCCATTTGTAAAGTTGAATCACCTTGATAAGAATGTGAATTCAAATTACGGAGACATGAGTCCGGCATTGCGCGATGATGTTTTGTATTTCGCTTCTATTAATTCCGACACGGTGCTTGTAATGAAAGCCGACAGAAGCGATGCGAAAAAAGAGAACAACCTAATGAAGATGTATACCAGTAATGTAACCGGTGATACGTATACTGAGAAAACTCAGATTAAAACATTCAGTATAGAAGGAAAGCATATTTCGAATCCTTCTTTCAGTGAAGACGGAAAGAAATTCTTTTACACCATTTGCGATGGCGACTTGCTGAAACCAAACTGCGATATCTACGAAAGCGACATGACAGGTGTAGAATGGAGTGCAGGCAAACCGCTTAGCGAGGAAATAAATCTGAAAGGCTTCACCAACACACAACCTTACTTTGCTAAAAGCAGTAATGGCAGCGATGTGCTTTACTTTGTTTCAAACCGTGAAGGAGGCAGAGGCGGTTTAGATATTTGGTACAGCGCAGTGAACAAGAAAGGCGAGTTTAGCACACCAAAAAATTTAGGCAACAAGATAAATACAGACCGCGATGAAGTAACACCGTTTTACGATTCAAAATCGTCTACGCTTTATTTCAGTAGCAATGGTTTTATCAGCATGGGGGGGTCAGATATTTTTAAATCTGCCAGCGATGCAAACGGAAAATTTAATAATAGCGCAGAAAATTTAGGCGCACCATTCAACAGTGCTTGCGATGATAATTACTTCCGCTATTCTAAAAACAGCGAAGAAGGGTACTTAGTTTCTAATCGTCCGGGAATTTTTTCGGTGCGCGGTAAAACATGTTGTTTCGATATTTTCAGCTACAAATACGACCGCAGATTCTGGTTGGCTGTAAAGGGGCAAGTGTTTGATGATGCAACTCAACAGCCTATTAGCGGGGCATTTATCAATCTATCGCTTCGCAGTAATAACATAACAGAAAGTGATGTGGTGATAGCTAACGATTCTTCGAAGACAGAAACTCCTTTTTTCTTCAATTTAAAACCGGAGAAACTTTATAAAGTTTCTGCTACTAAAGATGGCTACTTCGCTTCTTCTCAACAATTCAGCACAGTTGGTTTAACCAAGAGCGATACGCAAGTGGTAAATATCTATCTCAAGAAATTAGAGAAGAACAAAGCTTACCGCCTCAACAATATTTATTACGATTTCGATAAATCTGATTTGCGGAACGAATCAAAAACAACCCTCGACACCCTTTACAACATCTTAATGGAAAACCCGACCATTATTATTGAGTTGAGTTCGCATACCGATGTGAGAGGAAGTGATGAATACAATTTGAATCTTTCGCAAAAGCGCGCTGAAAGTTGTGTAAATTATCTCATCAACGAAAAAGGAATTCCAAAAGAAAGAATAAGTGCTAAGGGATATGGTGAAACAAAAAAACTGGATGATTGCGCCAAGTATCCGGAGTGTCCGCAAGACCAAAGTGGAGATTGTCCTTGCCACCAGTTGAACCGGAGAACAGAATTTAAGATTATAGGAGAATTAGATGGCAAATTGATTTACGAAAACGAATAAACACCCCTAAATCCCCTAAAGGGGACTTAAATACAATTGTGAAAAAAACAGTCTTATTACTACTTACCGGGTTTATTTTTTCGCTTGTTTCTGCACAGCAACAAATTCTTTTACTTACAGAAGATTTTGAAGCCACTACCACTTTCGATTTTGCCACCGGTGGCGTGGGAACTAATTCAGGAAATAACCAATGGATTATCAATGATGTGTTTGACGGCACTCCGCTTTATCCTACTACTCCTCCGCAGGATAGTGTGGTGAGCGGACAAATCAATCCGAACAATGCACCCTTCTCTAAATATTTGCACATACACGATTTTGCCAGCGGAATAACCAATGCTAACTGGAATACCGGCACAACCAGCGACCGGTTTACTTTTTTAGGCAGTTCATTTTGCACTTTAGGTATGAGCGATGTAAAGTTTAAATTCTTCTGGATTTGCGAAGGTGTTCCGAGTAATGCTTACGGTGAAGTGTATTACCGCATTGAGGGCGGTGCTTGGATTAAGACCGGACAAACGGAATACTCTAACCAGTCGAAATGGAAGTATGAAGAGATTCTTGACCCTGCTTTTGAAAATGTAGAGAACCTTCAATTCGGCTTTAGATGGGTGAATGGTGCCAATGGAGGAACTTCTAATGTTTCGTTTGGCATTGACCATATTATAGCGGTTGGTACTTTCAATGCCAATCCGAACAATCCTGTGAGTGTGTCAATCAACTTACTTTCACCCCAAACTGTTTGTCAGGATAATTTTTTGACTATCGGTTATTCACTCAGCCAGCCTTTGTGCGATGGTAGTTACCGGATTGAAATGAGCGATGCCAATGGTAACTTTAGCAATCCTTTTAACGGAGGTGTGTTTACCATTTTTGCTCCCGACACGAACGGATTTATCGGTTTTCAGGTACCGAATAATGTAACCGGCACCTGTTTTAAAATCCGTATTAACCGCATTAGCCCTGAACCGCAAATAGTTGGCGAAGCCAGTGCCTGCTTTACCATTATTGATTGCCCCGAATCAATAACGACCAGTAGCGCACCGGTGATGAGCGATATAGATACTACGTGTTTACTAAGTGTGATTGATGTAAAGTTTAACTCGTTTGGGGTGTTTGGTCCGAATGGTTCTATCAATATATATAAAGCACAACTATCAGATGCCAACGGAAGTTTTGCTTCGCCTTTTCAATTAGGAACGTTGTATTCCAATGAAGCATTTCCCGGCCAACCAGGTACAGTTAGCGGTTTAATTCCGGGCAATGTGCCACCCGGTTGCGGTTATTATATCCGAATCGTTTCCACTTCTCCCACTGTAATAGGAACTGTAATTGGTCCTTTCTGCCTAACCCAATGCGATGAGTTGACGAACAACCACGAAGATTTAAGTTTCTGTATTCACTCCGGACCTAACCCTTTGTGCGATAGTTTTAATATTCATCCGAACCAATGGAACAATCAGGCGAACTACGACACCTGCAACAACTGGACAATTGAGTTGCGCAGCATGATGAGTTTTGCTTTGGTGAACAGCGGAGGTTTGGCAGTTTATCACGATAGCGTTGGAGGAAATTTTCTATTGTGTATGCCATCGGTGCGAGATTCGTTACCGGTAGCACCCGGAGCCTATTACATGCGCATAGTAAGCAACTGCTCTGACCAGACATGGAACCAAACCGGTAGTGTAATACGAATTACCATTGGCGCACCGGACACTATTCCTCCGCAAATTTTGATGAACGATACTGTGGAATGTAATTTTGGATTGGTGGCTTTAACAGTTAGTCCATTTAATCATCCGCCTTCCGATTATGAATGGGCTTCGAATATTCTGAATAACGGCAACGCGTTTATCTGGCCTTATAATCCATTGCTGATTGATTTCTCTACCAATCCGCCTAATGCAGGAACGTATATTTTTTATGTGCGCGAAAAGAACTTTGGTTGCTATGGGCCTTATTCTTCGGCAGGAAGACTTACGCTCATTAGTAAACCAACACCTACTATCTCCGGTCCGCATCAAGTTTGCTTGGGCGATACGGTTACCTACAGCGTAGGATTTTTAGCAAAAACCGATTATGAATGGACAGCCCCGAACGGTGTAATCATTTTAGATAAAGCCAATAGCCAAACAACAGTAATATTTGACTCGGTAGGAACTTTCACGCTCACCAATTCTTCGCTGAACGATTGCGGGTTTAATAGCGGAACGTATGATGTAAATGTAATTACCCTGTTCAGCGTAAATGCCGGATTAGACCAGCAGGTTTGTGAAGGAGACACCGTTCAGTTAGTCGGCAAATCTGGCGACCTTGATAAACTTTTTATAACCAGCGATACCGCTCATGCACAATACGGCAAGCCCGGTGCTATGTTCAATATTATTGCACATGCCGATGTAGTTATTGATTCGTTTGCTGTGAAATATTCTACAGCACAGATAAATTCGGTGAATGCAGAAATTTATGGCAAACAAGGTGGCTATAAAACCTTTGAACAAAGCCAGTTTAGTTGGAATCAAATTGGAGGCTACAATGGCGTATCACCTTCGCCTTTAAATCAGTTTACAATAATTCCGTATTTCTTAAACCAACCCATTGCGGCTGGCGACACGTTTGCTTTTTATGTTACTACTTCCAACACTTCTCCGGTAATAAATCAGGCAATTAGCCCTACTAACGGCTTGCCGGGCAGTATTTATAAAACCGATGGTATTATTGATTTTGCACAAGGCACTGCTAACAATTATCCGTTTGGTGCATTCAGTGCACGCGTGCTAAACCTTCGCATTTATTATTCTACCAAAGCCGGTTTATCGTATTTATGGAACACCGGTGACACTACAGCCACACTGATATTACAGGCTTCGCAAACAGGCATGTATAACTTACAAGTGTATGATACCAGCGGCTGTAAGAACCGCGATTCGGTTTTAATAGCTGTAAACCCTGCGCCTTTAGTTAATGCAGGACCGGATACGCTTATTTGCGGTGGTAACAATTATGTGATGAACGGCATTTCGAATGCACCTGTAGTAGAATGGTCGCCTGCCACCGGTTTAAGTGCAACAGATATTTTAAATCCAGTTTGGAATAATAATCAGCCTGCTACTTATTACCTGAAAGGCACCGATGCCATAGGCTGTAAGAATATTGATTCAGTTTTCATCAATGTAATTCCAATAAGTATAAATGCAGGACCAGATACCACTTTATGTGCCGGTCAAATTTATGTGATGCCTGCAAGTTTTTCGGGCAGCAATGTAATATGGAATCCTGCAAGTGGTTTAAGTTCTGTTTCTGTTTTAAACCCTGAGTTCAGCAATACCGAAGCGGTAGAATATATATTGATAGGAACCGACAGCAACGGATGCGTAGCTAAAGACACCGTGCTTATACAGGTAGGCTGCAACAGTTTAAAAATTCCGCAGGCATTTACACCTAACGGTGATGGCGTGAACGACCACTTTACTGTATTTGGCGATGTAGCTTCTTACGAAATAAGAATATTCAACCGTTGGGGCGAGTTAGTTTATAATTCGAAAGATGAGAGCGAACTTAACGATTTGAACCGAGGCTGGGACGGAACTTTTAAAGGTTCGTTACAGCAAATAGGCACTTTTGTTTACTACATTACCGCTACGGATTTTGGCAATAATTTGGTAGAGAAAAAAGGAAACCTAACCTTAATACGATAAACTTCTCCTCTCCTTCCACAATGCAAATTCAATTAGAACAAACCGAAAACAAAGGAGCTTTCTTCATAGAAGAAACTGGAAAGCGTTTAGCCGAAATAACTTTCAGCAAAGCCTGAGATGGCTTAATTATCATTGACCACACTGAAGTGAGCGATGCTTTACGTGGCACCGTTGCGGGTAAGAAATTTGTTACAGAAGCCGTTGAATATGCACGAAAGAATAATCTCAAAATTCTTCCGCTTTGCCCATTTGCTTAGTCAGTGTTTGAACGCACACCGGAATTTGCCGATGTGTTGAAGAATTAAAACTGCACTAACAACTTACGGTGAACAGTAGTTCCATTGGTTTTAAGCTGCAACAGATAGCAACCGGAAAGAATTTTGTCCAAAGCAATCTGCGTTTTATCTTTCTCAATTATGATTGAGTAAACCAGTTTACCCGAAATATCGAAAACATTCAATTGCGCATTTGCAGTTTGTCTGCTATTCCATTGCAGTTCAAAACTTCCATTGTTCGGATTCGGTGAAACAGTAAATGAATAAGCATCTGCCTCGTTTATTCCTGTGCAAGTTATTACTTCAATAGTTTCGGTGGCGGTATTAATGCATCCGTTGTTATCTGTATAAGTATAAGTCACTGTTTGGTTACCGGCACCAACAATAGCCGGATCAAACAAACTTCCGATTATACCGGTGCCTGAAAATGTTCCGCCCGCTGGACTTTGACTGGTAAGTGTAAAGGATGAAGCTGAACTGCAAACCTGATCAACATTACCCGAAAGGGTGACAACCGGAAGTGAATTCACCACAACATCTACAGGAACAGAAACTGCGGTACAACTTCCCGCTTCGGTAACTGTAACCGTAAAACTGCCGCTGGCATTTACAGTAATGCTTTGTGAAGTGGCACTATTGCTCCATTGATATGCCGAACCATTTGATGCCGTTAACTGCACCGAACCTCCTTCGCAAAAAGTGGTAGCCCCGGTTGGTGTAATTCCTGCCACAGTACTGTTGCTGATAGTTACAGTTATTGCAGATGAAGTAGCCGTGCAAGAGTGATTATCAGCTACCGTAACTATAAAGTTTCCATTAGTTGAAACCGTAATACTTTGCGTAACAGCATTAGTGCTCCACAAATAACTCATACCTGCAACTGCAGAAAGAACAACACTATCGCCCGGACAAATAGTAGTAGGTTGGTTGGTAGTGACTGTAGCGTCGGGTGAAGTATAAACAACAATATTTACCGAAGCAGAATTACTGCAATTATTTGCATCGGTAATAGTAACCAGATAGTTTCCTGCCTGACTTACTGTAATAGATTGCACTGTTGAGTTATTACTCCAGTGATAAGTAGTGGCATTATTAGCTATTAGAATTACACTTGAACCCGGACAAAAACTTGTTGCTCCGTTAGCGCTTATTGAAGCAGTTGGCAATGAGTTTACTGTAACTGTTGTAGAAGTAGAAACAGCCGAACAATTATTTCCGTTTGTAACAGTAACCAAATAAGAACCGGACTGGTTTGTGCTGATTGTTTGTGTTGTAGCATTGTTACTCCAATGGTAAGTCATTCCCGCTGGAGCACTAAGAGTTACACTTCCGCCTTGGCAAAATGTTGTTGCACCGTTTGGAGTAATAGTAGCACTTGGAAGGGAATGTACAGTGATAGTTGTAGAAGAAGAAACTGCCGAACAGTTATTTCCATTAGTAACTGTAACTATATATCCACCACTTTGATTTACACCAATAGTTTGCGAAGTGGCATTATTGCTCCAGTGATAAGTTAAACCGGCTGGCGCACTTAAAATTACACTTCCTCCCTGACAAAACGCTGTAGCACCAGATGGCGTAACCGTGCTTGAAGGAGCCAAACCGGTAGTTAAACTAAGAGCATTTGAATTGGCATAGCATCCATTATACACCTGCACCTTATAATTTCCAGCATTACCGGCCAGGTAAGAAGCAGATGTTGCATTCGCAATCAGCGTATCGTTTTTAAACCATTGGTAGTTGTAACCGTTGCCGGTGGTGGCGTTCAGCGTAATACTATTGCCCGGGCAAATAACCGTTGAGCCGGAAGTAACATTAGCTACGGGCGAAGAGTTAACCGTTAAAGCAATAGTATCGGATAGCGAATTGTTTGGACCCAGAAAAATTTTTACATGATAATTTCCGCCCTGCGTAGCAGTATAGGCAAATGAGGTAGCGTTGCTGATGCTTGCTCCATTACGGTACCATTGATAACTATAACCAACACCTTCAATAGTTTTTAAAACCACCGACTGACCGTTGCAGAAAGTAGTCGCTCCTTGTGGCAGAACTCTCCGATCAATAATTAAATTTTCATCACCAGCCACATAAGGCATATATCCAAAGAACACCATCATCATTTCATCAGTAGTGGCTTCACCGGCTACTACGTTTTGTGGTGGTGTGCTTGGGTTGTCGGGATTGTTGGTGGTGTTATCGTAAGTAGCTATTGCTTTTAAAGTAGAATTGGAAGGCACCTTCACCGCGTTAGGAAAAACATACGTATCCTGCCAATGAAAATCCCAATCGGGAATATCTACAAAGCGGATAGTGTCGTTTGGAATAGTGGTAGTTGCAAAACTTTTAATCGTTCTGCCAATTAAATGCATGTGTGGAAATGCAGAAAGAAAAGTAAAGTTACTTCCACCGCTTCCAGCCGACTCGGTAAACGTTTTGGTCTGGTTGGCAGGAATACTAAGCGAGGGCGTAATGTTTTGCAGGTGATTCAGCAAAGGCCAAACGGTAATTTCGCGCTGCGGGGTGGAAGTTATTTTAAAATTAATACGCGTGCTATCTACCAAACCCTGACTGCCTGAAGGGTAATGAACCTGCACAACTATGTTTGTATTAGCCGCCAAGCGGAAGCCGGTACCTACCGGTGTGTAGTAAGGCGAAGCACCGGGTGTCCAGCCGGCAATTAATTTACTTGCCAAAGAACCTGTGCCACCCGCATTGGTATAACCGGGACCGGATTGATTAGCATCTAACTGTGCGGGAGTATTAGTGGAATCCTGAAAAATAAGTACGTGATGCACTACATGCGTATTGCCGGGAATTACTTCTACTGCAGTAATATAACTGCCTGCCGGTATAGTAGTGGTGATAGGAAAATTGCGGTATACATCGTTGTTAGCACCAATAGCGTAAGTGGGTATTTTTACTGAGAGGTCAACCGAACCGAGGGATGAACCGTTGGTGTAGGTAGGCTGAGCCGGTGCAAGGGTGATATCGCCCTGTTGTCTTCCGTCAGTTACCCATTGCGAGATTTTATCAATATCTGCCTGCGGCAAAACTCTTTCGTGTGCAAAGTGTTTGTAGTTTTCGTTGGGTGTCCAGGGTGGCATGGTGCCATCGGCTGTGGCGGTTTCCATACTAAAGCCCCAGGTGTAAGCATCGGCAAAAGTGAGTAATGGAAAATGACCGGCACCGCCCGGGTTGTGGCATTTGGTGCAGTTGGCATAAAGTATAGGAGCAACATCATGCGACCAGGTTACTGTTTGCGCTTGAGCTTTGAAACAAAAAAAGGGAATACTAAAGAGGAGTAAAAAAAATTTCATGTCGCAGGTTGTTTTCGAAATAAATGTAACAAAAACAACTGTATGGCAATTCAGCTATAACTCGTAATACTCAAAGGTGGGATAACCTCTAACACCTGCCTTTTCAAAATCGAAGAAACGGAGTTTGTAAAACTTATCATCGCTCTTAATAAAATAGGTGTAGTGGTAGTTAATGCTGTATGTTCCACTCGCGCTTAGCGAACTAAACCTTTTCCATTCATAGCCTATGGCATCGCGCCTGCTCAATAACTTTCCGTTTTCGAAACTACCTATTTGAACGCTGTCAAAAATCATGGTGGAATCCATATAAGCCTGAGTGCGAGACGGATTGTGCAGCACACCGGTTACCTGATACGGAATATTGTAAGGCGCATAAAAGAAAACCGTGTAACGGGTGAAGCATAAATCCCAATCGGTTTTTGCCGGCTCTACATTATTTACTACAGAAGCACCACTGGTGAACGTTAAGTAAGAATAATTGCGGCTGCCGTCTTTAGGTATAATTACCGTTTGCGATGCAGAAACAAAATCGGAATAGGTAATAGAGTAAGATGAAGCGGAGAAATCGTTCACCTTCATTTTTATATAGCCGAAAGGATTTCCTGCTACATCAACCCCTAACTGAATGAGATAAACCTGACCGGCAGAAACCGGTACCGAAGAATCAACAATCCACCATTTGCCAATAGCGTTTGAATCGGGATTAAACTCGCCTAACTCGTAATGCCGGTTATTGGTAAGTGTGTCGGAAAGCAAAACCGAATCTAAATCTGTCTTACCGGTGCGAATGACGTTTACCGACTTAGCTGTGTTGAGCCAAATGTTGAATTTATCCGGTGCTGCATCAAACATTAAATCGTAACTGAATCTGGAACTGTGTAACACTACCGAGTTGCTTACTAAACTATAATAAAACTGTTCGGGGTATTCAGGCCCCATTTCTATAATAGCAGTTTGTCCGTGACCCTGATTAGTTGGTGGTAGCAGGTTTTTTTCTTTAAAACAAGAGGAAAGCAGTACGCAACAGACAATAGGCAATAGGCAATAATTCAGCAGCCTGAATTTTGTCTTGTGTCTAATGTCTAATGTCTTGCGTATCATATTCTATTTACTAAAATGCAATACTAATGAAGTAAAGAAAGTCCTCCCCCACCCTATATTAACTGCACTGCCGCTGAAGTTATGCCCCACTCCGCTTAAGTTATCGGCCTGAACATTGGTAACGTCTGCTAAATTTTTTCCGCCCACTACTATCTGTATTCTGTCTTTCCAGAAATTGCGGAAGAGAGAAACATCGAGCAGATGATACGCTTGGCGGGTGCCGGTTTGTATACTATTGTTTACGCTGAACAAAGGCTTTGCCCCGTTGTATTTGTAGGTAAGGTTAATACCGATTTCCGCCTTCGGAATTAAATATGATGCACCGGCTGTAAAATCTGCACTCAGCATTTTTACTTTGCCACTTGTGCTGTTGGTCATCCCCAGTTCGTATCGGTTAAGTTGTGCTGCGGTATTTATCTGCAGTCTGTCCCACCGGTAGCCGAGGCTTAGCGCGCCACCATAGGTGATGTATTTTTTAATGTTGAAATATTGAAACGTATCCGGTTCCGGCCCTATGCTTGGTATCAGCTTCCAGTCTATTTTGTTGCTGAGTTTGTTGTAGAAGCCCGATGTGCTGAAGATGATGTTGTGATTTTTGTAAACCGGTTGCGTTACATTCAACGAAAGATTTACACAATGCCCGTCTTCGGGTTTTAGTTCTGTGTTTCCTTTCAGCGAGTGGTTGCTATCGAAAAAGGTGAGATACATTTCTTTGAGAGATGGTGCACGGTAGCCCCTGCCGTACGAGGCGCGGGCAACTATCCTGTCCTTATAATTATACCGTAGGTTAATGGACGGAATAAGCGGAACACGGAAGCGCGTGTTGTAACTAAAGCGGATAGCAGGCTGAATATCGAAACCTTCGGTGGCGGTAAGTTTCATACTTCCGAATGCGGCATAGTCACCGGATTGCTGTTTGCCATCTTCAATGTGGGTTTGGCTGGTATATTCCTGATTAATATCAACCCCAAACTGAAAGTTCAACCGGTTCTTCATGGCGGGCATATTGTAGGTGGCACGCGCAATTAGCTGATGATAGCGGGTGGTGTCCTGCTCGTTTTTATCGTTTACCAATTGCTCTTTACCGGTCACCAGGTTTTTAGAATACTTATTGGTAAAGCGGAAGAAACCGGAATATGCCAGCATCATATCCAGTTGGTTGTTTTCTTTAAACCGGATCATGAATGAAGCTGACGCGCGCGGACGGTAAGTAAGGAAGTGAACATCGTCACCCGTGAATGTCCAGCTGGTGTCGGCATTGTCGTAGCTTAGGGTTTGCTTAGGGGCACTGCGGTTCAGCATCAACTCTCGGAAGAACGAACCGGATAGTGAAAAACGCAACCGGTTACCGGTTACCATGTATTTTGCATCGGCAAAGTATTGTTCTTTGGTCTTCCATTCCTGAAAACGGGGAATAGAATCGAGGGTAGTAAAGCCATCGAAGAAATTTCTTCCGCCACTTAAGTAGAGTTGATTCTTCTTAAACGTAAAACCGGTGTTCAATTCCAGATTGTATTGCCCTGCAGTTTCGTAATAGGCTTTCAGATTCAGGTTTACTTTTTCTGCCTGAAAAGTTTTGGTGATGATATTGATTACCCCGCCCATGGCATCGGTGCCATAAATAACCGAAAGGGGTCCTTCTACAATTTCGATATGGTCGATGTTGTTGAGGTTGATTTGACTTAAATCAAGTTTGCCATCGAGCCTGCCTACCACCGGCACACCATCTACCATAATTTTTACGCCCTCGCCCGAAATACCGTTAATACCAAGCGAACTTCCGAAAACAGCATCCTGCCCCAAGTCAATATTCAGTTTGCTTTGCAGGGCTTCGCGCAGGTTGTTCGCGCCTTTGGCTTTTAGTTCTGCGCCCGAAATAATTTTTACCTCATACACCGATTTCTGCACCGCATTGGGCGAATACTGACCGGTGACCACCACATCCTGAATATTGGTGACAGTTGAAACGAGCGGGTATATTTTCTTCTCTATTTTATAAAGCGTATCGGTAAGGGTAACAAAGCCGAGGTGCGAAATCTGAATAATGCAGGCTTCGGTAAACGTATAGTTGAAAGTTCCGGTAAGCCCTGTAAAGCCGGCAATTTCTTTACCGCTGCGGTTGGCTTCTTCTAACTGAACAATTTTTACCACCGCATCGGTTATGGGCTGCTGATTGTCTTTACGGATAACGGTAACGGAGGCATTATTGGGTTCTACCAGCCGGGCGGCCAACAGATGCAGGTTGCCAATAAGGGCAAGCAGCATTACACAAAAACATCTACAGGAACCTGTATTCATTGAGGGCGCAAACTTATCCAATTACACGCGTGGTTGGTAGTGCCAATTGTCACAGAATTGTCATATTTTGAAAGAAACATACTATTAATATTGGAACAAACCACCCGTATTTTCCGTTCAAGGCAGTAAACTATTGCCATGAAAAACGCTTTTCTTCTGTTCGCGTTAATTTCCCTTTTCTGTTATAACACCAACGCACAGCATTGCGAGGATGCTATGGTGCCTAACAATACAGCTTTTGCCAAGTTGCAAGATGGCATGGGATTTATCGGCTCGTATGCCATTCCATGCATTCCGCAAGGAATTAATAATGAGGTGCAGATTCCTTTAAAAAACTTCCGTATAATTAAACACTTAAATGGTGACGATACAGTTTATGCCATGCGTATTGAAAGCATAACGAATTTGCCAGAAGGCATGTGTTGGGTAACCAACAAAGCCGATAATACGTTTGCAGCAGGCGAAGGCGGTAGCTTGATTATACGCGGAACCACCAACGATAAAGCAGGACAGTATAATCTGAACATAGTGGTAAGTTTCGATATTACCGGTAGCGGAACATTCAGCCGTGCAAACGAGAATTACAATAAAGTTTCGAAAAGCGGACGAATGATTTTACGCGTAAGCGTTCCCGGTTCGGTTTGCACACCTCTCGATTACTCTTTGCCAGGCAACGTTGCCGGAGCTGAAACTACTTCCACTATCGAAAAGCAGTAAAAGTTGGAATACAACGCAGGGTCCCGAGGCGGAGACCCTGGTAAGAAAGAATAACTGTTTTCTTATTTACAATTCGTCATCACTCCAGAAACTTCTCTCCTTTTTAGTTTAATTCGCGTCTTCATTATTGTATGAAGAAATTTTTCGCGGCACTTTTTGTTTTCTTATGGGTTTCTTCATTTGCTCAAAACGCTTATTGGAGCAACAACGGATTAGTTTCCCTCAAAGGCGACACCTATCTTTCGGTGATTGGCGATTGCTACAATAAAGGCAACGGCATTTATAATAACAGCGATTCTATCTTTCTCACCGGTGACTGGGTTCACAGCACCAACAACCGCTGTTTTGATTCTATTGCTACCGGCTGGGTTTATCTTTATGCTGCCAACCAACGAATAAGAGGCAATAACGAAACGCATTTCTGGAATCTGATATTAAAAAACCAAGGTGTAAAGTATGGTGATATTGATGTATATGTTGATGGCAATCTGGAATTAACCGACCGCGAGTTTAATATGGATACCAATACCGTTTGGGTATTGAACCCTCAACTTACTTCTATTAAACGCACCACCGGTTATGTTTCCAGTTTAGAAGATGGAGGCTTACTTCGCAGAACAAATCAAGTTGCTGCTTATCTGTTTCCTGTAGGTTCTAACTTAGGAACGTTTCGCTACCGCCCTATAGAATTTAAACCGCTTTCGGCATACGAGAATCATTACAAAGCACGCTTTGCGAATATTGACCCAACGCTCGAAGGTTTCGACGGCGATACAAGATTTCATTTAGTGTGTCAAATAAATCCGGAATGGTATCACCGGTTGTATCATGTTACTGGTAGTGATTCGGCTGACATTACTATCATGTATGATACTATTGCCGATGGAAGTTGGAACGATATTGTTCATTGGCAGAATCAACCGGAGTGGGAATCTATTTACCGCAATGCTATTGTGACTGGCTCTCCGTTCAACCGCATAAGCAAGTTTACCTGGAATAACTACAACTACTCTCCTTTTGCTTTAGCTATTACCTCAAAATCTTTTGCTGTTGCCGGTGTAGATACCATTATGTGGCGCACCGATACTATTCAGCTTAATGCTTTTGGTGGAGAACACTACAACTGGACTCCCGATTACAACTTAAGTTGTACCGATTGCTTTAACCCGCTTTGCTGGACAGACTCTAATATTACTTATTACTTAACGGTAGATAATGGTCAGGGCTGTGAAGACTATGACAGCCTTCGCATTTTAGTCCGCGACAAACCTTTTGCGTTGTTCTTTATTCCCAATGCTATTACTCCTGATAACGGAGATGGTTATAATGACTATTGGCATATCCGCGATTTAGAGCGTTACCCTGAAAATGAAGTGCGCATTATTAACCGGTGGGGCGATGAAGTATTTTTTGAAGCACCTTATCAAAACAACTGGACGGGAACATGGAATGGGGAGAAGTTGCCCGGTGCTACTTATTACTACATAATTAAAATACGCTACAACGGAGAAACCGTGAAGTTTGACGGACCGTTGACGGTGATTAGATAAACCCCTAAATCCCCTAAAGGGAACTTAATACAAATGAAAAGGCTGTTACTTCTGTTTTCTGTTCTCTGCTCTCAGCTCTCTGCTAATGCGCAGCAGGTAGAAGAGTTTTCTCTTTTGCGGGAGAATGCAATTGTATTGAATCCTGCTTTGGCAGGAACACAGGGTTGGATTCACGGCACTGCTACTTTTCGTAAGCAGTTTACCAGAATAGAACAATCGCCATATACTGCATCAATTGTAATGGATGGAGAAATAAAAGATAAGCGTTTAGGTTTAGGCGGATATATTATTCACGATGTAACCGGACCAACCGGTAAAACAGCCGGAACAGTTTGTATTGCTTACAACATTCCTTTATACCGAAACAAATACACTCCTCGCTTTTCAAATGGCAGAGCCAATCATGTGTTAAGCATTGGTGCATCTATCAGTGTAGTGCAATATCGCTTACAAGCGAATAAACTATTGTTGGATAATCCCGGTGACCCGCAATTGTATACCTCTACCGGTCATAAAATATATCCTGATGCTTCGTTTGGTATTTATTACAAATACAAAAACAATTTCTACTTAGGCATTTCTGTTCCGCAGATAATGGGCTTGAATATTAATTACCGTGGCGATGATGGAACAGCCATGATAAAAAAGGTACAACACCTGAACATTTTGCTTGGAGGAAAGATAGAAATGGCGAGAGGCAACTTCAGTATAGACCCTGTGGCTTCTTTCCGCTGGACGAAAGGCGCACCGCCACAAGGCGATGTTGGCGTTCGATTTATGATGTATAAGATATTCTATGTAGGTGCTAACTACCGCAGTTTAAACTACGCGGTATTTGAAGGCGGCTTTAGTGTAAAAGACTTCTTCTTTATTTCTTACGCCTACGATTTTAATTTTTCTAAATACCGTAAAGACATTGGTTCAACTCACGAACTAAGTCTGAGTTTTAAAATAAACAAGACCGGTAGAGTTTGGAGAGGAGTTGGTCCTGCATTACGTTTCTAAAATAAAGAAGCCATCTGTAAAAGATGGCTTCCTGTAATCAATCCTTCTTGATAATTCGTGCAATTCGTGGCTATCGTATTAGCAGAAATGCTCAAACACTTTAGTTAAGTGTGCAGCAATGTTCTCTGCGCTGTTGCCTTCTATTTGATGGCGCTCAACAAAGTGAACTAATTTACCATCCTTGAATAATGCCATAGACGGTGAAGATGGCGGATAAGGCAAAGTGTATTCACGTGCTTTGTTTACCGCTTCTTTATCTACTCCTGCAAATACGGCTACCAGTTTGTTTGGAAGCTTAGTGGAGTTTTTCACCGCAGCTTTTAATGCCGGACGGGCTGCCCCTGCTGCACAACCGCAAACAGAATTGAATACAAGAAATACAGTTCCCTGTGTTTGAGTTAATGCAATATCAACATCAGCAGGTGTGGTTAAATCTTCGAAGCCAACAGATGTCAAATCGGCTTTCATTGGAGCTACTAATTCTTCTGGATACATAGTTTTTTGAATTTTGAGTTATGAATTTTGAATGCTGAATATTTAGGTCTTAATTTTTGAATTCTTCTTTGCTGTTTTTGATGAAGCTGTCATTATACTTACCAATTCATCGGCCTCTTTCCAAAGTAAGGCTGCAATATCGCGCTTAATTATTTTAGTTTCTACCATTAGTTCTATCCAGAATTGTGTTTCGTCTGCTTCTTCTATAACTATGGCAATCTTATTAATAAAATCTGCTTGAGATTTTGCTCTGCAAGCTGCTCTGTAATTTGCTCCCACCGAAGTTGCCGAACGTAATATTTGTTTACCTAATACTTCTGCTACCACACTCTTTGGTAATTCTGCAACCAAAGCAACCACATCTATTGAAAACTTCTTTGTTCTGTCTTTTAAATTGTTGACTGTAGCCATATTTTGCATTCAAATTCAGCAATCAGCATTCATAATTCAGCATTACAAAAACCCCAATTCGAGCTTTGCTTCTTCGCTCATCATTTCCTGGTTCCATGCCGGTTCGAATACGAGTTCTATAGTTACTTCGTTTACTCCGCTTACCGATTTCACTTTCTGCTCCACATCACCAGGCAAAGTTCCTGCCACAGGGCAATTTGGCGAAGTGAGTGTCATAACTACCTCTACGTTGTGGTCAGGAAAAACATTGATTTCGTATATCAAGCCGAGGTCGTAAATGTTTACTGGTATCTCGGGGTCGAAAACGGTTTTCAGCACATCAACTATGCCTGTCTTAATGGTTTCTTCTGTTAATACTTCACTCACGCGGGTGCGAATTTAGATTAAATCTAAACAAAAGAAAAATCTAAAATGTTTATTTAGGTTGTTTTGGCAAGTTCAATCTTCTTTAAACGGGTTGTAATAACCATCAGCATTTCATTTACAGCATTACGCGATTCCTGGTCTGTTAGTTGATAACGTTCTGCCATCCAACGATAATCGAATTCATTGAATTTAGCTTCCAGGCGATCGCGCCAAATTCCCATTCCATATACAAAGAGTAATGCAGAGTTTCCTTCGGCACTTACTTCACCGCTAAGCATGGGTAGTGAAAGTAACAACAGCACACACAAGCAGGCATGCCTGTAATCTTCCTGTAATTCTTCTAAAGAATAATCCATTACCCCTTTTGCTGTTAAATGGCGGAAATAAGATTCAATTGCTTTCTTTTCTACTTCAACCCGATGATTTGTAATTAAGCTAAGTACAATAAAATACGCCAGGTCATAAACCGCTTTGCCTTTGCGCACCGCCTGCCAATCAAACAAAACGAAACGCCCTTGGTCACCAGCTTTTGGAAACATCATATTGGCCACGCGTGCATCTCCGTGCAAAACAGTTTGATACTCGTTCATATTACACCAACTCTGCACCAAAATTTTCCGTGCGGCTTTACTCCAGCTAAAAGCTACCATCGAATCGAATAAATATACTGTAGTGGCATCTATGGGCATTACCCGTGCCATCTTCGCAGATTTATCTTTCCAGTAACGGGCGTGAACGGTAGCTAATCCTTCCAACACACATTCTAAATCTGCATCGGAGATATTAGTGACAATTGTTTCTTCATACTCAAAACAATCGTCCATTAATTCTGTAATGAGGCAAAGGTGACCTGTAATAATAGACACCTTTGAAACATAAACGCGCGGTGCAGGAATACTTTCATCAGCTTTAAGAAAATACTCATTAAAGAAAATTTCCTTGATGTGATTTAACTGCAAATTGAAAACGGCTTTATTCCAAACCGTGCCCATAAGGGGAGCAAACTTGGCGAAGCATTTTAATGTTTTGTTCTCGCCACCGGTGGCGTACCCTATTTCTATTCTACCTGCATTGGACCTAAAGATAGCATCCTGGTTAAGCGGGGTAATCTTGTATTGCTGAATAACAGCATCTGCCGGAAGAGCGTTTCCTTTTTTCAATTCTGCTATACACCAGTCCTGTTGTTCGGCAAGCTGCGCGAGGTGGCGCGGAAAAGGTAAACTAAATTGTATTTTTCTATCAAGCCATACTATAAGCCATGTGATTCCAACTATTGGCAAGTATATACACCAGTTAATGGCGGTTTGAATATTCCGGATGACGCCCATGTGTAATTTTAATCGTTCGCAATTTAAAAACGGGAAACTAATTGTCTAACACCAGGCGAAACCCGCAGTTCTGTTTGCGATGGTCGTATACATTACGGTTTCGCGCTTTGTTATAACACCGCTCTGCACCGCTGCGCCATGAGCCACCACGGACTACCCGAAATAAAGCTTTCTTTCTGTTACAAGGATTTGCGGATGGACTCTTTTTGTAATAGGCAGGATTCCACCAGTCCTGACAAAGCTCCCATACATTACCGGCCATATCATACAGAAAAAGTTCGTTAGGCTTTTTCATTCCTACCGGATGTGATTTATTTAAAGCATTGTCTTTCATCCAGGCTACTTCATACAAACTATCGCTACCGGGATAACGGTAACCTTTGCTCCTGTTTCCGCCCATTGCGGCATATTCCCATTCGGCTTCGGTGGGCAAACGGTAATGTTTACCCATCAGTTTACTTAAATGAATAAGGAATGTATCTACCTGAGCCGGAGTAACTTCTTCTACCGGACAGTCACCACAGTTTTTAAAATACGATGGGTTCTCTCCCATTACTCCAAACCAAAGTGCTTGAGTTACTTCATACTTACCTATGTAAAAACTGTCGAGTGTAACGGTGTGTGCGGGTTGTTCATTTTTCTCACCGGTGTTGCTTCCATATTCAAAACTACCTCCTGCCACTAATACCATTTCAGGTTCACCTATTATAACCTGAGAAAAACAGGCAGCAGCATAACACATGAAAACAACTACCATAAAATTTTTCATAACCGGCAATGGCAACCATTTAAACTTAGCGAATATCTTCGGGCGCAAAATAAGAGTATTGCAACATGAGCGGTAAAATACGAATCGGTTTTCTTCTTGCACTTATATGCATTGCCCAACATACCTTTGCGCAAACATGGGCAGACACATTAGATAATTACGCCCGCGAAAAATATCTGCCCGCATCAAATTACAAATGGCGGTGGACACACGCTGCTTTGCTGAACACTATGATTAAGCAATACAAACTTGCCCAACCGGAACAACAGCAAAAGTATCTGGCTTACATTAAAAAGGCGATGGATAAAACCTATACGGTTGCCAATGGCAAAACACCTAACTCGGTTGCCAGCGGCACCGGTCTTGCTTTTTTGTATAAGGTAACCGGTGAGCTTAAATACAAAACAAAGGCTGAGAAAATATACAGCGACTATTTGAAGATAAGGCGCACACCCGAAGGCTGTGTTTCGCATTTAATGTTGTTTACCGAGCTATGGGACGATACCGTGTTTATGGTCGGTGAGTTCCTGCTGGCTATGTATGATGCTACCGGTGAAGAGAAATACTTAGATGAGTTTATGAAACAGTTTCGCATTCATAGAGAAAAACTGCAAAACAAAGATTACGGCTTATGGGTGCATGGTTGGGATAACGACAACAAAATACATTGCACCTTTTGCAGCCAAATGCACTGGGCAAATAAAGAAAGCCGCAAAAGCAGCGAAATATGGGGGCGCGGCAACGGATGGATTATTGTTACCCTTTCCGATGCGCTGGAAACTATTCCCACAAACAATATTTATTGGAATGAGTTAGCCGGTTATCTGAAAGAAATGCTGATTCAATTACCCGAATTGCAGAATAAAACAACCGGACACTGGTTTCAATTACCGGTGCGAAATCTGGATGGAGATAATTGGATGGAAAGCAGTTGCACTGCCATGTTTGCTTATGGTATAAACGCAGCTTTGCGCATGGGCATAGTTTCCGGTTCTGCTTACACTAATAGTATTGATTTAGCTTACACCGGCTTACGGACGCACAGCATAATACCCACCGGTAAAAATTACCTGACCACGCAAAACGTATGCATCGGTACCTGCATTGGCAATAAAGCGTATTACTTTAAGCGCGCCAGCACCAAAGGCAAGCCTTATGGTATAGGTATGTTTATACAGTTTGGGCATCGCTACGACTTGGATAAACTTCAACGGCTTTAGTTGGACATGCCGCTAAAGAAAAGCAGCACAAACTGATAAGTAGCCAAAGCCCCTAAAAGCTTGATGACAAATTGGTAAAGAAACAAATCGGCAGTAGGTAAATTTTTTGCTTTCATAGAGTGTGTTGCGTTACAGAAACAAGTATTATGTGGTATTATACCTAAATAGGCACCCTTATGTTTCTATTAGCCGCTACCGAATAACAGTATGAGCATTGTAAATGCATTTTTTAAACACATAGGCACATAGAACACATAAGGTAAAAGCATTTCTCTTTCTATGTGTTCTAGGTGCCTATGTGTTTACTTCATTTTTCTTCTGTAATTTAAAACGAAGTCATCTGCAAAGTGAGGCCTGTGCTTTTGTCATTCCGAACGCAGGTTTCCGTAGTGAGGAATCTTGTATTAAAAAGGGACGAAATACAAGATGCCTCATGCTTCGGCATGACAAGGTCCTATTTCGCCTCAAAACCACTCCGTTTTAACACCTATCTCCCGTAAACTGATTGGTTTAACAAAAATCCTAACTACAATAAGTTGTATCCTAGTTAAGATACAACTTATTGTAACAAGAAAAAGTTGTTTTCTGGTTACGATACAACTTATTCTAACTAGAAAAAGTTGTTTTCTGGTTACGATACAACTTATCCTAACTAGAAAAAGTTGTATCGTAGTTAGGTTACAACTTATCGTAACCATGTTACGTTGTAACATGGTTAGAACACAACTTATTTTAGCTACAATAAGTTCTACTCTGGTTAGGTTACAACTTTTTGTAACTATAATTAGTTCTACTTTGGTTACAATAGAACTAATCTTAGTTACAATTTGGGGTGTTTTGGTTAGGATTTTGTAAGGAGAAACAACGATTTTGGCAGCTTACGTTATAATGCCACCGTAATATTTTTATTCAAAAGCTACTTTTATTTAAAAGAGATTTTACTTTTGGAATACACACAGAGATATTTCTTGGTTTTTTCTTGGATAGTGATTTATACAACGCGTTTCTAAATATTACAGTGAAACCTGTTCGGCAATACTTTCCTTTTGCAACGAAACATTTTGTAACGAACCGGCTTTTCAGTTAATCAGAAATACGGTGGAATTAGAATTTGAGCGAAAGAATTGAGATTCTGCTACTCCACCAGTATTGCTTAATATAACAAAGCTCCTCTCCTTTTAGCCGTTGTTGGTGTTATCACCAACAACCCTATATATTACTTCCATTTAAGTCCCCACTCATTTATTCTGCGCTCAATAAATTCGAAATGTTCCGCTGCCAGTTCTTTTTCAATCAGCAATTTGTGCGCGCTCAGCAAGGCTTTAACGGTAATTATATTCAGCTCATTAAATACCTGTTGTATTTCATTGCTCCATACAAAATTAGAAACAGGATAACTTAACGGCAGTTTTATTTCAGCCTCAGTTGCCTGAAAGTTAGTTATCGGAGCAACTCTGAATTTAAGTCCTTTCTTAATCAATACATCTTCTAATTCCACCATGCTCTTCATGCCAAAGTTTCTATACTTCAGCAAACTCCTTGCTGATTCTAATTTAAACAAATCGCCCAGCCTTTCAATCTTTGCCGCCATAAGGCAGTTGTAAGTTCTTACTGTAAATTCAAGATTATCCAAAGGGGCACTTAGCATTCTGGTTACTTCCTCCACCCGGGCTTCATCAGGCTCAACCATTACTTCATACACATCATAACCCAATTCTTTCAACACCACCGGTTCTACATTCCACCCTCTTGTTGCCATTGCATTGCTTTCCTCCTTTACCAGGTAATAGTTCATCCAATGCGTAGCCCTA
Organism: Bacteroidota bacterium; assembly: GCA_947475165.1. Lineage (GTDB taxonomy): Bacteria > Bacteroidota > Bacteroidia > Chitinophagales > LD1 > Bog-950. The sequence continues at coordinate 57,256 of CANJLD010000023.1, forward strand.
TTTATTATCTGCTGCACGCGTTGTTTAGATAGTTCAAGTTCTGAAGCAATTTCAACAACAGTTCTTTTTTCCACTAAAAATTGATGCAAAACCCATTGGTCGCGTGTACTCTTAAGTATGGTGTTATTTGAAGAATGATTTCGCTCCAGTGCTTCAATCATTTTTCTATTCTGTTTAATGCGCGCTTCATCGCGCTCCATCAATTCAAAAATATCTTCCATCGCTTTTAGGTTTGGTAAAAGACACTTCTAATATAACAAAACTCCTCTCCTTTTCAAGTTTTTTCATTGGTAAATTGTTATTACAAAATTTTTACAATTCTGTGACAATTCTAATGCAACATCAAAAACAGAAAAGCGTTCTTGTAATAAATCACCGTTTCCTTTTCCTTCTCCATAGCCATGGAGAAGGTGTCCGAAGGAAGGATGAGGCAAATGTATTGTTCACTTAAATCAAATTCTATGAAACACAAACGAGGTGAAGGTCCTCAAAAGCAGGAAATGCGAACGATGCGAATTGTTCATCAAAAATCCGCTGTTCGCCATGTTCCGCAGGGCATGTCGAACTAACAAATAGTTGCAGATTTGCAATCTGCTGGTATGCGATTACAAATCGCTTCTTATCTTACGTTCGTGATGCGCTGTGCTAACATCCCGAACAGCGGCTCTGCCAGGAAAAGTGGTCAATACTAAATAGTTCAGACAATACGAATAGCTTTGCGCCCAAATTTTGA
>CANJLD010000024.1 GCA_947475165.1 Bacteroidota bacterium
ATTCTGTTGATGCGAGAATCGCGGTATGAACGCGCCATTGGATACTCTTCGCTGAAACCGTAACCGCCATGAACTTGCAATGATTCATCTACCACAAAGTCCAACACTTCGCTTCCTAATACTTTAAGCAAAGCACATTCAATTTGATACTCTTCTGCTCCACCGGTCAAGTATTCAGTCATTGATTTACCGGCATCTTTCAATTCATGCTCTTTTTGCTGAATCAATCCGCAAACGCGGTAAGAAGCAGATTCTGCCATCCAGGTACGAATAGCCATTTCGCCAAGCTTGTGCTTGATAGCACCAAACTGCGAAATGTTTGTTTTGAATTGCTGACGTTCGTTAGAATATTTTACAGCTACGCTCAACGCGCGTTTTGCACCACCCAATACTCCGTTACATAATTTATAACGACCAATGTTCAAAATCTGGAAAGCAATTTTATGGCCCTTACCTTCTTCGCCCAATAAATTTTCTACCGGCACTTTAACGTTATTGAAAAACACCTGACGAGTTGAAGATGATTTAATCCCCATCTTCTTTTCTTCCGCACCCACACTCAATCCTTCATAGCTTCTTTCTACAATAAAGCCGGTAAACTTTTTATCGTCACCATCAATTTTTGCGAATACTACAAATACATCTGCAAAGCCTGCGTTGGTAATCCACATTTTTTGTCCGTTAAGGATGTAATGCTTTTTGTCTTCGCTCAACACCGCTTTTGTTTTTGCACCCAAGGCATCAGAACCACTCCAAGGTTCTGTCAACGCATAAGCAGCTTTCAACTCACCGGTAGCTAATTTTGGAAGATACTTTGCGCGTTGTGCATCGTTACCGTAATAAATAATCGGGCAAGTACCAATACCGGTATGCGCACCAATAGCCACAGAAACACCATGACCCCAACCAAGAACTTCAGTTACATACGAAAAAGAAGTTAGGTCTTTTCCAAGTCCTCCATATTCTTCGGGAATGTGCAAACCAAGTAAACCAAGTTCACCGGCTTTATCAATTATCTCCACACTCTTCATGGGATCTTTATCCAACTCCTCTAAGCGCGGGTCAATTTCTTTGCGAATAAAATCTTTTGTCATTTCACGCATAGCCGTTTGCTCTTCGTCAATTTGCTCGGGAATATAAACATCCTGCCATTGCGATTCTTTAATTACGAATTCACCGCCTTTAAGTGTTCTAGCTTTGTTTTCTGTTGTAGTTGACATGCTTTAAGTTTTTGAAATTATTATTTGAGTTTAGAAACAGTATCCGTTTTCTTCAATCAGTTTATCAGCAATTCTTCTTCTTGCGGCAATGGTGTTATAAGCTTCATATTTCGTAAAGCGTTTTAATCCCATCAACATAATGCGAAGCGTATCGCCATCATTAAAAGATGCAATGGCATGCTTACCCGAAAGATTTATTCTTTCTAATGAATCGCTGATATAAGTTCTAGTCATATCAATTTGCAAACTTGCCGCAGCCTCACCACGAACGCTGATTAGTTTTTCAGTGCGCAACAAAGTAGATTCGCAAACAAAAAGTTCAATCAACATATCGGATATGTTCATCATCACCTCTTGTTCTTTATCTAAATTCTGCATGAATTTGTGAACTGCTGCTCCAGCTGTCATCAAAATTGCCTTCTTGGCATTTTGTAATGCTTTCTTTTCTGCTGCGAAGAAATCATCAGAATCAGCAGTGCTGAAATCCGGCACGCTCATCAATTCCTTTTGCACCGCCATGGCAGGAGTAAATAAATCGACTTCGCCTTTCATTGCTTTCTTCACCAACATGCCTACCGCTAACAAACGATTGATTTCGTTTGTGCCTTCAAAAATACGGCTGATGCGTGCATCGCGATAAGCACGAGCTACCGGATATTCTTCGCTAAATCCTGTGCCTCCAAAAACCTGCACAGCTTCGTCAACAACGTAAGCTAAAACTTCCGAACCAAATACTTTTAGTATGGCGCATTCGATAGAATATTCTTCGGCAGCAATCAATTTTGCCTGAACTTTGTCAGTGCCTTTTGCCGAAAGGTTGGCAATCATATCATCAATTAAACCACCGGTGCGGTAAGTTGCCGATTCGCAAGCATAAGTTCTGATGGCCATTTCTGCCAACTTGTGTTTAATAGCACCAAACGAAGAAATAGCAACGTTGAACTGAATTCTTTCGTTAGCATATTTAGTTGATACACTGATTGTTTTTTTAGAGCCGCCCAAATTCAACACCGCTAATTTGTAACGACCGATGTTCAACACATTGAAAGCGATTTTATGACCCTTGCCAATTTCGCCCAATAAATTTTCAACGGGCACTTTTACATTATTGAAAAATACCTGACGAGTTGACGAACCTTTAATTCCCAATTTATCTTCTTCGCTGCCTAACGAAATTCCTTCGCTCTTAGCATCCACAATAAAACCAGTAAATTTTTCACCATCAATTTTTGCAAACACCGTAAAGATGTCAGCAAAGCCAGCGTTGGTAATCCACATTTTTTGTCCGTTCAAAATGTAGTGCTTACCATCTTCGCTTAACACGGCTTTAGCTTTTGCACCTAATGCATCGCTACCACTTCCCGGTTCGGTTAGGCAGTAAGCAGCTTTAATTTCTCCGCTTGACAAACCGGCTAAATATTTTTGCTTTTGTTCAGGAGTGCCGAAATATAAAATAGGAAGTGTACCAATACCCGTATGCGCAGCATACGAAGCAGCGAATGAATGAGCCGTTCCTATTTCTTCATTGATAACCGTGTCGGTGCAAACATCTACTCCCATGCCGCCAAACTCTTCCGGCACACTAGCACCCAACAAACCAAGTTCACCTGATTCTAGCATCAATTGCTGTGTTAAGCCAGGCTCTTGCTTTTCAATTTTCTTATCGTTTGGCACAATTCGATTTGCAACAAAATCTGCTGCTGTTTGTGCAAACATTTTTTGCTCCTCGCTTATTTCATCTTTAATAAAGACGTTTTGTGAGGAAGTTTCTTTAACTAGAAATTCACCTCCTTTAAGAACTGATTTGATTTCGGTTGTTGCGCTCATGATTATCGTATTAAATAGTTAGAATAAAGTATTAAGAATTAAAGACGTTCAAAAATTCCCGCAATTCCTTGGCCGCCACCAATACAAGCACTTACCATTCCGTACTTATTTTTTCTGCGTTGCATTTCGCCAATCAACTTTTGGAAAAGGTAAGTTCCTGATGCTCCAAGCGGGTGACCAAGAGCAACCGCACCACCGTTTACGTTGATGATGTCTGTATTCAACTTTGCTTCTTGAATTACCGCTAAAGATTGTGCAGCAAATGCTTCGTTCAATTCAATCAATTCAATTTCATCCAATTTTAACCCTGCTTGTTTCAATGCTTTTGGAATAGCGTTAACCGGTCCAATACCCATAATAGTTGGGTCAACGCCAACACTTGCTGCTGTAACCATGCGGGCAATTGGTTCAAGATTTAATTCTTTTACTACACGTTCGCTAACAACAAGAACAAATGCAGCCGCATCAGAAGTTTGTGAAGAGTTTCCTGCAGTTACCTGTCCGCCATTTTTGAAAGCCGGTTTCAATTTTGCCAAACCTTCCATAGAAGTATCAGCCCGCGGACCTTCATCTTGGCTCACAGTAAACTTGCGCGTTTTCTTCTTACCACCTTCAAAATATGTTTCTTCAATTTCTACCGGCACAATATCTTGTTTGAATTTATCAGCAGCCAAAGCAGCTATTGCCTTCTTATGACTATTAACAGAAAACTCATCCGCTTGTTCGCGGGTAATACCATATTTAGTTGCCACATTTTCTGCGGTCAATCCCATGCCTATGTAATACTCCGGGTGCACTTTTGCAATTTCATAATTCGGAACAGTTTTGTAACCAACAGTTGGCACCAAGCTCATGCTTTCCGTTCCGCCCGCAATAATTACATCGGCCATCCCTGCTTTAATTTTTGCAGTTGCCATAGCAATACTTTCAATACCGCTACCGCAGTAACGATTAATAGAAACACCAGGAACTTCAAACGGCAATGCACGAACCGCTACCCAACGCGCCATTTGCAAACCTTGCTCGGCTTCCGGCACGGCATTACCTACAATCAAATCGTCCACACGGCTTGGGTCAAGCTGTGGCACTTTCTTTAATAAATCGGTAATAGCGTAATACGCTAAATCAACCGGAGTAGTAAATCTGAATCCTCCGCGTTTTGATTTTCCGATGGCAGTTCTTGAACCGGCTATGATGTATGCTTCCATAATTTTGTTTTTTATGTTTTATAAACTATAATTTCTTTTTACTGTATCTTTTGCAATGGCTCTTTCTACCGATGAATCCACTTTTAAAACAAACTCTCCTTTCTCTACATCACCCTCGTCAACACTTCTTGCCGGTGCTTCATACGCTCCTTGCTTTGCAGGCTCGCAAGAAGAAGCAACACTGGTTGCGCTAATAAGAAGCAATAGGAAAGAGAAGTTTTTCATGTTTAGTTTCTCAATGGTTTGCCGGTAGTTAGAATGGATTGAATTCTCTCTAAAGTTTTCTTTTCACCGCAAAGCGATAAGAAAGCTTCACGCTCTAAATCCAGTAGATATTGTTCGGTAACTTTTGATTCACTAGACAAATCTCCACCGCAAAGAACCCAAGCAATTTTCTGTGCAATTTTGAAATCGTGCTCACTCGCATATGCACCAACTCTGAACGAGGCAGCGCCTGCATATAATGCACTTAAACCTGCTTTACCTAACACGGTAATATCATCGCGTTGTGGTTTTTGCACGTAACCATTATTGTAAAGTTCCAATGCTTTATCTTTTGCTTCGGCAATTAAGCGCGATGGATTTACCACCACCACATCTTTCTTTTTATCTAACACACCAACACCAAATGCTTCGTAAGCTGAAGTAGCAACTTTTGCCGTTGCAATGGCAGTAAAGCGTTCTGCTAATTGCGGAATTTGTGCATCGCCTGCATAGTAAGCATCGCTGGCGCGAAGAGCCATTTCTTTTGTTCCACCACCACCGGGAATTAAACCCACACCAACTTCTACTAAGCCGATATATGTTTCAGCACTTGCCACTGCACTATCGCTGTGCATCGAGAATTCGCAACCTCCACCAAGAGTCATTCCATGTGGCGCAGCTACTACCGGTATAGATGAATAACGGCAACGCATAGTCGCATTTTGGAATGCTCGAACAGCAAAATCTAATTCATCATACTCTTGTTCAAGGGCGAACATGAAAATCATGGCCAGGTTTGCACCAGCACTAAAGTTTGGATAATCGTGACCCAACACCAAACCTTTCCAGCCTTGTGTTTCCGCAATGTCAATTCCTTTATTAATGGCTTCAATTACTTCCCCACCAATCGAATTCATTTTTGTTGCCCACGATACGTTCAACACACCATCGCCAATATCATCAATACGGCAAAGCGAGTTTTTCCAAACCGGTTTCTGGTCTTTGTAATTATCTAAAATGATAAACGCCTCGCGACCTGGAATTGCCTTGTAAGATTTTGAAGGAATGTCATAATACTTCTGCACTCCGTTTTCTACTTTGTAAAAAGTTTTGAAACCGCCAGCCAACATTTCATCTACCCAGCCATTCACCTTAAAGCCGGCTTCTTTCATTCCTTTCAAAACCGCTTCTACACCAATAGCATCCCATTGTTCAAACGGACCAATTTCCCAACCAAAACCTGCGCGCATGGCATCGTCAATTCGGTAAAGTTCATCGCTGATTTCAGGAATGCGATTGCTTACATAAGCAGAAACGTAGTAAGTAAGTTTGCGCAAAAAATCTCCATGTTTATCGGTTTGTTTAGCAATAGCTGCTAAACGTTTTTTCAAACTTTCAATGCTCTTTAGTTCTGTAGTTGCAGATTTTGTTTTGCCCGAAGGTTTGTATTCCAATGTTTTCCAATCAAGCGTTGCAAAAGATTTTTTACCGTTCGCATCTTTCGTTTTCTTGAAAAAGCCCTGACCGGTTTTATCGCCAAACCATTTATTGGCTTCCATTTGCATAATCCAATCCGGCACTTGCAATACATCGCGGTATTCATCGTTCGGCAAGCTATCGTGTGCGCCCTTCATTACTTTAATCATGGTATCCAGACCAACCACATCCGTAGTTCTGAAAGTTGCCGACTTCGGTTTGCCAATTAAAGTTCCGGTAAGCGCATCTACTTCATCAATAGTAAAATCCATTTCCTGCATCAACTTTATCACAGCAGCAATACTGAAAACACCAACACGGTTGGCGATAAAAGCAGGTGTATCTTTACATAAAACGGTTTGCTTACCTAAAAACAAATCGCCATAGCTCATTAAGAAGTCAATTACTTCAGGATGCGTTTCTGCTGTTGGAATAATTTCGAGCAAACGTAAATAGCGCGGAGGGTTGAAGTAGTGCGTGCCACAGAAATGCGCGCGGAAATCATCGCTTCTTCCTTCTGCCATTAAATGAATTGGAATACCCGAAGTGTTAGAAGTAATTAAAGTGCCGGGTTTTCGGAACTGCTCAACTTTTTCAAACACAATTTTCTTAATGTCTAATCGCTCAACAACTACTTCAATAATCCAGTCGGCATTTTTAACCCAACTTAGATTATCGTCAAAGTTACCGGTGGTAATGCGCGAAGCAAATGCCTTATCGTAAACCGGATTAGGATTGCTTTTAAGTGCAAAGGCTAATTCATCGTTTACTTTTTTGTTGCGTAACGCGGGTTTCTTAGCATCGTCTTCGCTTAAACCGGGAGTTACTATATCGAGCAAAAAAACTTTTAGCCCGATGTTGGCATAATGCAAAGCAATACGCGAACCCATTACACCGGCACCGAGTACGGCAACGGTTTTAATTTTTCTTGCTTTTGCGGGAGTTACACTCACCGCCTTTTTTTCTGTAGCTGCTGCTTCCATTAATCTATTAGTTTTTGTATGTTTTAAATCGGACTACGAATTTATAGGTTTATTTTTTTATCTACCAACCGTTTGGTAAAATTTATTTCTGCCCCCTCTAAATCTCCCCCTACAGGGGAGACTTCAATACACTACTTCACTTTCTTTTTTGCCGAAACCGCATTTAAAGCCCTCCCGGCAGGGGAGGGTTTGGGTGGGGCTTCTATTCTTTTTAAAATCCGCTTAGTAGTATTACGCAAATAATTAGGCTCATTAAACACCCGGCTAAACATTAAACTGCCCTCTATTTCTGCTACGCTTCTTTCGGCTAATTCGGTAGCCACTGCTTCGGAATATTTATCGAGATAAATTGTCTTTACTGCATGAAAGAAATCGAGAAAAAAGCGTTGAACCAATGAATTGAATTCAGGAGCCATTAAGGCAGTTTCTACGCCCATATTACCCAACAGATTTCCCTTTTCTTCATTTAGGAAAACCTTTTCGGCTGAAAGGAAAAGTCTTTCTAATCTTATTTGCGGTGAAATGCTCTTGTCGTAAGCGTGGCTGAACACATTCGTCTTGAAAAATTCATGCACATTCTTAATCACTTTGCGCATCAAATCTTCTTTGCTGGGGAAGTAGTGATAAAGCGAGCCTTTCTGCAAACCACAGGCATCGGCTATCTGACTCATAGACGTATTGAAATAGCTCTGCTTTCTGAAAAGTTTCAGTGCTTCAATAATGATAATCTGTTCGTCAACCTTTTGTTTAGGCATATCCTTTAAATAAGGGAATACGAATGTAGAAACAGTTTCTAATTTACCAAACGGTCGGTTGGGAAAAATATTTTACGCTTTCGTTTACATTCGCCCACTATGGGAAAACTTATTTCAAAATTAATCTTCAAAATTTTTGGCTGGACGTTTAAAGACCATGTAGGTGGTGGCTATAACCGTTGCGTAATGATTGCCGCTCCGCATACCAGTAACTGGGATTTAGTTTTTGCGCGGGCTGCCTTTTCGCTTATGAATATTCCTATTCGTTATACAGTGAAAGATGACTGGATGAAATTTCCTTTCAACTTGATATTTGGTCCGTTGGGTGCTATTGCTATTGACCGCACACCCAAAAAGCCGGGCGACCCAAGACCAAGCATGACCGAATCAATGATTAACATGTTTAACAATAGAAACGAGCTGGTGGTAATGGTAACACCTGAAGGCACGCGCGCTTTAAGAACGAAATGGAAAACCGGTTTTTATCATGTGGCGGTTGGCGCGAATGTGCCGATTGGTTTGGGCTATTTAGATTACAAAAACAAAGTAGCCGGAGTTGGCAAAGTGGTTTACCCAAGCGGTGATATAGACAAGGATATGAAAGAGATTATGGATTTCTACAAACCTATCCAAGGCAAACATCCCGAGAAATTCTCGGTTGATTTGGATTACAAATAAATCAGCCCCTAAATCCCCTAAAGGGGACTTGAAAGACAAACAGCCAAATTTGTATTTCTGTATTTAAGCCCCTTTAGGGGTTGGGGCTGTATTGAAGAATTTCAACAATTTTTCATTCACCCATTCAGGATTATCGTGCTGCACAAAGTGCCCGCTGGTAGGGTCGTAAATTATTTCGCAGGTATTTTCGCAATGTCTTTGGGTGTTGTAAGTAAGTTCTTTACCAAGCGCGGCATCATGCTCGCCCCAAAGCATGAGTACGGGTGCTTTTACTTTGGGAAGGTGCACAGCCGAAAAAACTCCGCGAAACATCGCGCGGTAATAAGCAATGGTAGATTTAATCATTCCCGGTTGGCGATAGGCTTCTACATATTTCTTTACATCTTCTTCGGTAAAGGCATTTTTGTTCATGCTCATCTTTGCAAAGGTTTGCCGAAAAAATCTTTCCGTGCCGACTATCTTTTCAGGCAGAAAGGGGATTTGAAAAAAGAAGATGTACCAACTCTTCTTCCACTGCGAAAGATTAAAACTTTCGAAAGCGCGTTTCATCTCTGCAGGATGAGGAACGTTAAGAATGGCTAATTTTTTTACCACTTCAGGATATAGTGAAGCTACAGCCCAAGCCACAGCTGCGCCCCAATCGTGACCAACTACAATGGCGCGTTCTTCACCCAATGCCTTTATTAAATCTGCAATATCCTTAGCGAGGATTTCAATTCTGTAGTCAGAAATATTTTCCGGTTTATCACTCAAATTATAGCCGCGCATATCGGGCGCTACAACACGGTATTGTTTAGAGAGAACAGGAATCTGATTTCGCCAGCCATACCAAAACTCGGGAAAGCCATGCAGCAACACAACTAATTCGCCAGTCCCTCCGTTTATATAATGAAGCTTGATGCCGTTTGCCTGAATGAAGTTTGATTCCATATAAAATGAAAATACAAAAATCAGTTTCACACGCTTTAACTTTTCAAACGGCAAGTGTGACAGAAAATAATTTACTTTCGATTACGTTAATTGATTTCAATTTATTGCAGTGAAAAAATTACTTCTCCTTTTTCCGCTTTTTGTTTTTACAGCGAACATTGCATTTGCGCAGGATGACGATTTGCCGCCACCCAGCAGCAAGCCCGAACGAGTAGAAGAGAAAAAGAACGACCAGAAGCCACCGGACGCAAAAGATTTTAAAGGTTTCAGCAAGCCTAAGAAGTTTGATATGTCGAAACTGTTGATTGAGCCTATTGTCAATTTTTCTATTAGCCAGTATCGTATTGATATTGGTTTTTCGCCTTCTGTGGCTTACCGCGTTTGGCAGCCCAAGAATGCAAAGGCAAAATCAGGAAACGTAGGTTTGTTTATAGGTGGTGGAGTTACTTATTCTTATACTGGTATTACCACTCAAAATAGAATTGGCGGTGGCACTAGAAGGGTAGGCTATCATACTATCGGTGCAGGACCGCTAATACATTACACTATCTGGAGAGGGCTTTTTGTTAGAGCAAAACTTGAACTATTGGCAAAAAAAATTCCGTATTGGGCCAATGGCTACTCAAATGAGATAACATATAATACAAAATTTGTTCCTGCCTGTTTGCTAGGTGCCGGTTACAATTTGTTACAAAGCAAAAACATTTTTATTCCACTCGTAGTATCTTATGATGTTTTGCACTCGCTAGTTGATAAGGAATACTCTGTTTACCCGCGCGGGTTTACTGTGCAGTTAGGGTTTATTACGCTGTTTTAATTTTCGTCATGGCTGACGAACTTAATTATATGAAAACCCTTGTGCTCGGTGCTTCTACTCATGCTTATCGCTACAGTTACAAAGCGATAAATTTACTTCGTGCTTACAAACATGAAGTAATTGCCGTGGGGCGCGACACCGGTACTGTTGCCGGTGTCACCATTCAATCTTCTTTTCCCGAAAATGAAAAAATAGATACGGTGACTATGTATCTCAATCCGCTGCATCAGCAGGATTATTACGATAAAATAATTGCCGCCAAACCACGCAGAATTATATTCAACCCCGGTGCAGAAAATACAGAGCTGGAAAAATTAGCAGAGCAAAACGGTATTAAAACCGAAGAAGCTTGTACTTTAGTTCTGCTGAACACGGGACAGTATTAAGCATTGGCAGTAAAAAAGTAAAGAAAAAACTCAATCAACTAATTCACTAATCAACCAACCAACTAATTACTATGGCTTACACAGACGGCATGTTAAGAGACGGAGCACTTAAAGGAAGAACAGTTCTTATTACCGGTGGAGGAACCGGTCTCGGCAAATCAATGAGCAAATATTTTTTGCAGCTTGGAGCCAATGTGGTTATCAGTAGCCGCAAATTAGATGTGTTGCAAAAAACTGCGGATGAGCTGATGGCGGAAACCGGTGGGCAGGTGCTTGCCGTGCAATGCGATGTGCGCAAATATGCCGAAGTAGAAAACATGCTGGCAGAAGCCGTTAAGAAATTCGGTAGTGTAGATACGCTCATTAATAATGCAGCCGGTAATTTTATTTCGCCAACCGAACGGTTATCGAACCGCGCGTTCGATACTATTGTTGACATAGTGCTTCGCGGTTCCTACAACTGCACTTTGGCACTCGGCAAACATTGGATTGCCGCCAAACAAACCAACAAAACCATTCTGAACATTGTAACCACTTATGCCTGGACGGGTTCTGCTTATGTGGTTCCTTCTGCCTGCGCTAAAGCTGGTGTGCTGGCTATGACCCGTTCGCTGGCGGTGGAGTGGGGGAAGTATGGCATTCGAACTAACGCTATTGCACCGGGGCCATTCCCGACCAAAGGCGCGTGGGACCGTTTAGTGCCGGGCGAGTTTCAGGAAAAAATGGATTTGAAAAACCGTGTGCCAATGAAACGTGCCGGTGAGCATCAGGAACTCTGCAACCTTGCTGCTTATTTAATTTCCGATTTCTCGGCTTATGTAAATGGCGATGTAGTAACCATTGACGGTGGCGAATGGCTGCAGGGCGCAGGCGAGTTTAATATGTTTGAAGCCGTAACACCCGAACAATGGGATGCCATTGAAGTAATGGTGCGGGGGGCTAAAAGCGAATAGAAATACTTCAAACAAAATGGCTGGCTTCTTCACCAGCCATTTTCTTTTCTACCATACTATATTGATTAAACGATGGCAACCGTTTCAGAGTTCCTGCTTCATACTGTTTTGGCGGAAACAAACCTCCGGTCACTTACACCTATTGTTTCCTTACCCCAATCCTTTAAAAATATTTCGCGGTGGCACGTGTAGCCGTCCGAACGGCACATCAAGACGTCTAAATGGCACATTAAAGTCTCGCGGTGGCATGTCTAATTCCCGCGGTGGCATATGAAAACATCATGGTGGCACATAGAAGTGTCGCGGTGGAATATTAAGATGTCGAAATTGAATAAATAGCCGAAATGATAAAATTTCTACTTTCCCGATTCAAACCATCTGCATGAAATTCTTCAAAAACAAAGCCTTCATTATTATCGGCAGCATTCTTCTTGTATGGATTGCCGCCAATGTTATTTTATATGAACCCGATATTCCGGTTGAAAAGTTGAAAGAAAAATACACCAACGTGCAATCGAAGTTTGTGGAGATTGACGGTATGCAGGTGCATTACCGAATTGAAGGTGAAGGCGAGCCGTTGGTGCTGATACACGGCACCGGTGCCATGCTGCAAACCTGGGATGACTGGGTGAACTTGTTGAGTCCGCACTTCAAAATAATTCGCATGGATATTCCTGCCTTCGGCTTAACCGGTCCGCGTGCCGATAATGTTTATAGCGATAGCATGTATGTTGATTTTATAGAGCAGTTTACCAGGAAGGTTGGCGTTGATTCGTTTCACCTTGCCGGCAATTCTTTAGGCGGTTTAATTGCGTGGAAGTATGCGGCCACTTATCCGCAGAAGGTGAAGAAACTGATACTGGTTGATCCTGCAGGCTTTCATGAATTTAACGACAAAGGCGGCTCATTCATTTTTAAACTGGCGCGCAATTATCCAACGCTTACCTCGTTGGTTTCGAAAATAGGTACCCATTATTTTGTAGAAAAAACCCTGCGCGAAGTATATGCCGATGATTCGAAAATTACAGAACCTTGCAAGAAAATGTTTGCCGAGTTGAACCAGCGGGCAGGCAATCGCAACGCATTTGTTGAGCGGGCAAAGTATGCACATACCTGTAGTGAGAATGAGCTGAAAACCATCACCGCATCAACTTTAATTATGTGGGGCAAAGAAGATGTGCTGATAGATGTGCGCGAAGCCGAACATTTTAAAAAAATAGCCAACACCACGGAGGTTATTTACGATAAAGTAGGGCATTGTCCGCAGGAAGAATTGCCGGAACGTTCGGCAGCTGATGTGTTGAGGTTTTTGAAGTAGATGCTTTCGTTTCTCTTTCCCGTCTTTTTTTACTTTCACACGCTCATAATTTATAACACAAAACAATTTTTATGTCCACTGCTACTGCCGGTAACTACAAAGAAATAATTGACAATGCCATTAAGGCAATTCATGCGCGCACATTTTACGCGCAATATCCCGAAAGCCCTAAGGCTTATGGTGAAGATGCACCGAAAGCGGGGTTAGATATTTTCAATAATCAGTTAGGCAAACCGTTCAACGGTTTGTTGCAGCAAAACCCAACAGCCTGGGTGGGCGAAGAAGTTTCGCCTTACACGGGTAAACAATTGGGTATTTCGTATCCGGTATTCGAGACCGAAACATTAATTGTTCGTGCCGGTCGTGCATTTTCTACCTGGAAATTAGCAAGCGTTGAAAAGCGTGCTGAGATTTTAGTAGATGCTTTGGAAAGAATCAAGAACCGCTTTTTTGAAATTGCGTATGCTACTCACCACACCACCGGTCAGAGTTTTGTCATGAGCTTTCAGGCAAGCGGTCCACATGCTTCCGACAGAGCGTTGGAAGCATTGGCAATGGGTTACGAAGAGTTGAACCGTTTCCCGCAAAACATTACCTGGGAAAAACCAATGGGCAAAGCCAGCGTAGTATTACAAAAACAATTCAAGCCCGTACCTAAAGGAATTTCTTTAGCCATCGGTTGTTCTACTTTCCCAACATGGAACACCGTTCCCGGTTTGTTTGCCTCGCTTATTACCGGTAACAGTGTGATTGTTAAGCCGCATCCTAAATCCATTTACGCTATTGCTATTGTGGTGGCCGAAATTCAAAATGCCTTGCAGGCAAAAGGGGTTGATGCCAATGTGGTTCAACTCGCAGTTGATTCAAGCACTAAATTAATTACTAAAGAACTGGCAGAACATCCGTTGGTGAAACTGATTGACTACACCGGTGGCTCTGCTTTTGGTTCATACATCGAAGCTCTTCCGGGCAAAACAACTTTTACAGAGAAGGCAGGAGTAAATTCTGTTATTCTTGATTCAGTGGCTGATTTAAAACCAGTGGTGCAGAATCTCTCTTTCGCAGTTTCGTTATACAGCGGACAAATGTGCACGGCTCCTCAAAACTTCTTCATTCCCGCAGGAGGAATTAAACAAGGCGATACGGTTATTCCGTATGAAGAAGTAAAGAAAGCATTAGTTGATGCCATTGGAGGAATTGCCAATCATCCGCAAATGGGTCCGGGCACGTTGGGGGCTATACAAAATCCGTTGACTGTTAAGCGCGTAAACTCGGTGAAAGATTTAGACGCGACAATTCTTCTTGAACCAAAGGCAATTGCCAACGCAGAGTTTCCGGAAGCACGGACTTGCTCACCAATTGTTTTAGAAGTAGAGGCTAAGGACAGCGGTATTTATGAAGAAGAGCTCTTCGGGCCAATCGTGCTTATCATCAAAACAAAAGATACGGCACAAAGTATTGAACTGGCTAAACATATGGCAGAAAAACATGGTGCCATAACTTTCAGTGCTTATACAACCGATGAAGCAGTTGCCGCTAACATTACTGAAGAACTGGAAAGCGTGTTTGCTCCTGTTTCGTTAAACCTTACCGGCATGATTTGGGTAAACCAACACGCAGGCTTCAGCGATTTTCACGTAACCGGTGGAAACCCTGCAGGTAACGCTTCGTTCACCAATCCCGAATATGTAAACAAACGTTTTGTTTGGGTGGGGCATAGAAGAGTAAACTAAAATACAACCCCTAAATCTCCTGAAGGGGACTTAAAGCAGAAAAACAAAAGGCGTAGTTCAAATTGAACTGCGCCTTTTGTTTTTCTGTCGCATGTTTTCAGGAGAAATGATGCAACACGTTTATCCGTTTCATATCATTTCTCTCGAAATACTGCCACGGAAACTTCCCCGACACATCATTTCATCAAAAGCGCACGCTCATGCCGCCCAGCATATTAAAGCCCGCCTGCGGATAGTAGTAGTTGTAAGTATAAGTATCGGTTGTGGCTCCGCCTGAATAGTAACGCTCGCTGTAAGAGTAGCCGTTGCTTTCGTAAAAGCGATTAAAGATGTTGTTGAAGAGAAGCGTGAATTTAATTTCCTTGTCATCGCGCTTAAGCGGCAGCTTGTAACTGATGCGCAGGTTGGAGTAGAAGAACGGTTTCAGCTTTCTGTTTTCGTTCGAAGTATTGTCGAGGTATTGCTTGCTCACGGCTTTGTTGGTCAAGCTAATCTCCAACCCATTTACCGGATAAGCCACTAACTCAAGCGAAGCAATAATGCATGGTGAAAAAGAAATATTCGAGTTTTTGTGCGTGATGATTTGTGTCAAAGAATCTACCGGTGTGTAGTAATCGTCATACGTATAGATGTATTCATCGAAGGATTTTATTTTGTTGAGGGAGTAGGTGAAGGAGTAATTGATGGCGAATAATGTTCGACCATAATTATTATGAAAAGGTCCAATATACATTGTAGTGGGAGGTGAATCTGATACCCTATATTTTTTGAAGAATTTAACTGAACCTGTCAGCTCAATTCCGGTTCTATAGCTTACCGGCACGTTTTCTTTTATCGGATTTCCCACATCATTCAACTTACCTGTAAGCACCAATTGGTCTTTATACTGCATCAGATAATAATTGATGGCAAAAGGAAATTTGTGATTCAAAAATTTATAACCCGCTTCCACATTATGCATGGTTTCTGGCTTCACCGGTTTGTTATTCGCAAGAGCTGCCATTACATCATCGCGGTTAGGCTCGCGGTTGCCCAACGCGTACGAAGCATATATATGATGCTGCGGTTTTATCTTATAAAGTATTCCCGCCTTAGGATTGAAGAAATGCCAGTGGTTGGCGAAAGCGTAATTCCATTTATCGTCATCAATGCCGTTAGTTGAATGACTCACGTAACGGTATTGCATATCGAGATAGAAATTTACTTTCTGCAACAACTCATAATTGAATTTTGCATACACGTTAAAATCGTTCTTAATGGAGTGACCGTCATAATACTTTACGTTCTTATCAAAATCCGAAACATTTTGCGCCCAAATTACTTTGCCAAAATTCTCTCCGCGGTACTGTCCGATTAGACCACCAAAGGTTGCCGAGATATTTTTGTAATCGTAATTCAAAGCTAAAGTTCCTCCGTAAAAAATATTCTTCAACCACTTTTGACGAACCAAATCAGTAGTAATATCAAGCGTATCGTGATTCTCAAAATAATTATTGAAAGTCTGCCCCGCTTTATATTCTTCATAATAACCATGACCGAGCGTGGCAAACAAACCCGCATTCAAATTCATGTGATGCCGCAGGTATTGCGCAAACAGCAACTGAAAATAATCCTGATTGTAATTGTCAACTTGATTTCTGTAAGCCGGTTGGTGTTGACCGTAATCTGTTCCCAAATCATTAAACCTTCTGTTTGTTTTTAAAGAATCCTCCGGCACACCATTCCAAGCCTGATAGGTTCTTTCCTGACCGGCAAAGTAAACCAACTTCAACAAGGTGTTATTCTTCATGTAACCTATCTGTGAAAAGTAAGAGATAAGATTCGAAGAGGCACGCTGAATATATCCGTCACTCGTAATCCACGAGGCAGAGCCTTCAAAGAAAAACCCTTTGCGTACACCGGTTCCTATTTTACCATTAATCTTAAACATGCTGAACGAACCGCCCGAAACATTCGCTTCAACAAAAGCTTTTTGCGATGGCGTTTGCGTTTGCATACTCAGCGTTCCGCCAAAAGCACTTCCTCCGTTTGTTGAAGAACCAATACCTCTCTGTATCTGAATACTTTGTGCCGATGAAACCACATCGGGCAAATCAACCCAATACGTTCCCTGACTTTCCGCATCATTCACCGGTATGCCGTTGAGGGTAACGTTTACGCGTGTAGCATCACTGCCTCTTATTCGTATTCCGGTATAACCCACACCGCCACCGGCATCGGAAGTAGTAACTACAGAAGGAGTGTTATCGAGCAGAAAAGGCAAATCCTGACCGAGATTGTTTTTGTTCAGTTCTTCTTTACTGATGGTTTGAAAAGTAGTAGGGGTATTGTTGCTAGCGCGAGTTGAAAAGATAATCACTTCATCTTTAAAAATTGCTTTGATGGAATCTGCCTTGATAGAAGTAGAATCCGTTTGAGCAAAAACATTTTGTGGAAGCAGCAGAAAGAATAAAATCTTTTTCATGTTGAATAAGTTTCACTCTGAGAGAAAGAAGAAATAGCTTCGAATACAAAGGCGAGTAGCTCGTCTCTCTTCCCTTCGCATGAATTACCATGTTCAGGTTCGAAGGGTTCTTCTCAGATTCTAAACTTGCGAATAGAAACGCCCCCAGAAAGTTGATGCAAGAATAGAAATTAAAGCACAAAGAGCAAAGTTCAAAAATTAAAGAGACAATTTCTCTTCTTTGAACTTTGACATTTGAGCTTTGAAGTTATTTAGGAATGGTAAAGCAGAACTTGCTTCCGCCAAGAGGCGAATCTTCTACCCATATTTTTCCGTTGAGCGAGTCAATTATTTTTTTGCAGATGGCAAGACCCATACCGGTGCCGTCATACTCATTGCGGTTGTGCAAACGCTGGAAGATGATGAAAACTTTTTCGCGGTATTGCGGGGCAATGCCAATCCCGTTATCCGAAATTTCAAAGCAATGCGAATTATCGCGAACGAGATAGTTGATTTCAACTACCGGTTTTTTGCTCTCGTTGTATTTCATTCCATTGCTCACAATGTTCTGCATCAGTTGCGTGATATAAACTTTGTCGCCAAGTATTACCGGCAAGGCATCGACTTTTATTTGCACGCTTTTTTCTTCTATAGCTACTTTCAAATTCAACTTCACATCTTCCATCACCGCGTTCATATCCAACCGCTCTTTCTTTTGTGTTGAGTTTATTTTTGAAAGATTCAGCAAATCCTGAATTACGCGCATCATGCGCTTAGCACCATCATTGATGTAGAACAGATAATCTTTCTGGTCAATCTTAAGGTCGGCACTCAAACTTTTTTCTAGTAATTGCGAGTAATTCGAAATCATGCGCAACGGCTCCTTCATATCATGGCTTGCCACATGCGCAAACTGATTTAACTCGAAATTCGACATCTCCAGTTTGTGCGCGTATTCGCCTATCTCAGCATTCTTTTTCTTCAGTAATTCCTGTTCTTTCTTTCCTTCTTCATATTCAAAACGCAATTCCGCATCGTTTAACTGCGCTTGTTTATTCAACTTGTGCAATTCATCTTTTTGTTGAACAAAGCGAATTAATTTCTGATACGCTTCTTCATGTTTTCCCAATGAATGAAGTGTTTCTGACCAGAATTTAAACAACTCAAAATTGTCAACCACCTTACCCATTTCAGTATAAATCTTTTCCGCTTCTGTAAACCAGTAATTTGCTTTTTCAAATTGCTTAGCCAACTGATACACGCGACCGGCTAACTGAAAAATACTTAACTCAAAATGTTTGTTGGTTTGGTTGCGAACGCGCGCAATTGATTTTTCTACGCAGGCAATTGCCTTATCCGTTTCGCCCATATCGGCATACACAATTCCCGAATTTCCCATAGCAATGCAGTAAGGGGGAGTATCATTTATTTCTTCTGCAATTTCAATTGCTTTTAAATAATACGCTAGTGCTTTTTCAGTTTCTTTAATGTCGTATGCCTCTACACCAAACGAAATATAGCAACGCGCAATACCCGGTTGGTAATTTGCTTTCTGAAAATATCCGAAAGCGCGGTGATGATATTCTTTCTTTAAAGTCGCCAAACCTAAATCGCCATAAATAATTGACTCGTTGAATAGCGAACGCGCCAGTGTAAGAACACCGGTGTCGCTCAAATCTTTTTTGTATTCCAATAATTCTACCGACTGGTCGTAAGCCTGTTTCGATTGAATGAGTTCGCCCACATAATCAAAATTCAAACCGAGCCTTCTGTAAAATTCCGCTTTCGATTCTGCCTCATCATCATCATTGAGCAGTTCAATCGTCTCTTTGATGTAATGAATCGCTTTATCGAACTCACTCGTAATATCGGTGTAATAATGCGAGAGCGCAGTGGCAGCTTTTATGATAAGTTTTTTATCGCCCGAATCATTTGCCAATTGAAACGCCTCTAAAGCCAAATGCGAACAGGTAGTGTCGCGCTCTTTTTTGCGGTTATCCAATTCGGCAATAAGCTGTTCAACTTTTTCAAATAAAGCAGATAGGGAGAGCGTTGTTTCTGTCATGATGGCTTCGGCTTTTATTTTACGCAAGAAACGGGATTTTGTTCCTGCCCAAAAGGAAGCCTCCGCTTACTTATTAACCCGATTCATCAGGTCGTCAATTTGTTGGACAGCCGAATTTAAACGCTGTTGAGGAGTGATTCCTGTAACGATTTGAAAATCTGCATTTGCATTTTGCAATTCGTTTTTAAACTGGCTGAATAATTCCGTACGGTCGTTTGGGTTTGACCGCTGTTCATCCGGTATCCAGGGCAGATCAATATCGCATAGCAAGTACAAATTGCTTTTGCGTTTTATAATTTCTGTTTCCAGCCACGCAGGCACTTCCCATTTATAATACTCTAACCAGATTTTAATATTGATGAGGTCATTATCGCTGAACAAAATTTTGTTCGCGTTGTGCATCATCCTGTCCTCTTGCTCAATAATTCCATGCGCAATTTCCAGCACATCCATTTTGCCGTATTTGTGCGGCAACTGGTCAATGTAGTAACGCGAATAATCGGGAACGAAAACAGTTTTATAATAAATGGAAAGCTTTTCCGCCAATGTTGACTTACCGGTTGACTCCGTTCCGGTGATGGTGATTCTGTAAATCATTGGGTTGAGATTTTCTTCCGCCATTCAAAGTATCCGTATACAGCAATTATACAGAAGAAGATATATAGCCAAGAGGTTGCATTAAGTCCTTTAATAAAATACATAACTGCCGCCACCAAATCAATTACAATCCAGTAAAGCCAGTTTTCTAAAATCTTTTTGGCTGTCATCCAGGTGGCAATAAAACTGAAAATGGTTACAGCCGAATCGAAGTAAGAAAGCGAGCTGCCGAGTTTGGTAAATGCGAATCCGAAAACAGGAACGAGCAATGCTCCGAAGAAAATCAGTTTGAGATTTTGCTGTAGAGATAACGAATTTATACTGACTGTATTTACTCCTCCCTGTATGGGAGGTTGGGAGGGGCTTTCCCCAAGCCACCAACCATAAAATCCTGCAACCACATAATAAGTTTGAAGAATGGCATCCTGGAATAGTTGATGTGTTACATTGATATAGATGTAAAGTGCAGAACTGATAATTCCCATGAGCCAGCACCAAACATTGCTGCGCGAAGCAAGCAACACATAAATAACTCCGAAGGCAACGGCCATGTATTCAATATAAGTTTCCATTAAAAAACTTTTACGGAATCTTTCGCCACCTGTAATTTGTAAGTTTTGCCAATCACCAACGCGCGGTTATCGTTAATGTGTCCGGCAGGGAAATTAAAGCATACGGGGAAATTGTATTCGCTTACATGTTCCAGAATTATTTCATAAGCTGTTTTTCCGAAAGGAATTTTGTTGTCGTGCATATAGGTAAAACTTCCTACAATCATTCCTGCAAGTCCGTGCAATTTGCCGGAGCGTTTCAAGTTCATCATCATCCGGTCGATGTGGTAGAGGTATTCATCAAGGTCTTCTAGAAATAAAATTTTGCGGTCGGTGTTTATGCCGCTTCTTGTTCCCGTGATGGAATAAAGAATCGAAAGATTTCCTCCAATTAAAATTCCTTCTGCTTCACCTAACCGGTTCAATTCATTCGGAACAATGACGTATTCGTTCTTCTCTCCAAACAATTCTTTTCTCAAAGTTTCGGTGGCTTCAGGTGTACTTTTTTCTAATTGAATTGGCATTTGCGCATGAAGCCCCATGGTGCCAATGTTGTTGGAAATGTGTGTATGCAGATATGTAACATCGCTAAAGCCTACAATCCATTTTGGATGCTTCATAAATTCATCAAAGTTCAAGTCATCCATCATGCGCACCGTGCCGTAGCCTCCACGAGCGCAGATAATTGCTTTGATATTTGCATCATCCAGTGCGTGCTGAAAATCTTCTTTGCGCAAGGCATCTTCACCGGCAAACTGATTTTGTTCTGCTCCGATAGTTTTTCCAACTATTGCATTCAATCCCCAGTCTTCAAATGTTTTTACTGCGCATGAAATTTCTTCGTTCGAAATTTTTTTAGCGGTACTTAAAATGTAAATGGAATCTCCTTTTTGTAACGAGGGTGGACGTAAAAGCATAAAATCAAAAATAAAACTCTTCGTGTCTTTGTGTGTTTGTGCGAAATAATCATTTTAGCCATTCAATGACCAACTGGAAAAGATATACGATTACCGCTGCCTTGCCTTATGCCAACGGCTCTAAACACATCGGGCACTTGGCCGGTGCGTATTTGCCGGCAGATACTTATGTGCGCTACCTGCGCGCGCAAAAACGCGATGTGGTTTTTGTTTGCGGCAGCGATGAACATGGAACTGCTATTACTATTCAAGCCATGCAGGAGAATACCACTCCGCGCGCCATCATCAATAAATACCATGTGCTGATTAAAAACAGTTTTGAAAAACTCGGCATTTCGTTCGATATCTATCATCGCACTTCAGAGCCGCTTCATCACGAAACGGCACAGGAATTTTTTCTCGATTTCTACAACAAAGGTTTGTTTAAGGAAGTTACGAGCGAACAATATTTTGATGAAGAGAAGAAGGTTTTCCTTGCCGATAGATACATTGTCGGCACTTGCCCTAACTGCGGTCACGACAATGCTTTTGGCGACCAGTGCGAAAAATGCGGTAAGGCACTTTCGCCAAATGAATTAATAAATCCGCGCTCAACTTTAAGCGGAGCGGCACCGGTGCTTCGTCCTACAAAGCATTGGTATTTGCCGCTGAACGAATACGAGCCGTGGTTAAAACAATGGCTCATCCGCGACCATGCGAAAGACTGGAAACAGAATGCATACGGACAATCGAAAAGCTGGATTGATGCAGGTCTTCAGCCACGCGCCATGACACGCGATGGCGAATGGGGAGTTAAAGTTCCTTTACCCGATGCCGAAGGAAAAGTGCTTTACGTTTGGTTCGATGCGCCTATCGGGTACATTTCTGCTACCAAGCAATGGGCGAAGGAAAACAATACCCGTTGGGAATTATACTGGAAAGACAGCGACACGCGCCTGGTGCATTTTGTTGGCAAGGACAATATTGTTTTTCACTGCATTATTTTTCCGGTGATGCTGCACATGCATGGCGACTACATTGTTCCCGATAATGTTCCTGCCAACGAATTTTTGAATTTGGAAGGCGACAAAATGAGCACCAGCCGCAAGTGGAGTGTAGAGATGCACGAGTATCTCGAAACCTTTCCCGATAAAGTAGATGAGTTGCGTTACGTGCTTACTTCCATTGCGCCCGAAACAAAAGATTCGGAGTTTTTATGGAAGGATTATCAAACGCGCGTGAACAGCGAACTGGTTGCCATTTTTGGAAACTTGGTGAACCGCGTTTTGGTGTTGACCGATAAATATTTTGAGGGCAAAGTGCCGAAGGCAGGTGAGTGCAGTGACTTGAAAACATACGTAACCGGTCAGCGCGAAAAAATTTCGGATGCGTTGGAGCATTTCAAATTTCGCGATGCACTGAGCGAAATGATGAACATTGCGCGGCACGGAAATAAATTGCTGACAGAAAAAGAACCATGGAAAACGTTTAAGGATAACCCCGAAGCCACCGGTGTGGTGCTTTACGATTGTCTGCAAATAATTACTAACCTGGCTATTCTGTGCGAGCCGTTTTTGCCGTTTACTTCGCAAAAGCTTTTTGCTATGCTTAACGTGGACGAAAGAAATTTTTCATGGAAGGATGCAGGCAGACAGGACTTAATGAAAGTTGGTCATCAACTGGGCAAAGCGAGTTTGCTTTATCAGAAAATTGAATATGAAGCGATGGATAAGGAGATAGAAAAGTTACAGAAAATCAAAGATCAAAATTCAAAAATCAAAGAAGAGAAAGCAATGGAAACAACGGCAGAAGCTAAACCAGAAATTACCTTCGATGATTTTTCGAAAATTGACATACGTGTAGGAACTATTGTGGCTGCTGAGAAAGTGGAGAAAGCCGATAAACTTTTAAAGCTGACGGTTGATTTAGGTTTCGAAACAAGAACTGTAGTTTCAGGCATTGCCGAATTTTTTAAACCGGAAGATATTATTGGCACGCAGGTTTCGGTAGTGGCTAATCTTGCACCGCGAAAATTGAGAGGAATTGAATCGAAAGGAATGATTTTAATGAGCGAAGACAAGGAAGGGAAACTGCATTTTGTATCGCCTAAAGATTTAACCGACAACGGCAGCACGATTAAATAAATCCATAGCCACGAATTACACGAATTAAAGACAAAATAATTCGTGTAATTCGTGGCTATTAATTTTACATTCGTTAAACATTTTTATAACTCAAACTTCATATCAATATGAAATCAAAATTTTACTCGTTGTTCCTTTTGTGTGCAATTGTCTGTTCGGCTCAGCAAAGTAATGCGCAGCTACAACAATGCGGTGCCCGTTATAAGGACATGATTTTTTCTACCGTAACCAAAACTTCTAACGTTACTTACGGTGCTTACACTATCGACAAAGTGGATATTTACGAACCCACCGGTGACACAGCCGCTATGCGCCCGTTAATTATTCTTGCGCACGGAGGAAGTTTTTATGGAGGCACCAAAACACAAGATGCCACTGTAGTAACTTTATGTAACAATTTTGCTAAACGCGGCTATGTTACAGCATCTATTGACTATCGCTTGGGCGATGCCATTCAGATGTATCTGGATTCCGGCTATGCAGTGGAAACGGTATTGAAGGCGTTAAGCGATGGCAAATCGGCTATTCGTTTTTTCAGAAAAGATGCAGCTACTACCAACACCTACAGAATAAACCCAAACATGATTTTTGTTGGAGGAAACTCTGCCGGTGCGGTACTTTATATGCACAGTATTTATGTAGATAGCCTTGGCGAGCTTACGCCTTATCTTCAAACCATCATCAACAACAACGGAGGTTTTGAAGGCAACAGCGGAAACGATGGTTACTCTTCGGAAGTTAACGCGCTGGTAAATTTAGCAGGCGGAATAAATGTTCCTGAGTTTGTAGGACCAAACAGTAAGCCATCGGTAAATTTTCAGGGAACGGCTGACGGCACTGTGCCATATAGCTGCGATTACCCTATTGGTGGTGCGGTTAAAGTTCGCTTATGCGGCTTGGGTGCATTGGAGCCTTTGTATCAGCAATTCGGAAGCAACCACGTTACCGTATTGTTTCCGGGCGATGGACATTGCCCTTGGGATGGCAGCGCTCCAAAATTTGCACAGGTTGACACGGTTACCCGCGATTTCCTTTACTCTTTAATGTGCGTTCAAACCACTTCTGTTTCTAATCTTGCTGCCGATGCCAACGTGAGTGTTTATCCAAACCCTGCCAGCAGCGAGGTAAATATCAGTTCAAGTGCAAGAGTTTCTGCCGTTACTATGTTTAATAACGTTGGGCAGTTAGTGGCACACAATAATTCGACAAGCTTAAACAGCAGAATAAACACAGCCGATTTTGCCAAAGGTATTTACCTTGTAAAGATTGAGTTTGCCGATAAGAACATTACTTCGGTAACCCGTAAGATTGTAATAGAATAAAGCCAAAAATTTCAATACAAAAAAGCGCGTTTAGGCTGAGCCTGAACGCGCTTTTTTTGTGGGGGGTACATCAATTAGCTACTGAAAGGAATTTCCGGTGCCTGTTTTTTACATGTAAAACTCTTCTAAAGGAATCTCCCAACACCCACTTTTACAGGTAAAACAGGCCGATGGGAATTTCCTACACCCGTTTTTACATGTCAAAGCCATCAAAACGAGTTTCTTTTACCCGCTTTTACATGGCAAAACCATCAAAAGGAATTTCCTAAACCCCTTTTACAGGTAAAAGCCATCAAAAGGAATTTCTTTTACCCACTTTTACATGCCAAAACCGTCGAAAGGAATTTCCTTTACCCACTTTTACACGGCAAAACCCGTAAAAGGAATTTCCTACACCCGCTTTTACATGTCAAACTGTGCAAAAGGAATTTCCCTTTGCCCAGTTTGACCTTAATTATCAGCTATTTAGGTAAAATTCTCTTACTCCTTCTTCTTTTCCTTTTTCTTCAACGTTTCTTTACTCAACAAAACCGAAATGCCAATATTAAAACCAAGATTGCTGAACGGGCCGGTAGGGCGTAAATCATCTTTTGGTTTATTCTTATCGTAGTTCAGGTTATAGTCTGCATTGTTCGAATTTCCGTCCAGCTTATCTACAAAATTAAACTCGCTCCGGTAAACACCACGGTCGGCTATCCGGTCGTTGCCATCGGTATCCCATTGCGTAACCTTTGCCGATTTTGCGCGGGTTACCAAATATTGCCCGTTTACTTCTGCTGTAATCATTATATAAGGAAGCGGACGATACGCCACACCCAAGGCTCCGTTTACACCCAGCGAAACCGTGCCTTCGGTTTTGAGCGTTACATCTACATGCTTACCTAGATAGTAAGGGTCGTTTTGTATCAAGCCCAACACAATCGTATCTACATCAATAGAAACTTTGTGTTCCAGCGCACCAAATATCGGCATTGAAATACCGAGGCGACTATACGGATAAACTTTCCAGCCTGGCTTTGCACCCTGTATAATAATAGAAGGCATAAGCGAAATGCCCAGTGCACTGGTAGAAATATTCGCCTGCATAAAATAATATCCCAACGCCTGATACTGCGGTGGCGGACCTTCTACCAGCCGCTGTGTTAAACCTCTGGTTTGGCTGCAACTAAATGTTTTGCTTTTTAAAACCGAAACGCCCATTTCGAAACCTATGTAAGGGTTTATCATATATCCCACACCAAGTGTAAAATTTATTCCGTTGCCGTAAGAGCCGCGCACCGGTTCATACAAAGGAAGCGTATCGCTGATATTTGCCATAGGCAACAAACCATCTTTTTCGGGCGAGAAGGGGTCAATCTTCGGGCCCATAATGCCTTCGCTGTTTTGCATACCGGGCCAGGCATAACCACCGGCTACGCGCAAGGTCCAGTAACCGCCACGCTTATTTTTTTTCTCAGGGGTTTGTGCATACATCAATTGCGTACACAAAACGAATAACCAAATGAGGGATAGATTTTTTTGCATAGAATATTTTTTTCGTTCAACTATATTACAAAAAGAAAATTGGTTGTTAGGCTATTGAAGTTTTGAGCCGCTACAATAGTATGTTATGCTGAGCGGAGTCGAAGCATCTGTGATTCAAATTCCTGAACATGTGCGCAATGACTCGTTTCTGTGTTACAGCTTATCGATAGTAGCCTTCAGTCGCTTCTTCAAATCATCCGAAATACTTACTAAAGGTAAGCGAAGATTGCTTTCGCAAACATCTAAAACTTCCAGCGCATATTTTACACCACCGGGGTTACCTTCAGCAAAAAGCATATCGGTAATGTCATTCAGTTTATAGTGAAGTGTTCTTGCTTCTTCAAAATTTCCTTTCAAACCTTGGCGAACCATTTCTGTAAATATTTTTGGAAATGCCTGACCTACTACTGAGATTACTCCATCGAGCCCATAAGCCAATAAACCGAGGGTGATGTTATCGTCACCGGAAATAAGAAGAAAATCTTTCGGTTTGTTTTTGGCAATCTGCATACATTGGTTGAAGTCGCCAGAAGCTTCTTTCATGCCAATAATATTTTCTACTTCTGCCAAACGTAAAGTAGTTGAAGCCAACATGTTTGAAGCCGTGCGCCCCGGAACATTATAAAGAATAACCGGACGAGGTGCTGCGGCAGCTACTGCTTTATAGTGTTCAATAATTCCGCCTTGGGTTGGCTTATTATAGTAAGGCGAAACCGAAAGAATGGCATCCACTCCGTTAAAATGAAACTGCTCAATATCTTTAATTACCTGATGTGTGCTGTTGCCACCAAAACCTGCTACCACCGGTACACGTCCAGCAGTTTTCTCGATGGTAAAATTCATGATGTCTAACTTTTCCTGCTTATCAAGGTTCACGCTTTCGCCAGTTGTGCCCAGTGTTACTACATACTCTACTCCGCCTCTAATGCTGTAATCAATTACTTTCTCGAGACCGTTAAAATCTATGGCTCCGTTTTTTGTAAACGGAGTAACCAAGGCAACACCTGTGCCCCGCAGTTTACTTTGAATCATATTGAATTTTATTTAAGAAATGTGTTGACTGATTTAAGAAGTGCTGTAAATCGCTTTTGCCGCTCATGTTTATCATCATGTCGTAGTAATCGGTTTTCTTTTCGTCAAAAATTCCGAGCCGCCATTTTGCTTTGGATGTACGGGCTACATATTCTAATGGGAAGTTTTCTTCGGTAAAAGCAGCAAAGAGCAAATCGAAATTCTTAGCAGCAAACTTTTCTACGCGCTCATCATCCGGTGTTCTGTTCCAACTTAAATTTTTTGTGTTGAAGATGAGCACATCGGCTTTGTGGTCAATTTTCTTGTCATCTACAAAGCCGAGAATATCTACTGTTTTTCCTTCGGTGCGCAAATGCTCGGTAAACTTGGTGATGATAATATCGTTATCGGGGTTAGTGCTGTTGTAAACAATGCCGATGGTTTTGGCATCGTGCAGATTGGTGAGAATTCTTTCCGGCTTTAATCCTTCAAGCTTCTTTTCAATATTTTTTCGGTAAAAATAATTTCTGATATCGTCCCACAATTGCATGGTGCAAATAATATGATTTTTACGGATAGAAAAAGTGCGGAATTGAAACGTTGTGCTTTTGTCAGCCTTCGGCTTTATGCAACAACCTTCTAAAAAATGAAACCTCTTCAAAATGCCAATTGATTTTTTACATTCGCGCCAACAAAAAAACATTTTTAATTATGGGAAGAGGAGATAAAAGAACCGCTAAAGGAAAAAGATTCAAAAAATCATTCGGCAACAGTCGCCCTAAACGAGTGAAAAAAACTACACCTACAAAACCTGCTGTAGGCAAAAAAGCAAAAGCACCAAAAGCGGACAAAACTGTAACAGCTAAAAAAGCACCTGCAAAAAAAGCAGCCGCTAAGAAAAAAGCAGAATAGTTTAATAGTAATTAGTTGATTGGTGAATTAGTGATTGGTTAAATCCATCATTAATTCGCCAATTGTTTTTTTAGGGTGCCAAGCGTTTAATCTTCCATGCACCGTTTTCAATCTCGTAAATAATCCTGTCGTGCAATCTGCTGGCGCGACCTTGCCAGAACTCAAAGTAATCGGCTTTTAGAATATAGCCTCCCCAGTTTTCGGGTCGTTTAATTTCTCCTTCTTGTTTTAATGCTTCTAAGCGATCTTCTAAGTATTCGCGGGAAGGAACTTCTTCGCTTTGTTCGGATACAATAGCACTTAACCGGCTTTCGTAAGGACGCTCCGAAAAATATTTTTCAGAAAGATGAGCTTCAATTTTTTCAATAGTTCCTTCAATACGCACTTGTCTTTCTAATTTATCCCAAAAGAAAAGCAGAGATGCAAATTTGTTTTCAGAAATTTCTTTGCCTTTGCGGCTGTGATAGTTGGTATAGAAGATAAATCCGTTTTCGTCAAACGCTTTTAGTAAAACTATTCGTGAGGATGGTTTGCCATCGGCAGTAGCGGTGGAAAGAGCCATGGTGTTGGGTTCAATTATTCCATCGTTGGTGGCATCTTCTAGCCACCAACCAAATTGTTCGTAGGGGTTGGGCGAAATTTTATGTTCCGTTAGTTCGTGTTTGGTGTAGTTGCGCCTGTTGTTGTGTAAATCTTTGGAGGATGACATGACGTTTATTTGATAGGGCAAAATTATTAAAGGTAGTGGAAGGGCAACGCGAACATTTTATTCCACCGTAACACTCTTAGCCAAATTACGTGGCTGGTCAACATTGCAACCGCGCAGCACCGCAATGTGATAGCTGAGTAACTGTAAAGGAATAGTAGTGAGCAATGGCTCGAGATATTCTTTGGTTTCGGGCACTTCAATTACATAATCTGCCATGGCGCGCACCTTGGTATCGCCCTCGCTTACTATGGCAATAATAATTCCCTTGCGTGCTTTTACTTCCTGTATACCGCTTATCACTTTATCGTAAATGGCGGTTTTGGTAGCTATTACCACCACCGGCATTTCTTTATCAATAAGCGCAATAGGTCCGTGCTTCATTTCCGCTGCAGGGTAACCCTCAGCATGTATGTAGCTAATCTCTTTCAGCTTAAGCGCACCTTCCAATGCCACCGGAAACTGGTAGCCTCTGCCCAGGTAGAGGAAGTTTTTAGAATCTTTGAAAATCTTCGCCAGTTCTTTTATCTGGTCTTCGCACTGCAATGTCTTTTCTACTTTTTCGGGAATAGTTTCCAGTTCGGCAAACGCGTTGCGCAAATCCTGCTTGGTAGCCTTGCCTCTTATTTCGGCAAAACCAAAAGCCCATAAAGCAAGAATAGCCACCTGCGAGGTAAATGCTTTGGTACTCGCCACACCAATCTCTGGACCGGCATGCGTATAAGCACCGGCATGCGAAGTGCGCGGAATGGAAGAACCCACCACATTACACAAACCAAAAATGGTCGCGCCTTTTTCTTTAGCCAGTTCAATAGCGGCAAGCGTATCAGCTGTTTCACCACTCTGCGAAATAGCAATCACTAAATCATCTTCGTTAATCACTGGGTTGCGGTAACGGAACTCCGAAGCGTATTCCACCTCAACCGGTATACGCGCAATATCTTCAAACAAATATTCGCCTACTAAACCCGCGTGCCATGAAGTGCCGCAACCAACAATAATAATTCGCTTAAGATTTTTGATTTTGCCTTCGTGTTCTTTTAAACTGCGCATGGCAAACATACCGGTATGCGGGTCAAAGCGCCCGCGTAGCGAATCGTAAATAGAGCGTGGCTGCTCATGAATTTCTTTCAGCATGAAATGTTCGTAGCCGCCCTTTTCAATCGTCTCCAAATTCATTTCCAGCGTTTGAATGTATGGCACGTGCTCTACGTTATCAATCGTTTTCACGGTCAGCTTACCGTCAATGATGGAAGCAATTTCATTGTCGTTCAGGTAAGTTACGTTCTTGGTGTATTCAATAATAGGAGTGGCGTCTGAAGCCATAAAAAATTCACTATCACCGATGCCAATTACCAGCGGAGAACCTTTACGCGCGCCAATCAGTTTAGCCGGGTCATTCTTCGAAATAATTACGATAGCGTAAGCACCTATCACTTCGTTCAATGCTAAACGCACCGCTTCATCTAAAGTAGTATGCGTGTTTTGCTGAACGTCTTCAATCAAATGAACCAAAACTTCAGTATCAGTATCAGAAGTAAACACATGACCACGGTTAGTCAACTCTTCTTTCAGCGAACCGTAGTTTTCAATAATGCCGTTGTGAATAATAGCAATATCGCCACTCTGCGAAAGGTGCGGATGCGAGTTATTGTCGTTCGGCTCACCGTGAGTTGCCCAACGGGTGTGACCCATGCCTAAATGTGCATGTGTGTTTTTACCGTCCGTCACTTTTTCTAAATCCGAAACCTTGCCTTTGCATTTGTAAACGTTCATACTGCCGTTAAGCAGCGCAACGCCCGCGCTGTCGTAACCGCGATATTCTAATCGCTTTAAACCTTTAATTAAAATTGGATAAGCCTCACGAGGACCGATGTAAGCAACTATACCGCACATAAATTCATTTTTTAATGATTCACAAGTTTATTCAAAAGAATGGATAATTGGAAGGTTGGAAGTACGAATCAAATCATCCGCTTTTTCACGGCCCTGCTTTTAAAGTTTAGTGTAAGTGATAACCAAGGTTATCTGATAATTTTTATCTGTAGAAGAGTTTCCAATAACCACTCTTTCCGAATTCGAATTAGGAGCAATGGTTTCTAAGTAAAATCCTTTATTGCTGTAAACTCCCTGAATCAGTTTCTGAAAATACCGCTTAATGTTGAACCGGTACCGGTTAATGGTCACTCCGTTTATATTCTCAGCCGTTTTTACTCCGCCAAAGCCCGCCAGGTTTGCATCTTCTAAAGCAGAACCGGTACCCGCATCGTTTATTCTGTAGAGATTTAAAAGTAACGGTCCCGAAAAAGTATCAGTTGCAAATACATCAGCAACCTGAGAAAGAACTAACTCTGCTTTATTAATAGCAATGTTTTTAGGAAGTGAATCCAAATCTTTAATCAGAATTTTTCCCTTCACCCCCGCACCTGCCTGCAAATACATTTTTTCTTCGCCATTTACATTAGGAGAAGTAACTGAAGTATTCACCGGTGCTCCGGTATAAATATTATCGAAGTGGTTAGCCCTTGCCCCTGAAACCGGAATACGATAGGAAAGAGGCGTATCTACAGCAGTATGATAGTAAAGAATAACTGCCGAAACAGATGATTGCAGTGAAAGATACAACAAGCCATTACCGGTGTTTGATGAACCGGTGGTTAAATAAAAGCCTTTAAATAAATTTAAGAACTGAGAGTTATCTCTTAGCACATCAGTATCTGCTTCCAAAATTTTTGAGGCAAAGGCATTAGTTAAAGGAATGCGGAGGTGCGGTGCCAGCGTACCCAATGCAGTAACAACACTATCCGTCAATTTTGTTCCCAAAGTGTAACCGGTTAGTGTTCCGATAGGCGAAGAGTTAACCGAAAAAGATTGATTGGTTTTGTAAGTAGTAGAATCGTTAATGCTCTGCGAAAGCTCAAACAAATTTATATCCACCGGTTGGTCGAACTTACCATACACTCCGTTATACTTCATCATTAAAAAGGCAGAATCTAAAACAGGAGCCGCGCCAAAATAGATGTTGTTGCTCGTCAACTGACATTGCGCATAAAATCCCGCAAATGTTTTCCCGAAATTCGGATCGTTTACGCTACCCAACAAACCCACCGCTGCTGCGTTTGAGTTCAACGGCTGTTCAAACTCAGAAAATACTTTTACAGTCAGGGTATCCTTGGCAAGATTCAGGTCGTCATCTGTTGTCAACAGATTGTCATCCTCAATCAGCGGTTCTTTACAACCCTGTAAATAAAATAAGCACCAGCAGAGTACTACCGGTGCTATTAAAAAAGTGAGTTTGTTTTTCAATTTCAAGTTCGGTTAAGGCGCGCAAATAAAACAATAATCACCTCAAACGCTTAGTTCGCCAATATATTTTGGTAGAACTTGTTCAGCATATTCAACGGGTCTTCTTCGTTGCTGTGCATATTCAAAATTTTCTTGCCTTTCGACTTCTTTAAATGGCTGGTCACTTTCGCATCAAGTGCATCGCCCACTACTAAACCATCGGCAAATTGCACACCGCCAATATTTAAACTGGTATTATCGCCATCTTTGAAAAACTCAAGGTGCTTCTTCTGAATGTCTTCGCTGATAGCCACTTTAACCATAAAGTCTTTCTTCAGCTTGTCTTTAAATTCATTCTTAGCTACCGAGTAAACAACTTTAGTGTTGGTGAAAATAGGGTCGTCCTTGTAAGTTGTTTTTAAATACATTGGAATCAAACTGGTCATCCAGCCAAAGCAGTGGATGATATCTGGAGCCCAGCCAAACTTACGAACGGTTTCCAATGCACCCTTGCAGAAGAAAATCATTCGGTCTGAATTATCTTCAAAGAACTTGTTGTTTTCATCATGGAAAACCAATTTGCGCTTGAAGAAATCTTCATTATCTAAGAAATAAACCTGTAAACGCGCTCCTGGTAATGAAGCCACTTTAATTACCAAAGGGTAATCTTCATCGTTAATAATTACATTGATTCCTGAAAGACGAACTACTTCATGTAAGCGGTGTCTTCTTTCATTAATCGTTCCGAATTTCGGCATCAGCACTCTTATTTCAAGTCCCTTGTCCTGCATATATTTCGGAAGCTCATTGGCAATTTTCGAAGCTTCGGTTATAGCCAAATAAGGATCCATCTCCTGCGTAACGATTAGAATTCTCTTTTTTTCCATATTATTGTTTGATTTAGATTGAGAGAGTGAAGAAATTTAAACGGATTGCAAAGATAATAATAAAATACCGTAATAACGCAAAGCTACGGACAACAAAACTGTTAAGCTCTCTTATTTATGCTGATTTTCAAGCAGATTAAACCTCTCCAAAAATACCTTCAAAGTGCTGATAACAAGGGCAAAGCGATAGGTTTTGTGCCTACCATGGGGGCTTTGCATCAAGGGCATCTTTCTTTAATAAAGAGAAGCAAAAAGGAGTGCAAACTGACTATTTGCAGCATTTTTGTGAATCCCACCCAGTTTAATGACAAGACCGATTTCGATAAATATCCCAATACCATAGCTATGGATATTGAAATGCTGAACGATGCCAAATGCGATATCCTTTTTCTGCCATCTGTAAAGGAAATGTATCCCGATGGTTTTATTGATAGCACAAAAATCAATTTCGGATTTATAGCCGAAACGCTTGAAGGAGAGCACCGCCCGGGACATTTCAGCGGCATGGCACAAGTAGTGGAGAAGCTACTCAAAATAGTTAAGCCGGATAAACTTTACATGGGACAGAAAGATTTTCAGCAACAACTGATTGTTCAGCAGTTAATAAAGAAGCGAAAACTGAGAACCCAATTGGTAACCGTAGAAACCATGCGAGAGAAAAATGGCTTGGCAATGAGTTCGCGGAATGTGAGGTTAGATATTGCCTCAAGAAGACTGGCAGTGGAGATTGCGAAAACACTGAAAGGAATAAAATCAAAGATCAAAAATCAAAAATCAAAGATTGAGGCGTTGGAGGAAGAAGGAAGAAACAAATTGAGGAGTTTTAAAGAAATAGAGCTGGAGTATTTTGAAATCAGAAATGCTGAAACCTTAAAACCTGTTTCTTCTAAAAAAGAAAAATCAGTAGCCCTTATTGCAGCCAAAATTGGCGGAGTAAGGTTGATTGATAACATGTTGTTGAATTGAGAGGACTATTTCCTGCTCAAATAATCTTCCATCAAACCCACCAAAGTCATATCCGCTTCTTTCGGGCTAAACCGGATGCCGCGCAATTTTTCTAAGGCAGTTTTATTCAGCGCATCCAAACTTTTTTGGTCTTTAGTTTTCAAAGCATCGCGCATGTAATGGATAATAAACTTGTGCACCGGTGAAGTATGAAGATACGTCATAAAGAACCGGTAGGTGTTTTTCAGCAGATAGGAGAGATAGTGATACTCCTTCATCTCATACCGCAACATCAGGTTGATTATTTTTACATGACCTACATAATCTCTGCGGGTATCTCCGTTGGTCAGACTCATCAGGTCGTTTACTTCAGTAACGCATTCGTCTAACTTGCCTAATTTTAAATAAGCGTAAGCTACACTTGTTCTTAAAGTATAAGTGAATGCGTTTTTCATAAAAGGTGCTAACCGGTGCAGCCCTTCCTGCGAATAGTCAATATAATATTGAATTTTCTTGGCATCGTTCTGACGCATATAATACAACAAGGCAAAAATACTCACCGTCTGAAACCGGTCAGTATCATGGAACTGACTTTGAAATTCCATTCCTTCCAAAAACTTCAACCGGTTTTCAAATTCCGAAAAATCGTTGGTCAGCAGCGAAGCTGCGAGACAATGATTGTAGCCAAGCACCAACCAGTTGGTCACTGTTTTAGGGTGCGGTTCGTTTTTTACAAAGTCCAATTTCTTATTCGCCCACTCTAAATATTTTTTGTAGTCGCCCAGCGCGCAGTAATACATTGCCCAAAACTGCAGGTAAGTATGCCGCGCTTTGGCACTCATTAAATCTTCATACTTGTAAGTACTTATTTTTTTGCCCAGCACTTTAATACTCTCCATAGTATCATCAGGGCTGATGTTCATTTCGTAATTCATCTGGCTATGCAGTTTAATACTGCAATTCATAATCACCCGCAACTGACGAATCATTTCCATCAATTTCTCTTCCTGCACATCTAATGAATCTAAATTCACTTCCGGTTCGTGCCGGTAATAGCCCATTGAGATCAATCCGCGCTGCATGGCTATCAGATGAATAATATCATTCAGTTTTTCCTCTTCATAAGCTTCTTCTTTCAACTTCTCAATCATCTTTTTCGCCATTGGAAAAAGCCCCTTTGCCATTAGGCGTTTAATGTCGAGAATGTAAACCGTCAGGTCACGGTCTTCGCGAACAGTTAACTCGCTGTGGCGAAGTGTTTTTACAATCAGGTTTTTGAGATAGTGTTTAGTAACCGGAAAATTCTTTTTGAAATTGGCTTCACGGAATTTTTTAAAAATCTTTTCTTCATCATAAACCGGTTCGGTATTCAGAAAGTCGAACAGCTGTAAATAGATGGGGCTGGAGCCTTTCTCATAAATATTTACATACTGCGTGAAAAACTTCTTTTCGCTCTTGCTAAGCGAGCGTATCAGTTGAAATAGTTCGTCCTGCTGTTCCATACACATTGGTTATATTACTGTAAAAGTAATTTGATTACCTAAATGCTTACGTTTTCAAAAGCTTATGTTTCAAAGCCTTTTGTTTGATTACATATAGTTATAAGTATACTGAAAATTAGTAGGTTAGGTTACTAATAGTATTTGAAATCCTAATAGCACCACTAAACTTGTGGCATTTTTATGGTTTGAATACATAATTGATGTATAGCATTTAAAATCAGCTATTTGGAAATGTTTCACCCTTTGTTCTTCTAATCAAAAATAGCTTATCGGGAAATCTATGTGGTAAAAACCACCGTAAATTTGTGCTATAAAACTAATAGCTATGGAAGATCCAATTGTAAAACAGCTTGTTTATTCCGCTTTCGGAATTTTCTACCTCGTTTGTTTGATTGCTGCAGCTTATGCGCTATTGTATTACAGCTTTCAGTAATCAGCTTTTTAACCGTTTCGGGTTTTTGGTTATGAAATCTGCCCAACCCGAAACCTTGCCCGATACTGCTGCAGGTGTGCTGCCACTTTGAAAATGGTGGCACACCGCTGCGGCCAACCCATCAGTAGCGTCTAAAAATTTAGGCTGCAATTCGAATTTGCATAAATGCTGAAGCATGGCTGCTACCTGCTCTTTAGAAGCATTTCCGTTACCAGTTATTGACTGCTTTATTTTTTTGGGAGAATATTCAAACACTTCTACTTCTTTAGTTAAAGCCGCTGCAATTGCCACGCCTTGTGCGCGTCCTAACTTGAGCATGCTCTGCACATTTTTTCCAAAGAAGGGTGCTTCAATTGAGCACGAATCAGGATGATAATTATCAATCAGTCCACCAATTTTTTCATAAATAATCCGAAGCTTTTGCAACGGGTTTTCATACTTGGAAAGCTGAATTACACCCATACTCAACAAAGTGATTTTTTGCTTTTCAACTTCTATAATTCCGTAGCCAAGCACAATAGTTCCGGGGTCGATGCCGAGGATGATTTGTTTTTTGCTGCTCACAAGTTCAAATATATCATTCACTGTTTACTATTTGCCTTTCGCTGTTAACTTGCCCGCGTGAATTGGCTGCGGAACAAACACATATTGCTCGTTTTAAAAATTGCCCTGTTCGTTTTGATGTGCTGGTTTATTACCGACCAGCTTTTTTTGAAGAATGATTTTAACGCGCAGTTGATTTGCTTTCAACAGAATTTCAATGCAGCAAATTTCCACCTGTTTGTTTTCGCGGTTTTATTGATGCCGGTTAACTGGCTGCTGGAAACTGTAAAATGGCGGTTGTTGATTAAAAGCGAGGAACCTTTCATTCATCTTTTCAAATCAATTATTGCCGGTGTAACTCTTGGTTTTGTAACACCGGGACGAGCCGGTGAGTTTGTGGGCAGAGTTTTATTTGTATCGGAAGAAAACAAAGCGAAAATATTTTACCTGAGTTCTATCGGTGGCATTGCCCAATCGGTTGCCACTTTGGTTGCCGGTGTGTTTTTCGTTTATATGTGGATAGGCAATTCTATTTTTTACGGAATAACCATTGGTGCAGCAGTGGCTTTTTTGTTTGTTTATTTCCGCTTCGATTTGCTGAACCGGTTTATTTCTTCCAATTCGTTTCTTGAAAAGCACCGGTTGATTATTCATGAAAATGAACTGCCGGGTATTACCATTCAATTAAAAGTTCTCGCGCTTTCGTTCATTCGCTTTGGTGTTTATCTTCTGCAATATGTTTTGCTGATGATGTTCTTTGGCGTATTCAATAATTTCTGGGTGATGCTGGTACACAGCGGAGTTTTTTTAGTGGCGCAGACTTTTTCGCCCATGATGCCTTTTGTAGATTTAAGTTACCGAGGAGGAACCGCCCTTTATGTGTTTCACGATTTTGTAAACAGCATTGGCGTGTTAAGCGCGGTGATGATGGTGTGGCTGATTAATCTGGTCATTCCCTCGGTGATTGGCTATTTGTTTATTTTGAACCGGAAGTTTAAAGCTGAGTAATGGAAGGAATGTTTACGCACGAGTATTTTATGAAGATGGCTTTGAAAGAAGCCTCTTATGCATTTGAAGAAGACGAGGTACCGGTGGGTGCGCTAGTAATTTGCAACAACAAAATAATAGGCAAGGGATATAACCAGACTGAAAAGCTGAAAGACGTAACAGCTCATGCCGAAATGATTGCCATTACTGCTGCCTCCAATTATCTCGGCTCAAAATTTTTAGAAGACTGCACTTTGTATGTAACGCTTGAGCCATGTTTGATGTGCGCCTCGGCTTTAAAGTGGGCGCGCGTTGCAACTTTAGTTTACGGAGCCAGTGATGTGAAAGCCGGTTACAGTTTAACGCAGGGTAAAGTGCTACATCCAAAAACAGAAGTAGTAAGTGGAATTATGCAAAACGAATGCGGCAGTTTACTCACCGAATTTTTTAAAGCCAAAAGATAAAAAATGTCATTGCGAGGCTCTGCGAAGCAATTCCATCATTCCCGAGTGGAGATTGCTTCGCTACTGAAACCTTCGCTCGCAATGACGCGCTATAGTTTTTAAAATCCTTTTACATTCGCCTTCTCAAAATCTAATTTCTAAAATCTAAAATCAAATATTATGGCTTTTACATTACCGGCTTTACCTTATTCTTTCGATGCGCTTGAACCGCATATTGATGCACGCACTATGGAAATTCACCATGGCAAACATCACAACGCTTACGTTACCAATTTGAATGCCGCACTTGCAGGAACCGAATGGGAAAGCAAATCGCTCGAAGAAATTCTGGCTAACATTTCTAAACTTGCTCCGGCTGTTCGCAACAATGGTGGCGGACATTGGAATCACTCCTTCTTCTGGCAAATTATGGCACCTAATGCCGGTGGCGCACCAACCGGTGCTGTGGCAGAGGCTATCAATGCAGCCTTCGGTTCGTTCGATAATTTTAAAACAGAATTTGCGAAAGCTGGAACTACACGTTTTGGTTCGGGCTGGGCATGGCTTTGTGCAACCGGTGGCAAATTAGCCATCTGTTCAACCGCTAATCAGGATAATCCTTTAATGGATATTGCTGAATGCAAGGGCACTCCAATTTTAGGTTTAGATGTTTGGGAACATGCTTACTACTTAAACTACCAAAACCGCAGACCGGATTATATCACCGCCTTCTTCAACCTTGTAAACTGGGAAGAAGTAAATAAGAGATTAGCCGCTGCTA
Organism: Bacteroidota bacterium; assembly: GCA_947475165.1. Taxonomy (GTDB): domain Bacteria; phylum Bacteroidota; class Bacteroidia; order Chitinophagales; family LD1; genus Bog-950. Next base: position 38,466 of record CANJLD010000024.1, read on the forward strand.
AATAATTACAGACACAGACTTGCCAGGTTTTTAAAACCTGGCAAGTCTTTTTTCAACAGATACACTTCATGCAAACACCCCAGCAGTTAGCCGAACTATACGAGCAGTTTTATCAGCAGAACAGTTTTAATTATGACCCCAACGGTTTGTATGAACCGGTGCGGCATATTATGAATATACAAGGCAAACGCATTCGCCCTATGTTGCTGTTAATGGCCTGCGATATGTTTGATGGCAATTTGAACGAGGCCCTTCATCCGGCATTTGCCATGGAGGTGTTTCACAATTTTACGCTGGTGCATGACGATGTAATGGACAATGCCGATATCCGCAGAGGCGTTCCCACCGTTCATAAAAAATACGGATTGAACGAAGCCATTCTTGCGGGCGATGTCATGCTTTCTTATGGCTACAAATACTTGCTGAATATTTCTGAAAAGCATTTAAAGAACTCTTTAAATCTGTTTACCAAAACGGCTATCGAAATTTTTGAAGGACAGCAACTTGATTTAGATTTTGAAAAACGTTTAGACGTTACGGTAGACGAGTATCTGAAAATGATTGAGTTTAAAACCTCGGTGTTGCTTGCCGCAAGTTTGCAGACCGGTGCTTTAATAGCCGGTGCCGGTGCCGAGGACCAAAAGAAATTGTATGAATTCGGATTGAACCTTGGCCTAAGTTTTCAAATAAAGGACGACTGGCTCGATACTTTTGGCGAGGGCGAAAAAGTGGGAAAGAAAATTGGCGGTGATATTATTCAGAACAAAAAAACTTTCCTGCTTATTACTGCCCTGAACGATGCGAACGAAGAGCAGCGCAAAGAACTGTCCGCACTGTTTCAGGAAAAAGACGAGACAAAAAAAGTAGCCGGTGTAATGCAATTGTTCGCGGCACTTAACATCAGCCAAAAAACAGAAAGCAGAATTGACGAGTTGTACGAAAAGTCGTTGAACTCGCTGCGCTCGGTTAATCTGCCCGATGAAAAAAAGAAGCCTCTGCTCGCTTTGGCAGAGAAGATTCACAACCGGGATTACTAAAAATCTACTCGGTTTTTTGGCTAATTGAATTGGTGAAAGGCAAATTTTCTTTGTTTTTCGCCCATAAGGCTTTGTTTTTACCCAAAAAACAAGTGTTTATTGAATAAACAAAAGACCAATTAGCGGAGTAAAAAAGTAAACTATTAAAGCTGTTAATCTTGAACCAATCTGCCTTTTGCCACCTAACTTTATAACAAACACCGCAAAGGCTATCCAAAGAGCAACAATCAATATAACCACGAATAGAATTAGTAATTCAGGAGTGCCGGTAGAAAACATAGTTTTGAATTTTTTATGCCGTCGATATAATAAACTTAGAAAAGTGTGTAGACAAAAGGATCAGGCTTACCTTCAGTTGTAACAACCAAATAGGAGATAATGACCAAAAACAAAACTACGATGCCCGAAAAGATTAGGTAATAATAAAATCCAGTTCTATCAGGAATAGGATTCTCATATAAATAGCGGGATTGAGCTATTCTATTTTTTTCTCTTTCAAATTCTTGTTCAGAAATAATCTTACTGTCTTTTAATTGACTTATCTTTAGTAGTTCACCGAAGTAATCATACTTCTCCATGCTTTTTTTTTCGGATAAAAGCACTGCTATCAATCCTACAAATGGGCTGAGAAAAAGCGTTATCCAAAATGTTTTTTTTGAACCAATTTCACGTTTCCCTCCGAACCAAATCACTATCAACGAAAGTGGTATCCCAACAAATAAAAACAGTATCAAATATTGCATAGAATGATTTTAAAAGCCTAATATAATAAACTCATTTAGTGCGGTAACATATATTGAACCTTAGTGCGACTTTTCGTTTTCAAAATCATGAAGAAGAAAACTGAAAAGTTAGATTCAAGAATTAAGAAAATGGCAGATAAGCTAAAGCGAATGAGAATCGCGAAAGGTTATTCAAGCTATGAGAAATTCGCATGGGATAATGACATCAATCGTGTTCAATATTATAGTGTAGAGAAAGGGCAAAATATTACTACAAAAACTCTCCTCAAAATATTAGATATTCATAAAATCAGCTTGAGTGAATTCTGTAGTGATATAGATTAGCAAAATATTATACAAGTTTTTTTGCGCTTCAAAATCTGACAAACAGAAACAAACCCACATAGCAACCAACTTCAATAAACAAAGTCTGTCATTGTGGTTTATGTAATACTGCTTAGGTTAGTTAGGTTAATCAAATCATGTTACGCATCAAACTATGTTAGGTGGTCAATCTAAAAAATCAATCAAACTTGATTGGTTTAGCTTGGCATACTTCTCTGTTTGCTTGATACTACTATGCCCCATAATTTTAGATAGAACATACAAATTTTTATTCTTCGCTACAGCGACAGAAGCAAATGAGTGGCGAGCAATATGAAAGGTTGTATACTTTTTAATCTTCGCAACGGCACATATTTTCTTCAAGTTAAAATTCAATTTCTGATTTGATACATCATCAAATACCCGTGTCGGGTTTATACCTTTCCTGTCGTTTAATATTTCCAACGCCTCTTTTGGCAACGGAATTGACACTTTTCGTGCAGTCTTATTTTGTTCCTTTACAATAAATTCGTGGTTGCCTATTCGATGTAAATGTTTCCATTCGAGGGAGATTACATCTCCATATCGTAAACCTGTATAGCAACAGAAGAGGAAAATTTCTTTAGTTCTAATTAGCCCGTGATTCTTTGTAGGAATCTTTAATTTTTTAATCACTGCAATATCTCTTTCATCTAAAAATATTTCTCTTGCAAGCGGTTTAGGAATTTCAAATTTATGTTCCACGTAGGGATTTTCTTTTATTCTCTTTTCTCTTAACGCTCTACATAAAGTCGCTTTTAAATTTTTGTGATGCCCATATCTTCCACCAGCTGTAATCTCTCGTTCATTTCGGAGGTAGTGCTCAAATTCTTCAATGAATTTTATGTCAATATCCCCAAATGTTATTCTGTCCATAAATTCACGTAAAACATTCAGGTTACTCCTATACCCTTTTATGGTATTGGGCTTTAAACTTTTTATGTTTCTCTTAATCTCATTGTCATAATACTCTAAAAAATCTTCAAGAGAATTACCGCTAAAAAAATCTTGAATTAGTTCAAATGAAAATGGCTTGTTGCTGATATTCATTTCTATTACCCACTTTTCAAACTCATTTTTTTTTCTCTCTAAAATATTTGCGACACGAATATCTTTTGGTAGCCCTTTCTTGTCATTCCACTCAGTTTTTTTTGCGGAATATTCTGTAGAAAATTTTTTGCTCTTATTTCTGTATCTCACTGAATAATAAATCGGGCAAGTGTCATCTTTTCTTACTTTATCATTTCGCAGAATGATACTCAGTTTTGGGTTCGCTTTCATTTCTTTTATTTCAAATACTAATACCCACTAAGGCATTATTTCTTCAAAACTTTTGACAAATTAGTAGTTGTATTCAACTCTAATTAACGCGCAAAATATTGAGCATCAAAGCATTGTGTGTGAGTATTTTTAATAAAAAAAATTTTTGTATGAATAAATTTTGGAGGTATTCCAAACGAAGATGGAATATGGTATAGGGGTAATATTAGGGGTAAGGTTTTGTAACCAAACGAAAGGAAATGCAATCTTTATTAAATAAAAAAAGCACTCAAAGTGAGTGCCTGCCTATGTATTACGTTTCGTTCGATTTCAATAGAAACCATTAGTTGTAGGCTTAAGGGTCGACTTATCGAACTTTTTGAATGATTATCAATTAGTTAATTCTATGATTTAGCTAAACTAAAAGAATGCCGCTTCTATCCCAATCATTTTTTTTGAAAAATTACCCACTAATCAAGTCTGATGCAAATACAGTATATCGGTTGACATCCATTTCAGCTGGGGTATATTACTGTGTTACTTTTCATTTTGAAACGAAGCCTGCGAAGTGGGAGAATATGCTTTATGAATAGAGTAATTGCAACAGGTTGGGGTTATCTGCGAGGAGATAAAATGATTTGGATGATTGTGATTTTCCTTTTCATTCTTTCGATGCTGGCAGTTTACAGTGCTACCGGTACGCTTGCTTATAAAATGCAGGTGGATAATGAAAGTTATTTGCTGAAGCAAATTGCTATAAGTATAGTCGGGTTACTTATAATGTTTGGCTTTCATTTGGTTGATTACAAATATTATTCGCGGATAGCGCAACTACTTTGGTATATCAGTATTCCGCTGCTGATATATACTATGATTTTCGGGTTAACGCTAAATGGAGCTTTGAGGTCAATACGACTGCCAGTTATAGGACTTACATTTCAACCATCGGACTTAGCAAAAGTCGCGCTTATTATGTTTTTGGCAAGACAACTTTCACTGATGCAGGAAAGAACTGCCCCTTTTAAAGAGGTGTTTATTCAAATACTAATACCGGTAGGGCTTACATGTTTGCTGATTGCGCGAGACAATCTTTCAACGGCACTGATACTTTACTTTACTTCTGTTTTTGTAATGTTTATAGGAAGAATTGCTTTTAAAAACATGGCTATTTTATTTGGAGCAAGTTTAATTTTTGCTGTAATTTTTATAATGGTGTTGCATGTAGTACCGGAAGATACTTTACGGCAATACAGCAAACGCGCTGTAATCTGGAAACACCGCATAGATGATTTTGCTGTTGGGCTTAGAGGCAAGAAGGTAAACTTTGAGGAAGATTACCAAGTGCAACAGGCAAAAATTGCGATTGCTAAAGGTGGTTTATTTAAAATAAACCCCGGTGGAAGTGACCAACGGAATTTTTTACCGGAGGCATACAACGATTTTATTTATGTGATAATTATTGAGGAATACGGTTTGTTTGGCGGGGTATGCGTTGTATTGCTTTATCTTCTTTTATTATACCGGTGCATACGGATTGTAATTAAAGCACCAAAAGCATTTGGTGCTTTGCTTGCCGTTGGTTTGGGTATTGCCCTTGTAACACAGGCGATGATAAACATGGCAGTTGCCGTAAACCTGCTACCGGTTACCGGAGTTACTTTGCCACTTGTGAGCATGGGAGGGAGCTCTGTAATTTTTACAAGTATTGCCTTTGGAATTATTTTGAGTGTGAGCAAAAATATTGAGAGTGAAGAGGGGTAATTACCTCACCTGCTTAATATACTTTGCCAAAATACCGCGATTGAAACTTTGCTCTTTTGAGCCGAGGTAGGTTACCGCCACTAATTTGCCGTATTGATTGAACACCGGTGAGCCGCTTGCGCCTGATGCAACTGCTGCGGAAAACTGTATATAGTATGTTGCGGGGTTTTGTGTGAAACTGCCTTGTGTGGATGAGCAGTTTAAAACATTGTCTTCGTTTACTGCTAACGCATCACCCATTGGGAAGCCGATGACATAAGCGGCTGTGTTTACCTGAATTTTTCTTTCATCTGTTTCTGTTTCATTCATTGAAACAACGGAAGTGTTTGAAGGCAAGTGATGTGAATTAATTTGTAGTGACGCTAAATCAATATCTTCCTTATCTGCAATTTTAAGAACGGAGCATTCTATGAGGTTTTCGGGTGAAAAAGTTTTGCCATTTGGGTAGATATAGATGCCATCTAACTCGCCAACCATGTGGGGTTCGTCTTCACCGTAACCTTTTTCGCGCAGCGCGCGTTTGATGGCGGGCTTTATTTTGGTGTTGAAATAATCTTTTAATACGCGGTCGTGTGCCCAAGGTTCAACTACGTGATGGTTAGTTATGAGTGTGCCGTTGCTGTCAATAAAAAATGCAGTGCCCTCGGAAGTGAGTGGCTTCAACTCATTTTTGTTTTTGTTGAATGCAATGCTATCGTTGCTATTTAAACCAAAGTAGATGTCGTTGGCTTTGGTGTGAATGCGCACGTAGTATTTTACTTCGACCATTGCAACTGCGTTTTTGTAGCGGTTGTAAATTTCGTTAGCAGTAGGTGGTATTTCGGGTTTGCTGGTATTACGATTAGATAGAAAATTAAAAGCAAGAAGCAGAATGCCAATAATGGCTAACGCCACTATCGTTTTTAAACCATGTTGCTTTATGAATTGAAATTGTTTATTGGGTTGAGCCGGTTCGGTTGATTTTGTTTCCGGCTTTTCGATTTTGCTCCAATCGAGTTTTTCTACACCACCAAAGAGAACTTCATCGCCATATTTTATTTCAATGGTTTGGTTGTTTACCTTTTTACCGTTTACGGTGGTGCCGTTGCTGCTGTAATCCTGCAAAAGAATTTTACCATTAATTGTAAGAGTAAGCAAGGCATGATTGCGACTGCAAAAATTTAAGGTAAGAACAATATCTGCTTCGGGGTAGCGACCGACTTTGTAGGTTTTCATTATTTATAATTGTTTTATATCAGAGTATTACTACCAGTTTTTTGGTAAACGAGATAGTCGAGTTCAGCCAAAAAATCGAAGATAACTCGGCTGAAATCTTTGACATACTCAAGACTGATTGAAAAACTTCCGTACTTTGGGTCGTACCAGATTTTAGGGTTAGATTTTATATGGCTTAGAAGGGATATTTGATTTTTCTTACTCAGAAAAGCATAGACAAGATGTTTTCGCATTAAGTGGTAGCCTTTAATTTCATTCCAACTTGCTTCAAATTGCTTAGTAGGAGTAATATTATAGTGCTTTTGAACAAGTATACGATACTTGTCTATATCCCCATTGTGTTTTTTAATATCCTTAAGCATGGCTTGCAGATTTTCGGGATTAGATTCAATGCTACGGCAAAAGGAGAAAATTTGACTTTCAAAATATGAATAGAATGCAACCAGAGCACTTTCAATAAGAATTTGATTTGTGCCACTTAGGTCAATTTTGTGCTCGTCAATATAATGGTCTATTTGAAAATCTTCTTCTGATGAAATACTCTTTGGTCTATGTTTTTCAATTTCTTTTATATCCTTTTTAATGTAATCATCCAACCTTGTTAAATAATTATCCAAATCATCCAAGCCAAAGAGTATTGGTGCATCGTAATTTTTTTCTGTGGTTTGATTGCTTCTACTTGCCATTTTACTAATTACTATTTCTGCCCGCGTACCAATCATCAATAGCAAAAAAAGCTTGATGAATACCTTGCCAGTTACTATACATATCTAATTCAGTTTCTTCTCTTGCAATTTGAGCTTCCCTTTGCGTTTCGAAATGGTATACGTTAACCTCAAATACAAGATTGTAACAGTAAGTACTATTTTCATGCTCATTCACCTTGTTATTGATGCCGCGTTTAAGCCTAGAAGCATAGGCATCATCCCAATCGTATGCTGAATGCACTTTCGAAACATCTGCCCAGCGTTGTCTTTTACCAAACATATCTGTTGCATATCCGTCATAAACGCAGTAGAAATAACTGACCAGATTGTTAATTGAATTATTTGCATAGCTCTCAGTAACTTTAGGAATGGGATAAAAAGATTGCGATTGCTCCGGCTTTATAGGTGATTTTTTCTTTTTGCTTGCCGGTTTTTCTAATGATTTAAATAATAATTCAGAATCTGACGCTATAAAAGTTGTAACTGATGCTGTATCGGATGAAGCAACCGTAACGGCAGCTGTATCACTAGTAATCGGGCTATCCGAAAAATCGAACTTGCTTTTGGGTTTATCATTTTGAGTTTCTTTATACCCAATAAAAAATAAAATGAGTAAAAAGATTAACAGCAATGAATACTTGATTGCTTTCGATGTTTTTTTAGAAATAGGAGGAAAGGTAAACCCCAAAGTTTTTAATACCCAAAAAATAATTATTACAATAAGGCGAAAAGGATACAGCAGAAAGAAAAATAAGAAAAAACTAGCTTCTAAGCTGTCACTGTGGTGCCGGTAAAAACTATATTCATCCGGGCGGTTATTAAAGTTCGTTAGTTTGATAAATATGCTCTCGCTGGGCATCTCATCCATTATTGCTTCATACTTTGAATTTCCTCGAAGGCATTCAGCTAAATCTGAACCGATTTTATACAGATGCGATTTGAAATCTTCAAACTTGACATCAACACTTACGAACTCATCGTTTGAGTTTTTACATCCATTCGGGGCAAAACTTGTAATATAGTCTCCCCATTTATCATTATCTTTTTTTAGAAAATCTTTCACTAGCTCTTTATGTAGTTTCCTTTCATACTTGTCTTGAAGATACTCGATACGCTTGGTTTCAGCTAAGTATGAACTGCCTATAAGTATTAATCCAACTATTGCAACAAACAACTCTTTAGCAATTACCCATTTCCATTTCCCGTTTTTCATTTCAAAATCAAGCATAGCTGTGCCCCATTTTTTTGAGCTTGTCTTTTGCTTGCTATCAGTGCCTTTCTTAAACTTCGTTTCTATCAGTTGTGTTCTCTCACCGAAAACATCTTGCGGTTTTGCATCGAAGTAATGTTTCAAATCTGCTGCGGAGGTAGGACGAAAATCAGGTTCTCGTCTTAGGCAATTGGTGATGATGGATTTGAAAGGTTCGGGAAGAGAGGTAAAATTTTGAGCCTCTGCGGGATTAACGAAAAGGATGTTGTGAATGATTTGTTCGCTGGTGCTACCGGTGCCTGTTTTGCCAAATGGGTGGATGCCGGTTAGGGCTTCGAGAAGGATTACACCTAAACTCCATAAATCGGAAGCAGGGGTAATACCCGCACTTTCAGTTTTGAAAAATTCGGGAGCCATGTATTCAACTGTGCCAACAAGCTGAGTGCTGGCGGCTGTGGCATCAGTAATTTTTGCGATGCCGAAGTCGGTAATCTTAGCGCGGAGTTTTCCGTTTTCATTAAAGAGTAAAATATTGCTTGGCTTAAGGTCGCGGTGGATGATGTTGTTGGTATGAAGATAGGCGAGACCATCAATAATATCTTTCGCAAGGTCTTCGAGCAAGCGGTAATCGGGTTTGCCTTTTTTGAGCAGGTCAGCCAAGGTGCCACCATCGGCATATTCTAAAATGCCTACCTGATATTGCACAGGGTTTCCGTGTATATCCTGAGCACCGGTGTTTACTTCATATGCTTCGATGTGCTCCACAATATTCGGGTGGCGGAGTTTTTTGAAACGCTTTACTTCGTTAATGAGATTGTATTTGCTAACCGGGTCGCCCTGATAGATTTTGAGCGCTACGAAGATTTTATCTTCATTGTCATAAGCTTTATAAACCTGACTAAAGCCGCCATTGCCGAGCAGGTCTTTTTGCGGCTCGTAGGTGAAGCGTTTGCGGAAAGCGGAGAGGGTGACTTCCATTGTGTGTTAGATGGATTGAATTATTTCAAAGGTAAAATTGTTATTTGTTTTGACTTAAATTCTGCTACAATAGCCGCTCTGCCGGTGGTTTTGAAAACCAGACTTTTAGTTGGATGTTTTGGGGTGTTTCTTGCATTACGGTGCTTTGATTACATCAATAATTTTGAGAAAGAAGTTGAGTATAGTGCGAAAGTTAGTGTTTATCGAGAGTTATTTGCTAAATATGGATAATGGATTGAGCTATCCTGAATCTGTAGTATATAGTCCAATATTTCCCCGTATTTGCTTTCTATCATCTCTTGCATTTGTAACGACTTTGAATTTTCATTCTCGTTTTCAAGTAATGCCGCAACTTTTAACGCGCTGTTCAGCATAAGTTTTCCATCTAAATGATAACCGAACACGCTCTTAGCAGTTAATGTTAGTGACATTATCCAAATACAAAGGCGTATCAACGGATGTGGGTGTTTATTTTCCTTATGGAATATTTCGAAGTTTTTAATATCAGAACGTTCAACCCAAAACAAGAAGAATGCTGCAAGAGACATGATTGCCAACTCTATAAATTCGCTTTCGTTCTCAGTCCTTTCGCCAACATTCACTGCACTGTGTGCTGAACCATACCAGTCGGCATCGAACTCTCTCAAAAGTTTAATAGGTGTTTTAATCTGAATCTTTTGCTCATCTGTGAAAGGAAGTTTTTTATCATGCTCATTGTATTGCTGGATAAAATGAGTTGTCTCATGATAGAAATACAATAAAGAAGTGAATTGTATAAAGAATGCCTTGGGTTCTATTCCTATCCTAAGTAAGATTGATTTAAGAAAATTGAAACGAGTATTTGAGAACACATCAACTCTACTTAAATAATAAGCATCCAGCTTTTCAATTGTGCCTCTGTAAATATCAATTAGATAATAACCGTTTAAGTGAGTGGCGTAGCCATTTAAATCATCTCTGTCGCTAAAAAAGACCCTTGCTTTGTCGGTTGTGAAACCTAAATCTGTTCTATCAAGAAAGTCCTGTCCAAATCGAAAAAGATTTTCAAATTGTTTTTTTAGAGGATGGTTGCTGTTAGGATATTTAAAGAAATTTGAATCAATAGGGAAGATGCTATTCCCTTCTAATTCAGATATTACTTCTTCATAGGTGCGCATGTAAATTGATTTATAGGGGCTTTAATGACTTACAAAACGCCAATAATTTTTTGTCTTTTCCTGCTTTGATTTGCTTTATGCTTCTAAACGACTTTGCATTTTTTACAAACTGGTTGTATTTCTCTCTCATCCAATAGTATTTTGTTTTTGCGCTTTGGTTTTTGAGGGAAAGCCCTGCTTTAATGACTGATTCCAAATGCGCATAGTATTTTTCATACAAGCCATAATCTATATGCGTGAATGAATCAATAATGTAATCAAGATAAAAATGACCATCAAAATCTTTTACAAATAGTTTTTCAATTTCCTGAAAATCTATAATGTCATTTTTCGTAATACTCCCTTTCTTTTGAGCAAAAGTTTTGAGGGCATCATATAAACTATCTTCATTTACAATTACTCTTGGATAGATAGCCGCTTTATTCTCCAATTCGTATGCTTCTACTAATGCAGGACCAAACAAATATTCATCTGTATGAAGTAATTTCCCTAATGCCATCCCTCCCCGGCAAAGAAAGCCCTTGTATACTAATTCAAGGATTAACAGTTTGGTTTTTTCAATGGCAATAAATACATCTTCCAACTTTCCGATTTCAAATGACACAACAATCGAATCAGAGAACTGAGTTACTCTTTTTGATTTTGTAAAATCGTTTTGCAACTCATCGCCATCATTATACAGTTGCGAAGTCAGTTTCATGGCGTTGATAATGGAAGTAATTGCTTCCAAGACATCATTCCCTTCCTTATCAGTTGTTGAGGTGATTATTTCTTTGAAACCAAGAATATCAATAAAGATTACGAAACGGTTTTGGTAGTTCATGATTAATTGGTATGCAGGAATTTTATGGTTAAGAAAAATACAACTCGTTAGTTACTACTTATTAGTGTATCTTCCTTTATCTTTATTGATATAATCACAAATATTATCCAAAATTAGCTCGTCCATAGTTTCGGGAGTTACGCTCTGCCACTTTTGAATGCTACGATAATCTCCTTTATCTATTACTGAGCCTTCTGCGTTGTAATCATAACTTTCGACATAACGATACTCCTTTGAGGAACAATTGAATTCTTCTATAATGAAACTACTTGCGTAATTTTCAAAACCCGCAACATCCAAATTGTGATTTTTCCTTAAGGAAATAAGACTATCGATGTAGATTTTTATATCGATATCTTTCGCTGGTTCTCTCTTAATAGTTACCCTGATAATACCTCCTTTAATTATAACCGTTTTTCTATCAAAAAAGTAGGAGTCATTTTGCCCGTTATCCCCTATATACACCCACCTATCAATTATAGACAGTTCGTTCTTCTCTTTTTTATTTTTATTGGAAACGATATCATACCATATATACCCACCAGAGAGTAGCAAGAAAATAAGAATTCCAGCTATTCCGAACCATACTTTCCGTGCATTTATCTTGATGTTTGGTTTTCCATGTTTCTTTTTCAAATCTATCACCTGTGTTTTCTCCGAAAAGGCATCACTACCTTGCTTTAATAATCCTGCCAGTTCAGTAGCAGATTGAGGGCGAAGATTGGTTTCGCGCAAAAGACAGCGAGTGATAATTTGTTTGAAAGGAGCGCGTAAGTTTTGTGTTGCGGTGCTAAGGTCTTTGTTGAGTATGTTGTTTATGATTTGCTCGTTGCTTAAACCTTGGGTGGTTTTGCCAAAGGGGTGAGTGCCTGTGAGTGCTTCGAGAAGCATTACACCTAAACTCCAAACATCGGCTGCGGGTGTAATATTGCCTGTGCTAAAAAATTCAGGAGCCATGTATTCTACTGTGCCAACGAGTTGAGTGCTGGCGGCTGTGGCATCGGTGCGTTTGGCAATTCCAAAGTCGGTAATTTTTGCGCGGAGTTTTTCGCCTTCGCTAAAAAGTAAAATGTTGGTGGGTTTAAGGTCGCGGTGGATTATGTTTTCGCTGTGCAGGTAAGCAAGCCCTTCAATAATATCTTTTGCTAAATCTTCAATGAGGCGATAATCGGGTGTGCCTTTTTTGAGCAAGTCGGCAAGCGTGCCGTTGTCGGCATATTCTAAAATGCCTACGTGGTAAGCGATGGGTTTTCCGTGTATATCGCTGCTGCCGGTGTTTACTTCATACGCTTCAATGTGTTTTACAATGTTGGGATGGTTCAGTTTTTTGAATCGTTTGATTTCGCTTATGAGATTGTATTTATCATCGGCTGTACCTTGTGAGATTTTGAGCGCAACAAAGATGTGGTCTTCGGTGTCATACGCTTTGTAAACTTCGCCAAAGCCGCCTTTGCCAAGCAAATCTTTTTGGGGGTCGTAAGTGAAACGCTTTTTAAAGGATTGTAGAGATACTTCCATAGGGTGAGCGTATTGAATTTAATTAAGTACTAAGCGGCAGTGATGTCTGATATTCGCATCGTAAAAACTACCAAATGAATTTGCAGCCTTGAATGATTCCCATAAAGTGATTGGAACACCCTGATGAAGATAATTTCCTTTGTCTGTTTCAATGATGAAATAACCATCAGCGTTATTGCAACTGTAAAAACGAGCTGCTCTTATCCAACTGCTCTTGCTTGTGTTTGCATTGTCGGCAATCTCAAAATCGGCACTTTCTACTGCACTAACTGCCGCATCGTACGATGCAAAAGAAGATGGTAGTGAATTGCAACTTGCCGTTCCGTTTGTTAATGTATCGTGTGCTTGGTTTTTGCTGTTTGAATTACAAGAGGCAAGGAAGAGGATAGAAATGAATGCAAGTTTTTTCATGAGTTTATGTTACGTCTGAATTATTTGAAAAGTAAAATTATCTCTCGTCTTTCCTACGCAAAGCGAAAAAATATTTTGCGCTTTTTCTTCAAGCGTGTTTTTGTTTGTGAGTTCAGTGCACAGAATTTCGTTGGTGAGGTTTTCGAGAACGCCATCGGTGCAAAGGAAAAAGAAATCGTCCTTTTGAATTTCGGATTGAGTGATGGTGTGGCTGGAAAAAATGCCTTTGTTGTTTGCGCTCAACGAGTTGGTGATGAAATTGCGAATGCCTGCCAGTTTTGATTCATCGGTTTCGCCTTGTTTGCGTAAATCATTTACGAGGGAGTGGTCTTGGGTAACAAAAAGGATTTGACCTTTGCGGATGTGATAGAGGCGGCTGTCGCCAAGCCAGGCAATGCTTGCACCGGATGAATTAAAAGCTATCTGGACAACGGTTGTAGCCATGTTTTTAAGTTCAGGGTATTTGTTTTCGGTTTCCTGAAACTGTTTAATAGCATATTGGAGGGCTTTGTTAACGTAGTTGACATCGTAAACGGCACACGGATTTGATTTGAAGTAATCGGAGATAGAAGTGCAGGCTAATTTAGATGCAACTTCTCCATAAGGTTTACCACCTACGCCATCGCAGACGATGAAGAGGTTTTCGTTTACGTAGTAGCAGTCCTGATTGGTTGGTCGGGAGCCAGGTGAAGTGTGGGCTGTGAATTGCATAGGTGCAAAATACTCAACGATTATCTTTGTTGAGAAGAATTATCGGGATTGTTTTTGCTACCCCAAAAAGTTTCACCAACCGATGAAGAATTGTCGTTTACAAATCCGCTGTCAGATTGGTAAGCATAGTGGTTTGAATTGTTGCAGGTAACCATTCTTAAAAGCATTCCGATTAAGCAAATTATTAAAAGTGGTCTTTCGGTGAAAAAATTGGTCATTGACGTGACAAAATCAACTTCGACTGCTGATTCGTATGCTTCGGAAGCCGAAGAATAATTTGTTGCAGAGCTTTTTTGTTTGAGCAACTCATCATACTCTTTTCGCTTATACGGATTGGAAAGGATTTCGTAAATATTGTTGATGTCTTTGATAATTGCATCATACTTTGCTTCGCCACTATTTTTATCGGGATGATATTTAAGCACTAATTTTCTATACGCTTTCTTAATGTCCTTGAATGAGGCATTTTCAGTAAGCCCGAATTTTTGGTAATAGGTTTTTTCCATGACCTGAATTTAAGATAGACTGTTTAATGTTGAACTATAAACTTGCAGGCATTTGATTGTTGACCTGACACCTGAATAACTGCAATGTAATTACCGACTTGCAGGTCGGTTAAATCAAATTGTGTTTGTGTGCCGTCTATTTCAATTGTTTTTTCTACTTGTCCATTTTGATTAAGGATTTGTAGTTGACCTGCCCCACTTTGGTAATCGAGATTTATGTTGCCGTCAGATGGATTTGGAAAAATCTTTTTTATAACTGGTTGGTTTTCGTTTTGCTTTTTTCTTCGATAATAAAACAGAAGTGCGCCAGCCGTAAGAAGAACAGCAATTGCAATACTACCATCAAGAAGGTATTGTTTCTCTTTTTCTTTCTTTTCTGCAAACTCAATAACTTCTGCCGGAAAATTTGCAGAGGCAGGGATAGTTAAAAGATATATCCTATCAATATCAAAGGAGAGTTCAATTTGGCGTGTGCTGTCTGCTGATGAAAAATTTGGTGAACTATAAACTAGTTCGTAGAATGCTTGAATCTGTTTACTGATTGCGGCATAAACAGTGTCCAAAGAGGCAGATGTTGTGGTGTAGTAGAAATGACCCTTTGTCGAATTTGCGATTAGTTGCAGTGTGTCAATGTTTACATCGCCAAGTCCAATTATGTAAATGGGTATGTTTTCTCTGTTAGCTTTTTCAATTACATCTTTGCATTTTGATTGAGAAGCGTTGTCTTGCCCGTCTGTAAGAACTACCAAAACCTTTACGCTATTGGCGTTTTTAATTTCGTCTAAGCCAACAAGCATGGCATCATATAGGGCAGTCATTGAATCTGCTCGTATGCTGTCAACTGTCGAATTAAGTCCTACAATATCTTGGGTTAACGGGAGTGGTTTATCAACTCGACTTGAAAAGCCAATTATGCCGATGAAATCTTTTTTTGAATTAAAACTTGCAACAAAATTTTTAACGGCAGATTTTGCTTTGTCTATAGGCGAGATATATCCCTTAGGAACTAATCTCATTGTATAACTTACTTGAATCATTGACGCATAATCTTCCAGCATAGAAGCGGAGTGGTCAATTACAATCCCAAGATTGATTGGCTTGCTTTTAGAAATTGGTTCGAGAGAAATTACATCACAATTTTGTGAGTTCTCTTTCACAATCATTTTTTCTTTAGTCAAATTCCACACCGGTTCGCCTTTTCTTGTTTCTGCCTTGAACACTACTGACACATTAGGAAATGAATTAGGATATATATTTAGAATAGAAAGGTCGGCAGTATCGCTGGTTGAGAGATTGCCTTTTACATTTCCATTTTGAGCAGAAACAGAGAAGAAAAGTAATGTGAATAATAAAAGGAGGATGTTTTTCATTGCAGGGGATTTTGAATTTGGGGCAATGAATTTAGCGAATGAATTAAATCAAGGTATAAGATTGCAATGTTTATTACAACCATAAATTTGTCATCGCATATTTATGTGAATTTGAGGCAAGATAAAGCCGCAGTCATGCCTTATTGAGAAATGTAATCCTTAAGAATATAATTACCCTTTTTACTATCGTATGTAATCTGTTGATATGTTGGAGTGATTACAAAATTACCTCCGCCATCAACTACACAACTTAATTCAGCTCCACTTCTATACGACTTAGTTAACGACATCTTCTCATCATCGCTCAATTTGTATTGCTGTTGCACCTTCTTCTCCAGTATCAAAATGAACTCTTGTCTTTCGGGAATGCTCCGCACTAACTTTTTAATTCCGCTAAAAATTAACCCACCACTTCGCCACAACAATGCTTTTACCTGAATGTCTCCGCCTCCAGCCGTATAGTTGTAGGGATTCCCTTTCCGGTCTAAATGAGAGTGGCTTGTAAGCTCGCGCTCTTCTTCCGCAGCATGATAAGTAGCTAAGTAAAACAGTTCATCTATTTCCTGCCCGGCACAAACACCGGCTCCATCTACCTTTAGCGCCTTTAATTTCTCTCCATTATCACCGGCAACGTAAAATTCGTATGCACCGCCCTTTTTCTTTTTCCGTTCAATTGTGTTTGACATAAATATTAGTTACTGGATAAATTGAAAGAAAACGATGAAATTCATACTTCAATTTGAGCTCAAAAAAAATCCCAAATCTTAGCCAGTTTGAAATTGGAATATTCCAATTTAATTTTATTGTAAAATTTCAATTAGAATCTTCACAATTAATGCGCTTAGCCAATTTGTCAACTTTTTCGATGGGACAATCAATACATCTAAAGGATTTAAGTGATTCCCCAATGAAAAAATCAATTTATATGAATGCATTTCGATACAAAACTATGCATATCGTTACGCTTATTTGCAAATTGATACGTATCAATTTTTCCAGCCTGCTCTTTTTATTTGCGTTCAAAAAATGCGCATGTTTCGATTGCATTTTTAGGCCTGAATTGAGGGCTTAAATCTGCACGAAATGAAGATTCCTAAAATTCAGAATAACCTTCATTTAGGTTGCTTTGTTTGGAGGGTCTTCCATTCCTTTTCTGCTTCCTCAACCCTATCCAAGGTATTCTGATAGGAATTGCTGCCGTCTTTCTCTTTTCGTTTTGAAAGGATGTTTTTAATGCCTAGCAGACTAAGTGCGCTTAATATTTTTTTACGCATCGCTAGAGCTTTTTCTAATTCAGATTCCATGCGATAGAAATTATTTAGTGCCAGTAAAATCGCAGTGTGAAGGACTTCCAGTGCCATCATCGAGTGTAATAGTTAAAGTGATACTATTTCCATTTAACGTTCCAGTTCCATCAACTGAATAATTATTGCCAGCAATATTTTTTGCCTGTGGGCTGATGGTAATAGTATTGCCACTTACCGTAGCTTCCAACTCCACCCAAGTGCCGGCACTTTCTAAATATTCTATTGTAATTATCACTGGACTTGCTGTTGCGGCAGTTATGCCCACTGCCACAACATTAGTCTCGCAAGGAAGGCTTCCTGTATAAGTTCCTGCAAATTTTGCATTTACTCTTG
>CANJLD010000025.1 GCA_947475165.1 Bacteroidota bacterium
CCCGTAACACCAGTCACACCAACATTCCCTTGTATACCTTGTGGACCGGTGTCGCCCATTGCACCGGTGGCTCCGGTGTTTCCTGTGTTGCCTTGAACACCCGTAGCTCCTGTATCACCGGTTGCGCCTGTATTACCCGTTGCTCCTACAGCTCCAGTATCACCGGTTACGCCTGTGGCTCCATTATTTCCTGTTGCACCCGTAACACCAGTCACACCAACATTCCCTTGAATACCTTGTGGACCGGTGTCGCCTGTTGCTCCGGTAGCTCCGGTGTTTCCTGTGTTGCCTTGAACACCCGTGGCTCCTGCAATGCCATTTGCCCCCACATCTCCTGCAATACCAATATTCCACGCTGAATAAGTTCCGCTTCCAATTGTTCTGTCTACATTAATTGTTAGCAGAACTCCGTTGTATGAAGTAACAACACCTTCTAGGTAATTACTCGCAGTATTAGAAATTCTTGCTCGGTCATTTGGCAAATAAGCTAAGCCTGTTTGTGTAAGAAATGTTTTACTGCCAAGACCAATTGTGTTTTGCGTGGTTGATGTTGCCAGATAACCCGGCCCATCTATTCCATCAGTTCCATCTATTCCCTGAGGACCGGTAGCACCTGTTGGGCCAGCTATGCCTCCGTTACCACATAAAGCAACCCAGCCGATTGTTCCGTAATAGTAAAAGCAGCCTAAAGTTGTATCATAAACCAACAACGAATTAGCCGGATTAACAATAGCTAAACGCTGCGTGGTTGTCATTCGCGGAACGAGTACACCTTTATTGGTTGACTTCATTTCCAATAATGAACTGGCATCTGGTGTGGTGGTTCCTATACCAACATTTTGATTCTGCGCAAAAACTGTATTTGACAATAGCAAAAACAGAAAAGCTATCAGGGTAGAACTTTTCCTCATACAACTAAAATTTAATAAATGAAAAACGTGTGTCCTTATATTCTACTATCGCATCAAGGTAACATTCCCTTTTGCGGTTTTAGACTTTGCCCCCCCCGAAAACTGATACCTACATTGCCACGTATACACTTCCATTGGCTGGCGAATTCCCTGATAAACCCCGTCCCATCCTTCAAACGGGTCGCTGGTTTCATACACTTTTTCTCCCCACCGGTTATATACTTCCAAATTATACTTCACTAAATTCTTGTTCAATGCTCTGAAAAAATCGTTCACCCCATCTCCATTTGGAGAAAAAGCGGTTGGGATAAGAAGTTCAGGCGAAGACACTTTTACCACCAGCGAATCTGAAACACTGCAACCGGCATCATCAACTACTGTAATTAAATATTCGGTAGTTGTGCTTGGCGATGCATCCGGTGATTCGCAGTTGCTGCAGGTTAAGGTTGCCACCGGTGTCCAGTTGTAAGAAGCAACTGTTGCCGCACTGATAGTCGGGGTAAACGTTGTTGATTGTCCAAGCGAAAGTTCTACATCCGGTCCGGCATGAACAGTAAATTTCTTTCTTGCCAAAGCAAAAGGCTCCGGTTGAAAATCGCTTACACCAATAACGCTTACAGTTGACAATCCAAGACCGCTTCCTGCGGCTGATGTTCCCAGGTAATTCCAGCGGCTAGGAGAATCCCAGTGAGCCTGGTCTGTCCAATCTCCATCAGATGCTGGGTCGAAAAACATTTTTAGTGCAGCAGCATCGTTTCCCACTGAATGATACAACCGGTGATAGAATTCAGGATTCACTATGCACAAAATATCGTCCATAGTATTTACATTATAGCCATCGATGGTGGCATCGCCTTTTACAAGCATAGCTCCGTAGGTATTCGCGTTTGCTGCTACCGGAGTAAACTCCACCGGACGGAAAATACTTGGCGGATTGGTATACGAAGGCGAACCGGTAGGATAAATATAAGCACCGGTGGAATTTGTACCGCGCGAAAGTTTACCGGTGTTGACAGAACTTACAAACCCGGTGTTCCATGTAATGGCAGTTGTACTTGGATTGCTCGCCAGCATTTCATTTACATCTGTTGCCAACTCTGCATCGTTCAGCACCAACAGACCGGAAGTAATGGCGTCAATATTCTGCTGACGCTTTACAACACTTCCTCCGCCAAGGTTTAAGTTATTGAAAGTAGTAACCGCGGTACCGGTGATAAATTGATTAGCACCATACATATCTACCCAACTGTTATTGCCGGTGTAAGAATTATTGTTTATCCAGTCACCGGTTAGGCGAATAGTGTCACCGGATGCGTTAATAGCACCATCGTTGGTGATGTTTCCTTCTACTACAATTGTTCCGGCATTGTCAATTACACCGGCTCCTGCAATTTGATAATTGTAAAGTGAATTCGTTTTCACAATCATAAAGCCGCCATCTTTCACATAAATATCTGCTCCATTGTTGCTGAACAACGACTGCGCAAAAGCTGCGCTTGCAGAGGTGAGGAGAAACAGAAAAATGTAAATTTTCTTCATGTGAAAAATTGTCCGTGTGTCAGGAGGGTTAAAACTAAGGTATTTTGAGCAAACTGTCACCGTTCTGGCTCAATTTAGCTTGGCACCTAAGGTCACTTCCTTCTTAAACCGTCTTACTTTACCTTGAAGATTGAATACTTCGAGATATACTATGTAGATGCCGGTGCGGGCTTTTTGGTTGTCGTCATCAATGCCGTCCCACATTAATTTGCCTTCGCTGCCGAGTAGTTCGCTGCGGGCGAGTATTCTGATTTCTCTTCCTTTAGTGTCATAAACTTTTGCGTTGAGCGCGTAGCCAGCTTCTGTAAATTTGTAATTGATGTAAGTGAAATCTTTTTCGCCATCGTTATTGGGTGTAAAAACTTCGGGTTCAATTTTTATTTCATCACCTGTAATTCCGGTTTCGCTGAATTGCGAATTGCGATAGGTTGGTGTAGCAAAACCAACTGTAGATGCCGCGCTGTGCCAGTTGTTTTTATCCTGTGTGGGTTTGTTGTAATCAATGCGTTCGAGCGAAACTCCGTCTTCTATATCGAGCAAAGCGAAATGCCAATTGTGGTCGTAGGCGAGTGAATCAATGGCAAGTCCGCTGCTGTTTCGCAATACACAAATACTTTGGTTATCGTCATAATTAGGAAGTTGCGAAACTTCGAGAATGGCGGCTGGATTTTGCACCGAATAATTCTGCTGAATGTTACTTGCTTTTTCGGTAAGCACTACATAGTGTTCGGGAAGCAGCAAATAGGTTTGTGCCGTCAGTGGACTTGCCTTTTCCAGATAGGTGAGCGGGTCGCTGATATCATATTCGAAAATATCGAGTGATTTCAAGTCGATTACTTTGTTGCTACGGTTGTATAGTTCTACAAAATCGTAGCCACCGGTTGAGGGGTTAAAAAGAATTTCGTTGATAACAATATCGCCAGGCGCAGCTATATCCGGTAATGCAAATTGAAATGAATACGCATCCATGAGATTACCCGCCCCGTCTTTTACACCGGTTATAGTTAAGGTATAAACCGGTCCGCTTACAAATGCATTACTGAAGGCAAGATTCACTAAACTTGAACTACCGGCAACAGCAAGAAATGGATTGCCGATAGAATTATCAATGGAGTAATTGCCGGTTGCCTGCGCGGTAGATAAATCTACCGGTTCCGAAAACGTTACATCAATAAGAGTATTCGAAGCCATATTCACACTTACTACCGTTGGCTTGGTGGTGTCTGCTACAATATTGCCTATGCTGAAATCATCGAAGAAATAAAGGTTGTAGCGAGAGGCGGTGGAGTAATCGGCAACCACTCCAAAATAATTTGTAGCGGTAATGGTGTTATCGGTAAAACTTCCTTCGGCAGTAAAATTTGTTCCTCCGGTTTTATCGGCATATACATCCCAGGTGCCACCGGTGTGGCGAACAACACGAATGCGAACAGAATTAGTTGTTGAGCTGGTCATTATTCCGCTTACCCCTGTAAATACTTTTGTAGTAGTGCTTCCGTTCTGTCTGAAAATATCGAGTGAATCAGCAGCAGTTCCGCTTTCGCCAAATTGTATAAAGTAGCCGTTTAAGCTTCCTGATAAATCCTGCTGGTCGCTTACTAAAAATATGCGAACCTGATTGGTAGAGCTTGGATTAAAATCTAGCCGCAGCAGAAAATTCCATTCGGCAGAATCAATCAGTGTGTTTGCTGTAGCAAGATAAATTACACTTGATGCCTGAGGACCGTTACTATTGAGAATAT
The DNA here is from genome assembly GCA_947475165.1 of Bacteroidota bacterium. GTDB lineage: Bacteria > Bacteroidota > Bacteroidia > Chitinophagales > LD1 > Bog-950. Next base: position 4,193 of record CANJLD010000025.1, read on the forward strand.
TACCGGAAGCAGTAAAATCTGCCGTGTTGCCTACCCATGCAGGCGAGCCGGTAAAATCACCATCGCTGAAGTTATCGGTGAATTGTGCGAACGCGAGAAAAGGCGCAAATGCAAATACAAGAGTTCTCGCGGAGGCGCGGAGAACGCGGAGAACAGGGAGAAAAAAATTATGCAAAAACATTCTCATGGAACTCTAATATAGATTTTATTCGCACTCTCAAAATTAAATACCATGAAAGTAGCCGTAGTAGGTGCCACCGGTTTGGTGGGAACAAAAATGTTGCAGGTGTTGGCCGAAAGAAATTTTCCGGTAACCGAATTAATTCCCGTGGCTAGTGAGAGAAGTGTGGGCAAGATGGTTTCGTTTAAGGGAAAGGATTATCCGGTAGTAAGTTTTCAAACTGCGCTGGACATGAAACCTAACGTGGCAATTTTTTCTGCCGGTGGTACTACTTCTAAAGAGTTGGCACCAAAGTTTGCCGCTATCGGTTGCACTGTAATTGATAATTCTTCAGCTTGGAGAATGGAACCGGGTGTTCCGCTGGTGGTGCCTGAGGTAAACGCGCATGTGCTTACCGCTAACGATAAAATTATTGCCAACCCTAATTGCAGCACTATACAAATGGTGGTGGTGCTTAAGCCGCTGCACGATAAATACAAAATTAAGCGCGTGGTTGTCTCTACTTACCAAAGCGTAACCGGTACCGGTAAAAAAGCAGTTGACCAAATGATGAACGAGCGCGCAGGCATTAAGGGTGAAATGGCTTATGCGTATCAAATTGATATGAACGCTCTGCCGCATATTGATGTGTTCCTCGATAACGGTTACACCAAAGAGGAAATGAAAATGGTGCACGAAACCAAAAAAATAATGGGCGATGATTCTATTCGCGTTACAGCTACTACCGTTCGCATTCCCACTATTGGCGGACATAGCGAGAGCGTGAACATTGAGTTTGAAAATGATTTTGATGTAGATGAAGTGCGCACTTTGCTTGCGGCATCACCGGGGGTGGTTGTTGTGGACGATGTAAAGAACCTGAAATACCCGATGCCGATACACGCGCACGATAAGGACGATACTTTTGTGGGGCGCATTCGCAGAGATGAAAGCCAAGCTAATACGCTCAACTGCTGGATAGTTAGCGACAACCTACGCAAAGGTGCCGCCACTAATGCCGTGCAGATTGCGGAGTATCTTTTAGAAAAACACCTCCTCTAAATCTCCTCCGAAGGAGGAGACTTAAATACAATAGTCTTTTACAAATTCTTATCGCTCTTTAAAACAGAGCCGGGGCTAACCGGTGCGGGTTTTACCGGTGGGGTGTTATCTTCTGCCAGATACCAGGTGGTGGTTCTTCCTAAAAACGGCATACCGAAAATATAGCCGCGGAGCTCCAGTTTGTCGGGGTCTTTTAAGGTCATTTTGCAGCTGTAATAATTGCCGTGGGTGGGGTCGTAAATTTTGCCGCTTACTATTTCGGTGGCTGATTTTTTTTCTAAGCCGCTGATGATGGGCAGGCCTAACCAGGGTTGGTTGCGCTTGGTTTGGTCAGGGTTCTTTTTGTCTATAAGGGGTTTGCCGTTTACTATGCCTTTTTTTAGCCAAACTATTTTGCCCTTGTAAGTGCCATCGGGTGCTAAATAGATTTGCACTTTCGAGTCGCCCTCTGCGGTATACCATATTTTGCAGAACCGGTCCTGCGCTTGTGTAGCTAACGAAAGAGACAAAACGATGGTGAAGAGGAGAGGGAACTTTTTAATCATTGATACTAAAACGGCTTTTTGAAATTTTATTTTAGAAGGAGCGCACAAAATACACTACTGCGCTTAATACCTGATTAAATTACTAAGGATGGGCGCGGTTGGATTTATTGCCGCGTGTTGTCATGCCGAGAAACGAGGCATCTTGTATTTAGCTCTTGCCGGTAATACAAGATTTCTCACTTCGCAGAGCCTTCGTTCGAAATGACAAGCCCGTTGTATTTAATTTCTACTTTTAGTGCATGAAGTTTTTTCGCCCGAAATTTCTTACCGCTTTATTGTTTTTGTTTTTTGCAGCTCATGTGCAAGCTGACCATTTACTTGGCGGCTATCTCTCTTACACACATTTATCCGGCACTACTTATCAAATTAAACTAACTGTTTATCGCGACTGCAATTCCTCCACTCTTTTCGATGGAGATGCGAATTCTCCTATATCACATGCAGCTATTGGTGTCTTTCAATCAAACGGACAGACGCTAGGCACTTATGGATTGTTTAATCCTATTATTTCTTCAATTCCCGCTTTTTATGACTCTTCTTGCTCTAACCATAATACACATTATTGTATTGAAAAAGCCGTTTATATAGACACCATAAATTTCTTTTCCTTCTCTGATACTATTGCCTATACAATTGTTTATCAACGTTGTTGTTTAAGTAGTTCCGTAATAAATATTAATAATATAGCCGATGTTGGTGAAACATTTTCCGCCACTATTCCGCCTACTAATTTGTTTGTTAACAGCAGCCCCACTTTCGATAATTTTCCATCTGTTCTTTATTATGTGAACTTCCCACTTACCTATCTTGTTTTGGCAAGTGATGCAGATGGCGATTCATTGGAATATGCGCTTTGCGCTCCTTATGAAGGCGCTAATGGGTCTGACCCTTCACCACCACCGTTTCCTCCACCCTATGTGAATATGAGCTGGGCTCCTCCTTACACAATAAATAATCTGATGGGAGGAATACCATTAGCAATAGATAGTCTGGCAGGAATAATAACAGCCACGCCTAATACGATTGGAAGTTTTGTTGTGGGCGTACGGGTCAAAGAATTCAGAAGCGGACAACTAATAAATACCAGCATCATAAATCTCATGTTCAATATTGACCATTGCGTTGCACCAAGTTCTATTGCCTCTGCATCTGGATTAGGCTTCACTCTCTACCCCAACCCCGCCACCGATGAACTAACCATTACCACCGAAAACCGAACACCGGTTGATATCTATATATATGATATGCTCGGCAATTGTGTGCTGAGCCATAAAAACTTTTCGGGTAACATGATTAGCTTAAAAGTTAATCATCTCCCGCCCGGCTATTACCTGCTTAAGCTTACCGACCAGCACGGTCTTTCTTCCTCTAAGGGCTTTATTATTGCCCGCTGATAACCGACTTTAAAGTCAGCCTCTTAATTTTTTCAGCCAATATTCTGTTACATAATTATGTAACAAAAACAGTTTTCCTGCCGCCCATAAAATTTTTTGGCAAACACGACTGCATTATAATGCAGTCGTGTTTGTTTTAACAAATTGGTTTCGTGATAGGTTTAAAGGAATGATTGCTCCTTTTTAATACAATAAATACAAGTATCTAATTAATTTCATTAGGTATTTGTTTATTTCCATTAAGTATTTAAAATAGCCTTTTAAGTATACAAACAATTACTTTACTTTCCTATTATAAACCATTTAGTATTTAATATTAAATATTTAGTATTTATTAAATTACTTAAAGTGTTTAATTAATAATATTAAGCATCTAATTTATTCTTCTTGTTTTCTAATTAATTCTTTTTAGTTTTTAATAAATTTCTTCTTCAGTTTTTAATAAATACTTCGTAGTTTTAAATAAACAAGTAACGGCTTTAATTACATACTTTATTTCTTTTTATAAATTATTAGTATATTTTAATAAATACTTTACATATTTATTAATGTAGTAAATAGTTTATTTTAAATACACAGTGTTTTATCTCACGCTCTTTATATTATTCTATAAATACTTAAAAGTTTGTTTTATAGAATTTATAGTTTAAACTTGATACTTAAATTTAATTACAAATAATGAAAGCACAACGCATTTTTAAAGGTCCGGATATTGATATGATGAGTGCTAACCGCGCCATGGCTGTTAGTTTCGAGTCAGCTATTGCAGATTTTACTGCCATAGACCCTTCGCTGAACGCCACTTTTCTTGCCGATTGGAAAGCACTAAGAGAAATTGTGTGGGGCATGGAAGATGATGAATCGGAAGTACTTGAAGGAGAGGTATTGATGGGGGTGGCGCAAGGTGCGCTGGAAAAATGCCAGATAAAGTATATTGAAGTAAAGTATTATGCAGGCAGGGCGTTTCCTAACAACAAAGAGGCGCGCAAGGAGTTTGGCGAGGGCGTTTACAGCAAGGTGCGCAAGAGCCCGCTTAAGATGGTGCAGTTTATGGAAACCCTGCATGGCGTGGCTACCAAATATAAAACGCAGCTTATTGCGCAGCACTACACACAAGCGGCTATTGACGAAATTGCCACGCTTACCGCTGAACTGCGCACCGATAATCAGGCGCAGCAATTGAAAAAGAAAGAACGCCCCACCGAAACGCGCAACCGCATTGAGCAGCTAAACACCTACTATGGTTTCGGGCAACGGGTGGCTGCGGTGGCACCGGTTGTGTACCGCAACGATTTTGTAAGGCGAAGCCACTTTCTGTTGGCAGAACGGCAACATCCGAAGGTAACTAAAAGTTGGTTTACGCTCCCTGCTAACAGCACCCACAAAACTGCGCTGCCTAAGTTGCTGAAGAAATTCAACGTAACGCTCACCAACCAAAGCAAAGAAACCATAGACTACTGGAAGGCCGATAACATAAACGAAGCACCGGCAGAGATAAAACAACTAACCGGTGGCGAAGTAATACCGGTAACGGCAGAATATCCGGCAAAGAAGTTTTTGGTAGTAGAAAACAACACACACAAATCAATTAGAGTTATGCTTACAAAACACCTCTCCTAAATCCTCTCCGAAGGAGAGGACTTTAAATGCAAACAGCCCACTAATGTGGGCTGTTTGCATTTTGGCCTTAAGCCCCCATCGGGGGTTGGGGGTGATTTAGTCTTCCAACTCAATATCAAACTGTACCAGTTCAATAAAATCCTGAACACGGTTTTCAATCTCTTTATGGGTAAGGTTGCGAATACGTTCGGCACCGAATTTTTCTACACAGAAACTTGCCATAGCCGAACCGTAAATAATTGCGCGCTTCATGTTTTCAAAGCTGATGTCGCGGCTCTTGTCTAAGTAACCGCAGAAACCACCGGCAAAAGTATCACCGGCACCGGTCGGGTCAAATACTTCTTCCAATGGAAGAGCCGGTGCAAAAAACACTTGCTTATCGTGAAACAGCAAAGCACCGTGCTCGCCTTTTTTAATAATTAAATACTTAGGTCCCCACGAAAGAATTTTCTTAGCCGCCTTCACCAGCGAATACTCACCGCTCAGTTCGCGCGCCTCCGCATCGTTAATGGCAAGCACATCTATCTTCAACATTACCTCGCGCAACTTGCCAAGGAAAGCCGGAGTCATCCAGAAATTCATAGTATCAAGCACAACTAATTTTGGTCGCGTTGGCAATTGCTCAATTACCTTCATCTGTAAATTCGGGTCTATGTTGCCGAGCAAAAGAATATCGCTGTCGTAATAGCTTTCAGGAATAACCGGGTTAAATTCGAGCAGCACATTCAAATCAGTAATCAAAGTATCGCGGCTGTTCATATCCAAATGATACTTGCCGCTCCAGAAAAAACTTTTCTTGCCTTCTTTAATTTCTATACCGGTGGTATCTACTCCGCGCTTGCGCAGAGCTTCCAGTTCATCCATATCAAAATCATCACCAATTACGGAAACGATATTTACCTTCTTGCTGAAGTACGAAGCACTCCACGCAATATAAGTAGCAGCACCGCCTACAATTTTATCGGTTTTACCAAAAGGGGTTTCAATAGCATCAAAGGCAACGGTTCCTACAGTAAGTAATGACATGTAATTTTTATTTAGTTAATCGGGCGCGAATATAATCGGGGGAAATTGAAAAGGGGGATGAATTAAAGACCATAAAACGGTATGTCATGCCGTGGAACGAGGCATCTTGTATTTGGCTGTTCGGGTTAGCGATAGAAACGGAAATAAGCGAAGCGATTCATGAACTCCTTAAAAAAATAACGTGCGGTGAATAAAGCCCGCAGCTTGCATAGCTTATGGCGTTGGCGAGGACTTGGAGTGCATAGCGCGACCGCCTGCTTTGAGGCGGTAACCCCATCCTCCTTCTTCCATGATAATTTGATATTATTGCCACATGGATAGAGAGCAAGAAAAACTGCAATTAAAGCAACACATCATTAAATACTTAAACCTTCTTCACGTAACACCGGAGGAGATTACAGATGATATGCCGATGTTCCGCGAAGGCCTCGGTCTCGATTCTATTGACTCGATTGAAATGGTGGTAATGATGGAGCGCGAATACGGCCTTAAAATTGAAAACCCGAAAGACGGCCGCGATATTTTGCAGACGATTAATTCTATGATGGACTTTATAGAAAAAGGACGCGCAGCCAAGGCAGCAGAAGAAAAAGCATGAGCAAAATTGTAGTTACCGGTATTGGTATTATCAGCCCAATCGGAAACTCAGTAGCCGAAAACCACGCGGCATTGCAAGCCGGAGCATGCGGCCTTACCTCGCTTGAATTATTCCCAACCCGTTACGCCACGCTGCTAAAGTTTGGCGAAATAAAAACCACCAACGAAGATTTTAAGAAGCAATTAGGTGTAACCGCTAAAGGAGTTACACGAACTACTTTGCTTGCGCTTCATGCGTTTCAGCAAGCTATTGAAGACAGCGGATTAACCGGTGAAGAATTACAATCAGCCGACACCGCTTTAATTAACGGCACCACCATAGGCGGCATGAGCGAAAGCGAAAACCTTTATCTCGATGCCAATCAAAATGAAGTTGGCTCGGAATATATTTCGAGCTACAACCTGGGCACCGTGAACATGTATATTCAGCAGCGTTATAAAATAGGCGGTGTGGTGAACACCTTTAACACCGCTTGTTCATCAAGTGCCAATGCTATTGCATACGGTGCGCGGTTAATTCAAAACGGTTTTGCCAAACGCGCCATTGTAAGCGGCACCGATTCGCTGGCAAAGTTTACCATCAACGGATTTAATTCATTGGGCATTCTCTCCTCCACCCTCTGCAAACCTTTCGATGCGGACCGGTCGGGTTTAAACCTTGGCGAAGGCGCAGCGTTTTTGGTTTTAGAAAAAGAAGAAGATGCCAAAGGCAAAAAGATTTATGCCGAAGTAGCCGGCTGGGCAAATACGAATGATGCGTTTCATCCGTCTTCGCTGTCTGATAATGGTGATGGACCTTATTTGGCGATGCAGGAAGCCTTGCGTGTAGCCAATCTTCAACCGGAGCAGATTGGTTTTATAAACGCACACGGCACTGCTACTGAAAACAACGATGAGAAAGAAGGCATAGGCATGAAGCGTTTGTTCGAAACCGTTCCGGCATTCGCCAGCACCAAATCAAACATTGGTCATACCCTCGGGGCAGCCGGTGCCATTGAAGCGGTGTATTGCATTCTTAATTTAATGCATCAGGAAGTTTACCAAAACCTCCGCTTCGAAAAACCAATTGAAGCAACGGGCTTAACACCGGTAACCGGTCACACCAAAATAAAATTAGAACATGTAATGAGTAACTCATTCGGCTTCGGAGGAAATTGCAGCTCATTAATATTTTCTAAAGCATAAGATTGAAAAGATGAATTGTATTACCTCACCACTCACTACTCACCACTCGCCACTCGCTTAAGCCATGTTTTACATCCATCAATCTTCCTGCATATCGCACCAGCCAACATTCAATGATGTTGATTTGGAAGATTTGAAGCCGAGCGAGAATAATCTGATACACGCTATCGAGCCGAAGTATGAGAATGTTCCTTTAGGTCAGTTAAGAAGAATGGGTCGCGCCTTGCGCATGGGCGTAGGCACCTGCATGAAATTGCTGGGCACACATAATGTAAACGGCCTGCTGATTGGAACCGCTAACGGAGGAATAGAAGACAGCATCATGTTTCTGAACCAGATTCATGATTATGAAGAAGGAAGATTAACGCCTACTGCTTTTGTGCAAAGCACCTACAATGCCATTGCCGGTATGGTGGGCATGATTACGGTTAACCATGGCTACAACGCCACGCACGTTCACCGGGCACTAGCTTTCGAAAACGTGGTGCTAGATGCGGCAATGTTGCTTAAAGAAAACCTCGACAACTCGTATTTGATTGGTGGAGTAGATGAAATATCGGTAAAGAATCACCGGTTGGTTACGCTGGCAGGTTGGTATCGTAAAGAACCCGTTTCAAACTTTGATTTATACAAAGGCGATGCTGCCGGAACACTATCGGGCGAAGGCGCGGCTATGTTTATAGTCAGCAACAAAAGCGAAGGTGCAACTGCAAAGTTGAAGAACCTGAAGATGGTGAACAGCAACGATGAGAAATTTGTGCAGGAACAATTGAGTTTGTTCGTGAAAGAAAACCCGGGAAAGATTGATTTGTTTTTACAAGGCGAAAATGGAGATAACCGCTTGCTGAAATATTACACAACCTGCGAAAGTTTAATGAGCGGAGAAACAACCGTTGCAAGGTTCAAACACGCGTTTGGAGAATTTCAAACTGTAACTGCTTTGGCACTTTGGCTTTCTGCTAATGTTTTGCAAACACAAAAAATTGCGCAACACTTCATCAAGAAAAATTCAGCAACAGAATTTAACCGCATCTTGATTTACAATAATTATCAGGGGATGCAGCATAGCTTTATGCTGGTGGAGAGAGTTTAAACAGTTTCGGCTTCCGGTTCAAAGAACACTTTCATATTACAAGAGGCAATTTCCTCTTCTCCCACATTTACTTTTCCGGCAATCAGCGTAACAGCTCCAAATACTTTCCCTTCAACTATTATTTCTGTAGTCAGTTCTTCACCGGCAACTGGTAAACGCAACACCGAAAAGTTTTTTACCTCACCAATAAAACCAACGCGCGGTTTTTTGCCTTGCATAAAATCATCATGCCCCATTTTGCATCCCGCGCTTTGTGCCAGGTTCTCCAGCAATCCTGCTATCATCAGCTTTCCGTTTTCGCACAAAACATTATCGGCTGTAAACGTAAATGTGGTAATACATTTATTCTCGCTCACTTCGTTCAACGAATCAATAAAAACGAAAGGCGGCTTTTGAGGAATGAGATTAGTAAGCTTGTCTCCACTGATAGGGAACATGATGCAAATTTAAAACGCCTGTAATTCTACCAGCTTGTTATAAATGCCATTCTTCGCCATCAAGCCAATGTGATTTCCGCGCTCAGATATTTTTCCATCCTGCATAACAATAATTTCATCGGCATATTGAATGGTAGAAAGGCGATGGGCAATGACAATAGTGGTTCTGCCTTTCATCAATTTGGTCAATGCATCCTGCACTAATTTTTCGGAATTAGAATCGAGCGAAGAAGTGGCTTCATCCAGAATAAGTATCGGAGGGTTTTTGAGAACCGCCCGTGCAATAGTTAATCGTTGGCGTTCGCCACCACTCAATTTTCCGCCACGGTCGCCAATAGTAGAATCGTAACCGTACTCGAGTTTCATAATGAAGTCGTGAGCGTTGGCAATCTTCGCAGCCTCAGTTACCTGCGCGCGCGTTGCATTTTCAATTCCGAACGCAATGTTGTTGTGCACCGAATCATTAAAGAGAATAGACTCCTGAGAAACCATTCCGAACAAACCGCGCAGGTCGTTGAGTTTGTAATCGCGCACATCTTTTCCGTCAATTAAAATTTGTCCTTCACTTACATCGTAAAACCGCGGAAGCAAATCAACCATAGTCGTTTTACCCGCACCTGATTGACCTACGAGCGCAATCATTTTTCCTTTCTCTACTTTCAGGTTAATGCCCTCGAGAATTTTCTTGTCATCAAAATTGTGGTAGGAGAATCCTGCATTTTTGAATTCTATTTCGCTTTTAAATTCTTTAATCGTCTCTGCGTTTCCTTTCTCTGCAATTTTCACTTCGGCATCCAGCACTTCAAAAATCCGCTGAGCAGAAGCCAAACCTTTACGGATATTATACCAGGCTGATGAAAAGTTTTTTGCAGGCGGAATCAATTGCGCGAACAAAACCATAAAGGCAATAAATGTTTCGGCCTCCAGATTTTTATGTTCAAGCACCAGCACACCACCATAATAAAGTACGGTGCACACCACGCACATGGCTAAAAATTCTGTGAGTGGCGAAGAGAGTTCGCGCTTCGTATTTATTTTTTTACTCAGTGCATAAAAATCTGTATTGATTTTACTGAACTGTTCGCGCATAAATTTCTCAGCATTAAACGCGTGGATAATTCTCAATCCGCCAAGCGTTTCATCAATAATGGAAAGCAGTCGGCCGGAAACAGATTGTGCTGCTATGGATTGCTTCTTCAAACTCTTCCCTACTCTGCCAATAATAAAACCGGTAATCAGGAGCATGACAAAAACAAAGGCGGTCAACTGAGGACTAAGCATAAGCAGTGCGCCCAAAAAGATGATGATGTTCAGCGGCTCGCGGACGGTTACTTCAATAAAACTGATAATGCTTATCTCTACTTCTTTTACATCATCAGTCAGGCGGGAGATGATATCACCCTTTCTTTCTTTCGAATAATAAGAAAGCGGCAGTGAAAGAATTTTTGCGTAAAGCTCATTGCGTATATCGCGCACAGCTCCGCTACGGATAGGTGCCAAAAAATAAACGGCCAGGTAACGGAATAAATTTTTGAAGAAGAAAAGCAAGGCAATACCCATGCAGAATTTTACCAACGCGGCTAATTGTCCATGTGTCGAAATTTCAATACTCAAAATGTATTTGAGATAATTGAGAATGTATTGTGCGCTTAATTGAAACTCCGGCTTATCAACTACAAAAGGAATTTTCCCGAATAGCAATTGCAGAAACGGAACAATCATGATAACAGAAAAGAGGGAGAAAACAACGGTAAGCACATTGAACAAAACGTTCAGCGATGCAATTCCGGAATATTTCCGGATATAACTAAGTATGCGAAGAAGGTTCTTCATGTTTTGACAAATATAGAATGATGAATGAAACGCTTTAACAGGAAAAATATTTCTTGAAGCGTTTTTTACCTTTGACGAAATTTTAAAGAGCAAATGGATTCGCGCAGACAACTACAAATAGCCTCGGTTATACAGGCAGCATTTACCGAAATTTTAACCCGTGATGGCAAAGGCATTTATGGCAACGAGTTTGTAACACTTACTACTGTAAACGTAACTTCCGACCTTTCGCTTGCGCGATTTAACTTGAGTGTTTTAAATTCGCAAAATGCCGATGCGGTTATACAAAAATTAAATGCACACAAGGGCGAACTGAAAAGAAAACTGGGTGACAAACTGCGTCATCAATTACGCGTAATGCCGGAGTTTGAATTTTACAGAGACGAAACCTTGGATTACGTTTATCATATAGAAAACGTGTTTAAGAAAATTAAAGAAGATGACGAACGAATAAAGTTGGAAGCGGAAACTCCGAAACCAAAGGAGAAAAAAGTCAAAGCTCTAAATTCAAAGACCAAAGAAAAAGTAGAAAAGCCCAAGAAAACTATCACTAAAAAGAAAGCCGCAGCAAAACCAAAGGCGAAATAATTATTGCCTGTCGGAAATTAAATGCTGCCTACTACACCATGCTTGCATTCAGAATTGCCTTACGCTACATCTTCCCTGCACAAACACCCGGTGGCATTATTAAAATGTTTTTTATTCGGATGTTTACTGGTGCCTTTGGTTTGTATTCGTTGTTCGCTGCATTTATTTTCTCTAAAAAACCTGTCAACACTGTAAATATAATATCCAGTATCAGTATGTTCGGCATGAGCGTGGGTGCGTTCGCGCTTATTGTAGTTCTCTCCGTATTTAATGGTTTTGAAGGATTGGTTCTTTCACTCTATAATTCGTTTTATCCCGATTTAGAAATTCGTGCAGTGCAAGGGAAAACATTTGAAGACAATGCAGTGCTAACCGGTAAGATTTTACAACTCGATGGCATTGCTTCTTACTCTAAAACTTTAGAAGAAAACGCCTATCTCGAATACGGAGAAGAAGCGCAACTGGGAACTATAAAAGGAGTGGATGAAAATTACAACGATGTAACTACCGTAAAGCAGTATGTGCGCGTTGGAAAATTTTTGCTGCGCGATTCTTCAAGAAACTATGCGGTTTTAGGCGCCAACATCAGTTACCCGATGAATATTGATGTAAAGCGGGGAGTTGAGTCGCTGCGAATTACAGTGCCGCGCAAAGGAGTGAAAACCGTTTTTGCGCCCGAAGATGCATTCAACACCATGTCAGCAATACCAGCGGGAGTTTTTTCTATTCAGCAGGAATTTGATTCTAAATATGTTTTTGTAAATCTGAATTTCGCCCGTGAGTTACTGGGAGAAAAAAACAAAATTTCGGCTTACGAAATAAAATTGAAAGAAGGCACAGACATTAAAGACGCAAAAAAGCAACTTGCTGAACTGGTTGGAAAAAATTTTGAAGTGCGAACACGCTACGAACAAAAAGCAGAAACCTATCGCGTAATGCTTATTGAACGTTGGGTGACTACTGCCATACTAGGCTTTATCATTCTCATTATTTCGTTCAACATCATTGGCTCGCTTTCTATGCTGGTTTTGGAGAAAACAAAAGACATCTCCATTTTAAAAGCAATGGGCAGCGATGCGCGATTGATTAAAAGAATTTATCTGCTGAACGGAATGTTGTCTTCTATGATTGGCGCGCTAACAGGTTTGGCTTTAGGCTACTTGATAATTTTCCTACAAATGAAATTTCATTTCTTAAAACTAAGCGGAGGAGATGATTCAAGCTTTGTGATCAATTACTATCCGGTAAAATTAAAATGGATAGACCCGTTGGTTACACTGGCTATCATTGTTTCTATCAGTTTGTTGGCTTCTTACTTTCCTGCTAAAAGAGCAAGTGAGAGTGAAATGAGTTTTAAGTAAACACTCCAAACTTCTTCTTCTCCTTCTGCGACTTCAAAAACACTTCAGCTGTTTCAGCAATCGTTTCTTTAATCGGTTTGAAATTGTAGTTGAGTGCTCGCTTAACTTTTTCATTGGTGTACATAAAATCAATGGAAGCCAGTTCTGCACTTTCTTTTGTAATGAGTGGTCGCTGCTTGGTAAACAAAAATTTTATCGCTTCCGTTTGCCAGGCAATAGAGCGTAGAATTTTCCCTGCTTCTAAATTTGGCCGCTTTACTTTTAGCTCATCAGCCATTTGCCATATCACATCGCGGAAGGAGAGATTTTCGGCACTGAGAATAAACTTCTCTCCGCTGATATCGCTGTGCATTAACCGGTGCATGCATTCTGCTACATCGCGCACGTCAATAAAACCATTCCTACTAGTAGTATAAAATTTCAAACCATTGTATATTTCAGGAAATAGTGAATTAGGCTCAGCATCCCACCAACCGGCACCAAGTATTGTAGACGGACAAACTACAACTACATTTAAACCCTCTTCGTTAGCACGCCATGCTTCGCGCTCGCCATATTGCTTACTGCGGAAATACCAAAATGATTTATTGATGTTAGGATCAGAATATTTTTCGTCAATTATTTTTCCTTTTGGTGCAATTCCGAAAGCGGCAATTGAACTTACATGAACTACTTTTTTAACGCTGCTATGCAGGGCAACGTTCATAACATTAGCAGTGCCTTCAATATTCACCTTCATCATTTGCTCAATTTCAGAAGGCAGGAAAGAAATTACGGCAGCACTGTGATAAACCCGCTCCACATCATTCATTGCCTCTTCAAGCGATGGAATATGCAGCACATCACCTTCAATCCATTCTATCTGTTCTGCATATTCACCAAGCAAACAAGTATCGGATGTGACGCGTTTTATAGCCCGCACTTTCTCTCCTTTATTAAGAAGCAATTTGGCAAGATAAGAGCCGACTAAGCCGGTTGCTCCGGTTATTAAATTCATGTTTAATTTTTAAGGAAGATACACAGCACCGCCAATTGTATCTTTTGATGCACCGGTTACCGTTCGCAATACATTTATATCATTTCGTATTCTCAATACTCCCATAAAAGCGATAACTACCGCTTCTTTAAACTTTACCACTTCATCAGCGGGCACTTCTATTAAAATTTTTGTTTGCGCTTCAATTCGTTCTATTAAGAATTTATTGAAAGCACCTCCCCCGGTAATCAGCATTTTTTCGTTTGCGCTGAAATTTATTTTCTCCTTCTCGGCAATCAACTGAATGTGTTTTGCTACCTGAACAGCTATATGTTCAACAAAGGTTCTCATTTTATTTTCCGTGGAAATTTGAAGTCCTTCTAACAACGGCAAAACAGCTTCGCGCGAAAAACTATTATCTAAAGATTTTGGATAAGGAAGAGAACAATACTCCAGTCTATTTAATTGCTGCAATAATTTTTCATTTACGTTTCCTGACAAAGCAGTTTTTCCCTCATCATCATATTCCTTACCCAAACTATTGGCTAAAGAATTTAAAACTTGATTGGCGGTACAAATATCAAAGGCGACAATCCCCCTTTCGGTTTTGCAGGAAATATTTGCAATGCCTCCGATGTTGAGACAGAACCGGTAATCAGAAAAAAGAAATTTGTCGCCAATCGGAACAATGGGTGTTCCCTGACCGCCATTAGCAATATCAGTTGAACGGAAATCACAAATGACCGGTAGATTAGTTTGTGCGGCAATAGCTGCGCCATCGCCTATTTGTGTGGTGAATTTTTTTTCGGGGAAATGAAAAATTGTGTGACCGTGTGAAGCAACAAAATCGACTTTATTTTGAAGAGAATTTTTTTGAATGAATTCGCTAACACACTCGCCAAAATAATTTCCAAGATTGGCGTGAGCCTGCCAAAGAGATTTTGCGGTGGCCAACGGTAACTGTTTTAGCTCCTCAATCCATTTTTCAGAAAAAGGAACAACATCTGTTTTCAGAATTTTGAAATTCCATTTGCCTGCATCTAAATGATACTGGCAATAAGCAATATCCAGCCCATCCAGCGAACTGCCGCTCATTAAACCAATTACATGATAACTGTTCATTTACTTATTGTGCCAGCCAACAATTAAATCGGCAACCGCAGCAATTTCCGCAGCTGAGAGTTTATCTTCAAAAGCCGGCATGTGACCTTTGCCGTGAGTGATGCTGTTGATTAAACCATTTTTATCCAAAGCAATAGTTTGAAGATTTGGCGTGCGGCTGTCTTTTACTCCTTCAGCACCATGGCAACCCTTGCAATTGCCGGCAAATACCGTAGCGCCATCAGATTGTTTAACGTCAGTTGTTGGAGCAGATTTTTTTGTGCATGATGCAATTGAAATTGCAATGACAACAAAGGCAAATATTACTTTTTTCATGTTAATTATTTTATGGCTAAGCTAATCAGAAAAAATCTTTCCGGTGCATCAAATCTCTTTCAACAGGGTTCTGAAGGCATGAAATTTTCCCGGAAACAAATCCAGACTTTCCTTTTGTAAACGCGCTGCGTGATGTTCTTTGTAATCAAAGTAGTTGGACATTTCATTGGCGAAATACTGAAACGCATAAGTAATGCCATCTGTTGTATTCTCCTCCAGCACGCGATACATTTTACAGTCAACAAAACATTTGGTTTCCATTACTCTTGGAATGTGTTCCTCTTTCATCCACCGCAACCAAAGGTCGTGAATGCTTAAATCAATTTTTACGGTTACGTTGTAAATTATCATAGATGAGTTTATTCGGGAAGATTATCGCCTCTCAATAATCTGTATTTCTTTCTGGCTTCAATTACAAGCAGCGAAGAATTGTAATCGGTTATGATGGATTTGTAAAGTTCCATCGCTTTATTTTTATCGTTGAGATGCTCTTCATAAATTTTTGCTAGAAGAAATGTAGCATCATCGCCTTTCAAATCTTCTTTAAAATTTTTGATGATGTCTTCGAGAAGCGGTACTGCTTTTTCAAATTCCTTTTTCTTCACAAACATCTGTGCTTTCAAATATTCTATATCGTCAAACAAAGCGTGACCGGGAAACAAATAAGTAATCGTGTCGAGTGTCCCTCGTGCCTGTTCATCTTTGTTTTGATACATCAGCAATTCTGCTTTAGAGAACATTTGCATTGGTGTTTCAATTGTATCGAGACCGAGGTTATCAATAATGAAAACAGAAAGATTAATGGCATCGTTTGAAATTAATTCGGAGGTTGAACTCTTCAAGGCTTCGAGTTGTGTTTGCGTCCATTCAAAATCGCCTTTGTAATAAGCGAGTTTTGCATTGCGGAAACGCGCTTCTTCGCCAAGCGGAGAATCTTTTTCGTCTTTATCAACTTGCGAGTAGAGCAAGGTGCTTTCCCAAACATCGCCATCAATCAAATAAAAATCGCCCAGTGAAAGCTTGGTTTGGTTTTTCAAATTCGTGTTCACACCGAGCATGGCAATTACTTCGTTGCATAAATCAATTGCACTTTTTAAATCGTGCAGATAGAATCCTTCAAGGTCTGCCAACTCTTTCATGCTTTGCCCGGTGCGGAATCCTCTTTCGTTTTCGTTGATGAAAAGAAGGTAATCGTTTTTCAATCCTTCTAAATCTGCCTGCGTGTAGTTGATGTTTTTAGAAACTTTTTCTCTGCGGCAATTCAGTAATTCTGTTCGCGCAGAAAAATAAATAGAGTTGTCTTTGCCTTTGTTCACCACATATTCAAAACCCGAAATGGCATTGGTATAATCGCCTTCGGTTTGTGCCATGTGGGCTATGTTTAGCACGCGAAAACCGTTTTCGCTTTTGCGTTTGTCGAGGGCCTTCATCTGCACGAGTGCGCCTTCAAAATCTTTGTTCTGGATATACACCCAGGTAAGCAGGTCAATGTATTCTTCGTTAGCAGAATTCTTCTGCACTTTAGAATACAGTTGTGTTTCCAGTTCTTCCAACAACTTCATTTCATCGCGCGAGGTCTGCACGGTGTTTTTAACCGTCTGCACATTTTGCGGATTGGCCTCAAGGTTCAACAAATAATATTTTACTGCATTGGCAATATCGCCTTTCTTCAAATACGTTTGTGCTAATTCGAAACTGAAGTATGTTTCGTTGCGCGAGATTTTACCGCCCCGGTCGTACACCGTAATTACATAATCGAACAGGCGATATGCTTCGAAAGCATTAGCGAGACTGCGCACCGAAATTTCATTTGGCTTTAATTCTTTCAGGGCTTTATCAAACTGCTCTTTTGCTTTTTCTGCATTCGGCACCTGCGAATACATGTAGCCGAGGTCGATTAAATACTGCGGGGCATTATCGTTTTTCTTTATTTCTTTTTTTACTACTTTTTCTAATTCGTCAAATTTTTTGAGGGTGATCAGACATTTATAAAGCGGCTGATAAAATTTGATATCGTAATTACTTTTCTCCCACAGGCCTTGATACAACTCTGCGGCTTTATCAAACTCTCCGTTTTGCAAATAACTATTAGCGAGTGTTTCATCTCTGCCTTGTTGCGCTATGGCAAAAGTGAAAAGTGAAAAGCAAAAGGCTAAAAGGAGAAAGAATTTTTTCATTGAGAAATGAAGATAGAAATGCCTGAGATTTATTTGAAGAGTTTAACGCTAATTAAACTTCCGGCAACTGCGCCTGATGAATTGGCGAGCGCATCAAAAATATCGAAGTGCCTGTCGGCAGTTAAAAGCTCCTGCATTACTTCTACAGCAAAACCATATACAGAGGTGATGATTAAAATTTTTATCAGCGCATTTTGGCGCAACGAGAGAAATGAAATTTGTTTTCTCCAGCCATAAAACATGAGCCATGCGAGTATGACATAGAAAGTGAAGTGAACGATTTTGTCGAATTCGAAAATGGTGACGCTTGGTAAATCTCTGCCGGGTATGAGACACAGCACCAAAATAAAAGCCGCCCAGAGTATGGACGGCCAGTTATATTTTAGGAAGGATACTTCGACTCCGCTCAGCATGACATTACGCGCCTACGTGTCTCTTGTAAGTTTCTGCATCCATCAAACTGTCTAATTGAGATACATCGGTAAATTCAATTTTAATCATCCAACCGGTGTTGTATGGGTCGCTGTTTACAGCTTCCGGTGCATCGTTCAGCGTTTCGTTCTTGGCAATAATTTTTCCGCCAACGGGCAAGAATAAATCTGAAACAGTTTTCACCGCTTCTACCGTTCCGAATACCGCATCTTTTTCGATGGTATCGCCAACGGTTTCAATTTCTACATATACAATATCGCCCAGTTCTTTTTGTGCAAAATCTGTAACGCCTACTGTGCCTGTGTTACCTTCTACGCGAACCCATTCGTGTTCTTTGCTGTATTTTAAATCTGCCGGAAAATTCATGTTGCTGTTTTTAATTTTTGTGCGCGTGAAAATAAAAAAAGTTGGGAGTCGGGGGATTGGTTGCCGCACGAAAACAGAACATTGGCATTTGAAAACAGAAGGTTGCCTTCCGAAAACAGGAGAATGCCTTGCGATATTTGGAGGTTGCCGTGCTCCAACAGAACATTGGCATTTGAAAACAGAAGGTTACCGTGCTCCAACAGAACATTACCATGCGAAAACAGGACTTTACCAAGGCTTAACAGAATATTACCACGCTCCAACAGACCTTTACCATGCGAAAACAGAACTTTACCATGCTCCAACAGGACTTTACCGAGGTCTAACAGAACATTACCATGCCCCAACAGAACATTTTCAAAAAAAACGGTGTTTTTGGCAGAAAAAAACTGAAATATTGACATGTTTTTGTTGGGGGGCTGGTCCGGGTTAGCGATTGCAACGGAAATCCTTTTTTGCATTTGGCGCAAGGGTTACACTTACGATTGAGGGGATTGCTTCGCGGAGCCTCGCAATGACGATTGTTGGGGGAGCAAAAAAGATTGGAGTGTAAAGCGCGACCGCCTGCTTTGAGGCGGGAACCCCCAAATGAATAAGTTTTAATCTGCCAGCGAGAAACGCAAGGTAATTCCGCCCTTAGTATTTGTAGTAGGGAAGCCCGAAGAAATTTTCGGGATTGTTTGTGTTTGGTCGAAGAAGATGCGGACGTTGAGGCGCTTGCTTACGATGTAGTCGATAGATGGCTGAATGGTGATGGTGCGCGCGCCCGATGTGATTTGCGGAAGACCCTGGTCGATACGGTGGTTAACGGTTACGTTGTCGCGGTAGCTGAAATCGAAACGGAAACTGAGGTCGTTATCTAGGCGGATTTTTTTGCCTTTGATTTTGATTGGGAGTTTGAGTCCTTTGATTTTGTAACCGGCACCGATAGTAAGCTGTTTCGATTTCATTTCTATTAACTGGAAATCGGAGAAGTTCATGGTTTGTGTGCGGCTTTGCTTGTAATCTACTTTTGCGGTGATGTTGTTTTTGAAGGTCATGTCGACACCGATGAGTGGCGAAAGCTGTTCGTTGAGAACGATGCTTGGCATGTTGTAGATTGGGTAATAGTTTCCGTTCAAACTATCTAACCCGTTAGCTCCAGTATTTTTTATGGACTGCGTATTGTCGAGGTTGGTGCTGAAACTGTTTACTGTGAGCGTGGAATTGTAACCGTGCGTGATAGTGAAGTTGGTGAAAATACCTTGCGCCCACTTGAACTTGGTTAAACCGTTGTACGAAATTCTCCAGTTAGGCAGCGGCATTGCTTTGAACGGATTGAGCTGAACCCGGTTGGCATCTGTTTTTGAATAAGCAGCAAGGAATGCCGGAATTAAAACATCCTGCGATTTTGGACCGTAGCCCTGTGTATATGCCGGGTTAATAGTTGTATCGCTCGGGTTGGTATAAACACCGGTTCCCAAACGTTGCGAAATTATTTCGCGGTTCTTTTCAAAGTCGCGGTATATCTGCGAGTTGCCGTCTTTCTCCACTTTATCGAACATGGTTCTTGCCGGTAAATACGAAATACTGTACGAGCCCATTTCGGTTGGATTTAAATGCTGGAACTGATAAGAATTTGTGCCTGCATCGAATATGCTTTTGAAAAACTGCGAATGGTTTTCGGTGTAGTCGCGGAACAATGTCAAATCAATTTTCAAATCGGGCCAAGGTTCAACCGTAGCGGTTACATCTAAACGCTGCGAGCGGGTTTGCACAAATTTTTGATTCAGCAAAGTATCGGTAGTAATCCATCCTTTAGATGCAGCATCGTCCAACCAACCATCGCGGGTGAATTTATCTACGCCTTTCCAGAACCGGTCGCCTATTTGCGAGCCGAACACAAAATCGTAACCCGGTGCGCTGCGGATACTCTTATCGGTCACGTATTTATTTGTTCCGTTAATCTGGTTACCGAGAATTTGCGAGTAACCGGTAAAGCCCGGAACGGTGGTGCTTTTTGTTTCCTTGTATTCGACCGAAACTTTTTTGAGCGACAACAACGGACGAAGCAGAATAGAAATAAGCGGATTAGAAGGCGCCTGCTTGTTTTGAAAATCGGTGTTTTTTTGTTTAAGTGCTTTCCGGTTTGCTTTCAGTTCTTTTTTCAGGCGGATTACTTCTGCATCTTTCTTTGCCTGTTTCAAATCGTCTTGTAATTTTTCGCGGGCATCTTTTAGTTTCTGCAAATCGCCTTTCAGCCTTGGCTTATCTTCTTTAGCCGCGGCAGCAATTTCTTTGTTCTTATCGCCCATGGCATTTGCGTTGGCAGCAAGGGCAGTGCGTATGCGTTCCTGGTTTGTAATTTTCTTGTTGTGATAGTTAGTGTCGTTGCGCGCAATTTCTTTCGCCTTCTTCAACTCTTCTTTCAACTTGATGCGCTTTTCTTTCAGCTTCACCATTTCGTCCTTAATCTTTTCCCGCGCTTTCTTTACCGCATCGCGTTTCTTATCATTTTCTTTTTTATCACCCGCTGTCGGGTTTGGCGAGTTGTAAGTTTTCAGGAAAGGAACTTTGTCGTATAGTTTCTTGAAATTGAAATCAACTTTTGCGCGGTCGTTTTGCGTGTTGCTGATGATGTTGCCCAACGAATTCTGAATCAGGTTGCCGGTAGCAGAATCTTTTTGCCAAGGAAGGGCCGTCCAGGTATAAGTGGCATTATAGCCTACGGTTGCAGTAATGAAATCAAATACCGGCAGCTTGTTGATTGGAATAGTATAGTTAACGCCCAACTGCTGATTGTAATTGGTGTTCCGTCCGCCCTGACCAATGTTGCCCCAGATTTCATTCTTCTCTGCCTTGGAGTCAATCTTTCCAAGCGGCTCATCAATACGCGCGTTGTTGCTGGCGGTATAATCAATGCTGAGCGATTTAAACGGATTGTATTTGAAAATATAGCTGCGGTTCCAGCGGAAGTTTTTGCTGTAAGTAGCCGGTATATCAAAATCAACATCGCCAAGCGAGCGCAGTTTAATTTCTGTCATGTCGCGGGTCATATCGGTAGTAACCGCCATGGTGGAAGGCATAGGGTTAAAACTGAAATCGCGGAAGAGGTCAAGCCACTTTGATTTTGATTTGATTATTTTTTTGAACGGGGCGAAATCTTTTGCCTGTGGTGCAAAGCTCCAGCCTATTAAGCCCATCCAGTTCTTCTTCGAATTTTTTTCGATGAACGGGTCGCTCAATAAAACTTCATTGTATGAATACGTGAAATTGAAATTGCCCGGGTCATAAATATGCGGACGCTTGGCTTTTGTTTGCGGCACTATGCGCACGTTGCTGAAGTTGAATCCTCTGCGGGTGTTGATGGTTTGCACCTGAGCGCGGTAGTGACGTGCCGAATCTTTTCCTACGGCACTCTTCAATGTTTTTAAATAATCCTTGGTAGGAATATCAAACTGATAAGGATCAAACTCCGGTGTGCTGAATGACTGTGCGTAGTTGGCGTAGAATGGAATTCTTATTCCCGCTTTGTCCGGTAATAGTTTTCCGCCTTCGAGGTTAGTGGAGAAATCGTATTTGTAAAGATTGTCTTTGTAGCGCTGGTCAATTTTCTGTTCTACCTGTCCGAATCCGCGAGTGTGCATTTCGCCAGATAAACTTACGTTTCCTAAATCGGCCAGCTTGATGTTTAAGTTGGCTAATGCTGCCACTCCGCCAAACTCTTCGAAACCGGTTACGCGTAATTCGTTAAACCAAACCTCCACACATTTTGCGCGGCCATCATCACCATCTACCAACGGATTGACCGCTGTATCTCCTGCGCTCGGGTTATGAAGACCAAGCATAATTGTTTTGATAGCACCAATGTCCGGGTTTCCTTTAATGGTAATGTATCTTCCTTTAGAATCTTTTTGCGTAAACGGCACGGTGCGCGGGTAACCGGATGTGGCATTTCGCGTTTGCTTGAGTTCAACAAAGTCCTGCAGGTTAATTTCTAGGTTGTTCAATTCGGGCCAAACAATTTTTTGGTCGTCTTCGCTGTTGTTATCGTAAAGGCCATCGGCAGTAACTTTTAGCGGCACTTCGTATTCGTAGTAGTTATCTACAAAGTCAGAACCTATCCGGATAAAGGCGGTTACCTCATCATCATGCACCGGTAACTCGCCTTCTATACGATTGGCGTGAATAAACATTTTCAACTGCTTGTATCTTCTTACATCGAGGGTTAAGTTTTTGAATACTGCTTTGCGTCCGCAATCTTTTAAGTCACACGCCTTGATAGCCAATGCCTGTTCGTTTTGCGCAACGAATTGATTGGTTTGCGCGCCAAGAGCCTGTGTACGCAAAATGCCCGGAGGCAATACATAGTTCACCGGTTTTTTTCCGCTGTGTTCTTCAATACCTACCGATGCTACATTGAAAAATCCATCGGTTGCATCGGTACCGGTACCGTCACAAGGGTCGTTCAGATTCAGGTTATAAGTTCTCCATTGGTTTCTTCTCAACTCTAATGTTCCGAAGCGAAGAATTACGCTGTCGCTCCAACCGGTGAGGAACATCCGCATAAACTGGATGGATTTGAAATCGGGAATATTACCGGTGCGAGAAGTATATTCGCGGATAGGAATGCGGAATTGGAGCCATCGGTTAGGAACTCCGTTTCCATCCTGTCCGGTACCTTCCACTTTCGAAACAATGTAAGGGTTAGTGCCTACATCCATTCCGGGTTTTAAATCTAACTCGTATTGAAAATATTCTTCGTTTTCGTTCAGCGTGTTGTCTTTATTCAAATCCTCTTTATCCGGCAAATTGGTTTGTGCCGTGGTTTGAATACTACCGGTTTGCTCCGGTGAGTTTCCTTCTACACCGGTAAAATTTTTGTAGCGCGCAATTACACCACCTATGCTGCCAAAAATATCTTCGTCCTTAAAATACTGGTAGTTATCTGTTGAAGGGTCCGCATTCAGCTTGTCTTTTGCGGCTTGTATGTAACCGTTTATGGGGTCGTTAATCCTAGTAAGAAAGGCTGATTTGCGGTCGCGCTCACTGGCATCTCCCATTCCGTCAAAACCAACATCCTGTACCGCTCGTGGAGTTTGGTCAAGCGTAAACGCATCGACAAGCGAAGGATATTTTGGCACCCAGCCCCAAAAGGTTTTATCCATCGTGCTGGTATCTTCTACAATTCCATTTTCGTAACTCATCCGCGAATCGCGCAAAATATCTTCTGAAATATTTCCGAGGTTGAAAAACAATTTACCACCGGGCGAAGTAGTGTTATACAAAAACGGGTCGAGCATCCAGAACTCAATGAACTCCACATTCGTTGCTTCCAAATCGTTGTTATCGATGCTGCGCATAATGCCACCCCAGCGTGTTGTTGGTGTTTTTAAACTTCCATCGCTATTTACACCTGCAGAAACTCCCGGAGTTATTGAAGGGCTCCATTCGTAATTGTATGAACCTCTGTCTCTTGGAGAATAAGTAAGGTCGAAGGTGTAAAGATTTTGGTCAAGTGTTTGATTCGGACGGTTCGGGAAAACTTCTTGCGTAGGAATTAAACGAACGTAGTGATTTTTTAAGTTGGTAAGCGGGTCGGTGTTATTCCAAACTACATCCGGACAGGTTTGCTGATTGAAGAATGAATTATCAATACGATACCAGGCAATTTTTGCGCGGTTGTAACCAGCGCGTTCATCCGCCACTAATGCCGCTTCAGGGAATAATTCACGTCCGCTTGCGTCAACTGATTTAAGCGGGGTAGAAGCCATTTTCCAGCTAACCGGTGGAGTTTTTAAATCGTAGCCGTTGCTTGTTCCTTCAAAATCATCTACATAAACCTGACCTTCTTTATCTGTGCCGTTAATTGCTTTAGAGTGACCGGGCTTGAGGTAAGCCATTTCGGCATAAGTAGAAATGATGGACATTTCCTTAGTAGAATAAAGCGGAAGTTTGTCGAGTGCTTTCGTCAGCCACGGTGCGTTGGTTTCGTATTTTACATCCAGACCCATGATGGTATTGCTGATAGGGTCATCACCGATATTTACTTTTTGCGTGAACGGTCTTTCTTTCAAGTGCATCACCGTTGCACCGATATTGAATTTGCTGTTGATGCGGTAATCCAACCGCGTACCATACATGGAACGCACCTGTGTGGCAAACAGGTTATTGTTTTCATAATCTACTTTCACCTGCTGACCGGAGTTGAGAATTCCCTGGTCGATGATGGTGATTCGTCCGAGGTTATAATCAACAGTGTAGTGAGTTCCCTCGGTTAATTTTTGCCCACCGGCTGTAACTACTACAGAGCCGCGCGGAATGTTTCCTGCACCTAATGAAATTTCGCGGTTGTTTGAACCTTTGTATTGCCCTTTAATTACAAACCGGTTGAACTCCGGAAATTGTTGTGCGCGGAATTTTGTAGAATCATATAACTGGTCGTATACGTACACATTGGTTATGCTGGCCGGTGTTGCACACGCATCAAATGCTTTGCGCAAGTTGTCGCCAAACGGCTCTTTCACCGGAAATATCACCCGACCATTTTGTGAAAGAATGGTTACTCCCGGCACATAGTCGAATAAGCCGTCCGGTTGCGGGTCGTTGTTCATGTTCAGGTTATCGAGGTTCAAGACGCTAATCAGCGGCTTACCTTGAATACAGCCTTTCGGCATGTAGCGTTTCATTCCGCCACCCGGGTCGTTGTAGTAAAGATCCAGACGGAAATCTTCGTTGGTTAGGTTGTATGCTCCCAGCGAGTAAATGTTTTTCATCATCAAATTCCAGATAGGAAGCAATGGACGAACTGTGGTTCCTTTCAGCAATTTCAGATAAAGAACTTTTGAAGTAGCGTTAGAATCGGGCGGAACCTGATTGCCAAATTCACCTACCTGAAATACCGAGCCGTTGTACTCATATTGAAAAGCTACTGCTAAAACCTCATTAGGGTTTAATTGCGAGTTGAGCGATACGTAACCGAGTTGTTTGTTATAAACGTATTCGTTGTCGTTCAGTTTGCGGGCGTATGTTTTTTCAAAATCCTGTCCCTGCTCCAACTGATAATTAGGCCCTGTTAATTCTGCTACTATATTATTTACAAACCGGTTGTTTGGGTTAGAAGTCAGTTTTCCGTAAACATCGTTTGCCTCATTGCGGGGGCGCGAATCGCCATTGGAAGTGCTGGCAATTTTGTTGCTGTACGGGGCAGATTCTCCCAAATCGTTTAACCCCACCACATCACGAACGTTTTGAGTGGTTCCGTTACGGTTAGTTACCCAAACTTCAATACGGGTAACGTTTACTACAGATTTTATATTAGGTAAACCTGAAAGCGCGTAATCAAACTGGTCGCGGAAATGCTGGGCGAGGAAAAAGTGTTTGTTCTCTTCGTATTGATCGGAGCGTATTTCGAAGTTTTGTTTTTGTGCTCCGTTTTCAATTAATACAGTTTCTTTTTTCGATTTCTGTTGAGATAGAACAGTTGTCCAGGTCAGGCGACCGAACTGCAATTGTGTTTTTACTCCAAATAAAGTCTGGCTACCGGTAATCAATCGCGTTTGCAGCGGAAGCGAAACATTACCAGCTTCAATTACTTTGATGATGTCATCTTCATCACCGGTGTAACCTAACTTCACCTGATTATCGAAATCAAATCCTGATTGCGTATTGTATTTGACTCCCAACTGAAGCTTATCTCCGATTTTTCCAATCACATTGATGTTGATGTTCATGTCGAAATCGAAACCACCGGTCTTTCTGTTACGGATTGGAATATTCGGGTTCGCGGTTTTCTGCACGTTGCCGCCTAAGGTCATTTCTACATTTCCCTGTGGCTTAATTTCAATTTTACTTCCGCCAAATAGTTTATCGAAGAATTGTTTCTTAACCTGAATAGGCGGAACTATACTTTTATCTTCCACCAAACTAATGGCATGCTGACGGTCTTTAACATAAGCATCGCGCTCTTGTTTTTCGGTATATGCCAGATACTCCGCGTAAGTCATATACATAGGCGGGCGAACATCCTGTCCCGCTACTTTTTCAGTAACCACATACATTCCGGTTGTAGGGTCATACTCTACATCCTGAACAATTGCCGGAGGATCTTTTAAGTAGAAAGGGTCGTTTGGTTTGTCGGTTATAAAATCGCCTTCGCGATCTTTCATCGGATATTTGAGCTTAGGCGAATCGGGCTCTACCAGCGGTGCAGGAATTGCGGGAAACAAATTACGAAACGGCAAATGCTTATTGCCCGAGGATGCGGCATAAATTAAGCCGATGCACCCAATGGCAACTACACTGCTGAATATTTTTTGTTTAACTCTCACTCGCTATTTGAAAATTTCTCTATAATAATTTCAACGCTTCTTTAATTAATCCCTCTACCGTCCAGTTGCTGTTGCTGCTTTGCAGCTTTACTATTACCTTTTCTGCCGCCTGTTTACTAAAACCAAGGGCAAGGAGCGCAAATAACGCTTCTTCCTTCATTGTATTGTTTGGTGTGGCTACCAAAATTGCATCGCTGCTCATTTTTCCAACCTTATCTTTCAGTTCAAGAATGATTCGTTTTGCCGATTTTGGACCAATACCTTTAATGCTCTGAATCATTGATTCGTTCTCTGTAAGAATTGCACTTTTAATTTCATCGGCTTTGAAGGTGGAAAGCATCATGCGTGCTGTAGCAGCTCCAACGCCTGAAACAGAAATTAATTTTTCGAACAAATCTTTTTCGGAATCTTCAAAAAAACCATACAAATCGAAACCGCTTACCGATTGGTTTTCGATTTTTACAATAAGCGATGTGTGCAGCTGACAGGTCTCTAAGTGCTGAATACGCTCGTACGTATGCAGGCTTATTTTTACCATATAGCCAATGCCTCCTGTTTCCAGAAAGATATGGGTAGGGCTTTTGAAAGTTATCTTACCACTTAGGTACGCTATCATCAATTCTTAGTTAATAGTAAATGGCGAGTGGCGAGTGGTAACAGCCGTGTGGCGCATTATCTCGAACAAACGCTAAAAACTATAGGTCGCTAATGTAATTTTTCAAGGGTAGAAAGGGGCGATAGGCAGCGTGGTTTGGGGTTTAGTTTACTAAGAGTGTATTGTTGAATTGTCTATTTAGGGGTTTCAATCTGCATCAATTTATTCGAAAATGCAAGCAGTTTGCTCTCCTCAAATTTATCGGCAAGCAGCTGCACACCAATGGGTAATCCGTTTTTATCTTCAGCAAGCGGAAGAGAAATGGCAGGAATACCGGTGAGGTTCGCAAGCACCGTGTAAATATCTGCCAGATACATCTCTACCGGGTTATCGGTTTTCTCGCCAAACTTAAACGCCACCGTTGGCGAAGTAGGCATGAGTATAAAATCGTATTCTTTAAAAATGCCGCGTATTTTATCGGTCAGAATTCTGCGCACTTTTTGGGCGCGTGAATAGTAGGCATCATAATAACCGGAGCTCAACACAAACGTTCCCAGCATAATCCGGTTCTTAACTTCTTTACCAAATCCTTCGGTGCGCGAACGTTTATAAACCGGGTCCATTTCATTAGCATTCTTCGACCGGTAGCCGTAATGCACTCCGTCAAAGCGCGCGAGGTTACTTGATGCTTCGGCAGTGGTGAGTACGTAATAGGTGGCTATCAAATGGTCGAGTAAATCGAAGCCGACTTCTTCTACCGTATGCCCTTCTGCTTTCAAATCATTCAGAATATTTTCTACCGATGATTTTACTTCGGCATTTAAGCCATCGCTATTCATGGTAGAAGGGAAAACGGCAATGCGAACTTTCTTTTCAAAACTTAACTCAGAAGAGTAAATCGGAATTTTTTCGGAAGAAGAAGTTGAATCGTAATTATCCTTACCCGAAATTACTTCCATAATCAGCGCGGCATCTTCAATGTTATGGGTGAACGGGCCAATCTGGTCGAATGAAGAAGCGTAAGCAATTAAACCGTAGCGCGACACTCTGCCGTAAGTAGGTTTCAATCCCACAATACCGCAAAACGATGCGGGCTGACGGATAGAGCCACCGGTGTCTGAGCCGAGCGAAGCATGACATAAATTTGCCTGCACCACCACTGCGCTTCCGCCCGATGAGCCACCGGGCACACGCGAATTATCCTGTGCGTTCAGCACATTTCCGTAAGCCGAATTCTCGTTGCTCGAGCCCATCGCAAATTCATCGCAATTGGTTCTGCCTATGATGATGGCATCTTCTGCCAGCAATCTTTCTACTACGGTTGAGTTGTAAAGCGAAGTAAATCCTTCCAGAATTTTTGAACCGGCTGAAACTTTATGCTGCTTGTAGCAGATATTATCTTTAATGGCAATTACGCAGCCAAATAAAGAGCCCACCCCCAACCCCCTAAAGGGGGCTTTAGTGTCAGCATTATTTGCTAATGCGGCTTGTAATTTTTTATCTAATTCTTTTGCCCGCTCAATGGCTTCATCAGCAAAAACTTCGAGGAATGCGTTGAGGTGTTTAGCCGCTTCAATTTTTTGCAGATAGCCGCGCACTAAGCTTTCGCAGGTGGCGTTGCCCGCTTTTAATTCTGCCTGAACTTGCTTAATGGTTTTATCCGACAACTCTGCCACCTCAATTTGTTTTTGAAATTGACTTTTGGGTTACTTAAAATGTTTTGGAGATTATGCCTTCTTTTCTTCGGCAGTTTCTTTTGCAGGAGCGGGTTTATCTTTCATACCCTCTTCAATTTCTTGTTTCAGGTTCGACTTGGCTGCATTAAACTCCCGCACACCTTGACCGATTCCTTTCATCAATTCCGGGATTTTCTTCCCGCCAAATAATAGAAGAATTATTACTGCTATGATGATAAGTTCGCTTGGTCCTAAATTGAATATCGCCTCTTGAGTATGCATAGTTTAAAAATTAGGGCGTAAAGCTATCAGAAAATGCTGAAAGGACAAGGTGAAGAAGTAGCTTAAAGTTGATTGTTAAAGAAGATGCTCATCAACTAACTTTCTGGTTTCTCCCTATTGAGAAGTATAATATAAACCCTAAAAGAGGAAGGAAGCAAACAACAAGAAGCCAAACGACTTTATCAGAGCCTCCTTTAAATTGACTTTTAAGAATATCAATAAGTGCCCAAACCCATAAAATGGTGGGAATTATGATTAGAAATAAGAGTATTAATATCTCGGGAGTACCGAGTCCCAAAAAAAGAAGTTGATTCATGACTCAATTTTAATTCAGCTAAGCTAGCAGAAAATACCGAAGGGGCAAGGGTTTCAGCGGCACCGGAAAAAACTGTTAACCGGCCTTTCCGTTCTTTATTTTATTCGTTGAACCACCCAACCGGCTTTGCCGGGCTCTTTAAATGTTTTGAATCTGGCTTTGCCCGCTTTTGAAATTTGCAGGCAAAAGAAATTCGGAGTTTTGCCCTTCCATTTAAAGTCTTGAGGGTCCACGCGCAGGAACTGTCCGGGTTGTAGTTCTTCTATAAGTGCGCGAACGGGATGTTTTTTGCCGAATGGAAGGAGGCGGATAGCTGCCGCTTCTTCTTTGCTAATGATTTGAGTTGGCATAGCGTGGTTTTTAACGGTATTTTCAAAAGTAAAAAACTGTTTGAAAGATATCAAACGGTAGAAGCAAGGTAATATACAGTAGAAGCAAGATAATTTGCGGTAGAAGGAAGATAGAAAACCGTAGATAGTAGATAACGAACAGTAGATGGCAGATAATTTACGGTAGGTAACAGATACTTTGCAGTAGATAGTAGATAATCAACAATAGGTAATAGGTAGATTTTTTAACAAACATACTTCAACTAAGGGCTGTAAACAGCCAACTAAGGTCACAAAACCGGCAACCAAGACCCGTAAAGTATCCGTCAGAGCGGTTTTTTATATCAACCGCTGCTTCTTAAGGCCGGCAATGGCAGCAAACTGCATAGCCGTAATAATGAGGAGTATGGGCAGAAGGGAATAAAGCACGTTTGTCATATATCCGCCTTCTAAAAAGAGAGTATTGTATGCCTCCATGCACCAATGCAGGGGAGAAATTTTCATGAGTAAGTGCAGCGATTCGGGCATGGCAAAACTCGGAACCACAATGCCTCCAATTGCCGCAAGAATTACTACCGACACGGCTCCGAAGCCGATAGCCTGCTCCATGCTTTTGGCATACACGCCAATTAGAATTCCATAGCTAACCGCGCACCAGCCGCAGGCTATCGATACTAAAAACAATGAGCCTAAATTTTCAGGTAACACCAATTTAGGTAAAGCGATATGAGGAAATAAAAATATGCCGAGTGAAAAAATAACGAGCACCTGCGCCAGCGTAACTACTATATAAGTAATTTGTTTTGCCGCTAAGTTTAAAATGAAACTGGTTGGCAAAGTTTTGAGGCGAATGAAACTGCCGCTTATTTTTTCTTTCACCACATTGGTGCTGAGCGACACCACAATAAAGAACATGGCGAAGATGGTCCATGCCGGAACGTTGTGTTGTGTGGCATTCGGAATTTTCCGGCTGCCGTCTTTTGCTGTAGGAATTTGATTGATAACAGATTTGTTGTTGAGAATTTGTTGCTCCAAAGAATCCGGAAGTTTTTTGTCGCTCATAGCAAGATACAAGGCCTGCAACACTGCCCGGTTCTCGGTAAACTGCTGCGCACTCTTCAACGCCCCGTTTACCGAAAGCCGAAACGATTCCTGCAACACCGGATTATAAAACATAGCCACCGGTGGAGTTTCCTTTACTAATGCCGAAGAATCCTGTTCTAACTTTACCGACATACCGAATTCCGTGAGAGCCTTACCGGTAATGTTTTGCGATTTTGATTTGAGCGCAGAAGTAAACCCTTGCGGAACAACAACGGCAATCAAGGCATCATGCGCGTGCATAGAATCGGTGAGTTGTTTATCGGTTAAAGCGGAATCTATTTTTTGCAAATCGAACATACCGATTTTTTTAAGCGCATCGATAAACTGCAAACTGCTTTCGCCACCATCGCGGTTGCACACCAGCATAGGCACCGTGTTGTCGTTTATCATTTTCAAACTGCTGTTCTGTATGCTGGTAATTACTACCACCAGCAACACCGGCATAAGGAACATAACCGCCAATGCCGCTTTGTCGCGCAGCATAATGCGAAGTTCTTTCAGTATGGCGGTGTAGAGTTTATACATTATGAATCGCGGTACGACCTGCCGGTTAAGTTTAAAAATAATCCTTCGAGTCCGTCCTGTTTATGTTCCTGCAACAACGTTTGCAAATCGTTTTGTGCAATAATTTTTCCTTCGTCAATCAGCGCAACTTTTGTGCAAAGCGATTCCGCTTCGGTTAAATGGTGTGAAGTATAAATCAAGGTTGTTCCCGCTTTGTTCAGCTCTTTTAGATAGTCAACTATCGCGTGGCGCGTTTGAACATCTACACCGGTAGTTGGTTCATCTAAGAATAAAATCTTCGGACGATGAATAACACCAATCGCAAGGTTTACACGATTCTTCATTCCTCCAGAAAATTTCGATACCGGTTTATCGGCTACATTGCTTAAACCAAGAACGGTAAGCAATTCTTTAGTGCGCTCTTTTATTTCTGTTCTGTTTAACCCTGCCCATGCTCCGAAGAATTCTAAATTTTCAGCAGGAGATAATTCCTGATAGAAAGAATGAAACTGCGGAACAAAACCGAATAGCTTTTTTACTTCTTTATCTTCTGAAATTTCTTTGCCGAGGAGTTGAATGTTTCCGCTTTTCGATTGCAGCACACCGGTCATCAAATTCATCAAAGTAGTTTTGCCTGCACCGTTTGGTCCGAGCAAACCGAATCTTTCTCCCACAGCAATATTCAAATTGAAATCTTTGAAAATCACTCCTGAGTTTTCGGCATACTGAAAATTAAGATTGCTTATTTGAATGGCTGCAGATTCCATGCTTACCACTTGATTTTATACAAAGCTTTAAATGCTGCTTTTTCCTTGTCGGCAATATTCAAAAGCATATCGCCCATTACATTAAAATCCTGTTGCTCGGTCATTCTGCCTTTATAAATACCCGATGCCTGCACGGAAGATGCGCGCCATAAATCGCCAATAGCGGTGAACTGTTTCGAAATTTCCAGTAACTCATCCCTCTTGACAAATGCATGTGCCTGTTGAAGAAAAGCTGCATACACAAAACGAAATCCTGCGCCACCGGTGCCTATTTCTTCGCCCATGCGGACAAGTTGGGCGAGATACAATCCACCTCTGCGCGCGCCTAAGCTTTCGCGCCATGTTTTAATTCTTCCTGCCGTAAAGCGGATTCCGGCAACGCCTAAAATAGGCACCGGTGTCTCCGTCATAAACCACGAGGCATGTTTAATGCCTTTTATAATTCCTTTCCTGATTCGCTCTTCAGAAACCGGTTCACTTGTTTTTGGGAAATAAATTTGTCCGTTAGGAGCAAGCGCACCTTTGGCAAAACGAACGCGTTCTAAATCGTGTGCGGAAATAGTTGTCACCGTTTCCATCACCGGATCGCTTATCATATAACTATCCCCTTCTTTTCCATACACAACTAAATTATGTGCGTTAAAGTGAAAACGAAATTCTTTCGGAAAATAAGTGAGATGATAAACACCTACCTGGCAACCTGCCGGTTGACCTTTAGCCAAACAATCATCTAAAAACTGCTGCGCTTTTTCTTTACTGCTAAAAGTTTTGCGCTCAATCTTAACACCAAGTGCGCTACAAGTGCGCGTGAAAATCTGCCCCGGCATAGTGCGAAAAGAAATTGCGGGGCCACCACTGATTTTTAAGAAAGGAATATGGATGTAAAAAATTCCCGCACCAATGCCGAAAGCAAGTGGCTCGGTAATTTGGTGAATACCCATGTGCTGCAGTAAATTGGTAGTAACTCCGTTTTCGCAATGAGCCGCCTGAATGTGTTGGAAGTTAAGCTGCATTCGGGTTCGTGTTTTTTAATTCTTCAACACTAACATCAAACACCTCGGCATATTTCTGCAATTTCTTCTCCGAAAGATTTTTGAATACATCGGGCTTTAAATGTCGCTTGATTGTCCATTGCCAAAAGCCTGTGTAGGCGGCAACAATCGGCAAGTCCATCATATTTAACTCCATGAAAAACAAAATGGGAGATGCTTCACCGTTCTTTACTTTCTCGCGA
The DNA here is from genome assembly GCA_947475165.1 of Bacteroidota bacterium. Taxonomy (GTDB): domain Bacteria; phylum Bacteroidota; class Bacteroidia; order Chitinophagales; family LD1; genus Bog-950. The sequence continues at coordinate 37,598 of CANJLD010000025.1, forward strand.
GCATTAGCCGTTCGCGCTTGCGCTTCTTCCCAAGTAATGCCAAGGGCATCGGCTTTTACCTGCCAACCGCGACTTAAAGCGGTGGTGTATTCACCTTTGTCATCAACCGCATAACAAACTTCTTTGGTAAACTTATCAAGCGGACTCGGGTCTTGAGGTATCTCGTCCTTCTTCATTTAGCAAACGGTTAGGTAAGCATATACATAAGCAAAGCGCGCGCTTTCCGGAACCATGAGCAAAAGCTTTTGTCCTTTCTGTAGTTTGCCTTTGCTGAGCAATTCATCAATCATTAGATAAATTGAACCGGCCCCTACGTTTCCAACTTCGGTCAAATTGCTAAACCACTTTTCGTGCGGTATTCCTATTTGTTTCTCTTCGAGTTTTGCGGCAATCTTCTTTCTAAAAAACTCACTTGAAATATGCGGAAGGAAAAAATCAAGTTCAGAAGTTTTGAGATTATGCTTGTCAATAATTCCTTTTAATGTTTGATAGCCTAAATCAATAATGTGCTCATCAAGCAAACGCACATCCTGCTTCATCGCAAAAACAGATTTGCCTGTAATTTCTTCAGGAGAAAATTCCATGTAGCTCTTCAAAGAACCATCAGGTAATTTTTCGCTGCCCTGATACATACAGGTATCTACCAAATGCGCATATGATGAACTTTCCATCCACTCAATGCGAAGCGAAACGCCTTCTTCATTTTTCTTATCAGAAACTAAAAATGCACCGGCACCATCACTCAGCATCCAACGCAAAAAATCTTTCTCGAAAGCGAGATTGGGATTTTCTTCCAGTGCCGCTAATTGCTTTGCTTCTTCTTCAAACGAAGAAGCGCACATCAATTTCGAAGTTCTTTCGGAGCCAGCAGTTACCGCTTTTTGAACTTCTCCGCTTTTAATAGAGAGATAAGCATATTTCAACGCCTGCATTCCTGCACAACAATTGCCGGATGGAGTCAGCACTTCAATAGCACCGGTCTCCGGTAACCATCCATGAACCATTACTCCGTGAGAAGGCATCACCTGGTCGGGCGATGAAGTTCCGCAACTTAATAGTTGTATGGTCTTTAATTCTTCAGGATTGTTTTTGAAAAGTTCACGCACCGCTAGCGAAACCATCTGCGCGTTGGTATGCGTGGTTTTACCGCCTTTTTCAAGCGCGTAAAATCTGCGCTTAATGCCGTTGTTGCGCAACACAATGCTTCTGGAACGTGAAGGTTTTCCATTCACCAAACCCAAATAGCTTTCTATCTCCTCGTTCGAAACGGGACTATTCGGGAAGAAGTGCGCAGCACGATTTATGTAAACTTCTTTCAAAGACATTAACTCTTGGGTTGATTCCGTTTGTTTTTAAGAGGCGCGAACATAAATATTTAAGCGATACTACGCTATTTTTAGGATGGACAGAAACTCTCTGTGGATGAGTTTATTCATCGGCCAAAAGCATGCATTTAATATTTTTGCCGCTCCTGATAATTGCTAAAAAACAAATTTGCGTTGCGATTGTTTTAGCAAAGCAGATAACATGAGCAAAAAAGTTTTGGTTCTTTATTATTCTCAAACCGGTCAGCTTACTGAGATTGTAACTTCGTTTGTGGTTCCGTTTGCAGAAGCCGGTGTTTCGGTTGAGGTTGTTCGTGCAAAACCAAAGAATGACTTTGCCTTTCCCTGGACTTCGGAGCGATTTTTTGATGCTATGCCTGAAACTGTTTTGGCTGTTCCTGCTCCAATGGAAAAGATTGAATTGAAAGAAGCAAAATATGATTTGGTGGTGTTTGCTTATCAGCCCTGGTATTTATCGTTGAGCATTCCAGCCAATTCAATTTTAGCAACCGATGAAGTGAAAGAGATTTTAAAAGATACACCGGTAGTTACTTTAATCGGTGCGCGGAATATGTGGTTGAGTTCGCAGGAAAAATTGAAGAAAATTTTACGCGAAGCTGGAGCAAATCTTGTAGGCAATATTGCGCTGGTTGACAGAAATCAAAACTCAATCAGTGCCATTACCATTCTGCATTGGATGATGAACGGTAAGAAAGATAAGTATTTGGGCATTTTCCCCAAGCCCGGAATTTCGGATGAAGACATCAGCAATTCAAAGGTTTTTGGAAAAACTGTTTTGGAGTTTTTGCAGAAAGAAAATTTTGATGGATTACAAGAACAACTGGTAAGTCAAAATGCGGTGGATATAAAAGCAGATTACATGATTATCGAAAAACTTGCGCCTCGTTTGTTTTTAATTTGGGCAAATTTTATCAGCAAGCGAAAGAACCGCGCGGCATGGTTGGTGGTGTATAAGTATTATCTCTTATTCGCACTGTTCATTATTGCACCAATTGTATTGACGGTTAATGCAATTTTGTTCAGACCGTTTTCAGGAAAAAGTATTCGTGAGAAGAAACTTTATTATCAAGGATTAAAATAAAATTCAGTTATGAAACATTACGATGTAATCATTCTCGGTGGCGGACTTGCAGGTCTTACACTTTCTATTCAGTTAAAAAGAAAGAAACCGGATATTAAAATTCTTGTTCTTGAAAGAAGAAAAGAGAACGCGCCTAAGGCGGCTCACAAAGTTGGTGAGTCAACCGTAGAGTTGGCAAGTTACTACTACCGCGAAGTAATTGGAGAGAAAGAATATTTAGAAAAACACGAACTGCCGAAATACGGTTTGCGTTTCTTTTTCAAATCACACACCAAAGAAATAATTGAGTCGCGGTTAGAACTTGGTCCGCGTAAATGGCTTTATACTCCAAGCCATCAGTTAGACAGAGGAACTTTTGAAAATCATCTCGCTTCGCGCACACAGGAATACGGCACTGAATTTTTGTTGGATGCTTTTGTAAAAGATGTAGAGTTTGGCAAAGACCAAAGCACAGTTACCTATAAACACAAAGGCGAAGAAGTGAAAGCAACCTGCCGTTGGGTTGCAGATGCAACGAGCCGTCACAGTTTTCTCAAACGCAAATTCGGTTTCGAGAAACCAATGGACCATGCCGTGAACGCGGTTTGGTGGAGATTGCGGGGAGTGATTGATATTACTGACTGGAGCCAAAGTGAAGAATGGAAAAATTATCCTGAAGTGAAGTTGCGCTACTTAAGCACCGTTCACTTTTTAGATAAAGGTTATTGGGTTTGGGTTATTCCGTTGGGAACAAAAAATACCAGCATTGGCATTGTAGCCGACCCCGCGGTGCATCCGTTCGACACGTTTGATACTTATGAGAAATCGTTGGAGTGGCTGAAGGTGAACGAGCCGCTCTGCTACAAAATGCTGGAGCCGGAAACACCAAACAAAATGGATTTCAAAATCCTGAAACACTTTGCGCATCACACCGGTCGCTTGTATGATGGCGGTATGCGTTGGGGGGTTACCGGTGAAGCCGGTGCTTTCCTCGACCCGTTCTATTCACCAGGTAGCGATTTTATTGCCATGAACAATACCTGGCTCAGCGATTTAATTCTCCGCGAATTGGGCGGAGAAGATGTGCAGTTCCGTGCAGAAATTTACGAGCAAACACATTTGGGTTTGGTGGAAAGCTGGATTCCGATTTATCAGAACAAGTATCTGCTGATGGGTAATGCACAGGTGATGAGCACAAAAATTTTGTGGGACTGGGCCATCTACTGGGCTGTGCCTGCTTTGCTTTTCACTAACAATGCGTTTACTGATTTGCGAACACTCAAAAATTTATTCGGCAACGAAAACGGTCTTGGACATAAGTTCCGCAAAATTCACGAGCAGATGCAAAAACTGTTTTTGGATTGGCAACCATACGATACCGAAGTTTTCGAGCATAAGTTTGTTGACCCTATTGACCTGAGCTATATGCTCGAGTTTCAAACCAATATCACAAAACAACATGGCGATAAATTGTTGGATAAAGTAGGTGAGAATATTGCCATACTCGAAAAAGTAGCTGCCGAAATTTTCCGCAGAGTGAGCAATCATGCCAAAGGAACTTCGCTGGATATGGCGGTGAATCCTTATACCATGGACCTTGAAAATAGCGTGCCTGAACACAATGAAGCACTCAACGTTCCGCGCGATGAAAAAATTATGAAGGACGTGGATGTGCTTTGGTTTTATGGGGAGAAGGAAATGGCATAAATCATGAGTGGAGAAATTTCTGTTCAAGGTAAAATGGATGCCATCCAGAATACTTTTCTGCATGTGCAGGATATTTTTTTTGAATCACCGGATTGGAAGCGGCATGTTTTAGAATTGGAAGCAACCGGTATCGAGTTTCGCTCCATTGCTTATGAATCTGCATCTATGAGCATTGCTTTAGAAGATTTAAAGCAGGGCGAACAACTCACCAATTGGCTACAGTTTTTAAATGAAGCAGCATCCGCTCATGCTACACAAGTGCATGTTGGTTTGGGTTGGGCGTTTGCACAGGCTTTAAAAAATCCAATTGATTATCTGGCAGAACTAAATCCCATGTCGCGCTACCGGGTTTTAGATGGCTATGGATATTATGAAGGGATATTCCGAAGGAGAAGAAGCATCATCAATCATCTCAAGCTTAATGTTGAAGATACTGTTGCCTCTTCCGCTCTTGACCAAGGCATTGGGCGAAGCATTTGGTATTTAAACAAAGGAGTTATTGACGATGCAAAAAATATGATTGAAGGTTTTGCCGTTGAACGCCACAAAGATTTATGGCGCGGTTTGGGAATTGCCATTGCGTATGTAGGCGGTTGCGATGAAGAAACGCTTCAGGAAATTTTTGCAAAATCTGATTCATACAAAACACAACTCGCTACCGGTGCAATAATGGCTTTGGTGAGTCGTGACTCTGCCAAATATATTTCTACCGATACTGAACTTGCCTGCAAAGTTTGGTGTAACAAAACAGCGGAGCAAATTCTTGAACTCAACTATTCCATAAAAAGCAAACTGGACTTAACCGGTGATGATGCTTATGCGAAATGGATAAGTGAGTTGGAGCGTCATTGCGAGGCTTTGCGAAGCAATCCCCCTAACGCGTAAGGGATTGCTTCGTCCGCAGAGCCGTCCTCGCAATGACGTCTTCGGGGCTTAAAACAAAATCTTGTACTGCGGCAAAATGAAAATGCCCTGCTGATATTCGTTGTTCAGAGAGTTGGTGCGCGGGTTGTAGACCTTGCGGAAAATGTTTTTGATGTTGGCTACATTCTGCAAATCCATCGAAAGTTCCTGCGTAATTTTTCTAAAACTCAACCGGTAGCTCAGTTTTAAATCGAGGCGGAAATAGTCTTTATATTTTTCGGAGTAGGCTCGGTTTTCTATCCGCACTTCCTGGTGTTGTGCTGCGCTGGCTGTTAAATCTATTGGTGTGTAATACCTGCCACCGGCACCGGTCATTTTAAAATCTATGGCAATAGTGTTACGTTTTGTTTTGTTTTTCTTTCCGCCAAACAAATAATGATAGCCTCCGAGCGCATTCACCACATAGTGACCGTTGAAGGCCGTGTTGCGCCATACCTTATCGCTGCCCTGATATTCGGACTGGAAGAACGAACCGGTTACTAAGAAATAATATCCCTTGCTGAAAAACTTTTCAGCAGTGACTTCTAAACCATAATTTCTGCCAATGCCTTTGTTGATGAGGTTGGTGTTGTTAGGTGTTCCGAAATCGGCACCGGAGTTTAACATGCTGAACGAACTGCTGAATTTCTCGACCGGAGCATTGTTGATGTACTGGAAGTAGGCTTCTGCCTTTAAGTGAAAATCCTTCAGGAACATTAAATCGTAACCCACCACCAGATGATTGCTCTGGGTAAAATCCATATTCAGGTTGGTGGGCTTACCGGTGGCGGTTGCCGAAACTTCGGCATTGTAATAAGTAGGGAGAGGCTGAACCTGATGATGCAAACCGTAACCGATACTGATAGATTGGTTTTCGCGGAACTGATATTTTAAACCTGCACGAGGCTCGGGCGCAAAGCTGCTGCTGAGCGAATAATACTGCGTGTGCATTCCTAAATTGAGCGAAAGCTGCTCGCTGAATTTATGCCTCCACATGGCATACGCTTCAACAAGCGTGCTGAAACCCTTGCCGTATTTCACAGGCACAAACCGGTCGATAAAAAGTGTGCTGTCGGCAAATTTTAAATCGAACACATCGGCTTTTACACCCACGGTTACTGTGTTTTTTGAATCGAGCTTGGTGTTGCTCATTAAGTGCGCGCTGTATTTATTCTGCCTCAGCGAAACTTTTTGCGTGCGCACAATTTCTGTTCTGTAGACCGGTTCAATAGAATCTATATCTGCCCGCTGTGTTTGGTGCGAGGCACCGAGCATGAGTTTGTAATACGTTTTGGTATTGAAAAAATACGTGTGCGAAAAACCAACCATACCGGTCTGCACTTTGTTGTAGAGGTCGATGTTTTCGTTGCCGTATAAATCTTTTTGCGGTTTGTTTAAATCAACCACATGGCCGAGCAATTCAATTTTGCTTAAGCCGCCCAGACCCCAAAAACGGAACACGCCTGCTTTCTTGGTTGGTATATCTACCTTAAAAGTTAAGTCCTGATACTCGGGAACAGCGGTACCGGTTCCGAAATTTGCTTTCAGCAGTTTGAAAAGTGCGAGGGTGGAGTAGCGGTAGTTGATTAAGAAAGATGCCTGACTTTTTTTCTTTGCAAAAGGGCCCTCCGCTCCTGCTTCAATTCCGTTAAAGCCCAGTTGCGCGAGGAACTCAAACTTATCTTTGTTGCCGTTGCGCAAACCTAAATCGAACACACCGGACAGCGCGTTGCCGTATTCGGCAGGGAAAGCAGAGGTAAAAAAATCGCCACGCGATAGCGTGTTGTTGTTGAGCATGCTTACCGGTCCACCGGTGCTGCCGAAACCGCCAAAGTGGTTGGGGCTTGGTATGTCAATACCCTCCAGCCGCCACAACATACCCATAGGCGAATTGCCGCGAATAATAATATCGTTTCGCGCATCGTTGGCTCCGCTTACACCGGCAAAGTTGCTGGCCATACGCGCTGGGTCGTTCCGGTTGCCGCTGAACCGGCTCGTGAGTTCCACATCAAACGAGCGAGCACTGATAACCGCAAATTCATTCTTCGCCTGACCGTTTTCTTTATTACCGGTTACCACCACCGGTCCCATCTGTGTTACTTTTTCTTCCAGCTCAACAAGCTGATTTATTTCTTTACCCGAAATTACCAGCAGGTTGTTTACGGTTTGTTCTTTATAACCGATATACGAAACGCGCAGCGAAACCCTGCCCAGCGGAACTTCCAATTTGAAATAGCCGCCCTCACCGGTAATGGTTCCGTTTATTGTACCGGTGTCTACAACAATCACCTGCGCGCCTTCCAGAGGCGATTTGGAATCTTTATCCAATACCTGCCCGCGGATGGTTTTAATATCCTGCGCCAGCGCAGCCAGCGATAAAAAGAGAAAGAAAGAAATTGATGTAAGTGTTTTCACCTGCGAACAAACAAAACGAATTTCGCGGATAGATTACAGACAGAAAGGAAGAAATTCTTAACGGAGGCATGAGCGCGTCATTGTTTGATAAGCTTTCCGCTCTTGATTATTTGTTTGCCATTCATCAACTGATAAAAGTAAATGCCGTTTGCAAGTTGCTCTGTATTTAATGTTGTGATGTTTGTGAATGTTGTTTGCTGCAATACTTGCTGACCGAGGAAGTTGTAAAGCGAAACAGTTGTTTGTGCGTTGTGTGCAAGTGAAAAAGTAAGTTGATTGGAAAAGGGATTTGGGAATGGACTTACATTCTCGTTTTTAATTGTGCTTTCATTTACTGCTGTTATAGTAGAACAATTAACGTTAGCGAAATCAACTGTATCGGGTATTGTGGGGGAGTAGTCAATAAGTGCTTTTAAACTAAAGTCATCATTAAAGTCCCAAATAGAACTATCCATTTGCGCATTCGTAATTCCTCCCCAATAATTATTGCTTAAGTCAATGGTTGCATATACTCCCGAGCCGGAGGGAACGCTGCAATCTAAATCACCATAATTTAAGTATTGAGCAGTCCAAAGTACATCCCAATCTTTGTAGTTAAGGAAATTGTTATTAGTCACTATTGGGTGTCTTTCGCAAGTAATAACTAAGTTTATGAAATTATTATTGAAGGTATTGCATTTGATTATATGTGAGTCACCACCACTCAGAAGAATTGCCGCTTTGTTGTTCTCAATAATGTTACTGTTAATAATTGAGGTATTCCAAACTCGAATTGCCAGCGGTGAACCTATGTCGTGAACATAATTACCTATGAAGTTGGCTTTTCCAATATCAATAGCTTCACCTGAGCTATAGCAATTAAAAATTTCGTTTCCCTGAATTAGCCCTCCACTATTATCCGTTGACCATATTGCTATACCGGTACAATCGTGAATTTTACTATTAATAATACGACAATATCCACTGCCCGGAACAACTATCCCGTCAGCAGTTAAATTTCTGAGTTCGCAAGAACTTACTTGAACAATACAATTTTGAACTAGAATCGTTCTGGTTGTCCCAAAATCGCTCACCTTTTCAAGAATGCAATAGTCCAACCTGCAACCGCTCCCGGTTGATTGATTATAGTTGGTGCAAATATCAGTGAATCTGATTCCCGCCCAGGCCGTTCCTCCGCCTGCGGTATTTACTGTAAATAATATGGAGTCGGCAGCAGTTCCTATTGCCTGAAATTCTCCATCTACCTGCAAGTAAATTCCCTGATTAAACTTAAATACAACTCCGGGTTCTACCACCACCTTTTTTCCTTGTTGAACAAGAAGGTTATTAGTAACTATATACGGGCTATTAGCAAGCAGCAACGTTGTGTCAGATGATAAAACCCCTCCGATATTTGTTTGTGTAAATGCCAGTACCGGTAGTAAGAGAAAAAGTAAAACTGTTTTCATATGTAGTAGATTTAAACTTGCCGCTAACATTCAATATGTGCAACTAAACTAAAACTATTTAAAACAAACACGCGCGTCATTGCGAGGCTCTGCGAAGCAATCCCCCAATTACGCAGGGAGATTATTCATACACATATATTTTTTATAGGAATTCATGAATTCCGCTTCGCTCCATTTGCTTCGGTTGCAAAGCCAACCTCGCAATGGCGTTTTCGCGCAATAACGAGTTTCATTTTTCACTTCTTTTTATCCTCTTCATCCTTCTTTCGCTTTTCAAACAGTTCGCGCAGTTCATCCGGTGTAAGGTCTTTAGCTGCATCATCTAAAACAAAAGGCGGCTTAGGTTTTAATTTTTGCAGCGGCTGGTTAGGGTCGTCCTGAAGTTTATCATCGGGCACCCATTCAAAAAGGTCGTTCGGCTGGCAGCGCAAAAACAGGCAAAGCTTTTCTATATGCTCAATCACTATCCATTGCTTTATGCCGCTCATATACTTATGCGCATCGTCATGCCGTATGCCGAGTTTAACCATTGCTTTAAAGGGAGCCTTAATACCTTTTTCTTTCATCAGTGCTTTAATGCGGAGGCGAATCATGGGGATGGGGTTTATGGATGAACAAAATTTTCTTTAGCTGCACTACCCGTTGCTTAGGGCAACTGTTTTATAGATAGATGCGCTAACGAAATTATTCCATAAAAAAATCTTGAAAACTTTTCGAAATACGAAATAAACATTGCTAAACGCGCACTGAAAGTGACGAAACACAAACTCTAAATGACGCGGAAATAACTAAAGGTGGCACGGAACAAACTGCGGGTGACAAGTTACATACTAAGGGTTGCAAATTGCGAACTGAAGATGACAAATTACAAACTATGGGTGGCGAAATACGAAATAATGCCCTGTGCAAAAATCGTACGCGCAAAAGCATTTCACTTTTACCGGCACCGGTAGTTTAGCTGTATCAAATTTCATAACTCAAAAACAAAACAACATGAACAGCGCACAAGAAGACCACTACGGAATGTATCTTAAGGTTGACCTTTACTTAGTTACCAATGCCACCGGTTTGGCTTTTAATCCGGCCATTGCCACTACCCGCACTTCGCTTAACTCGCTTATTAACCTGATTGCGCAGGCAGACAGTACCGCCACCCGCGACATTACCGGTTTTACCCTCGCCAAAAATCAGCACCGCGAGCAGCTTATTACCGAGTTTAAGCGCATACGCTCTGCCATGATAGGTTACTTAATTGCCAACCCGGATATTAAAAAGAAGATGATTGTTGATTTTGAAAATTCGGAAATTGACAAGTTTACCGACCCCGAGCTGTATATGAAAACCGACCAGGTGCTCGACCTTGCCTTACCGGTTAAAGCATTGCTGGTTCCCTACGGTGTTACCGGTGCGCAGGTAGATGCACTGAATGCGTTGAACGAATTATGGCCATCTATGGAGCCCTTGGGCAGGCTGGAAGAAGGTGTGAACAAAGCCGCTCGTAAAGATGTAAGCGCGTATATGGAGCAAACCAACGCTTTGCTGAAAAATGTTTTAGACGGTTACCTGAAAATTGTAGAGTCGAACAATCCGAATTTATACGACCAGTATTTAACCGCGCGAATGATTGACGACAGCGGGGGCAACAGCGGCACCGAGGGTTACGAAATTCAAACCACTACCATTCCTCCGGGTGGCTCGGTTACTTTTCCGGTAGGGCCGGGGCCTATTGACCCCAATTTGCAATTATACTTCCGGGTGGTAACCATAGGTGGCGGTGTGGTTATATGCACCACCGGTATGCCTGCAAGCCCTTGCATGGGTGGCTATGCGCTGGCATCGGGCACTACGTTTAAAGATACGGCATCGGCACTGGGCATTGACCTTATGCTGCCTACTATTCAGGTAACCAATCCGGGCTTGGCACCGGTGGTGGTGCGTGGTGGTATTAAGATAAATCAGTAGCGCTTTCCTTTGCGTAGCAGTGCCACGCAATCACAACATCTTATTTACATTCGCACCTTCAATGAATTTGAAAAGCGATATACGGAAATTTTCTGTTGAAGAGCTAAGTGCCGAATTTGAAAAAATGGGCGAGCCAAAGTTTCGCGCCAAGCAGGTGCATGAGTGGCTCTGGAAAAAATCGGCACGTTCGTTTGAAGAGATGACCAACCTTTCGAAAGAACTGCGCACCAAACTGGCAGAGCAGTTTTCGTTTTATTCGGTTACCGAAAATATTGTTCAGAAGAGTTTAGACGGAACAGTGAAGCTCGGGATGAAATTACATGACGACCGGTTGGTGGAAGGAGTAATGATACCGGATGATGAGCGGAGCACCGCTTGTGTTTCTTCGCAGGTGGGTTGCACTTTAAGCTGCACTTTTTGCGCTACCGGTTTTTTAAAGCGCGAACGCAATTTAGAAGCTGGTGAAATTTACGACCAGGTAGTGTTGTTGAACAAGCACGCTACCGAACACAATGGCAAAGGGCTTACCAATATTGTTTACATGGGCATGGGCGAGCCGCTGCTGAATTACGATAATGTAATGCAAAGCATCCGCTATATTACTTCGCCCGATGGGCTGAACATGGCGCAGAAAAGAATTACGGTTTCTACCTCGGGTATTGTACGCGGCATTAGGCGGCTGGCAGATGAGGGAATGAAATTCAATCTTGCTCTTTCGCTGCACGCACCGGTGGATGAAAAGCGCAATAAAATTATGGACATTAACCAGAGCAATCCGTTGAATGAAGTAATGGATGCGCTGAATTATTTTTACGAAAAAACCGGCAATAAAATAACCTTCGAATATATTCTGTTCGATAAATTCAATGATTCCATTGAAGATGCCCAACATCTTTTTGAGCTTACCGAGCGTGTTCCATCGTTTGTAAATATTATTGAGTTCAACAATGTAACCGGTGTTGATTTACGCAAAGCCAAGCGCGAAAACCGCGATGCGTTTGTAGAATATCTGCGCAGTAAAAATGTAAGCGTTGCCATTCGCAGAAGTCGTGGTAAAGATATTGATGCCGCTTGTGGGCAGTTGGCTAATAAGAACAATTAACGTCATTGCGAGCCTGCCTGTCGGCAGACAGGGCTCTGCGAAGCCATCTCCTTGCGCGAATTAGGAGATTGCTTCGCTACGGAAACTGACTGCAAAAATACGCTCACCACTACCTCAATGAGTTAAGTCACAACATTTTTTCGAACCTTCTTGCGTTATTTACGAAACAGAAATTATGTTCGTCTGCTGTTTTTGAATGAATAAAAGAAATAATGAGCTCTACTGCTACCATGACGGATATTGAATCTACCAAGCCAAAAGATGCTGCAAATTTTGCCGCTCCGCATACCCGCTATTTTAAAACCCGCGAAGAATTTAATAAAGCCGTAGGCAACGATTTTATTAAACACGCCAACAAAACATTAGAAAAAGGGCAGAAATTCTTAGTCGGTCTTTCGCATGGGCAGTCGCCTTCGTGGTCGTATCAATATATTTTCGAACACTATGATGAAATCAAACGACCGGAGAACATTATTTACACCTTCGTTAACTCCAAGCTAAAAAGCCAGCACCACAGCGATGTAACCGATGCCGGGGCTTTTATCCGCAAGCTTTTTAAAGCCGGTTACCTTAAGCGCGAACAAATACTTGGTTCTAATATCGAAAAGCAATCGCTGGAAGATTACACCAAAAGTTTTAATGAATCTATTGCCACTTATCTAAACGCAGAAAATAAAAAGGGGCTCGATTATGTTTTCCTCGCCTGCAATCCGCGCGGAAGAGTAGCGGGTATCGAGCGCAGGTCGGCAGCTTTTAAGTCAGAAGAAATTGCCATAGTGGTGAATTACAAAGGAGGTAAAGTGCTTACCGGTACTCCGCATTTTATTAAGCAGAGCAAACGCATTGCCTTCCTCGCCACCAAAAATGATAAACGCAGACCGCTAGCCTGGCTCTACTCGCACACCGGCAAACCCGATGAAAGCCCGAGTTTCCTCCGCCATATTGATAAGGTAGAAAAACGAATGACGGTGTTCATTGATGACGAAGCCCTCACCTGGCCGCAGATTGAAATTAACCGCAAAACACCTTACGGCACCAGCATTATCCGGGTAGACACCGCAAATGCCTATAACGAAAGCGCGAAGGAGAAGCTACCGGTTATTATTCTCATTCACGGTTTCTTGGGGCTTAACTCTTTCGATGGTTTGCTGGCTGTTATTCCTTCGCACAAATACATAGCGGCTGCTATGCACTACGGCACTATCCCCAACGACCTTCCTCCGGCCGAATACTCGCACCACGTTACCAAGAACATTGAAGCGGTGGTAGAATTTTTTGGCTCCAACGGCCATCCGGTTTACATTTTCGACCACTCTATGGGCAACATCTATTTAATGATGATAGACAAAGCCCTCTCGCAATATCCGGCTGTAAAAAAATATCTCTGCGGCAGAATAGGTGCCAATCCGTTTTTTGGCGAAGAATCGAAACACGCCTTCCTCGGCTTTTTCGATAATGTAATTTTGCCCGGTGTAGCCAATCAAAGCTTAACGGTAAAGTCTATGCTTTACACCCTCCGCAAAGTAATTCCGTTCGATAGCAAAGCCGGTGTGCGCAAGCGCGGAATAATTTTATCGGAATGGCTGATTAAAAAAGAATCTTCCCTTCGCGAAAAAATCTGGTCGGCCGCCAAAGACCGTATTCTTTATTTAATGACGAACATGGATTCGCTGCCGCATCTTAACCGGATACCTATTGAGAAAGCTCTTAACCGGTTACCGGCAAAGGTGTTTGCTATTCAAACCCATTCTGCTTTAGAAGAATCTTCTGCTTTCGACAATCAGCATAGTCTGGTGAACATGCCTAAGTACAACATACCGGTGCTTATTTTGAAAAGCGAACGCGATGGGGTGGCTAAATATGTTACGCGCATCTACCACGGGCACAATGTTCATGTAATGGACATTACCAATCCCGATGAAACCGATTTGTTCCGCGAGCATTTATACCACATGGTCAACCCGCAGGAAACCACCGAAATTATTGACGATTTTATAGAGCGCACCGAAGCGAAAAGGATTGGTGCGGCTAATTAGAAAAACAAAAAAGCCGGTGATTTCTCTTCTGCCGATAGCTATCGGCATTTAAGCTCCCCCTCCTGCCCCGATAGCTATCGGGGTCGAACATTTATTGAAACTTTATTTTTAGTTTTTCTGCCATTTCAGAATAACGCATCAAGTTCTCTATGTATACAGCCGACTTCATTTTTTTAATATGTTTCTCTATAGCATAAGCCTGGCTACTACTTAAATTATCAATTACAAATTTTAATTCCCAAGGAATTCCTTTAGTCGAAAACGAACCTTCATGTTCCTTTGTATTGTGTTCGCCCAATCTTCGCTCCACATTATCGGTTGTTCCAACGTAATAATTGTCGAGTTTTGAAGAATATAGTATGTAAACAGAGAATGTCATGGGACTTCTAAAAATAGAAAAAGGCGGTGATAAATCACCGCCTTTCAGCTCCCTTGAGCTACCTATTATCGAACCAATTCCAAGAAGATTCCCGAAAGCTGTATGAACTCACAGTGATGTTGGGTATTGGGAAGGCTGCAACTCGACCACGCGCCTAAAAGTCTCGAAACGTTTAAACACCCATGAAAGCACTTGCACGCCTCGCCTCCAACCCTAAAATAATACCTATGACACATTCATTATTACATTTACCTTTCCAAAGTTTTTACAAAAACACACTATTACCCATGCTCACTAAAGAAACTCTTGACAACAGAGCTGACCAGATTTGGAAAACCGCGATTAAGCTAAGGGGCAAATTCAAAGCCTACGAATATCAAAACGTTGTTCTCCCTATCGTTACACTCCGAAGAATTGAATGTGTGCTGGAGGAAATGCGCGAGGAAACTAAAAACCAATTGCTAAAGCAAAAGGATTTTGCGAATCTCAAACCATCGGATAAGGACACCGAAGAACAGCGAAAAAAAAAGGTGGAGGAGCTGACCACTCTCGCAAAAGAAATTGAGATTGACCAATATCCCTTTTATAACAAAACGACATGGACGATTGAGAAAGTCTTAAACCAAAATCATGTTTACGCTGAGAAGTATTTTCGAGAATATGTGAACGGCTTCTCTCCTAACATCGCTGAGATATTTGACAACTTTGAGTTTGCAGCCACGATAGGTTTGTTAGATAAAAACGATAGGCTCGTTTCCATTCTCACTCAGTATAAAGGCGAACAGTTATCTCCGAAAGACATCAGCAATATTGAGATGGGCTACATCTACGAGGATTTGCTCCGCAGATTTTCAGAGCAAAGCGGCAAAGAGGCTGGCGAACATTTCACGCCTCGTGAGGTAATCAAGATTATGGTGGAGCTGCTGGATATTAAACTGAACCCTAAAGACCCGCACAAAGCCATACAGATTTACGACTGTGGAGTTGGAACAGGCGGTATGTTATCTGTGGCTAAGGAATATTTGATTACTAAAGCAAAAAACGATAAAGAGCGAGCGTTGACGAATAAAGTGGTAGAGTTATTCGGTCAAGAACTTAATCCTAAGAACTACGCTATCTGCAAAGCCGACATGATTATTAAAGGCGAAAATGCCGACCGAATAACACAGGGAAATTCATTAGTGCCTGATGAAAAAACTGAAAAAGAAAGAGGCGACCAACATGCAGGAAGAACGTTTGACTACATGTTATCAAATCCTCCGTTTGGTGTAAACTGGGGAGAGTATGAGAACAAGGTAAAGAAATTAGGGGCTACTCGTTATCATCATAACTATCCATCATCAAACGATGGTTCGTTATTGTTTTTGATGACGTTGGTTGAGAAGATGAAACCCGTGAAAGAGGGAGGAAGCAAAATTGCCATCATCTTCAACGGTTCACCTTTAAGCAATGGTGATGCACTAAGTGGTGAGAGCGAAATACGCAAATACATTCTCGAAAAAGATTTACTGGATTGCATTGTAATGCTGCCCGACCAACTTTTTTACAACACTGGTATCTACACTTACATCTGGATATTAGATAACAACAAGCCCGCGCAAAAAAAGAACAAGGTCTTAATCATTAACTCACGCGAACAGCACAGCGATGAGCCAACAAGTTTTGGGCAGAAGCGACACCGCATGGAGGAAAAACACCGCCAGTGGATTGACCAGAAATACGAAACATGGAAAGCAGATGAACATTGCAAGATTTTTAGCTACAACGATTTCTCTTTCTACAAATGTAAGGTGGTGTTTTGGCAGACTGATGAAAACGATAAGCCTGCTATGATTACCGAGCCATTTCCTACGGCACTCAATAACAAAAACGTAAAAGACAAAACCGCCTTCTTTGGTGGTGAAGCCGATTTTAAAGTGGTTTTGAGCAACCTGCCGCAATTGAAGGGCAAAGTTACACTGGAGTTTAAAAACACGATTAAACACGCATTTGAGAACCAACTGCGCGAAGCCATTAAGAAAGCCGCGCCTGAATTATATGAACATTTGATAAACCACGAAATACCGAAATGGCTTAAACACCTCACAACAGAACAACTACAAGTGGAATATACCCACCGCGACTATCGCACGGATAACGAGTATATACCCTTCGGAGAAAACATTGAAGCGTTTTTGAAAAAGGAAATTGATAAGCCCATTATTCAATTTGATAACACCCCGCCTATTGGTTACGAGATGCTACCCAACAAATATTTTTTCAAATACAAAGCACCAGATAAGGCGAAAGATTTGTTGAATAGCTTTTGGAAGTTAGAGGAGAGGGCGCAAGACATTATCAAGCAATTAGAAACAGCATAAGTGAAAACGTATTCAGCATACAAGGAAAGTGGTGAAGATTGGATGGGTAGCGTTCCAGAGCATTGGCGAGTTGAGCGGCTCAAAGACGTGTGCGAGGATGTTTTAGGAGGAGGAACACCTAAAACAGGAGACGAAAGATATTGGGACGAAGGAGATATAATCTGGGTTACACCAACAGACTACCAAGATTTTGAGGGACAAGAGACTATTGATGATTCTAAATTAAAAATCACCAAACTGGGAATGACTTCAAGTGCCGCAAGGCTACTTCCCATAGGAACAGTATTAATGACAAGCCGCGCTTCAATTGGAGATGCGAAGATTTCAAGTGCGCCATTAACTACCAATCAAGGATTCATGAATTTTGTTTGTGGAACTAAATATCAAAACAAGTTTTTGTTCTACATTATCAATTCATCGCTTGGATATATTTTTAAAAACATTGCAACAGGAACTACTTATCTTGAAATAAGTAAGAGAGTGGCAAAGCAGGAGAAAGTTCCTCTACCACCCTATACTGAACAAACCGCCATCACAGTTTACTTAGACAAAGCCACTGCCGATATTGATACGGTAATTAAACTCAAGAATGAACAGTTAGACAAATTAGATGATTACAAAAAATCAATCCTTCACGAAGCCGTTACCAAAGGGCTAAATAAAAAAGTTGAACTAACCGATAGTAATATTGATTGGATTGGGAAATATCCGAAGCATTGGAAGTTGATGAGATTGAAGGATTGTTCTGATTACATTCAGACAGGCTCTACTCCACCCACAAGTGTTTCTGAATACTATGAGAATGGCACGATAGAATGGTTTTCTCCTCCGAGTTTTGAAGGCGAATTGGAACTTACGAATCCAGCGAAATTGATAAATGAGAAGGCATACACAGATGGAGAGCTAAAAATGTTTCCCGCCAATTCTGTTTTCTTGATTGGTATAGGTGGAACTATTGGCAAGTCAGCAATAATTAGAAAACCAAGTTCGTGCAATCAGCAGCTAAATGTTATTAAACCTGATTGCAGAATTGAAGTTGACTTCTTGGCTTTCTTCATGAAGATTTACGAGGATGTGATAATTAATATCGCTCAATTTACCACGTTACC
>CANJLD010000026.1 GCA_947475165.1 Bacteroidota bacterium
TTGGTAACCGTTACGGTAGCACCGGTAGAGGCTGATAGTCCACCGGGTGGAGCCCATGCATAAGTGGTGCCGCCTGTTCCAGTAGCGTTGAGTGATACAGGAACTCCGTAACAAGTAGTTGGAGAGTTAACGTTCACGGTGGGCAGCGGACTAACAAAGATTCTAACGGTATCACAGTCTGTGCATCCATTTACAGCTGTGTAGCAGTATATGAGATTGAAAACACCGGATTGTGAAGTTGAGAAACTACCCGAAGTAGTTACTTGGCTACTACCACTCCATGTTCCACCTGATGGAGTTCCATTCAACTGAATAGAAGAAGGTTGATTCAGACATACGGTGTCATCTATACCTGCATTTGCAGTGGGAAGAGGAAGGATATTAAAAGAAGTTGAAGTACTGGTTGTTCCACATTCGTTAGTTACAGAAACGGAAATTGTGTTTGATGTGGCTGTGAAAATATATTGTGATGAACAGAGTGCTCCTGAATTACTTCCTGACCCACTACTGCTCCAAGTATAAGTCATAGGATTGGTTCCGCAATTGGTAGCTGTTGCACACAGTGAAAGTGTATCAGGTCCGCAATGATTTGGAATAGAAGCTAAGGATGCGATTGGTTTCTTCTTTACTACAACGGAATGAGTTACACTACTTGTTCCACAAATATTGGTAACTGTAAGCGTAACGTTGTATGTTCCTGCTGAATCAAAAACAAAAATAGGATTGATAGATGTGATATTTGTGCCTCCTGCAAAGTGCCAAACAGAGGTTGTTGCGCAGGGTGGATTTGCCGTATAGGTGACAGCCCAATCGTAAGTAGAAGCTAGACAAGAACTAAGAGTATTGGAAGCATTAACTACAGTGTCGGTAAATGGAGCACAACTCGGGGATGGCAAAGTGAACGCAGCGACAGGCAAGGGCAGGATACAGATGGAGTGAATGATTGTATCGGAACCACACGAACCTGAAGCAATCAATGTTATATTGTATGTCCCTTGAGAATTGTATGTATGACTTGGATTCGGCTGGGTAGAGGTATTCAATGCTCCTGAAATAGGGTCACCAAAGTCCCACGAATAGCTTGTGTTTGTGTTGCAAATCGGACCATTCAAAGCAGGTGTGCTTGTATTAGTAAAAGGGATTGGCTGAGCAACACAACCGGGTGTTGTATATGTGAAGTTAGCCACTGGTTTCTTAAATATTTTTGTATTGTTAAGAGTAGCTTGTGTTGTATCGCAGGCGTTAATTGCAGTAACTGATACGGTAAACTGATTCCCAGCCAAACCACAGGATGATGTAGTGAAGATGTGGAATATGGAATCAACAAGTATGGGCATATTCCATGTAATTGTTGAAGTTCCATCACCAAAATCCCAAATGTAAGAGGTGCCGGGCGTGTTTGCCTGGTATTGTTTTAAGTAATACCAAAAACCTTGAGGGGCACAACCTTGGGTGCTGCCTTGTGGAGGTCCAGAAATACCACATGCTGGGTTTGTCTGGTTAATGACAGTGTAGGTTGTTGTATCCCTGCAACCTGTAGAATTAATATCTATAATACTAATTGTAAAAACACCATAAGAAGTATACGTATGTGACAGGGGGAAACTACTATTAGTTAGGTTGATGTTTGCTCCATCGCCCCAATTAAATATATAACTACTAACAGATGCCTGATTTAAGGTGGTATTATTAACGGTGATATTATAAGTAGGGCTTCCCGAAGTATTACCACAATTATTGAAAGGCGAAAAACTGGGGTCTTGTATTTCAGGAACAGGAGGTAATGAATTCAAAGTAACGATTCTTGATGCTGTAGCGGAACAACCCAAAGTAGTGACAGTTACGGTATATGTTCCCGCTGCATTAATTGTAACAATTGCATTCGTCCCAAGTGAATTACTCCACACGTATGTTCCGCCTCCAGTTGCAGAAAGATTAGTTGACGAGCCGGGGCATATTGCTGCCGTTGCGGGAGAAATTGAAGGAGTAGGAATAGGATTTACTGTAACTGAAATACTTAAACTATCATAACAAAGAGATACAGTATTGTAAATAATTACGGAATAAGAAGTATTGCCTAGAGGAGGTGTTACAGAGTAAGTTGAATTTGTAGCACCACCGATTATAGTCCCGTTAGTTCTCCATTTGTAAGTATAATTAGCTCCTGTAGGTGTAGCGGTGAAAGTCAACGAACTGCCAACGCATATAGTAGTGGAACCAGATGCTGTTAAAGATGACCCTGGGCATGGTGCTGATATTAAATTGCCAACTCCGATAAAGGTAAAACTCAACGAAAATATTAAGAGGAGAAGTTTCGAGCGGGCCATTGTTTTTCGATAGTGTGAATTTCGAGGTGCGAATATACGTTCAAATCAGATGCAACAACTTTTATTCTGAACCAGGTTATTCCTAATTTACAATTTGTTGCTTATCCGGATGCTGGTATTAAAGGTTTGTTGAAATTAAAAATGATTTTGGGTTCTGTCCCTGTTTTCGAAAATGAATTTCTAAGTTAATATTTAAATTCTAAATTTAACCTCGAACAAAACCCACTATCATGTATAGATTTTTATTTCTCCTCTTGTTTCTTGGAATGTATTCCTGCAACATCCTCAATAATCAGAAAGAGACAAAACTTTTTCCTGTAAAAATTGGTGAAGAATACGGTTATGTAGACCGAGCCGGAAAAATTGTAATCAATCCACAGTTTGCAGAGGCAGGTTTATTCCGGGATGGAATTGCGATTGTGAAAAGTTCCGGTAAAAAAGGTTTGTATGGTTATATTGAAGAGACCGGTAAGTATACTATTCAACCTCAATACATAAGTGCAACCGCATTTTCCGATGATTTGGCGTGGACTGTTCTTGAAAATGGCGCACCGGTTGCTATTGATGCAAAAGGGCAGGTAAAGTTTTCACTTGCTACTGCGGAGAAGGTTAATATGTTCAATGAAGGGTTAGCTCCATTTTCTGTAAATGAAGACAGCAAAGAAAAATGGGGGTTTGTAAACGCTAAAGGTGAAACATCTATAAACCCGCAATTCTCTAAAGTGAGTCGGTTTTCCAATGGACTATGCGCAGTTGCCGATGAAAATGATAAATGGGGATATATAGACAAGACTGGTAAAATTGTAATAAACTATCAATTCACTGATGCATATCCTTTTACCGGAAATTATGCAATTGTTAAAGGCGGAGAGAAGTATGGCACTATCGATAAGAACGGAAAGTATACGGTAAATCCGCAGTTTGATTTTATATTCTCTGACGATAATAAATTGATGGTAATGCAAGATGATAAATGGGGTTGGGCTGACTTGGATGGCAAAATTCTAATCAATCCGCAATTTGCAGAAGCTTACCCTTTTTATTCGAGCAAATTGGCTGCGGTTCAATCGGGCGATAAATGGGGATACATTGACAAGGATGGAAAAATAATTATCAACCCTCAATTTGAAAAGGCTTTTTCCTTCGATGGAAAAATTGCGATGGTAGATAATGGCGGTCAATATGGACTTGTTGACGAGGATGGTAAATACGTTGTTAATCCTCAATTTAAAGAGGTGTCAGGAGATTATTTTACAAATCTTATTCGTAATAACAGCAGTTACCGCCAGGTTAATTCTGATTATTTTGATGTAGGTAAAATAGTAAACAACGTAAAAAACAGACTTGGAACAAATAAGATAAATGATATAACTATAAACTCCACTGTAGGAGAAGTTTTAAGCAGTAACAATAAAACCAAAAATGATATCGGGAAGTATTCTAAAGCTTTTGATATTTTAAAAGATGAAGAAATTTCTCCTGACGCAAGTTTGACGTTAGAAGTTAATTTCAGTAATTCTCCTTGGAAAGAATCGTATAGTTATTGGAGTAGCGAATGGACATTTAACGAACAAGAGAAGTGTGTGTTTTTTGATTTGACAGTTACCTTAAAAGGCAAGGGTGATGGCAAAGAGAAAACACTACAAGACGCTTTCGTTAAATCACTAAAAGGGTTTACAGATTATGACTATACGCAGAACCAGAAAATACAAAATTTGGGTTTGTCCTCGTTGGATAAGGCACACCTAAAAATTCTAGTTGGAGATGAATATACACTGTGGGTGGCTGTAGAAAATAATGATTTGAAGATACTCGTCTTCCCTAAAGAACTTTGGGCGAAGGCATACTTGAGTTAGCCGAATTAAAACATACGAAATGAGGTTGTTTAACATTCTGCTTTGGTTTTCTTTTCTAATAATCTCTTTCGAAAATATTGCCGCGCAAGTTAAATGTGATGCGAAATTTCAATACGATAATGTGTCGTATACCGTTTGCATTATGCCGATAGGCCCGGTAAGCATAAGCGGTATTTCGCTAGTTCAAAATAAAGCGGGATTAAGTCATTCTGATTTTATTGGCGAATACATTACCAATAACGATTCCGTTATGTTTGCTACGAATGCTTGCATTGGCGATGGGAATGGTGCACCATTAGGTTTATTTATAAATGGGGGTCAAGAAATATCTGGAATAAATTTAAGTGATGGCGGTGGAAATTTTTTCCTAAAACCTAATGGTGCTTTGCTTGTTACCGATTCAAACGTTGTAATTGTTGAATCCTCAAAAGCAAAAATTACATCTTCAATAAAGGTGGGAATGCAGTCGGGTCCTATGCTTGTAATAGATGACCAAATACATTCCGGTTTTGATGTGAACTCAAAGAATAAAAATATTCGTAGTGGTGTTGGAATTTATTCTGAGAAGGGGAAACAATATTTGGCGTTTTGCAAATCAAATGAACCGGTCTCGTTTTATCAGTTTGCAAGCCTCTTTAAAAATAAGTTTAAATGCATTAACGCACTTTGTTTGGAAAGTGCAGGGAGTGCCATGTATTCGCCTTCGCTTGGAATAATATCACCCATCAGTGGTAATACGGTTGGAAATTATATTACCGTAAAAGGAAGGAGTCGAAACAACTCAAGCAGCAAAAAGATTATTCAAATGACTAAAAGCCCGGGTGGGACTTATGACATACCGGTGGAAGTGAACGGAGTTTTAAAAATCAGTTTCATTTTCGATTCGGGAGCGTCTGATGTAAGTATATCTCCGGATGTTGCACTTACATTGATTAAAACAGGAACTATAAGACAAAGTGATTTTATAGGTACTCAGCAATATACCTTTGCTAATGGAAGCACTGCAACCAGCCAGGTATTTATACTTCAGGAAATTAAAATTGGCGGTTATGTTATTAAGAAGGTGAGAACTTCTATTTCTAACTCAATTGATGCGCCAATGCTTTTAGGCCAAAGTGTTTTGCAAAGACTTGGAAGATTTACGATTGACAATAATAATCATACGCTGATTATCGATTAATTATTTGTAATAACTGAATTTTCAATGGCCCCAAGAACCTTATTGATTATCGTATTTATTTTAGGTGCGGTGCATATAGATATGGCGCAGACATCAACCTTGGATTATTTGAAAAGTACTTCTAATCCAGGAGACCCTAGTGCAAGTGAAATTTTACAATGGGTAGAAAAAAATTTAATTTTTGGTAGTTGTATTCCTGATATTAACTCTGTCATTCGTAGAACATGCGATCCTAATGGAGAGGATTATAGTCCAACGTTTGCATTTAAAATGGATAGCACTTCTGATGTGAATATCCCGTGTGATGTTTTGCCGCCATATTTTGTAATAAATGAAATCGAAAACACTTTTAATTTCAAGGTCGACAATATGGGTTGCTTTGCCGGAACACATCCCATAGAACCGGGGAAGACCACTGTTTTTCTTGATAATTTCGATCCTGATAGCATAAAAATTTCTGATGGGAATATTACAATAATGAGTTGGACTTTGAATTCATCCAAACAAGTCTTGGGTTATGTCGTTTGGAATAACTATAATAATTGCGCGGGAACACGATTTAAAACTTTTACGAGCCTTACTTTCCCGTTACCCAAATTACTAATAAAGGATATTCAGTTCCAAAATAAATTGATTACTGCCCTAAGATATTTGGGTAAAATTAGTTCTGCAAAAAACAACAAATGTGTAACCTTTGAACGCTAGGTAAATACTGCATGTAGTTGTCCCCCTTCTGTATGAGAGGAATTGAAAAAAAATATTAATGAATACCGGTTGGAATTTCATGAGAGATGAATATTGTAATAACGGGGGAAAGAATACGTAGACAAATTTTTAGCTTGAATGCGTTTAGCGTGCTTTGAAATAAATGTAATTACAGATTAAAGTGTTGCTTCCTCCATCTCCTGTTTCAAAATTTGGTAAGGACATTACGCAATTGCTGCTCTCCAGGCAAAGTGCGGCAGTACATTTAAATTTTTTTTGCATGAAGTCAGCAAAACCGAAAAATGAAACTGGATTATTGGAGATACAGAAAACTAAAAATTTTTCGTTGTTCGGATTTGTATAAATACCGACAGCACAGCGAATATGCTTATTCGGTGAAGCTGGTTTGAATTGGGAGTTGATAATTCCATTGTTTATCAGCATAGGACCCGATTGAATTCCTACACGAACATTTGAGTAATTGGCAATTTGAGAGGATTCACAAATTATCGCTTCTGTTGAGGTAAAGAGCAATGCTCCATTTGGCTTTAGGTAAAAATTTCCGTTACCATCTTTGAGATTAACAGGATTGATTTGCTGTGAATTATTTACAAAGTATCCTACGGGATTGCAGAATGAATCTGTAACACTTGCATTAATTAAGAAGAATGAGGAATCGGTAGCAACAGAAGAAGCAAATACTTGATGAGTTATGCGAGTTTTGTTTTCAAGGATTTGAAATTTCTTCACTACATCCGCATCAATTTTTATTTTAAAAATATCGTAAGAGTCGCCATTGAAAGGCATGTCAACTACAGACTGCTGGCTCCAAACTTGATGTTGAATAAAAAGTAACATCAAAAAAAGTATCGTTCTTGTCATAGATTATTTCTTTGTAGTTATTGAAATTATGGGACCAAACTGACCGCCCAAGGAGTTTGAATCTATATCCTTTAGATACATCATTGAAATTGCACCGTCAAGAAATAGTGCGTCTTTGCAATCGAAAACGTCTTTGAATAGAAGTGCAAAATCATAAAAGTTTGCTTCGTCTTTTGAGATTATAAAAACAGAGTTCGTAGAATTTATTTGTCCTACTCCGCTTCTAATTTTTCTGTTTGGCGAGCCAGCAGTAAATCCTTTGTGAATACTCCCATTATTCAAAAGCATGGGTCCGGATTGTGTAGCATATTTGACAGCCACTAAAGTAGTATCATGATTTTTTTGAAACTCTTCTGTTGTTTCAATATGAGATTTCCCAAGCGTGTCAACGAAAAATACACCATTTGGTTTTAGATAAAAATTAGCATCGGTTCTCGGGCTGCTAATATCTAAGGGGCGCAATTTATTTCCTTGACCATCAATAAAAAGTCCCTGCGGTTCGAAGTTAGGTGTATACATACCAGCGTTGGTAATCATCACTGGATTCTTTTTTTGCGATTGCAAATAGCTTAACACATTTCCAATACTCAGGAAATTCTTCCCATCTTTATCTTTCCTCTTCCAGTGCATTTGAATGGTATCAATATCAGTATTCGCAATAAAGGCATAATAAATAGTTCCGCGAAAATCAATCTTAACGGCACCTGTAACTTTTTTTGCTTCATTACGCAATCGTTCAATTGCGCCAAGCAATTTTGTTTCCTGTATCTTTCTTTGTTTGTCTAAAGACAGGCATATGGAGGTCTCACTTTTAAAAATTGAATCATTTTTTGAAATTGATTTATCCCAAGCAGCAGTACTTGTTTTTAGCACTTCACAAGGTTTTATAATTGCTTGTGTCGAATCCTTTGGAGTTTTAGTTGTGTCGGACTTTGCAATTTTGGTTTGTTCTTCACATTGTTTTGTCAGAGATTCTTTTTCTTGGCGAATTCGCTTGTTCTCGTTTTCTGCTGCTTTTTTTTGTTTCTCATGATTTGATATTGCAGATGAAAAAGAATCAATGGCATAGACTATGGCATTGTAGGGGGCGGTATTTATTTTGAAGAATTCGTCCTTAGTCGGAAGAGCAATTACCCTTTTGTTTTTTGATAAATAAGTAGCAGACGAAATTGCAATGCCCGAAAGTATCAGACATAACAGTAAGAGTAATTTGGTTCCTTTAATTTTCATATTTGCTATAGGTTACATTTCAATTTTATAGCCCCTGCCAAGCCGGGTTTTGAATGCAGTATTTTTACTGCAAACGGTTTTTTCTTTTTCAATTGTCTTTCATCTTTCGTCAAATTTCCTTCGAAGAATTCTATCTTCAATGTATTAGGACCAACTTTTCCTGTGTTCAATGCTTTTGAAATAAGAACATTTGGTTCGTCAGGATTTAGTACCAACGCTTTTATTATTGAATGATTTGCTTTAAGCATAATCATCTGCTTATCGACAATAAGTTTATTGTTGTAATACAAAGATACCGTATCGTTATCTTCTTCCCCATCATCATATATTACTACGGTAATAACACAGTTATTGAAAGTGAGTTCATGTTCAAAATACACACTATCGTTTTCAATATGGTTAGGTTTTTGAATTGTGATTTTTTTTACTAGCGGGGTGTTTTGCAGGGCTTTCACGGTTACATTAAAGGAGCAAACTGTATAATTACCATACAGGTCAATCGCCTTTATTGTGTTAGTTGTAGTTCCTGTCGGAAAACGATTGCCTGATGCAATGCCTGATAAGAGTAAGATAGTATCAACACCACAATTGTCAGTAGCGGTTGGCAAATCGTATTGATAATTTGTCGCTGTTTCACCGGTATTCAAAATTATTACTGTATCGCTTGGACAAACTAAGTTTGGTTTCTCATTATCCTTGACAGTTACTTTGAACGAACATTTATTTTCCACGCCTTCACTGCTCATTCCCTTATATGTATTTACAGTTTCGCCCACATCAAAGAAGTTACCTGACTCGTAGCCGTTTACCAAAACAACGCTTGCTTTGTCGGAACCGCTTACTGTTGGCATTTCATAAATTACAGAAGCACCACATTTTGCAGGATCGTTGGGTTTCACAATATCTTTGGGGCACTTCGTTGTAATTTTGGTTACCGGTGCAGCTGACTTAACTACTTTTACGTTGTAACTACATTCAGAAATATTTCCGCTTTTGTCGGTAGCCTGAAATTTTTGTTGCGTTGTTCCTAATGGGAAAGACGCTCCGCTATTTACGCCCGCAATTTGAACAACACTTTTTACTGAACAATTATCCTTTGCTTCCGGCACAGAAAAATCAAACACTTTTTCGTTTTCATTTGCAATAGTTATTGTAATGGTGGTGTCGGATGGACAAGTAATCTCGGGGGCATATTTATCTATGACAGTTACGTGAAAGGTGCAAGCAGATTTGTATTTCGTAGCTCCTTGTGCAATGAAAGTAATGTAGTTGTCGCCCAAAGAAAAATCCGAACCGCTTGGTAAACCTTCAATCTGTTGCACTAAAACTTTTCCGCAGTTTGCCTCTACAGTTGGTTTCTTGAAAGCAAATTGAGCGGAACAATTATCCTTAGCAGTGTATGCTGTTGCGTTGGGCGGACATTCCAACTCAAATTCGTCTTGATAGTTTGTAGTAGGGATTTCGTGAAAAATGCTGTTGAGTTGCTGCCCGTTTAAGGGGAAATTATAAATGCGCAGATCATCTAACGAGCCACAAAAAAATTCTGTACTACCCGGAATGTCTTTAGCAATATGAAGAGGCGTGTTGTTTTGCGAGAATGTTTTTGAATACGGGAAACTCCAAACTTCGTTTCCGTTGATAAAAGTTTTTACAAAATTCCCATCGTAAACAAGCGCATAGAAACTCCATCTGCCATATTCAAAAAGATGATTTTTAAAATCCTTATCGTTTTCGGTAAAATCTGTGTTGATTGAAATAGTGCTTTCATTTTGAAGTTGCAAAGACTGAACGCGATATTGAGGGTTGTCGGGAGTTTCAGTAGGGGAATTTCCTTTGCAAACTAGTGTCAGCCATCTTTTGCCCGGGCTTGAAGGCGAGTTTTCAATCTTAAACCAACAAGTTACGGAAAACGCATTGTAAGGAGTTTCCAAACTTGGAGAACTAGGCACTTCAATGTATCCATCTTTGCCATTAAAATAAAGTGCTCCACAGGCATTTCCAAATCTGTCTTCCGCGCTACTTACACCTCCAATAATTGTTCCGTTGTTCCGGTTACCACTAAAGTCAATTGCATTGTTATCAAATTGGTAATGAGCAATAGGTTTTTGTCCGCTGGAATAACTAACCGAAACAGTTAAAGCAGCGATAGATATCATACTCCGAAAAGTAAAACCATACGGCATGATACATTATTGATAATAGTATGCCAAAAGATTTGCCGCGCTTGTTATAGGCAAAGGTCCTCTGATAGAATTATTTACCGACCCGTCTCTATTAAATAGGAAAAAAACATTCTGATCACCCGGGTCAAGGTTTATCATGAATGTCACTTCCATGTCTTTATACTCGTTTAAAAAATCCTTCACCCTTCTGGTTCCCTCATACAGCGAAGTTGATTCAGGAGAGTTTACAATTACGTGGCATGTCTCGCCTGTATTAACGTCTTTGCCTACTGCAAGGAATCTTCTTTCTCTTGGTGTAGTGCTGGCATTAGATGCAATTTCAAGTTGGTTTTTATAAACTAATAAGTGCGTTTGAAAAACTGTTGCTTCTTGGCTTTCTGCCCAATCAATAAAGTCTTGCCTGTCTCTATAGCTTCCACGAATGTCAAACTTTCTTCCTGCGGTAATACCACCACCTTGTAATGTTAAATCAGCATTGTCAAGATTAGTTGCAACTACCCCACCAGTAGCATAAACTATTATAAGGCCATCAAATGATTCAAGATTACTATTTACAATTCTGCCGTTATCAATTGTCAGACCAACAGGGACAGAATATCTATCCATGTATCCTGCACTGGTAACAGCTATAACATTCATATCCTTTCCCCACCCCATAAATCTTGAAGAAACAGAACTGCCATCCTCGCCCCGTGAGGCAAAATATTTTGCTTTTATTCTGTTTCCGCTACCGGTTCGGTTCATGTAAACAAAATTGTAAGTTATTCCCCGCTTGTCTGTGTAGCCGGAAATCTCAACAAAATTTGTATCGTATGCCGGTGGTACCGGTATAAAGGAACAAAGCAGAAGAATAGCAAAAAGGAGAGAGTTGTTTTTTTTCATTTCAATTATTTTTTGTAATGCTTTTGGAAAATACAAATACAACCATAGAAAAAGAGTAGAGAAAGAAGTATTGAAGGAATGATAGTTATGACTTTAAAAAAGGTTGATGTTCCATACCAATAACGTTCGATAAATAGATAATGCCAATTTTGTTCTGTGAAATTTATTATGACTTTTTCCACCGATGTATTCCCGAAATCGGGAGAGAAACCAAATTGTGTACAATGTGCCCGAATGTATCTGCATTTAAAAGTATATTTGAGTTTATTGTCATGCTTAACTAAATCTGAAAGTCTGTTTGCAACAAAGCCCACCCAAACATTCGCAATAGTTTTAAAAATGAATTTTCTTTGCGGAGTTGTTTCGGCAAAGGCAAGATACTTTTCAGCAACAATGAGCAACGCGTTTAGCGAATCAAGATTATTGTTATTCCAATTTGCAGATACAAGGGAATCGGTTAGACAAAGGATTACCGCATCTTCATTTTCCTGAGCTTTGTTTGGGACTATAGAATCCAAATAACCAAGAGAGGAAACAACGGTTTCATTGCACCACCAATTTGCTGACTTAATAAATCTATCGTATGGGAAAGTCTTTTTAACGTTACCGGTATCAACAACAGATAAAAAAGAATAGTCGCCTGACGATTTACATTTCTTAGGTAATGGGTTTGCAAGAGAATCTATGTTATCAATTTTAAGAACCTTGATAAAATAGATGCCTAACAACAAAAAAGTAATGCTGCAAATTATGAAAGCAAGCTTGTAAAAGCGATGGTTCATAGTTGGTGGGTTTTAGTAAAATGAGTTGCGATTGTAAATTAGGGAAACTTGAAAAGATGATTTGTTGTAATCTGCGGTAGACGAACCGAGTCTTTCATTAAACAAAGCATTAACTTGAAGTTTCAATATACTTTGTATCCAAAGTGCCATGCCTGCACCTTGCTGCCAATTTGAGCGCGCGTTATAGTTCCAATCAAATGTTTCCCATTTCCAGGAGTAATCACGTGAAAGTGAATAAATAAAATCAAAACAAAATCCTCTTTTGTGTCTCGAATTCTCAGTTGAGTAAGGGGCTACCCGGATACCTCCACTAAATGTTTCTTTCCGAATGTCTTTATTAAATGAATATGTATTTGTAAAACTATAGTTTGAACCACTTGCAGAATACTGGTGCGTTTGAATACTGCTTTTATAAATAAGTAATGCCTTTACTTTTGAGTAACCGGCAGCAATTTCTCCGCCTATTTCAAAGCGGGTGTAAAAATATTTCTCTTTAGTTGTCGCGTCATCAATTGTTTTTTTACCACCTGCAAAAACGAAAGGTGTTGTTCCGACAGCTCCACTTGTTACAATACCAAAACTGAAATAATCGCTCATATATGGATGGAAAACAAATTCCCCTTTTGCGCCAAATCCTGTGATGTTCATTTCGTTAAGGCTATTGGTAGTGCCTCCACCAAAACCATTTGTTTTTTGTGTACGATTTACAAATGCATAAAAGGTTGTTACATCAAGCCCAAGTCCTATTCCGAGATGAAGAAATCTATTGTTGTATTTATTGTTTTTATAATCGGTAAAGGTTGGACCGAATTTGTGAGCGATGTTAGGAGCTACATATTGAGCGACACAACTAGTTGTGTTACATATTCCTTCGCCTCGAACGTAGTAGTACGTTTGTTTTCTTGGATGTACTTTAATTGAAGTTCCTGTTCCTATCGGCTTACCTTTTCCACAATCATTCTTATACCATTTCCATTCGGCATCCTTGCCTAAATCGCCACTATAAAAGGATAACTGAACTTTTCCTGATTTTAAATTTGATGTGGAAATATAATATGGTGGTGATGAAATCTTATCGGGTGCAACGTGAATGTTGATACACTCTGTTTTATTGCATTCTCCTTCTGCTCTTACGTAATACGTTTTATCCCCCATCGCAGTAACCTGTATGCTTTTACCTGAACCAACAAGAGAACTTGAGCCACAGTAATCAGAATACCATTTCCATTGAGCATCTGATGCAAGTGAGCCGCCACTAACAGATAGTGTAATTGGCTCATTCGCACACGCAATTTTTGATGTATTTATCTGAATAGGTTTTATTGACCTTTCGTAAGAATGAACTGTTATTTGAACACATGTAGTTGTATTTGATTTTCCAACTGCCTTTACAAAATATGTTGTGGGTTTTTCAGGTGAAACTGTGATGGAACTACCACGACCAACTTCTTCTCCATCACAAGAGTTTTTCGTCCAAACCCAACTTGCGCCAAATCCTAATTTACCACCTGTAAGATAAAGCGGTGTTGATTCGCCCTTACACATTGATTGATTGCCCTCTATAGATGCAGCCGGTTGTGAGTTTTGGTTAACTGAAACAGTTGCCTTTGCGCAGTTAGTAGTATTCTTGTTACTTTCTGCTCTTACAAAATATGTTGTAGTCTGTTTTGGGTTTACAATAATGGATGACCCCTTTCCAATTTCTGTCCCGCCACATGACTCTGTGTACCAAACCCATTTTGAGCCTATTCCCAAAACACCTCCCTTTACTGATAAAGTTGTTTGTTCATCCATATATGTATTGAGGTTGCCTGTTATTGATTCAGGGTCCTTCGAAAACTCAAGTATCTTTTTATCAGAGCCGGTGGCTTTAGTTGTAGCAATAATTACATCATAAAAATGAGTTTCAAGCGACTTACAAGTAAACTCATAATCTTCTTCTGCAAAGGTGTGTGGGTCTTCAACTCCAATATTTGCCTTTGAACCTCTACCAATGTTTAAAGAATTAGTTTGGTAATAAAGTTCGCCATTACAATTAATGTAGTCCATCTTCCAATTTAAATACACTTCCTTCTCGCTGAACTTTCCTGAAATTCTGTACTGGAACTTACTCATGTTATTACTCTCCTCATCTTCGCAAGGTTTGATTTTGAAAGATATTTCAACCTTAATAAAATTGTTAGAATAAAGTTCTTCCCATTTAGACCAACCACCTTGTGAATAGAGATGATTTATAGAAAAAAGAGAAATGAATAAGGCTATGTAAAATTTCATGGGATGAAAGTGGTGTCAAGGGTAATGCTACAAAAAAAACCAAAATAAATTAACAAAATAAGGAATGATCTAATGGCTAAAAAAATGCTGCGCAAAGAAAAAGCGGGCGGTAGAAGTATCAACTACGAGTTATATCAATGAACGGGTAGGTTGATTCACTAAAAGAACTACTGAAAAAGAATGGTATTAATTCTCTTTAAATACCATTAGTTTCTACGTATTCCTTTCTGTCTGTTTAGTTGATTAGTTATGTTGACCAACTTATCCGATAATGCGGCAGTAATTAATTCGCCAGGCTTAGATCCTATAACACCACCCCAGCGTTCCTGAGTTTGAGTATCTAAAGACACCGCCATAATTATTATATTGAGATGAGTGCCCTGTTCGAAGCGTTTGATATTATTCGCCAAAATATCGGCCTCACTAATTTGACCCAAGACGAATTTATCCATCGTAGCATCATCCACAGCCATAACATTAAAATACCCAACAACAGTTTCATTAAATGTCTCTATCATGAACGACCAAATGTTTTTTTCCATAAGCGCCCACTGCTTGGCCATATCGAGTGTAACTGGTTTGCTATTATTATAGTCATTACCATAAGCCTCTTTATCAATCAATTCAGTATCCTTAAAATATTTAAGAATTGTTCTCATATCTAAGTCACCACCATGAACAACTTTTAACTGAACTGGTTCGTCAAATAGATGTAATAAGAATTGTTTTTCGAACCTATTTTTATCATTGAAATCAGAATGCGAAAAATCTGTAACATCTATTTCTTTAGAAAATGTTGACTTCTGTTTAAATCCAAACCTACCACAAGGAGATCCACTTTTAGTTACAAGCCAACTGAAGCGAATAAGCCAATCCTTTTTTGAAGTTTCTGTTATAACTTGACCAACCTGATCCTTCAATATCAATTTAAACCAGTCAAAATCACTAGGGATTATACCACCGTGTATAAATATTTTGTCAAACTTAATATCGTCATATTTTAGAAGCGCTTTCGCTATTATCCAAGTTCCCAAACTATGGGCAACAATCGATGGTCTATAAAATGGCAAGGAAAGATCTATGTTGTTCGTGCTTTTTTTGACAATTTCAAAATACCATTTCCGAAATTTTTCAACTACATGATCAGTGTTCCATGGATGGATTTTAAATTTATAATCAAATTCTTGATAATTCAGAGACATGTCATTCAGAGCATCTGAACATATTTTTTGCCAGCCACCATTTGACCACATACCGTGAATTGACATTACAACCCGAGGGTGATATGAACTCTTCTTCTTTATTTCCATTTTTATTTTTACTCCTTAAAAATTTGTCTCCTTGTCTTATCCTTTACTATTCACTCTAACGTCCTCCTCCCTCCCTCACTCCTTCCCTTTTTTATTAAACAAATTCGGTTCTTCAAATAATTTTGGTTGACGGTAAACGGATTCCGGTTCTTCTACACCGCTAACTTCTCCTTCCTCCACGTCATACTTCTTCTTCCCTTTCTTTTTATCCCACAAACCTTTAGCTACTTCCTCTTCGTGGATTTGATAATTGAGTGCCAACAATCTTTTCAAAATTTCTTTGCGGGCATCGGGGTGGATGGTGTAGCGGGTGCGGTCGTTTTCGGGGAGATAATCTACTTCGTAAAAATCATGTTGCAGTTGCACATCGTTCCAACCGTAGGCATCCAATACGGTGTTATCCATTTGCACATGCAGCTCGCGGAGTTTTATAATACCAGCAATGGCTTCTTCTATTGTGCAAACTCCATTTTGCTTTTGAAAGTGGTTGTAGAGGTTCCAGCTTAGACCACATTAGGCCAGAATTTTAAGTCAACGAAGGCCGGACATTTTTGACCACCCCTTAAATGGAGCTAACGCATTACGAATCAATATTTCAAGCACTGCTCGATAGTTTAACATTCGGTTCAACAAAGCAATTGCCCGCTCTTTCTCGAAATCAATTAACTGTTCTGGATGCTTTTCTGCGAACTCTTTTATCGCTTCCAAGCTAACAGCATGGTAGTGGTTAAGCCTGTCTAATTCTTGGGTTGTATCTTCTCTCATAATTTCTCAATTGATACTCGAATGTAGGAATCCCCAAAACTCTTAATGAACCTAAAGGTTTAGGGGTGGTTGTTTTCCCTGCATCCAAAGTGTATCAAAAATAAATTCTTTGTATCGCCTTTGAAAATCTTGGTCGGTCGAGAATTTCTTGAATATTTCGGTCTGCGTAAATAAATACTGTTGCATCAATTAATCCAATTTTTTATCGGAAGATATTTTGGCATTTTGTTTATCAGGGGATGTGGTGATAGCACCCCAAAATTACTTGTTTATGCTAAGTCATCAAGGTCGGTATCAGTCTTCACCAAAACATAAAATTGGAATTTTTCAGATTTTAATAAAAGATGAATATTATACAGGTAGATATAACATTTCTCTATCTTTCGCAGTATCTATTGATATTAAGGGGATATTGGAAGTATCAGTTACCTTTCCTAAACGTGATAGTGTAGCCGAAGTTGTAAGTCAGCGATTCGACATAGCACATTTAATAAATGGGCTTACGACAAATTAACGATAGAGGCAGAAATGATTACATGAGCATTTTATAAATCGGATGTCTTTCTATTGACAGATTCTGTTGCCAATTTGTTGCCCGATTCGCTGAAAGCCTTATTCAGCAAGGGTCTTTAGTTTCTGTATCGAAGTACAAATCCAATAAATTCGTAAAAACGAATAATCACCATCAATAACTTGTTTCTATGAGCGCGGGAAACGGAGTTGCCTGTACTATATAGCTTAATCATAAACCTTACTTTTTGTCCTTCTTTTCTTAGGTACATTATTCTTAAAAAGAGGGTTGGTTCGAGTAATACTCTTTAGATAAGGGGTTTTTGTGGTGTTCCTTTTACTTAACGATTTCAATATGCGTGTGATTTCATCATGATTACTATTTGCAAACTCAACCACCGCCAATAAATCCTCAAAATTCAGGTTAGATATTTGAATCATCCCCGCAACACTCGGAAACCCTTGTCAGCTCTAGCTTTCAAGGGTTTTTTATTTATAGTATTTATCTAATATAATATCGGGGGCACAACAGTAGGTACAACATTCTAATGAATTTATTTACTCAATTACTTAAATACCACCGCATCTTTTTTTGCGAAAACTGTTGCTTGCAACCCTTTGTGAAGGGAAAATTTCTTCAAAATAAATTGTAGATTTCAGAACATTTCTTTTACATTTATTTACATTCGCGCCTCTTTATTCTTGACACACAATTTTTACATTATGTTAAAGCACTTTACCCGCTATTGTTTAGCACTTGCTCTGGTATTAGGTATTTCTTCGCAAAGTCTGTATGCCACCCACATCAGAGGTTCCGATATTTCGTTCCGCTGTTTAGGTGGTAATAACTACGAAGTAGTAGTAGCCGTTTACCGCGATTGCAGCGGGGTTACCGTTCCTACTTCCATTAATGTAAATGTGAATTCACTTTGCGGAACATCTACTGTAACCTGCACCCAAGATGCAGCTACCAGCGGTTTAGAAGTATCGCAACTTTGCCCTACTGCAGTTTCTACCTGTGCCGGTGGAAGTTTACCGGGTGTGGAACTTTATACTTACATAGGAAACATTACCATTCAGCCCGGTTGTGGCTTATATACGTTTAGCTATGATGACTGCTGCCGTAATACTTCCAACAACTTAGTGGATAATGCTCCGCCAAGTTTGGGATTTTATGTAGAGGCAACCCTCAATAGCGATTTAGTTACCTGCGATGCTGCTCCTATATTTACTTCCTTACCGGTTCCTTATTTTTGTGTTAACCAACCGGTAAACTATTCGCATGGTTCTATAGATACTGATGGCGACTCGTTGGTATATACCTTAATAACTCCTTTAGACCAAGGTGGTGCTAATCATTTTTATCAAGGAGCTTACTCCGCTACCAGCCCATTGCCAACAGCTTCTGGTTTCAACTTTGACCCTGCCAGCGGACAAATGACTTTTACTCCAACTCAACAAGGGGTTTATGTAGTAGATGTTTTAGTTACTGAATACCGCAACGGTGTGGTAATAGGAACCACTCAACGCGATATTCAAATTGTAATCATCAACTGCTCTAACAATGCACCTACCATTGCTAACTGTTTAAGCAATGCTAACGTAACCGGTGCAGTGGTAAATGACTGCAACTCGCTTGGTGTTTGCCCTGGAACTACCGTAACCTTTACTATACCGGGTTACGATGCCGATGGTCAGCCAATTACAGTTACTTCAAATATTGCAGCTTCTATTCCGGGGGCTACGCTTACCACTACCAATGTGGGCGGACCGGATTCAATTGTTACTGTTTTCTCGTGGACTCCTTCTCCTTTAGATACCGGCTTCCGTTATTTCACGGTTCAGTTTGAAGATAACGCTTGCCCTATCACCGGCTTGCAATTATTTACTTACGACATTACCATATTCGATGGAACAGATGCAGGCCCTGACCGTTTCTATTGCACCGGTGGCGGTCCTGTTCAGGTAAATGTTTATGGTGGAACACACTTCAGTTGGTCAACCACTACCGGAATGGTTAGTGCTACACCGGATAGTAACGTGGTATTCCTTGCGCCATCAGGCAACACAACCTATATAATAAGTAGCGATTTGCAGGGCGGATGTAAAGATAAAGACACCATTACTGTGTTCAATGTTCCTTCTTATACTACTAATATCACTACACCGGATGATACTATCTGTTTGCATGAAAGCACCACGCTTACTGTAACTGCTACACCGCAAAATCAAGGGCCATTCACTTATTCATGGACACCGGTGAATCAGGGAATACTTACACCAACTCAACAAACCACTCAGGTAAAACCTACTGCTACTACTATGTATCAGGTAGCGGTGGTTTCTAACAGCGGATGTATTGTTAGAGATAGCTTTGAAATTGCAATAAACGGAGTAGGGCCAAGAGTAAGTATTCTGCCTTCCGACAATTATGTATGTCCCGGTTCTCTTGTAACTCTTACTGCATCGGTAAGTGCCGTAGATTGCGGACCGGCTCCAGATCCGCAGAATGCATGCTTGCCAAACAGCACTTTCGATTTGCAGGATGTAGGAACAGGAACTGGTGCTGCCGGAGTTAACACTACTCCGTACACTGGTTTTTATATGGATGGAAGAGTGCAGTATTTATACCGTGCTTCTGAATTACAGGCATTAGGTCTAACAGCTGGTGCAATTACTGATATTGCATTTAACGTATCTACCAAAGCCAGTACACAACCTTACAATGCTTTTACAATTAAAATGACTTGTACTTCGCTCGATAACCTTCCTACTAATTATGTAGCCGGTTTATCGCAGGTGCTTAATCCGGTATCGTATACTACCACCACCGGTTGGAATAACCACACTTTAGATATTCCTTATAACTGGGATGGTTTTTCTAACTTGATTATAGAAGTTTGCTACGATAACAGTTCTTACACTGGTTATGACCAAGTGTTTTATACGCCTACTTCATTTACCAACTCTGTACTTTGGGCAAATAACGATTTAGCTACTCAATCAGGTTGCAGTGGAATTACATTTACTACTCCGGGTGTTAACCGACCAAACACAGAGTTTGTAATGTGCAAAGCACCGCTTACCAATTACAACTTTACCTGGACAGGAAGTAATGGCACAACCTTGCCAGATACTTCTATTGTAACCGTACCGGTTAACAGTAATGTTGATTACAACTTAATAGTAACCGATGCCAACTGTCAGGGCGATACAAGTATTAGTTTATTTGTAGATACTGCAGTTTTAATCAGTTTAGGAAACGATACAGCTGTTTGCGGAAACGATACTTTGCAATTGAATGCAGCATTATTACACCCTGCTGTTCCTTTCTGTATTCCGGGCTATAACTTGAGTGCTATTCCTTATGCAACTATTGCACCTACCGGTACTACTACAACCGGTCCGGCTGGCGATGATGTGGTAAGTGCATCTTTAGCTATGCCATTCAATTTTAACTTCTTCTGTAACTCGGTTTCTAATTACATTATTTCAACCAACGGATTTATTTCATTCAGCACTGGTCAGGGTGCCGGTTGTTGTGCAGGGCAATCTGTGCCGGATGTAAATACACCTAATAATTTGATTGCACTTTGTTGGGCAGATTTGAATACTACGGCAGGAGGAAACATCGACCGCTTTGTAACCGGAACAACACCTAATCAGGTTTTAGTTGTTAGATGGAACAACGTTTCGCATTACACAGGCGGTGGAAACATTACAGGTGAAATGCACCTTTATGAAACTACGAATGTGATAGAATTAATGGTTGGTTCGCAAACACACCCTACACATATAAATACGCTTGGTATTGAAAATAACAACGGGACATATGGGTTAACGCCAGCCGGTTACAACTCGGCAGCGTGGACGGTAAGCTCACCGGTAGCATTCCGCTTTACTCCGCAATCAGCAGGTAATGCGGTAACGAATGTGTCATGGACTCCTACTACAGGTTTATCAAGCGATACTATTCTTAACCCTAAAGCATTCCCTGCGGTTACTACTACTTATATTGTGAACGCAACCTTTACTAATGGTTGCACTTCGCACGATACTATTAAAGTATCTATCGGCAACTTCCCGCACACTTTAGCTGCTGTGCCGGATAGTATTTGTGTTGGAGATACCACACACCTTATCTTCAACGGTAACGGGGTTTCTTATTTGTGGACACCGAACGGAAGTATCTCTTCAATTACAGCACAAAGCCCTTTTGCTTGGCCGTATAATACTACCACCTATCATGTTACTGCTTTCGATTCAATTGGCTGCCGAGTAGATGATACGTTGAATGTTATTGTAAAAGACCATTCTGCATCGCTTGGTGCAGATGCGGCTATTTGTCCTTACGATTCATTAACCTTAATCCCTACTGGTGGGCCTTATGTTTCATACTTGTGGTCAACCGGTGCTAATACACCTACTATTACTACCGGTGCTCAAACTGCATCTACACAAAGTTATTTTGTAAGAGTAAATGACGGACAGTGTACTTATAACTCCGATACGGTTATTATTTCTGAATTTGTATTGAATCCGATTGGGGTTCAGCCAAGTGGCGATACCGGTGTTTGTGTTGGTGAAACTATTGTGTTGGGAGCAGATGGCGGTTATGATGTTTACCTATGGAGCAATGGAGCAAATACACAGTTTATCACTACCGGTACTGCAGGTTTCTATTCATACATAGCTGTTGATACCAATGGTTGCACACTTTACTCGCAGGATACTGCGCATGTAATTGTGGCACAACCGCCAGTGGCAGCGATTATTGTGAGTGACGATACTATTTGTGAGAATCAATCTACTTCGCTACTTACTGTAAATCCGGTAACCGGTATTGATTACTTCTGGAATCCGGGAGGTGTTCAGAACGATTCCTTCACTGTTTCTACAGCCGGTGATTACTATTTAATTGCCAGCGATAACGGATGTAATAGTTACGATACGGTTACTATTGCCAGCGTTGTTCCACCGGTGGCAGATTTAGGAGCCGACCAAACAATGTGCAGTTGCGATACGGCCATTGTTCTTACTTCAAACGTAATCGGAACTTATCTGTGGTCGAATGCGGCAACTACGCCAAGCATTTCGGTAACAAGCACCGGTATTTACACACTTACTGTAACTGACCTTAATAATTGTAGCGCGAGCGATGCTGCGGATATTACTATCCGTTGTTTAACGGTGAATGCTTTTGTAGCAGACCCGCCAAGTGCAACCGTATTTGTAGGAGGAACTGCAACGCTGAATGTTGATTCGTTTAGCTACAACAGCAATTTTACTT
Source organism: Bacteroidota bacterium (assembly GCA_947475165.1). Lineage (GTDB taxonomy): Bacteria > Bacteroidota > Bacteroidia > Chitinophagales > LD1 > Bog-950. Next base: position 22,177 of record CANJLD010000026.1, read on the forward strand.
ATATCTGGACACCTTCAACTTACTTACAGGACACAACTATTCAGCAGCCTTATGTTCAGTCGCCTCAGGTTACTACTACCTATTTGGTGCAGGTTACCGATGTGGTGAACGGATGCGTAGCTTACGACAGTGTTCGTTTAGCAGTAGTTCCACCGGGTGTTCCGCCAATGCCAAATGCGTTCTCTCCAAATGGTGATGGGGCAAATGATGTTTACGGTCCGTATTTCCCACCTTCTTTACAGGGTGCTTACACTATTGTAACCATGAGAATTTACAATCGTTGGGGACAATTGGTTTACAACGGCAATGGCTATTGGGACGGAACTTTCAGCGGGTCTTTACAACCGGCCGATACTTATTTCTATTACGTAACTATTTCGGGACCTGACCAAAACAACCCGAATGTGAATATTAATTACAACTTAACCGGTGCATTCACATTGTTGCATTGATAATTTGATAATGGAGTAAGCTAATTCAACATTGTTATAAACATACCTGCATGGCACTCGGTTTTTTATCCGCAATATCATGCAGGTTTGGAAAAAAATATTTTCTTTGAACCCTAATAAATAAGACATGCTCATGAACTTTAGATTCTACGCAATTTTAGCTTTACTATTCGGAACCCTGACACTGAGTGCACAAGACATTCACTTCTCACAGTTCTATTCTTCTCCGCTAACCCTTAACCCTGCAATGACCGGAAACTTTAACGGTTTCTATCGTATTACAGGAATTTACCGTAATCAATATCCTGGTTTATCGAATAATAAGCCGGTATTTTCTACGCCATCGGTAAGTGTTGACCTTTCGCTTTTGCGTGATAAGATTAAGAATGGTGCTTTGGGAGTCGGTCTTGTTTTCGTGAACGATCAGCAAAACGGAAAAACATTCAATCAAAATCAAATTCTTGCTTCGCTTGCCTACAACATGAGTTTTGGTAAAAACGGAATCTTCCAATTAGGATTGGGATTACAAGGAGGAATTGCAATGACCAAAATGGATTTCAGCAAGTTTGAATTCAATGATGGTTTCAATTCTGATTTAACTTACAATGATAGTTATAACGGAGAAACTTTCAATAATGGAAACAAAATGAAAGGTGTTTTCAATGCCGGATTATTTGCGAAATCTGAATTCTATAAAGGAATGCGTGTTTATGCAGGTTATGCTTTCAACAATGCAACCAACTACAAACAGGATTTTTTAGCTAACAGTGCTACTTACCGTCTTCCTTTCCGCCACACTATTCACGGTGGATTTGAATTTGATTACAAAGACAAAGCAGTTTTCATTCCTGGAGTTTTATTTATGACTCAGGCAAAAGCTGCACAGGTTAACTTTGGTTTAACTGCCGGAGTGCATGTAGTTAAAGGCGATGCTGCTAAGCGCGCTACTTTATACTTAGGCTTATGGAATCGTTTGAACACAGGTAACTACACGTTAATTCCTAAGATTGGTTTTGAATACAAAGGTTTCAGAGCAGGTTTTGCTTACGATGTTCACTTGTCGAAACAATATGGCGACCACAAGAGCATTGGCGGACCGCTGCCACAAGGCTTTGAAGTTACTTTAAGCTACATCGGCAACATCTTTACTCCGAAAGAAGATAATTATCTCTTCAATCCACGTTACTAAAATTTAGAAGAACACAGAACTTTAATTAACCCTTAAGTAAATAAGCACACATTATGAAGTATTTTCTATTAGCGTTGTTGATTCCCCTGACCGTGTTTGCCAACGCGCAAGATGGCTCGAAGCTGAAGAACGTAGAGAAGTATCCGAAGGTGAAATGGCGCAAGAAGGTGAAGATTGCGAAATTGAAAATTTCGGAAGGCAGTTACTATAACGCAGCACAATATCTCGAAGATGCGTATAAAGTAAAGCCGGATAAAATTCAAATTCCTCATTTGCTGGGCGATGTAAACCGTTACTTACGCGATTACGAAGCGGCTGAGAAATATTACAAGGCTGTAATTGACAAAGATGCAGAAGCTTATGTAGCTGACCAGTTTCATTTAGCGCAAATGCAGCACATGAATGGTAAGTATGAAGAAGCTAAGAAAACGTATAACGATTATATTAAGGCTCCGCTTGGTAAGAAAGATATAAGCTACAAAGCGTTAGCTAAAATTGGAATTGAAGGATGCGATACGGCTCTTGTTCTTACCAAATCTCCAACAAAAATTAAGGTAGAAAAAACTGAAGGCAATTTGAATAGCACTATTCAGGATTTTTCTCCAAAGCCAATAAAGGGAGGAGTTCTTTTCTCATCGCAGAAGACAGATACAGCAGTAAACATGACTACTTCTACTGCTAATACGCACACTTCTATTTTTAAAGCAGAAAAATCAGGGAAGGCTTATACTAACAAAACAGAATTGCTTTCGCCACCAAACGACCCGAAAGCAAACGTTTGTAACGCAGTATACGCACCAGACGAAAATTCTTTAGTATTTACAAAATGTGTTCCTTCAACGGGCGACCAAAATAGATTAGATTGCAAACTTTACCGCTCTACAAAGAATGGTGCTGAATGGAACGAAGCAGAAGAATTGAAAGGTTTGAACCATGTAGAAGGAACTACAACTGAACCGGCATTTGGTGTAGACAATGAAGGCAACGCTATCCTTTACTTTGTAAGCGACCGTAAAGGCGGCAAAGGTGGATTAGATATTTACTATGCTAAAGTAAATGCTGACGGAACTTTTGGTGCAGCTACAAACGCAGGAGACCAGGTAAACACAGTTGGTGATGATATCACTCCGTTCTACGATAAGAAAAACAAATTGCTTTATTTCTCGTCTGATGGTCATCCTTCTTTAGGAGGGTTGGACGTGTTTAAAGTTGCCGGAACACCGGGTGACTGGACAAACGGTGCGGTAAACGCGGGCGTGCCTATCAACTCACCGGCTGATGATTTGTATTTTGCTTTAGATGAAAAAGCAGCTAAAGGCTTTATGGTATCTAACCGTGTAGGAACAACATCTCCGCGTGGTGCTACTTGTTGCGATGATATCTGGACAGTAATTATTCAGCGCGATGTGGTTTTGCAAGGTATTTATGTGAAGAGAGGCGATGCTACGAATACACCAATACTTGGAGTAGATGCTTCGATGTATAAAGTAGAGGGAAATAATTTTGCCTTTGTTGGTAATGCAATTACCAATCCGGTGCCGTTTGTTTTCCCTGTTAATAGAAGCACTTCTTACAAGATAAACGGTAACAAAGAAGGCTACTGGCCTTCTATTGATAATATTACTGTTGCGGAAGAGGAAGAGCGCGATACTATTTCGCAAATCTTCTACTTAGACCCTATTATCAAAATTCATATCAAAATACCGAATGTTTATTTTGCTTTCGATAAATCGAATGTGATTGATTTCTACAAAACTCAAATTGACTCTGTTGTTCAAGTGTTGAATGCTCACCCGGGTTACTCGGTTGAAGTACAAGGTCACACCGATAGCAAAGGAACAGATGAATACAACGAGAAGCTTTCTTTACGTAGAGCTAACGAGGTGAAAACTTTCTTGATTAAGAAGAAAGCGATTGCCGAAAGCAGAATTGTGGTGAAAACATTCGGAGAAAAAATTTCTGCTGTTCCCAATGAATTGCCAAATGGTGAAGATGATCCTGAAGGTAGAGCAAGAAACAGAAGAGTTGAATTCAAATTGATATCTGACAAGGTTGATGATGCTCCTGAATACGAAAGCTACGGGGAAGTGGTGAAAGAAGTAAAAACCGGACCCGGCTTTACCTACCAAAAAAAGAAAAAGTAAAACAGCCACTTATAAAAGCAAAAGCCCTTTGGTCAGCCAAAGGGCTTTTGCTTTTATACAAATTCCTGAAAACAAAATACTGTTCAAGAACTATTCTTTGATGTTGTAAGTGGAACGTCCTCGAAAGTCAATTGTAACCCCTCGAAACTCATTTTGGTGTCCTCGAAAGTCATTTGAGTGTCCTCGAAAGTCAATTGTAACCCCTCGAAACTCATTTTGGTGTCCTCGAAAGTCATTTGAGTGTCCTCGAAAGTCAATTGTAACTCCTCGAAACTCATTTTGGTGTCCTCGAAAGTCATTTGAGTGTCCTCGAAAATCAATTGTAACTCCTCGAAGGTCATTTTGGTGTCCTCGAAACTAATTTTGATATCCTCGATGAACAAACTGTCCTTCTCTAGCTACACTTTTAGCCCAATAAATGCCACTAAACACCCCAAATGGCCAAGGTTAGACGTATAAATTTGGTCGGTAATAGAAACAGCTAACTATACTTATACTTAGGCTGCCATTCGTTATCTCGCTTTGGAAATAAATTGAAGAGATGCCATGCCGCGCAGTAGTAATCACCCGGACCGAATTGGTCGTAAGATGTGCGATAGATTTTACCATCCTTTCTAATCAAGGCAGAAACACCTGGCCAATAAGAATTTGGTTTGGGTTCAAATCCTAAATCTTTGGTGAAGGTCGTTCCCTCTGTAGAAAGCATTTTGAATTTCCACCCTCGACTTTCGGCAAACTCTTTTTGCAATTCTGGTGAATCAGGCGAGGTAAGCACAAATGGCATACGGTCGTTGAGGGGAAGAACAGAGCCGTTGAAGCCGTCTGCCCAAAGGGTGCAATACACGCAACGCTTGCCCATGTTGTGAATCACCATCAGTTCATCACGTTCATCGAACAAAGATGAGAGTAGGACTGAGTTCCCGTTCCAATCTTTGAGGTTATAATCGTTAACAGGTTCTAATTCCAGTTTACTTCGCAGTTCAAGAATTTTATTTCTGCTTTCTTCGATTTGTTTTTGAACGGCATTAATTTGCTCATAGGTAGATTCGTTCATTGTTGATGATTTTATAGCGGTGCAATGATGGCATAACTTGCATTGCTCAGGCTTAGCTTAGTTATGCCATCATGTAATTTATAAACCAAAGTAGCGTTAAAGTTTTATGATTAAAAATTTGTTGTTGCTTGTTTTAGTGGCGGTAAGCGGAGGCGGAGAGAAGTTCCTGGAAGAAATTCCTTTGTATAAGAAGGACTCTTACTTTAAAGAGAAGGTGTATGAGGAGCATAGCTGGAAGAGCTTTTCGGCACTGAAAGAGGTGAACCAGATTGTTGACCCTAATAATTACGATTTGCATTTGCTGAATGCGGCTTTGTTTTTTGTTACCAATAAAGTGAGAGAGGAAAAGAAGTTTAAACCGTTGAAGTATTCGGCACAATTGAGAGATGCGGCTATTGTTCATTCGCAGCAGATGGTAGAGAAAAGATTCTTTGACCACTTTAATAGTAAAACGAAGAAGCTGCGTTCACCTGAAGACCGGATGGTGCTGTTCGGTGTTCAGGCAAGTGCAATGGGCGAAAATATTGATTACAATAACCTGGAAATGCCGAGCAAGTCAAGTTACATTCAACTGGCTGAAAAAATAGTAGATGAATGGATGCACTCAGCACCGCACCGTAAAACTATGCTTAGTAAAACTTACACGCACCTTGGTTGCGGTGCTATGTTTGAAGCAAGCAATAAAGACGGTGTGCGCTATATAAAGGCTACCCAGGATTATTCTTTAACGCGATAAGAGTATTGGAAAAACTTTGATTATTACTTTAGTTTTGAATTGAAGAACAACAAAAAAAATTATGGAATACATCAACCTAATATTCGGAACATTTGCCCTTGCCTTTGGTTTTTATACTCTTTACCTACGTCTAAACGGCAAAATACTAAGCTCAGAAAAGCTCATTAAAATGAAAGAGCTAATGGGCAACAGCACCGGCAACATTGTTCATATTGTTGCCTATACTATTGTGCCACTTACCGCAGGTGTTGCCTTGCTTTCTGCTGCATTTATGGCGAAATAAGTGCATGGTACAAATTTAATTCACTACTGTCCCTGCCACCGTTCGCTGGTAAGCGGTAGCATTTTCTACGTAAAAAATAATAGCATCTATATCGCTGTCCTTTAGCGTAGCAAAAACATTCATCATTGATGGTCGTGAGTTCATCATAGCAATAGCGTAAGGATGATGGGCATTGACAGCATCATTCCAATTCCTAATCCATGACTTCAGCCATTGTTCACCTGTTTTTCCTTTAAACTTTCCGTAAGCATTCCATCGTGCGGTTACTCCCTGCAAAGCAGGAGCGGTTCCATCGACTTTAGGATTATGGCACGCTGCACAATTGGACTTGAATAGACTTTTTCCTGTATTCCATTTGGTGTAAAGTGTATCTCTCTTTACTACAAAAGTTTCGGTTTTAAAATCTTGTTTCTTCTCAACAGGTGTAGGATGTGAACTGAAGTTTATATTCCACAGAACGGCAATAGTAACACCGGCTACCACTAGAATTGCCGGAAGCTCGTAATACCATTTACGCATGGCTATTTATTTAAGTGCGAATGTATAATACAGTGAAGCAATAAAAGCAACAACCTTTTGACAATAAGTTTAGATTTGAGAAACAAACCCACACATGAAAAATTTTATACTCAAGTATTTCGAGAAGATTTTTGCCGGCATTTGTGTTTTCGCCTTCTGCCTGAAACTGTTGCACATACCCGGAAGCAATATTCTGTTGATTCAGTTTCTGTCGCTGTTAGTGTTTCTATATCTCCCTTTCGGCTTTTTCTTTCTGCGTGATAAAGAAACAGGTAAGCAGAACGTGCTGCTTTCGGTCTTGGGGGGTATGGTATTAGCAGTAGCTCCCATAGCTGTGTTGTTTAAACTGATGCACTGGCACGGTGCTAATTTACTTTTGCTCACTGGCTTATTTTTTTCTGTGCCGTTGCTGGCAGTTACAGTCATTGTCCGCCAAAATGCTCTAGCAGAATTAAACAGCTATTACAAAAGCATGCTTATAAGAATATTAATTTGGATGTTGCTGATGGTGACTTTATTCTATATGAAATTACCATCAAAAAGATTCAGCACCGAAGAAGGTGCAATCCGCAAAGGAGTTTATCTGTTCGATACCACAAATATCGAAAATAAAAGGCGCTATCAGGAGTATCTCTACTCAGTGGATTCACTTGAACTATTAAAAAGGACATATTGAGTTGATATAACAAGCCCTCGCAGGTTTTTTAAACTGCGAGGGCTATGTCTTTTTATATCAATCTGTATTACTTCTCCGTTACTCTCACTACCCCACCGCCATTATACGAGTGATATTCTCCGTTATACATAGCGTCTGCCATTACCGGTCCCAGTACATACGTGCCTGTAGAAACTGCACGCACCGCATAGTAATATGTTTGCGGATGCGGTCCTGCCCTGACGAACATATTTACGCGGTCATCACGCACATCTAAATAATCGGGTGTGCTTTCGTTTTGTATCCAGTTCATGCCTGGTATTTCTTTTGTGCGCGGATTTTCGATTTCGAAACCTGCAGGCAGCATATCGGTCATTACCACATTGTCAATATAGCGGCTGTAACTATTTTCTAAAGTAAGAGCAATGATGATTAAATCATTTTGCTTAAAACTATTGCCGGTTAGTGGTCTGCCGTATCTATCGTAAAAACGCTTGCGCACTTTCAGATAACTGTCTTCTTCTTTAAAACTGCCGTCCTTGCTAATGCCTTCGCTTTGCCAGAAATAATACAGCTTACCGGTACCGGTGGTGCTTATCTCTACATTGGTTCCGCCTAATTGTTTCGAAGTAAGTTTCAGATAGCTTCCATCGTTCTTCGCAATTTCTTTTCCGTTCACTTTTACGCTGGCGTTTACATTGCTGTTGTTGGCTTGCCTTCCAATTTTTCCAAGCGCAAGGAAACCGAAAGCGCGCTCCTGTGTGCTGAGGTAGTAACGGGTTTTCAATTGCTCGCTTACATGCTTAGCCATGGTGCCCACCTGTGGGTTGTTCGGGTCAACTTCAAGAATGGCGTTAAGTGCAATTCCTTCATCGCGCAAATCGCTGTAAAAAGAGCCACCTGTTTCTTTCACCGAAACCTCACCGGTAAAACTACCTGGCAGCAACTCACGGAACTTGCTTTTGTCACCGGCAATTGCGTAAGCGGCACTCAATAGATATTTACTATCAAGCGCAAGCATGTCGGTGTTTTGCTTGTAGTAGTTCATAGTAGAAACCTGTGCTTTTCCTGCAAGTGCCAGCACATACAAAGAGTAGGCAACTTCCTTCGGAGCAATTTGCTTTTTCAAATTTCCGTTGTAGTAATAGGTAATGCTCTCTTTGTTCTTTAGCCGGGTAGTGAGGTACTGATAAATATTATCGAGCAGGCTCTTATCTACATCAAAGCCTGCTTTGTGCGCTTCTTGCAAAAAGTGCGCGGCATAAACCGTTGCCCACCAGTTCTCGCTGCCTTCGTAATCCCAAAGCGTAATAGCTCCGTTATATAGCTGACGCATTTTAATTTTGCGGATGGCTTCCTGCACATTGTAATTGGCATTTGCCTTCAGGTTTTTATCCGCTTTCATTAAATCGGCAAGGTCACCAAAATACAATTGAGGGAAAGCTGCGCTCACCGTTTGCTCGGTACAGCCGTAAGGATAATTCACCAGCTTATACATTTGGTCGGCTAACTCTAACGCAGGATTCTTGCTGATGATAAGCTGATAATCAGCACTGGAAGGAATGAATTTATCAATCGCAAAATTCACTTTCTTCGAATTGCCCGCAATCACTGAACCGGCATCGGTAATCTTTTGAAGCGAGGCTGGCGGACGAACCGGAATCTCTGTTTCATCCAGAAACTTTTCGTTCAGCGCATTTACCTCTACCGAAATTTTTGCAGCATCAATTCTGTTATCAGCCACTAACTGGAACACCACTCTGCCTTCCGCGTTAGCTTTAATGGAAACCTGTTGCGAATTACTTCCCACAACCTTCACCGGTCCGCTTACCTTGACGGTAGCAGTTGCATTGGTTGAGTTTTTTGTAGTATTTGAAATAGTTACCGGCATGAGCACCGTATCTCTTGGGGAAAGAAAACGTGGTAATGCAGTACTGATAACAATAGGGTCAGCAACGGTCATATTCATTTCACCACTTCCGAAGGCAACATCTTTATATGCTACAGCCATCAAACGCAACTGTCCGCTGAACTGCGGGATATCAAATTCAAAATTCGCTTCTCCGTTTCCATTGGCATCGGTAATACCGCTCCAATACGAAACTAATTTCACGCGCTTGTTTTGCAGTGGATTGGTTCGCTTACTTAAATCAAACCCATCACCACCGGTGCTGGAAAGTGTTCCCTTCAACTCAGGAAACAGCAAAGGATACAGGTCGAATGAATTAACTTCAAGCGCGCGCTTGGCATAGAAGAACGCATAAGGGTCGGGTGTTTTGTAACCGGTAATTTGGAGAATACCTTCGTCTACTGCGGTAAGTGTTATCTTGCAGTTGGGTGTGCCTTTAACCCGCACTTTTTGATGCGAGCGCGATCGCACATTCTTTTCGGCAAATATCTGCACAGGTATTTTACGTGCTGTTTCTTCTACGGTAATTGATTTGAAACCGTGAGCCACCGTAAGCGGCATATCGCTGTCTTCATGCGGCTTAATTAATGTAGCGGTGATGTAGGCATTCGGTAAATCTTCGCTCTTTAAATTAAACGTTACCGAGGCCGAGCGGTTCTCTACGTTCACGTATTGATGCTCCAGCACTTTGTCGTTCTCCAAAGTCACCAGCATTTTGCCATTGAACGGAGTTTTGAAAAGCACCTTCGCACTTTCACCGGTTACATAATTCTTCTTGTCGGCTTCAATATCAATATTGCCTTCATTGTTTACTTCAAAGTTTCCGCCACCCCTACCATAGTAACCGTAGCTGTAAAATCCTCTGCGCACAAAGGTATTTACACCCGGCTTGGCAATACGTATCTCATAATCGCCCGGTGTGCGGGGAACGAAATTGAACACCGTATTTTCTCCACTCACGTTTACTTCCTGGTCAATAATGGTTTTGTCTTCGCGCTGGCTTTCGTAACGGAAATATGAGTACGATTTACTGAGCACTGTTCTGTATTCGTGCTTAATGATTTGAATATGCGCTTTAGTACTGACCGGTTTCTCATCTTTGTTTAAAGCAATCAAAGGGAAGTTCACCGGTTGGTTCAGCGCACAATAGTAATACCCATCAGAGCCGAGTCCATAGAAAATGTCTTGTGTAAAAATGTCAATCACGCTCTTGCGGTTTACCGGTCTGCCGGTTTCATCAAATACGGTGGTAAAGAAATCTGCCTGCATTAATCCGCGGTTGGCATAATCAGGGGGTACGGAGTAAGAGTCTATGGAATTGCCGTTTTCATCCAGTGTTCCTTCTCTGTTTATTTTATCGTAGTTGGTTTCCACCTCCGACAACATAAAACTGTATTTGTAATACTTGTCGGGTGAAAAATATTTTTCCTTCATCTGTATTTCCAGTTCGTAGTTTCTGTTAGCAGCAGGTGGACCGAAGAAGTTCATCGCGTTAATGGAAAGCGTAGTTGACTCACTTGGTTTCAGAAATTTCTTATCAAGCGAAGTAGTTACCTTAATTCTGTCAGGCATAAACTCTTCAATCAATATATTCTTCGATGCCAGCAAAATATCGTTGCTTGTATAAACTTCGAAAGTGTAACTACCGGTAACTGCAGCAGGAGAAAGTTCAATTTGCGTTTCGAGTGAGCCTTCATCGTTCAGTGTTTTCTTTAAGGTCTTCAATTCTTTTCCGTTTGGCAGAATGAATTTCATCTTTAAAGGAATCTCACCCGGAGTTTTCCATTTCTGGTCGCGGGCTACAATGCTGAAATTTATTTTTTCACCGGGGCGGTAAATATCCCGCTCTGAATAAACAAAAGCATCGAGACCGGTGGAGTTCTGTCTTTTGCCGCCCACATTAAAGCGCGAAGTTTCTACATGCGTTGAGTTGAAAGGAAGATAATTGAAATCGTTACCACTGCGCGCGGTAATCATCGCGCTCTTGAAGCCGCTGAAATCTTTTTTCTTTAAATCAATGGTGGCAACTCCGCTGGCATCGGTAGTGCCGGTGCCTATAGTTTGGTTGTTATTCCCGAACACGGTAATATTTACCCCACTCATAGCTTCAGCAGTGCTGATGGAATTGGCAAAAACAAAAATCTTGTCTTTTGTTTCTTTCGCAATCAAACCAATATCTGACAGCGAAATAAAGCGTGAATCGTTGCGCCAGTAATCTTCGCTGCTTTGAATTTTAATGTGATAAATTCCTTTGAAATCTTTCAGTTTATCCTCTATGTTGAACTTAAACAGACGGCTGTTGCCATAACGCGGCAGGTTCTTCGTTTCAATTTCCTTCTCGTAAATCACATCGCCCATCACCGCATCACTACCGGAGTAAGAACTTTCTTCATCATAATATTCTTCATCGTAATAATCGTTTTGCGAGTAACCGTAGCGTTGCGCGGCTAACAAATTGTTCTCGTAAATTTTCGAGATAGTCACTTTCACTTTCTTAATGGAACTGATTTGCACTTCAATATTCTTTGAGCCCTTCGGGCTCAGGTAAACGCCTTTCTTGTTTACAATATTTATCTGCGGTTCTAATTTTCCAAAAGCAATGGTGGCGGTGTAATCATCTTTAAGTGTGCCGCCAATTTTTCCTTTCATGCCGGCTTTTAAAGTCATGGTGTAGCTTTTTGCCACATCAAATTCTTCGCTGGCAATTACCATTCCTTCGTTCGTGCCTTCTGCTTTAAAATTAACCTTGGGGTCGAAGCTGATAAACGAATTCAGATTTTCCACCACCGGTGACTGGCTCATGAAAACTTTCACCGTTCCCTGTGTGCCGTCATGGTCGCTTTCGTTGTTTTGCACGCTCATGTTGAATGGCGAAGTGATAACGAGTGTGGTTTCAATCGGTTTATCCGTTGGCGAAGCTCCGCGCTCAGGCGCTAAACCTTTTTCAATTTTCAGCTTAGCGGTAAGGTCTTTGTCTTCCATTTTTACGCCGAGCAGCGTAACCGAAATTTTAGAATCTATTGTGGTGGTTTGAATGCTGATGTTTGCTTTCGCGCCCTCGAGTTCTATCGAGAGCAAATCTTTGAGCTTAGCGGGATTCACTTTGTAGTTAAAGAAAATATCAATCTGCGGAAAAGCGTTTGCTGTGTTGCCGTCATTTACATTCCACATCGCGTTGGCATAAAGCACTTGCAGATAAGGGGTGTGAAAATTCATGGTTTCGCATTTGCCAAGCGAATACTTTTTGTTGTATTGCAGAATCCGGTTAGTTACTTCTGCTTTAAATGACGTAGCCGGTGGCAAATCAGATTCAGGAGAGAAAACTAATTCGTTGGCATTCTCCCAACGGAAACGCCCCGGAATGGGAGGAGTGAACTCGACAAACTGTGTGGTATCCCACTGGCTGAGCAGTGAGTCGTTGACTAAGTTTTTGTCGAACGTAAAGGTGAGGTTGCCGAGCGAAGGCACTTCATCTTTTGCGTTGGTTTCAATCAGGTTTACTTTGTTTTTGTTGCAGGCTGCAAGTAATAATATACCGATAACTATCGGGAGGAGAGAGAGTTTTGCGATACGCATAGTGAGGAGGGCTTGGTTGGTTTTGGTTGCACAAAAATGCAACGACTAATCTACGCTTGCTAATGGTATTTTATTGTGTATGTGCAGAACTATTTTTTTACAGGGAAGCTATATCCGTAAATCACTGGAAGAAGAAGAGAAGAGAAAATTAAGAAAAGAAACTACTCAAACCATCTGGTAATGATATCTACCACATTGATATCGAAAAGAAAATAAGGAAGGAAAAGAATGGTTGCCCAGAAGAACATGGAAGCAAGCATAGAAACTAAAATTTTCTTTTTGTCGTGGGTGAGTGCCAACGCAAACAAAACACCTACCGGTATTGAAAGAACAATTGGAGTAAGCGCAGCAATACCACCTAGACCAAATTTTTGTTTGATGCGAACTAAGAACCGGTTAGATGAAGTGAATCTTCTTCCGAATCGTTTAGGAAATTTCTTTACCAAATAATCCTGCATGTAACCACCGAGGTAAGTGAAGAGAACAATGCCGATAATTCCACCAATAATATTGGCTAGCGAACCGCCTAAACCCAGATTAGCAGCTATAGCCGCTAAAGACCCCATCGAAAATTTTACGATAGAACCAAGAAAAATAAAAAAAGAAGAAATCAATTTTTCCATGAGTCGCTCCGAGTATCAATTATGCCGAATACAATATTAACGTTTTTGTTTGTGAAAATGATTCAAAATTTTGGCGGTATTTCTTTTCTAAAATGTCCGTTCAACTGCACTTTGTTCTTTACTTTTTCTGTTTGCTCAACGGAAGGTATTAATTTCTGTAAATGTTCTATCATAAACCACTGCCTTGCTTTTTCCGAAGAAGCAATTAACAAGCGGTATTGATCTTAGGGCGACAGGGCGGCATATTGTATTAAATCGAATGAAAGCGGGCTTTCGAACTTGTCTTCTACCTTAAATTTTGTTCCTAATACATCGTGCAACTTGTTAACCAGGTCAATTAAAGTAGGATTTGGTTTTACGGTATCGTTTTTACTTGCACTCATTTCATAAACTACTGCGGCAGAATAAAGCTTATCAGGCACTTCACGCAGCACTTCCATAATTCGGAACACATTTATCCCCTTCGTTTTTATATCCATTTCGCCACTATCATATACTTTTGAAATTTCGAGCAGTTCTACCTCGGTACCGTATTCGTTTAGCGTATCTTTAAATACAGACGGAATGCCAAATGTTTTATTCTTCTCTTTACATTCCTTAACCAATTGTTTATAGCGCGGCTCGAAGATGTGCAGGTTGAGTAACTGACCCGGGTAAACAATAATGTTGAGAGGGAATATGGGCAGAAACTTGGTCATGGTATTAAAAACGTAAAAGTGAATGAAAAAGATTTGTCACAGTAATGTAAAATTTTGAGCTTAATGATGTTCTGTGCAGAAGTGTGAGAAATTATTCACTATTTTTAGGCTACAAAACCTAAAGTCATGAAAGCTTCAGCATTTGTTTCCATGTTATTTCTGCTTTTAGTTTCTACTACTGTAAAAGCAGTTTCAACCGGTCAGATTGTAGGGCAAGTAATTGAGAGCGAAACAAAACAACCGCTGGCGTATGCCGAAATAATTTTCGAAAACCGGATGGATAAGATTGAAGTAAAGGCAAATGAGTACGGACATTACTATGCCAGTCATCTTCCTACGGGTAAGTATCAAATGCGAGTTGTGTTCAATAACCGGACTTTTGTAATGAATGATGTTCATGTATACGATAGCTATACATCTGAAATTAATTTTGAGGTAAGTAATAATAGTAGCCTGCCGCCAAAGGTGGCTTTAGAAACGAAGGAAAATATTTTCAGTTCTGTTACATCGAGCGATGTGAAACTCACGAACAGCACATTTAATCAGCCTACTCAATCATTAAACGATGTAATAAGCCAACAGCCGGGTTGCGATGTGCAAGGAGGGAAAATATTTATTAAGGGCAGCGACCAGGTTCGCATTTTTATTGATGGCACACCGGTTATGGGAAGCCCTACTCAAAATCGCGTATGGTGAAAACTTCTTGCAGCCTTCGGCTGTGCTCAGCATGACATATAAATGACTTAATTTTTTTATAAACACTAAAACAAAAACCATGAAAACACAAAACAAAATCCGCGCAGCCGGCTTGCTGCTTTTAGCGCTTGTCTTTCAATTTTCATTTGCATCTACCGGAGGTAGTATTATGGGTCAGGTAACCGACCCTGAAACCAAAGAGCCGGTGAGCGATGCCACCGTTGTTCTGGAAAGCCAAGGGGGACAAAAAATATTTTACACTAATGAACACGGATATTATTATGCAAGTAATATTCCTGCTGGGGTATATAATATTACTGTCACTTATATGAGTAGTCACTTAATGGTGGAGAACTATAAATTAAGTAATGACGAAAACAAAACCCTTGATTTCCAGTTGGGAGTATCTATTAACATGAAAGATGTGATAATTACTTTTGAAACAAATCCGATTATAGATCCTATAGATCCGCAAATAGATATTCTGAAACGTGAAGATATCAGACGTATGCCAATTATAGGAACTGGAGGCCTTGCGGAGCTAAAAAGTGGAGTGGTAAAATCTAATGGTGAATATTACGTTCGTGGTGCACGCGCAGGAGGTTTGGCGTACTATATTGATGGCTGCCGGGTAATGGGAAATCCTGATATTCCTCTTTGCGGTTTAGATACTTATAGAATGTATAATGGTTTTATACCTCCTAAGTATGGGGATGCAACAGGTGGAGTGGTGGTAATGGAAACACGAAATTTTTTCGGAGAACAATAGAACAGCTTAGACAAAACAGAAAGGCTCCTCGTTTGAAGAGCCTTTCTGTTTTCATTTTGGGTTGCAGTAGTAGTCCTGCTTGTAATAATAGTTTACTGCATCATTAATTTTATTCGAATTATCACAAACATTTCTGTCATCATTCAGAATTGTGCAAGTATAGCCTATAGCTATTAGTGCCAGATAGGTAGAGTCGACCTGCGCATGGTTTACATCTTTAGTGCCACATACTTTATAACGCACTCCCGTGCTTGATTCACAGTAAGCGCAATATTGTTTACATTCATAACACTTATTACAGGAAGATGCAAATAGCAAGGCACCGAAAATGGAAAGAATATATTTCATATCTAAGCAAACGCAGAATTCAAAAAATATTTTTTGCGCGGTTGAAAATAAAAAGATTTTATTTGCCACCGCTAAAGGTGGTGAAGTCGTGTTACAACGAATAACCATAATAGGGAATCAGGTGTAAATCCTGAGTAGTACCCGCTGCTGTAAGCTCTTTAAAAGTTTCTATCTCACAAAGCCACTGGTGTAAAAACCGGGAAGGCGATAGAAACAGAGTAAACCAGAAGACCTGCCTTCGGCAAATTAGTCAAAAGCTTTCGGGAAGAAAGGCGGAGAACGGAACAGTGTACAGTTTCATAATCCATCTATTCATTTTTCGGGGCGAATTTTTTAACCATTTTAAATCATTGTTACAATGAAAAAATTCAACCTACTGATGTGCGCCACACTTATGGCAAGTTTTCTTTTTGCTCAAACAGTTTCTACTTTCGAAAATCTCACACTTGCCACCGATACTTTTTGGAATGGAAGTGATTTAAGCGGAGGGTTCAACAGCGGCAATGCCAATTTTGTAAACGATTACAATACTTCTTTCTTTTCCTGGAGTGGTTTTACTTACTCAAATAAGAAGGATAGCGTAACTGCAGGTTATGGAAATCAATATGCTGCCATTACAGCAAGTGGTTATAATGGTTCAGACAAGTATGCTGTTGCCGATGATTATGGCAATGCGAAAATTCGTTTAACCGGTAATGCAGCCGGTAAACTGGTGAAAGGCTTTTATGTAACAAATACAACGTATGCTTATCAAAGCATGAAACAGGGTGATGCGTTCGCTAAAAAATTCGGTGGTGTAACCGGCACCGACCCTGATTGGTTTCGTTTGCGTGCAATGGGCTGGCTGAACGGAGCTTTGAAGCAGCAATCAGCAGAGTTTTTTCTGGCCGATTTTCGTTCGGCTGACAGCACACAAGATTATTTAGTGCGCTATTGGGCGTGGTTCGATTTGCAGCCACTGGGCGATGTAGACAGTATTATTTTCCAACTTACTTCATCCGATACTGCTTTCGGTTTCATGAATACTCCTGCATATTTTGCAATGGATAATTTTACAACCGGTGATACGGCCTATGCGCAACCGGCTGCAACCGATGATGCAATAACTACTACTTACTTAAACGATACGCTAATTGCAGTGCTTGCGAACGATGCAGGCTTAATTGCAAGCCCAATTGTTGAATTGCTCAGTGCGCCTCTAATTGCCGGAGCAACTGCTACTGTTGTAAATAACGAAGTTAATTATACGCCTGCAATAGGAATTGTTGCGGCTGATTCATTAGTGTATCGCGTTTATGATGCCTTGGGTGCAAGTGATACAGCGGTGATTTATATAAACGTAACAGGCATTACAGGGCTTGATGCAATTGCAGATGTTGCTGTAAAGGTTTATCCTAATCCTTTTACTAATAATGTTTCTGTTCGTTCATCTGCTGTAATCAGTCAGGTTGATTTGTTTGATGTAACCGGAACATTGGTGAAAACAATTTCAAGTATCGAAAGCAATACAGTTGAGTTAAATACAGAAGAACTTTCGGCAGGAATTTATTTTGTGAAAATGAATTCAGTGAACGGAACTTTGGTAAAGAAAATTGTAAAGCAGTAGTCTATCAGCTATGAAATTTTTTGCTTTTGTCTTATTCATATTCTTCAACTTTTTAGCACAGGCGCAATTTGCGCCTGCTGCTAATCAGGTTGGCACTACAGCTATTTCAAATGATAGCTCCTCTTTTGTTGCATGGGCAACCGGTTGCGTAATTCAGCACGGCTATATGGATATTGCTGTTAAAGATTCTGGTTATGCGAGTGTAGGCACTGAAAGTTCTGCCATAGGTATGGCAGGACAGAACGGAGTGGTTAGTTTAGGCGATAGCGGAGTGGCAACACTTACTTTCCAAAATCCAATTTATAACGGGCAAGGTTTCGACTTTGCTGTTTTTGAGAATGGATTTTATACGCAAAGCCCTTTGGCTTTTCTTGAGTTTGCTTTTGTAGAAGTAAGTAGCGATGGAAATAATTTTTTCCGCTTTCCGGTTACTTCAAACATTCAGGATACTACGCAAGTGCCAATGACCGGAGTAGATTGCTCGTTAGTAAACAATCTGGCAGGTAAATATGTTTTTGGCTACGGAACTCCTTTCGATTTAGAAGAATTGAAAAATGAAATTGGCTTAGATGTAAACAGCATCACACATGTTCGCTTAGTTGATGTGGTTGGTTCTGTCAAAACTCAGTTTGCAACACACGACCAATTTGGAAGCAAAATAAATGATCCTTATCCAACACCATTTGCTTCAAGCGGTTTCGATTTAGATGCGGTGGGAGTTATTAATCAGGTTAATACTACTGTGGTTGAAGAAATACGAAATACGAAATACGGAATACGAGTTTTTCCAAACCCATCTTCGAGTGATGATGTTACTCTTAAAGTAAATGAAGAACTGGTGGGCGAAAGATTGAAACTGATTGATGTAACAGGGAAGATTTTGAGCGAAGAACAAATTCAATCTCAATACTCAATACTCAATACTCAATACTTCCCTAAAGGAATTTATTTTCTCTCTGTGGGCGTTCGAATTGCTAAGCTTATTATTGAATGAAAATGCTGCTGACATTTCTGTTTCTAGTTTGCTTGCTTACTACGCAAGCACAAAGAAAGGATACAGTTATGTTAGATGAAGTAGTGAAGATTGAAAAATTGTCTTCAAATAATTTCCGGTCTCCGTTTACTGAAATGAAGTACCAAACTGGAAAGAGATTGAGTGATGCGTTAGGGGAGTTTTCTTCGGTGTATGTAAAGAACTATGGAGTGGGACAACTTTCATCTATTGCAGTGCGTGGAACTTCTGCTTCGCAAACAGAAGTGCAGTGGAATGGAATAAAATTGAATTCACCTTCGCTTGGTCAATGCGACCTTTCGCTTTTTACTTTGGGGATGCAACAGGATTTGCAACTCGTTCGCACTGGCTATCGCGGAACAATAGGAGGAACTTTGCAAATGAATAGTGAATTGAAAATTGATTCGGGAATTTCTGCTAATGTAAGTTTACGTGCCGGAAGTTTTAAAACTTTTGAAGGGATTGGGTCACTTCAATACGCACATAAAAATATTTCAGGGGCTACAAGTTTCAGTTATCTCAATTCCGAAAATAATTTTCAGTTTAAGAATAGTTCTAAGCCTGGGCATCCGTACTTGAAGCAAACAAATTCTTCTGTTCGCCAACTTTCTTTTCAGCAACAGTTTGGCGGCAAAATAGATTCACACAATGAATTGAATTTTTATCTGTGGCTTACAGAAACAGATAGACAAATTCCACCTATCATGAGTAAAGATATAGGAAGCGAAATCCAATATGATTATTCACTACGCTCAATGTTAAACTGGAAAGCGAAATACAAATTGCTGAAGTTGAGTTTTACTTCCGCTTACATACAGGATAAGTTACGTTATCAAAATGCCGAAGCCAAGTTAGACGAAACGTCCTTAATGCAAGCGTTCAGAGATGTTTTCAGTACAACTTATTCTTTCCCTTTCAATTTGGTTCTGAATGTTGAATTTAATTATGATTTGGAGCGGGCTAATGTTATAGCGTATGGCACAGCAAAATCACGAAATATTTTTGGGTTAAAATTTTACTCCGATTACTATTTAGTCAATGGCTTGAAATTTCATCTCGGTTTTAGGCAAGATATTGTCGGCAAGAAACCTTCGGTATTTGCGCCTGAACTCGCGATTAATTTTTCAACTCGAACAAAGAATGCGACACATTCTTTCAGCACTGCAATAATTGCTTCTCGCAATTTTCGATTTCCTACTTTAAATGATTTGTATTGGGCACATAGCGGAAATCCTTATTTGAAGAATGAACGCGCATGGAATGGTGAAATGAGTTTCAAATATACATATCAAAAATATTTTGACATTTCATTGAATGGCTTCTGCCTTTATGTAGATGATTGGATTCAATGGATTCCACAGCAGGGAAATGACTGGATGCCGGTGAATTATAAGCGCGTTTTGTCACGTGGGTTTGAGTCGAGCCTTCATGCTACGAACGATGTAGGTAATCAGAAAAAGGGTTCGATTCATTTTAATGCTTCTTACACCTTTACCAAAACAACCAATCTTGATTCTACTAGCGAATTTGACCAATCTGCCGGAAAGCAGTTAATTTATGTGCCGCTGCATCGTGTTGTAGTTGGAGTTCAGTTGCAGTATCGCAAATTTTATTTGCGCTCGGTGAATAGTTTTGTTAGCCATGTATTTACTTCCTCAGATAATGCGGAATCTCTCAATGGCTATTTTCTTACTGATTTAGAGATAGGTAAAGATTTTACGATTAACAAATACGAAATAGGAATGTCGTTCCGTATAAACAATTTGGCAAATACTCAATATCAGAATGTTCTACAACACGCTATGCCCGGTAGAAATTTTGAAGGAACAATTCGATTTAAACTTAGCTGATGAAGAAAAATTATTTGTTCTTAATTCTTATTGCTTTCATTTCTTCTTGTCACAAAGACAAAACTCCTGATTTACCAACCGGCAAAGGCGTTTATATTATTAATGAAGGCAACTTCAATTTCGGCAACGGAGAAGTTTCCTTTTACGACCCGAATACAAATGCGTTAACGAATAATTTATTCCAATCTGCAAATGGTTATTCGCTGGGTGATGTAGCTCAAAGTATGTTTATTAAAGATTCTATCGCTTTTGTTATAGTCAACAATTCGTCTAAAATTGAAGTGGTGAAACTTCCATCGTTTCAAAAGATAAGAACCATAACTATTAATGGTTCATCGCCAAGATATGTTCTGCCTGTTAGCGATAGTATAGCTTATATGACGGAACTTTATTCCAATAAAATTTATGTAGTCAACTATTTAACTGGTAATTTGAAAACAGAAATTTCTATACCGCAATACACCGAGCATTTGGTTCAGTCGGGCGAATACGTTTTTGTAGAAGGGAAAAAAATCTATTCGAATCCTTCTGCTAAATGTGCTTTGTATAGAATTAGAATAAACGACAATACCTATATTGATAAGAAAGAATTTGTTGGAGATGCAGAGGGAATAGCACTTGATTCCAATAAATTTATCTGGATTTTAACTAGTGCAGATAGTGCCTCGGCAACCACTGCTGCTATTAGAGTTTTCGATAAGGATTTCAATCTGCTTTTCACTTATTCATTTAATCAACTTGACGACCACCCTTCAATGTTACAGATTGATGGAGCACGCGGATATGTATGGTATGTTTTAGGTAAAGATATTTATAAAGCAGGTAACGGCTTTTTCCCTGGTTGGCCGACTATCCAAACTTCTGCTACCAATATATATTCAACAGGAGTTGATCCTGTGACAGGTGATGTTTACGTAAGCGATGCACTCGACTTTGTTCAGCAATCGCGTATTTACCGGTACGATAAGAACGGAACATTAATTCATTCTTTCACAGCCGGAATTATTTCAGGCAACTTTGCTTTTAATCATGAATAGAGTTTGTTTATTGTTTATTGTTTATTGTTTATTGGTGTCATCCTGTCATCAGAAGGTGGTGCAAGAACAAGGGACACAAACTCATTGCGTAAAAGAAATTTCTCTGCCTGTAAAGTATGCCAAAGGGTTTTCGGTTGATTACTACAACGGGTTTAAAGTTATAACGGTTAAAGATTGGAGAGATAGTTCAAAAGTATTTGCCCAATACATTTTGCTGCCTAAAGGGAAACCTGCACCAATTGATTTTTCGAATGCACTTTTGTTGGATACACCGGTGAGGAAAGTCATTTGTATTTCCACTAATCATATTGCCACACTTATCCGCTTGGGTTTGATGGATTCTATTTCGGGAGTGGCGAACGTTGATTTGATTTATGATAAGGATGTAGCAGTGAAAGTGAAGCAGAATCAAATTGCCAATGTTGGTAGCAACGAATTGAATTATGAGAAGATGGTGGAGTTGAATCCATCGTTTGTCTTTACGTCAGGCGATTGGGATGGTGGCGATAAAATGAAGAAGAAGCTGAGGTCACTTCATATCAAGTCGGTTTTGAATCTGGATTACATGGAGCAAGAACCTTTAGCGCGTGCAGAATGGATAAAGTTTACTGCTGCATTTTATGACAGAGAAGTAGAGGCTGACTGTATTTTTAGCGAAATAGAAAAGAACTATTTATCGTTAAAGGAGAAACTGAAAAGCGTTTCAACGAAGCCAACGGTATTCTCCAATCTTCCATTTAAAGAGATATGGTATATGCCGTGCGGGGAAAATTATATGCCAAAGCTGATTGCAGATGCCGGTGGAAATTTTCTATGGAAAGATGCAAAAGCAACTAACGGCTTGAATCTGAATTTAGATTACGAAGTAGTGTACGCTAAAGCGGCTGATGCGGATATCTGGTTGTGCAACGGCTTTGCACGTTCGCTTACCGAAATAAAATCAGCTGATAAGAAGAATACTTTTTTTAAAGCTTATAAAACCGCGAATATTTTCAATAACGATAAACGCAACACATCAAGCGGTGGATTTGATTTTTGGGAAACCGGTCCGTTGAATCCGGATATGGTGTTAGCCGATTTGATTTTTATTTTCCATCCTGAACTTTTGCCCAATTACGAATTGTATTATTACCGGAAACTAAAATGAACAGCAGAAATACTATTCTGTTTTTTTCTTTCTCTGCGCTGGTGGTAGTTGTATTTTTTTTGCAACTATTGCTTGGCTCGGTTTCTATTTCTTATTTAGAAGTAGTGAGCATTTTGACGGGAAACGCAACCGGTAATGAAGCATGGAGAAATATTGTTCTGGAATCTCGTTTGCCTGCTGCTCTTGCTGCTTTGCTTGCGGGTGGAGGTTTATCGGTGAGTGGTTTGCAGATGCAAACTATGTTTCGCAATCCGGTGGCTGGTCCTTATGTGTTGGGTATTAGTGCCGGTGCAAGTTTGGGAGTTGCTATTTTTATCCTTGCTGCTTCTGCTTTCGGTATTCACGAAATTCATTTGCTGAGCAGCTGGAGTATTATTATTGCTGCGGCAGCGGGTGCTGTTCTAATATTCTTTATCAACTTTCTTATTTCTTACCGGTTGAATGATGTGGTTGCTATTTTGATTATCGGTTTAATGATTGGCGGAGGAATAAGCGCATTGATTGAAATTATGCAATCGTTCAGTAGCAACGAAGCGTTGAAGAATTATGTGCTTTGGACTTTCGGCAGTTTCCGCTATGTTGATTTGAATCAGGTATTTTACCTCTCGATGGTAGTCTTGATAGGAATAGTTTTTTCTTTTTTTCTTTCTAAGCCACTCAACCTTTTGTTGTTAGGCGATACTTATGCAACAAGTTCCGGCTTAAATATCCGCAATACAAAAGTGCTGATTGTTTTATGCACTAGCATTTTGGCAGGAAGTGTTACTGCTTTTTGTGGGCCGATTGGTTTTGTTGGTCTTGCAGTGCCGCATCTTGCACGTGGAGTCTTTAAAACTGCCGACCACAAAATTTTAATTCCGGCTTGCGCTATTGTTGGAGCAAGCATTTGCGGTTTGTGTAACGTAATTGCTTCTACACCCGGCTCTGATAATATTTTGCCCGTAAATGCTATTACATCGCTATTAGGCGCACCGGTGGTTATCTGGATAATTCTTCGTCAACGCAAATTTTAAATGAAACTGATAGCAGACAAATTGAATATCGGTTACGGAAGTGATACAATCATCTTCCCTGATATTTCTTTTTGTGCAGAGGAAGGAGAGATAATTGCGCTGCTCGGGGTAAATGGAATCGGCAAGTCAACTTTGCTCAGAACTATTTCGGGCTTGCAGAAAAGTGTGAGTGGAAGTATTTCAGTAGGAGAGAAGCAGCTTGAAAGTTTAACCGTGCAGGAAAGAGCGAAGCTCATCAGCATTGTTTTGACAGAGAAAATTTTTGTCGATAATATCTCTGTAAAAGAATTTGTTGCGCTTGGACGCTCACCTTATACAAGTTGGTTCGGGAAAATGAGTGATGAAGATTTGAAAGAACTGGAAAAAGTAATTTCTGTAATGAAACTGGAAAGACTTCAGGACAAACTCTTCAACCAAATCAGTGATGGCGAAAGGCAGAAGGTTTTAATTGCCCGTGCCCTTTGTCAACAGACACCGGTTATCATTTTAGATGAGCCTACTGCTTTTCTCGATTTCAGAAATAAGAAAGAGATTCTTGAATTGCTTTCGTCTGTTTCGCGAGAGATGAAGAAGATTGTTATTCTTTCTACGCACGATATTGAAGCCTCGCTGGAGTACAGCAGCAAATGCTGGATGATGAAAGAAGAAAAAAAGTTCGTGGAAATAAAACGAAGTGAAAATTTTAGAACGGAAGTAATGAACCTATTGTTCAGCGAAGCATCAACTCGCCATAGCTAATTCATCGTAAGTTTTTTCGATGTAGTAAATCGAAAGTTTGTTTCTTACTTCGATAGAGCGTTTTACCGATACAAAGAAATCAACCAGCTTCTTAAAGTCAGCAGGTTTTTGAAAGTAGCCATCGGCACGAAGGCGGTAACATTCAATCATATCTTTTTTGTAATCGCTGTTGGTTACTACAATTACCGTAGTAGTTTCTAACTCAGGGTCGGTTTTAATTTTTTCCAACACTTCTTTACCGGTTACCTTGGGCATGTTTAAATCAAGCAGTACTAAATCGTATTGCTTGCCTATTAACTTCGAAGTATCGAGTGTTTCACACGCTTCTTCGCCATCATAAGCAAACTCAAGTTCTACATCATCGCTTAGACCGGCTTCTTTAATCGCCTCTTGCATTAAGCGAACTTCTGCTGGATTATCTTCAATTAAAAATAAACGGTAAGGCTCGGTGCGGTGAACAGTCATCATGGCAGTTAGATTTTAGTAACGCTAATTTACATGCGCGTTCAAAAAAACGATGCTCACTTATAAAGTGCCTTGTGTTGATAAAGGAACTGCTGTTCAAAAAGAGGACAATTACTATCCCTTTTTGCCCCAGAATTTCTTTTTGCCACCTGCATTTCCGCCACCGCCTTTGTGCGAAGAGCTGCCAGAGTGTGGTTTAGAATGAGAGTGAGAATTAGAATGTCTCTTACGATTATCCGGTGCAGGAACAAAAGGTGTATCGGCACTCATCGGGTAAGGATGGTCGGTGATTACCGGAATCTGCTTGCCGATTTCTTTGTGAATGTCCTTGAGATAAGCTCTTTCTTCTGCATCGCAAAAAGAAATTGCCACTCCGCTTAAACCCGCACGACCGGTTCTTCCTATCCGGTGAACATAAGTTTCGGGAACGTTCGGTAATTCGTAATTGATAACGTGGCTCAAACTATCTACATCAATTCCACGCGCAGCAATATCGGTTGCTACGAGTACGCGAATTTCTCCACTCTTGAAGTTGTTCAACGCATTTTGACGGGCGTTCTGTGATTTGTTTCCGTGAATGGCGGCAGATTTAATACCGGTCTTCACTAAGTCGCGCATTACTTTATCGGCTCCGTGTTTGGTTCTGGTAAACACCAGCACGCGCTTGATAGATTCATCTTTCAGCAAATGAATAAGCAACGCGCGCTTATCATTTTTAGTAACGTAGTAAAGCTGCTGATTGATTTTGTCTACTGTAGATGAAGGAGGAGTTACTTCCACACGCACCGGTTCGTGCAAAATGCTGTCGGCAAGTTTGGAGATGATAGGTGGCATGGTTGCCGAGAAGAAAAGCGTTTGACGTTTAGCCGGAATCTTGGCAATTACTTTCTGCACATCGTTAATGAAACCCATGTCGAGCATACGGTCTGCTTCATCGAGCACAAATATTTTTATCTGGCTCAGGTTGACAAAACGCTGATTCATTAAGTCGAGCAAACGACCCGGTGTTGCCACCAGAATATCTACACCGCGCTTTAATGATTCTACCTGCGAGTGTTGTGATACTCCACCGAAAATGACAAGATGTTTAAGGTTGCAATGTCTTCCGTAAGCGGCAAAGCTTTCGCCAATCTGCACCGCGAGTTCGCGGGTTGGAGTTAGTATAAGCGCATGAATAGGTTTCGGGTGCGTATGTCCGCGGTGTTCTCCATGAAACTTTTGTTGTGCGTCATCTGTAACGAGAAGTTGAATGATAGGAATAGCAAATGCTGCCGTTTTACCGGTTCCGGTTTGTGCGCAACCGAGCAAATCTCTACGTTTAAGAACGATAGGAATAGCTTGCTCCTGAATAGGTGTAGGTTTAGAATATCCTTCGTGCTTTAAAGCTTTAAGGATTGGCTCAATTATATTTAGTTGTTGAAAAGGCATGTTGTATAAAAGTTAATGGTTAATTGTAATGAGATAATAGCGAAGAGCTGACAGACGGAATAAAATTTATTTGAATTTTGGATTTGCAAAGGGGAGAAGTTCGATGCAAATATCTTGTAGCATTCGATGCAAAGATAGCAAAGAGATTGACTTTGGCGGTTAGCGGTGAATGGCGAGTAGCAAGTGGTGAATTAGAACACCGCTTTAATTACATGCGAAGTGTTGTTGAATGAAAAGGTGTCACCGGTGTATTTATCTATCATTTGAATGGCGATGGGAGAGGAGGGAGAAACCGCCAAGTATTTTTTCTCTTCTACTATTAATGCACCGGCACTGATGGCGATGTAGAAATTATTTTTATCTGTTATAACCAAACTGCCGGTTTGAATTTTTTCGTGTGGTCTACCGGAGCTTATCTGTTGCAGTAATTGTTTTTGCTTAACGGCTTCGGCTATGGCGGCAGAGTGTTTTTCTATTTCCTGCTGAATCATTTCGCGGGTGGTTTCATATTTATCACCGGCACTGCTTTTTGTTTCTTCGTTGGCGGAGCCGGTTACCATGTCCAGTGCTTCTTGTGCGGTGGCAATACGCTGCTCAATGTAAGCGAGGCAGAGGGAGTGGAGTTGTTGTTTTAGGTTGAGCAAAGCGAAGGTTGTTTTGCTTTAGAGAAAACTATCAATAGCCAAAACATAACTTTCTAAACCAAAGCCTGCAACAATGCCTTTGCAAACTCCGCTCAATAAAGACGTATGCCGGAACTCTTCGCGCGAGTATGGATTACTGATATGTACTTCTATCACCGGAGTTTTTACAGCGGCTACTGCATCGCGCAGGGCAACGCTTGTGTGGGTGTAGCCACCGGCATTTAGAATAATGCCATCGTATTTAAAACCTACTTCCTGAATTTTATTAATCAATTCGCCTTCTACATTTGATTGGTAAGAGGACAGGTGAACTTCGCTGCTGTAAATATCTTTTATATCATCAAAAAAATCTTCAAAACTCATATCGCCATAAATATCGGGCTCGCGTTTGCCGAGCAGGTTCAGGTTGGGTCCGTTGATGATGATTATTTTTTTCATAAAATATTTGTTGGTCAGGCGACCAACAAAAGCTTTTTACATATCGTAATTTAAAACAATGCCATGGCTTTTCGGGTGGCTTTGACAAGTCAACACATAGCCTCTTGAAATTTCTGCATCTGTCAAACTTTCACGGTCATCCATTTCTACTTTACCCGAAAGCAATTTTGCGCGGCAAGTGCAACAAGCTGCTACCATGCAGCTATATGGCGGGTCGTAACCGGCATCGAGTGCCGCTTCCAGAATTGTTTCTTTTTCGCTTACCTCAAATTCGCGCTCGTTGCCATCGTAAATAATTTTCACTTTGGTTTTACCTGTAAACGGAACGGCACTTTCTACGGTGGTTCCTACATCAGCAGCTTTTTTGTCTTCATCGGCCTTGGCAGTAAAGTATTCTATATGCACTTTCTCTTTTGGAATTTGAAGCACGCTTAACGCTTCTTCAACATTCTTCATCATTGGAGTTGGTCCGCAAATAAAAAACTCAGCGTGCTGAAAGTTGAGATTTGTGTTTTCGCGAAGTAGTTTTAGTGCTACTTCTTTGGCAATTGGTCCAAGATAGCTGCTCCAGGTTCCTAAAGGTGAATCAAGCACATGCACTACCTTTAACCTGTTGGCATATTGTTCAGCAAGAACTTCTAATTTATCTTTAAAGATGATGCTCTCTTCATTTCTGTTTCCGTAAAACAAAGTGACTTTGCTCTTAGGTTCTTTTGCCAAAACAGATTTAAGAATTGCCATTACAGGTGTAATGCCGGAGCCTCCGCCAAAAAGCAGGTAGTGCTTTTCGTTTGTTTCGGAAATTATGGAATGAAAATTTCCCATTGGTTCCATCACTTCAATTTCCACGCCCGGCTTAAAATTATCGTTAATGAAGTTGGAGCCTTTGCCTCCGGTAACACGCTTTACGGCAATGGTGAGGGGCTCGTTTGTAAAAGGCGAACTGCAAAACGAATAACTACGGTTTACATTTTCGCCTTCAATATTCAACTTAAGCGTGGTGTATTGACCCGGCAGATAATTGAAATTTTCTTTTAGCGATTGAGGAACTTCAAACGAAACAGAAACTGCATCTGCAATTTCGTTTTTTACTTCACTTACTTTCAGTTTATGGAACTTAGACATGTTATTCTATTTGAGCGGGCAAATATAAAAACGTGTTTGGCATTGAGAATTAGAAGCCCGCAACGGATGTTATCTCTTACTAAGCATCTCAAGTCTTTGCTGTTCTACCACTTCGCTGTTGATGTAAGTATCAAAATCCATTTCCTTATCCAACATTCCTTTCGGGAATATTTCGATAACGCGGTTGGCGATGGTTTCTACCAACTCATGGTCACGCGATGAGAACAGGATTGTTCCGCGGAAATCTTTCATGCCGTTGTTGAGCGCGGTGATAGATTCGAGGTCTAAGTGATTGGTGGGTTCATCAAAAAGTAAAACGTTAGCGCGCATCAACATCATGCGACTAAACATACAGCGCATTTTTTCGCCACCGGATAGCACATTGCATTGCTTCAATACTTCTTCACCGGAGAACAGCATTCTGCCGAGGAAAGAACGGATATAGGTTTCATCTTTATCTTCGGTTGAATACTGGCGCAGCCATTCAATCAGGTTTTCGTTTACGCCTTCAAAGAAAGGCGCGTTATCGTTTGGTATGCTTGCCTGGTTGGTAGTAACTCCCCATTGAATACTTCCTTTATAATCGGTATCGGCACCGGAGAGGATGTTATGAAAAGCAGAAAGTGCTACGCTGTTTTTTCCGAGTATGGCAATCTTATCACCCTTCTTTACAGTAAAGCTTACGTTACTGAAATACAATTCGCCATTCACGGTCTTCGATAAATTCTTTACCTCCAGAATTTCATTACCCGCCTCGCGGATAAACTGATTGAAAACAATGCCCGGATATTTACGGCTTGATGGCTTAATGTCTTCCAGATTAATTTTATCCAACGCTTTTTTACGGCTGGTTGCCTGACGACTCTTAGATGCGTTAGCCGAGAATCTGCGGATAAAATCCTGCAACTCCTTAATCCGGTCTTCGGCTTTCTTATTCGCATCGGCTTTTTGCCGCGCCACCAATTGCGAACTCTGATACCAGAAGGTATAGTTACCGCTGTAAATAGTCATCTTGCTGAAATCAATATCAACTATGTTGGTGCAAACGGCATCGAGAAAGTGACGGTCGTGGCTTACTACTAAAATTATTCCCTGATAATCGGCAAGAAAATCTTCGAGCCAGTTGATGGTGTGCACATCGAGGTTGTTCGTAGGCTCATCGAGGAAAAGAATATCGGGGTTTCCGAAAAGTGCCTGTGCTAAGAGGATACGCACCTTCTGGTTTCCGTCTAACTCCTTCATTAGTTTCTGATGCACCTCTTCTTTAATGCCTAAGTGGCTGAGCAATTCACCGGCAGAGCTTTCAGCATTCCATCCGTCCATTTCGTTGAAAATATTTTCCAACTCACCGGCACGGTTGCCGTCTTCTTCGGTAAAATCGGCTTTGGCGTAAAGCGTTTCTTTTTCCTGCATTACTGCCCAAAGTGTTTTGTGCCCCATCAACACGGTTTGCAGCACCGGTATTTCATCAAACTCAAATTGGTTTTGTTTTAAGGAAGCCACACGCATTCCTTTACCAAAAGCTACTGTGCCGGTGGTAGGGTCAATATCGCCTTGCAGAATTTTAAGAAAGGTTGATTTGCCTGCACCGTTGGCTCCGATAATGCCGTAGCAGTTACCGGTGGTGAACATCAGGTTTACATCTTCGAACAAAACACGCTTGCCGTAACGGAGCGATAGGTTATTTACTGTAATCATATTTTGACGATTGACCGCTGACCATTGACGATAACAATTCAATAGCTACTAGTCTTTTTTTGAGGGTGCGAATGTAAAATTTTGAAGGGAAGATTGGAGAGGCCACGATTTACACGAATTTATTTTGCATTCATTCGTCTAATTCGTGTTATTCGTGGCCTGTATTTATGCAAACTAACGACAAAGAAATATTCTTCACCCGCCTTACTGAAAGCATCCAGCAGCAGCAGTTTACTAAGTTAACGCTTAGCGACAGGCGCGATAAGGCGAAGGATTTGAAAAATGTATTTGTAAAACCCGTGATGCTGAAGCAGGGTTTGCGTTTATCGTTTGTGTACCGCTACCCCACTAAAGATATTACCAAGAATTACGATTTGCCCGATGCGCAGATTCTTTTGGAAGCCCTGTTGGAGAAAGATTTTTTTAAGGCCGATTTGTTTACCACCCTCAGCGACCATCACTTTAGTATAGATAAAAGCGGCAAGACTATCCTTAAACAAAAAGCGCCTACACAAAGCGAACCGGTGGCGGCAGCACACGACCACGCCAAGAAACGGTATGTAGATGCAACGCATAACATTTACCTGTACGAACTGGGCATTACCACTGCCGAAGGAAAAGTGAAAAGTGATAAGCAGGATAAGTACCGGCAGATAAATAAGTATGCCGAGATTGTAGAAAGCATTGTGAAAGATGCCGCCCTGCCAGCTGCGTTTCAAATTACCGATATGGGTGCGGGGAAGGGCTACCTTACTTTTGCGCTATACGATTACCTGACCAACACCATGAAACTGCAACCGCAGGTAACCGGTGTGGAAATGCGCCCCGCGCTGGTGGATATATGTAATAAAATTGCTGCCAAAGCCGGCTTTGCCAAGCTCAATTTTATTGCCGGTTCTATTGACACGGCAGAGTTGCCCGCTACCGATATGCTGATTGCCCTGCACGCCTGCGACACTGCCACCGACCAGGCCATTTACCGCGGCATTACCGGTGGGGCTAAAGTGATTATTTCTGCGCCCTGCTGCCATAAGCAAATACGCAAACAACTGCAACCGGTAAACGATTTAAAAGCCATCACCAAATTCGGAATTCTGGAGGAGCGGCAGGCGGAAATAGTAACCGATACTATCCGCGCGTTGATACTTGAAGCGTTTGGTTATAAAACCAAGGTGTTTGAATTTATTTCTACCGAGCACACGGCTAAGAACCTGCTGATTACGGCCATTAAAACCACCTCACCCCTAACCCCTCTCCAAGAGGAGAGGGGAGTAACAGCCAATACCGCTTCCGGTGCTAAGCAAGAGGCCTTAGAAAAAATAAAGAACCTGAAAACTTTGTTTGGTATTGAATACCATCAGTTGGAGAAGTTGATGGAGATTTTGTAAGCACTTGCTTTTTTTAAATTTTCTTTTTACAATTGCCTGGCTGCCGAAGCGCTTTGGCGCAGGCAGGTAACAAACACACGAGGTTCACCATGAATTTCAAACAAACAACCACCGCATTACTTCCGCTAAACAATTCGCTATTGTACAATAGTGTGTGTGTGTGTGTGTGTGTGTGTACGCGCGTAGTATAACACGCAGCTTTCAATTTCAAAACACTTCGCTTACTAATTTCTTAGTCAAAAAATCATCTTCGGGTGTAACGCCCCAAAGTTCGAGCGTCACATCTCAACGTTCGAATGCCACATTCCAACGTTCGGGCGTCATGCTACAATGTTCGGGCGCGGCATCCCAAAGTTCGAGCGTTACACCTCAAGGTTCGAGCGCAACATTCCAACGTTCGAACGTCATGCCCCAACATTCGGGCGTTACATTCCAAAGTTCGAGCATTACACCTCAACGTTCAAATGCCATATTCGAACGTTCGAGCGTAGCAGCCCAACCATGCAAATACTCTAAAAATCATTCATTAACCACTAAAAAACCATAAAAACTATGGCTAATACCAAAAAAGGGATTTTTTATCCCACTACCGAAGGGCTTATTAAGCCCTATTATGACAATGCCGCTACCAGATTAATTGGAGCACTTGGCACAAAATACGGCACCGATGCGGCCACCATAGCCGCGCTTACGGACCACAAAACCAAAATTCCTCAGGTTATTCAAAAGGCGTTTGACGATGCCCAGCAGGCACAGTCAAGCACCAACGCAAAAAACACTGAACTGGCAAACAGCAAAATAGATTTGCTGCGCGAGCTAAACCGCATTACCCGTCTGCCCATTTGGGAGGAGGAAGACGGGGAACTGCTGGGTATACGGGTAACGCATACGGGTGGCGACCCTAATGCGGCTAAACCCACCATTAGTAAAGTAACTCAATTGCCCGACCAGATTATTCTTGACTGGGTAAAAGGCGAATGGGGTGGTGTAATTATTGAAACTATAGATGATACGGAGAGCGAACCGGCTCCACCTATACCGCCAATACCAACTCCGCCTGCACAAAACGACCCTAACTGGAAAAAACTGGATACCGACCAGAAAAGCCCTTACGAGGATACGCGCAAAAACAA
>CANJLD010000027.1 GCA_947475165.1 Bacteroidota bacterium
AGGGTTTAGCCTATGATCGCTCAAATCGCACTTATCGAACCGGTCGCGTGAACTCTCTGATCTTACGCATCGCAGAACTGGCAAAGGTTTCAGCAAGAAATAAAAAAGGGAATCCTTCAAAACTTTTGAAGAATTCCCTGCAAGTACCGAAGGTGGGAATCGAACCCACACACCTTACGATACACGATTTTGAGTCGTGCGCGTCTACCAATTCCGCCACTTCGGCATTTAAAATAGGAGCGCAAATCTAAATCAAAAACGAACTTTTCAAAGTTGTTATGTAAATAAACTGTACACCCATATACCTGCTGTGAATAATTAAGCGTTATAGAATAAGCCAACGCACAGCGGTTATGACAATTTTGATAGCAGATTTTACAACTATGGAAGAAACCGTAACCACGCCCAAAAAGAAAAAGGCAGCCGAAGATGTTTTTGAAATTACCAACGCAGAAATAACTGCTCCAAAACCTCCGAAGGAAAAGAAGCAGCCCAAGAAACTTAAAGAAGATAAAGAACCGGAAAGCAATTGGCGTAACGATGGCCGTTTGGCTAAAATTACAGGTCTGTTACTTACCCTCTTTTCATTTGTGCTGGCGGTAGCATTTACTTCTTACCTCTTCACACTTTCCGATGACCAAAGTGAAATAATCAACGGTGGGCTTACATCAGTTACCGATAATTCTGTACAGGTAAAAAATGCGCTTGGCAGATTAGGTGCAGGGCTTGCCAATCTGTTTATCAACAACTTATTTGGTCTTTCTTCTTACCTGTTTGCCGTAACAAGTTTTGCGGTTGGATTCAATTTACTGGTTCAGAAGATAGTGTTCAACGTGCTTAAGATTGCGGCTTACTCCTTCATTGGGGTTATCTGGTTTTCATCTGCGTTGGCTTTTGCCAATTCATTGATTCAGCCAAACAGTATTCTCAATTGGGGCGGTGCTTTCGGAAATTATTTGACCGGTGAAGCTGGTTATCTAACAGGCTTAATTAAGACCACCGGTGTAGCTGCTTTGCTGTTTTCAACTGCTTTAGTAACTGCTATTGTAGTTTATAACATCAACTTTAGTTTTATACTGAATGCGTTTAATGTTTTCAGCAAAAAAGAAGAGGAAGATACACTGCTTACTTCAGCAGCAATAACAACAACGTCTAAAACAGTTCCTGAATTCAGAGATACCAGCGAGAATATTTTCGGAAAAGATAACCTTACCGATTTGGCGAATCAGGTAATAAACGCCCCGCTGAATCTTGAAGTAGAGCAATTAGAAGATGATTTTAAATTGATTGACAGCAATACTGGTAAAGAACTAAAGAACAGTTTTGACGAAGGAGATTTAGAATTAGAAGTAGCGCAACCGGTAGAAGAAGTTATTGCAGAAAAAGCACATACCGGTCTGCATATCAATTACGACCCTACGCTCGATTTGTCGAACTACAAATTCCCTACGCTTGATTTGCTGGAAGAGCACGGCAGCGATAAAGTGAAGATTGATGCCGAAGAATTAGAACGTAACAAAACGCAGATTATCTCCACACTCAACAACTACCAAATTGAGATTTCGAAAATAAAAGCAACCATAGGTCCAACCGTTACACTTTACGAAATAGTACCGGCTCCGGGCGTGCGTATTTCTAAAATCAAAAATCTGGAAGATGATATTGCTTTGAGTTTAGCTGCGCTTGGTATACGTATCATCGCACCAATTCCGGGGAAAGGAACTATTGGTATTGAAGTGCCAAATGCGCACAAGGAAGTGGTGTCTATGCGCTCGCTTCTTTCTTCCGATAAATTTCAAAACTCAACGGCTGAACTTCCAATCTGTTTAGGAAAATCTATCAGCAACGAAATTTATGTAGCTGATTTAGCCAAGATGCCGCACTTACTTATGGCAGGTGCCACCGGTCAGGGAAAATCAGTGGGAATTAACTCCGTGATTGTTTCCTTGCTTTACAAGAAACATCCTTCGCAACTCAAATTTGTTTTGGTTGACCCGAAGAAAGTGGAGTTGAGTTTATATGAAACTCTGGAGAAACATTTCCTTGCCAAACTTCCCGGTGAAGCGGATGCAATTATCACGGACACTAAGAAAGTAGTAACCACACTCAACGCGCTTTGTCTTGAAATGGACGACCGGTATAATCTTTTGAAGAAAGCGAGTTGCCGTAACCTGAAAGAATACAATCATAAGTTTTTGAACCGTCAGCTTAATCCTCAAAACGGACATAAATTCCTTCCATACATTGTTCTTGTAGTAGATGAATTTGCTGACTTGATTATGACAGCCGGTAAAGAAGTAGAAATGCCTATTGCGCGTCTTGCACAATTAGCTCGTGCTATCGGAATACATTTGATTCTTGCTACTCAGCGTCCATCGGTAAATATTATCACCGGTACTATCAAAGCTAACTTCCCTGCTCGTATTGCCTTTAAAACAACTTCTAAAATTGATTCAAGAACCATTCTTGATGCCGGTGGCTCTGAGCAGTTGATTGGTCGAGGCGATATGTTGCTTTCGCTTGGTAGCGATATGATTCGTTTGCAATGCGGATTTGTAGATACACCGGAAGTTGAAAAGGTTCGTGATTTTATTTCAGAGCAACAAGGTTACGCCACAGCGTTTGAATTGCCTGAATACATTGACCCGAATGCAAAAGATACCGGTGATGATTTTTTTGCCGATGGCGAACGCGATGATTTGTTTGAAGATGCTGCGCGGGTAATTGTTCAAAATCAAATGGGTTCTACATCGCTTATACAAAGAAGGTTAAAATTGGGCTACAACCGTGCAGGTCGTTTGATGGACCAATTACAGGAAGCCGGTATAGTAGGAGATAACCTCGGCACCAAATCGCGCGAAGTAAAGTTCAAGACAGAAAATGAATTGGAACAGTATTTGATTAAGTTGCGCGAACAACCAATTTAAGCGTAATGAACATTTGGCGACACTCTTTTCTATCTATCATTTATTGTCTAATATCTATTGTCTGTTATTCGCAATCTAATACGACTAACGATACAGAAGCATCTTCGTTGTTGCAGAAAGTAAGCGTTAAGTATAAATCATACAAGAATATTTCCGCTGATTTTAAATTGATAATTCAGCGTCCGAAACTTAAGCCCGAAGAAAGCGATAGCAAATACACGGATACGCTGAAAGGGAAAATTCTTCTTGAGCAATCAAAGTTTAATATAAGTATTAAAGACCAGCAGATAATTTGCGATGGCAAAAATATCTGGACTTACACACCAGCCGACAAAGAAGTTCAGGTGAATTACTTTGAAGAAACAGACGATATTTTTTCTCCTTCTAAAATCTTTTCGCTTTATAGAGAGGGCTATATGTGCCAGATAAAAGAAAAGAAAACTATCAATGGCAAGAGTGCAACAGTTATTGAAATAGCTCCATCGGGTAAAAAGCTTTCTTACTTCAAGTTTGATGTAACCATTGACGATGCTACGCAACAGATTATTGAATCGAAGATTTATGAGAAGAACGGAGTGCGTTACATTTATAAACTCACCAAGCAAACTCCAAACATAACCACCGGTGCTGACACTTTTACTTTCGATGCAAAAAAATTTCCGGGAGTAAAAGTGGTGGATTTGAGATAGCTATTCTGCATTTTGTGTTCATTCTCAAATCTTCATATTATCATATCCTCAAATAAATTTACATGCGGGCATTAGGAGTTCTTGACAAAATGAAAACCGGCTTTATTAATCCGGTGCAGTATTTTTTGCAATTAGGCGATGATAAGATTGCTGTCAACGAATTGGTGGGTAATAATATCCGCTTGCAATGGACCGGTAGAATTTTCTGCACAGTTTGTAACAAGAAAATAGCTAAGAGTTTTGGCGAAGGCATGTGTTACGATTGTTTTGCCAATGCTCCGAGTAATGCAGAATGTATTCTCCGCCCCGAATTATGCGAAGCGCATTTAGGAAAGGGAAGAGATATTGAATGGGAAAAGCGCAATCACCTGCAACCGCATTATGTTTATCTCGCTCAGACAAATACAATTAAAGTAGGTGTAACGCGCGGAGACCAGATTCCAACCCGTTGGATTGACCAAGGTGCGCATAAAGGAATCATCATTGCAGAAACTCCTTATCGTCAACTCGCAGGTTTTATCGAAATTGTTTTGAAAGAGCACATGAGCGATAAAACCAATTGGCAACGAATGTTGAAGAACGAACCTGCTGTTGGAATTGATTTGTTAGAAGAAAAGAAAAAAGCAATTGCACTATTGCCGGAACAATACCATCAATATGAATCTGCGAATAACGAAATAGTTGAACTGATTTATCCGGTGCAGCAATATCCTGTTAAGGTAACTTCGCTTTCATTCGAAAAAATGGCGAGTATAGAAATGAAGCTAACCGGTATACGCGGGCAGTATTTTATTTTTGAAGGAGGAAACGTTATTAATATCCGTAGTAAAAGCGGGTATGAAGTTGAGTTGATTGCTTAATTTCTCTTTATCAATGCGCGGTTAATATCAGCAATCAATTGTGGTCCGCTATAAATAAATCCAGAATACAGTTGTATTAAATCTGCTCCTGATTTGAATTGCTCAAATGCATCTTGCACATTCATAATTCCACCAACTCCAATTATTTCTACATCTGATTTCTGATTTCTGATTTCTGATTTCAAATGTTGAACAACTTCCGCTGCTCTTTTAGTCAAAGGTTTACCACTTAAGCCACCGGCTCCAAAATTTTCTACTTCTACAGGAGTATAGCTTAATCCTTCTCTCGAAATAGTTGTATTCGTAGCAACAATTCCCTGAATTTTAGTTTGCTGAACAACAGTTACTACATCATCTATTTGTTCGTTGGTTAAATCGGGTGCAATCTTTAGCAAGATTGGTTTTTGTTTTGGCTTCGAGAGGTTAATATCCTGCAAGGAATTTAGAATAGAGGTGAGCGAATCTTTATCCTGCAAGGCACGGAGACCCGGTGTGTTAGGAGAACTTACATTGACTACGAAATAATCAGCATAATCGAAGAGGGTTTTGAAACAGTATTCGTAGTCGCGAATTGCGTCTTCGTTACTGGTTACTTTATTCTTGCCGATGTTGGCACCGACTATAATGTTTGTCTTTCTGCGCTTTAGTTTTTGTGCGGCTACTTCAGCTCCCACATTATTAAATCCCATCCGGTTGATAAGGGCTGCATCTTTTACCAAACGGAATAATCTCGGTTTATCATTCCCCGGTTGAGGCTTAGGTGTAACAGTTCCTATTTCAACAAACCCAAAACCAAGCCTTCCCATTTCATCAATTACATCGCCATTCTTATCTAAGCCCGCAGCTAAGCCAACCGGATTTGGAAAATCAATTCCAAACAGATTGCGATGCAATGATGGATGCTCTACGCTTCCTGCAACGAGTTTAAGCAGGAAAGGCAGTTTGCCTGCTAACTGAAGATTGTGAACGGTGAAATGGTGTGCTTCTTCAGGGTCAAGTTGAAACAGAAGTGGTTTGAGAAGCGGATATAGATTCATGCCGCAAAGAAAAACTCTTTCAACTATTTACCGAATAGATTAAATAATTGGCGATTTCTTCCCCGTCAATAAGGGCATTAAAAAAGGACTCCTGGCTTAACTAGGAGTCCTTTAATATCAATCCACATTTAAACTACTTCGAAGTTTTTCCGCTGTAGGTTTTATCTCCGTCTGTAATTTTAAATATATACATACCGGTGTTAAGCGATGTAGCAATAGTGTTTAAAGAAGTAGCCGAAAGTTTTTCTTTCACCACTACTTGTCCGGCAGTGTTCATTAACTGAAGAAAAGGAGAAGTTAAAGTTGAACCAGTTAAATCAACCATAAAGTTGCTTGCGTTCCAGTAAGCTTTAATCGTTTCGTTTCCTGTTTCGTTCACACCGTTTGGTGCGGTAACAATTACTACTACTTCTTGCGAAATAAGTGCATCGTTAGCCGTATTCTTCGATTCGCAGATAATGTAATAAGTGCTCACCAAATTAAAGTGAGGTATCAAACTGCTTCCGGTTTCTGTCGGATTAAAAGCAGTATAACTCAAACCCGATACTTCAGAATACTTCCAAACACGCGTTGCCGTTTGCGATTCGGTTACTGCTATTCCAATCCCATTCTGTCCCTGAGTAAGATGTTGTGTATCTGTTGGAGCAATAGAAATTTCGAAAGGATTAACCGTAAGGTTAGTTCCATTATCGCTGCCGGTTATAGCAGGGTCGCTTGATACTACACGAATACGGTAAGCAGTTCCACCCGGACTTGAACCCGGAATGTTAGCACTGATAGTTCCGATAGTTGTACCACTCAATGTT
Organism: Bacteroidota bacterium; assembly: GCA_947475165.1. GTDB lineage: Bacteria > Bacteroidota > Bacteroidia > Chitinophagales > LD1 > Bog-950. The sequence continues at coordinate 6,320 of CANJLD010000027.1, forward strand.
CCTATCGCAACCAGATTGGCAAAACTGCCGGTGTAATCAGAAAGTTGCGCAGTAAACACATTGCCTGCATTAAATACAGCATCTGATGTAAAGTTTACACTCACCGGTGCACTCATACTTGGCGAAACCTCGAAAGGTGAACCGGTAACAGCAGAAGTAGTGATAGTTGTGCCGTTGGTTACAATTATTTGCACTTCGTTGCTGGTTACTTCATCGTTGTAAGTGTTTTTAGAAACAGCCACTACATAGTAAGTTCCCGGAGTTGTAAAGTTAGGAGTATAAGAGCTGCCGGTTTCTGCCGGAGAAAAACTTACATATCCGCTTCCGCTGGTAGTAGTGTATTTCCATTCTTCGGTAGAAGTTTGTGAAGCAAAAACAGCAAGTGCCGTTCCGTTTACACCGTGCATAATAGTTTGTGTGTTTGCCGGAGCAACCGAATTATTAAACTGGTCAATTACAATATCAGTTCCGTTATCACTGCCAATCAATGCAGGGTTCGAAGACGTTACGCGAATACGGTAACCGGTTCCGGCTGCTGTGTTTGAAGGAAGATTAACCTGAATATTACCCGATGTGGTAGCAGGAATTGAACCCAAATAGAAAGCACTTGCAAAAGAACCATTCGCATCCGATAGTTCTGCTGTAAAATTATTTCCGTTATTAAATGTTCCACTGGTAGTATAAGGTATAGTTATAAGCGGGTCTGGTGCGCTTGGGCTGAATAAGAAAGGCGAACCTGTCACCGCACCGGTAGCCAAGGTTGCATTGCCTACCACAATTAAAACTTCATTGCTGAACACCGTTACACCGCTAATCAAACTTTGGCAAACTACATAGTAATTGCCAGCCGAAAGAAAATTAGGAGTATAAGTAGTCACTCCCGTAATTGGAGTACCGAAAGAAACATAAGGTCCGCCCGAAACAGTAGCATATTGCCATTCGCGCCAGTTGCCTGCCGGAGTTTCTGTAACAGTAAGTGGCGTTCCGTTTACGCCTACCAAAATACTTTGCGATGAAGTTGGCGCAATACTATTGCTCACCACATTCACCGTTACTTCGCTCGAAGTAAGTGTAAGACCTCCCGAAAAACTTGAAACACATACTACATAGTAAGTTCCAGCATTGGCAAAGTTGGGAGTATAAGTAGTGCCGGTTTGTGTTGGAGCAAAACTCTGGTAACCGCTTCCGCTAACGGTAGAATATTTCCACTCGCGCGAAGTAGCCGCTGGCGTTTCAGTAACCGTTAACACACTCCCATTCGTATTTGCCGCAATAGTTTGTGTAGTTAAAGGAGCCACCGAAGCACTAACTAAAGTAATGCTGATATCAGAAGTATTAACCGCAGCCGTTAAAGCCGGACTATTGCTTCTTACTCTTATTCTGTAACCGGTACCGGTTGGTGTTCCCGCAGGTATAGTAGCCGAAATAGTTCCCGAAACACTCGAAGTTACCGTACCTATATTACTTGGAAAAGCAAATCCGCCACTGGCATCTGATAGTTCAGCAGTAACCGTATTCCCTCCGCCAAAAGTTCCGGCAAGAGTATAAGGCACACTTACACTAGCACCTTGCGCTGCGCTTACATAATAGGCAAGTGGACTGATTGTTCCTGTAGCAATAGTTGGGTTATAAATAACATCATAATCATCGAGCCAAAGTGTACTGTTTTGTTGAGCAGTAGCAGTAGCACCCGAAGAAGTGGAAGTAATTAATATGTATTGTGGAGTTGTGCCGTTACGATAAACAAACGGAACCGAAACTCTCGTCCATGTTCCAACTGTAGCATTAGCTCCCTGCCATTTAGCACGGGCTACAATGTTAGCAGTATCATTTGGATGATTATTATTAACCGGAATTTCCGGTGCCTGGCAACCATTAATATGTATACGTGCCTCTACCGAAGGATAATCTACACCAACTGCTGTGTACCTGTACCAAAACACTAAGCTATCCGGTCTGCCGGTAAACGACATTCTAAAATTAGCATCTGTAGTAACGGTTTGAATAAAACCTTCGGCAGGCGTGGTAGAAGGAACGGTTACCTGACCGGTAGTAAGTGCCCCGTTTACGTTGTTACCCAAAGTATTTCCGGTAACCAGTTTTGCACAATAAGTTCCTCCATGCGGGTTGGTAGCTTCGCGCCAGCAGGTTTGCGGTGCAAAACCTCCAAATGAGCCACCGGCACTTTTGGTAGAGTTCCATTGCGTTGGCTCAGCAGTATTGGAAGTCGGGTTCGTCCAACTCTCCATACTGCCGTTTGTAATTGTAGTTTGAGCAGATATATGGAGCGATACAATAGCTGCAAAAACAAGAAGTAAAGTCTTTTTCATTTTCTGTTTTTTGATTCGGGCGAAAAATACGCATCTAAAATAAACTCGCAAGTTTTTTATAAACACAACCAAATAATAAAAACCTTCGAAAAGGAAAAGTAACCTACTTAAAACCAGAGAAAGCTTCCGAAAGGGAAAAGGAAGCATCCCCGACCGAAAAGGATGCTTCCGAAAGGGAAAAGGAAGCATCCCCGACCGAAAAGGATGCTTCCGAAAGGAAAAAGGAAGCATCCCCGACCGAAAAGGATGCTTCCGAAAGGGAAAAGGAAGCATACCCGACCGAAAAGGATGCTTCCGAAAGGGAAAAGGAAGCATCCCCAACCGAAAAGGATGCTTCCGAAAGGAAAAAGGAAGCATCCCCGACCGAAAAGGATGCTTCCGAAAGGAAAAAGGAAGCATCCCCGACCAAAAAGGAAGGTTCTTTGCTTAATAAATAACTATACTGGTACACATGTAACAGTTACATTGTTTTTTATACTTGTATCACCAATCCATCTTCATGAAAAATTTGCTGCTTCTCTCCTGCCTCACTATCTCGCTTTGTATTTCAGCCCAAAACGATACGTCCGTTTTTAAAAACATAAAACATATAGAAGCCAACGAATACACCTTCCGGGTGCCTGAAAAATGGACGGCTTACTTGCAGCAGCAAAACGGACCACAGTTGCAGAAATTAGAATTTACCGATGTTGCCATTCCGCATGTGTTGAACAACGCACCGCTAACCGCCATCTGCCTTTTCCGCAAAATAGGTTGCGACAGTATTATAGCTGCACAAACATTTGCAGTAGCCGAATTTTCTTCCTACCCCGACCGGGTTACCCCAGCCGGTCGCGATTATGAAATGGACTCACTTACGATTGTCAGCGGTGAAAAAGCCATCCTTTACCACACCCATTATTACCGCAGAAGCAAGGCAAGTAATTTCACCCGTTACGATATGGTGGTGTATTCCGAAAAACGAAAAGCCGCTTACTGGTTTACCACAACCTACCAATACAAAGACCCTACTTACCAAATAGAGTTTGACCTTAAGCTAAAGGAATACGCTCTGCGCATTTACAAAACTTTGGTGCTGCGGTAATTCGATGACGTCATTGCGAGGCTCTGCGAAGCAAATGGAGTAAAGCGGAATTCATGAATTCCCGTAAAAATTAACAAGCATGAATAATCCCCAAACTACTAAGGCTTGCCCACGTTTTACCTAAATTATGCGTCTTTCCCATATTATTATATTTGCCGACCTTATGAATAAAAGAGTACTCCTCTCTCTGCCCGCAATAGTTTTATCGTTGACTGTTTTCTCGCAAATGACTGTGAAGAAACCCAACTTTACCACCTTCAGAGCCGATAAGAAAACAACCACCGAATTACTTCAAGCTGAATCTTCGCCTGCTGCGCAGAAACATCCCGAATATGGAATTGTTCCCTATAACACACAATGCTCAGAGTGCATTGAGTTAATTGATAAGCGCACAGCAGATTCACGTCAATATTTAGATGCTTACGACAAGGGCCATACCTATTCTCAACAATCATACTTTCCTTTACACTATAAGAAAAGCGAAAACGATATTTGGAGAACCATTGACCAGCGCCTCCGCCCTACAGACATGCCGAATGTTTACGCAGCCAACAATCAACCGGCTCCTACCAAATGCGATTTGAATAAGAAAACAACCTCTATTACCGTTAACAACTACGAATTCGAATTCAACAAAAACCTCACGCTTTATTTCTTTGACGATAATACAGTTTACACCAAAGCAGAACCGGCAAATTACACTACCTACACCATAGGCGAAGAAGGATTAAACGTGAAGAATATCTGGCAAGGCATAGATATGGAGCAGATTTTTACTGCCGCTCAGATTAAAACAAACTTTGTCATCAGTGCACCTTTACAACTTCCCATCAGCAAAGGCTGGCTTGTTATCGAGGACCATTTCACTTTACCCGAAGGATATTCGATTGAAGAGGCTGCCGGTGGCGACCATGTTGAAGGAAAATATTTCAGAGGCGATTATTTATTGAAAGATGAAAAGGGCGGTCTTCTTATAAAATATGAAAAGCCGGTATACATAGATGCCAAAGCGTTCGGTATGCACGGAGTTTACAAACTGCTTAAAAGCGGAAACGATTACACGCTTCAAACATTAGTACCGGTAGAATGGTTAGCTAAAACAGACCACACCTACCCGCTCGTTATTGACCCTATTGTACAAGGTGCTACAAAAATAGGCGACTTTACCCTTGCAGGATTCTCGGCCAGCATGGGCTTTACCACCATGTCACTGGGTAGTTGCCCCTATACCATGACCGTGAACGTGCCGGGCAAAAGCAAGTTAACCAACGCTTATGTAGATTTAGAATACAGCCTTACTTACGATAATTCCTGCGGCACTCCCCCTCTTCCACCACCTTTCTGCACATTCAGTCAGGTAACTATGGAAGTGCAAAGCGATGACTGTAACACCACTACCGGTTTACTCAGTTGTCAACCTGCCAATCCGCCCTATACGGGAACCTGTACAACAGACCCTAATCTTGTACCGGGAGCTAACGCCATTCTTATAAATAATTTTGTTCCTAACTATCTTTCCTGCCTTCCTGCCCAGTGCCCTGACTATTTACTCGGTTTTACTTTATTAAACAGAGATTCAATTTGCGGTGACGTGTGTGGCTATTTATGCGCACGCGGTAACATGTGGCAAATGACGATTGAAGCCTGCCAGGTAGATGGATTTATTACGCAAGACCTTACACAGGTTTGTGCCGGTCAGCCAGTAACCTTCACAGGTCATCCAAATTGTGGCGTACCACCTTACCATTATGCTTGGACGGCAGATGGCGGCAATACTTTTGACACTATTTACGGTACACCGAACTATGTTATTTATCCTCAAGCTGATGTTATTATGGGTTGTTACATTATTGACACCTGCGGCATTTCATGGCAAGCTAACGACTTGAACGTAACCGTTATTCCATCGCCACCGGTTGATGCCGGTATTACTATTCCTGTATGTGAAGGCGGAACAGTTCAGTTAGGCGGCAACCCTACTACCAACGCAGGCAATGCTATTGCCTGGACTGGTGAAACACCAACCATACAAAGCTGGTTAAACAGCACCACTATTGCTAACCCTGTAGCTACGATACCTTCAGGAACGGTAGATACTTTTTGGTACTCGGTTAAGGCAACTAATATTTCGTGTTTCAGAACCGATACTGTATTAGTTTACTCAGTTGCCAATCCGGTAGTTACCATTGATACCAATGGCTCTACTACTGTTTGTGCTAACGAGAATGTAAACATTGCTGTAGTGGGCACATTTGCTTCTTACATCTGGAATACCGGAAGCACCGCTTCTTCTATAAATGTAAATCAAGCGGGAGCCTATCAGGTAACTGTTACCGATGCTAACCATTGCACCGCAGTAAGCAATACCATAACCGTTGCCTCTATTGCCATACCTTCAGTAAATGTGTTTCCGGATACACTCATTATTTTTGGCGACAGCGTAATGCTTTATACCGACCTGAACTTAAACTCATCGGTGGTAGATTCATTTATGTGGTCGCCCGATTTGAATATTTCGTGCACCGGTTGCACCAATCCTTACGTATCGCCACCAAACGACCAGTATTACAGCGTGGTTGTTCATGCCGGTGGCTGCACCGTTTCCGATTCTGCTTTAATCCGGGTAATACTTCCAAACAACTACTTTATTCCAAACGCCTTTACACCAAACGGTGATGGCAACAACGATAACTTCTACATACAGGCACAAAGCGGTGTAAAGGTTATTCTGTTTCAAGTCTTCAACCGGTGGGGAGAGAAAGTGCATGAAGGAAGTTATCCATGGGATGGCATTTATAAAAACAAACCCGCTCCTGCCGGGGTTTACATCTACATCTTCAAACTCGGTTTGTTTGGTGATGATTATGCCCTGTTCAAGAAAGGAAGTGTAACCATGATTCGGTAAACTTTCGCTTGCGAATAAATTACGCACATCCTCTCTTAGCATACTTGGTGAGTCGGTTTACCAATAACATTTTAGATTTACTAAATGAGGCAACAAACCGATTACCGCTTCCTTAACTGGGCACAAAACCAAACCTGCACAGCCTGCAATTTCTATCAGCCGGAAACCGAAGAAGAACTGATTGAACTGATTAAAAGCAGTAAAAAGGTAAGGATGACGGGAACCGGTCATTCATGGAACTCCATTTGTTTGAATAACGACACGCTCATTAACCTCGACCATTACAATAAAGTGCTGGCGCTTGATAAAGAAAAGCTACAGGTAAAAGTTCAACCAGGTATTAAGTTATGGCAGTTGAATGAATACTTAGATAAAGAATGTTTGGCATTGAGCAACCTTGGCTCTATCTCCAAACAATCTGTGGCGGGTGCAATGAGTACGGGGACACATGGCAGCGGAATTAATTATCAAATTCTCGGTTCGCAAATAGAAGAGTTCAGTTTCATAAAAGCCGATGGAGAAAAAATAATTCTTCACAAAGAGCGCGATAAAGAACTGTTCAATAAATGCGTAGTAAATCTGGGTTGCCTTGGAGTTATTTCTGAAATTACGCTGAACATTGTTCCTGCTTTTAATCTGCACGATTACACAATTGCCATACCGTACGAACAAGCGGTGAACCGGTTAGATGAATTCATCAACAACACCGACCATTTTAAAATGTGGTGGTTTCCGCATACCAATAAAATGGTTTTGTATAGATACAACCACACACAAGCAAAGACAAACGATTCGCATTTTCGTCAATGGTTTATGGATGAATTTGTTTCGGTAAATATTTACCGCTTGCTGCTCAAAGTAGGAAACATTAAACGCAGTTGGCGCAGGACCATCAACCAGTTACTTGTTTTAAATTTCAACAAACCGCTCGACCGGATTGAGAAGAGTTACAAAGTATTTAACGTTCCCGAGCCTCCGCTTCACCGCGAAGTGGAATGGGCGTTCGATATTTCTGTAGCGAAAGACTTGTTGAAGGAGTATAAGCAACTGATTAGTTCTTCTTCGCATCTAATAAATTTTATTCAGGAAATACGATTTACCAAGGGCGATGATTTTGCTATGAGTGCCTGCTGCGGAAGAAACACCATTTGGCTTGGTGCTTACAATGCCGATAATTTTGGATGGAATGAATTGATGAACGATTTTGAAATACTGGCAAAGAAGTATAAGGGCAGACCGCATTGGGGAAAAGAGTTTAACCGCGATAAAGAATATTTGAAATCTGTTTACCCCAAGTATGAAGAATTTAACGCACTGCGTAAAGAGTTTGACCCAAATGAAAAATTCACCAACCGTTTCATCTCCGAAATATTTGGATAGTTTAGTTGCGCAAACCTGCACCGGTCATGAATAATTTCAGAATAGAAATCCGTTACGCTGTTCTCAGCGGCTTACTCATGTTGCTTTGGCTGGCAACCGGCTTTATGATTGGCTTGCAGGACGAGCCGCTCATTATCTATCATAATTACCTTACGCTTTTTATACTTCTTATACTATTGTTTGTTTGTATACGGTTGGCCATCCGCGATAAAGCTGAAACGCTGAACGGAAAGTTAAATTTCAAAGAAGCTTTTATAACTGGTTTCCTCCTCTCCTTTTTTGCGGCTGTGCTTTCGGTGCCTTGCCAGATTATTTTCCACAAACTAATCAACCCCGATTTTTTCGACACCATGATTAGCACCCTGATACACCGCGCTACCGATGCAAACAAAGCGCGGGCAGAAGCCGAAATGTATATCAACCTAACCTCACATATTGTTCAATCGGGTTTAGAAACACTCGTGATTGGAACACTTATTACCGCTGCGTTGGCTTGGCGCATAAATACTAAAGAGTAAAAATTTTATGAAACAGCTTTTACTCCTTACCGGTATTTTCTTCGCTGTTTCGTTTCAGAAACTTGCTGCACAGAAAAAAGAGGACAATCTTAAACCTTACTTTTTTGTATTACTAAAAAAGGGACCTAACCGCGAACAGGATTCGGTAACTGCTGCAAAAATTCAGAAGGGACACATGGATAACATTAACCGCTTAGCCGCAGCAGGTAAGCTGAATGTAGCCGGACCGTTTTTAGATGAAGGCGATATGCGCGGCATTTTTATTTTCGACTGCACCAGTGAAGACAGTGTTAAAGCCATGATAGAAGGCGACCCCGCCATAAAAGCCGGAAGGCTTACTTACGAAATCCACCCTTGGATGACGCAGAAGGGAACCTGTTTTAAATAAAAGCAGAAGCTGCTATCTGCATATCCTCAAATTCACCTATAATCGCGTCCGCAAATTAAAACGATGAACTGGCTCTATAGTAAATGGTGGAAATGGCTGAGTGTGGTATTGCTCACGTATGTAGTAGCCGGTAGCTTTTTTGTAAAACTCGGTCCGGGCATTACCAGCGTAACACCGGTGGCAATGTATACCGATACAGTTACCACTTTTCAAATCACCTGCTATCACTCTCATTTTAATTCAGACAAAGCGGGTAAGGTGCAGATGTGGTTTAAGAACCAAAGCAAATACTACGCACCTCTATCGTTTAAAGTAACCGGTAACGAAACTGCAGAAGCTTCGTTTGCGGTTAGCTCATTACAACAGGATAGTTTTAAACCGGCAAGTATTGATGTAGTTATCAACGATGAATTAGATGGAACTTTCGCTTTACGCGATGCTATTACTTTAGTAAAAGCAACAGCAGTTGATTCTTCATCAACCGGTCTATTAACGCCAACCGAACCTGAAGTAAAGCACAACAAACACCAATTGGTTTGTTACCCGTACCGCGAAATACTTTACGAAACCATCCGCAACACTTTCTTTCATGTGCCTATGTGGTTTGCTATGACAATGCTTTTGTTTGCATCGCTCATTGCCAGCATTAGTTTTTTAATAAACCCGCAGACCAAATACGATACGGTTGCGCATCAGGCAGTAGTGGTGGCTTTGTTGTTTGGTGTTTGCGGTTACCTCACCGGCTTAATCTGGTCTAAGTATACCTGGTATATAGGGGTAAGCTGGGGCGATGTAATTCGCAAATTATTATTGGAAGATATTAAGATGGCGGCTGCGCTTGTAGCCATGTTTTTCTATTTCGCCTATTTAATCATTCATAGTTCTATCGAAGACAAAACCAAACGCGCGAAAGTTGCTGCGGTGTATAATGTGTTTGCGTTTGTAATTTTTATTCTCTGTGTGTTTGTGCTTCCGCGCCTTACAGATTCTATGCACCCAGGTAACGGAGGAAACCCCGCTTTTAGCAAATACGATTTAGACAGTACACTCCGGATGTTTTTCTATCCCGCAGTTATCGGCTGGATATTACTCGGTTTTTGGATTCTTTCTGTTTGTATCCGTTTACAATTCATTCAACAAAAACGAGAGTCATGAAAAAAATTTTGAATCTTCTGCTGCTTACACTTCTATCGCTCACCACTTTTGCTCAAGGCGAAAGCGGCACCAACGATTTCTTTAAAAGCAATTTGAAAATTTATGTAGTAGTAGCAGTGCTTACTATTATCCTCTCGTGCATTTTCATTTTCCTTTTTTTTATCGAAAGAAGATTAAAGAAACTGGAAGAAAAATAATTTGAAACGATGCCGAAGGCATCAAAGGTTTGTAGCAACCAATAAAACAATCCGGTGCGACCCTGTAGGGGTCGAACAAATTTCCAATTCACAATTCGATAAACATTGAATCCCTTCGGGATTTAATGCAAACTACAATTCCGATAAATGCGCTTGCTCGCAGTTTAATTCAATTTCAAATTTCCCATCGCTGAACAAATTCACTTTGTAAAGACAAAGATTTACGTGATGAAAATTCTCCATCTCACTTAAAGGTCTGCCGGTAAGCGTACACATAAACGCGCGTATAAATCTTCCGTGTGTGGCAATTAGAATCTTTTCTTCGGGTGTAGTAAGCAGGTGTTCAATAAACTTTTCCTGACGTTGCTGTAATTCAAAAGGGCTCTCGGCAGTCTCGGAAGGCTTGGCGTGAATATCTCCGTTCTTCCACTTCTCCAAAAGCTGTTTGAATTCTAAATCGCTTTCCTGTGTGGCGTGCGCGCCTTCAAAATCTCCCCAGCTTATTTCATCCAACTCAGAAAATATTTCATGCGGAATACCGAGTTCTTTAAACTGCGTAATGCTTTCCTGCGCTCGTATTAAAGAGGAAGTGTAAACAATTTCGAAAGGAACTTCCTTGTAGGCTTTGAAAAATGCCTCCGCCTGCTTTCTCCCTTTATCGTTGAGCGAAAGATTAACGCCCTTACCCTGCACAATTCCTTTTGCGTTGTGTTCCGTTTGCCCGTGGCGAATAATGTAGAGTTCCTTTTTTATCATGTAATAACCGTTGCGGGTAAAAATATAGTTTTGCTCCAAACAAAAAACCAGTGCCGGTAGCTTCAAAAACTTCCCTTGAACATTTTTTTACTTATTGCATTGACAGAAATTTGCCTCTTGCATTTTACCGCTTGCCTGATACCGGTGAGGTAAAAATTATTGCGCAGAAAAATTCTTCTGTTCAAAGAATTGCTTTTGGAAAAGATTCCATAAACAAAAAAGGATTTCTGTTTTCTCCTTTTCAGGAAGATGAGCATTTCAGTAAAATCGTTATTGAACCTGACATTTTTTGCAACGAAAAAAGCTTGCCGAAACTTAATTTTACAAAGCAGGTAATTACAGTTACCGTTAAGGAAGATGAAAAAACAAAACTGAAAGAAACATCAAGAGCACAATACGAAAACTTAGTGCGAAAGATTAAGAAGGAAATTGCGAAAGGAAAGTTTCAAAAAATAATTGCAGCACGGGTTCTCAAAAAGAAGAAACCGGAAAACTTTAGTCCGGTCAACTTATTTCAGATGTTGTGCAAGGAATATCCTCATGCTTTTGTTTCTTTCGTGTTCACCAAAGAATTTGGTTTGTGGATAGGTGCTTCGCCTGAAATTCTTCTTTCAGCCAACAAAACAGAATTTAAAACTTACGCGCTGGCAGGAACCAAAGCAAACAACAAACAGAATTTGAAAACCGGTTGGGGCAAAAAAGAAAACGAAGAGCATAAAATAGTAAGCCGGTACATTGCCAAAGCATTTGAAGCGGTAACCAAACACAAGCCGCGAATCAAAGGACCGGAAACTGTTATTGCCGGAAACCTTCTTCATTTACTTACAACGTTTCAATATAAATCTGTTGCTCCTACGTTGTGGCAGAAATCGGTAGCGGCACTTCATCCTACTCCAGCAGTAGCAGGTTTGCCAAAACAAAAAGCTATTGATTTCATTTTAAAGAACGAAAAGTCTTCGCGAAGTTTTTACAGCGGTTATCTCGGTCCGGTGAATATGGATGGAGAAACAAATCTGTTTGTAAACCTTCGCTGTATGAACGTTTTAAAAAATAAGCTTGCGATTTATGTCGGCTGTGGTATTACAGCCGGTTCGGTCCCTGCTGAAGAATGGAAGGAATCGAAAATAAAATCGCAGACCCTTTTGAACATTTTGAAATAGAGAAGCCACGAATTACACGAGTTGATTAGAAGTCATTTTCCAAATTCGTGTAATTAGTGGCTTGGTTTCGGGTTTTCGTTTAATATTTCACCTTTGCGCGCTCATGAACACAAGCAAAAAAGGGGTGCGGCTTATTGCCGAAATATGCAGACGAAAGGGAATCAGGAAAGTGGTTTTCTCTCCCGGCTCGCGTTCCGCTCCTTTAGCTATTGCGTTTTCAGATATTCCTGAAATAGAATGTATTGTTATACCTGATGAGCGCGTAGCCGCTTATTTTGCTCTTGGAATGGCGCAGCAACTGAGCGAGGCGGTAGCAGTTGTTTGCACTTCGGGCACTGCTGTTTTGAACTTATCTCCTGCTGTGTGCGAAGCATTTTATCAGAACGTTCCTTTGCTGCTTTTAACTGCCGACAGGCCGGAAGGTGCTTCGGGCAGCGGAGAGAACCAGTCCATTATACAGGAAAATATTTTCAGCAATTACACACTTTCTAATTACGCTATTGACGGAGATGCGAATACGAAGAAAGAACTGGATGAAGTTATTCTTGCAATAAGCAAAGCCATTGACGACACTACTCACGGTTATAAAGGACCGGTGCATGTGAATATTCACATCAGCGAACCGCTTTACGAAACTACCGATGAAAAACTTCCTGCCGATATAGGTGCCAAAGAATCGGAACTATCCGGAAAGGAATTTATTCCGCTAAAATATTTGCAGCGCATTAAAGCAGAGTTTGAACATTACAAAAAAAAGATGATTCTCGTGGGTATGCGTGAATACGATGAAGAGTTTAATGAACTGCTGGAAGTTTTAAATCAACGGCAAGACATTATCATCATTCACGAAAATCTTTCAAACCTTACCTTGAACGATACCGTTTGGAACACCGATGCCTGCTTATCGGTAATGAATGAAAGAAGAATAAAACAATTTGTTCCCGATGTAGTGATTACCATGGGCGCGCAGATTGTTTCGAAGAAAATTAAACAGTTTTTAAAAGGCATGCCTAAACTGCATTGGGATATTCCACCCGGTTCAAGTTGGGGAAGAGGGTGGGCCATGTTTGGCGATATGTTTGACCCGATTGAACCGGTGAACGAAATACAGTTTTTAAATGCCATTACCGAAACTGAAGAAGCCGAAGAAGAAACTTACAAGAAAGACTGGTTGGAGTTGAGTAAACAGGCAGACGAACTTTCGTTGCAGTATTTCTCGCAAACAGAATTCAGCGACTTAAAAGTATTTGAGATATTGAATAAGAGTCTTCCCTTCAATTCTAATGTTCAGTTTGGAAATTCCACACCGGTTCGTTATTCTAACTTCTTTCAGCAGAATGATTCTGTAATTGTAAATGCTAATCGAGGAACAAGCGGTATTGACGGCTGCCTTAGCACCGCCACCGGTGCGGCTTATGTAAATGATAAACTAACCATTTGCGTGTTGGGCGATATAAGTTTCTTCTACGATTCAAACGCTCTGTGGAATAATTACCTGTCGCCAAATCTCAAAATCATCATCATCAACAACAGCGGAGGAAATATTTTCCGTTTGATTGATGGACCGAACAAGGTGCAGGACTTCGAAAAATTCTTTGAAACAAAACATTCACTCACGGCAAAACATCTGGCAGCCATGTATGAACTGCCTTATTATTTTTGCGCCAGCCAAAACGAATTGGAAGAAACTTTAAACGGTTTCCTGAACGATAAAAAAGATACGACCTCTATTCTTGAAATAAAAACAAACGGAGAAATAAGCGCAGCCGTCTACAAAAAATATTTTGAATATCTGCAACAGAACAAATAAAGCCACGAATTGCACGAATTAGATTAAACAATAATCATCATGCTTTTAATTCGTGAAATTCGTGGCATTTTTCATTCTTAAATTAAATAACAATAGCAATAAATACAATTTCACAAATGAAAAAGAGAAACTGGAAAACGATTAAAGATTATGAAGAAATAAAGTTCGAATTCTTTGAAGGCATTGCCAAGATTACTATTAACCGCCCGCGTTACCGCAATGCATTTACCCCGCTTACGGTTAAAGAAATGATTGATGCCATGAACACCTGTCGCGATAGTCAGGATATTGAAATAATTGTGCTTACCGGTGAGGGCGATAAAGCATTTTGCAGCGGTGGCGACCAGAACGTTCGCGGACATGGCGGCTACATTGGCAAAGATACCGTGCCGCGTTTGAACGTGCTCGATTTACAAAAGCAAATCCGCTCTATTCCTAAATGTGTTATTGCTATGGTGAATGGTTTTGCCATTGGTGGCGGACATGTGCTGCATGTGGTTTGCGATTTATCTATTGCCAGCGAAAACGCCATCTTCGGGCAAACCGGTCCTAAGGTGGGCAGTTTCGATGGCGGCTTTGGCGCCAGTTATCTTGCCCGTTGTGTGGGGCAAAAGAAAGCGCGCGAAATCTGGTTCCTCTGCGACCAATACAATGCCGCAGATGCGCTCGGTATGGGGCTGGTGAACAAAGTTGTTCCGCTCGAAATGCTCGAAGATGTAACCGTTGAATGGTGCAAAAAGGTGCAGGAAAAATCTCCGCTCTCTATCCGTATGCTTAAATCTTCGTTTAATGCCGAGCTTGACGGACAAGCCGGAATACAGGAGCTTGCCGGTAATGCCACTTTGCTTTATTACTTAAGCGATGAAGCCAAAGAAGGTAAAAATGCCTTTATAGAAAAACGCAAACCCGACTGGAGTAAGTTTCCAAAGTTCCCCTGATAGTATTAGGGGGTTACCGGTGCAAAGCCACCGGTCGGGCTTTCCGCTACAATTTTTTTTGCTCCCCTTACAAACGTCATTGCGAGGCTCTGCGAAGCAATCCCCTCAATCGTAAGTGTGCCTGTCGCGCAACAAGCAAAAAAAGATTTCCGCTACTATCCCTAACCCAACAGCCAAATACAACAGCCCTTATTCGTCAACGGCAATTTCTTTAATCAAGTCAACAATTTTATTGTTGGTGAATTGTGTCTGGAATTCAATTTTTACTTTTCCATCAAAGAACTTTTCAGCATGTTTAATCTTGAATTTTTCTTCGTCACGAAGTCCATCTTTGCTGTTTACATCTTTTGTCTCAACGATGAAATGCAACTTTTGCTCACCATTTTTAAATTTTAATACGTAAGCAAAGTCAGGGGAATAACTTTTGCCACCTGCAACAGGAATTTTGATTGAGTTCTTCGGAATCTTTGTGAACACTGTAATTTCAAGTCCCTCTAATCTGTCGTTTGCTGTAATGTTCTTTTTTTCTAATTCTGAATCATAATACAACTTGTCAAAAAAGTAAGTGTCTGCTACTTTATCTTCTGCAAACAAAACACCAATATCAGAAGCCGAAATCTCTTTTAATACATTTCCTTTCTCGTCAGTTAATTTTGTTGGGTGAATGTTGTTTGAAACCTTTTTGTATTCAATGCTAAACTTGTCAATGGCATTTGCCATTAAGTAATAGTCAAACGATTGTTTGATAATTCTAAGTGTTGTCGTGTTTAAGAAAGTGTTGATGTCAGTTTCTGAATCAATGATTGACTCATGAACTGTCTTGATGTTGATGTTTAGCATTTTTGAAAGTTCTTTTAGAAAGTTGCTGTATTTCATTGTTGAAATTGTCGCTGTCTTTCTACCATAAACCGATTCGGGTTCATTGACAATTGCTTTGTTGTC
Source organism: Bacteroidota bacterium (assembly GCA_947475165.1). GTDB lineage: Bacteria > Bacteroidota > Bacteroidia > Chitinophagales > LD1 > Bog-950. The sequence continues at coordinate 21,883 of CANJLD010000027.1, forward strand.
TTTGATTTCAACCTTTGAAATTTTCTCATTGATTCCATCAACAATAAAATTTCCTTTCTGTGTTTTTAAGTAGTCGGTAAATATTTTTTTGAAGCCCGCTTCATTGTCAAACTTATATTCAAGAATTACTTTCTCGTTTAGTTTTTCCCAAAGGTCTTTCAGTTCCTGATACTTCTCTGTTCTTACAACAATTTTCTTTTTCGGGTCTGTTGCCTTGCGAACTTTGTTTGAATTTACTCCTTCAAAAATTCGTGTGTAGTTTTGTTTTATAAAATCAAATCCACCTTCTTTAAAAGAATTTGTTCTTGTAATTACACTGTTTGCATCTAACACTTCCAAAAGTTTATCTTCTGCTATTTCATACAACTCGCATATTTTCTTAATCATAATGTCAGAAAGTTTTTCAGGAATTGTTTCAATTGAAATTGCTCCTGACTTCTCATTGATTTCACTTACAAGTTTGTCAACAAAATCACTCTCTGTAAAATCAACAAAGTAGTTGAGATAAAACTGTTCGTCTTTTACTCGGTTGCCATATTCATTCACTGGCAAACGCAATCCTCTACCTACTTCCTGCAATTTTGAAATTTCACTTCCGCTGCTTCTCAATTTACAAATCTGAAAAACATTCGGGTTGTCCCATCCTTCACGCAAAGTCCATTTAGAAAAAATAAATCGCCTTGGATTTTCCAAATCAAGCATTGCTTGTTTGTCATGCAAAATTTCGTTTATCTCCTTTTCAATTGCTTCGTCTTTCTCTGAATTGTCTATTGAAAAATATCCAGCATGAGTTAAAGAAATGTCTAACAATGTTTTTTCAAGATAGGACTTATAAAAAATATCCTTTTCAGTTTTTAGCAATTCCTTTATTTCTGCTTCAATGAATTGTTCAACAGTTTTTCGGATGTAACCGTTTTCATTTCTGTATTCTTCTATGTTGTCAATAAAGAAAAGTGTAAGCGGTTTTATTTTTACTTCTCTTGTCAGTAACTCTTTTTCAATTTCAAAATGATGTTTGATTGCTTTCTGAATCATTGATTCCTGCAACTTCTCAGCATAAGAATATGGATTGAGTTTGTCTCCCTTTTTCAATTCCAATCCGTTTGATAAAACAACTGTGCTCAAATTCAAATTTTCAATTGTCAAGTCAGTCATTTCAGAATGGATTTTTTTCAAACTCTCATTCTTCGCAACTGTTACAGTTTTTTTCTTTTCGTTTTCTGTCAACTCAAAGCTTGCTTCTTTCCCGTCTGAATTAATGAACTTGACGATTGCATTTTTCCCGCTTTCAAATTCTGTAATGTGTCCGATAACTCCTTTCACTAAATTCCTGTTGAATGAATCAACTGCTGTCAAAGTGTAAATCAGATTTTCATATTCTTGGAATGTCGCGCCATAACGCAAAATGAATTGCGGTTTCATCTTCTGAATGTTCTCCCAAGTTTTACTTGCTTTCCCAAACTTATGTGGCTCGTCAATTATCATAAAAGGTTTTGTTGCTCCAAGAGCATCAAAGGGAACTGTGTATTTATCAAACAATCCTTTATCAAAACTTTTCTGCATGGTCTCGGAATTAATCATCCCTGCATTGATAATCATTACTTGAATACTGTTCTTCTCAAAATTCCCAGAGTTCACAAAACTTGTAACTGCTGGCGGAATAAAACTTTTTTTGCTCTTGCTGTTCTTCTGACTTTCTACAATGTGCAAGTGAAGTGTTTTTCCGTATTGCTCTTTGAAGTGTTCGCGGCTGCTGTCCGATTTGAGAAAATCAATTGTGCCTGCCTTAATTGACAATGTAGGAACAACAACAATAAATTTGAAGATGCCGTATTCTTTATTGAGTTCAAAAATTGTTTTGGTGTAGGTGTAAGTTTTTCCTGTTCCTGTTTCCATCATTATATCAATGATGTTGCTGTTCCGCTTAATCTTTTCCTTTATGCCATTATCCTCTTGTGCTGCTCTGATATTTTCGGGATAAGTTTTATCGCTTAAGAAATCAAAGGAAGCATTGATGTAATTCTTATCTGCTACTGTAGGTTGAACAACAGGAATATTTTCAAACACGGCAATAGTGCTTTCTACTGCTTGTGATTGATGATTTAGGTTCTTCTCAAAATTAAATCCCTTCATACTAATATCTTGTTATGAAATCAATGTCAATGTTTTTCTTGTTTGCATACGACTTTACATTCTCACTCAACTCACGCAAATTCTTACTGTCAAAGTGATAGCCAAATGTGATAATGGAAGTTGGATTAAACTTTTTGTCTGAATCAATTTTTTCCAAAAGCGTTTTCAAGTTGTCGGTTGTAAATGCTTTGTTCATCAAATACAATTTTCCATTGCCGTAATAGGCGGTGTAACCGCCTAAATCAATTGTTTCTAATTCTTGCGTTAAAGAAATTCCATCAAAAGTTTTCCAAGTGATGAGCAATGCTTTCATGTCCTCATCAGTCAATTTACTTTCATCAAACAACTTTGTTTGATTGTTCAACTCATCGGCTTCAAAATCGTAGTCCTCCCAAATAGGTGTGGTTTCAAAAATTTTAAAACTAAGGTCTTGTTTCTTTAGCAACTTAATTTCTTCGGTGCGTTGCTTTATTATTTCTTCTTTCTCTTCTAAGTCAAGTTCGCCATTAAGTCCTTTAATCTCATTTTCCTTTTCAGCAATTTTCTTAACGATGATTTCATCCTTAGTTTTCTTCGCAGCACGAATCAACCTCTCTTTAGTAATTTCAAAAATAGTTGGCTCTGCTTTAAGTTCATCTTTTACAAAATCGTATGCTGCTTTGTTTTTCTTTTTGTCAATCGGTTCAGGAATTTGAACCAAAATATATTTCCTATTTCCGCAATCATCTGTATTGAGTTGAGTTACTGCATCGCCTGTTGTTCCACTACCTGCAAAAAAATCAAGAATTAAAGTTTCCTCATCTTCGTTATGAATCAAGTTGATTAAATGTTTGATTAACTCAACGGGTTTTGGATTGCTAAAAATTCCTTTTTTCGGTTCAAATAATTCATTGAATCTTTTTGTTCCCGATGCATTGGTAAACTGGTCAAGCCATGCTTTCTCAACTTGGTAAATGTTGTTGTCTTTCTTTGGGTCGTAATAAACTTTCCTTTGAAGTTTTCCATCTTCAAAATGAATGAACTTTTTATTATCCCTATCAAATGTAGTGGGTTTCCATAGCCATCTGCCGTCTTCACCATTTACTTTGTTTGGTAAAATAATTTCTTTGTATGATGCAGATTCAACGGTTGTTAGTGTTCCATCATTTAAAAGATAGATTGGGTAATACATATTTTTCCGTGCTGAACGGGTTGCATCAGAACCTGATGCTTGATATTGTGCTAACAGATAATCTCCACCTTCATCATTAAACGGAAAACTTTTTTCACCCATCAGTTTCTGTTTAAAAATCAATTGGTTCTTTTGATAAATGAAAACATAATCGTTTAGCTTTCTCAGTTCTGAATCGGAACGGGTGGCTGCCGAACCTGCACCAGTTTTTCTTGGTGCTAATGCAACAAAATTTTCTTCACCAAAAACTTCATCCAATAAAATTTGAAGTTGTGCAACCTCACTATCATCTATTGAAACGAAAATGACACCATCGTCAGTTAGCAGTTGCTTTGCTAAATAAAGTCGTGGATACATAAAAGTTAGCCAAGCCGAATGGCTGTTACTTTTCTGTTGCGTAAAATCTAAAATGCGTTTTGCTTTTTCTTCGTCAACGCCAATTAACTGTTGTAATTCTTTTACAGTAAATTTTCTGTCGTCTTGATATGTGAACCCATCGCTGCCTGTGTTGTAAGGTGGGTCTATGTAAATCATTTTTATTTTTTCGTAATAGCAATTTGTAAGGTGCTTTAGCACTTCCAAATTGTCGCCTTTTATTAAAAGGTTTTCAGCGTTTTTGTTTTCTGCTTTTTGATTGTGGGCTTCGTCTGCTTTTAGCAATGTGGTTGCAGGGTCGCTTGCAAGTAGTCGTGCATAAGATTTACCAAGCCAATCCAAGCCATAACTTTCAGTAGAGAAATTAATTTCCTTTTCGGTCAGGTTTAGTTTGAATTTCTCTAATTGAAAATTTCCGTCTTTGTCAAAGCACTGCGGAAAATTCTTTCTCAAATTCTCCAAGTCCTTGTTTTGAACTTTTATTTCGGTGGTTACTTTCTGTTCGGCACTCATTATTTGTTCTTTTTTAAATAGTTTTCAAATCTATCATTTCCCGAAACAAACAAAACGCTTTGCAATTGTTGGTCGCCCGTCCAACAAAAAAAGCCGCGCTCTCGCGCGGCTCTTCCTCGTTCTCACCAAACCCCTGCCTAAGAAGTTAAATGATTAGCAAACAACTTATAATGTCCATTCACCATTCCCGTATTCTGAACACACAGAAAAGGATTCGTATCACTCAACCCAATCAAACCTCCAAACTCATCCCCTGCATAATCCTGTACATCATCTGGGTTTACAAAAAGCCCCGGTGTCATTGGCGGTCCGCCAGCCATATTGCTTGCATAGTAATGCATCACACTAAGCAAAGCATATATTTTTATTCTCGTTCCGCTTGTACCATGAAAACCGGTGTAGTTAATACCCGCAACACCGCCCGGTCCCAAATCTCCCTCCACAGTAGCTGTCCCATCCGCAGTAGGCGGAGTAACCAACGCAAGCACCTTCTCCCAAACAAACCGGTCTCTCACCGAAGCATTCTTTCTGAAAATCTCCTTGCCGTCCTCCATCATCTTTCTGCCATCACCGTAAATAGCATTGTTGGCAAGAATCTTTGCATCAGTTTCTTCCTGACTGTCCTGTTGTGCATCCTTATAGTCAGTCAGCAATCCGTCAAAAGCTGTTTTCACAGTATCAACCGATGCTGCAAAAGCAGCAGGCATACCGCCTTCAGCAAGCAGCACTGCATTATGCAGGGTTAAAAAATTCTTCATGCTTACCAATAACTGCTTTACATACTCCCAGTTTTTCTGTGTTGCCTTCGCATAATACTGTTTACCTGCCTCCTCAATTCTCGGTTTGTAATACTCTCCCGGAAAAGCATCCTTAATATAACTGTCAAGCGAGTTCCACTTGCCTGTAATTATATCCAGCTTTTCCGTTAGCTGAATTCTCAAAACCTCCGCTTCCGCACCTCTTGCCTGCCCGTCCGGCAGAGCCTGCGCAGCAGCAATAGCCGCCAAGCGTGTTACGGACAGCCCTGCGGTGTAACTTGTTTTAAAGGCAATAAATTCTGCCTCGCGTTCCGACTGACTGCCCCAAATAATTTCTAATCCTTCATACAATTCCGCCTGAGCGCAACTGTATTCCCTTACGGGTCTTACTTCAATTTGCGTTGCCATGTTAAATTGGTTTTAGGTTAAATAATGAGGCAAAAATATTTTCCGCAAAAAAATATGCAAAAAAAGAAATTCACCCAAAATGCACCGTAAAAGCACATTTTTGCCTCAAAACTGTGGAAATCTCGATGTTTTAACATCAAAATCACTCGTCTACTACCCTAAACCTGCTGTAGTCCTGACAAATTTTCCTGGGGTCGTCTCAAATTCCTTTGGGGACAGGTCAAATTTTCCTGGGGACGACTCAAATTCATCGGGGGACGACTCAAATTCCTTTGGGGAACGCTCAAAATCCTCTGGGGACGTCTCAAATTTCCTTGGGGTCGCCTCAAATTCCTCTGGGGACTTCTCAAATTCCTTTGGGGTCGCCTCAAAATCCCTTGGGGACTCCCCCAAACCAATCGCTGCCTTGAATGGAATTTCATCCGGCCTTGAGGATTCAGGCGTTAAAAAAATTATGTAACGGAGCGTTAAAAACTAAAAGCTGTTTGAGCGCAACACACATAATCCAGTCTATGACGAAACTTCACGCGCGAGTTCTTTTAGTTTAGCGTAGTGGAATAATTTTTAGCCTGAAGCCTCACAGCCTTGAACTTTTGGTTCTTTTGGTTCAAGCCAAAAGAACAATAACCATCACGTTTTTGTCTCTTATACATTTTCTGTTTACTTTGGCAATGCTATGGTACTGATATTAGACAAGTGGAACCCTCCGCACTTAGATAAGCCCGACTATTACGATACGGTAAAGTATGTTTACAAGCATTTAACTTTTCATATTTCGGAAGACGAAGCCTACACCATATTGAATGCGTTTATTGAAAAATGGGATGGCAATGCCGGTGAGTTAATTAAGGAAGAAGAACTGGTAGACCATGTGGTAGAGCAGCTGCGCGATAATTTTGAAGTGATGCTGCCGAAAAATAAAATTGAAGCCGTGGTGCATCTTATACTCGGCTACCTTCAGGAGACCGGCCATTTTTATACGCAGGAACTGAAAAAAGATAAGAAATAAAACCCTGCCACTAATTACACGAATTATCACAAATAACAGTCCCCTAAATTTTTCTTTTTAATTCGTGCAATTCGTGGCTTTTTTAATAAAAGATAAGTGACCAAGGTTCAAAGCTGGCTTTACGCCTTCCGTTTGCGGACTCTTCCGCTGGCATTTTCCTCCATTATTACCGGCAGCTCTATTGCGTTTGTAGATAACCGGAGCAATTTCAACTGGCTGGTGTTTGTGCTTTGCCTGGCAACTACTCTCCTATTGCAAATACTAAGCAACCTCGCCAACGATTATGGCGACAGCGAAAAGGGAACGGATAACGATGAGCGGATTGGTCCTAAGCGGGCGGTGCAGCAGGGGCTGTTATCGTTTACCGAAATTAAAAGAGGAATTGCAGTTGCCGTAGTGCTGAGTTTGGTTTTCGGCAGTGCGCTTGTAGCGGAAGCCACCAAGGGCCTTGATATTGGTTACGGTATTTTCTTTTTCATCCTAGGCCTGGCGGCTATTGCTGCGGCAATAAAATATACGGTGGGGAAAGGGGCTTACGGCTATATGGGTTTGGGCGATGTGTTTGTGTTGCTGTTCTTCGGCATAGTGGGTGTGTGCGGTAGTTATTACCTGATGGCGCACCGGTTCAATTATTCTGTGTTGTTACCGGCATTTACCATCGGTGCATTTGCATCGGGTGTTTTAAACCTGAACAATCTGCGCGATAGGGAAAGCGATGCAAAGGCAGGAAAGAATTCATTAGTAGTTAAGATTGGAACAGCGAATGCAAAGAAGTATCATACCGGTTTAATTGTTTTGGGGTTTGTTGCTTCGATTGTATTTGTGTTTTTAAATTACACTTCCACCCCTCAGTTTCCATTTCAGTTTCTTTTCATTATCACTGTTCCTCTTTTCCGCAGACATTTAATTACTGTCCGGAAGATTGAAAACCCCGCAGACTTCGACCCGCATTTAAAGCAGATGGCTATCAGCACTTTTATTTTCTCAATACTTTTTGCGGTAGGAATTATTGTAGGAAGTGCAGGTTGATTGAAGGTTTGTCATGCCGAGGAACGAGGCATCTTGTATTAAATGCGTTGAATACAAGATTTCTCACTTCGCAAAGCCTTCGTTCGAAATGACAGGTCATTCAAACCGTATTGCCTTAACCGGTGAAATCTTCGACACCAACATAGAAGGAATTACGAGCAACAACAGCGTGAAGATGATGGTGCCGATGTTCATCGCTAAAATCCAACTCCAGCTTATATCCACCGGTGCGTAAGAGAGGTAATAGCTTTCCTGCGGAAGAGTGATGAAATGAAAATGCTGTTGCGCTAAACACAAACCAATACCAAATACATTTCCCGCCAGCAAACCAATACCGATAATTACTGCACTATAGTAAAGGAATATTCTGCGGATAGAAACATTACCTGCACCGAGGGCTTTCATAATGCCAATCATATTGGTGCGCTCAAGAATTAAGATGAGCAAAGCGGTAATCATATTAATAGCCGCTACAATAATCATGAGCGTGAGAATGATGAGCTCGTTCATGGTTTGTAAATCGAGCCAGTCGAAAATACCGGGACTGATGCTCTTGATAGTTTGCACATCGAGCTTCGGATTGTTCATGCGCGAGTAAACCTGCTCACCAATATTTTCGAGCGGGTCGCGTTTTAGTTCATCAAACTTTTCCTCGCTCAGCAATGCACCAAACAGCGTAAGGAAATAAGAACGGCTGCGGTCTTTAAAAAGATTTTCCTGTTTCAGAAAAACTTCAAAGCCACCCACGGTATCCTTACCCCAATTGTTCAGTTCCTGAATCACCGCAATATCCACCATCGCATATTTCTTGTCAAACTCTTCCATACCGGTTTCAAAAATTCCGCGCACTTTAAAGGGACGGTTGCGGATGCTTCTTCCCATAAACGAAACAATCACCTTGTCGTTCAGTTTCAACTGCAACCGGTCGGCTGTTGCTTTCGAAATAAGAATCTGTTGCTGCGAGTTCTGCTCTCCTACATTAATTTTCTCTCCCTGTTTTAAATACGGCAGCATGTTCTTCCATTGAAAGTCATCTCCCACTCCTTTCAAAACAATTCCCTCAAACTCATCATTCGTTTTCAGCAAACCACCTTTCAAGGCCGTTACCTGAATATGCTGCGCTTCGGGAATTATTTTCTTATCCGTATAAAAATCTTGGTACCGGTAGATGCCCTCTTCCTGCAATGAATTAGTAAGAGAGAAAGGTACAATCTCGAGGTGCGACCAAAAGCTAAGCACCTTGCTTCTTATTTCTTTCTGAAACCCGTTCACCAGCGAAGTGGTGATAATCATGGTGCTTAAACTCAAAGCCACTGCTGCCACCGCAATACGGATAATAAAAGAGGAAAAACTCTTGCGGCTGCTGAAAGCAATTTTGCGGACAATGAAAAATTCGAGATTCACGATTCGAGTATAGAGTTTAAAGTTGCAAGTTGCAAATGGCGGAGTGATTGGTGACTGGTGAATCGGTGATTAGTTTGGAGTTTGCCGTTTAATATTGAATGTTTGCATCCATGTTTAGAATAAAGATAATTAGTGCGTTTACTTTTCTGCTATTAATGAATAGTTGCTCTTCGCAACCAAACCACCAACCAACTAATCAACCTATCACCAATCACCAAATTATCACCGGTGCCGAACGATTAGATATTCTTCTTCCTTTATTAAAGGACAAAAAAGTTGCCTTACTGGTTAATCAAACTTCTATGGTAGGTTCAACTCATTTAGTAGATACGCTGCTTAGCTATAAAATCAATATCAAAAAAATATTTGCACCGGAGCATGGTTTCAGAGGAAGTGCCGATGCCGGGGAGCATGTGCGCGATAGTGTGGATGCGAAAACAAGAATTAAAATCATTTCGCTGTATGGCGATAAGAAAAAACCTTCTGCCGAAGATTTGAAAGATGTGGATGTAATGATTTTCGACATTCAGGATGTAGGTGTGCGCTTCTACACGTTTATTTCATCGCTTCATTATTTAATGGAAGCCTGCGCAGAAAATAATAAAGAGCTAATCGTCCTCGACCGTCCAAACCCTAACGGATGGTATGTAGATGGACCGGTGCTAAAAAAAGAGTTTCAATCGTTTGTTGGTGTTGACCCTATACCTGTAGTGCATGGATTGACCGTTGGAGAATATTCACAAATGGTAAACGGAGAAAAGTGGTTGCCAATTGGTGAACAATGCAGTTTGAAAGTGGTAGAATGCCTGAATTACAATCACACGATTAGTTATAGTTTACCGGTAAAGCCGTCTCCTAATTTACCAAATGATGCAGCTATCTACAACTACCCTTCTATCTGCTATTTTGAAGGAACAGATATTTCTGTTGGAAGAGGAACCGATTATCCTTTTCAAATGATTGGTGCTCCTTCCATCACCGTTCGTAATTTTTCGTTTCACCCGGAAAGTAAACCGGGGGCAAAGAATCCTCCGCATTTGAATCAGGTTTGTTTTGGCTTTGATTTGCGCAGGGTAAATACTTCGAAAGGAGAAATCAATCTTTCCTATTTACTAAAAACATACGCTGCCTTTCCGGATACTTCTAAATACTTTCTGCCAAACGGTTTCTTTGATAAACTTGCAGGTACCGGTGAGTTGCGGAAACAAATTATTGCCGGTAAAACTGAAGAAGAAATAGAAGCAAGTTGGAAAGCAGAGTTGACAGAATACAAAGCGAAGAGAAAGAAATATCTGCTCTATAAAGATTTTGAATAAATGAAGAAGCTGAGAATAGTTTTTATGGGAACACCGGAGTTTGCAGTTCCCATGCTGGAAGTGTTGGTGAACTCCATCCATGAAGTAGTGGGTGTGGTTACTGCTCCTGATAAACCCGCAGGCAGAGGAATGCAGTTAACGGAGAGTGATGTAAAGAAATGCGCCAAACAACATTCGTTACATATTCTTCAACCAGAGAAACTGAAGAATGAAAATTTTCTTGCCGAACTGAAAGCACTGAATGCCGATTTATTTGTGGTGGTTGCCTTTCGTATGCTACCGGAAGCAGTTTGGAGTATGCCAACGCTTGGCACAATTAATCTTCATGCTTCTCTCCTACCGCAATACCGTGGAGCGGCTCCCATTAACTGGGCAATTATTAATGGCGAGAAAGAAACCGGTGTCACCACTTTCTTCATTCAGCAGGAAATTGATACCGGCAAAATAATTTTTCAGGAAAAGATTGCTATTCGCGATGAGGAGAATGTTGGTGATTTGTATGCAGAACTTATGCAACTTGGCGCAAAGGTTCTTGGCAAAACAGTAGATGCGATTGCCGGTGGAAACTATCCGCAAATTCCACAAGACCATATTACCGATATAAAACACGCTCCGAAAATTTTCAAAGAAACCTGCAAGATAGACTGGAGCAAAGATGCGGACTACATCTATAATTTCATTCGTGGTTTAAGTCCTTATCCTGCTGCTTATACATTGCTGGATGGGAAGGTGTTTAAGATTTATAAAGCAAGAAAAGGTCAGTTAGCTCCACCAGTTATGAATGGCACTCATGAAACTGATGGAAAAACATTTCTCCGTTTTTATTGCAAAGATGGTTCAATAGAAATTTCAGAATGTCAGCTGGAAGGGAAAAAGAAGATGAGTGTGGAAGAGTTTCTTCGCGGAACTAAACTTAATTCAAACTAACAGCGGGCATCAAATTACTGATACTATTTCTGAATGCAAGTTCGTGAATCGAGTAGGTAATATAATCGGAAAGTGGAAATTTACGAATGATGGCTTCTGCTTCCTCCATAGTAGGAGTAGCAAAGGTTACCCAAATTTTAGACCGGTCAAGTGCCAATGCATAGCTTGTAATCAAGCCACACTTAAACATACTCTCCACAAAACTCCGCTGCTGTGGAATTAATTCCAAATAATCTTTAGTAGCATGAACCGGTAAGGTAATTTCTGCAAGGTATTGCTGCATAGAAATAATTGTAATCCGAAGGTAGAAGAAAATTATAGAATCAGAACCACTTCTTTTTTACAAAGTAGCCGCCCATTAAACCGGAGATAAGAATGCAGATACCGAACACAAACACAAAAGCATAAGGGTGCTCTTCACCCGGTAGCTTTACGTTCATGCCGAACAAGCTGGCAATTAACATGGGAACGGTAAGCAAGATGGTTACTGAGGTTAACCGCTTCATAATTTCGTTCAGGTTGTTGGAAATAATAGAAGCGAATGCATCCATCGTTCCGTTCAGAATATCGGAATACATCTCACTCATCGAAAGTGCCTGCTGGTTTTCAATAATTATATCGGCAAGCAAATCGAGTTTGTCTTCATCTTTTATTTTTAAAAAATTACTCCGCTGAATTTTAAGCAACAGTAAATCGTTGAAACGAAGATTGGTTACAAAGTAGATTAAGCTCTTTTGAATGTTCAGCAACTTAGTCAAATCATCGTTGCTCGAAGATTTATACAAGGCCTTTTCGTAAGCGTAACGCTCGTTGTTGATATTCTTTAAAAACTGCTGGAACATGGTCACGTTACGTTCAAAAACGGAAAGGATAGTTCCTTCCACATCATCCGGATTAAAATTCTTTGGCGGTGTGTTCAGGAAAAATTCAATTACATCGTTCTTGTACGCGCTAACGGTAATCAGATTATCTGCCGTGCGAATTATTCCGATAGGGATTGTAATGTAGCTCGCTTCAATATCAGAAATGCCATCGTTAGGCAGCGGTGTTTTTAATACAATCAAATCAACACCTTCTTCACTTTCATAGCGCGAGCGTTCGTCAATATCTAAGGAGTCGGTAATAAAATCTATGTCAATGGAAAGTTGTTCGCTGAGTTTTTGAGTTTCCTCAGTTCCGAACGGACCATATAAATGAATCCAGCATCCCTTCTCGGGGCTGTTGAGTCTTTTCAGACCTCCGTTTTCCTTTTTCAGATAAACTACCATTGTTCATTTATAAGTATGTATTGGTAAAGCGCGGGCAAAAGTAAACGGATATGCGAAAGCAAAAAACAATTCAAAATTTTTTTGCCTGTAAAAATCAGAGGGGATTTGAAACAGCAGGTTTAGCTGTGCGGCTGACTTCCTGCACTACCATACAACCGGATATATAATTGTGCAGGCATTGATTTCGTTCGTTGAAAAAGAACATCAGGTAACCGATAAACAAAGTGAACACATTAAGTAAATTGCCGAAGAACCTGCCGGTAGCCTGACCTCGGGATGGGCATGCCATATTTTGTTTTCTGCTTCGGGTAAGGCAGCACAAATTTCTTTTGCCAGCAGGCTGCAGATTTCTTTATCAGTGGGTGTTTGCGCGTTGTTGTAGGTTTGAATGTCTTTGTTCATGGTTTGGTTGCATTTAAAGATTACCCATCAGAGTCATGAAGCGGATTGGTTCATTCCAAAACTAACAATCTTCCAATCCTAAAATAACGTCAATTCCTTTTCACTTACAGTTCACATTCCATTCATTTCTACTTAACACCGGTTGCTGAACTTCGTGCTCAAATAATTGACACATGGATGCCAGCGAAACCAAAATTCTGATTGTTGATGATGAACCGGATATTCTGAATTTTCTGCGCTACAATCTCGAGAAAGAAAACTACTGGGTATATGCCGCCACTAATGGAAACGATGCGCTGAAGATGGCGTTGAAAATAAATCCGCATGTAGTTATTCTTGATGTAATGATGCCCGGTTTAAATGGAATAGAAACATGCCGCGCTATGCGCAATCTACCATCGCTACGCAACACACCAATAGCTATACTCACTGCCATGAACGAAGCACAAAGCGAAGCCACTTGTTTAGAAGCCGGTGCTAACGATTATATAACAAAGCCTATCCGTCCGAAATTATTGGTAAGCCGCATACAAACGCTGTTAAGTAACGATGATTTGGAAAACGGAAGAAGTTCTTTTAAAGTAGGAACGTTGGAAGTAGACCGTGAGCGATATATTGTGATTAGCGACAAAAAGAAAATAGACCTGCCGCGCAAGGAGTTTGAATTGCTCAGTTTGTTAGTTGCCAAGCCGGGTAAAGTTTACAGGCGCGAAGAAATAAAAGCTCTTATTTGGAAAAACGATTCGCAAAGCGATGACCGCACCATTGACGTTCACATCTACAAGCTGCGCGAAAAAATTGGTGAGCGATATATTAAAACAGTAAAAGGAATAGGCTACAAACTCGATTACTGATTCTCCTCTCCTATTTCTTTCCGCAAAGAGGCGCATAATCGTTCCCATCTGCTTTGTCTCTCATTAAGGGGAATAAAATTATTTATAAATGCTCCGCGCACATCAACAGCCGGAAGCAATTCTTTATCATAAGCAGTAAACGAATCAACGTTAACCGGTAATTGTGCAACACCGGTCATCAGTTCTTCCATAAACGAACTCAGAAAAGAATTCTGATACTGGTCGGTAGCCAAAGCAATTTTTTTAAAGCCTGATTGCTGCGCCAGTTTTTTGCTGTAATAAATATTCTCGTTACCGTGTTCGGCTTTGTCTTCAGCAAAAGTGTGTTCAGCAGGAATACCCAGCGAATCTGCAATCGTCTTCATCACCTTTCCCTCTATATAAGCAGTATGAACGGCACCGCCTGAAAAAATAATATTCTTCGTTATTCCTTTATCAAAAAGGCTTTTCGCCCATAACATCCGAACCTTTAATAGAATATTCTGTCTGCCAGTATCATAAGGTAAGCCGGGTACAATAATTACATCGTAAGGAGCATTCGCCACGTACCGGTTGTAAGTCTCTATTGCATCGCGCTTCATTTTCCAGGAAAGAAAAACAACAGCAACAACCACAAGAACCGAAACGACAATAAAACCTGATAGAAATTTTTTCACCGGTATAAAGCTAACAGAAAATAAAAATGCCTTCCCGTATAAACGGGAAGGCATGCATTCCTTTGTGGAGAGTTTGAAATGGTTTATTTACTAACCACCATTCTCACCACGTTATTTTCGTTTCCGTTTCTTACACTCACAAAGTAAATGCCATCGGCATATTCTTCGGTATTAATAGAAAGGAAATTGATTCCGTTTGTCAATTCTTTGTTCAGCTTAGTAATTACTCTGCCGGTAACATCCATTACACTAACCACCACATCCGATGAATTAGAAGTAGCAATTTCAAGTGTAGCATTTCCGTTGTTCGGGTTAGGGAACAAACGGATGTTCTCGATAGTTCTTACAACTTCCTGAACACCTACACCTGTTATAGTTACTGTTGAAGTAGAAACATCTGTGCAGTTTCCGTTAGAAGCTGTAAGAGTAACAGTAAATGTTCCGTTACCTGCATATGTGTGCACCGGGCTTTGTGAAGTAGATGAACCACCATCGCCAAATGTCCAGTTGTAGCTTGTAGCGTTTGCAGTTGTATTGTTAAATGTAATAGTTGCACCTACGGCAGAACTTGTAAAACCGGCAACCGGTTGAGGAGTTACAGCAACAGTAATAGTGTTAGAGTTTCCAACACCGTTGCAAGCGTTTGCATTAGTAACTGCAACACCATAAGTGCCTGAAGCAGTTACCAGAATAGATTGTGTTGTAGCATTGTTTGTCCAAAGGTAAGTATCACCTGCTGTAGAAGTAAGAGTAACCGTATCGCCATTGCAGAAAGTAGTTGTTCCGTTAGCAGAGACCGTAGGCGTTGGTGCATTGCTCACGTTAGCAGCAATTGCATTTGAAACAGCTGTGCATCCGTTTAAGTCAGTAGTAGTTACCGAGTAGTTACCGGTTGCTGTTACAGTAATCGTATCGTTAGTAGAACTATTGCTCCAGCTATAAGCAGAGAAGTTTGCAGCCGAATTAACAGTAATATCTACTGAGCCACCGGTGCAGAAAGTAGTTGCACCTGTTGCAGAAATAACAGGAACATCAGGAGTGTTTTGAGTAATTACAACTCCGGTTGACGATGCTGTGCATCCGTTAGCATCGCCAACAGTTACCGTATAGGTTCCGCCAAAAGTTACACTGATACTTTGAATAATTCCTCCGTTGCTCCATAAGTAAGAAGTAGCTGTTGAAGAAGCCAATGATACTCCGTTGCTGCCATTACAAAATGAAGTTGCACTTGGTGTTACTGTTGGAGTAGCCGGATTCGGATTAACCGTTACTGTTTTTGATGCAGTGCGTGTGCAACCGCGTCCGCTTGTTACAGTTACTGTGTAAGTTCCTGAAGTTGTAGGTGCAATAGAAGAGGTTATTGCACCGTTGCTCCATAAGTAAGTAGCACCGGTAGCGGTAGTTGATGCATTCAATGTAACGCTTCCACCATCGCAGAAAGTTACATTACCAAGATTATTTACAGTAGCCGTAAATCCGTAGTTAATAGGACCGGTGGTGTAGTTTTCATTCTGTGGGGTAAACTCTGCCCAGCAGGTGGCCCAGTTATCGGCACCGAATGCACCGCGGTAAGCAGGTGTTTCAAAGCCGCTGAGTTTTGCATTGCTGTAGCTTGCACCGGTAAAAACGGGAGAACCGGTTTGCGGTGTAAAGTTAAACTGGTCAGGGCTTCCGTAAGGGTAAACCAGGTTTGCGTAATCGTTGGCATTGCCGCCTTGAATAGTATTATAAGTAAGTGCATTGTTCAGATAAGCCGAATCAAAAGCAGTTTCGCCATAACCTTCTTTAGTTCCTGCAATAATGTTGTATTTAAATTCAAGCGTATCGGTAGTTGCTTTTAATTGTGTACTTGCACTTTCTATACGTAAACCTTCTTTGTAACCAATAAACAAAGAGTTGAAAATATTCAAACCCGTGCTTCTTCTTAAACGCGCGCCCCAACCATATTTAGCATCAATAGTGGAAGTTGTGGTAGCAGCAGGGCCTACTACAGTAATGTTAGAAAAAACTCCTTTAGTATAAGGAAACTGATAAGTACCACCCGCATTATTATCCGATTCAAAGGCGTTTGAAATATCGCCCTGATCAGCAATAGTATCTACGCGCACAATTAAACCATACTGAACACTTCCTGCATAACCATAGTCAGTATCAAAATCATCATCACGGCTTCCGTACGATATAATATGGTTAGCACCAACAGTTCCACCAAAGAACTCATAACCATCATCCTGTCCAAAGCTTACAATTACGTGGTCAATTTTTGTTTTGCTACCAACAGCACCTAAGGTTAAGCTGTTCAACTCAAGATTGGCACCGCATACATAACCGGCATATTCAATACGCACATAGCTGATAACACCTGAGCTATCATCAGGAACACCTCCACCGTAATCATAGTCGGTAGTAGTTCCGCACTCTAAGCGACCTTGTATAGAGTTGCCACCACCGTCTACTATATTAGTAGGAGCTTGTCCGCATACAGCAATACCGGCCCAGTCAGCGCGACCGCGTGAACCGGCAGGCTGGTTAGAAGTAAATACAATAGGTTGTTCCGGTGTTCCTTGCGCAATAAGTTTTCCGCCAATGGCAACTACTAAACGGCTAAGAGTTGATTTATCGCCTTTTATTAGAGTGCCTTCCTGAATGGTAAGCGTAAATCCGCTCTTTACGATAATGTCACCAAAAATAATGTAGGTGTTGTTGTTTGTCCACGAAGTATTCGCGGTAATGTCCGTAGTAACGTTTATGTTTGCTGCATAGGTATTTAACCCAATAAGCACAGCCACAACCGTTGCTATTTTTTGTAGAAATTTCTTGTTCATATTTTTTGTTTTTGTGTGCCGCAAAAGAGCACTTACAGAATAAACAAGAGGTTTCGCCAATGTTAAATAATTGTGTTATTGCGGATTTAACATAATAGCATAAAAACAAGAACCCCGTATTGACTAAGTCAATACGGGGTTCTTGTTTTTATTTCTTTAAAGAGCTAAACGATACTAATGATTATAGCGAATGTTACTGAACACTCCGTTTAAAGCACCGGTGCTATCCGGACCGGTTGTGCGGTTAGCTGTAAACCAAAAAGTGCCGCTCGCAATTTTACGTAGCGTATCAAGCGTGGTTAAAACTACTTCTCCTCTGTCACCTGCTTCCATAGCATAAGCTTCCCCGTTGTATGAAAAACTTACCGAAGTAACCGGCAAGGGTTGATTGACAGCCGAAGGAATAAACATGAAAAATAGCGGACGACCATCATTGCCGTAAATACGGATGCTGGGTCCCAACGTTTGACCATAAGTGTTAGCAGGGTTTGTGCTTACAAATGAACTATTGCCAAGGTTACACGATATACTTGGCGCTCCGGGACATGCCGTGCAGGCAGCTCCGCAATCAATTTCAGTTTCACCACCATCTTGTATGCCGTTGTTGCAAAGGGCAGTTTTATTATCTTCTACCTTATTGCAACTGTAGAAACCAGTGATTAAAAAAAGGGTAACAATAAGCAGGGAAAATTTTTTCATGTGTGTTGGTTTTGAGCGTTTAAATTTTGTTTCGATTTTTAAATCTACACTTTTTATTTATTCGGCAAATTGTTACTCCATTTAAAACGCAATCTGTATTTTATTAGTTTCGCGTTGTAACATGGTTAATGTGCAGTAGTGAAACAATTAGCAGCTCTCAATAAATATTTCCTAAAATACAAATGGCGCATAGGAGCGGGAATTCTCTTTGTCATCTGCGCTAACGCTCTTAACGTTTCTACACCATACATCACCGGTCAGGCGGTTACACTCATTGCAAAAAATCTCGAAGCGTTTACACAAACCGGGCACGCTACCATCAACTCGGTTACTAAAGATGTAATGTTTCTTTTCGTTAAGTATCTCTTTGTTGCTTTACTCGCAGGCGGATTCACCTTCCTTATGCGGCAAATGATTATCGTGGTTTCACGGCTTATAGAGTTCGACATGAAAAACGAAATCTACGACCACTATCAAAAACTCGACCTCGCCTTCTACCGCAAAAACAACACCGGTGACCTCATGAACCGCATTACCGAAGACGTAAGCCGTGTGCGCATGTATATCGGCCCGGCCATTATGTATGCGGTGAACCTTTTTTTCACCATTGTGTTTGCTGTAAGTGCCATGCTCTATCTCGATAAAGAACTTACCCTTTATGTTCTTATTCCTTTACCGGTGCTGTCGTTACTTATTTATTTTGTAAACGAAAAAATAGAAAAAGCCAGCACCGTAATTCAGGCAAAACTCAGCGACCTTACTACCGATGCGCAGGAAACTTATTCCGGCATACGCGTAGTGCAGGCATATAACCGCGAAAAAGAAATGCTGAAACATTTCGATGAAGAAACAGAAATCTATAAGCAAAAGCAACTTCATCTTGCGCGTATTGATTCTATCTACTTTCCAAGTATGACCTTCTTAGTGGGTTGCAGCGTTATCATTGTAATTTATCTGGGAGGAATTCACGTTGGCAACAGGCAGATAGATGCAGGAGTGCTTGCTTCTTTTATAGGTTATGTAAACATGCTCATGTGGCCAGTTAGCTCATTGGGTTGGACAGCATCTCTCATTCAACGCGCAGCGGCCTCACAAAAACGCATCAACGAGTTTCTGCATTACGAACCGGCTATTAAAGATGGTAGAGCAATTGAAAAGGAAATAAAAGGCAACATCGTTTTCAATCATGTTTCCTTCACCTATCCTGATACCGGCATACAAGCATTAAAAGATGTTTCTTTTGAACTTAAACCCGGTGAGCGCATTGCCATTATAGGCAGAACCGGTTCCGGTAAAACTACCATAGCAGATTTACTCATGCGCATGTATGACGTAACCACTGGCAAGATTTTACTTGATGGCACCGAGATAAAAGATTACGCACTTCATTCACTTCGCAAACAAATAGGTTTTGTTCCGCAGGATGTTTTCCTTTTCTCCGAAACCATTACCGAAAACATTTCGTTCGGTGTTGAAAAGTCTGACAAGGAAACTGCAACCCGTTACGCGCATTATGCATCTATAGGTCAGGAAATCGAAAGCTTTCCGCAAGGTTACGAAACAATGGTAGGCGAAAGAGGGGTTACGCTCTCCGGTGGACAAAAACAAAGAATCTCCATCGCCCGCGCATTGATAAAACAACCAAACGTTCTTGTATTAGATGATAGTTTAAGTGCAGTTGATACCGCTACTGAAAAGCAGATTCAGCAGAATCTGGATGAAGTGTTAGCCAACAAAACCGCCATCATTATCACGCACCGTATATTCTCGTTGATACACTTCGATAATATTTTGGTATTGGATGATGGAAAGATTGCCGAGCAGGGCACACATGATGCGCTGCTTAAACAAGGAGGCATTTATGCCGAGATATATGAAAAGCAGTTAAGCGAACAAACACAGGAAGAAACTGTTTAACACAACGGTTCATATTTTTTGGGAAAGAAAAATATACTTTAGCAAATAATACTTTTATTCACTATCAATAAATCATTCAGTAAACCAAAACCCAAGAGACCGTGGAGAACAATAACAATGGGAAGTACAGTGGATTCTTCAGCAAAAAGCTGAAGGCAGGAAAACGCAGAACTTATTTTTTTGATGTAAGAAGTACAAAGCAGGGCGATTTCTTTTTAACCATTACAGAGAGCAAGAAGAAGTTTGAGGGCGAAGGTTACGACAGTCATAAAATCTTCCTTTACAAAGAAGACTTCAAAAAATTCCTCGAAGGCTTAAACGAAACAGTTGATTATATCAAGACAGAACTAATGCCGGAATACGATTACGATACCGAGCGCCCGGTGAGAACCAACAACCATTCAGAGCAAACTGAAGACAGTTCTTCTGATAATGGTCAAACGTATGCTCCTAAAATTACTCCTTCAGTAAATACTACAAGCAGCGAATCAACCAACCCCACCGCCACCCCTCAAATAGGAGATGACGAACAAATAGACTGGAATTAAAATATTACCAATTAAATAAAAAAGCCTCCCGATTTTTCGGGAGGCTTTTTTATTTAACTCCAATTTCTTAAAAACAAAAACGGGTCACACTGGACCCGCTTTTAGCTTGTTCGATATTAAAATTTTTGATTAGCTCGCTTTTACAGTAGCTACCGGAAGAACAGTTTCAACACCGTTAGCGTTGATTGCCTTAACACGGTAGTAAGTAAGATTGTTGCTTGCATTGTTATCCGTGTAAGTCATTGCTACTTCGCTTTTGCTGATGTTAGAAACCATTTCAACTAAAGTAAAGTTAACTCCATCTGTGCTTTTTTCAATGCTGAAAAGAGAAACATCAACTTTAGAAGGATTTGAAACGCTCAACTCAACAGCGTTCATCTTTACAGTTGCATTTAAGTTTAACGCTGCACCAATCGAAGCCGTTCCATTCTCGATTGCACTTCCGTAGAAAACCTTTACATTGGAACCGAACTTTGAAGAAGCAGAAGCAGAAACGTTGTTGTTTACAAAGTAAGCACCACCGTTACCGGCTGCGTTACCGCCAAAGTTGTTCAGATTGTTTCCGGCAACCATGTTATTGTTATTAGCAATTGCTCCTTTGTTATCAATATCCATCATAGCTTCCATAATCAGGTTGTTGTTGATAGTTCCTTCGTTTACTATTCTCTTCATCACGGTGTTTCCGTTGTTTACAAAAGTTCCGTTCTTAGCTACTACTAAATCTTTCATACCTACCATACCTGCACCTTTTTCAACTTGCAGAGTGCCTTCAACAACTATAGAAGTATTCATAGTAATTTGTCCTGTAATGATAACCACATCGCCTGCACCGATTGTAGAACCGATATACTGACCACCCCAAACAGAAGCATCTGACCATTTACCGGAACCTACAGTATAAGTTTTTGCATTAGCTGCCGAGAAGATGATGATTGCGGTAAGAAGTGTAGATATTTTTTTCATAGTTCGTGTGTTATGCTTTTGTTTACGTCAGCATTTATGAAAAGGTTTCACCTGTGTTTCACAAAGATTTACTTGTTGGATATAACTACTGAAAACCAGCCGGTTAAATCAATTTGTGGCTCAAATACAAGAAAAAGCATGTAACACAAGTTGCAGATTTAGAGATACAACGTGTAACATTTTTAAAGTGCAATTTTTCAGGTTAGAAATTGTTTTCAGCGTGCCTAACATATAGTGCTGAAAGCGCACCGGTGACCTTAGCCGGATATACACAGATAAGTTGAAACCCGGTAAACCTTGCTGAGAAAACACCGGTTACTAAAAATGCCTATTAGGTGTTTATGAAACTGCAGAATAAGGCAGAGTAATTAGCCAAGAATTAAAAAAGCCCCTCGCGTTTGCGAAGGGCTTTTTTGGTTATTGGTTGTTGGTCAGGCGACCAACAACGGCTAGTTTTTGGCACAACAAGCTTGGCTCATTTGCCTTGCTTTATTCTTGCGCCAGTTAGGGGCAATATTTATCTTTCAAAGATTAATCGAAGTTCATCTGCCGCATTAATTTCACCTTCAATTTTTTCTATTTTACAAAAATCAAATTTCGTTGTGATTTTAAACTCGGGCTGAGGATACAACACATTATTTGTTTGTGATAAAGTTTTTTTTAAGACATGAGGTTCAGATTCCTTTTTGTCTTTTGTATAGAAGGATAGCTCGAGATGATTTATATTACCAGAGCCACTTAATTCAACCCGGATTACTTTATAATTTCCATCTTTAATTTCAGCTAAACTTGTAGGTTCATTTCTATTAATGAGAAGGCTGCCGTTATTCATGATGCCCTAATTTATTCTTTCACAATTTTAGTTTTATAAACTCTCTCGCCTTCCTGAACCTTCACTACATACATACCTTTGCTCACTTTGCTTATATCTAAGTTGTTGGTAGTGCCACTTATTTGCGTTGAAATAATCTCTCTTCCTGTAATATCGTAAAGGTTTACAAGCATTGGTTTGCCATCGCTTACTACAGTTACCATATTGCTTACAGGGTTAGGATAAATTGAAACGGCAAGTTCATTTCCGGTTTCTTTAATACCGACAGAATTACAATCTAACCCAACCGCACACCAAGCATTTTTTACGCTTTGCACTTTGGGTGAAGACATGCCATATAATTCTACCGCTGCCGCTAAACTGCCAAGCATTGCATCGTTAAAATCTGAGCTCATTGTTAGGTAAGTAGTATTGGTCCAATAAGCTACTTCAAGTGCACTATCTATACCAATACCTGTAACGTTATAACTATTGCCATTATCATTTACTCCACTGCCCCCTTGCGCTAATAGATAAAACCAATAATTTTGGATGCCGGAATTATGATGAACACCCCCATGGTCAGCAGAGTCAGGATTTGTATTACGCCAGTATTGACCTAGATATGTATTAGGATCATTTTTTGATTTAGGGTCAGATAATGATCGCATATAGCTACCAGAAGTTATAAAGATATCCTCTCCAATGAGCGGTAGGCCTGACTGAAGGCCAAATACAGAATATTCTACCCCAACCCCCATAATATCGCAAAAAGATTCATTCAATGCCCCAGATTCGCCTTGATAAGCTAAGTCTGATGAGAAATGGGTATAAGCATGATAAAGTTCATGGGCTGCAATATCTACTCCGCTAAACGGACCGTAAGTAATACCGTCACCATCACCAAATACCATTGAAGAATCGCCATACTTAAAAAACGCAAGATTAGCTCCTCCAAGTGTGTTATCATAATAATGTGAACCTACGTTTAATATCCCACCTTGATAGTCATAGCTATTTCTTAAAAACCTTGAATAAAAAAAATCATAGCTTTTTTCGATTGCCCAATGTGCACCCACAGAAACAGGGTCTGCGCTGAATGAAAGAGTATTATCAGTAATGGCGACTACTCCTGAACCATTTGTATTATTATAGTTAAAGCCAAAAATTTGTTGTGAATTGCTTGGTCCTCTTGTTTCAGTTTCAGATAGATAATATAACGAACCATTATAGCTAACCTGCATTGATTGTGGCCCATAATAATATGTGTTTAATGTACCAGTAACGTCAGCATTTGCAACCAACGTAATTTTGTTTACAAATTGACCTGTGTGCGCATCTACAAATACAAGCCAAGCATCCGTCATCTTTACACCTTCAACAGAAAACCTCCAGCACAATCTAAATTCATCTGTTTTGTAATTACCATTTACAGGTGCTATTACTAATTCTGGTTTGGGGTAAAAACTAGCGTTAGCGTTTTTAGTTTTTGCTTTTAATGCGTTTTCTAAATTTTCATCCTGCCATTTATATTTTTCAAAGTTTAACACCTCTTGCGCCTTTTTTACTGCGTCATCTTTCGAAATTGTTGGCTTAATGTCAATAGAAAGGTTAGAAGCAAAATTCCCATTTGCAGATGTGGCAGTATTATTTTTTTCATGAATAATGTATTGCACACCATAAACAACAACACCTTTATACTGTTGATTATACTTATAATGTACGCCCAATTTATCATTTGTTGTTTTCTGCAATTCGAATTTATCATCTGCTTGAAATCCAAACTCATCTTTCAGTTTTTCGAAAAAATTTTCGTGCGTTACATCGGTGGTTGCATCAAATCGGATAAAGGAAGGAACTCCTTTATCTGAATTTTGTGTAATTTGATAGGATTTGGTTTCCTGGGCTCTAAGTAAGCTTAGCGCAACAAACCCAAATGCTACTGTCAATAAAACCTTCTTCATCTTGTTATTTTTTCCTTGCCTACTCTTTGTTCAGCTTTTCGGCTTACGCTGTTTATTTTAAAAAAGAAGCCCCGCTATAGCGGGGCTTCACAATTCCTTCTTTTAATAAATCTCCGCCACCACCTGTATTATTTCTGAATAAAGCCCTATGGCTTTACCGTCTTTATCGGTATAGCGCATACGGTAATAGCGCGTTTCGGGATGGTGGTCTTTGTTTTTGCGCGTATCTTCGTAAGGGATTTTTTGGTCAGTATCCAGTTTTTTCC
>CANJLD010000028.1 GCA_947475165.1 Bacteroidota bacterium
GTGGCAGGTTTTGGAAACCTGCCACGTCTATATACACAATGGCACTGATAAAAAAGAAAGACCGGTTCGTTTTTAATACGCACACCCTTGCTTACGAAAAAGCAGTGATTGGCTGGGGCACGCGCATTTTCCGTTTCATTTCGTTTATGGTGGCGGCTTTGGTTTTCTCTCTGGGTATTTCTACAATCTATTATAAGTTCTTCGACTCGCCTAAAGAGAAAGTGCTGAAGGCCGAACTGAACGAAATGCATGATCAGTATTATCTGCTGAACCAGGAAGTTGACCGGTTGAGCAGTGTGCTGGATGGTTTGCATTACCGCGATGGAAACATTTACCGCGTAATGTTTGAAGCCGACCCTATTGATAAGGATATCTGGCTTGCCGGTTCCGGTGGGGTGAACAAGTATCGCTACTTAGAGAAATTCGACAATGGCGATTTGATGAAAGATATTGCCACCAAGGTTGACCGGCTGAAAAAGCAAATGGTGATACAGAGCAAAAGCTATGATGATATTGCCGAGCTGATTAAGAACAAAGAGAAGATGCTCATTTCTATTCCTTCGGTTCAGCCGATATTGAATAAGAAGCTGGAGCGGATGGCATCCGGCTATGGTTGGCGTGTTGACCCGGTTTATAAAATTCAGAAGTTTCATGAGGGCATGGATTTTACCTGCCCGGTAGGAACGGAAGTTCACGTAACGGGTGATGGTTTGGTAGAGGCGGTAAACTTTTCGTTTAGAGGTTATGGAAACGAAATAGTGGTGAACCACGGCTTTGGTTACCGCACGCGTTATGCGCACTTATCTAAATTCAAAGTAAGACCGGGACAGAAGGTTACGCGTGGCGAAGTAATAGGTAACACCGGCAACACAGGTAAGTCAACCGGGCCGCACTTACATTATGAAGTATTAAAGAATAGCGCAGCAGTAAACCCTGTTTACTTTTACTACAACGATTTAAAGGACGCTGATTTTGAAAAGATGTTAGAGATTTCGAACAACCCTGGACAAACCCTCGACTAATGGCATGGAAGGATAAGGAGATAGAAAAACTATACTACTCGATTGGTGAGGTGGCAGAGATGTTGGATGTAAACGCATCGCTGCTTCGCTATTGGGAGAATCAGTTTGATATTTTGAAGCCGAAAAAGAATGCTAAGGGCGACCGGTTCTTTACCAAAGAAGATATTGAAACCCTGAAGATAATCTACCACCTTGTTCGCGAGAAAGGCTACACGCTTGATGGCGCTAAGGTTCAACTCAAATCGAAGTTTGAGGAAGAGAAGAAAAAGTTCCTGCTTATAGATAAGCTCAAAAACGTTCGCGGGTTTTTGGTAGAACTAAAGGAGCAATTGTAAGCCTACCTTTCATGCCGAGGAACGAGGCATCTTGTATTCTCTTCCGCCAGTAATACAAGATTTCTCACTTCGCAGAGCCTTCGTTCGAAATGACAAAGTTTCGCATTCAAACTTCCTGTTCTGTCTGCTATTTTTTCACCTCTTCTGTCAATTTTCCCTTCCATTCTGCCAATTCTACTTTAATTTCCTAATGGCACGAAGTCTGTTAGTTTCGCACCCCGTAAGAAAT
Source organism: Bacteroidota bacterium (assembly GCA_947475165.1). Lineage (GTDB taxonomy): Bacteria > Bacteroidota > Bacteroidia > Chitinophagales > LD1 > Bog-950. The sequence continues at coordinate 1,587 of CANJLD010000028.1, forward strand.
TCATTAACCAAATAAAAAGTATAAGCAAAATGGCAAAGGCAAAAGTAAGTATTCAACCTCTGGCTGACAGAGTGTTGGTTAAAGCTGCAGAAGCAGAAACAAAAACAGCCGGTGGAATCATTATTCCCGATTCGGCTAAAGAAAAACCACAACGCGGAACGGTAGTAGCTGCCGGTCCCGGTAAAAAAGACGAACCGACTACGGTAAAAGTAGGCGATACCATTCTTTACGGTAAATATTCAGGAACTGAATTGACTGTAGACGGAGAAGACTATCTTATCATGAGAGAGTCAGATATTTTCGCAATACTATAACAGCCACCCCCAAACCCCCGAAGGGGGCTTAATACAAAATACAATTCCAGTAGGTGAATTATTAAACAAGAAAACATTAAACACAATTTTTAAAATCAATTAATAAACCTGCCTTTAAGCCCCCTTCGGGGGTTTGGGGGTGATAAAACAAAAACAAAATGTCTAAATTAATTCTATTCGAAAAGGACGCCCGCGATAAACTAAAGGCTGGCGTTGACAAATTGGCTAACGCAGTAAAAGTTACTCTCGGACCTAAAGGCCGTAACGTAATTATCGACAAAAAATACGGTGCTCCTTCTATTACTAAAGACGGTGTATCGGTTGCTAAAGAAATTGAACTGGAAGACCCTATCGAGAATATGGGCGCACAAATGTGTAAAGAAGTTGCTTCTAAAACTGCCGACCAGGCGGGTGACGGAACAACTACTGCTACTGTTCTTGCTCAGGCTATTGTAGGTCCGGGCTTAAAGGCTTTGGCTTCTGGCGCAAACCCTATGGATTTGAAACGCGGTATTGACAAGGCGGTGAAAGTTGTAGTTGAGAGTTTGAAAAAACAATCTGAAAGCGTTGGTAAAGACTTTGGTAAGATTGAGCAAGTAGCTTCTATCTCGGCTAACAACGATAACGAGATTGGTAAAATGATTGCCGATGCTATGAAGAAAGTAGGCACCGAAGGTGTTATTACTGTAGAAGAAGCTAAGGGAACTGAAACTGAAGTGAAGACTGTAGAAGGTATGCAGTTTGACCGCGGTTATCTTTCGCCATACTTTGTAACTAATGCAGAGAACATGGAAGCTGAATTGGAAAATGCCTACATTCTTATCTACGACAAGAAGATTAGCAACATGCGCGAGTTACTTCCTATTTTGGAGAAGACTGCACAGGCTGGTCGTCCACTTTTGATTATTGCTGAAGAAGTTGACGGAGAAGCGTTGGCTACATTGGTTGTAAACAAACTTCGCGGAACTATCAAGGTGGCTGCTGTTAAGGCTCCGGGCTTTGGCGACCGCAGAAAAGAAATGTTGAAAGACATTGCCATTCTTACAGGTGGTATCTGCATTAGCGAAGAAATGGGTTACAAATTAGAGAACGCTGACCTTACTTACCTTGGTCAAGCCGAAAAGATTGTGGTTGATAAAGACAACACTACTATCGTAAACGGTAAAGGCGAAAAAGAATTGATTGTTGGCCGTGTAGCTGAAATCAAAGCTCAAATTGAAAAAACAACTTCTGATTACGACCGCGAAAAATTGCAAGAGCGTTTAGCTAAGCTTAGCGGTGGTGTTGCCGTTCTTTATATCGGTGCTCCAACTGAGGTTGAAATGAAAGAAAAGAAAGACCGTGTAGATGATGCTTTGCATGCAACACGCGCTGCGGTTGAAGAAGGTATTGTAGCCGGTGGTGGTGTAGCTTACATTCGCGCGCAAGGTGCTTTAGAAAAACTGAAAGGCGAAAACGATGACGAAACTACAGGTATCGCCATTGTGCGCAGAGCAGTTGAAGAGCCATTGCGTCAGATTGTGTTGAACAGCGGTTTGGAAGGTTCTATCGTGGTTCAGAAGGTTCGCGAAGGCAAAGATGACTTTGGTTACAATGCCCGCACCGATGAGTATGTTAACTTGAAAAAGGCCGGTGTTATCGACCCTACTAAGGTTACACGTATTGCTTTGGAAAACGCTGCTTCTATTGCTTCTATGTTATTAACTACAGAAGTAGTTATTACCGACAAACCGGCTGAGAAAGGCGGAATGCCGGATATGAGCGGAATGGGCGGTGGTATGCCGGGCGGAATGGGTGGAATGATGTAAGAGAATGCTGAATTTAGAATGTTGAATTCTGAATTAAATACAAATCCCCTTCAGGTAACTGAAGGGGATTTTTGTTTTTGGAGTGTCCGGTAGTTGCGCTTAGCTAATTATCACCGTAGCCATACTGCTCCAGGGGCCGCTTTTGGCGTTGTCGCTGGTATTAATGTAGCGGGCAAAAACAAATAGCTTTTTACCGGCAGCCAGAGGGTCGTCAATAATGCGTGTATAGCGGGCCTTTTTCGAAACAGCAGTAACCGTTGCCTGTTAGTAAGTGGCAGGTGGCGTATCGCCTATCAATGTGCGGAACTCAATGGCATCGGCATCGGGGTGAAGGCTGGGGCGGCTTTCATCGCCCACCACGCGGCATTCTATACGTATTTCCAAATCGCCCAGTGCAAAAAGACGCAGACCCGGAGAGGTGGTAATAGCGGGACGGGCACTGCCCGCCTGACGCTCATGCAGATTAAGCGTGTTACGGTCGGCAGCCGTAAGTGCGCTTTGCGGAATATCGCCAAAAATTTCGCGCAGCAAATCTTCAATAGCATCGCGCACACCTGTTTTTTCTTCAATAATTGTTTTGGTAGCGGTGTTCACGTCCTGGCTTTGCGGATACTTGGTATCCCAAAATCCTTTAAGCGTGGCTAAAGCGGTTACGTTACCTGCCGAAACATTTAAGCTCGTAGCGTTAGTAGTTAAATACGTTGCTGCTGTGCCGAAATAAGTGTTGAAATCGCCATCTTTAGTTGGAAAAATTCCTGCTCTTGACATAGTGTTTGTTTTTTTATGGTTAATAATTGATTACTGAATTTAAAGTGAATTACAAGCGGTTTTCGTATGGCTACGACTGTCTTTCGTAGCCATACCAACAGCTTCCGTATTACTACTACCACCTTTCGTAGCTATACCAACAGCTTCCGTATTACTACTATCGCCTTTCGTAGCACTACTAAAACCTTCCGTATTGCTACTACTGCCCTTCGTAGCACTGCGAAAACCTTCCGTATTACTACTACCGCCTTTCGTAGCCATACGAACATCGTCCGTCTCCATCCGAAAGCCGCTCGGACTAATCTTCTGCTTCGCAATACCCTTCTCAATGAACGCAGTGCGAATGTAGGGAGTGCCGGGAGCAGTAGCCGGCTATAAAGTGCGCAAAAAAGAGAGCAGAAAAGTGCCGGTATCCGGGCAGGCTTACTTGCTCTTACCTATAGGAAATGCAAATTCTATAACGGGCTCAATGAGCAGAATTTTTCTTTTCATACCATCGCTGAAAATATCATTGCCTTTGACCGTGCCGTTTAATTCAAACCCTGCCTGCTGCGCGTGAAAAGCCATATTTTGCGAATTAAATCCGCCCAGCTTGATGCGCAGTTTAGTGCGTATTTTGGTAACGCGCTCTTCAACTACACCGGTTACCTCTTCCATCTGCTTTTCCGACAAGCCCCACACACTTAGCATAGCCAACCATATTTCTTCATGGTCAAGATGAACGCGGGTGCTTATGTTTATTTCTGTAATCATGGGTAGTGGGTTTACAGTATTACAAAACTTATAAAAATTTCGTTCCCAATTGTCACAGAAATGTCATTTTTTCATCGTAACCCTTTTTATTTTTCTGTTTGTCGGAAAACGGGTTTATTTTTAGCGGAGAATTTAAAGCCCATGAAGAAGATAATTACACTTCTGTTTAAGATTATAGTTGTTGGTCCCCATGCGCAGGTTATTCCCAACGGCAGTTTCATAATGAAAAAACAGTTTTGCTTTCTTCTTATTGCAATGGCAATTTCCCAGATAATAAAGGGACAAACTTTTGAATTAGTAAAAGACATCAATACGGGAGTATCAAATTCCTATCCAAGAGAATTGGTGGAATTTGATAATAAACTTTATTTCCAGGCAGCAGATAGTAATGGGAAAGAGTTATGGGTTACTGATGGTTCTAATGCAGGAACACAAATGGTTAAGGATATAAATTCAGTTAGTGACTCAAACCCATTCGGCTTTACTGTCTATAACGGCAAAATCTATTTTGCAGCAGATAATGGAATTAATGGCTATCAACTTTGGTCTTCGGACGGGACTTCATCTGGAACGCAAATAGTGTATGATGTATTTCCGAAAAATTTATTTGTTTACAATAACCTCTTGTTTTTTACTTCAGAGATGGGTTGGTATGTTGATTTATGGTCAACAGATGGCACTTCTGTCGGAACACATAAAATAAAGACTATTTGTTTTTCAAATCTTACGCAATTCCAATTCACAGAATATAACGGTAAGGTGTATTTTCAGACTAGGGATACCACAGTTGGAGTAGGAACGGAATTATGGACTACTGATGGCACTACAATTGGCACATATTTATTCAAGGATATAAATCCTACTGGAAACGGTTCCCCATTTAACTTCACAAAATTTAATGGTAAGTTATATTTCATTGCTGACGATGGATTGACAGGTTCTCAGCTATGGCTAAGTGATGGCACTTCTTTAGGAACTCAAAGAATTACTAACTACAGTAATTCAGGTATTACAAATGCTGCCAGATATGTTCAGATGTTACTATATGGTGGCAAACTATATTTCGCTGCAAGCGATGATTCCTTGTATAACCAGGAGCTATGGCAGAGTGACGGCACAGCATCAGGCGCGCACCTAGTAAAAGAAATAAATCCAAGCGGTGCATCATTTCCGAATAATTTTATTGAAATAAATGGAAAAATGTTTTTTCAAGCTAATGATGGAACCAATGGTAGTGAACTTTGGATCACCGATGGGACGCCATTAGGTACCAAACTTATAAAGGACATCAATACTCTTATTCCCGATAGCTTTAATAGCTCTTTCCCTCAATGTATGATTAGTTACAATAGCAAACTCTATTGTCAAGTGTCAATCCCCGCTGATGCAGGTTATGAATTGTGTGAATCTAATGGCTCAGATACAGGAACCCTTATCATACATCCCTCTGGATTAACCGGTTTTAATCCCATGGGGGCATTAGCCCCTCGTAACTTTAAAGTATTTAACGGTTCACTATACATGAGTGCAAACTTTGGAAGCGGATATGAACTCTGGAAACTTACAACTACACCTTCCTCAGTTTTAGAACAAGATATTCTGCAGGCTACTAAAATTTCCCCCAACCCCGCCAGCAACACCGTTACCATTAGCATAGACGAAAGCATGATTAACAGCACCGCTACTGTTACCGATGTTACCGGTAGGGGAATTATAAATTATAAATTAGAAATGATAAACACTCCGGTGCAAACCGGTGGTCTGGCTAACGGTATTTACCTTGTTACCATAACCGGCACCGGTGGGGGTAGTGCTACTAAGAAATTAATCATCAGTAAGTAAATTGCTACTTCAATTACTTTTGAACAGGTAAGAACCCGCAATAAAAAGTAAACCATGCACGCAACAATTATTTGTTTTGCTGTGTCTATACTTATAAAAATCCATACTATGAATAAACCTTTCCGCATTCTTGCTTTGTGTTCTGTGTTCTGTCTACTGGCTAACATCTGCACTTCGCAAATAACTGAACCTGCCTCTGAAGGAGGAGAATATCCTATGCAGTTAAACGATGCTGCCCATCCTTGTGTTACCGCGCAGGAATACGAAACGCTTGAAAAACGCTGCGCTGAAAACATAAAGCTGCTTGGTCTTACAACAACCAATACGCGCAGCACCAACACTACCCTGCTCAGTTGGCCGCTGAAAGCCGCCACCGGTTTAAACGACTGTGGCTATTACGCCATTACCGCTTACGCTGACCAAAATACAGCAGGCGGAGCCACACAAGACTGGAACTGCGGCACCAATACATACGATAGCCACCGCGGTACCGATATTGCCATTACACCCTACCCGTTTTACAAGCTCGACCATAATGAAGTAGAAGTAATAGCCGCAGCAGCAGGCACCATTCTTTATAAAAGCGATGGACACTTCGACAAATACTGCGCTAGTAACAGCGATACAGCCAACTTCATCATCATTCGCCATGCCGATGGCTCGCAGGCAAACTATTTTCATATGAAGAAGAATTCGTTAACTGCTAAAACCGTTGGACAAACCGTAACTGCCGGTGAGTATTTAGGGGTGGTGGGCAGTTCGGGTAATTCATCAGGCGCTCACCTCCACTTCGAAGTATGGTCAGGCAGCACCGTGGCTACTTTAAACGACCCCTTTGCAGGTAACTGTAATACAATCAACGCAAACTCCTGGTGGGCTGCGCAAAAACCCTACACCGAACCGGCCGCAATAAAAGTATCGGTTAATACCACCGATGCCGTTTTTCCCGCCTGTCCTGCCACCGAAACACCCAACGAAAGCACCACGTTTGCTGTTCCTTTTCAGGGAGCGGGTCTGGCACCGGGCTACGCTAAGTTTTATTTGTTCATGCGCAACGAAACATCGGGTATGACAGCCACCATGACTATTCTAAATCCCAACAACACTACCTTCAACACCTGGACATATACCAGTGCCACAACCTATAAAACCAGTACAAGGTCTTTTTCAAAACTGTTGCCCACTACGCCCGGCACATATACTTTTAAATCTGTTTACAACGGCACCGAATGTTCCACTACGTTTACTATCACCGGTGCCACCGGTATTACTCCAATCCGCAATCCGCAATCCGAATTCCGCATTTCCCCCAACCCCGCCAGCAATACTGTTACCATTACTGTTGATGAAAGCATGCTCGGCAGCCTGCCTACCGGACAGGCAGGCACTGCCACCATTACCGATGTTACCGGCAGAGGAATTATAAATTATAAATTAGAAATGATAAATACTCAACTCCAAACCGGTAATCTGGCTAACGGAGTTTATTTGGTAACCATTACTGGTACCGGTGGAAGCAGTACGACCGAAAAGTTATTGGTAAGCCATTAAGGTTTCTGTTGCTTTATTAAATTCGCTACTCCTAAAAATAACGATATGAAAAAACTTATCCTCGCTGCATTTACCTTTATGCTAATTGGTGCTGCCGCAGCTCAATCGCCACAAGGCATGAACTACCAGGCGGTGGTTCGCAACGCCAGCGGTCAGCCCGTAGCGGCTAACACTCCGGTTAAACTTCGCTTCAGTATTCGCGATGCAAGCCCCACCGGCACCGTAGTATTTACCGAAACTATTAATGACACTGCCAATCAGTTTGGCTTAGTAACCGAAAAAATTGGAAGCAACAGCAACCTCGCCACCGTAAACTGGGGCAATGGCGAAAAGTATTTACAGGTAGAAACCGAAGTAAACAACAACGGCAGTTTTACCGATATGGGCACCACGCAATTGCTAAGTGTACCGTATGCACTGTATGCAGCCAACAGCAATGCCGGTCCGCAGGGGCCAACAGGCGCACAAGGCATACAAGGCCCCACCGGTCTTGATGGTGCTAACGGTGCACAAGGCGCTACAGGGGCGCAGGGCAACACGGGTGCAACTGGCGACCCTGGTTTGCAGGGGGCTACAGGTGCAACTGGTAATACCGGAAACGATGGAGCTACCGGTGCCATCGGTGCAACAGGAAATGATGGAGCTACTGGAGCACAGGGTGCCACCGGTAATGACGGAGCAACAGGTGCTACGGGTGCCACAGGCGCACAAGGTGACACCGGTGCACAGGGGCCGGCCGGAACAAACGCTTCTCTCCCATCGGGAGTAATTGTAATGTGGTCTGGCGCTATTGCCAACATTCCATCAGGCTGGGCCTTATGCGATGGCACTAACGGCACACCAAACTTACTCGACCGGTTTGTAGCTTCAGTACCCAATGCAGGAACCAACCCCGGTGCTACCGGTGGAGCAAACAGCTATTCACTTAACGCATCTCAATTACCTGCACACACTCACACCGGCTCAGGCTCCACTTCGGCAGATGGTTCGCACACGCACACCATGCCAGGCTATCACCTAACCGGACAGGTTGGTGGAAACATTCCGTGGTATAACTGGGCTAACTCATCGTATGCGGTAAACACCAATACTACTTCTGCTGATGGCAACCATGCACATACATTCAGCTTTACTACCTCATCAACCGGCAGCGGTGCCGCCATTGACAACCGCCCTGCTTATTACGCGCTGGCGTTTATCATGAAGTTGTAAAAATGCCCGTGTATCCCTTGTTTCAATTACCCTAAAAAGCAATTGAAACAAGGCCAAATTTTTAGCAGCCAAGGCTCATTCACTGACTATTAAATTCAGCATAGTAATTTTCTTATCTGCCATTTTGCCACCCCGTTTCTGCCGTTAAAAACAATTCCTTCGGCTTTTGGCAGAACAACTATTCAAAATGTCATTTTCGTAAGTTTTTTAATGAGAGGCACGGCAATTGACTAAACGGAGGAAACTAAAACAAAACACATGGGAAAGATTATAGGAATTGACTTAGGAACCACCAACAGTTGTGTAGCCGTAATGGAAGGTAGCGACCCGGTGGTTATTCAGAATGATGAAGGACGCAGAACTACACCGAGTATTGTGGCGTTCCTTACTAACGGAGAGCGTAAAGTAGGTGACCCTGCAAAGCGTCAGGCAATTACCAACCCTACTAAAACCATCTCCTCTATTAAGCGTTTTATGGGCTTGCAGTTTAGTCAGGCTACAAAGGAAATTCCTCGCGTGCCTTATAAAGTTGTAAAAGGTGATAACGATGTGGTGCGTGTAGATATTGACGGTCGTTTATATACCGCGCAAGAACTTTCGGCTGTTATTCTTCAAAAAATGAAGAAAACTGCGGAAGATTATTTAGGACAAACAGTTACCGAAGCGGTTATTACCGTGCCGGCATATTTTAACGACAGTCAACGCCAAGCAACTAAAGAAGCCGGAGAAATTGCCGGTTTAACTGTAAGAAGAATTATCAACGAGCCCACTGCTGCGGCTTTAGCTTACGGTCTTGATAAACAAGAGCGCGATATGAAGGTGGCGGTATATGACTTAGGTGGTGGAACTTTTGATGTATCTATCCTTGAAATGGGTGATGGTGTGTTTGAAGTTAAATCTACCAATGGCGATACGCACTTGGGTGGCGATGATTTCGATTTCGAAATTATTCAGTGGTTGGCTAACGAATTTCAAACCGAAGAAAGAGTTGACTTGCGCAAAGACCCTATGGCTTTACAACGTTTAAAGGAAGCCGCTGAAAAGGCGAAGATTGAACTTTCGGCTAGTCAAGAAACTGAAATTAACTTGCCATATATTACGGCAGCAGACGGAGTGCCTAAGCACTTGGTGAAGAAGTTAACCCGTGCTAAATTTGAGCAATTGACTGATGCGTTGGTAGAAAGAACTTTAGCTCCGTGCCGTCAGGCGTTGAAAGATGCAGGTTATTCTGCTTCGGATATTAATGATGTAATTCTGGTAGGAGGTTCAACCCGTATTCCTAAAATTCAGGAAGTAGTTGAGAAGTTCTTCGGTAAAAAACCTTCTAAAGGTGTTAACCCCGATGAAGTAGTTGCCATTGGTGCAGCTATTCAAGGAGGAATTTTGAGTGGTGAAGTAAAGGACAGTATTGTTTTGGTGGATGTAACTCCTCTTTCGTTAGGTCTTGAAACTATGGGTAATGTAATGACCAAGTTGATTGAGAGCAACACTACTATTCCTACTAAAAAATCGCAGGTATTTACCACAGCGGTAGATAACCAGCCATCGGTAGAAATTCACGTGTTGCAAGGTGAGCGCGCAATGGCAAAGGATAACAGAACAATCGGACGTTTCCACTTAGATGGCATTCCGCCAGCACAAAGAGGAACGCCTCAAATTGAAGTAACTTTTGATATTGACAGCAACGGTATAGTTCACGTTCATGCAAAAGATAAAGGAACAGGTAAGGAACAATCAATCCGTATCGAAGCTAACAGCGGTCTTTCGAAAGAAGAGATTGAGAAGATGAAGAACGAAGCCAAAGCCAACGAAGATGCCGATAAGAAGGCACGCGAAGAAGCTGAAAAGGCGAACATGATTGACTCGCTCATTTTCCAAACCGAAAAACAACTGAAAGAAGTAGGCGATAAAATACCTGCCGATAAGAAAACAGCTATCGAGACTGCCTTGGCAGAACTGAGAACTGCGAAAGAAAGTAAAGATGCAGAGGCAATGGATAAAGCGGCTGAAGCATTAAATACAGTTTGGCAGGCAGCTAGCCAGGATATTTACAATGCTACACAGCAAAATGCACAACCAAACGCTGAAGCCGGAGCAGAAACTACTGCCCCAGAAGAGGAAAATGTGCAGGATGTTCAGTACGAAGAAGTAAAAGACGATAAGAAGTAAGAGTCGAAAAAGTTCAGAAAAGGGGCTTTTTAATACAAAAAGCCCCTTTTTTATTCCCTTGTTTTAGCTGCTAAAAAAGAAATCGTTAATTCTGATTTTAAGGACAGGCAGAAATTAGGAAATTACTGAATTTGCCAATAGGTTTGACCCGTCAAAGAAGCAGATGCTTCATAAAGAAGTTGGATGTTGCCATGGTTTTAACTATAGGCGGCAACCCCGCCCGAAAGAGCGGGGTTTTTTTATGCTCACCGGTCTGACGTTAGTCTGACAGGTAAGCCAAACCCCGAACGGGTTTGAAACCCTTTCGGGGTTTGCTATGTTCGCTATATGGATTTATCATATATACTGAACCATTTAGGCGAAGAGCGCGAAAACTATTTCAATGCAGTTTCCCCTCCCATTATTCAAACAAGTAATTTCTCTTTTAAGGATGTAGCAAGCCTGCGTAAAGCATTTGTAGATGAGAAAAACATTTCTGTTTATACCCGCGGTAATAACCCAACGGTAGAAATTTTAAGAAAGAAGATTGCAGCCCTTGCCGGTGCTGAAGATGCTTTAGTTTTCTCCAGCGGGGTAGCGGCTATAAGCGCAGCTGTAATGGCTAATGTAAATGCAGGCGACCATGTAGTGTGTGTGCAGAAACCTTATGGCTGGACACATAAACTACTCAACAAATTTCTTTCCCGGTACGGTGTAAGTGTTACTATGATTGACGGTACTTCCGTTGAGAATTTTGAAAAAGCGATACAACCGAACACGAAAGTTATTTTTCTAGAAAGCCCTAACACCTTCACTTTTGAATTGCAGGATATTGAAGCGGTAGTAAAACTGGCAAAACAAAAAGGCATTATTACCATTATTGATAATTCGTATTCAAGTTCGCTTGGACAACGTTGTATTGAAATGGGAGTGGATATTGAAGTTCACTCTGCCACCAAATATTTTGGCGGACATAGCGATGTGGTAGCCGGTTATTTAATGAGCAGCAAAAAGATAGTGGACAAAATTTTTGAATCGGAGTTGTTGAACCTTGGTGGTATTATTTCTCCTAACGATGCGTGGTTGCTGATTAGAAGTTTACGAACGCTGCCGCTACGCTTGAAACAAAGCAGAGAAACTGCAGAAAAGTTAGCCAGGTGGCTGGAGGAACATCCGCAAATTGAAAATGTAGTTTACCCAATTTTAGAATCGTTCCCGCAACACGATTTAGCGAAAAAACAAATGAAGCATGGTGGAAGTTTGTTTACAGTTCGTATAAAGGCAATCAGCGTTGAAGAAGTAGAATTGTTCTGCAATTCATTAAAGCGTTTTTTGATGGCGGTAAGCTGGGGCGGACACGAATCGCTGATAATGCCGGCTTGTAGCTTTCCGGTTAAGCCCGATGAGTTTGGTGTGGTTTATCCGTTTAATCTCATCCGGTTCTATATTGGTTTAGAAGATGTGGAAAGCTTAATGGAAGATTTGAAACAAGCGTTTAAGAAAATCGAATAACCGGTGATGCGTTTTAGTTTCATTATTCTGATTTTGTTTGTTGTTGCTTCCGTGTTTGCTGAAGGTAGTTACACTTCGCTTGAAGAAGCTCTCAAAAATCCAACCGAAGTAAAATCGCTTAACTTATGCGGCAAAGGATTAGTTACTCTGCCCGAAAGCATTGGTAAACTGGTAAATCTTCAACGCTTAAATATTTCATCGAATAATCTCACATCTCTTCCGAAAGTTCTTTTCACTATAACTAAGCTGAACTATCTGAATGTAACTTCTAACAAACTGAAAGCAATTCCTTCTTCTATTTCTAATCTCAAAAACTTACAAGAACTTGAAATCGGATTTAATCAAATTACAGCATTGCCTAAAGAAATCGGTGCGCTTACAAAACTCACACGTTTTGTTGCCACTAAAAATTTGCTGAAAGCATTACCGGTTGAAATGAATCAACTTGTTGCACTTAGTATTATTGACCTTAGTTATAATTCGCTTACCTCTATTCCTGTTGCGTTAACCAGCATAAAAAATCTGCGCACATTGGATGTTAGTTACAATAAACTTCTCTCCACATTTCCTACTGAAATAAAAAACATGAAAGCACTTCGGCTACTTAATTTGAAGAACACGAAAATCACCCCTAAGCAGGTAGATGAATTGCTGTGGCTGATTCCTGATTGTCAGTTAATGTTATAAAAGATAAACCGCTCAGTAGTGAAGCTTTATTTTTTCCTCGCCACTACTAACCAGTCCCAAGGGTAAGGAGATTTTAACCACGAAGGCGGATTGGCAAACTCAGTCTTCCAGGTGTATTTCACCTTTTTTGTTTCTACAATTTCGAAGCCCGAGTTTTGCAGCATAAAGTGCAACTCTTCTTTTAAATAATGTTTTGTCGGTGTTCCATCTAAATGCATAGTGCCTTCAAACGGGTTGCCATCTTTTGCTGTTTTAGCAACATTCTTACCTGCAGTTTTATCTTTCTCATCCCATTGGTCTAAAATAAACTCGCTGTATAAAGCCGACTCAAGCGAGGGCACCACTAAAACCAAATAGCCCTTTTTTGCCACAGCTTTTATTACTGTTTGGTAAGAAGCGTTTCTGCTTTTAGTGTTGGGCGTAAGCAAAGTATTAATACACACCACCATATCAGCAGTAGTAGTAATAGCTTTTGCTGCTTTGGCAAGGTCAACATGAATGTATTCTATGTTCGGAAGTTGCTTGTTCTTCTTTTTCGCCAACTCAATATAGTGTTTCGAAATATCTACCGCATAAACTTTTTTGAAATGAGCCGAGAGCATGGGCAGCCAGTTGCCAATGGCACAGCCTAAATCCATAGCAGATTTTTGGCGCGATGAGTATTTGATAATGTTCTTGTGAATGACCCTTTCAGCATCGTTCGAAAAAACATCGAATATCTTTTCATCGTGCACAAGGGCTACGTCTTCCCAGTATTTTCTGTCCATATTTGATTGAAATGATTAGGTGCAATAAAACATGAATTGTGCTATTACTCGTATTATTTTTTTCAACAAAGTAGATTAAAGTGATTCTAGAAATTCGCTCGCAAATGATAGAATTTCAAAAAAGGTTAGTTAAAGATGTTTTTTTACAAAAACAGAATCTTCGAAATATTGTTGAAGGCCTTTAGCAACCATAGCATATCCGGTACTATTATTATGCCCATCATATTTACCATAATAGTATTTTGCATTAGCTGCCGAAACGTTGTTCTTCCGAAAAAAATCATACATATCTATAGTAGGATAATTTGCGCGTTCAGCATATTTCATGATAGGGTCGGTATCCATAATACCTTTACAGATTTCGGACTTAACAGGCAGAAAAACGAAAACACATTTTATACTATTTTCAGCACATGTAGATTGAAACCTGTCTAAACATTTTCAATTTTATCTATAGCCTCCAAACGCGCTTTTTTTTCTTCCTCGGGCAGAAGAAACTGTCTGCTTAAAAACGCTTTTGCAACAGCTCTGACCAAATAAATTTTTGCATATAATGATTCCCATCGCGGTGCCACCTTGTAATGTGGTTTACCATTAGAATCAAATCTTTCAAAACCACCCCTTACAATTACATCTGTAATGTCCGATATGTTCAGGAACACAAACACCATATCGGGTTTATACTTTATTAATCTTTCATGAAATAACTGATACTCAAAAAACGGATCACTACCTGCGACTCCACCATTCATCACTTCAAGGGAATCTATTTTACTCTCAAGTGTTCGCTCAAAACTAAATCCATTACCTCCCTCATTATCGGTAAACGAATCACCCACAAAGAGTACTCTTAACCGGGTAGTATCGCTTTTCCGAACCGCCCATTCTTTATCGTTACAACCTTCTTTATTTGTACTGAAAATATATTTACACTCTCTACCAACTAATTTTGATTTCGTATTAGAGGAATAGGTATGAAGGGATTGTTCGTCTGTAGCATCATACTCCGATACATAACCTCCTCTTCCTGCACGTTCAGCAAACGAATCTGTAACACCTGATACTCTGAGAATACATTCCCCTAAAGCAAGTGCCAGACATAAGGCCGCAAAAAGTACCCCCCCATTCTTTAATAACATAACTATTGCAGATTACAAACTTTTAGTTCGTGAACAATACTGATTACAAATTATCTATTGACTACATAGAACTAAATTGCATCTTGCCAAAGTAGCGACAATTACGCTTTTTAAAAAGCTATTTTACCAATGTAATTTTCCGTAACATCGCGAAATATATAAACTAGTGCCTTTATGAAAAACATCCTCCTTCCTTTTTCTATTCTGCTTGGTTTTGTGTTTATCACCGGTGCCTCAGCAGAGGCATTTACTACACCTGACCATTATCTGGTAAGCTATGAACTGAAATACACTTACACCAAAGATTCGCTAGATAAATTCTGGAAACGCACACACATTCCGCAAATAGTAGTACCGGTGCGCAACGCGGTAGATATGTATGAAGTTACCTACAAAGGCTTATGGCTCGATAGCAGTTTTATTATTGCCAAAGGCGTGGTGTATATTCCTAAAGTAGAAAACCCTTCGGCCGAAATGGTGTATTGCCACGGCACACGCATTGGTTTAGCGCAGAGTTATGGTATTCAGGATTTAGAACAGGTGGTATGTATGATGCACGCGGTAGATAATTACATTGCCATCTTTCCTTTCTATTATGGTTTTGCCGGTGGCGAAAAAGAACATGTGTATCAGGATAGCTGGACAGAAGCTATGGCAACTATTTATATGATAAAAGCCTGCCGAGAAATTTATCCGCAAATAGGCAAGAGCACTTCCGGTCAGTTATTCCTCACTGGTTACTCGCAAGGTGGTCATGCCAGTTTTGCCACGCATAAATTTTTAGAGAGCGGCAACTTCAACGAAATTAAGCTCACGGCTTCTTCGCCTATGAGTGGTGCTTATGATATGACCGGTGAGCAAACTAAAACAATGTGGCGCAGTTACACACAGCCACATTACTTGCCTTATTTAATTCTTTCTTACCAATACGCTTACCACCTATGGCCCGGTGATGTATATGATGTATTTAAAGAGCCTTACAAAACAAAAATGCGCGAAGTGTTTGCCCAACCGCGCATAAAAGATTTTGGCGATGTAAACGCCATGTTGCCCAAAATACCTAGTGAGATGATTGTAGATAGTGTGGTGGAACGCTTTCGCACCGATGCATCATTTGCCTTTACCTGCAAGCTGAAAGAAAACTGTCTGGTAGATTGGGTTCCGAAAGCACCAGTGCAATTATGCGCTTGCTATGGCGATGATGAAGTAATGTATAAGAACACCGAAGTAACTTATGCCGCCATGCATACCAAAACCGATGTAGTACACAAACGTGTTTTCGGGAAACACCTTTCTCATAATCCCTGCGCTCCTTTCGCTATTCTTTCCTCTAAATTTTTCTTCGATAATTTCCGTAAAGGCAAAAAGCATCCTGAAAAGTTCAGTGCCGGAAGAAAATTGATTCTTGCTTTAGGAATTGATATTGCCAACCATCAGGCAAAACGTCATTTAAGAAAATACGGCAAGGTAGAACACGATGCGCTGGCAAGCAGAAAAGGAAAGTTGGATTAGTTCTTAAATCAAGAAATATCCTCGGTGCTACTTGCTACTTATAGCATTAGCCGAAACATTCACCTCTACCGTGGTAACACCGGGCTTAATAATTACACAGGCAACGGGGCGTTTGTCAACGGTCATCAAGCAAACAGCATCGTTTACCATCAGGTAAAGCGTGTTGCGGCTTAAGCCGCCCACCACGCTTATTTTAGGGTCTTTAATTTCCTCCTTGGCTCCGGCAAACACCGCTACCGATTTTTCTGCTGCGTTGTGCAGAGTAATAATTACCGGCTTATTGGCAGGAGCCGCTACAGGTGTTTCAGTAATAGGTTTTGGCGAAGGAACAATAGTGGCGGTTTCATTTTGTGCGAAAGCAACAGAACCTGTTATAATCGTTACTAAAACGAACAAGGAAATTTTCAATACATTTTTCATGATACGGGATTTTTACACCGTAAACATACTCCACCACATTGTCAATATTATCCACAACGGAACGTAGCAAAAAAAGAATGTAGTGTGCAGTGGATTAAGTCCCCTTTTGTTTCATCCCGCCATATTCTTGAAGGGGATTTAGGGGTTTAGTAAAAAGAGATAAGCGTGCTTCCGTAACCATAGCGCATACTGTATTCGCTGCTGAAGGTTTTTACCTGCGGATGCTTTGCCAGCAACTTGTGAATTTCCTCTTTCAGTTTTCCTTTACCTAAACCGTGCACTACGCGTAGTTCTAATTTGCCCGCAGCAATAGCTTTGTCGAGTGCTTTTTCAAATTCATCAAGTTGATGAAACAGGGCATCCTGTGTAGGAATTTTATCGCCCATCCTAGTTTTCTCTAAATGCAAATCAACCACCTCTTCGCGCATTTCAAACTTATTACTGAAGCCTGGATTGGTGGCACCCATCATATATTCACGCAACAAGTCCGGGTCAAACTCTTTAGGTGTTTCATCAATCTTTTGTCCCTTCTTCTTTTTCATCTGTATTCACTTCCTATTTCAAATCTCTGACTTCTCTTCTTCGCCTTTCATTCTGTAATCCGCATGCACAATTCTGCATTACGAAGATACTTCCTGAAACCTTTTTCTAAACTCCACCGCATCGCCAATATTTGGAAATGCTTCTCTTGTTCCACCGGTACCTATAATAGTAATAGTTCCGTAACCGAACATGCGCCCGAAAATATTTTGGTCAACATTTACGCTTTCAATTTTATTCAGGTTCATCTCTAAAGTTCTGCGCGAAAAAATTCCTGTTTTTACTATAATACGTTTGTTGGTTACCACAAACTCATCGCTCCACCTGGAGAGAGCCGGTGCAACAAACAAAGTAAAAAGACCGCTGAGTGTAAAGAAAATTTTCCAGTGATATTTGGTTTCGTAAACCACCACTTCATCCTTTATCAGATTGTTGTCAACGTAACTTCCCATACGCTTATTTTTTTCGAAAATAAAAAGAACCCTGAAAGGGTTCAAAACCCTTTCAGGGTTTGGGTAAAACAAAAAAGGCACCCTTTCGAATGCCTTTTTGCTCAAACAGATCGCTCAAAATCCGTAACAGAAAAAAACTTTAACCAAACCGTTTACTCATCCTCACCTGCCACCGCATTCATGAATCTTTTCATAATTGTGAGCGGCAGACTAAGCATCCAGAGTGCGTAGTAAACCAGCATGAAAGCGATGATTGCAGGAATAGTTTTCATAGCGTTTGGTTTTATATCCTTAACAGTGGTATCCCGTCTTACCCCTAAGACAGGATATCCACCATTGTTGCTGTTGGGGTAGGGGTCGAACCTACAAGAGGCAGTTAGTCGTAGTTGCATTTCGTTCCGCATTACTGCGGAATCAAATGCAACAAGATTTATCCCGTTTACCTCACCCCCGAGACAGGGGGGCATGTCTGCCAAATTTCATCACCCAACAATATCTTTCACAGAACGATGATGTAAATATAACAGACAGGGCAGTTTATTGCAAATAAATTAAGCATTATGCATAAATAAATACAGTATCATCAATAATATTTTAATTTTGTAACCAATTAATCAAAAAACATACTAAAACATGGCTCTGCATTACGAAATCGACAACACCGATTTACAGATATTGAACATACTGATGGAAAACGCCTTTACTCCCTATACAGAAGTGGGGAAGAAATTGTTCATCAGCCCCGGCACCGTGCATGTTCGCATGAACAAAATGGAGAAACTGGGCATTGTAAAGCATCCGCAGCTGCAAATAGATTTAGGAAAACTGGGAATGGATGTAACCGCTTTTATTGGCGTGTATCTCATTCGCAGCGATATGTATGATAAGGTAGTAACACAATTAAAGAAGATAGATGAAATACTTTCCTGCAATTACACCACCGGTAATTATTCGCTTTTCTTAAAAATAGTTTGCCGCGATACGCAGCATTTGCGCGAAGTGTTGCACGATAAACTACAAAAGGTAGAAGGTATCAGCCGGACAGAAACCCTTATCTCTCTCGAAGAAAGTTTCAGCAGACAGATAAA
Source organism: Bacteroidota bacterium (assembly GCA_947475165.1). Lineage (GTDB taxonomy): Bacteria > Bacteroidota > Bacteroidia > Chitinophagales > LD1 > Bog-950. The sequence goes on from CANJLD010000028.1 coordinate 20,100, forward strand.
GATTAAGTTGGAAAAAGGGAAATAACAGGCAGTAGGCAAGTGATTTTTGTCACAGAATTGTCATATTTCTTAAAAATCATCAACAAACACACTAAGCGAGTAAACCTTTCGTTACTAAAGCGTATCTAATACATACGTATGGAAACAGTAAAAACAAAATCGAAAACAGAAAAGCTCTTTAACGAGTGGATTGGAAATTTGCTGGCTTACGAAGAAGAGTTGCAATGCTTACAGGATGTAGGTAGTCAATTGCAAAGTAGTGTTAACGATTTGCAGTTTCAACGCGAACTGCAGCACCTTCGTAACGAAATTGTATTGCAGAAAAATATTGTGCGCATTTTAAGCGAAGAAGTATTGCAGTTGAAAAAGAGATTTCATGAACGCGATGAACAGCAAGCCATCACCCTCTCTGATTTGATTGAAAAGAACAAGGTTCGCAACAATATGCTTAAAGCAGCAGAATCAGTTTTTATGTTGAAATATCAGATAAATAAGTTCCTCTCCATAGCCTCTTAGCGAGGCGTCTTAGTTAGTGTGTCGAATGCCTGCACGTTCTGTGCGGGCATTCTTTTTTTTAAACGTTTTCGTTTTGCTTTAGGCGGATATAGAAAGTAGTCCCGACATTCTCGGCAGACTCAAACCATATTCTTCCACCGGTGCCGTCAATTATCTGTTTGGTAATGGCAAGCCCTAAACCGGTACCAGATGATTTAGTTGTGAAGTTCGGCACAAACACTTTGTCGTAATTATCGCTTGGAATACCGCTGCCGTTATCGCTTACCGAAACAGTAATCCATCCGTCTTCATCTTTTACATGCACATCTACAAAACCTTTACGTTGCTCTGGTATACTTTGAATGGCATTTTTCACCAGATTATTAAACACACTTACCATTTGATTTTTATCAGCAAACACCAACGGAATTTGTGAGGAAGAAGTAAAGGTCACTGTGGTATCTTCTTCTCTTGCAAACAGGTCGGCAATATGTTTCAGCAGTTCGTTCAGATTAATGATTTCATTCTGCGCCTTCGGCATTTTAGCAAACGATGAAAAAGCGGTAGCTATGCTTGAAAGATTTTCAATTTGCTCTTCTAATGTTTTAGTAACTTTTTTCGCCAGCTCGTTGATGTTCGGATTGCCTTCATCAATAGCGCGTTGCAGATACTGAATACTCAACTTCATTGGCGTGAGCGGATTCTTTATTTCGTGCGCAATCTGTTTCGCCATTTCTCTCCATGCGCTTTCGCGTTCGCCTTTCGCTAATTTCTGCGCGCTTTGGTCTAACTCGGCAATCATCTTATTGTATTCGTTTACTAAAATTCCAATTTCATCTTTACTGTTCCATTCAATAGGTTCATTCACTTTATTCAGATTAAGAACGCGCAGCTTTTCGCTGATAATAGTAAGCGGCCGTGTAATTGAATTAGATATAAAATACGCCAACACGGCTGCGCATATCAACAAGAACACATACACATTCATCAGCGCAATTAGGAAAGAAGAAACCTCATCGTTAATATTTTTTGAACGCTCGAAATAAGGGATACCAATGTATGCCACCGCTTCGCCTTTATTATTACGCACCGATGCATAGGTGGCGAGATATTTCAGTTCGCCAATGTTTTCCTGCTCTGTAATTTGCGCTGTTTTGTTGTTCGCCAATTCAAAATAGGCATCGGGGTTCATCTTTTTGCTTACCAATCCTTTCTCGTAAATAACCGGTTGCGATGAAACAACTAAATCACCTTCTCGGTTAAACAGATTAATGTCAATTGAATTGATGTCTGCTAATCGTGCTACTTCGAAATTCAATTCTTTATTGATGTCTTCATTCAACAGATTCGCATCGTTTCTGTTTTTTTGAATAAAGTATTCCAGACTAGCGTGAACTACTTTTTCCTTTCGCAATAACCGGTCGGTGTAAAAGTTATCGTATTGGCGGCTGAAGAAGCTGATAGTGATAATACCGATAATGACAAATGAAATAACAATCATCACAAGCATAGAGTAGTTGATACGGGTGCGGAAAGAGAGATAGAAATTTTCGGGTAATACTTCATCAATAGTTTGCACGCTTACAAAGCGCAGGACTAACAGCAACAACAATACCGCTGCAAAAAAGAAAGTAAACAAATAGGAAAATGTAGCCACCGGTTCAAATACAGGCTCACGCTGAACCGACACCAGCACCTTCTTACCATTTGTAAATTTCTGAATACTATGTTCCCACTCCAGTTCTTCTATGAATACAAAGTCCTCTTTGCCGAACTGATAATCTTTATTCCAGTAATAACTGTACGGGAAATCGCCATACTGGGCAATGAGCTTATCATTTTGATAGATGGCGTAAGCATAGTTATTGAGATTGTTCGAAACAGTAACATTACTGCCAAGCAATAACTCCGGGTAAACATTCTGTCCGTAATATATTTTCGGAATCAATCGCAAAACGAAAGATCCGAGGTTGGCAGAGTCATTTTTAAAAGAAATAATAGAGAGGTACGAATAATTCAGTGAAGTATCGCTGATGTAATGAAGCGCATCGGCAGAAGTATCGTTTTCGATGGCGTTGCGGTAAACGGAAAGGTTGGTTGTGTCGTCATTCTGCACCGAATTACCAGATGCATCAAATGCAGACAACTTCAGATTATATTTATTGAAATAGCCGCCTAAATAGAGCGAGTTGATTCTATCGTAAACTTCCTTTTTAGGAATAACCGGATTACTGAAAAAGTTATGAATGAAAGCATCATCACGTATCCGTTTTACATTATCGGCAAACATGTATTCGGCTACATAATCGCGCTCAGTAACAAGCTTACCGGAAAAGAATTTGCGTTGGTTGCGTTCTTTTCTTTCATATAAATTCTCAATGAGAAAAGCGGAGAGAACACTATAAAGAGCGATGTAAATAATTACGTTGCGAACCGAAAGAGATTTATCGCTCTGCAACATATAATAGAACACCAGCACAAAACAAATTGCCCAAAGCGAAGAGAAGGCAAGCGATTCGTAGTAAAAAGATTTGAGCGAAACGGCTACAAAGATAATCCCGACCACACCGGTGAAAGCAATGAGATAAATGCCTTTTACTTTTACTTCCTGCAGACCGAGGAAGATATTCCGTGTAACTATAAAATGGCTGACGAGCAAAAGAGCAAGACATAAAATACCGAGCAAACTGTATCCGTTAAGACTTAGAATATTGTAAACTTCAAAGGAGATAACGGAATCCATTACCAGCGTTTTAAACACCCACCACACTAGCCAGGTATAAGCAAAAACAAAAGCAATGTTTTGCAGTTTGACGAACGCTGACAGTTTTGAGTTGATTTCAACTTTTGAATTATAGCGCGTGTAGAAAAACACCAACCAGATAATCAGAAACGAGTTGATGATAAGGTCGCCCAATGATTTAGTGATAACCGAAGAAGCATAATACTTAGGGTCGAATAAATCAAGTTTGGAAAACTCGCTTGGCTGATCGAGCAAGAGCATGATGGCGCGTAGTGCCACAAGCGAAAGAACAAGAAAAGCAAAGCCGAAAAGAAAATTTTGTTTCTGAACAATCTGAACCGCAAACCGGTGTATGTAGTAAAAGAGAATAAGCAGCAACACTAACTGCGCTAAGAGCAAAACAAAATTCAAATCGCTTTCTTTACCATCACCGGTGGAGTATAAACTAAAAATAGTTTCTCCTTTCAGGTTCTTTACAGGTACGGAGCCTTCAATCTTCTGATCACTTAATTCAATGTTGTGCGGAACATCTAAGCCAAGTGCAAATTCATTTTTAAGAAACTTGTTCTCGAAAGGATAATCGTATTTAACCGGCACTAAACCTAGAATGATTTCTTTAGTAGCACTATCAGCATACTTACTTACCTGATACCAGCCGTTCTTCAATTTAAGCAGCGAAGTAGATTCATCTATTGCATCGGGGGAGGAAAAAGAAAGAACTATATTGCTGGTCCAGTGCAGAAGCGAATCGTTACGGTAGTAGTAGAGGAGAATGTTTTGCGCTTCGAGTGCTTCAATTACCTGGGCTTCTTCGTTTCCCTGTTCAAATGCTTCTCTTAGCATTTTACCGCTTGCTGCTTTCTCAAAATCCGCTTCTCTTTCATTCAGTTTACTCTGAATTTTTTTTGCAACGGAATGAAGATTATCGGTGCTCGGTTTTAACAACGCCACAGCCAGGGCTGCCACTAGCAACGCGGGGAGAAAATACTTCTTTATGTTTTGATTAAGGGTCAAAGTTTAAGGCAAGATAATGGGTTTGATGATTTATTTATATAGCTAAAGTCCTGCCAATTTTGCTTCGTTCCATATTCCATCCATTTCTTCAAGGCTCATATCGTTCAGCGACTTTTGCATTTTCTCTGCTTTCTCTTCTATAAACTTAAACCTGCGGATGAATTTAATATTGGTTCTTTCCAAAGCAGTTTCCGGGTCAACTTTCAGAAAGCGTGCGTAGTTTACCAATGAGAAAAGTAAATCGCCAAACTCTTCTTCTATCTTTCCAGTATCTGATTTCTCATTTCTGATTTCTGATTTCAATTCCTCCATCTCCTCTTCTACCTTTGCCCATACATCTTCTATTTTGTCCCATTCAAATTTTACCTGAGCGGCTTTGTCCTGAATACGATAAGCTTTAATTAATGATGGTAACGAATCAGGCACGCCTCCTAAAACCGACTTCTTGCCTTCGCGCATTTTCAGTTGCTCCCAGTTCTTCTTTACATCTTCTTCGTTGTTCACTTTTACATCGCTATAAATATGCGGGTGACGGTAAATGAGTTTTTCGCATAAATCGTTGGTAAGGCTTGCTATATCAAACGCGCCTTGCTCCTCTCCTATTCTTGCATAAAAAACAATGTGCAGCAAGAGGTCGCCCAGTTCTTCTTTCACATTCTTCATATCACCTTTCAAGATGGCATCTCCTAACTCGTAAGTCTCTTCAATGGTGAGCGGACGGAGCGTTTCCATAGTTTGCTTTTTATCCCAGGGGCATTGCTCGCGCAGCTCATCCATAATTTTTAGAATGCGCTCAAAGGCAAGTAATTTTTGTTCTTTGTTTATCATTGCCCAAACATAAGCACCGCAGGTTTATATTCACACAAAATTTCAAACATGAAGAAGCTCATTGAATGTGTTCCCAATTTCAGCGAAGGGCGCGATATGAATATTATTAAACAGATTACCGATGCCATTGAAAGCGTGGAAGGAATTAAACTGCTGAACGTTGACCCGGGCAAGGCGACTAACCGGACAGTGGTAACCTTTGTAGGTGATGAAAATAATGTAGTGGAAGCCGCTTACCGCGCTATTGCCAAAGCGACTGAACTGATCGATATGCGCAAACATAAAGGCGAGCATCCACGCTTTGGCGCTACGGATGTTTGTCCGTTTATTCCTATTGCTAATGCTACCATGGAAGATTGCATTGCCTGTGCAAAGAAACTTGGCGAGCGAGTAGGAAAAGATTTGAAGATACCGGTTTACTTATACGAATATGCAGCAAGTGCACCTCACCGTAAAAACTTAGCGAGTGTGCGTGCCGGTGAATATGAAGGCATTGCACAGAAAATAAAATTGAAAGATTGGAAACCGGATTATGGCACTGCCTTTAACGAGAAGAGTGGAAACATTGCCATTGGTGCGCGAGATTTCTTAGTGGCTTACAATGTGAACTTAAACACAACTTCTACACGCAGAGCAAACTCTGTCGCTTTCGATGTGCGCGAACAAGGACGTAAAGTAAAGAACGAAGTCGGTGTAGAAGTTACACAACCGGGCGTGTGTAAAAGCGTGAAAGGCATTGGCTGGTATATTGCCGAATACGGAGTGGCGCAGGTAAGTATGAACCTGACTAACATAAACATTACACCGGTGCATGTGGCGTTTGATGAATGTGTGAAGAGTGCTTACAATAGAGGTATGCGCGTAACCGGTAGTGAGTTAATCGGCTTAATGCCGCTGAAAGCAATTCTGGATGCCGGTAAATATTTCTTGTTGAAACAAAACCGTTCGACCGGTGTGAGCGAAGAGGAATTGATAAAGATTGCCGTGAAGAGTATGAGCCTTGATGAACTTTCTCCCTTTGAGCCGCGCAAACGCATTATTGAATATATGCTGGAAGATGCGGGCTTCTTCCCGTTGCTGAATATGAACCTGCGCAAGTTTGCCGATGAAACAGCGAGTGAAAGCCCTGCACCGGGTGGCGGCTCCATTGCTGCTTATATGGGTGCGTTGGGAATTTCTCTCGGAACAATGGTAGCGAATCTTTCTTCGCACAAGAAAGGATGGGATGACCGGTGGAAAGAGTTTTCGAATTATGCCGAAGACGGACAAAAAATAAAAGATGAGTTGTTGAAGCTAGTTGATGAAGACACTCGCGCATTCAACCGGATAATGGATGCGTTTGCTTTGCCCAAATCTTCTGATGCAGAAAAGGCTGTGCGCAAGGAAGCTATACAGAAAGCAACGAAGCAGGCTATTGAAGTTCCATTCCGTGTAATGGAGTTATCGCTTAAATCTTTCGATGTAATTAAAGCAATGGCAGAGACCGGTAACCCTAACTCTGTTTCCGATGCCGGTGTGGGTGCTTTGTGCGCTCGCTCGGCTGTGTATGGTGCATGGCTGAATGTAAAAATCAATGCTTCTTCTTACAGCGATAAGCGATACACTGCGCGTAAGTTGGCGAAGGGAAAACAGATTTTAGATAAAGCGAAAGAAATGGAACGTAAGGTGCTGGGGATTGTTGAACGAAAAATACAATAGGGTTTCTCGCGGAGGGCGCGGAGACGCGGAGAAATACAAGCAATTAAATTATGAAAGACATAATTGACCCTAAGCTACCTGAGAATATTTTAGCTTCTAAAATAATTTCTATTTGTATTGAAGTTCATAGAATACTTGGTCCCGGATTATTTGAATCTGTTTACGAAGACGCGTTAGCTTATGAATTTGAAAAGGCAGGAATTCATTTTAAGCGGCAAGAGCCAATTTCAGTTATTTATAAAGACACTGTTCTTGGAGTTGGTTTTATTGCTGATTTTATTGTTGAGGGCTTAGTAATTATAGAACTAAAATCAATAGAATCGCTGGGCGCTGTTCATAAAAAACAATTGGGTACTTATTTAAAACTTACTAAACTTCGTTTGGGGCTTCTCATTAATTTCAATGAGGAATTATTGAGAGATGGATTGAAACGTATTGCCAATAATTTAAAATAGCATGTAATCTCTCGCGGAGTGCGCAGAGGCGCGGAGAAATAGAAGAATAGCAAACAACAAAAACTTATAACAGCATTTTTGACCTTTGCGACCTTCGCGAGATACATCATAATCTCTCGTGAGGAACGCGGAGGCGCGGAGAAATAGAAGAATTTTAAATAACAAAAACTTATAACAACATTTTTGACCTTTGCGCCCTTCGCGAGATACATCATAATCTCTCGCGGAGTGCGCGGAGGCGCGGAGAAATAGAAGAATTTTAAATAACGAAAACTTATAACAGCATTTTTGACCTTTGCGCCCTTCGCGAGATACATCATAATCTCTCGCGGAGTGCGCGGAGGCGCGGAGAAATAGAAGAATTTTAAATAACAAAAACTTATAACAACATTTTTAACCTTCGCGCCTCCGCGAACTCCGCGAGAAAAATCTCTACTATGATTGCACTCATTACAGAAATAATTGAAAAGTTCGGTCCTCGACCAGCAGCAAGCCATGCCGAGAAACATGCACAACTTTTTATGCGCGATAAATGCGCGGAGCTAACAGAGAACGTTCAACTAATGGAGTTTGAAGAATACCTCAACGCGCGTTTCGGTAAGCTGAAATACTATTGCGCGGTGTTCTTTTTTTCAATGATATTCTACTACTTCTCTATTCCCGATATACTGTGGCTTAAGATAACGGCACTGGTGCTATCGCTGGCTAATGTCATTGCCTTTGTGTTAGACTTTATGACCTATACGGTAGTATTCCAAAAATTTCCCGGTCCGCTGATGACCAGTTGGAATGTGGAAGCTACGCTTGAACCAAAGGGCGAAGTAAAAAGCACGATGATAGTTTCGGGGCATATTGACAGTGTGTTTGAATTTAAATGGTGGTATAAACTGGGGCAGTTCGGTTCGCTGCTCACCATTATTGCCGGTGCGGTGATGGTCTTGTTTCCGGTATTCTGCCTGCTGGCGCTGTTGCTGCCAACCGGTGCATGGAGCTGGTGGGTGTTTATGGGCTTTGTGGTTTTATCTCCATCTACCGTTACTTATTTTAATATGCATGGCAACCATGCGGTAGATGGTGCGGCTGATAATCTTTCGGGTATTGCCATTTCGTATAACGTTTTTAAAAACTTTGCCGACCCTACGGCTAAAGGCAAATCTGTTTTACAACACACGCGCTTAAAGTTTGTGAGTTTCGGCAGCGAGGAAACCGGCCTGAGCGGCTCGTTTAATTATGTGCTGGCAAAAAAGGACGAACTGATAGCCGAAAACGCACACCTTATAAACGTTGACGGAGTGCGTTTGCCGGAACATATAAGCCTGGTAAAAACAGAACTGATGAGCGGCACCAAACACAGCACCTTGCTCATAGACCGCCTGGAAAAAAGCTTTGCCGCTAAAGACATTCCGCTAAAAACGGTGACCATACCCATTGGCGGAACCGATGCAGTAGCCTTTAACCGCGCGGGTATTCCTTCGGTTACTATTATTGGTATTGCCATTGATAAATTAGACCCTACTTACCATACCCGCAGAGATGTAGTAGCCAACATTAATCCGCTGGCGCTGGAAAATACAAAGAATGGTGTAGTGGAGTTTTTGAAAAGATGGGACGAGGAATGATAATTAATAATTAGAAATTATAAATCAACGCTTATGCAACCCATAAATTACACTTTCGATAAGAGGCGGTTTGAAACTTTTTTTGATGGCATTGTGGCTATCATCCTAACCATTCTGGTGCTGGAATTAAAACTGCCCGAAACAGAACATACCGAAAACCTGAGCACACAACAACAACTGGTTTGCCTTATCCCTATGTTTGTGAGTTACTTTGGTTCGTTTCTATTGATTGTAGGTATCTGGCTCGACCATCATGTTCTATTCCTGAACTTACAAAAGCTCACCAAACCTTATGTGCTGCTGAACATGCTTTTCATTTTTTCGCTTTCGGTGGTGCCTTTTACTACGGCTTTTGCCGGCAACCATTACCACGATAGTTTTGCGGTGGCTCTGCTGTTTGTCAATTACTTTGTCATGAATTTTCTTTTCGGTATGCTTTATGCGTATGGGTGGAAAAACAAGCTGATAAACAGAGAATTTCTTGACGATAATAAAGGCACCGCCATTTATTCCTTCGTGGGCGTAGCCGGTTTGGCATTAGCTATTCCGCTGGCTTATTTTAATACCTATTTATCGTTTGCCTTAGGCATTGCTATTTTTTTAGGGCATTTGATGAAGAAGAAATAAACCAGGTTATGCCGAATACGCCAGAAAGGTTTCGGCTTTAGTGCCGTGGTTCAGGAAATAAAAAAAGGAGAACACGCACCGGTTCTCCTTTCATTCTGTTTACTATAGCGTATAATTATACCAGGTCAAACCGGTCGAGGTTCATTACTTTGGTCCAGGCGGCAACAAAGTCCTGCACAAATTTGTTTTTAGAGTCAGCACAGCCGTAAACTTCTGCCAATGCTCTTAGCTCAGAGTTTGAACCGAAGATAAGGTCGGCACGGGTGCCTGTCCATTTCATTTCTCCTGTTTTACGGTCGCTGCCTGCAAAGGCATGGCTTCCGCTGTCAAGTGCTTTCCAGGTGGTGTTTAAGTCAAGCAGGTTTACAAAAAAATCGTTGGAGAGTGCTTCGGTATTCTTAGTAAATACTCCGTGTTTAGAATTATCGAAATTGGTATTCAACACCCGCATACCGCCAAGCAGGGCTGTCATTTCAGGGGCGGTTAAGGTGAGCAATTGTGCTTTGTCAATCAGCATTTCTTCGGCTGTTGCAGTATGCTTAGGTTTAAAATAATTGCGGAAACCATCGGCACCCGGCTCTAACACAGCAAACGATTCTACATCAGTTTGCTCTTGCGAAGCATCTGCTCTGCCGGCAGTAAAAGGAACGGCTATATCTACTCCGCCATTTTTTGCTGCTTTTTCAATTGCAGCAGAACCGGCAAGCACAATCAAATCTGCCAGCGAAACCTGTTTGTCACCGGTATTAAATTCCTTTTGAACACCCTCTAATTTATCGAGCACTTTTGCCAGTTGAGCAGGATTGTTTGCTTCCCAATATTTTTGCGGGGCAAGACGAACACGTGCACCGTTAGCACCACCGCGTTTATCAGAGCCACGGAAAGTGGATGCCGAAGCCCAGGCAGTAGATACCAGTTCGGCAACTGTTAATCCGGAAGAAAGTATTTTGCTTTTGAGCGCAGCAATGTCTTTATCGTCAAGCTTACTTGCAGCGGCAGGAATAGGGTCTTGCCAAATAAGTTCTTCTTTAGGAACTTCGGAGCCGAGATAGCGGGCAACAGGACCCATATCGCGGTGCGTTAACTTAAACCATGCGCGGGCAAAGGCATCGGCAAATTGTTTCGGATTTTCATGAAAGCGTTTTGAAATTGGTCCGTAGACAGGGTCTAACCGCAAAGCAAGGTCAGTAGTAAGCATGGTTGGTGCGTGTGTCAATGATGGGTCATGTGCATCTGGCACAGTACCGGCACCGGCTCCGGCCTTCGGTTTCCATTGGTGTGCACCGGTGGGGCTTTTGCTCAATTCCCATTCAAAACCGAAAAGGTTTTCGAAAAAATTATTGCTCCATTTAGTTGGTGTGGTAGTCCACGCTCCTTCTAAACCGCTGGTAATAGTGTTTACCCCATTACCGGTGCCGTATGTATTTTTCCAACCCATGCTTTGTTCTTCTATACCGGCAGCTGCAGGTTCGGGACCCACATATTTATCAGGGTCGGCAGCACCGTGGGTTTTGCCAAAGGTGTGTCCACCTGCAATAAGAGCTACGGTTTCTTCATCGTTCATAGCCATGCGCCCAAAGGTTTCACGAATATCTTTAGCAGATGCCAGCGGGTCGGGGTTTCCATTGGGGCCTTGTGGGTTTACATAAATTAAACCCATTTGTACAGCGGCTAACGGATTCTCCAATTCACGGTCACCGGTGTAGCGTTTATCGTCTAACCATTTACTTTCTGCTCCCCAATAAATATCCTGCTCCGGTTCCCAAACATCTTCGCGCCCTCCGGCAAAACCAAAGGTTTCAAAACCCATTGACTCGAGCGCACAGTTACCGGCAAGAATCATTAAATCTGCCCACGAAATTTTCCTTCCATATTTCTGTTTAACAGGCCAAAGCAGCAAACGTGCTTTGTCAAGATTCGCATTATCGGGCCAGCTGTTAAGCGGAGCAAAACGTTGCGTACCTGAACCTGCACCACCACGACCGTCAGAGATGCGATACGTTCCTGCACTATGCCAGGCCATACGAATAAAGAACGGACCATAGTGACCATAGTCGGCAGGCCACCAGTCTTGCGATTTTGTCATTAAATCAACAATATCTTTTTTCACTGCCTTTAAATCAAGGCTCTTAAATTCTTCGGCATAATTAAATTTCTCTCCCATTGGGTTACTGAGCGAAGAGTTTTGGCGAAGAATATTCAGCTTTAACTGATTAGGCCACCAGTCGCGGTTTTGTGTGCCGCTACCGGCAGTTTGTTTTATAGTTCCGCCATGAAAAGGGCATTTGCCGGTTGTGTCAGAATTGGTATTGTTTTCCATTTTTTGCAGATTGATTTATTGTTGGTGATGGTAAATTTATAACCGTTGATATTTGCTTTTTTAGTTATACTGACAATTATAAATAATTAAAGGAAGATAATAAAAGGCATAGCCGTTCTTCTTTGGGCAAGTTAGTAAGTTGCCCGGCTTTGGCTGCATTTTTTTAGTTTAACAGCCGGCAGGTTGCGCGGCTTACTGCCGTAAATTAAAAAATGGCACACCTTGCGGTTGCGCCATTTCTGTTTAGCAGTACGCCTTTACTGTTTAGCTCGGGCGACCACCGGCTGTGTCGCTCCAGGGGCTTGCACCAGCCGCATTAACTGCCGTTACACGGAAATAATACATCTGACCGGAGTTAAGGTCCTCTATCACCACTTTGGCTTTTGTTGACTGCGCAACTATCTGCCAGTTGTTCAGTGTAGGGTCGGCAGTCATTTCAATAGTATACACATCTTTCTTCTTTACCGCTTTCCAGGTAAGCTTTAATTGTTTCTCAAAGCCGTTGGGTTTTGCCAGTAAATTTTCAGGTGCCGGTAAAAGCACAGGATTTGTGCGCGGGTTACGAACCTCAAAACCGCTGCTCAAAATTACGGCTGTGTTGCCGTTGGCAATTGCCTCTACATACAACTGCTCTAATTTTAAACTGGCAGATAAAGTTTGCAGGGCGGCATTGCGCAAATCGGTGTTAAGCTTACTGCCATCCATAGCTGCCTCGGCATCTTCCAGCGCATCGGTTTGGGTGGTAAGTGTGGCCAGCGAGGGCGATGGTGTTCCAAAAGATGCGTTACCGGTCATCATGCTGATAATTCTGCGAGCCTTAATTATTTTAACAGGCACGCTGGTATTGCTAAACCCAAGTTTTACCAGAAACATTATAAAAAGTTCTCTGGCAGTTTGTAATTTACGTTTCATACTTTTTAGTTTTTGTTTTGTTATAAAATAAGATACCACACAGAAGGGCGCTTATCGGCAAAACGTCTTTTGCTTTAATTGCCTCGGGCTATGTTTTTTCCTAAACGGACACAAGCTTAAACTTGTTACATGTTAAAAAGGCAGCGAACTCAAAACCTCCTAATTTACAAGGGTTTATTGCATTAAAAAAATTTCATTATCAAAGCAGCTTTGCTGAAATATGCTTTAATAACCGTTGATTATTAAAGCATATTCATGGATTATTAAGTAATACCCGAAGGTTATTAAGTAATATTCAAAGAATATTAGATAAGATTCGAAGATTATTAAGTAAGATTCGAGGGTTATTAAGTAAGATTCGAAGATTATTAGATAAGAATCGAGGATTATCAAGTAATAGTTTAAGATTATTAAGTAATATTCATAGGATATGAAGTAATATCCGGTGGTTATTAAACAAGAAACGAGGAACCTAAGGCAGGAAACAGTAACCCTTATCTGCAAACCCCCGAAAGGTCAAAGCCCTTTAATGGTTGTAGGTTATTCCGGCAACTGTATATTAGAGGTATGAAATGGAAAGCCGAACCCATTATTTATAAAGGTGATGCCCGCATTGCGCTGCACTTTGATTACAGCAAAGAAGCTAATGAGCGCGTGCGCAAACTAACGGGTGTAAAATGGAGCAACACCTTAAAGGTTTGGCATGTGCCCGATAATGATGTTTACCGCAAACAGTTTAAACTACCGGAACGCAACCTTACCGCACAGCACTTAGCCATTAAAAAAGAAAGCCTCATCCGGTTACCGGTGGTTGAACAGAACCGGTTGCTTGAATTTGAAAATTTATTACGCGTAAAAAAATACAGCGAAAGCACGTTGCGCGCCTACCGCAGCGAGTTTATTATTTTTCAAAAAATTGCAAGCTCCCGAATAGAAATAGACAGCCTTACCAGCGAACAACTAAGTGCCTACTTGCTTTACCTGATACAAAAACGAAACTATGGCGAAAGCCAACTGAACATGGCGGTGAGTGTGCTTAAATTTTATTACGAAAAGGTAAGTAAAAAGCCACGCCTTAATTTCGTTATGCCTCGCCCAAGAAAAAAACGTGTGCTGCCAAAAGTAATAGCCAAAGAAACCGTAGTTAAACTGCTGAACGCCCCCGATAACAAAAAGCACAAAACCATGCTTATGTGTGCTTATGCAGCGGGGCTGCGCGTAAGCGAGGTAGCCGCACTAAAACTTACACATATAGACAGCAAGCGAATGACCATACGCATAGAACAAAGCAAAGGCAAAAAAGACCGTTACGTGATGTTAAGCGAAAAACTATTGATTCAACTCCGCTCCTATTTTAAGGAATATAAACCCAAAGAGTATTTGTTTGAAGGGCAATATGGCGGAGCCATAACCACACGCACCATTCAAAAGGTGTTTACCAATGCTAAACTAAAAGCGGGTATAAAACAGGAGGTAGGCATACACAGCTTGCGCCATAGTTTTGCCACCCACTTGCACGAAAGCGGCATAGACATTAAATACATAGGCGACCTGCTGGGGCATAAGGATATAAAAACCACCAACATTTATACGCACGTAAGCAAACGCGAAATAGGAAAAATAAGAAGCCCGCTTGATGAATGACCAGAGGTTCGTATTTTGTACTGAAAACAATTTTCAGTACAAAATGCGAACCTCTAATGTTTTGAAAATGAAATAGTTTAATAATTTAGGTTCGTATATTTATAAGTTAGCGGTCATGCTATTGGAGAACGTAGAAATAACATAAATTTGAAACATAAATAAAATATGGCAATAATAGACGTTGTAAAATATCAAGCAAACGACAAAGAGTTTGTTTACAAGTTTCCATCCGAAGATTTAAGGTTCGGGACACAACTTGTTGTAAGTATTTCTCAAACTGCATTTTTTGTTAAAGGTGGGAAAATATTTGACCAATATGAAAGTGGAACTCACACTTTAAAAAGCGAAAATATTCCTCTGCTTAATAAAATTATTAATTTGCCTTTTGGCAGTTCTTCACCTTTTCAAGCAGAGGTTTGGTTTGTTAATCTAATTTCAAAAATGGATGTGAAATGGGGAACTGCTACTCCAATTCAACTTGAAGACCCAAAATACGGTGTTATTGTTCCCGTAAGAGCATACGGTCAGTATGGTTTTAAAATTAGTAACGCACGACTATTTTTAGAAACACTTGTAGGTAACATGACTGTGTTTTCATCTGATAAAGTGAGTGATTATTTTAAAGGAAAAGTTCTTTCTTCACTAACAAGTCTTATTTCATCCAAGTTGATAAAGGAAAATGTTTCGATACTTGAAATAAATGCTTTGTTAGACGAAATGTCTGATTTTGCTCTCAATAAATTAAATTCTGACTTCAATAAATTTGGTATTGAGTTAATCAATTTTAATTTTATCTCTATCAATGTGCCTGAAGAAGACCCTAGCATTGTAAAGCTAAAAGAAGCAAAAGACCTAGCTGCTAAAGTTAGAATTATAGGTAGAGATATGTATCAAATGGACAGAAGTTTTGATGTTCTTGATAAAGCGGCACAAAATGAAGGCGGCGCAGTTGGTAATTTAATGGGTGCTGGCATTGGCTTAGGCGTTGGTCTTGGTGCAGGCAATCAAATGGGGAACGTAGCAAGTAACATAAATACAAATACTCCACCACCTCCACCGCCTTTATTAGAATTCTTCATTTTGCTGAATAATCAGCAAAATGGCCCTTTCAATTTAAACAAACTGAAAGAGTTAATAATCAGTGGAACAATGAACAAGGACACTTTAGTTTGGAAAACAGGAATGGCAAATTGGGGAAACGCTGGTAATCAAATTGAATTAGTAAGTTTATTTAATTCAACTCCACCACCTCCACCCACAAAATAAAATATTCAAAATGAAAAACATATACATTATAATTGGCGTAGTGGCAGTTTTGACTAATTCCTTATTTGGAATAATATTTAAAACTTATGAAACATTTAATTGGCTTACTGCTGACTTAGTGATCATCATAAATGTTTTGCTTTTACAAATGCTATCTCATTCGAGAATTAGCGATGGATTTAAAGTCGCATTAAATTTTATTTTTCCTGTTGTGGGTTTTGTTACATTCATTTTTTCAATAAAATTAGAAAACAAATTGGAAAACAATATTTTATTGACAAGTATAATTATTCTACTCTCAATCCAGATAATTCTATTAATAGTAACTAACGCTTTAAAAATGAATAAATAATGAAAGTATTAAATTGTGCAAACTGTGGGGCAAACTTAAAATTTAACTCAGGAGATCCAGTTACAATCTGTGGATTTTGTGACAGTGTTAACATTTTAGAAAATATAAAATTAAAAATTGAGCAACCTTTAAGTTCGAGTAATGATGGACCTCCAAATTTTATTGAAGATTTAAAACCGCGGATACTTCTGCCTCAATTATCATATCGTGCGAAATTCCGACAGGGTGAATACATTGGGATATTAGGTAAATTTTTAATTTCAAATACAGAAATATTTTTCAAACCAGGAAAATTTAATTGGGGAGATTTATCTGATAAATATATGAAAATTGTTAATATAAATAATATGTCTATTAAAAAATTAGGTTTAGCCACACAATTAACTATTACTGATATTAACGGTAAAGAAATGAGAATAGTTCATTCGTTTCTAGATTTTACAAATATTAAATTGAATGAGGTGGTTTCTGAAATTAACATAAGAAAAAATAATCTAGTTTAAAAAAAATAAAAATGGCAAAATCAAACGATGGTTTAATTAACCCAAACAATCCAAAAAAATCTGATGAATTAATAAATCCAAATAAGAAGAAATCAAACGATGATATTATTCCACCTGAGAAAAAGAAAAGTGACGACAAATCAATCCAACCTAAAAAGAAATGATGAGTTATACGATTTCAATTTGTGCAAATAATTCTGAAATATCTGAACTACAGAATTATTACTCTTCATTTTCCAATTCAATGACAAATAATTTAAATTTTAATTTTTCAGAAGGCAAATATTACAAGGTATTACTTGACGACAAATTAATTGGCTTTGCGAGTGTGGTTGACGAAGATTATTCTTTTGTAGATTTGAAAAGATATATAGATCCAGAACATAGAAATAAAGGTGTTAGTGGAGCTTTATTAGAATTTATTATTCAAGACGCAAAAACATTAAACAAAACAAGACTAACAGGTTCTTTTTTAGGAGACAATGAAAATGTGGTGAATTTCTTTATATCTAAAGGCTTTAAAGTAGCAACTGGAAAGACTTTTTCTATGGTTATATTATCTCTTAAATGACAGTTGAAGCATTGACACTAAAGAAAGCACGAACCGCTAACAGCACATTGGCAATAGGCGGGGTTTCGTCTCCGCTTGACAGTTTTGTGGTAGCCGAAAATTCAGTTCTCCGAACTAACTTCTGTGCTGAAAAGCCCGCCCATCGCCAATCTGCAAAACGTTATGCCTCATTGTAAAAAGACAGACAACTAAAAATGAAATTCGGTAAGACAATAAAAATATTCCTCATAGACGGAGACCCAAACGGACGGATGAGTTGTGAACTTTCCAACTGGTCGGGAAAGGCATATAAAATTCCGAGAATCAAAATTAAGGACTGCACCGACCGTGACGACTTGACAAGCACGGGTGTTTATCTGCTATTTGGCAAAGACGATGAAGGCAAAGACCAAGTTTATATCGGAGAAGCTGAATCTATTTTAAAGCGACTAAACCAACAATTGACTCAAAAAGACTTTTGGAACGAAGCCATTGTATTTATTAGCAAGGACGAAAACCTTAACAAAGCTCACATCAAATATTTGGAAAATCGATTACACGACATTGCAAAACTTGCTAATCGTTACAAAGTTGACAATTCGATTATTCCGACTCAATCATCAATTTCTGAATCAGACAGAGCGGAAATGGAAGAATTTATTGAGTATATAAAAATGCTGGTAAACACATTGGGGCATAAAGTATTTGACGAGAAACGAGAATTTAAACCTAAACAAAAACAAGAATCATTTTTCATTAAAGCTGCTCGTGGTGCTGACGGACAAGGCGAACCGACATCTGACGGTTTTGTAGTTTTCAAAAATTCAAAAGCTGCTTCAACAATTGTAAATTCAATGACTCCAAACTTCATCACTTACAGACAAAAACTAATTGACGAAGGAGTTCTTGTAGACAAGGGAGAATACTTTGAATTTTCAGACGACTATATTTTTAGTAGTCCATCCACAGCAGCAGTTATGGTTATGGGACGAAATGCAAACGGACTGACAGAATGGAAAAATAAAGACGGAAAAACGCTTAAAGAATTTGAAACGAATGACAGAACAACGAAGGCATAACAGCACATTGGCAATAGGCGGGGTTTCGTCTCCGCTTGACAGTTTTTTGGTAGTCGAAAGTTCACAGCTCCGAATAAAGTTCAGTGCTGAAAAGCCCGCCCATCGCCAATCTGCAAAACGTTACCGGTCATGCTAAGACGACAAACCAACAATTAACAATAAGAAAATTTAAATGACAAGAAGTTACTACTCAAATACAATTTCGGACTTCTTGAAGGATGATGAAACTCGAATTCTGGGACAGTTAAGTTTGCA
>CANJLD010000029.1 GCA_947475165.1 Bacteroidota bacterium
GTTCAACAGGAGTTACAGGAGCTACGGGCACCACAGGTGTTACAGGTTCAACGGGTGCCACAGGCGCAACGGGAGTTACAGGAAGCACAGGAGTTACCGGAGCTACGGGTTCAACCGGTGCCACGGGCGCAACCGGTGCAACGGGAGTGGGCACCACAGGTGCAACAGGTAGCACGGGAGCGACAGGTTCAACAGGAGTTACAGGAGCTACGGGCACCACAGGTGTTACAGGTTCAACGGGTGCCACAGGCGCAACGGGAGTTACAGGAAGCACAGGAGTTACCGGAGCTACGGGTTCAACCGGTGCAACCGGAGTAGGCACTACAGGTGCTACAGGTAGCACGGGAGCGACAGGTTCAACAGGAGTTACAGGTGCTACCGGCACAACAGGAGTTACGGGAGCTACGGGAGCCACCGGTTCAACAGGCGGCACAGGAAGTACAGGAGCCACAGGTTCAACAGGAGCTACAGGCGCCACCGGCACCACCGGCACTACAGGAGTTACGGGTGCTACCGGTACTACCGGCTCAACGGGAGCTACAGGCAGTACGGGAGCAACCGGTTCAACAGGCGCAACTGGTAGCAGTGGGGCTACAGGAGTAGGAACAACAGGGGCAACAGGAAGCACCGGAGCAACTGGTAGTACAGGAGCTACGGGTTCTACCGGAAGCACTGGAGCTACTGGTACTGGAACAACAGGAGCCACGGGCGCAACCGGTGCAACAGGCGCAACGGGTGCCGGCAGCGGAACTTCATGGGAGCTTACCGGTAATGCCGGCACTTCAGGCACTACTAATTTTCTTGGAACAACCGATGCGGTGGAGCTAATAATTAAAACAAAGGGCACAGAGCGTATGCGCTTTTTAGGTAATGATAGTACACAGGTATTGGTGGGGCCAACTACTGCTGTAAGCGTTAATGATTTGTTTACAGGGTTTGTATCTGCCAATAATAAACGCGCCATTGCCGGTTATTCTAATGCTACCAACGCCATAGGTATTTATGGTGAAGCAAAGGCGAATGGCTACGGTGGATATTTTGTAAACACATTTGCAACCGCCAGCAGACCAGTAGTGCTTGTACAAAAGAACGGTACGGCTGCTTCACCGGCTTTGCAGGTTGAGCCGCTTGGTACGGGTAGTTTTGGAATTTACGTAAATAGCAGCAGTGCCACTAATACCAACGATGGTATGGAGATTTCGAAAGCAGGTACTTCGGGGAGAGGTATTGATATTTATTTAACTCATGCTTCTAATACAGATGTAGGTATTGCACTAAGTCATGCAGGAACGGGTATAGGGCAGAGTATATCGCTTTCTAATTCTCTTAACACCAGTCCGGCATTATCTGTTGCTCATGCAGGTAACGCTTATGTTATTAATGCGCAAAATAGTTTAGCTACCAACATAAATGCTGTTGGTTTGTTTTCGCAATCTTCTACACAAACAGATATAACCGCTGCGGCTGTTATCGGGCAGTCGTCAAGCACCAGAGGGGGGGTGTTTTATGCCAGCCGGTCAGATAATAATACTATAGGTCTGTTTGGCGAGTTTAATTCCACCAGTTCTAACGATGGTATTGGTGTATACGGAAAATCGTCACCGTCTGCCGGCTTTGGCTATGGTGTGTATGGCGAAGGATTGAAATACGGAGTATACTCTAACGGAAATACAGGCGCATCGGGAACCAAGGCTTTTGTTATTGACCATCCACTGGACCCGGAGAATAAATTCCTAAAGCATTTCTCCATGGAATCGCCTGAGGTGCTGAATGTTTACAGAGGCAATGTGCTATTGGATGCTAACGGAGAAGCGGTGATTCAACTGCCTTCGTATTTCGGTGCTATTAATAGAGAGTTTTCTTATGTGCTTACACCTGTTGGTGCTCCGGCTAATATGTATGTAAAGGCAGAAGTAGACAGCAACGGTATGTTCTCGATTGCCGGTGGCAGTGAGGGGGTAAAGGTGTCGTGGTATGTATATGCCGAGCGCAACGATTTGTTTATTCAGAAAAATCCGGATAGCAAACAGGTGGAAGTGCCTAAGCGCATCTACGAGGCGGGCAAATACATTCGCCCTGAATTATTTAACCAGCCTAAAGAGAAAGGTATTTTCTACCGCGGTGAGTATAAGCCTGCAGAAACACTGCCTGTGCCTGCGCCCGCTATGTATAAGCCCGAAGGGGAGAAATAATTAGTTACCACCCGTGCCACGGTTCTGAACAGTGGCACGGGTATATTAAAAACGGAAAAGGTTGTACTGAATAAAAATCAGACAACCTTTTTTGTTGATATTACCCTTACCGTGCTTCGGCATTTTATTTTCAATTTGCACGCAGTGGCAAATACGGCAAACCATACTGTTTCGCTTCCGGTAATGGAGCATTTTTATACCATTCAGGGCGAAGGTTATTACCAGGGCAGGGCTGCTTACTTTGTAAGGTTGGGCGGCTGCGATGTTGGTTGCCTCTGGTGCGATGTAAAAGAAAGCTGGGATGCCGCGAAGCATCCGAAGTTCACGATTGAGGAGATTGCGGGCTTTGTTACCGCCAGCGGTGCTAAAATTTGTGTAATAACAGGAGGGGAGCCGCTCATGCACAATCTTACAGAACTTACCCGCGTTCTGCATTCAAAAAATATACGCACGCATATAGAAACTTCGGGGGCTTACCCTTTAAGCGGGCAGTGGGACTGGATTTGCGTTTCGCCCAAGAGGTTTAAGTTACCATTGGCGGAATGTCTGAAAGCGGCACATGAATTGAAAGTGATTGTAGCGCACCGTAACGACCTGCGTTTTGCCGAAGAGTATGCCGCTAAGGTGGGTAAGGACTGTAAGCTTTTCTTACAGCCGGAGTGGGAAGATGCAGAGGAAGTGCTGCCCTTGGCAATAGAATATGTAAAGGATAACCAGCAATGGGAAATTTCGTTGCAGGTGCATAAGTATCTGAATGTGCCCTAGTTAAGGAAGTGTATATGAAGTAATAAGAGGGATAAGAAAGGCGGTAATACATGTCCGGAAGGTTGTAATACATGTCCGGAAGGCGGAAATACATGTGCGGAAGGTTGTAATACATGTCCGGAAGGAGGTAATACATCTTTGTATGGCCGTCAGAGTATTCTAAACAGTAGTAAAAACGGTAAAAACAATAGAAATAAACATAAAACAAACGCTTTAAGCATGAACAAAACACTCACCCTTCTTCTTACCATCGTTCTTCCTTTTATCGGCTTTTCGCAAATTACTACTAAAGAAACCGCTAAAGGCAAGGCTCTGGAATACTTTACTCATGGCGATAACGATATTGCTTACCAGCATTTTGTGGCGGCCGATTCGTTTCTGCATTTAGCGGTTAAGGAGAAAGATAACTTTATTGATGCCTGGATATTGATTGGCCAGCTCAACTCGCAGGGTATGAAAAACTACCCCGAGGCTATCCGCGCTTTCGAAAAGGTAAAGCTTTTGCAGGCCGATTATTATGGCGATGTAGACTATAACCTCGGCCTTTGCCACATGAATACCGGTGACTATGCCAAGGCAAAGACACACTTTATTTCTTATCTGGCTTTGCCGAAAATTCCTGCACAGTCGCGTATGCAGGCAGATAAAATGGTGAAGGATTGCAACTTTGCTAAAGATGCCATGGCGCACCCTGTAGATTTTAAGCCCATCAATTTAGGCCCCGGTGTAAACACCGCAGCCGATGAAAGTATGCCCTCGCTTACTGTAGATGGCAAGGCCATTTATTTTACACGCCACTTTGGCGATGGTATGTATCAGGACGAAGATATTTTTGTGAGCCTGAACACCACTGCCGGATTTGCGCAGGCAAGCAGCATAGGTGCGGCTATCAATACCGAACAGTATATTGAAGGTGCGCAGAACATATCGCCAAGCGGCAAGTATCTGTTGTTTACCAGCGTGGGCCGGCCAGATGGCACCGGCAGTGCCGATGTGTACATCAGCCGCAAAGTGGGTGACCTTTGGGAGCGTTCTAACAATATCGGCTCGCCTATCAACACACCCGCTTACGAAACACAACCTTGTATAAGTGCCGATGGAAAAGATTTGTATTACGCAGGCATACGCGCCACCGGTAAAGGCGGCACCGATATTTGGGTAAGCCACCTGAATGCCGATGGCACCTGGGGGCAACCGGTGACTGTGGGCGAGAATGTAAATACCATGTATGACGAAATGCGCCCCTACATTCACCCCGATGGCGGAACGCTTTATTTCAGTTCTCGCGGTCATGCCGGTATGGGCAACTTTGATGTGTATGTAAGTAAACGTCAGCAAGACGGCATCTGGGGCGCACCGGTTAACCTTGGTTACCCTATCAACACTGCCGGTGATGAGCTGGGCATTTTTGTAACGGCAGATGGCAGCAAAGCTTATTACGCCAGCGAGCAGAAAGATACTTACGGGCAAATGGATATTTACACTTTCGATATGCCAGCAAATCTTCGCCCGGGCTTTACCAGTTATGTAAAAGGAATTGTGTTCGATGCCGATAACCGCGACCCTATTGCCTCATACATTCAGGTTTACGATTTAGAAACCGGTAAACTCTTTACCACTTTTAGCAGCGATAAAATCAATGGCAATTTTCTGTCTTCGCTACCAGCCGGTAAAAACTATGCAGTAGAAGTAATGAAAGACGGTTACCTCTTCTGGAGCCACAATGTTTCGCTTAAAGAGGTGACCGAAGGTATACCGGTAGAAGTAAATATTCCGCTCAGAAGAATTAAAGTAGGCGAGGCAATGGTGCTGAACAATATCTTTTTTGAAAGCGAGAAATACGAACTCCAAAACGAATCGAATGCCGAACTGGAAGTGGTGGCGAAAATGATGAGTAAGAATCCTTCGCTTAAAATTGAAATTGGCGGCCATACCGACAACACCGGCAGCGAAGAAAGCAACCGCATTCTTTCTGAGAACCGTGCTAAGAGCGTTTACGATTACCTGGTAAAGAAACAGATTGATGCCACCCGCATTACTTACAAAGGTTACGCATCAAGCAAACCGGTAGCGGCCAACACCACAGCCGAAGGCAAAGCCAAGAACCGCAGAACCGAATTGCTGGTTACGGGCATATAAAATAATGTAACCGACAATGCGTTTATACCGCGTTGTCGGTTTTCTTATGTTTGCGCCCACTTAAAATAAAGCATGCAAAAAAATATTGTTTCTCTTTCCGTTATAGCAGTTATCACCGCCATTCTTTTCACGGTTAGTTCCTGCGAATCTGGCGGTAACCATACGCCCACTATTTGTTTCCGTATTACTACCGACTCTGTTTCTTACCAATCGTCCTATCTTACCCTTCCGCGCGATTCCACATTCAACTTATTTATTGCTGCATCTAAAACCGGACCGGATGGCATACTTAAAACCTTCAAAATTACCAAGAGCGTAAATGGCGGTGCCGACACCACACTAATGGATGCCAACGTTACCACACAGTATTACTCGCAGTTCTATACCTATAAAGCGGGCGATTCCGGCACTGTAGAGAGATACACCTTCACGATAGGCAACAGCGAAAACCTGTATAAGAGTATTGAGTTTGTTGATACGGTAAGATAATACCGTCATTGCGAGGGAGGCACTGCGACCGAAGCAATCTCCCTGATAGACTACTTAATCAATTTCGAGATTGCTTTAAACTCATCGGTGCCTGCTTTATCAAGCAGCATAAACAAAACCATTTCGGTAGAAACAATAAACGCACCTGCCTGGCGCATCCGGTCTAAAGCTATTTGTTTATTTTCTGCTGTGCGCGAAGAAACAGCATCTGCCACCACATGCACTTCATAACCTTGTTGCAAAGCATCAAGTGTTGTTTTCAAAACACAGATATGCGACTCTACTCCGCAAACAATCAGCGATTTTTTGTTGGTCAGTTTCAATTGCTCAGTAACCGATTCGCTTTGCATACAGCTAAAGCAAACCTTTTCAATCAGCGTTTTGCCTTCGCCAATCTCTACTTCCTTACAAGTGTTGCCTAAGCCTTTCGGATATTGTTCAGTGATGATTGTTTCAAGGCTTAGTATCTCTGCGCCACGCAAAAGCTTGTTCACGTTCGCAAATATTTTCTCCTGCTCATGTATAACAGGCATTAAGCGTTCCTGCACATCAATAACAAGCAAAGCTGTTTGTTCTTTTACAAGTAGTCCTAAACTCATAGTTCTGGTTTTTTATTATCCGTTTAATCTTATCAAATCTGCGTCATCTGCTTGCCAATGTATTTAACCTTTACATGGATATAGATCCCTTGCGGAAATCTGTCTTTCCAATAATCGCATTAATAATATATGGCTTGCCTTTGCGCGATAACGTCTTTGCTTCTATAACCGATGCCTTAAACGCATTAGGGTCTTCTACACGCACACCCTCCGCACCAAATGCTTTACCAATGTTTTGATAATCACTAAGCGCGAGATTCATAGCGGTATCGCTTTTCAAAAACTCAACCTGGTCGCGGGCAATCTGGCTCCAGCAGGCATCGTTACCTATCACCGAGATAACCGGTAGATTATGACGAACAAACGTATCGTATTCCATTAAACTGTAACCGGCACTACCGTCACCGTAAATAATCCATACATCTTTTTCAGGGAAAACCAATTTTGCTCCGAGTGCAAAGCCCGCACCAACACCAAGCGTTCCAAACACACCAGGGTCAAGCCAGCTAAGCGGTTTGCGCGGACGAAGCGTGTAAGCACTGGTAGCCACAAAGTCACCACCATCAGCAATAAGAATAGTGTTGTCATCTAATTCCGGTTCCAGTTCGCGGAAAAGCTTGATAGGATTAATTCCTCTGTCAACCGGTGCGTTGGCTTGTGTATCAATATTCACTTCTCGCTTGCCATCACGTGCGCGGAGCGATTCAATCCAACCGGTGTATTGTCCTTGAAATTTTTGAGAGAGTGCAATTAAAAAATCCTGAGGGTCGGCATGAACGGCAGCCGTAGGAGTTTTGTTCTTAAGCAAATCTTCTTTACTGCGGTTAATAGAGATGAATTTACGTCCGCCAATATGGTTGCCGTAGTCTAACCGGAAATCGTTCGGCACACCGGCAAGAATAATTAAGTCAGATTCTTTGATAGCATCTTTGCGGTGATGGCGTATCTGCAAAGTATTTTCTTTGCCAAGCAAACCGCGACCCATACCGCTTAAGTAAACCGGTATGCCTAGTTTAGTTACAGCAACAGCAAGTTCTTCTGCCTTCTTTGGATTCATCATCGCACCGCTACCCACTAACATCACCGGCTTCTTTGCATCTTTCAGTTTTGAAATAGCTTTATCAATTTGAGAAGATGAATGACTTGGATAACAAACCTTCTGAATTGGATTATCAAAACTTGCTGAATCTTTACCGGCAAATAAATTCTTCGCGTGGTTGTTGATATACCACTGCACAATGCGCTCCTGCAAATTCTTTGGCGGCTCTTCCTTGCTCTTGGCACCATACCAGCCGCGCACTAATTCTTCATCATACAAAGTATCAATCGGGCACTCCACAAACACAGGTCCCGGTATTCCTTCCTGTGCAATGCGGAATGCTTTTTCCAATGTGGGAACAATCTCTTTTACTTTGCTGATAGTGGTCGCCCATTTTACATTCGGTTTCATCATCGCCATCTGGTCAATATCCTGTAGCGAGCCTCTTCCTTTAAGAATTGTAGCTGCGGCACCTCCTAACAGCACCAATGGTGATTGAGCGCAGTAGGCATTCTTTACGGCAGTAATAGTATTCGTTAAACCCGGACCTGCAGTAACCACAGCCACCCCCGGCACACCGGTGAGTCGCGAAACTGCATCTGCAGCAAAAACAGAGTTTACTTCATGGCGCGTATCAATAACACGTATTCCTATTTTCTGTGCCGAAACAAAAATGGGCGACACATGTCCACCGCAAAGCGTAAACAGAAATTTAACTCCTTGCTTTTGCAGCACCCGTGCAATTATTTCTCCTCCGTTCATGTTGTATAAGTTAGTGTGATTAAGAAACGTAAATATAGAAGGCGAATTTATTCTTTGCCACCATTTGCACATAAACAAAAACGCCCCGATTGTTTCGGAGCGTTTTTGTTTATGTGGAGAAAGCTTATTTCAATTTTTCAATCGCTGCTTTCAGCGCATCGAAGTTTACCTGCACGCCCGGGTTTTCAGTTGTTTCGGTGTATTGAATAACACCGTCTTTATCTACAACTGCTACACCGCGTTTTGCTACGCCTATCATACCCAAAGCAAAAGCTTCGTGATACATATCATAATCGTTGATTAGTTTTTTGTTGAAGTCAGAAAGTAAATCGAAGTTGATAGCGTTCTTCTCTTTAAACACGCCAAGAGTAAACGGAGAGTCAACTGAAACACCTACTACCGAAGCATTCATATTGTTATAAGAAGCCAAATCATCGCGGCTACTGCACATTTGCGCGGTGCAAACACCGGTAAAGGCAGCAGGGAAAAACTGAATAATAAGATTCTTGCCCGCAAAGTCGCTAAGCGAAACTTCTTTTTTGTCGGTGTTGAAGAGTTTAAAATCGGGGGCTTTGGTGCCAACTGCTAATGCCATAATAGTTTGATTTTAGTTTTTTGAATTTATGAAGCGCAATAATAAAAGAAGAAAGCTCATAGTGCCTAAATAATTTCAACAACCCACGCAACCTTTTTGTTTTGGAGTTGGTCTTAATTGTAAGTTTAGTTTTTTAAGGGTTAAACTAAAAGAAGCCTCTCGCTGTGCGGGAGGTTTTTTTAGTTTACAGGTATATATTCGCACAAAATATTTTACCACATGAAACTCTTCAAAACATTTATCTCTCTATTTTTAGTAGCCGCTCTTTTTGCAGGATGCAAGAAAAACGAAACCACTCCCAAACTTATTTTCAAATTCAAATTCGACCCTAACCAGCAACGCTTAAATGGTTTTGGTGAACCCGATTCCACTATGCCTGCTAACCATGCCGGACAAAGCCCGAGTTTTAATGCAATGAGCGCACATTATATTGAATTGGCCCAAGGCCCGCTTACCCTTCTTGGTACTGGTGCAGTATTATACCGCGCTCCCGAAACTACTGCCGGTGGAAGCAAGGCCATCGATTTCAGTCAATCCTCATTAGCTAAAGATGGCGAAGTGTTTTATTCTATTCCGTTAAGCGATGTAGCTGCCGGAGATTATCAATACCTGCGCGTTTCATTAGCGTATCAGAATTATGATGTGAACCTTTTTATAGATACCACCATCAGCGGATTTCATATTGTAAACGAATCGCCTTGCACAGTGGCAAGCTTTATCGGCTATAATACTTATGTGGCAAGCAGCTATAAAGTAAAAAATCAAAACATTACCGCACCGGGCAATCACACGCAAGGCTACTGGGGTTTTGAATACTCTACTTCTTTCTCAGGCTTTCCTTATAATCTTCTTACTTCAGGTCAGGCACCTGCGGGTTCTACTACTGTGGTAAATCCTTTGTTTGCTACTTCACCAATACCTGCGGGTTCTTGTTTAGCTACCGGAGCTTTTGCAGGCGGTAATCTTCGTATTACCGGTAACGAAACAAAAGATATTATAGTTACTGTTTCGCTTTCTACCAACAAAAGTTTTGAATGGGTAGAAGTAGTAAACGATGGCAAGTGGGAACCAACCAAAGGCGAAGTAATTGTAGATATGGGTGTGCGCGGATTAATTCCTTCGGCTCAATATTAACAGTTGCTTAACCATCAACTTTATACTGTCAATTATTTTCTTCTACATTAGCATATTCTTAAACCAAACACTATTACAAAACATGAAAAAGATTTTACTCGTTTCTTTCCTGTTTGCGTCATTCAGCTTTACGAAAGTGAATGCGCAAATTTTAAACCCCGGTTTCGAAAACTGGAGTAATCAAACTGCCAATTTTGATGGCTTTGGAGGGTTCTTTCCTGCCGAAACTTTTCCCTATTCTGACCCTACAGATTGGACAACCACCAATGCCTTAACTGGTGCGGATACTTTGGGTCATTTCTTTTTTGTTACCCAAACAGCCTCATCTCATAGCGGTGCCTCGGCTATTCAGTTAACTACTGATACATTAAAGACTGTAGGAACACCACTAGGCCCCCGCAGATTAACTATTCCGGGTTTAGCTTTAAACGGAAGTTTCCCGCTTGACCTCGGTTCTAACCTATTAGCAGGTGGCGTTATTTCGCCAATGGCAGTTCCGGGTTCTGGTCAGCCATGGACACAACGTCTTGCTACTGTTAAAGGTTTCTACGATTATGCGCCAGTATTCAATGATTCATTGGGTCATATCGACTCTTGTATGGTTTGGGCTATTTTGCGTAAAGGCAATAAAGAAATTGCCAGCGCACAATTTGTAAGCGGTGCTATAACCGGTGGTTATCAGCCTTTTTCTGCTACATTCAAGTATGTAGACTGCGATGCTCCTGATACCTTGGTTATTTTGATGGCAGCTAGCGTTCCTAATTTCGGAAGTATATTAACTGGTAGCACTAAATTGGTTGCAGGTAGTATTTTGCGTATTGACGATTTAGATTTTGATACTCTTGCAGCTAACTTCAACTATCCTCCGATTGCTAATAGAGATGTAGATACCACCAGTAAGAACGTAACTAAGAACGTTTTGGTGAAATTGAATGATGACGATTGCAATGACCCTGTAATTGGTCTAACTTTAGCAGTAGCCACTCAACCGGTTCATGGTCTGGCAACTGCGGCAAGCCCTACACATATTGTTTATACCCCTATAAATAACTATGTAGGTATCGATAGCTTTACTTATACCTTGAGCGATGGAGTAGGTTCAAGTTCTGCTGTAGTGCGTATGGTTATATTAAATGGTACAGGAATCAACGAGGCTAATCAGGTTCAGGTGGTTCTGTATCCGGTTCCGGCTTCTAACCAATTAAACATTCAGTTTGAGAACAACGGAAAATCAACCCTCCGTGTGTTTGATATGATTGGCAACTTAGTGTTGACTACCACACTTACAGGCAACAACAATACAGTAAACACAGAAATGCTTGCGAGCGGTGTTTACGGCATTCAGATTGCTGACGACAAGAATGCAGTAATTGCAAGAAGCAAATTCACTATCAGCAAATAATAATTCTTACAAGTAAATTAAATGCCTTCGCAATTTTTGCGGGGGCATTTTTGTTTTAGGAAAGAAGAGTTTCTTTTTTGAATTACTCCAAAAAAAGTAGTTTTATCGCGAACGGAAATATTTGAATTAGTATTTATTTATACGCTAAGTGAATGATTGCAGCAGGTGAAAATAAACTGACCTTACAGGATGTGTACAGGGTTTTATATAACAACGAAAAGATTGAAGTAAGCACGGTTGCGCTTAAAAAAGCGAACGCCAACTTTAACTTCCTTCGCGATTTTGCCAAAGACAAAGTTATTTACGGCATCAACACGGGCTTTGGTCCTATGGCGCAGCACCGTATTGCTTATAGCGAACGGTTAACGCTTCAATACAATTTAATACGCAGTCATGCTTCCGGTTCTGGTAAGCCTATTGATGTAATTTATGCCAAGGCAATGCTTATTGACCGGCTTAATACTTTTGCGCAATGCAAAAGCGGTGTGCATCCTGATTTAATTCTTCTGATTCAGGAAATGATTAACCATAACCTGATACCGGTGATATACGAACATGGTGGGGTAGGAGCAAGTGGCGATTTAGTGCAGTTAGCGCACATGGCATTGGCCATTATTGGCGAAGGTGAAATTCAGCACGAAGGAAAGATTTATGATGCTACGGAAATACTGCACGCACATAAACTTACCCCGTTTGCCATCCGTATGCGCGAAGGCCTGGGCTTAATGAATGGCACATCCTGCATGACCGGTATTGGTTTAGTGAATTTGATTGAAGCAAAACGTTTGCTCAACTGGTCTACTTTAATTTCGGTAACCATCAACGAAATATTTGAAGCGTATGACGACCATATTTCTGAACCGTTGAACAAAGTAAAACTTCATGTGGGGCAGAACAAAGTAGCGGAAGCCATGCGTGGAATTATTGCGAAGAGCGTGCTAATGAAAAACCGTCACGACCATTTGTACACCGATACAGAGGAAACTCACTTTAAAGAAAAGGTGCAGGAGTATTATTCCCTGCGTTGTATGCCGCAAATACTTGGACCGGTGTATGATACCATTGCCAGTGCAGAAGGAATATTAGTAGATGAATTAAACTCAGTAAGTGATAATCCGGTAATTAATGATGAAATAAAGAACGTAGTACACGGAGGAAATTTTCATGGCGATTATGTGGCGTTGGAAATGGATAAACTCAAAATTGCCATCACCAAACTTTCTATGTTGGCAGACCGTCAATTGAATTACTTGCTTAACGATAAACTCAATGGTAAACTTCCGCCATTCATCAACACTGGTACTATCGGTTTAAATTTTGGTATACAAGGAATTCAATACACGTCTACCAGCACAGTTGCAGAAAATCAAACGCTTTCTAATCCGGTTTACATCCACAGCATACCAAGCAATAACGATAATCAGGATATAGTAAGTATGGGGAGCAATGCAGCTTTAATGACTGCTCGTGTTATAGAAAATACGTTCGAAGTTTTATCAGTGCATACGCTGGCAGTAGTAGAGGCCGTTGATTGTTTAGATAAAGCCGATAAACTTTCAGCTAAAGCAAAAGAACTATACAAAGGAGTGCGGAATGTTTCTTCTAAAATTGAAAGCGATGTGGCAAGTTTTAAGAAGTTGAGAAGCATTAAAGAATATTTAAAGGCAAACAATCCGGAAGTTATATAGACGGCTATCAAGCTGAGGAACGAAGTATCTTGTATTTTGTAGATTCAGGATTCTTCTCTCCGCAAAGCTCAGTTCAGAATGACAAAGACAAATATGAAATACGCATTAGTAACCGGAGGCTCAAGAGGAATAGGAAGGGCAGTAAGTTTGAAACTAGCAGCACAAGGCTATTTTGTTTTAGTAAACTTTCAACGCAACGAAACCGAAGCAGATAAAACTGTTGCCATTATAAAGGAAGCCGGTGGCGATGCATCTACTTTAAAGTTTGATGTGTCAGATAAAGATGATATTCAAAAAACTTTAGGCGGATGGATTGATGCGAACAAAGACAAATCGATTGAAGTATTGGTGAACAATGCAGGCATCCGTAAAGATTTTCTGTTAATGATGATGGCAGAAAGCGATTGGCATGATGTGTTGCGCACTAATCTTGATTCATTTTACTACATCACTAAACTTGTTATACCGGGTATGATGTTTCAACGTTTCGGTAGAATCATCAATGTAGTTTCTCTTTCAGGGATTAAAGGCTTGCCGGGACAAACAAATTATTCTGCATCTAAAGCCGGAGTAATTGCCGCTTCAAAATCACTTGCGCAAGAGATAGGCAGAAAAGGAATAACCGTTAACTGCGTGGCACCCGGTTTTATAAAAACCGAAATGACAGAAGGAATTGAAGAAGCACAGTTCCGCAGCATTATACCCGTGCAGCGTTTTGGCGAAGCCGATGAAGTAGCAGAAGCAGTTTCTTTTCTTGCATCGAAAGGTGCATCATACATAACCGGTGAGGTGATAAATGTGAACGGAGGACTCTACACTTAAATATTTCAGATTTTAGAAGGCAGATTAAATCCAGTGCTGGGTAGTCTGCATTTCAATCTAAAATCTAAAAATCTAAAATCTAAAATTGAAGAAGACCGTAAACATCATTGGTGCAGGAATCTCCGGTTTATCGCTCGGTTGTTACTTGCAAATGAACGGTTACAATACGCAGATTTTCGAGAAGCACAATATACCGGGTGGGCTTTGCACCAGTTGGGATAAAGCCGGTTACACTTTCGATGGTTGCGCACATTGGATTCTCGGTTCCGATGAAGGGAGTTCGTTTTTCAAATTATGGAATGAACTGATTGATGTAAAAAAAATGAAGTGGGTGAATCACGACATCCGCATGTTTATTGAAGTAAAAAATCGCGACAAATACGGGAGCGATACGTTTCGCTTTTACACTAACCTCGATAAACTTCAAGCGTATTTAATTGACCTGGCACCGGAAGATGAAAAAGCGATTCGTGATTTTATCAAACCAATGCGCGTCATCCAGAAGTTTGAAATGCCACCTATTATGGATGATTTGCCGCTTATCCCGTCTATTATTCGCGGAATCAAAATGGCGAGGTATGTTGAGTTTCTGTTTACCTTCCTGAAGCTATGGGGACAAACAAATTACTCCTTTGCCAGGAAGTTGAAGAATCCTTTTCTGAAAGAGAGTTTCGAAATGTTGTATGATGGAGAAGAAGTAAACCTACTCGTTATCTATTTTCCAATGGCAAGTTTTGATAAGAAGAGTGCCGGTTATCCTATCGGTGGTTCTCTAAAGTTTGCTGAAAAATTTGAGAAAAGATATTTGGAATTAGGAGGCAAGATTCATTATCACACACCGGTTCATAAAATAATTACAGAACATGGAATAGCAAAGGCATTGGAAGTGCGCCACGGAAAAATTCATGAATCGGATTTGACTATCTCTTGTGCCGATTGGTATTTAACAGCGTTTGAGTTATTGGAAGGAAAGTTTGTAAACGATGAAATGATAGCATTGAAAGAGGAGAGGAGTTTAGAAATTTTCTTTTCTGTTATGCAGTTTTCTTTTGGCATCAATAAAGATTTATCAGAAGTGCCGCACCTCATGCGCTACCCATTAGATATTCCGATTGTTTCGCCTGACGGAACGGAGTATAAGCGGATGGAGGTACACATTTACAGTTACGATAAAACAATGGCACCGGAAGGAAAGAGTTCGGTGGTAGTCAGTTTCTATACCAAGCAACACGAGTTTTGGATTGACCACAGAAAAAATAATCGCGCTGAATACAGAAAAATAAAAAGCGAGTTTGCTGACAAAATTATTGAGCAGTTAGATAAACGCCTTGGCGGCATTAAAGAATTTATTGAAGTAGTAGATGTGGCAACACCGGCAACTATTCTGCGCTACACCGGTAACTGGAAAGGAAGTGCACAAGGATTAATGGCAGGTAAAAATTTTCTGGCTTCTGTTCCTATCAAATCAATTTTTCCTGGCTTAAAGAATTTTTATTACGCCAGCCATTGGAACCGCCCAAGCGGAGGCTTACCTATTGCAGTATTGAGCGGCAGACAACTGGCTCAAAAAATTTGTAAGGATGATGGGAGGCAGTTTAATACCGATTCCGGATTTACTTCTTGATAAATTTTTGTAGTTTTTCTGCCTTAGCAGGTGTGCATACAAGATAGTTCCATTTGTCAGGAACCAGTTCAATTTTATTTTTTTCAATCAATACGTTCACTTCATCAAGATGAAATATTTTATAGCCCCCATTGGCAAATACAGTATTCAGTTTATCTGCTATTACGGTTTCTAGTACTTCAATAATAATGTAAGGCTGAAACAAGGCAAGATGTTTTTTAAAACCTTCTATTACTTCCGGCTCATGCATCTCTACATCAATTTTCATTAAATCAATTTTTTGAATTCCCTTTTTTGAAATATAATCATCAAGCGTGATGGTTTCAATTTCGTATTCTACAATTTTCTCTGTGTTCCAACTGGTGTTTTTTAACTTGTCTGGACTAAGGGATGAACTTTGTTGGTGCTCAGCATACGTGTCGTAAAAAATTTGTTTCCCGCTTTTGTCAGAGAGTGCTATTTGCTCGGTGGTAACGTCAAAGTTATTAATAGCTATATTCTGCTCTAGTCTTTTAAAAGTTCTTTGAACAGGCTCAAACGCGTAAATTTTTGCTTTTGGGTTTAAAGATTTTGATAGCAATGAATAAACACCGGTGTTGGCTCCTATATCAAAAATCACATCGGATGTTTTTGCCAACTCCGCAATAATCCAAACAGTATCCTCTTCCCAGGATTTGCCTAAGCCTTTCCAGAATATTTCATTCTCAATGGTAGAATTATGATGGTAAAGTTTAAAGCGGGCTTCTGATGTTACTTGCACTTCAAATTCTCCTTCAAACTTCATGTCTTTGTAAAATTTCTTATTGGGTATTCCTGTAGCACGCACCAATTGGCACAACTGTTTTTTTAAAGGCAATATTTTATAAATGCCTAAAAAAAATTTAAAAATCATGGATGTAACGCTCATTCTTCTACAGTATTAGTTGCAGCAAAAGAAAGAATTATCTGCAATTGAAAATTATTATGAATACAAGTAATAATGCAATCTACTTTCCTGCTATTAATTCAAACGATTTACTGCAAAGCAATTTGTTTGCATCATTGAATACCTCAACTTTATATCTTGAATTAGTAACAAACACATGAGGCTGCCACACAAAAAAACAATCAGGTTGAATAGCCTGATCAATAGATTGATTGAATTGTTCACCATCTTTTGTAGTCACAGTATAAATTTTGTAAGTGAGTTTGCTGCCTAAAGAAGCTGTGTTGGTTTCCTGCATATATACTTTGCCGGTAAGGCTATCGGGAGTGGTAATGAACTTGTTATTGTCGAAAGCGCAGTGCCTTCAGGGCTTACATAAGCACAAAATTTTAAAGTTGCTTGACTGAAAACTATGTTTATACAAAATGATAACGCAAGCGCGCATATTATTTTTTCATATGAAGTAAAGGTATCTTAAAAGAAGAGAGGCACGAAAACATTTCGCGCCTCTCCTTAGTTACAGCTAATAAAAAACTTTATCTGCTTCTATCAATCAATACTGGCATGTAATTGTCTTTGTGTTTTGGTTTCCATAGCCGTAAGTTCCAACCTAAGCCTGCCATTATTTTCAATTCA
Source organism: Bacteroidota bacterium (assembly GCA_947475165.1). GTDB lineage: Bacteria > Bacteroidota > Bacteroidia > Chitinophagales > LD1 > Bog-950. The sequence goes on from CANJLD010000029.1 coordinate 16,812, forward strand.
TCTAAGCGCACAGGAGTTGGCAATGTGCTGAATGCCTGACCGGTTACAGCCTGTACTTTTACAAACACATGGAATATCCAACCTACATAATAGTTGCAGCCAACACTCGCAGAAATTAAAGGAACAGCAGAATATTTGGAGCGTCTTAATATATCGTTATCGCGGTAGGCTGCTTGCACTATTCCTATGCCCGGGGTAATGCCAATGTATGGATCCCAACGGCTGGGTTTTAGAAAATGGTAATTAAAACCCCAGAACATAGCGTGGTTTGCTTTTATGCCCGCTTCGCTTTTTTTGTTCAAAGCAAACGAATACCAAACAGAACCGGTGAACGAAACACGGTTATCTAAAAACAAATCCATATCGCCATTTATATAAGCCGATGCCATTTTTTGTGAGAATAGAAAACCCGGTGCAAGGTTTCCTTGCATGCGCACACATCCTTTTCTTTCTTCCCATATTTTTTGTGCAGGCATTTGCGTAAAGGCAAGCAACGAAAGCAGTAGCAGTAAAATTCTTACAGAAACAATAACCGTTAGTTTTTGCTTACAAACATTCTTGTAAAAAAACATGTCAGCCAGTTGTGGTAGTATATTTCTGTTAGATAAACCAGCAGCAAATGATGGAGCGATTATTTTCTTGGTTTCCATAGCTGTAAAAATTTATAGTTAACACTTACATTCAGGAGCAGGTGTCCTTCCCATCCCGCATTTTTATGCAATTCCAAATGCATTTCACCGTCAGGCTCTTCTTCAACATGCAGTTCTTTGCCCAAGTGCAGCATGTATTGTGCGCAAACCGAAATATCAAATTTGGGCGTAACGTTGTAGTGGCATCCTAAACCCGCCTGTATAGCCGAACTGAAGTGCGAAAGCTTCTGTCCATTTTCGCCATTTACTTTCACAATTGTTTCGTCAAAACAATGACCGGCTACTATATACGGAGTCAGTTTGCGGTTGAACGCCTTCGGGTCTATCAGATAAAACATCACGCTCCAGCCCACATGAATATCGGTGCGGTGTGCTTTGTTTTTAATGTTGGTGAAAAGCACATCGGCAAACCATTCGGTGTTTACACGGTCAATTACTTGTATGCGGAACTGTCCGCCTACACCGCTGCCAAACGAGTTAGCATCATGCTCGCTGAATAAACTGTAAGTGTTGCGAATACCGAGTGAGAAATTGCCGCCTTGTTTTTCATAAAGCGGCTTCTTATATTCAGTAACAGTATCGCGCTTGTTTTGCGCAAGTAGCATACCTGGCAACAGACCAAGCATGAGAATAACCGGCAGCCATCTTGTTTGTTTCATAACAGTGGGGTTTGGTGAGGTAGCCGTTTTTCATAATGGGTTATTTACATTTTTAACGCGCGGTGCGCAATATTTATTGTGTAGTATTGGCAATGCCGCAAAAAAAATCCCCTCTCAATTAAATCGAGTGGGGATTTTTTTTTTGCTTCATAGCAACTATACGTTTAAAACAGCTTGTTTCTACTTTTAAGTTCTTCGGCAGCATCACCATAGCCGCTTTTGTAAGCCTTGTTACATACTCTTTCAAAATCGTCTAATTCTATCACCATTGCACTCGGGAAAGGCTGGTCATAAAAACCAATCATAAAATCTTTTCTCGCTTTTTCGTAGTAATAGTCTTTTGCTTCCTGCGTTGCCATTGTCTTTTCTTTTAAGGTTTATCTGCCTAGCTTTGGCAAAGGCAGAGTTTAAATTTTTGGTTTTTCAAGTCTGCGACTTTCTTAAACAAGTTACAGAACTGATTTATCTAACTATACGTTGTAGCTATGCAAAATGTTCTAATCAGAAAGCTCGTATTGTTACAATACAAGCTTTGTAAATGCAGAAATTGTTACGGTTTTATCGGTTTTAAATAAAAAACGTCTCGCAATTATGCAAGACGCCTTTTATGATAAAAGAATTTACTTGTAATTAATTCTTCTTTTTTCTGCTAATTAAATCAACCATAATTGGTGCAGCTACAAAAATAGAGGAGTAAGTTCCTACCAATACCCCTACAATTAGAGCAAAAGAGAAACCACGGATAGCCGTTCCACCAAATGCACATAAGATAATCGACACCATTAATACGGTAACGTGTGTAATAATGCTGCGGCTCATGGTTTGGTTAATAGAATCGTTTACGTTCTGAACAATCGTACGCGTAGGGTGTAAGCCAACCGATTCGCGGATACGGTCAAAGATTACTACCGTATCGTTTACAGAGTAACCGATAATGGTAAGCACAGCGGCTACAATGTTCTGATCAATTTCCAGCGAGAACGGCATAATGTGACGGAAGAGCGAGAACACACCCAACACAATTACCGGATCGTGAATCAATGCCACAATAGCACCGGAAGCATATTCCCAACGCTTGAAACGGATAAAGATATAAATGAAGATACCGCCCAGACCAAATAACAAAGCCCAGAATGCACTCTTGCGAATATCATCGGCAATAGAAGATCCAATTTTAATTGAACTCTTAACATTCTTAGTTCTAAAATTTTCTTCGGTAGGAGCGTTGGTATACAATGGTTTTAATCCTTCAAATATTTTCGATTCTACAATACTATCGGCTGCTGTGCCGCTGGTTTCTACCATGAATGCGGTGGTAATAGATACCTGATTGCTGCTTCCGTAAGTTTTTACCTGTGGTGTTCCGTTCAGCGTTTTTTCCAATAAACTGGTTACTTCTTCGGTTTTCACATCCTTATCAAATTGCACTACATAACTTCTGCCGCCTTTAAAATCAACACCTAAGTCGAAGCCGTAAAAAATCATGGATGCAAATGAGATGGTGAACACTACTGTTGAGAAAACGTAAGTTAGTTTTCTTGCTCCCATAAAATCGAAATGGAAGTTCTTGAACAAGTCAATGGTAAACTTGTTACCGAATTGAATATTCCAATTTTTGGTGAAAGCGTAATCGAACAACACTCTGGATACCAATACTGCGGTAAACATAGAAGTGAAAAGACCGCACACAAGCACTAAACCGAATCCTTTAATAGGACCCAAACCGAAAGCCCATAACACAACGGCTATTACCATGGTGCATAAGTTACCGTCAATAATGGCGTTGTATGAGTGGCTGTAACCTTCATCAACAGCTAAGCGCAAACCTTTGCCGCGGTGCGTTTCTTCGCGCACACGCTCGTTTATAATTACGTTGGCATCTACCGCCATAGCCAGAGTAAGCACTATACCTGCCATAGCCGCGAGTGTAAATGATGCACCTATAGAGATAAGTGTACAAATTAAAATAAACACGTTCAGCAACATGGCTATGCTGGCAATAGCACCCGATGTGCTGTAATACATCACCATGAAAATGAACACCAACACAAAACCTAAAGTCAACGATATTAAACCGGCTTTGATAGATTCTTTACCAAGCGATGGTCCGATAACCTGCTCTTGAAGAACACGGGTTTTTGCTTCTAGTTTACCGCTCTTAAGAATGTTTGCTAAGTCAGTTGCTTCTTCTACATCGCCAATGCCGCTTATCTGCGAGTGACCACCTGCAATTTTACTTTGTGCATGTGGTGCAGAGAATACGCGGTTATCTAACACAATGGCAATACATTTTTTTACAGCTTTGCCATTTACGCTTCCGTTAGAGGCAAGGTCTGTCATCTTTTCCCACTTTGCTGCTCCCTGCGAATTCATAGAAAGACTTACATCAGGCATACCGTTTTGGTCAAAACCCGCACTTGCATCAGTTACTACATCACCGGTAAGCGGAGCTTCTGGCGATGAAGGATTTTGCTTAATAGCATATAAACCGAAAACGCTTCCTTCTTTAGCAATTGAATGTGCGCTCCAAAGTAATTTCAAATCGCGAGGGAACACGGCACGAACTTCTTCTCTTGCTAAAATGCGGTTAACCTTTGCGGTATCTTTACCGTAAGCGCGGGCAACCATTGGTCCATCGCCCAAACGCTGGCTTTGTCCGTCAATAATTACATTTGGAGGAAGAATATCGAATAACGGATTAGAGTTTTTATCTGTAGTATCAATGGCAGTTGCACTGGTATCGATAGTAGATTTTTTGGTGGTATCTTCTTTTCCAAACAATGCGGCACCGGCAGATGCAGTAGTATCAATTCCTGCTAAGGCAACACCGGTGGTGTCATTCTTTGCTTCTTTTTTCTCTTTAGCCATTACACCGCGAAGTACAGTGTTAGCTTCACTTAAGTAGTTGATTACTTCAGCAGTTTCGTAAGTATCCCAAAATTCTAACTGGGCAGTTTGTTGTAATAATTTGCGCACGCGGGCAGGGTCTTCTACGCCTGGTAATTCAAGAATAATACGACCGGTGTTTGCCTGTAACGAAATGTTTGGCGAAGCCACACCAAACTGGTCGATACGGGTTTTAATTACGTTGAATGTTTCGTTGATAGCGGCATCAAAATCGCCTTGTAGTACCTTGATTACTTCATCGTTGCTAGAATTTGGGTTTATTTTTCCTTTATAACCTTCTATAGGAGCAAAGATGGCAGCGAGTTTCGAATCTTTATTTAGTTTCTCAAACTCTTGCTTGAAAAGTGTAAGGAAATCTGCCTGAGAGTTAACTTGTTCTTTCTTGGCATTTACTATTGCCTGATTGAATTGTGCATTGCGGCTATTGTAAGATAATTTGCGAAGCACATCGTCTTCGCTGATTTCCATAATCAAACTCATACCGCCTTTTAAGTCAAGCCCAAGAGAAAGCGAATTGTCGCGGCAAAATTTATAAGTGTAAATTCCCTTTATTACAGGATAGTCCCAAACAGGAAGCCCAGCAACTGAATCAAGGTAATTTCTGCGGTAAGTTTTTGTTATTTGGTCAACTGAATCTTTAAACAACAAATGGTCTGTAGCCGATAAACCAGCAGGCTCGGTTACTTTAACAGCATTTGCAGCATACGCATCTGCTCTGCTCTCCACCACCCGTGCAACTAACGTAAACGAAAGTTGTACAAAGCACACAAAAACTAATACCCAGGTAAAAAATTTAATAATTCCTCTAAGATTCTGCATTTGAAATTTATTTATGGTCTTTAAAAAAGAAGCGCAAATATAGAAGAATGAGTGATATACAAAAGTGAACGAAAACGGCAGACGCGGAACAGGAAATTAGCGGTGAGTAAAGGATTAGTTCTATAAACAACTAAGCTACACCAACCCTGTTCTTTAATTAAGCTTTTAACTTTCAGGTGAATGAATATTAGTTTGTAGTGAACGAAACCTTTTTTACAATGCACCAACCCTTTTTGACCCTATACAAGACCTTTTTTTGTTTCTGCATCTTCCCCCACCTGCAATCACTCTACGCTTTTCTGTTAGCTGAGCTAGCCTGAAAGAAAGTAAACGGGAAACTTTGAAATACTGTGTCGGGAACTTTCCCGTGACACCAAATGGAGAGAAATACTGTATCGGGAACTTTCCTAAGGCGTTAAATGATGCAACACAGAAACGGGTGTCACAATAAATGAAGAGTAATGGTGCAGTCAACGAGCGTAGAAGAAAGTATTTGGAAAGAAAGAATGCCTTACATCTTCACCCACCTCTGTATAACTGTATTTAAGTCCCCTTTAGGGGATTTAGGGGTGGGTTTAATCTCTGCTATGTAAACTCCCTTACTCAAACCGCTAACATCAACAACAAACTCTTTGGTTTGCAAAACCAATTGCCCTGTGATGTTGTAAATGTTTATCTGCTCAATGGCAATGGAGGAGTTAATGTTTAGTTGGTTAGTGGCAGGGTTGAGAGAGAGAATGAAATGGTTTCCGTCTGAGGTTTCATTTATACCTGTTAAGATAATACAAGGAGAGGTGCCTGTTAGTGTTGCCAGCTCGTTGCAAAGATAGTTGTAGTTAGCGCTATCGGAATTAGTAAGGTTTTGCAAAAGCAAATCTGTTTCTTCTAACGGGTCGGTGGTTAGATGGTATAATTCCTGATTCCCGCTATCGAAGGCTATCAGTTTATATTCTTGGTTGCGTATGGCCTTACCGTCTTTAGGGTCAGTAACCGGATTAAACTGTTCGGTGAATATCCAATCATGAATCACAGAAGATTGATTTTTTACAATCGGCATTAAACTTCTGCTGTCCACAGTTATATTTCCAGGTAGGGCATTTTTCCAATCGGAAAAGCCCGCCATTTCCGCAATGGTGGCAAACAGGTCAGGTGTAATTATCAGCGCATCGCTGGTTCTGCCGGGGTTGATTACCGAGGGTCCCGAAACAATAAACGGCACATGCACCCCGTATTCGTAAAGTGTGCCTTTGGTATGCGCGGTATCGGCAATTTGCGCTACACGTTTGGCGGTGCCGTTATCTCCTATAAAAATAAGATTGGTGCTGTCCATTTTGTTATGAGCAATAAGCCACTGCATCAAGCGTCCGGTTTCTTTGTCCATTGCCTCAACCATCGCTTTAAAATATAATTCGGGATACTGATTAATATGTTGAGTGGTACCGGTGAGTCCAGGAACAGTATGCAGCGAATCTGGAGGCTTATGATAAGGGGTATGAGGAGCATTAAACGCCAGCCATAAAAAGAAGGGCTTGCCGGAAGGAAGCGTATCTAACCAGTTAATGGCATCGTTTAAATATTCGGTGGTGGCATAAGTGGTTGACGTATCACCAATGCCATTAGTTACTTTATACCATTTGTAGTAGTCGCTCAATTCGCCTAAAAAATTTCCGCTGTATAAATCGTAGCCAAAATATTTATTAGGGTAAATAAGTTTATGGTTGGTTTGCTGGTTCAGGTGCCACTTACCTATGTTGGCGGTGGCATATTGTACCGGTGCATTATACCGGAGCAGTTTGGCAATGGTTATTTCAGTAGTATCTAAATCGGCTGAAGTTGGACCGGTAACAACTGTGCCCACACCTGTGCGAAAAGGATAGCGACCGGTAAGAATGCCCGAGCGAGTAGGTGAACACAAGGGGCTTGCCCAGGCATTTTGAAACCTCACCCCTTTACTAAGCATACTGCGGATGTTGGGCATGGTTGCCGTGTCTTTAGCATCTTCATAAAAGCCGCAGTAGTCAGTGCCGAGGTCATCGGCAATAATCAGGATAACATTTTGCTGGCAAAAACAGAAGGCAGGGAAAGCAACAAACAAAACAAACAGGAGGGGTAGTTTTTTACGCATATGCAGGTAGACTATTCATGTAAAGGTAAGTTTAACAACCGGTAAAGTAAAAAGGTAATTCGATAACCGGTTACATTACATCTTGACCCACCTACGCATAACTGTATTGAAGTCCTCTTGAGGGGATTTAGGTGTGATGCTAATCTCCGCTATATAAACTCCCTTACTTAAACCTCTAATATCAATAACAGACTCTTTAGTTTGCAAAACCAATTGCCCGGTGGTGTTGTAAATGGTTATCTGCTCAATAAGAGCGGAGGAGCTAATGTTCAGTTGGTTGGTGGAGGGGTTGGGGGAAATAATCAGGCTAGTTTCGTTTATTTCTGCAATGCCGGAAACAACTACAAGCACATTATTAGAAGTTGCGTGGCAACCGTTTGAGTCAGTTATTACTACTGAATAATTACCGGTTTGTGTAGCAATAAGCATGGAATCGGTGGCATTATTTATAATGCCGTTATTAAAATACCATTGATAAGCCAAGGCATTATACACCAACAGCGTATCGCCATTTACGCTAATAGATACAGAAGGAATTGGGTGAACATTAATGGCAAGGTGATTGGATTCGGCTGTGCACCCGCTGTTATCAGTTACAGTAACATAATAGTTGCCTGCATTATGGGCAATTACACAATTGGCATTGCCGCCCACATTCCATTGGTAAGAAGTAAACCATGAAGGAGCGCAGATTTGTGCACTGTCGCTGGCGCAGAAAATAGTTTGGTCAGCCGTAATGGTTGGCGGTGCAAGGTTGCAACTGCTGGGAAGCACTGCACTGCTACTGCATAAACCATAGGAAGAGCCTCCGTCTTGACTGCTGGAGAGACCGCTTTCTATAGTAAGTGTAGTAAATGGTGTAGCGGAAGTTACTGTAGTAAGCACATTCCATGCACCGGCTACCGATGGGCTTGATGTTACATTTCCCGTAGTGTTCCAACCAGGGCATGAACCGGTATTAATACTTAGCGTTGGCACAGAGCCGTTGGTAGTAAAGGTAAATGTTTCTACTGCAAGTTGACCGGTAATACCTACATAAGCAACAAACACATCTACCGAATGAAGAGGCACAGAAAAGGTATAAGTAGCGGTGCCTATGGTATTGGTATTATTTGTCCAGGGTGCCATAATTGATGGAAAGGTATAGCCGCATGAACTGTAAGTGCCGAGGTTCGCCACAACTGTGCCACCGGCAATGCTAAGTTCGTAATGCACCGAGGTAGTTTGTGCGGCATTTTGTATAGTGCCAGAATCACCGCTTATTACGTTGCACTGTGCGTTGATATTGTTGGCAAACAATATCAGGAGAATAAACAGAGGAATACTTTTTTTCATAGGGGAGGTTTTATTTTGTGTAGTTAAACTTTATTCTCTTTTATCTTCTCCAACGCCCTCTTCACACTACCCTCTTCCATAAGTATCCGGTTACTCTCGGTATAATCAAGACCGGTAGCATCCATAATCATGGTAGTGCCGCGCTCAATCAGCTTATTGTTGCTTAGCTGCATGTTTACCATTTTATTGTCTTCCACGCGCCCCAGTTTAATCATCACGGCAGTGCTAATCATATTCAGCACCAGCTTTTGTGCGGTGCCGGCTTTCATGCGGGTACTGCCGGTTACAAACTCGGCACCGGTAATTACTTCAATGGCATAGTCGGCATGTTTGGCAACAGCACTGCCCGCGTTGCAAACTATGCAACCGGTAACAATGTTTTGCTCACGGCATTTTTCTAATGCACCAATTACATAAGGTGTGCGGCCGCTGGCGGCAATGCCGAGTACTACATCCTTATCGTTTACGTTGTGTTGCAGTAAATCTTTCCATCCCTGCTCGCGGTCATCTTCGGCAAACTCTACCGCTTTTCGTATAGCGCCATCGCCACCTGCAATAATGCCAATCACCAATCCTTGCGGCACACCGTAAGTAGGCGGACATTCACTGGCATCTACAATGCCTAATCGTCCGCTGGTGCCTGCACCAATGTAAAACAGTCTGCCACCGGCTAACATTTTATCGGCAATAACATCCACGAGCTTTTCAATCTGTGGAATTATCTTTTCAACGGCAAGGTGAACCTTGGCATCTTCTTTATTAATGTTCGTGAGCAACTCCGTGGTGCTCATCTTCTCCAAATGCTGGTAATGCGAAGCAGATTCAGTTGTGTTCATAAGGCGAAATTAAATACAGCCACGAATTACACGAATAAAGGCAAAATTAATTTGTGTCAATTCGTGAAATTCGTGGCTTTAGTAAATTGGGTTTTTATTTTAGCGCATATATAGATATGGAACTTCCAACAAAATACGACCCCAAGCAAACCGAAGACAAGTGGTATAAATACTGGCTTGATTTAAATTTATTTCACAGCGAACCGGATGAGCGCGAGCCGTTCACGATTGTAATTCCTCCGCCAAACGTAACCGGTGTGCTACACATGGGGCACATGCTCAACAATACTATTCAGGATATCCTAATCCGCAAAGCGCGCATGGAAGGGAAGAACGCGTGCTGGGTTCCCGGAACCGACCATGCATCAATTGCCACCGAAGCAAAGGTGGTGCAGATGCTTCGCGAACGCGGTATAAAGAAAAGCGATTTGAGCCGCGATGAGTTTTTGAAATACGCCTGGGAGTGGAAAGAAAAATACGGAGGCATCATCCTCGAACAACTCAAGAAGCTTGGAGCAAGCTGCGATTGGCAACGCACACGCTTCACTATGGAAGAGAAGTTAAGCGATGCGGTAATAGAAGTATTCATTGACCTCTACAAAAAAGGACTCATCTACCGAGGACTTCGCATGATTAACTGGGATCCTTCCGCAAAAACAACCTTGAGCAACGAAGAAGTGCTGCACAGCGAAGAGAACAGCCAGCTATACTTTGTAAAGTATATGGTAAAGGGAACGGACGAATTTATTTCTGTTGCTACTGTTCGTCCCGAAACTATTATGGGTGACGTGGCAGTTTGCGTTAATCCGAATGATGAGCGTTACAAGAGCTTGGTTGGTAAAACAGTAATTGTTCCGCTCGTGAACAGAGAAGTTCCCGTAATAGCTGATGACTATGTAGATATAGAATTCGGAACCGGTGCATTAAAGATTACACCCGCACACGATGTAAACGATTACGAGATTGGAAAGAAATACAATCTACCGGTAATTGATTGTTTCAACGAAGACGGTACTATTTCCGAAGCTGCACAAATATTTATTGGAGAAGACAGATTCAAAGCGCGCAAGCTTGCAGCACAGAAACTGGAAGAAGATGGGTTGCTTATTAAGAAGCAGGACTACTTAAATAAAGTAGGAAGAAGCGAAAGAACAAACGCCATCATCGAGCCGCGCTTGAGTTTACAGTGGTTTGTAGATATGAAGAAGTTCTTCGAAAAGAACCCGCAGGTATTGAACGATGTAATGAATGATGATTTGGTTTTCTATCCATCAAAATTCAAAAACAGTTATAAGCACTGGATAGATAATGTGCGGGATTGGTGTATTAGTCGTCAGCTTTGGTGGGGACAGCGCATACCTGCATGGTATGATGAGCAAGGAAATTTAGTTGCTGTTGCAAAAAAAGAGGCAGAAGCCATTCAGCAATCAGCACTCAAAATTCAGCATTTAAAACAGGACGAAGATGTTCTCGACACCTGGTTCTCTTCCTGGCTTTGGCCAATCAGTGTGTTCGATGGTTTCGAGAACCCGGATAACAAAGACATTAACTATTACTACCCTACTAACGATTTAGTAACTGCACCCGAGATTATGTTCTTCTGGGTTATGCGTATGATAATGGCGGGCTACGAATGGAGAGGAGAGAAGCCATTTAAGAATGTTTACTACACCGGTATAGTTCGCGATAAGCTGAGAAGAAAAATGAGCAAGAGCCTCGGCAACTCACCGGACCCTCTAGATTTGATTGAACAATACGGAGCAGACGGAGTTCGCTTAGGAATGTTGTTATGCTCACCGGCAGGCAATGATATTTTGTTTGATGAGAAACTCTGCGAGCAGGGAAGAAACTTCAGCAACAAACTCTGGAATGCTCTGCGCTTGGTAAAGGGCTGGGAAGTTTATGAAGGCGAAAACAAAGACAACAAAGTTGCTATCGAATGGCTCGAGAGTAAAATCAACAAAACCATTCTTGAACTCAATGCTTCTTATACTGATTTCCGTTTAAGCGAAGCATTAATGACTTTGTATAAATTAATTTGGGATGATTTCTGTTCATGGTATCTTGAGTTAATCAAACCCGACTACCAAAAACCGATTGATAAATACACTTACGACAAAACAGTTGAGTTATTTGAAACATTGCTGAAACTGCTTCATCCAATCATGCCTTTCATTACAGAAGAAATCTGGCATTTGCTTGATACAAGAGAAGAAGGCGCGAGTATCTGTGTAGCTGAATATCCTAAAGCAGGAAAAATAAACGATACACTCATTTCACAAGCCGAACTTACTTTTGAAATTATCACCAACATCCGCGAGATACGCGCTAAGGCGAACAAGAAGAATACGGAAACAGTAGATGCTTTCTACAATGATAGCGATAACGTTGTTTTCAATTCGTTTAATGAGAAGATTATCAAACTTGCACGACTTGGCAAGTTGGAGAATACAAAGGAGGATGTAACAGGTTCAAAGACTTTTATTTCAAAAGGCTACAAGTTCTTCATCATTACCGGTGAAGTTGCCAACGAAGGCGAGGAGCGCGAAAAGCTTTTGAAGGAACTGGAATACACCAAAGGCTTTCTTGCATCGGTTGAAAAGAAGCTTTCGAACGAAAAGTTTGTGTCCTCTGCTCCGGCAAATGTTCTTGAGAACGAGAAGAAGAAGCGTGATGATGCGCTTTCGAAGATCGCAATGCTGGAACAATCTTTATCGAAGTAAAATAGAGAATGCTGTTACAACATTGGAAACTTTGTAATGTGTGAAAGTTTCCAAGACCCTTTGCTATTGGGGCTTTGAGCGGAAACTACGCCAAATATTTTTTGCAGAAAATTTGTTTAGGATAGTTTAAAACCTAAATTCGTCTGCTCAAAATCAACAACCCATGATAGGAAACTCTACTTACCCCAAGAGTGCTGCGCAGAACAAGCAAATGCACTATTCTCCCAATTTACTAAGCACAGTTAACAACGGCATCGATAACACCAAAGTAGCGGTGATTGAATACGATAGCAGCCAAAAAGGAATTTCTATCCGCGAGATAGAGCCAATGGCGATTGTTTACAAAGACCGCAAGCGTCATTTAGTGGGTTGGTGCAGGTTGAGAAATGACTACCGGTCGTTTCGTTTGGACAGACTAAACAGCATTAAGCTAAAACAAGAAGAATTTTCGAGGCGTAATGATTTTGATATTACCGCATTTCAGGATGACCCGAATGCTTCTTACGATGACAATTACGAAGAACAGGATTAAAATATTCGACACACCAACAAAGACAGGGCTGCCCACCAAAGGCGGCCCTTCTTATTTTACTGATGCTTCTTTTCCTGCTTAATTATTTCGTAAGCCTCTTTTACCTGTTGCAGTTTCAGCGCCAGCTTTTTTTTCTCCGCTTCGCTTAGGTGATTGTTTCTATCGGGGTGATATTGGAGAACGAGTTTTCGGTAAGTGGTTCTTATTTCTGCAATGCTTGTTTCTTTGTTTACTCCCAGTACCTGGTAAGATGAATTGGTCTCCACAAAAGCATGCGAAGTGAGTCCCGATTTTATTCTTCTGAAATCAATATCGTTAATGTTGAGGTAACCGGCTATTTTGAAAATGAAATAGTTTTCTCTTTCGCTTAGTTCTCCATCGCTTATGGCTAAATCAAACAAGAATTGGATTACCTGTATGCGTGTAGTTTGTTTGGTATACATGCGCAGTTGTTCGGATACTACATTCAAATCGTATTCTTTTTCTAAACAGTGTTTCAGAATCTCTGCGCGTTTCTCCGAAAAGTTTTCATTGAAGTGCGCATTCATAAATCGGTTGGTGAAAGAGATTTCTTCGTTCGAAATTTTACCGTCTATCTTCATTAAGTAAGAGGAAAGTATTATCAGATTTACTTCAAAGTCGGTAATTGTCTTTGATGAATCGTTTGCTTTACTTTGACTTTCTTTTACACTTCCCGCTAAAAAACCGAGCAAGCCGCCCAGCGGGTTACCGGTTACTACCCAACCTAATCCTGCCCCGAGCCATTTTTCGTATTTAGCCATATTTTAGTTAGTGGCGAGTGGTTATTGGTTAGTAGTAGAGTAATTCAGTTTGTTGTTCATTACAAAATAGCCAAGCACAATACCGGTGATGATAAACGGTAGATTGAGTAATTGCGTTTTGCTGATGGTGTTTAGAATCATAGCTCCATCCGGTTCTTTATAAAATTCTAAACAGAAACGAACGGTGAAAACAGAAATAAGAAAAGTAACGAGATAAAGCCCCGGCTTTGATTCTTTGTATTTGTTGAACAGCACGAGCATAAAGATTTGAATAAAGAAATACGAAATGCTTTCATACAAAACGACTGCATGGCGCGGAATATTATCTATCTGCACAAAAATAAATGCCCAAGGAACATCGGTTTGCTTGCCGTAAAGTTCACTGTTCATTAAGTTGCCGAACCGGATAAGTGATGCGAGCATGACTACTGCGATTACCCCGATATCCAACAGCCAGAAAAACTGAAACTCTTTATGGCGCTTACAGAAAAAATATAACCCCACTAAACCGCCCACTACTCCGCCATGGCTTGCCAGCCCGCCTTTCCAGACAGCAATAATATCTTCGGGATTAGCGAGATAGAAATCGAGCTGATAAAAGATAATGTGAGCGAGACGGGCACCGATTAAACCTCCAACAAAAACGTATTGAATAGCGAGAGTGATTTTTTCATCATCGCGGTTTAGCTTTTTAAAAACATAACGACCGATGAAGAAACAAGACATGAGCGAAAGCCCCCAAAATACTCCGTACCATTTGATAGAGAAGATGCCGAACGAAACAAAATCGGGAGAGGGATTCCAGTGAATGAAAAGTTGCATGGGCAATAATAAATAAAAAGACCTTCTGCACTAAAAAGCAACAGGTTCCCGATACGAGAACCTGTTGCGAAAATTCAGAAGAGAACAGAACTACTTCACTTTCGTAAACTTCTTCAATCCACCTTTTGCAATTATTTTATTGATGTCGGCTACTTCATCTTTAAAACGGGTGCGGTCGCCAAGGTTGTATATTTCTGTAAAAGGGTCCTTCTCTAAAATTTGATTGTAAAGCGAAGCCAGTGCCGGAACATCGCTCATCTTAGAATATTCCTCGTAAGTAAGTTTCAGGAAAGCGGAGTTTGGTCCAATGCCTCTGTTATCTAAAAAGTAACCGTTTTGCAACGCAGTAGGATATGCCAACTTCCCGTTGTAGTAAACATCTTTAGCAGAGGGATACGCCACAATGCTTGACTTATCTGCTGAAAGCGTTACCGGTACATACTTGCTGTAATCTGCCTTTGTTTTGTAAACAATAGCCGGTGCGGTGCTTTTGGATGCACCGGTAGTTGCTTGCTTGGTTTTGCAGGCAGTCATGATGCTGAACACCATGACTGCTGCGAATAGCGTTACCGGTTTCATTACTTTACAATGAATTTAGAATTGGCAATGCCTGATTCTGTTTTCAACTGAATAGTATAAATACCCGGAGCAAGAGTTGATACATTTGTTTTCAATAATTGGCTACTGAACGTTCCGGTGGTTTCATTTACCTGTTCGCCAAGCGTATTGAAAATTTTCATGGTGTAATTTCCTTTCGCATCACCGGCATCAACAAACAACATATCGTGTGTTGGGTTAGGGAATACGCTGATGGTATTTGCTGTAATATCGTTTACGCTTACATTCTGTCCTCTTACAATTTGCAGGTCGAGGAGGTAAGTTCCTACTGAGCCCTGAAAATAATCGGCAACAAAGAACACTACGTTACCGCCACCGGCAACATAAATCGGTGCGCCCATTACATCATCATACGTATTGCTCCAGCTTCCGCCATTTACTTTGTAGCTGAACTGTGCATCGTTAGTGTAAGTATTTCCGCCTCCGTTGTAGCTATCATAAACGCGTGCAGTAATCGAATAATTTGTTCCGCCCGGAAGATTTAAAGCATAGTAATCGTAATCGTTACCAATGTGCATGTTTGAACCGGTGGTAGAAACGCTGGCATTGTTACCGCTGAAAGTTGGTGTAAAGCCATAAGCTGTTCCTTCGGTGTTATCACTTTCGTATTGGTCAGGAGAAAGTCCTGCATCTACAATAGTTACTTCAACCGGGTTTGGTTTGCCCGCAAAATCGGTAGTGTAAACCAAGCTGTAATTCTGTTGGTCGGTTGTTGACCAGTAAGCTATGAGGTAAGTTCCAGGTGGCTGATTTAAACCGTTTGAAGCGAACGTTACATTGTAAGCAGTCTGCGCATTCAATGTTCCTGAAACTTCTTCAATGGTTTGAAGCCATGTTCCTTCCAAAGTATATAAGTCGGCCGAGAGCCAACCGGTAACGTTGCTGTTTCCGGCATTGCCAATTTGTGCTACCACATTCATTGGTTGATTTTTTACCACAACGCCCGGTGTAATAGTTGAGCTACCCGACATTTGAATATCGCTGTAAGGAGCGGTAACGGTAATAGAAACCGGATTGAAGAAAGAACCTTGCGAAACAAGCGAGTAATTGTTGCTTCCGTTTTTGTAATAAATGCCGATAATGTAAGTACCGGGAGTTAAATTCAACTGACCGGTTGAAAAAGCAGTAGGATAATGGAACCCGGCATTTGCGGTAGCACCGGTATATTCCTGAATGGTGCTGATATATACTCCGTTATTATCGAAAATAGCTGCAGCAAAATCTCCGGTAAAATTAGTGCCACCGGTGTTCGCAATATCTGCATTCACCGTAAACGCACCGCCCGATTGAAAAGGATTAGCACTAACTGTAGTAGCAGCAAATAAAGAAATGCTTCCCTGATTAATAGTTCCGCCACCGCCTCCACCACCACCGCCATTCAGCGGTTTAATACCAATAACTGCCTGCTGACTGCCATTGTAACCACCGGTACCCCCACCGGCACCTAACGAAGTAGGGTCAAGATTATTAAGCGAGAAATAGCCATCGCTGTTTCCACCCCAGCCCCAGTTTTGATGAAAGAAATTGTTTTGGTCGTAACCATCGCAAACCCAGGTGTGTCCACCGCCTTGTCCAAAGCCTGCATATTGAACAGGACGACCGGCATCCATTTCACCTTTTATAGCATTGGCCCAGTTAACATCTGTATAATTAGCGCGTACAATTCCCTGCATACTGGCAGGGTCGTAACCAAAATATGTTTTGTAAGCATACTCCGCACAAGCCTGAGCCGGTGACTCACTTGCCACTACATAGGCACTGCTTCCACCGGTTGCACCCACTCCGTAACTCATATCAACCGATACCCCGCAATGAAACATTAACGTGGCTACATCTGCATCGGCACCGCTTAAGGTGTTTGGCATACCTGCCCAATTGTAAGTAGTGTTACCAAAGTTGGCAGACTGTGTTCCAAAGTTCTGGTCGTTGTATGAGTGATTACCCACCCCTTGTGTTGGGTAGTTCCAGAATTTCATCACCTGCGCCATAGCTGTAGCCACACAACCGGTCACACAACGCTCGTTGTATTGTGTGCTAAAAGGACAAAGCCCGTTTTCATTCGGTGCCTGATTCCACTGCGTAGCGCAAAGCGGATTAACTGCCTGCGCACCGCGCGAAGCATTTTGAACCACCGGTATATTGTTGTAATACTTTACCCATTTCTGTGAAATGGTTTCGGTGGTTTCATGAATATTCTGCTTTACATAAATAATCTGCTGCTTATAATTCTCCATCCATTTGGTAATAGCAGGATTAAGATGGTCAACCGGGTAGTTACCGGTGGTATTATAGCCCAGCACCGGTTCTACTAAATCATCGCCCGATACAATTACAAAGCCGTGGTTACCGCTTACGTTAAACACGTAATAAACAGGTTTGCCATCAATATCGCTTCCTACATTCCCGTTCATTTGGCAGGTATAAACAAGTTGAAGCGAAAATGCAGTTGATGCATCGGGATTATTTTGCAGGTAGAAATTTTTAGCTACCTGTGTAGCGTAGTTTACATTCACATCCTTTGCCGATAGAAAGGAGAACGTAAGCGCGTAGAATAAGAGTAAGTACAACTTTTTCATGTGTTATTTTTTAGTGAGTAAAATATTTTGAAGCCGTATACCGCGAATGTATGTATTGAGTTTCGTAAAAACGAATTTTCGACCTTCCCCTTTTTGGGGGATAAACCCTAAATCTCCTGAAGGGGACTTAAAATACAACATCGGCTTAACGATTTTGTTGATCTCGGCTGAGCCGAGACCAATAAGAACAGAAATAAATATATTTGAATAGCTAACACTCACCAACCAATCACTTATGTTCAAAAACACTACCCGCACATTTATGTGCCTGCTGGCCGGTACAGGGCTGATAATAACACTGCTTACCGGTTGTAAGAAAGACGAAAAAGATACTGTTCCGATTACCGTAACTGATGTAGATGGCAATGTATACCATACGGTTACTATAGGCACGCAAACATGGATGGTTGAAAATTTGAAAACCACCCGCTACCGCAATGGCGACCCTATACCGCATGTAAACAATAATGCCGACTGGAACCAGATACCTACTCCGGCATATTGCAGCTACAATACTTCCGGTTATGCTGCCGATACTTTCGGGCGGCTGTATAATTGGTATGCTGTTGCCGAAGGTGCTGCTTTGGCGCCTGAAGGATGGCACATACCTACCGATGCCGATTGGCAACTGCTTATTACATACCTTGGCGGAGAAGCCGGTGCAGGAGGTAAATTAAAAGAAGCAGGTAATACGCATTGGCTTACTCCAAATACCGGTGCCACCAACACAACAGGTTTTACTGCCTTGCCCGGTGGCGTGCGTTCCGGTTCAGGCGTATATCAGGAAAAAGGAACTGCGGGCTATTACTGGTCGGCTACTGAATACAGTGCCAACTATGCCGGCTATGTAGTTTTTTCAAATTCCAATGCCGATGCACATAACACCGGTACTATTAAAATGCAGGGCTTTTCGGTAAGGTGTATTAAAAACTGAAAGGCTGCTTTAGTTGCAACAGATTTCCTGCCTACCGGCAGGCAGGCTTGTTTTGCTCAGGCTTTGCTTTGAGATGACCTGTCGGGACACAAACTTGCGCCAACGGGGGAGTTATAGTTGCTTAGTTTTTTGGAGTTTCGATAAATCAAAAGCTTTCGATTTAAGCTTCGAAATAATCTGCTGATAAACTAAATCATCCATTTTTGACGTTCTAGATAGTATCCATAAATATTTTTTATTCGGGTGACTAACTACTGCATAGCTGTAATCGCTGGCCAAATCAATAATCCAATATTTGGCTTTGAAAGGCCAAAAGAATTGCACTTTCAGTTTTGCGTTACCCGAGCCTTCTTCAACGAATGCTTTTCCTTTGATGTAAGATTGTTTGCCGGTTACACTGTCTCTGTTGCATCGGTTCTCCACTATCACATAACCCTTATCGGTTAAAGTGTATTCGGCCGTTGTGCAGTTACAACCTTTCTGAAAGTATTGAGGGAATGAAGCAATCTCATACCATTTGCCTGCATATTTCTTTAAGTCCACATTTGGAACAGTTTGCAGTGTTTGAGCTTGAATATTTGTAGCTGTCATAAGAAGGAATAGAATTATTAGTGATATTAATAGAAAAGGAACCAATAGCCATTGCTTGTAAAAAATAGATTTCATTAACCAAGAAATTTTGAACCAATTATTGCTTTGCAATTAACATTGGCCAAAAGTATGCGGGTTTGGAATTTAAGTATTGCAAAATTTTAGAATAAAGTTTCATGATTCACACCTTATGCGCAAGGCTGTGTCTTGAGCCTTATTTACAGGCAGTTTGTAACTGCCTGTTTTGTGCAGCAATACAAGGTCTGTTCTTGCTTTGCAAAATGTATTTACAAACTTACTAAATACATCAGGCACAAGTAGCAGACTTGCGCCAGCGGGGGCACCATGAAAATGACACTGCTATTCTTTTATTCCTCTTTTCTCTTTCTGCTCCGCCCTCTCGGCTCATCAGCCTCATGCAGTACAATTTCGGAATGTAAGAACTCTGCAGCCTCTGCGGAGTCTTTTACTTTAGAAGCGCAGCGCTCTAACATTTCTGATTCAAACGCTGTTAGCACAGTTTCCCTCAGTCCAACTTCCCGCCATTTCGATAAAGGTCTGCATTCTTTTGAAATTGCCCGGGCCAGCGCCAGCGCATCAAGCAGTGTTTGATTGGCTCCCTGCCCTTTAAACGGACTCATAGGGTGAGCGGCATCGCCAATAAGGGTAACCCGGTCTGCCTTACTTAATAATTCGGCCGCGAGTAGTTCCCTGTCATACAACGGATAACCTGAAACCTGCGCCTGACCGGTTGCTGCTAAAATTTGAGGAATGGGAGGATGCCACTGCGTTCTGCGACAGGCTTCCTGCTTAAGTGCCTCAGCCCCCAAAGCACTCAATGCCTTTGCCTCTTCTTCCGGCATGGGGAAACTAAGCTGCCACATGACCGAGTTTGCCGAAAAAGGCATGATGTATATCCGCTCGTTGCCATTAGCGGTTTGAAATACCGTAGCCGAATCGAGCAAAGAACTTTCAAGACCTTCGAGATTCTGTAAAGGACAAATACCTAATATAACTATACAGCCCAGGTAACGCAAGGGTGAAATGTCGTCACCAATAAGCAACCTGCGCACTGCACTGCGTATACCATCTGCTCCAACTAACAGGTCGGCTTTGGCACTCTTCATCTGCCCGTTTACCTCAAAGCTTAGTTCAACACCTTCGCCCTGCCGTTCTTTAAAATCTATTAATTGATGCCCCCACTGCACGGCCTGCTCACCACCCAGTTGCTCCAGCAAAGCTAAGCGCAACGACTGCCTGGCTATATGTATATTTCTGCGCTTGCTATACTTTTGGTCAACTACCGGCACCCACTTTCTCATTCCCCATTCGCCTATTACTTTACCTGCTGTGGTATGCACCACATGCCGGGTTGAAATTATCCCTTCTGTTAACGTGGGAATACCCAATGCCGCTATAGCTTTACCGGCTTGTTGTAAAGTAAGCCCATAGCCCTGAGAGCGGGAATTAAAGCTGCTGTCGCGTTCATAAAGAGTAAAGGGTATGCCGCGGTGCAAACAAGCCACGGCCAAAGCTATTCCGCCTATACCACCACCAATAATAGCCACGTGCGGGTAGTTTTGTTTATCGGCTATGGGTGGGGTGGTGGAGTGCACCAGGCCTGAGCCGTTACAATTTAAGCAGGTAAAAAGAGAGCCTTTGGGGCGAACGGGAGCCATGCCTTCGCCTTTTGTTTTTTCAAATTGCTGCAAGGCAGTTTGGTAGCGGAGGCGTATGTTTTTGCGCACTTTTCTGCGCTTTGTTCCGCGGCCATGGCAGTCGGGGCAGGCAGTTTGGTAATCTTCTTTATTTATCGCCTTCTCCATCTTTTTTAAACTTGCCGCTAATGTGCAGCAAAATAAAAGGCTGCTTTTGCTTTGCAAAATGTATTTACAAACTTACTAAATACAACAGGCACAAGTTACAGACTTGCGCCAGCGGGGAAGGAATTTACAACTGCACGGTGGCCTCGGCCAGCTCTGCATCCTTCTTCGACTTTCTGTATAGAAAAGAGTGGAAGATGCTCCTTTTGGCAAAACGATATTGGTTACCGCTATTCAAAAACTTGTCGAA
>CANJLD010000030.1 GCA_947475165.1 Bacteroidota bacterium
GTTTTAACGTTGCGAAGGGCATGGCAAAAGATAGCACGGTGTGTTTTAACGTTGCAAATGGCATGGCAAAAGATAGCACAGTATGTTTTAACGTTGTGAAGGGCATGGCAAAAGATGGCACGGTATGTTTTAACGTTGCGAAGGGCATGGTCAGCATTAACAAGAGAAAGATTGAAGTTCGGGAAGGCACTGAAGGCCTGAACTTACTTTTTCAAAAGCCAGAAGTTGGAATCTTCTGCTTGTGCCGTAGCTAGTTCTTCTTTAGCGCGGGAGAAATTGCTGCCCACCGAGTAACCGAGTTTGGTTAAGCGGTTAGTTCTCTCAACCAGAATTATTGAGTCAGGAAATTTCTGTTGCAGGCGTAACTTAGCGGCCTCAATGTTTTTCTCTTCGGCAAAAGCACCTATAACTATATAATAAGTATGCTCACCCAAAGCAGGGGTTGGCGGGGTATAATTGTCTTCTTTTACAATTGTAGCAATCGTGTCAATTACCGGTTGAACAGCTACTGGAGGAGTTGTGTTTACTACAGGCTCGTTCTTAATTTCAACAGGCACGGGCGTTACTTCTACTTCCGGTGCAGGGGCTTTAAAAATATGGGTAAATAAACTGCAAATACCAGCTTCATCTACATGTAGGGGTTTTATTTCGGCACCCATCCAAAGCAGTTCGGCAAACACCACTAACGAAACTATCAGCAGCACAGAAGCGGCAATACTCCATGCTCTGCGTTTGGTAACGGGCTGTTTGGTTTCGTATTTAAACTTCTCGGTAAAATCAATTTGCTTGCTTCTGATAATCGGCTCGGCTGTAATAGTTCTTAAGCCGAAAGAAGTTTTCAGGTAGTTTACATCTTCTGTCGGAGCAAACTGAACGTTGCCTTCAAAATCTGCAGAAAACTTTCCTACTTTCTTTAAGAATAAATCTTCTTTCTTCTGCAGCAAATGTTTAGAAGAAGTAACCCAGCTGCTCACTAAATCCGTTGCCGAATCAAATGAAACGCCTAGAGTATTTGAAATATAATTAACCAGCAGTCCATCGTTCGATTGTAAGTTTCTGTTGAAAGAAACCGCTTTACTTGGAGGCGCAATAAGATTAAGCACAGGATGGATATCAGCAGGACGGTAATTGCAGATAAACCCTCCAAAGTTGGGGATGATTACGCAATCGTGCTCAAAAAGCAACTCGCTGATGTATGAAGAAATATCCATGAAATGTTCCGGAAACGTTCTTTAGGTGACCGCGTGCAAAATAGTTCTTTTCGCAAAAGAGCAAAGCGGGAGTGAGGAGATTGTGGAAAAAGAAACCTTGCCGTCATTGCGAGCGAAGGTTTCCGAAGCGAAGCAACCCCCGTGTGCAAAAAGGGAGATTGCTTCGCAGAGCCTCGCAATGACGATAATGTTAAAACGAAAACTTAGCACCAACCCAACCTATAATACCGTAGCTCTGGTAATTGTTCCAGCGTTGATACTTAACGTTAGCGAGGTTGTTGCCCGCCACAAAGAAGGAGATATGCTTATTCATGATGTATTCAAATGAAAGGTTCAGGTCGGCAGTGCCTTTCAGTTTCTTTTCCTGTCCGCCAGCCAGCTTTGCATAAGCACCGGTAATGCCGTATAAATCAAGATTAATCGAAATCTTATTCTTCCAAATGTAATTAGCGCGGAAAGTAAGTTTCAGATTCGGCTCGTGCCAAGCGCGTGCTTCACGTTTAAGTTGAAATATGTTGTAGTCAGCAAGCACAGAAAAGCGCAGCCACTCTTTTACGTTGTACCCCGCTTCGCCATGAATGCCTAGTGTGCGCACATTATCATAAATAACCGAAAAGCGTTTCATGTCAAGTGTATCGTTTACATACAAAGGCATATTATCTATATGACCAAAGTGGAACGCCACATTGTAACTGAAATTCTGAACCGTTCCCTTTAAACCGGAAATCAAATCGCCCACCGGTGTGTTGGTCATAGTCACTGTATCTTCAATAAAATTGTTCGTTTGCGAATGGGAGAGGAGCGAGTTCTTTTGCAGGTGACGCTCATACGAAGCATAAAGAATAAGCGAATGCTCATACAAACGCTTTTCTACATGAGCATCGGTTACAAACACCGGAGTCTTTCCGTTTACAGCCACCCCAATGTAGCCATGCGCTTTCCAATCATCGTTATTAAAACCATAACCCAGCATAGGAGTAAAGATGGTTCGCGTAAGCGTAACCGTATCATGTTTCAATCTGGAAACATCAAAATAAAACCTCAAACCGGCATAATTATTTTTGAAGAAAGTCTTTTTGATATCGGTAGTTCCGCTCACTAACCATTCGTTAGCCTTGCCGAAAGTTTCCTGTAAATAATTGAACCGGACAGATTGCTTGAAATCAACTTCGCTTTTGTTCTTCTGTGCGTTCTTAAAATACACCTCGGCATTATAAGTGCGGAAAACCTGACGCACATTCTTCGCCTTAAATGCGCTATCGGTAATAGTAGTGTCGTTACCAATACCGTAAAAATGTGTACGGTAATTGCGGAAGGTAAAGTTGGTGCCGAACTCAAACGTCTTAGGGTAATACTTCAGATAAACACCCGCTTCGTCATCAACAAAGCGCTGGTTCTTCACTTTAAACTCGCGGGCAGATAAGTGATTATAGAAGATGCCGAATTTGAGGTCTTTGGTTTTATTGTCGTTATATGCCAACTGCGCAATAGGCATTAACTGACTTCCGAAACCTATCTTGATAAAGCTGTTATTGAACTTCTCCAGCTTTTCCGGTTTCATCGAAAGCGGCTTCAGCGGATTCGCTTCAAACGTAGCGTCCTTATAATCTTTATTTGGAACCGTGTAAGTAAGCACCGGTTTGGTTTCTTCTACTTCCGGTATGTTGGGTTGTATATTCACCTTCTGCGCATCCTGAATGGTGGCTTCGTATTCTTTCACTACAATTACTTCTTCTGTGCTTACCTGAGCAAAAGTTTGCAGAAAGCAAAAGAAAACAAACGTCATTGCGAGCGAAGGTTTCCGTAGCGAAGCAATCTCCAAGCGTAAAGAGGGGATTGCTTCGCAGAGCCTCGCAATGACGTGATTAATATTATTCAGCCCAAGCATCCTTTAGTTTTTAAGTATTGAATCCTGTTCCATAATCAAAGTATCTCCGGGAAGAATCTGCATAATCTTCGATTGCTTTAATTCTTCACTATTTATCGTTTCAAGTTTTGTTTTTGCTTCCTCAAGCACAGCTTTGTCGCCATCGTAATTCTCTACTATACTTTCCAACGTAGCCTTTGCCTGAAAAGTGTTTCCCTGCGCGTAATAGTTATCGGCAATCAGTATAAATGTTTTAGCAATCCAGAATTCGTAACTGCTGTAACGGTTCTTTAATTTGAAACAAGTGTCGAGTGAGTTCTTATACTTCTGCTGCTCGTAAAGAATTCTTGCTACCATATATTTTGCCTCTACCGCTTTTACACTAACCGGCATTTCGGTTACGCGATTGAAAGCACCGAGCGCAAACTCTTTATTGCCTTTGCTGTAATAGGCTTTGCCTTTTTCAAAAATAGCTTCCTGCAAGTCCGCATCTTTGGCGGCACCGGAGTTAATAAACTGGTCTGCATACTCAATTATTTCATCGGTGCTGTTTAGTTTAACGGCTGTGCGCAGCGAGCCAATCATAGCGGTGTAAGTATTCTGTGCCGATGTACTCGCGATATACAGTTGTTTGTAGAAAGTATTTGCTTTGGCGTAATCTTTCAGCTCATAGTAAGCAATACCCGATGCCTTGAGCAATGCCTTCTCGTAATACTTGCTGTATTTGTTTTGAATAATGGCTTCGTAATCGGGTAAAGCCTTCAGAAATTCCTTTGCGCGTATGTGACAGTCAGCTTTCTTCCAGTGCGCTTCATTTGCAAAGAAACCGTTAGGGAACCTCGAAACATAATTGCCAAACAGGATAATAGCGCGGGTAGTATCATTACTGCTGTAAGCATTTTCAGCAGCCTGATAAGAAAGCGAATCTTCTTCCGATGAACTGATGTTGATGTTTGAATTGCCTTTGGCAAATGCAAAATATTCATCCACTCGTCCCAACTCTACATAAATATCTTTCAATGCCTCCAATGCTTCTTTCGCCTCACGCGATTCAGGAAATTTCTTCACCACCAATTTGTAATCGTCAATTGCTTGTTCTTTCTTACCGGTGTTGTAATCAATCACGCCAATCTTCACATACGCTTTAGGCAGGTAAGCGTTGTTTGTATTCTTATTGATGATAGTTTGATAAGCAGTGCGTGCATGAGCGTTGTCGCCCAGTTGCAAATAAGTTTCACCCAATTCGAAGTTGGCTTGGTCGGCATAATTAGAGCCGGGGAACTTTGAATTCAACTCTTGTAATGCAACAACTTTCTCCTCGTCTTTGTTTTGCAAACCAAGAATGATTGCTTTTTGAAACTGCGCATACTCCGCGTTGCTCCAATTCATCGCAACAATTTTTGCATAGGCTGCAACAGCAGTGCTGTAATCTTTAGTAATGAAAGCACAATCGGCAAAGCGCAAAAACAAATCGGGCAGAAGAGAAGTCTTTCCTTTTGAATCAACCGTAGTTTTAGATTCATCAATAGCGTTGCCGAAATACAAAGCGGCATCAGCATAATTTTTCTTCTTGAAAGAGCAATAACCCAAATTGTAACTGGCGCGAAACTTTGTTGCTTCTCCTTTCTTCTCCAATGCCGGTGTAGAATATTGCGCAAACAGGCGATATTGTTGCGCAGCCTCATCATATCTTTCTTTACTGTAAAGAATTTCAGCTTTTAGGTAAATGGCGAGTGCCTGCAACTCTACATTTAAAGGATTCTTTAACGACTTATTACAAAGCGAAAGTGCTTCATCGGTTTTCTTATCATTAAACAATTCTACAGCACGGAAATAAGTAACCTTCTGATACGCTTGCTTTATAAGTGCGCTTTCGGTTTTCATGCCCTCCATTATTTTGTATGCACGCTCGTAATTCTTTGTTTGTGTAAGAGCAGCCGCTAACAACTCATTGGTTTCATCAATATGGTCACCGGTGGGGTATTTATCTAAATAGGTTTCGAAACTCTGAATGGCTTCGCTGCTGTAACCTAACTCAAACGAAAGTTTTCCATAACTAAAAAGCGATTGCTGTTTAATCGTCTCGTCAAAATCTTTACTGGCTGCACTCTGGAAAGCACTATGTGCTTTATCTTTCTGTCCAAGTTTTAAATAACAATCTGCCATAGCATAAGTGGCGTTCTGTCCAAGCTTTTCATCAAGCACATTCAACTGCTTAAAATTGTCAATCGCTTTCTGATAATCGCTATTCATGTAAGCACAATAACCCAATTGGTAGATATCTTCCTTGCTGACCTTTGATGATTTGCTGATGTAATCATTTAAGAGCGGGTATGCCTTGGTATAATCACTCTTCTGAAAATAACACTTGCCGAGGAGGAATTTCATTTCCTCTTTATATAACACTCCAGGCTTGTCCAGGTTTTTCTTTACATAAGTTATAACCTGGTCGTAATCTTTTTTGATGTAATAAATCTGCGCTATGTAATATGGTATGACCGGTGCATACATTTTCGAATCTTCAATCTTGCTGAAACTCTTCAGTGCTTCGTTATAGTCCTTGGTATAAAAACAAATAAACGCGTAGTAGTAAGTAGCGGGATAGAAATACTTGTCCTGAATATCTTTTATAGAAGCAAACAGCGGCTTGGCTTCGGTAAACTTCTTCTTGGTGAAATACGAATACGCCAGCATGAATTTGTAATCGTAAATCTGCTCGTTGTTTAAATCATCTGTCTTTATCTTGGTTAGATATTCAATGGCATCGCCATAGCGGTTGTTCTTGTAATAGTATTTGCCCAGATAGAAATAATTCAGCCTGCGCTTATCGGTTTCATGATATTTCTTGTAATAACCTAACAGCAACTGCTCGGCATCTTTATCGTTGGTTTCGGTGGCACAAACAGCAATGTAGTATTCGAGGTTCTGCATCATCACTTCGTTGTTATGCGAAGTGGCAGTTTTAGGTTGCTTATAAATTTCTTCAAACTTCTCACGCGCACTTAAGTAGTTCTTCTCATCAAAAAGTTCAAGACCGTTTTTGAAGGTGGCTTCTTTATCTATATATAGTTGTGTTTGCTGCGCGTGGGCAGTAAATAGTAAATAGTAAATAGTAAATAGAGAGAATATCCGCTTACGCACTTAAAGTGTTTCTTTATTAACGCTGCAAAGTTATTTTTTAGTATAGGGCAAGGGCTGTTTACCTATGCTTCGATTTCCACAAAACACTGTAGGTATCTTAAAAAATGAGCGAGTTGTTTCAGAAATAAATCGGGAGGGAAATAATTTAAAGTCTCTTTTTCTTTCGGTTAATTGGATTGACATTGCTATCCAATCTATCAGAGTCTTCACGAAGAAACTGTTGGTAGAGGAACAAGCCAATGCCAATAAAGGTTAATACTAAAATTCCGCTCATAATTTTTTTTTACGTAGAACTAAAGTAACCGAGTGTTGTTATTAGAAGAAATCTAATGCTACAAGCCCGGTAATATGATAGTTGCAAATAGGTATTCGCGCAAATAGCTCATACTATATTATAGTAATGGAACAAATCTTCGGTAGCCGAACGAGATAGGGAAGGTTCTTTTAATCGCTGATAATTCTTTTTCAGTTTAATAAGATATTGGTCGCGGTTGGTGCTTAACCAGCAAGCGAGATAATAGTAGGTATAAATGCCGGTATCATTATCGTCATACACGGTTCGCTTAAGTGTGGTTTTATAATACCGCTTGTAAGTAAGTTGACACTTATCGTATTTCTTCAGCGCAAAATACCCAGCCATCAGGCAAAGGAAAATACTATCAGTGCT
Organism: Bacteroidota bacterium; assembly: GCA_947475165.1. Taxonomy (GTDB): domain Bacteria; phylum Bacteroidota; class Bacteroidia; order Chitinophagales; family LD1; genus Bog-950. The sequence continues at coordinate 6,887 of CANJLD010000030.1, forward strand.
GCCTGCCAAATTCATTTGCTGATAGGAGGTAAGCAGGTGTTCTAGTTCGCTCACTCCCTTTTTAATGCGCTCGCCACCCGATAAAATCAGCAAGCCGCCATACAGCATTCGCAAACTCATAAAATCTACTTTGTAAATCTTCTCAAGTTTTTCGTTGTTCAAAAACTCTTCGCAGGTTTTAATCAACTCATCAATTTCTGTCAGTTCTGTTTTCGAAATTCTCTTTAAGTAATCGGTGTGCGATAAAAAAAAATGGTAGTGCGATAGATAGTGCGTAGCCTTAACAGCAATGTAAAACACCTGCGGAATGTTCAGATAGTTTTTCCAGAACAAAACTGATTGATAATGCTGTTGCAAAGATTTCAACTGACGGTTATCGTCTTTCTTGCTTAAGTCAAGCAGCGAAGAATTCAGTTTTAAGAAAGTGAAAGTTCCTTTTAAATCAAAAAGGAAAGGGAAAACGATATAGGAAAATGCTTCCATATCTTTTTCCAACTCGCGCATTATGCGCAGGGTAGAAGTTTCTGCAAATTTATCGGGCTCAAAATAATACAGCGTATACAAAACCGCATACCGGCTGTAAATACGAAGCGAAATAAACTCGCTGCTATGAAACGATTTAAAGTAAGCGATGTTTTTTGTGTAATCATCCGGTGCTTTGGAAACAAGCGAAACATTCAGCGTATTTCTAAGTGCAGTAATAAGCCGCTTGGTAACAAATTCGTTTTCGTGTGCGGTTTCAAGTTTAGCATCGTATTTAATTCCTGCCGCCACATCTTTCATTAAATACGCTTGCTGCGCTAAAAATTTCAACACCAGTATCTGACATTGAAAATCTTCTACCCGCTCGGCAACACTCAGCAAAGTAGTAGAAAGAAATTCGGATTGTTCGTGCTTGCCTTCGTTAATCAGCTTTTCAATTTCTGGAACATTATGCAGCAGATACGAAGGATAATTCTGCGCCAAATAGTAAGAAAGCCTAAGCGTATGCGATGTAAGCTGATTAAAAGCACCGCGCGTTTGTATGTTGTTCTTTCCGTAAATGGCTTTGCATAATTCATCAATAGAAATAAAGTGCGGAACTTTCTTTCTTATTTCTTCAATCAATTTAAGCGGCAGTGCCGCTTTGCTTGTGCGAAGGTAATCTGCAAACTTGTTGTAATGAAAATCGCTGAGCAGAAAAACAAATTTCTGAATGGTTAGTATTTCACCAACCTGCTGCTGTTTTATGGGCGACATTTTATAAACCGCTTACTGCTGCAAAAGTTCCTGTAAAAATTTTCATGTTACTGTGCCCGTTATACATTTTACAGGTAACTGCACCGGTAATTCTGGTAAAGGTTTGTTCATTGGCACCACGTGTTAAAATCTGAAAGATGCTGCCAGTTTGTTCGCCCAAGGATGTCCAAAGCACTCCGTTGTTATCGCGCATAGTCAGGTAAGCTCCGTTCTTGCTGTTAGTAGTTGTAAGAAAATTATAAGTGCCGGTTACCAACATATCGTAATACGGACTATTTATAAACGGAGTAACATAAATGCGGAAAACTTCTTTGTGTACAGAAACCGAACCAGTGGTGGTATTGTGTCCGGTGTTATCGGTAGTGTGCCATTCGCAACCGGTAACTAAATTTGATTTGTCATCATCATCGTCATCGTCACCACTGTCGTGATGTCCGTTGTCTTGATGTTCTTCTACGCCATTTGTGTCTGTTGCATCGGTAAAATAAGAGGCATTGGTTTGAATGGTAATTTCTTCATCTCCTAAAAAACCGGTTATGCGGTGTTCAGAAAGTGCAGTTTGCTGAATAGGAGTTTTTTCGACTTCTTTTTTGCAACCGGTGAATAAATTAATAGAGAGGAACAAAAATACGAATAATGGAAGGAACAAAATTCGGTAGCTGGGTTTCATTTGGTAATGTTTATTTTTTTAAGGGACATAGAAGAATGCTTATGATTAGCTCGTTTGTATTTTTCAAATCATAATCATTTCATATTGATATTAACTTTGCGCGAAGTAATTGATTTTTGCAATATCAAAGGCTTGATTTAAATCATGTTTTCTGATTTTAAATAAGATACGAAACAAGGTAAATAACCTGTAGTTCAAATGGGTTTGCCTATAGAGGTGTAAGACGAAATTATTTAGCGAATACGAATAGCTACAATTAAACAGAGTTACAATAAGGTCAGTTTCTTTCGAATTGCTTTTCGCTTTCGTCTTTTTAGATGAACAAAATAGACGCCTTCTGAAGTGGTCTCATAGTATGGTGTCACGCTTTAATGGAAATGTTTTAAGTGTTCTACGATTCATATCCGATACTTTCTGTTCAAGCGGGTTTGAGTTACTCAATATTTTTCTACTTTTATTTTCTCCTTTAAAAAACAAAACAAAAAGTATATGAAAAAGAATGTTCTGCTATTAATAGCTATTGTATCAGTAATCGTATTAAACGCGCAGGATGCTTCCTTAGTTTGGAGCAGCCAAACAATGAGTTGGTTTGGAGTTGATTTTACCAAAACCAAAGTCTTAGGATTAGAAGACTCTCCGCACAAAATACGCGATGAATTTTTCAAACCTTGGAACGATGTAACCATTGATATGGACCTGACAAAAATGTTCGGCAAGAACGCTGTATACAAAGACCCTAACGGCATTACCAAACAAAACCTCGCTCGCGAAACAGAAACCATGAATACCGGGGCCGAAGTGGAGTTTACCGATGAAGTAATTGACTCACGCATTAAAGAAATAAGCACCGGCAGCAAAAAAAATGGTCTTGGTCTTATCTTTATTGCCGAGAGCATTAACAAAGCAACCGGTAACGGTATTTTTCATGTAGTGTTCTTTGATATTGCTACCCGCAAAGTGGTTTGGCACAAAAAGATGACCGGCAAAGCGACCGGAAGCAATCCTAAAACAGCATGGGGCGGTGCGGTAAAAGATGTATTCAACCAGATTGACAAAAAAGAGTGGAAAGCCTGGAGAAAAGAAGCTAACTACTAAATAACCAAAATCCTGCATACATGGGTTTTTTAGTAATATTAAATACAAGTAGTAATTATGAAAAGAATATTGATATCTGTTTTGTTATTAACCACTGTTGCTAAAGCAGAAACCATTCCGTTTATTGATAACGATTGGCGCAAAGCCCGCGCAGAAGCCACCTCCACCGGTAAGTATATTTTTGTAGATGCCTACACCGACTGGTGCTATTGGTGTAAGGTAATGGACAAAGAAACCTTTCCCGATACACAAGTAGTTGCTTTTATGAATGCCAACTTTGTTCCGCTCAAATTAGAAATGGAACACAACTACGGAATCAGAGTGGCTATGAAGTATCATGTCAGTGGCTTCCCTTCTTTCCTCATTCTTACTCCTGACGGAAAGTTAGTAAGAAAACTTACCGGTTACATTGAAGCCAAAGCATTTATAGAAGAGCTAAAGGAAACGATCGACACTAAGCAGTATCCGCCACTCGAAGGCATGTCGGCAACCATAGAAACAGAGTTCCCTGAGTTTTACAAAAAATCGTTCACCGGTTATACCGATAAAAGAGTTTCGCCTGAAGCAACTGAGGTAAATGAATTTATTACTAAGCAGAAAAATTTGTTTTCAGAAATCAATTATGGTGTAATAGTGCGCTTTGCCCAATTGCTGAACGAAACCAATCGCAATTTTTTACTCGATAATAGAATAAAATTTGAAGCCCTCTATGGCAAAAGCGAAATAGACAATGCCATTGATGATATTACAGGAAAACTGCTTAACACCGCAGTGCAGAACAAAAGCGAAACCGGTTTACAAGCTACTATCACCTTTTTGGAAAAGTATAGTCCCGACACTTCCGGCTTCAGTAAAGTTTTTTATAGCTTAAGTTATTACAAAGGAATTGGCGATTGGAAAAACATGGCAAAGCAGGTAGATTCGTTTATTGCTATCAAAGGCTATGAAGGAAGTTACATTAACGACTGGGCGTGGACAGTTTATGAAAAATGTAACGATACCGCAGTAGTTATAAAAGCACTTAGTTGGATGCAACCGGTAATTCAAAAAAAACAGGAATTCGCATCACTAGATACCTATGCTGCCCTGCTTTATAAAACGGGGCAATATGCGCTCGCAAGAACATATGCACTTACAGCTATCGATTTAGGTAAAGCTGCCGGTGATAAAACAGAAGAAACCGAAAAGCTACTGAAGAAAATAGAAGCAGCTAAGTAAATTTGATTAGGAAGGGCTATGCAAATAATTACCACCAATGACGGCTCACACACTTTATTCTCCGAACAGTTCAACGAAGTCTACCATTCCCGCCATGGAGCTATAGAAGAATCGAAACATGTATTTATTAAGAGTGGCTTGGATTATTGTCTTTCATCCCTTTCTTCACCAAGGGCAGAGTGGGGGAGTGAAGCGGCTGTCCGCATTTTTGAACTCGGCTTTGGCACAGGTTTAAACGCTATGCTCACCATGCTCGAAGCAGAAAAGAGAAACATCAAAGTTGATTACACCGCCATCGAACTCTATCCGGTAGATATAGAAACCATTAAAGTTCTCAATTATACACAACAGTTAGGTTACGAATATTGCTACGGACCTTTTCACTCGCTTCATCTTGTGCGCTGGAACGAAACACATGAAGTAACCAAGTATTTTTCCTTCAGAAAAATAAGCGAATCTGTATTTAAATTCAACATTCAACACTCCGCATTCAACATTATTTATTTTGATGCCTTTGCCTACACTCACCAACCCGAAATATGGAGCGCAGGAGTTTTTAAGAAGATGTATGATGCCCTCGAACCCAAGGGAATACTCGTTACTTACAGCTCAAAAGTAGTCATCCAAAAAGCTATGAAAGAAGCAGGCTTCACCATCGAAAAAATCCATGGCCCACCAGGAAGGAGAGAAATGGTGAGGGCACATAGAACCGAGTAATCATTATTGCGAGCGAAGATTCCCAAAGAGAAACTATTGCGACAAGTTAGGAGTTATAGTATAGTTTCCTATACCTTATTTATGTATAAACAGTATCAAACTTATCATCAATTCTTAATTCCTTAATTTTGCTTTCTTCGTTCTCCTTAAAACAAAAAAAATGCGATACCTATTTACACTTTCTATTAGTGTGTTTTCTTTCCTGCTTACTTCAGCAACCAATAATACCGGTGGCTGCGGTGCCGTGGCACCGGCAAATCATCAACTCAATACTTCCGATGCCGAGCGTAGCAGCAATGCCGTTTCTGCTGCCCGCGGAAGTGTAAGATACGTGCCGGTTGTTTACCATGTGGTAGCTAAAACAAACGGAACCAATGTGGCTTCAATTAAAACAGTTTTCGAAACACACTGCGAACTGAATATAGATTTCGGGCCTTCGCAAATATTTTTTTACATCCATAGTATAGATACTATTAAAGACGATGCACTTTGGGCAATGAACGATGGACAGGGTGGCACCAATTACAACTTAGGCTATGCTGCTTTTTCAAGCCATAATATTGATGATGTAGTAAACGTTTACATCACCGGTGCTTTGCCCGGCTTATGTGGCTTTGCTACTTTCCCCGGTTCGGCCCCTAACGGTGGCGGCATGTTTTTGAATGTAGAATGTTGCGGAACCGGAGGCAGAACAATCGGTCATGAAATGGGACATTTCTTCAACCTCGACCATACGTTTCGCCAAACTAATCCGGTGGAATATGTTGACGGCTCTAACTGCAACACCAAAGGCGATAAGTTTTGCGATACCCCTGCCGATTTTTTAGATGAAAGAACAGCCTGCCCATACAATGGCGTACAAACCGACCCGCATGGCGATTTGTATGCTACCGTAATTGATGAAACACTTATTATGAGTTATTTCAGCGATAACTGTGTATACCGTTTCAGCAATCAGCAGCAGAACGAAATGAACGCTACACTCACCAGCGACCGTCCCGGTCTATTAAATCATTCCACTCCCGATGCTACTCCTCTTGACTCTGCTGTTTTTATTACACCGGTTGCCGGAGATAGCACATCTATAGGTTCAAGCATTAGTTTTAAATGGCACTCCATTCCCGGTGCAACGCATTATCTTTTCCATTTGCAGCCGGCATCCTCTTCAATTGTTTTGGTAGATACGATAATTACTGATACTACTTTCAGCACCGGTGGCTTGCAGGCAAACAAAAATTACAAATACTATGTAAGAGGAATTAAATACGAAAATGTTTGTGAAGGGGCATCGCCTAATCAGTATGTTCAAACATCGCTTTTAAAAGCTGTGTTTACTGTTAACACGCCAAGTTGCCAGGGGCAGTCAGATGCCTCTATTGGCGTAACACCAAGCAACGGATTTCCGCCTTACACCGTTACCTGGAGCAATAGCCAAACCGGTAACACCATCACTAATCTTTCGCCCGGAACTTATACCGTTACTATTACCGATAACAACGGCAAAGTAGCAACTGCTTCGGTAGTAGTAAACGACCCTACACCGGTAGATGTTTCTATTAGCCAGGTGGGAAGTAACTTAAACGCCTATGGTGCCGGTGGCACAGCGCCTTATACTTATAGCTGGAGCAATGGTGTAAACGGACAGTTCAATAACAACGTTCCATTCGGCAATTACACCGTTACCGTTACCGATTCTAAAGGATGCACTACCACCGAAACGTTTGTAATTACTCCAACCGGAATTAATCTGTTTACTAAAGTTTCTATGAAGGTGTTTCCTAATCCGGCTTCAAAGGTTTCCGCTTTAACTCTCCAGATAGATTTGAACGAAAGAACCGAAGCAACCATAACGCTGATGAACGTAAACGGAGAAACAATTCAGCAATTGAAAAGAGAATTTGTTTCAGGCACTAACAATGTTCCTTTAAATATCGAGCAGCTTTCTTCAGGAATCTACTTCTTGCAGTTCCGCTCCAACGAGGCACTTAAAACGGAAAGAATATCGGTGATTAAATAAAAAACAAAAACTCCCGCACCAAGCGGGAGTTTTTGTTTCCTCATAAACCGCAGCAAAGCTTATTTTTGATAAAACGCTTCGCATGTTTACACGCAAAAAATTTATTCAGCACTCTGCGCTCGCAACGGCAGGTTTTTCTCTGCTTGAGTTTATGCAGCCCGCCCAGGCAGCAGAATTTAAACAGCATCTGAAAAGAATTTCAACATTGGAGCCGAACGCAGTGGCAGAAGATGAAGACTTCTGGAATCTTATTCGCGAACAATACACCGTTTCGCCAAACATCATCAACCTGAATAATGGCGGAGTAAGTCCGCAGCCAAAGCCGGTGCAGGATGCGCATATTCGCTTCTATCAATATTGCAACGAAGCCCCTTCTTATTACATGTGGCGCATACTCGACCAGGGGCGCGAGCCTTTGCGCGCCAAGCTTGCTGAGCTTGCAGGCTGTTCACCGGAAGAAATTGCCATTAACCGGAATACTACGGAAGGCTTAAATACCATCATCTTTGGTTTGAATTTAAAAGCCGGTGATGAAGTAGTGCTTAGCAAATACGATTACCCGAACATGATGAATGCATGGAAGCAAAGGGAAAAGCGCGATGGCATTAAACTGAACTGGATTGATTTTGATTTACCGGTAGAAAGTGACGAGGTATTTGTTCAAAAATTTTCTGATGCTATTACACCAAAAACAAAAATCGTTCACATCACACACATGATTAATTACACCGGTCAGCTAATGCCCGCGCGTAAAATTGCCGACATGGCACACAAGAAAGGATGCGAAGTAATTGTAGATGCCTCGCACTCATTTGCGCACATCGATTTTAAGATTCCCGATTTAGATTGCGATTACTTCGCCACTTCACTACATAAGTGGCTTTGCGCTCCGTTCGGCACAGGGTTTATGTATATTAAGAAAGAGAAAATCAAGAACGTTTGGGCATTACTCTCTGCACCAATACCCGATGCTGATAACATCGGCAAGTTTGAATCTATTGGTACCCGTTCATTTGCTGCGGAAATGGCAATAGGTAATGCTATAGACTTTCAATACTTGATTGGCAATAAACGAAAGGAAGACCGGTTGCGGTTTTTAAAGAACTATTGGTGCAACAAAGCATTGAAAATTCCCGGATTCAAGATGCATACTTCTTTAAAAGATAATTACAGTTGCGCCATTGCCAACTTCAGTATTGAAGGATGGAAACCGGAAGAGGTGGATGCAAAGCTTTTTGAGTTAAAGAAAATTCATTGCACTACAATAAACCATGAGAAAGTTCACGGAGTGCGCATCACTCCGCATGTGTATACCACACTTCGCGATTTAGATAAGCTGGTAGAAGGTATTACCGTAATTGCTGCGATGGAACCTAAGAAGGACTAAGCAAGCCTCTTCTCCATTTCATAATGCGGAATGTTTACTTCGGTAAACTCATCGCCAATTATTTTGTAACCAAGTTTTAAATAGAAGTTAGATGCAGCTTTGCGGGCGTGGCAGAACATGGTGTGGTATCCGTTTTCTTTAGCGTATTCCTCAGCCGCAACAGATAACTTACTTCCTAAACCTTTTCCCTGCGCAGTATCGTAAACTGCTACTTGGCGCATTTTCATTTTCCCGTTGTCTGTTTTAGTAAGGGTTAAACAGGCAACAATTTTTTCTTCCTCAAACAAACCAAAGTGAATATCGTGTTCATCTTTTTTAAGCTCTGCTTCGGAAAATTGCAATCCTAATGGCTTTCGCAATATCTTATCTCTTAATTGCAACGCCTGTTTGTATTCGGGAGAGTGGTAATTGAATGTTTTTATTTCGTAGTTCATAGAATTGCTAAAAAACGAAAATGAAACAGGTTGCCAATTGATTTTACAAGAATTATTTTACTTTCGAACCACAATAAAAAAACTCAAAACAAATCCAATGAAAAAAATTCTTTTAATCTCGGCTTTTTCAATTGCCGTTTTCGGAACTATGAATGCGCAAAATGCAGCTACTACAACCACACAAACTACCGGTTCTAAATCGCAATTACCTCAGGTAAGAGCTAAAGCAATGGTTGCTAAAATCAACAACGCTTGTGGCTTACAAGGCGAGCAGGTTACCAAGGTAAATAACCTTTACATCGAATACTTCACAAAGTTTGATGCATTGGGAACTACACCGGATGCTGCAAAAGTGAAAGACTTGAACAATGCAACAGAGGCTTCTTTGAAAAATATATTAAGTAATTCTCAATTAAAATTCTGGCAAGAAGCTTCTTCTTCAACTAAATAATATTCTCTATAAATTACAATGCCCACGGTTCAGTTAAATGAACTTCGTGGGCATTGTAATTTATTCTAAATCAATATCAATTATGAAAGGAATTTTTCTGTCCCTTATAACATCAATATGCTTCTTGAACGCAGTTGATGCGCAAAGTACCGCAACCGCTACACCGCAGCAAAAGGTAAAAGAACTTGTAGCAAAAATGAGTGCTGCTTGCAATCTTAAACCAGAACAGGCAGAGAAAATAAGCAAAGCGTATCTGGATTATTACACTAAGCATGATGCACTGAAAAAGCAGAAAGATATTTTAGATAAGAGTTCGTATGATGACCGTTCAGATGCCATGAAGAAAACACGCGATGCAGTGGTTAAATCTACGTTAACTGCAACCCAATACAAACAATGGGCATCGGCTAAAGAGAAGCAAAAAAAAGAAGCGAAGAAGGATAAGCAGGAGGAGTAACTAAGTTTAAACTTCCTAAAATCGAAAATCCCCGACATTGCTGACGGGGAGTTTTCTTTGGAACCGAGATTGAAGGACTCTTTTGTGAGCGGTTAAGCTCCCTTATGTTTTAGTGTATGTAAGCCATTAGTAAATGCGGGCTAGTGCTTTCTTTAAGCTGACGGATACATTTTTCTTTTATCTGTCTAACGCGCTCGCGTGTCAGGTTAAATTTCTCGCCTATTTCTTCTAAGGTCATGGGGTGTTTTCCTCCCAAGCCAAAATAGCTGCTGATAATTTCTGCTTCGCGGTCGGTAAGTTGTGCAAGGGCGTTGCTCAGTTCAGACTCTACATTCTTCTGCATCAATTCATCTTCGGGCGATATATCGTTCTTGTCGTATAAAGTATCGCTCAATATTCCACCGCCATCATCAATGCTTCCGAATTTAGAATCGGTAGAAAGAGTAATAGTATTTACACGGAAGTATTCGTCAATTTCTTCTTTGGTCATGCCCAGCATTTCCATCAGTTCTTCCACATCCGGTTCGCGCTGGTATTCCTGTTCGAAGTTTTGAAACGCTTTAGTGATTTTTGTGTAGGCACCGATTTTAGCCACCGGTAAACGTATAATGCGCGATTGCTCAACAATAGCCTGCATAATTGCCTGGCGAACCCACCACACGGCATACGAAATGAATTTGAAGCCGCGGCTCTCGTCAAATTTATAGGCAGCACGAATTAAACCTAAGTTGCCTTCGTTAATTAAATCGCTTAACAGTAAACCTTGATTTTGATATTGCTTGGCAACACTCACCACAAAACGAAGGTTGGCTTTCACCAACCCATCCAGCGCATCGGTATCACCGGTGCGTATTTTCTTTGCCAACTCAGCTTCCTGATCTGCAGTAATGAGTTCATTCTTCGATATCTCATTCAGATATTTATCTAATTGAGGGTCTCTTGCAGCAATGTTGTGAGTAATTCTTAACGGCCTCATAGGCTCTGGATTTAATCTTCGGTTCATGTGTTTTTACGCCAACAGGTTTAAAATGTTACAGGGCTTGTAATAAACAGGCTACATTTTTTTTCAGTGGAATTACGTTAAAAGGAGACGTGATGCTGAGTGAAGTCAAACTAATTATTCAAAATTCTTCATCTTAATTAGACTTGCGTTCCTTATATCAAGTAACTCACATTAGGAGTTAGCAATTACAGTTTGTATTACTTAAGTAGGAATGAATTGATAATTCTCAATTACAAGTCTCAAAATTTTTTTATGATGAAAACACCTCCAAGTTAATTGGGTATTGCAATCTGCCTTACAGAAGGGACTTCTTCTAACGCACATTGTCCTATTAATGTTGTGCTATGTTTTACACATTCTGCGCGTTGTAAACAAGTTGAAACTTTTGAAATCTGCAGGCGTAAAACAACACATCAAAAGTAGTTGGACCCTGCTGATGATGAACGGGAGCTACCGGGAATGAAGGAACATTCAAAACAAGCTAAATCGGTATTTATGAGAATTTTTACACTAACACTGTTACTGGCAACACTAACCTTTTCTGCTTTTGCCACGCAGGATAAGAAAACGGTAAAACTCCGTATTCAAGGGCAAAACGGTAACCTCGATGAGGCAACGGTTTATTTCGATCAGGGCATTAACAGTACTTATACTTATCAGGAAGATGCGCAGAAAGTATTAAGCGGGGTTGCCGGTGTGCCGGTAATTTATTCAGTTACTACCGATAATACGCACTGCTCTATCAACGGCTACGGAAATTTATCAAACACTGAAACTGTGCCGGTAGGTATTGTGGTAGATGTGTTTGGCTCGTATACACTTACCTGCGCTTTGCTCGATAACTTTTCGCCAACCTCTATTATTACTTTAGAAGATAGATTTGTGAACCGCTTTGTTGACCTGCGCACAAACTTCTATACTGTTTACTTAGATACTACCGATGCACCCGAAGGCAGATTCTTTATTCACGTATCTTATCCATCTACGGTTTCATCAACCATTGCCGGCTGCGCTAATAACGATGCCTCTATCACTATAAATACTGACCCTTCAATTACTTGGGATTCATACCAATTGTTTGATGCTTTGAATACACCTGTGGGTAATTCCACCAACGTAAACGCAACTGAAAATTTTGACAGCCTTGCAGAGGGCGATTACTATCTGGTGCGCACTTACGGTCAGTATACTACTTCCGAAAACTTCCACATCAACGGCAATTACATTGTAGCAAACATAGGAGCTACTGCTACACAGGTAGAAACTCACGAAAACATTACGTTCAGCGCGTTGGCTAACAACGCCAACCACTTTGAATGGGATTTTGGTGATGGAACTTTAATCATAGGTGTAGCTAATCCGGATTTATCTTACTACGAGCCGGGTGTTTACACGGTAAACCTGCTTAGCTCAAACAACTTTGGTTGTTCAGATAATGCACAAATAGAAATTATAGTTACCCAGTCAACTTCAACCGGTGTTAAAGAAGAAACAGCTAATAACATTAGCGTAACCACACAAAGCAAAGTGGTAACAGTAAACTTGAACAACACCGTAAGCAACGATGCACAGGTGCAGATTTACAACCTGATTGGTCAACCGGTATACAACGCTGCGGTTAATGCAGAAAGAACAACCGTATCGTTAGATGCGCAACCGGTAGGGTACTATTTAGTAAGCGTAAAGAACAACAATAAAGTAAGCACCAAGCGAATCTTTATTCAGTAAGATATTCTAAACTTAAATTGGTTTTTCATTAAAGGTTGCTCTGGGAAAGAGCAGCCTTTGTGATTTTATAGAAGTTCAATGAACCCGTCCATTGCGAGGCTCTGCGAAGCAATCCCCTTACTAAATGAATACAGAATCGAATCAACGATTTTACTCGCAGTCGAAATACTGATAAGTATGATACTTAGTTTGCTCACCACCGGTAAGCCAGGTTTGAATGGTGCTGCTTACGTAATCGTTATTATCTAAAGTATGCGCGTATTGTATGCGCACCGTATCGCTTATAGCTGGTTGAATAATACGAATACTGTCAAGCAGGTTGGCGGAAGACTTGCCAAAATAAGGAGTTACCTCTCCGCTTAAATCAGCAATGCCGGTTTTGTTTAAAGCATTATTGTGATAGAATACATAACGCTTGTTCAATATACCGCTTATGTAAAGAGAACCGGTGGCAGTATTGCCACCGTCATAACCAAGCGAAAGAATAGTAGCACCGGAGGTATTATTCGTAGTTTGTTTGGTCAGGTTTCCGTTGGCGTTGTATTCAAAGACTATATAATCGGTAGCGGTAATGTTGCCTGAAAAGTCAAGCGTATTTCTTATAACTGAAACAACCGAACCGCTGCTGTTGAGTAAACCGGTGAAATTTTCAACCGGCACACCGGTGTTATCATAACTAAGTATGGTAAGCGTATCGGCATTATAGCTGAGCGTATCTTTAGCTCCATCGGTATGCACTATAAGTTTAAGTCTGCCGTCTTCGTAATACGAAAACACATTAGGCGCAGGAGTGCTTGTGCCATCGCTTAGGTAATACTTACCCAACTTACAGTTCAGGATATTCTTTTTGCAGGAAGGAAGTATTACAACAAAACAGATTCCAATAAGGAATAACAGGTTTTTACTTTTCATCGCAGGTTGCTCTTTTGCCTTTATTAAAATAGCTCGGGTATTGTTCTTCGCCCGGCTGGTTTACACAAAAATCGTAACTGTAGCTTGGTGTAGTAGCCGCACAGGCGTAGCCTATAGAGGTATCGTGCGCTATGGCGGCATTATATTCTGCGGTAGTGTTAAAACTATCTACACAAAAGGTTTCGGTAAAAGTGTGGCTGCTAACGGTAATAGCGCAAAGCGTGCAGGCATTATAGCAGTGAAAACATTTTTTGCAACTTGAAATAGAAAGAGCAATAGCATAAACAAAAAATGCAAGTAGTAATTTCTTCATGAAAATCTTTTTGTAGGGTAAAGATATAAACGCAAACGAAGTAAGCAATCTGGAATCTGGAGTTGTTGGTGATAACACCAACAACGGCTTTGTTTAAAATAACTCACTCAACTTCAGCACAGCATCTTCTCTAACGCCTCGGTCAGTTTGCTTTAAGCTGCAAAGTTCAACCGTGCGGTCGTGTTCGAAGAAGAGATAGTAGTTATTGGCAATTGCTTCCTCCAAAAAAATCTTCTTCTCATCAAGCGTAAGAAGCGGACGTGTATCATAAGCCATTACATACGGCAAAGGAATATGCGCCATGCTTGGGAAAAGGTCGGCACAGTAAGCAATGGTTTTGTCACCGGTTTTAATAAGCGGAGTAAACATACTCTCCGTATGCCCTGAAACTGTTCTTAAAGTAATGTTAGGGTTAATGGCAGTGCTGCCATCTTCAGCAAACTTTAATTGACCGCTTTCCTGTATGGGCAGAATATTTTCTTTTAAGAAAGAAGCTTTCTCTCTTTCATTAGGCTTGGTCGCCCAATCCCAATGTTTTTGATTGCTCCAATACACCGCGTTCTTAAATGCTGGAACTAAAGTTCCGTTTGTATCTCTTTTAATTGCTCCGCCACAATGGTCAAAGTGTAAGTGGGAGAGTAGCACATCAGTAATATCATCAAAACTATAACCCAATGCATTGATTGATTTTTCTAACGAAGCATCTCCATGCGGTTCGTAACGGCTGAAGAATTTTTCATCCTGCTTGTTTCCAAGTCCCGTATCTATAAGAATAAGTTGCCTGCCGTCTTCAATCAACATACAGCGCATGCTCCAGGTGCACATATTATTGGCATCGGGTAGATTCAATTTATGCCAAATGGTCTTTGGCACTACGCCAAACATAGCACCGCCATCTAACTTAAAGTAACCGGTATCTATTGTGTGGATTTTCATTAAATGTCTTTTACAATTGCTCTTATCTTCTCTATGAGGAAATTGGTTTCCTGCTAATGATGTTCTTCTAGTTTATTGTAACGCTCCTCCCAAGTCAGCGATGCGTCATCCACATACTTCTTCACTTTTATCCACTTATAAGTTTCTGAAATTTCATTCTTTTCCTCTGGTGTCATCGAACTACTTTTTTAATTTCTCTTTCAATTCCAGCATCTTCAAAGCTGCCACTGCACATTCTACTCCTTTGTTGCCGTGTTTACCACCTGCTCTGTCTTTTGCCTGTTGAAGATTGTTAGGTGTAATTACGCCAAACAAAAAAGGTGCTTTGGTTTGCAAACTCAAATCCATTAAAGCCTGCGATACGGCATTGTTGATGTAGGTATCATGGTCGGTATCGCCCTTAATTACACAGCCTAAGGCAAGCACAGCATCGGTTTTTTTCTTTTCATACATCCATTTTGCCGCTAAAGGTAATTCGTATGCACCGGGAACAAGTTCAACAAAAATGTTTTTCTCTTTCACTCCGTACTTCTTCAATGTTGCAATAGCACCATCGCGAAGCGCAAAAGTTATTTTATCGTTGTATTCGGATACTACAATGCCAATGCGGTGTTTAGATGCACCGGCTGATGTAACTGCTTTATGCTCTGAAAGATTTTTGTTTTTAGCTGACATCCCTTATTTGTATTTGTTCCCTTCTCCTTCGGAGAAGGGTTAGGGATGAGGTGACAAAAAAAGAGGGAAATAAAATTTCCCTCTTTCAAATTTATTGTGCGCTTACTCTGGCAATGTATTTTTCAATATCGCGACCTTCTTCGCTGTTAGGGTATTCATCGCGAACTTTTTCGTAAAGCTTTTTGGCTTGCTCGTTTTTCTTTTCATGCTCATTTGCTAAACCTGCTTTAAATAAAAAGTAAGGAGTGTAAGCCTGATTATCTGAATAGTTCGCTGCTTTTTCGTAATACTTAATCGCATCGTCAAATTTTCCAAGTTCTGCATAAGCATCGCCTAAGGCTGAAAGATGAATGGCACCAACCACAGGGTCGTTAGGACTGCACTTGTCGAAATATTTTTTTGCTTCTTCAAATTTCTTCAAGTGTAAGCAGCAAACACCCGCGCAGTAGCTGGCAAGTTTCCCTGTTTTAGTCATTCCGAAATCGTTAGCTACCTGAGCATATCCTTTATACGGAGTAGTGCCGATGGCGCTTCCGTTTAATGCAAGCGCGAAAGAATCTTTCGCAAAAGCAAAGTCTGCCATGTAAATAGCCTTATCTGCTTTGAGTTGTTGGTCCGGTAAATATTTGGCAAATACGTAAACGAGGGCAACTATAATTACCACTATCACACCTCCGCCTATCATTACTTTTTGCTGATTATCATCAATAAACTGCTGAAGTTTTCCTAAGCCTCCTTCAATGTTATCTGTTACGTTTCCTAATTGGTCTGCCATGGTTTATTTTTAAAAATGAAGTGCGAATATAAAAGGATTGTTTATTCTGTCAAGAAGGGGTAATCTTCCTGCACATAAATGTCTTTGTATAGTTCGCTATCGTGTGGATAAGGGGAGTTTTCGGCAAAGGTTACGCAGTCGTCAATTTCCTTTTCTACGCGGGCAATAATTTCATTCACTTCTTTTTGCGTAGCGTATTTCTTTTTAAGAATTGTGTCTAAAGTAGTTTCAATAGGGTCGAGTTTCTTATAAGATTCCACTTCATCTTTAGTTCTGTATTTCTGCGGGTCGCTCATGCTGTGCCCTTTGTAACGGTATGTACACATCTCTAAAAAAGTTGGCCCTTCACCTTTTCGAGCACGTTCTGCAGCTCGCTCTACGGCATCATGCACCGGTTCGCATTTCATGGCATCAACCGATTCGCTTGGCATATCATAAGCTTCTCCTAAAGTAGAAATCTTGGTAACGTTAGAAGTTCTACCTACAGACGTTCCCATGGCATAGCCGTTATTCTCGCAAACAAAAATAACCGGCAGTTTCCACGTCATTGCCATGTTGAATACTTCATGCAAAATTCCCTGGCGTGCTGCACCATCACCGAAATAGCAAATTGTCACATTATCTTTTCCGTTGTATTGGTCGGCAAAAGCAATACCGGCACCAAGACCTATTTGTGCACCTACAATTCCGTGACCGCCAAAGAAACTATGCTCTTTAGAGAAGAAGTGCATAGAGCCTCCTTTGCCTTTTGTGCAACCGGTGGCTTTGCCAAATAGTTCAGCCATGGCTTCGTTGCAGGTAATTCCTTTTGCAATGCCTAAACCGTGGTCGCGGTAAGCGGTAATCATCCGGTCATCGGCACGTAAAGCACTCATTGTTCCGGCTGCTACTGCTTCTTGCCCAATGTATAAATGGCAGAAGCCGCGTATCTTTTGCTCACCGTATAACATACCCGCGCGCTCCTCAAATCTGCGCAAGAGGAGCATTAGTTCATACCAATATAAATAGGTCTGTTTGGTTATTTTCGCCATTCATTTTTTCTTTTAAAAGCGGAACGAAAGTAATGTTTCTGAGTAAAATCACCCTTCTTAACTTCAAAAACCACGAATCGCTTTCGCTTACTTTCTCGAAGAAAATTAATTGTTTTATAGGCAACAATGGTGTAGGTAAAACCAATATTGTTGATGCAGTTTATTATCTCTGCTTAACTAAAAGCTATTTCAATTCGATTGACCAGCAGAATATTTTGTTCGGAAGAGATTTTTTTCGATTGGAAGGTAGGTTTAAAAGAACCGCAGGGTACCGAGGCGGAGACCCTGCGGGGACAGTTGTTGGTGATAACACCAACACCGGCACCGATGCGTTTGAAATTGTTTACAAGTTGCCAACTAATAAACGCAAAGAACTTTTAGTAAACGATGTTGTAGTGCCAAAGTTAAGCGACCACATCGGTAACTTTCCCTGCATTATTATTTCACCGGACGATAGCCAATTGATACTCGGAAGCAGTGAGGAGCGGAGAAAGTTTTTGGACGGAACTATTTCACAAATCAATCACGAATACTTGGAATGGCTGATTACTTACAATAAGGTGTTGGCGCAACGCAACGCTGCTCTAAAGCGTTTTGCAGAAACCAAGAAAACCGATAAGCATCTTTTAGAAACTTATGACAGCCAACTAATTCCTTTAGGAACAAAAATATATGAAGCAAGAAAAATAGTGATGCATAAATTGCAACCTATCTTTAAAAAATTTTATAAGGAAATAAGTTTGGAAAGAGAACCGGTGAGTTTTAGTTATTACTCACAGTTGAACGAAAAGCCTTTTGATGTATTGCTGGAGAATAGTTTGAACAGAGATGTAATGTTACAGCGCACCGATGTTGGAGTGCATAAGGACGATATGGAATTTTTTCTAGGTGCAAACAAGATGAAGAAATTCGGTTCTCAAGGGCAGCAGAAGAGTTTTATAATCTCTATGAAGTTTGCGCAATACGAACTTATTGCGCAGAGCAAACAGTTTAAACCCGTTTTATTGATTGATGATATTTTCGACAAACTGGATAACGATAGAAGTCAGAAACTGATTGAGTTAATTGCATCTAACAACTTCGGTCAAATATTTCTCACCGATACCGATGACGCGCACATTCGCCAAACGCTTAAAGGAAGAGAGGATTTGTTTGAAGTGATTAATGTGTAATCAGAACCTTTGTTTCATTGTTTTTTGCACCCAATCTTTCTTGGCAAACTGCTTGGCTTTATAATTCAGGAAGAACTTAGGCAGAAAACGCTTTACATGAAAAACCATTTTCGCCTGCCAAGGATGAAGGACATAAAACTCTCCCTTACCTGCCTCGGTCAATATATAATCGGCAATATCATCGGGCGAAAACTTAGCGCGCTGAATAATCGTTTGTCCAATCTTAGCCGAGTTTTCATCACCTTTATGATGCTGCATAATATTACTGCGGAAGAAAGTAGGGCAAACAACACTCGCATCTACTCCAAAGCCTTTGGCCTCGGCATAAATAGTTTCCATTAAAGAAATGACAGCCGCCTTGGTTACATTATACATACCCATGTTAGGCATATTTGCCAAACCGGCTGCGCTGGCAATAGAAATTATATGACCGCTTCCTTGCTTCTTCAAAAGCGGCAACGCAAAGTGCGAACCGTATATCACCGCCATTTGGTTAATGCCGGTAATCCAATCCCAATGCGCTAAATCATATTCGCCAACTAAACCGCCATCGCCTACTCCTGCATTGTTTATGAGCAAATCCAATCCACCGGCTTTCGAAATAAAATCATCGAAGGCAATTTTGTAATCTTCCTTTTTTGAAACATCAAACTTGTAAGTGAAGGCTTTGCCACCTGCGTCTTCAATTAATTTTTTCGATTCAGCTAATGCCTCTTCTTTAATATCTGTAATGCCTACTGTCCAGCCATCTTTAGCTAAGGCTAAGCTTAACGCTCTGCCTAAGCCACCACCACCACCTGTAATAAATGCTCTTTTGTTCGGGTGCTTTACTGAAAGTTTGTATGCCATATTGATTGAAGATTTAAAATTGAAGATTGATTACTTCCTTGAATTGATTATTGGTAATTGGTTATTGACCTAACGAATATCTTTAAAAAATTGCCGAACTCCTGAAGTAAAATTTTCCAATTCATTTTTGAGAGAACAATATCCGGGCGCAATTCTACTTCCACTGTTTTAATGGAAAGATTATTACGCGCAGAAAGAAAAATAAATTCCAAATCGAACAGGTACCTGTTAATAGTAGTTTGCAGAAAAACTTCTTTTCCTTTCTGATTAAAGCCTTTTAACCCGCATTGGGTATCATCTGTAGGAATGCGCAGAAATTTTTTGATAAACCAACGAAGTAGTTTTGAAATTCTCATTCTGGCTTTTGGAAGGCGCGAGTAATATTTTTCTCCGCGAATACCAATTGCAATATCCGCATCTTCATTTTTTAAAGCGGAATAAATTTTTAGAAAACTGTCATGTGTGTAAGGAAAATCAATATCCGTGTAGATAATTAAATCACCGGTGGCGGCTTTTACTCCTTCGCGTAAGGCATGTCCCTTTCCACAATTTATTTTATTGCCTATCAGTTGGGTTTGAATATTCTGCATCTCGTATGCTTCAAACAGCATAAACGATTTTTTTGTATCACTTCCGTCATTTACAAATACCAGTTGGATATTTAGAATATCATTTTGTATTTTCTGAAGACTAGTATCAACAGTTGTAAGCCAATCTTTAGGAGGATTGTAATAGGGAACAACAACAGATAAATGAATATCAGGTTTCAGATAAAGTGTTTTCGCAAGTTTAATTTAAACTTCTAAAATCAACCGGTACAACTCTGCTCACTCCTTGCTCGGCCATAGTAACACCATAAATAGCTTCCACCGAACTCATAGTCATTTTATTGTGGGTTACAATAATGAACTGTGATTCTTTTGAAAACTCGCTGATGATTTTGTTGAACTTGCCAATGTTGGCATCATCGAGCGGAGCATCTACTTCATCGAAAATACAGAACGGTGCCGGTTTGAGTAAGTAAAGCGAGAATAAGAGTGCAGTTGCTGTCAACGTTTTCTCTCCACCGGATAACTGGTCTATAACGGTTGGACGTTTGCCTTTTGGTTTAGCAATGATTTCAATTTTAGATTCTAACGGGTCATCAGGATTTACGAGGAACAAATCGCATTGGTCGTCAGGACTGAAAAGTGTTTGGAATACTTTAATAAAGCTCTCTCTGATTTTAGTAAATGCTTCTACAAACTGAGTTTTTGCTGTGTCTTCAATTTCTTTAATGGTATCCATCAAAGAGTTCTTTGCGTTTTCTAAATCTGTTTTTTGCACAATGATAAAGTCGTAACGCTTTTTCATTTCTTCAAATGCTTCCAACGCCATCGGATTTATTTCTCCGAAATTTTCAATTCGCTTTTTAATCTTCTCTACTTCTGCCTGCACTTCTTCCAGCGGCTGAACCATTTCAAACTCTTCATTCAGAATTACGTTGATATCAATATTGAATTCTACACTCAATCTTTCTTTCATGGAAGTCATGGACAGTTTCAACTCACTGAATTTTTCATTAATGCTGTTGAGCAAATTCACCACATTGTCGCGGTTGCGCGTTAACTCTCTCACCTTACTGTCAAACTCATTTATCATACCGCGCGAATCGTAGTAGCCTTTTTCTGCTGCTTCAACCTCTGCTGCATAACTTTCTTTATCGGCATAATTGGAAAGTAAAGCCGCTTCAATCTCTTTCGCTTTTTTATGGCTTTCTTCCAACTGCATCTGGCTTTCTAAAATCACTTCATTGTTTCTCGTCAACTGGCTCATCAAGGTTTCAATCTGACTTTTCTTAAAACCCAGTTCCTGACTGATAGAGTTTGCGCGATTCTGCTGCTGATGAAACTCAATATTCTTTTGATTGTAACGTGAAGAAGCTTCGCTCAGTTTGTTCGTGAGTTCTACAAATTCTTTATCCGTTTTTTCAAGAATTGCTTTTACTGAACCCTGTGTATCGCGCAGGGTAGTCAACTCGGTATTGATCGTTTCTACTTCTGTTTTCAACGCATCTAAACGCTGTGTAATTGTTTTGCTTTTTTCATCGGCACTTTCCAAAAACTTAACCAGGCTATTGATGCTGGCTTGCGAACCGGAGAATTTAGAAGTTAACTGATTTACAAAATTACGTTGCGCATCAATATCGCGCGCCACGCTGCTTCCTTTTAGTTGGTTTATCTTCACCTGCGCATTCGAAACCTGCTGATGTAATTTGTAAGTACTCAGCTCCAGCGCTTTTATTTCTTCCTGTAATTTTTCAAGATTCTTTGCACGTCCAATTTTCTTTCCTTCAAACAAACCAACTGCACCACCGCTTAATGAAAAGTCTTTGCGGATAAACTTTCCGCTTTTGGCAAGCACTACTACTTTCTTTCCTTGTGTGTCAAGGTTTGTTGCGTCAAAGCCTGCATCGTCAATCATGTAAATTTTGTCCAGCAAATACGCTCCAAGTTTTTTGTATTGCGCATCTAACTCCACCAAACCGCTCACCGGTTTAGCTCCTGTAATTTCAATAGCTGCATTCGGTTCATACTTCTCAAACTCATCAAGAATGAAAAAATTAGCACGACCCATCGAAGAATCGTTCAGCATGTTTACCGCCATTACCGCCTCCTGAATGTTTTGAACCACATAATAATTCAAATACGGTTCAAGGTAATTTTCAATGGCTACGCGGTATTCTTCGGCACAATAAATAATATCTGAAAGGAGAGGAGCCTCTTTACTCCACTTAGCGTTCTTCTTTAAGAATTTAATGGATTCAGGAAAGCCTTCTAAGTTTTCTACCAAACTTTTGGTTAAGTCAAACTCATTCTTCTTCGCATCCAACGTTCTTGTTTCAGCAGTTAATTCCTGACGCGTTTTTTCTACTGAGGTTTCAAGTTCTGCAATTTCCTTTTTCTTGTTTTCCTCTTCGGTAATCAGCGATTGTAGTTTTACTTCTGCAGTTTCCTTGTCGGTTTTTAGCTGTTCAAAATCTTTCTGCAATTGTTCTAACTCCAGGCGTTTCTTCTGCACATCTTCATCGCTGTTCAGTAAGTCACGTTGCAGGGCTTCGTTGCTGCTGCGGTTTACGGCTAACTTCTTTTCCAACTCAAAAATGTTCCGCTCTTTTTCGGTAAAGAGTTTTTGCTCGTTGGTCAGCGTATCTTTTAAACCGGTATGCTGACTGCGTATCTCATTCAACTCCGTTTCAAGTACACTTAACTCATTCTTGCGCGCATCTAAAAGCCTCGCTTCGCTTTCGTGGTCAACAGAAAGTTTATCAATCGAGAGTTTCAATTTTTCAACTGAATCGTTCGCTTCTACAATTTGCTTTTCGGCTGTATCTTTTTTGTCGAGCGCATATTTTATTTGCGAGTTCAACAGGTTACGCTCATTCTCTTTTTCGCCCACACCGGCTACCAAGGTGTTCAACTTGCGTTGCACTTCAAACAAGGCTTTCTCCTTGTCCACATTGCCCAGCTTTTCTTTCTCCAAAGTTGCTTCGGCATGTGCTATGGCGGCTTCTAATTCAAATTTGTTGTCAACTTCTTTTGTTTTCGATTCTTCGAGGTTTTTATAAGTCTCTTTGTAAGATTGAAGATTGTAACGCGCCAACAACAAACTCAACTGCTTGTATTCTTCTTTCAGTTCGTAATAACGCTTGGTCTTCTTAGCCTGCGCTTCGAGGGTTTTAAGGTTGCCTTCAATTTCGAAAAGCAAATCTTTTACGCGCTCTAAATCGGCATCGGTGCCTTTTAATTTATCTACGGTTTCTTTCTTGCGCTTTTTGTATTTGGCTACACCGGCTGCCTGCTCAAACAATTTTCTTCTGCTGTTATCGCGGTCGTTCAAAATTTCATCCATCATTCCTAACTCGATAATGGCGTAGCTATCGGCACTTACACCGGTATCCATAAACAGCGAGGTAATATCCTTTAACCGGCAGGTAACTCCGTTCAATTGGTATTCGCTTTCGCCATCGCGGAAAAGCCTGCGGGTAATGGTGATGGTTTTATAATCGCTTGAAACAAGGTTCTTGGTATTCTCAAACGTAAGCGAAACCTCTGCCATGCTCGATGCCTTGCGGTTCTTGGTGCCGTTGAAGATGAGGTTCTCCATTTTCTCCAAACGCAAATGAGAGGTCTTCTGCTCACCAAGCACCCAGCGGATAGAATCTACCACATTGCTCTTGCCACAACCGTTAGGACCTACTACACCGGTAATTTTATTATCGAAGTGTATGGTCGTCTTTTCGGCAAAGCTTTTAAAGCCTTTAATTTCGAGGGTTGTCAGTTGCATAATTTATCAGCGTTTATCACAGTAAAAAAGGGTGACGAAAATAGAAAAACACTTGGCGGTAAAAGATAAAGAAGCCAACAGCTATCCACACTCTATCAACATAAAACAAGCGATGCATCAGGTGGCACAAATACAGGTTGAGTGGCTTGGTTTTAAAATGCGAAAGCCCTCTTTGCAGAAGGGCTTTCAGTTTTGGTTATAGTTTACTTTGAAACTTATACCTGTTTGACAGTCAGTCATTTTTTTGTATTTAATGAATTATTAAATAAGCCGCGCATCATCTTACAATGATGTTTTGCGGTTCGCAATCGGGACCAAACTCTTCTCTGCCAAGAGCTATTACTTTAACCCATACTTTTACGCCTGGGTCAAAGTTTCCTATCTCTTTGGTAGTTTTTGTAGTTATTCCCTTAGGGTCCAGATCATCGGTAAAATCTGCATTGAGCGAAGCCATTACGACATACATTACTGCATCGTCTGCTTTGTCCCAATCAACACGTATTCTACCGTGGTTAGAGCCATCGCTCAGCCGCAGGTTGCTTACCTCACCTGCAATTACAGGGCGCGGTGTTCTGGGTTTTGCTGTATCAAAACCGCTGCTGCGAATTTTCTCTGCATCTCCACCGCTTGCTTCCTGCACGTATGCTGCCTCCTGGCCGATAATAACCAGTAACTCTTTTCTGCGCAAATACATGGCTGCCACTTTGTTTTTATCGCGGCTGCGCGAATCGTTATACGCATTTTCGAGAGCTGTTACCGCAGCATCTACTACAGTTAAGGCAGGCACCGGTGTGGTGAAATTGGCATTACCTGTCATTTCACCATGTATGTGCCGTGCGCGCTCTATTTGTTCCGGAACCGTTAAACCGCTAAAGCCTATTTTTACTTTAGTCATATTATTTAAGGTTTAGAATGTTATTGAATAGTTCCGATGTATCGGAAACTGTCTTCAGTTTTTGATGAACAATTCGCATCGTTCGCATTTCCTGCTTTTGAGGACCTTCACCTCGTTTGTGTTTCATAGAATTTGATTTAAACATTTGCCTCATCCGTCCTTCGGACACCTTCTCCATGGCCATGGAGAAGGAAAAGGAAACGGTGATTTATTACAAGAACGCTTTTTGGTTTTTGATGTTGCATTAGAATTGTCACAGAATTGTAAAATTTTTGTAATAACAATTTACCAATGAAAAAACTTGAAAAGGAAAGGGGTTTTGTTATATTAGAACTGCCATTAACCCTTAGCTTATGAAACACACTGAACCGGTACCCCTTATTGAAGTAGTTAGAGGTGATTACACTTTAGAGTTAGCAGACAGAAGGGTGAAGTTTAAGGGCAAACTTCTTCACCCTGAAGTTTTGATTATGTGCAGCAGCGATTATGTGGAAGCAGAAATGCCTGCCGAAATACTTTTCGATTTTACTGCGGGCGACCTTCCTGATAAAATTTATTTTGGTGTGAAGTTGTCGGAAGGGGAATGCCTTGGATTGCTGACTTGCGTAACTCTACGCAGAGAAAAAAAATATGTAATAATGGACTTTAGCTTTGAGATAGATGAAGAGGAGCCGCCAAAAGATGATTTGAACCCGTATGTGGTGCTCCCCGTTTTTACTCAACTGGCAAAAAGGGAGAAGTATAAAGTCAAGACCTACGAGAATGGAATTTGGGGTACCCATATCTCGTTCAAAGTTCCGGTTGGCGATAATGTTTACAGCCATTACAAAAAGCACCTGGATGCTTTAGAAAACCTGTGCGCGCCAATTGCAAACGATATAATAAAAAGACTGAACAAAAGATTTAAAAGCAAACGATAAACACAGCGGTATTTTTAGCCCGGGGTAGGTTTACTTTCCAATTTGCTTAACGGCCATCTTCAACAGATTTTTTTCTGCCTGTAACTGTACTTTATTCATCTGCTCCATTACGGTATTAAGCATTGCGCCCAGAGTGCCTTCGGTTTTAAATTCAATTTTTAATTCTAAGCTACCGTCATAAGAGTTGCGTCTAATTTTATATCCCTTCGCTTTTGTCAGCTTATATATTTCTGGCAGTAGTTTTTCAGGATTCCAAAACAGCCAGTCGTATTTATCCTCGTTAAGCTCTATGTTGCCAAATAAATCCACGATTATTTTTTTGCCTTTATGTGTCACTTCCACGAAATCAAAAATTGGGTTGTGTTTTGGTTTCGGCTGAAAATGTAAGCAAAACCTGTCAGGAAAATCTTCTGCCTTTATTTTCTCTATCCTCTTAATGTCTAAGTACGGGAAATCGTCTACAATCTCCAGATTTTTCTTTTCATTGTAAAATACGCTGTCGCTAAATAGTTTTCCGTGTATATAAACGGATATTTCTTTTATCTGTATCATAGCAGGGGGTAGGTTTGAGTTAATACCAATTGGTCGTGCTAATTTATACAGCGTTTTTAAAATTACAATACCCTGTAGCTAATGTTTTTTGTTGATTTCGGCTTAGCCGAGACCAACAAGTGCCAAAGACAAAGCATAGCAGCATTCTTAGGCACGCAACAGCCATACGCATTCAACTTTTTCGTTGTTTGTTTTACTTTTGCCGGTAAACTATAGTATTATGAAAATACATTCTGCGCTTTTACTTACCGGTGCATTTATGCTGAGCATGGCTGCCTGTAAAAAAGAAGAAACCCAAGTAACCGTAAAAGAAAAGCTGGTTGCCCATCAGTGGAAATCTACCGGATTTGTAAACAACGGCATTACTAAAACTACCTGGTGCTGGCTTAACTCGCTATATGAATTTACCAATGCCGGTAACCTGTATTTTACCCAGGGCGATAATATGGGGGCTTGCTTTGGTGACCCTATTGGCACCATTACACCTATACCTTATAAAATTTCGGCTGACGAAAAGAAAATTATTCTGCTTCGTACTCCTGTTGCCTACGAAGGCGATACGTTTGAAATTGTAAGCATTACCGATACCCAACTAAAAACAAAGCGGGCGGTAAACCAAAACACCGCTACACCCGATACCTGGGAAGATACCTTTACTGCACAGTAATGGTTAACTGACAGGCAGGCGCTTAGCTCAATTGCCAGGCTGCATTCTTGCGACAGTTGGGTTAGCAAAATAAAAGGCTGCTTTTGCTTTGCAAAATGTATTTACAAACTTACTAAATACAATAGGCACAAGTCGCAGACTTGCGCCAGCGGGGAAGGAATTTACAACTGCACGGTGGCCTCGGCCAGCTCTGCATCCTTCTTCGACTTTCTGTATAGAAAAGAGTGGAAGATGCTCCTTTTGGCAAAACGATATTGGTTACCGCTATTCAAAAACTTGTCGAA
>CANJLD010000031.1 GCA_947475165.1 Bacteroidota bacterium
ACAGCAGCAAGCAAAAAAGGCGAAGCAAAAGCCAGTTGGGATAAAGACACCAAAATTGCAACGCTTACTTTCGACAGCACAAAAACAAATGCCGATGCAATTTTAAAACGCATTGCTTACTCCGGTTACGACAACGTAAAATTTCTTGCGCCCGATGATGCCTATGCAAAACTTGCAGAGTGCTGCCAATATGATAGACCGAAAAAGGAAATTGTTCAACCGGTTATTCAAACTACAGATACACTTAAAAAGGAAACAACAACAACCGAAGAAACAACTACAGTAGTTAATCTTCTTGCAGATGTTTACATGGCATACTTCAGCTTAAAAGATGCGCTAACAAAAGATGACGGTAAGACAGCGGCATTGAAAGCAAAAGAATTATTGAAAACGATTGATGCAGTGAAAATGCCGAATCTTAAAACCGATGAACATACTGTTTGGATGAAAACAGCAGAAGATTTAAAATTTCATTCTACTCACATCTCCGAAACAAAAGAGGTAGCACATCAGCGGGAACATTTCGCTTTGCTTTCCTCAAAAATGCACGAAGTGATGAAAGCAATCAAACCTGATTATGTAGTTTACTTTGACCACTGCCCTATGTATGACAATGGCAAAGGGGCTGATTGGTTGAGCAAAGAAACAGCAATCAAAAATCCTTTCTACGGTTCGCAAATGCTCACTTGCGGAAGTGTAAAAGAAACAATCAAGTAATATGACACACACCTATCAATTGACAGGAATGACTTGTTCTGGTTGCGAAAACAGCGTAAAATCTGCGCTGTATAAACTGACGAACGTAACAGGTGTTGAAGTTTCAAGAGAAACAAACACCGCGACCATCACCATGAGCAAACACATTTCTATTTCCGATTTGCAAAACGCAATTGGTGCAGAGAGTAAATATAAAATCAGCGCAACGCAACACAGCGAAGTTGCGGAGCAAACCAAATCATGGCTTGAAACTTACAAGCCAATTCTTCTCATTTTCTTTTACATCACTGCTGTTGCTTCGCTTGTTCAATTTGTCAACCATCGCTTTGATACAACGCAATGGATGAACATTTTCATGGCGGGTTTCTTTCTCACATTTTCTTTCTTCAAAATGTTAGACCTGAAAGGGTTTGCAGAAAGTTACGCTATGTATGATGTAGTGGCAAAACGAATTCCTGTTTGGGGCTATCTCTACGCTTTTATCGAATTGAGTTTAGGAATTGCCTACACCATCAACTTCAATCCGCTTATCACCAACGTTGTAACCGTTGTAGTAATGAGTATAAGCATCATTGGCGTTTTGCAAAGTGTGTTGAACAAACAAAAAATTCAGTGCGCTTGCCTCGGTGCAGTATTCAATTTACCTATGAGCACCGTTACCATTATTGAAGATGCACTGATGATTGTAATGGCAGCAGTTTCTCTAATTCTTTTAAACTAATCATGATATGAATCATGTAACTAACTGTAAGAATTATGTAACCCTTTTCCAATCAAGTTACACACTTTTGCAAGGCAGTAATTAAACATTAAAGCGGGCAACAGCGCATCTGACGAAAACTGAATTCAAAAAAATAAAACAAAATGAAAAACAAGAAAACAATTGTAGCCATGCTTATGCTGGCAGTATGCTTAACGGCAGGTAACTCTTTTGCTCAAACTAAAACAGAATCCAAAAGTTGTTGTATGATGAAGGACTGTTGTGTAATGAAAGACGGCAAAATGATGATGATGAAGGATGGTAAAATGATGCCAATGGACAAAGACATGACCATGAAAAACGGCACTAAGTGTATGACCAATGGCGAATGTGTAATGAAGAACGGCAAAAAAATGAAGATGAAAGAAGGTCAATGTATGGACATGGACGGGAAAATGGAAAAATGCGACATGGGAAAAGATGCCAAATGTTGCAAGGATGGGAAACACGAAGAACATGATAAGAGCGCTGCCTACTCATGCCCTATGCACCCTGAAGTGGTATCCGACAAACCGGGCAAATGTCCGAAGTGCGGAATGGATTTAGTAAAGAAAAAGTAAACTAAATCAACTCCAACATTATGGATATGACAAAGCATGAGCATTCAAAAATGCAACACGGAGCCAATCCTCCAATGGGACATGAAGGGCACGACCATCATGCTATGATTGCCGATTTTAAAAGGCGATTTTTCGTAGTGCTGTTTCTCACTATTCCCATAATGCTCTTGTCGCCCATGATACAGCATTGGTTAAATGTTCATTGGCAATTTACAGGTAGTAGCTATTTGCTGCTTGCTCTTTCAACGGTGGTTTTTATTTACGGTGGCTTTCCATTCTTAAAAGGATTTGTGAGCGAGGTAAAAGCAAAAAGCCCCGGCATGATGCTTTTGATTGGCTTTGCAATAACGGTGGCATACGCTTACAGCGTAGCCATCGTTTTTGGGTTACAAGGCATGGATTTTTTCTGGGAACTCTCCACACTTATTCTAATCATGCTTTTGGGGCATTGGATAGAAATGAAATCCATTGCCGGAGCATCGCGTGAATTGGAATTGTTAGTGCAACTTATGCCGTCTGATGCGCACATGGTAATGCCTAACATGGTGCATGATGTAAAGACCGATACCCTGAAAGAGAACGATGTTATTTTGGTAAAACCCGGTGAGAAAGTAGCAGCCGATGGAATAATTTCAGAAGGCGAAAGTTATTTGAATGAATCTATGCTCACCGGTGAATCAAAACCGGTGCAAAAAATTAAAGGCGATAAAGTAATTGCCGGTTCTATCAACGGCAACGGCTCTATTAAAGTAACTGTTTCTCATGCGGCAAAAGATTCTTATCTCTCACAGGTAATCAAACTTGTTGACGATGCACAGAAATCAAAATCTAAAACACAATTGTTGGCGGACACCGCAGCAAAATGGTTGACTGTAATTGCCATCGTTGCAGGTATCTCCACATTTTTATTTTGGTATTTAACGGGGCAATCGCTGGCGTTTGCGATGGAAAGAATGGTAACGGTGATTGTTATTTGCTGTCCTCATGCACTCGGTTTAGCGGTGCCTTTAGTAGTTGCGAAGTCAACAGCACTATCGGCAAAACACGGTTTGCTGATTAAAAACAGAACAGCGTTTGAGAACTCAAGAAAAATAACCACCATCATTTTTGATAAAACAGGAACACTCACTATTGGTAAATTTCAGGTTTCAAAAATTGTTTCGCTCAAAAAAGATTTGAATGAAAATGAAATCATTCGCCTTGCTTCTGCATTGGAACAAAAATCAGAACATCCGATTGCCACAGGCATTCTGCAAAAAATAAAAGATTTAAAACTCGCTATTCCCGCAACAGAAAATTTCAATGCTATAACCGGTAAAGGTGTTGAAGCAACAGTAGAAGGCAAAAAGATTTTGGTTGTTAGTCCGGGTTACTTGAAAGAAAACAAACTTCCCGTTCCCGATGGCTTCACCGCGAATGATATGGAAACGGTGGTCTTTCTAATTATCAATAATGAATTAGCAGGTTACATTGCTCTCTCCGATGAAATACGACCTGAATCAGCCGATGCAATTAAAACTTTAAGAGAAAATAAAATCAAATCCATTTTGCTCACAGGTGATAATGCAAAAGTGGCGAAGAGTGTAAGCGATGAATTAAAGATGGATGGATTCTTTGCCGAAGTATTACCGCATCAAAAATTGGAAAAGATAAAAGAGTTGCAAAGCAAAGGCGAGTTCATAGCCATGACCGGTGACGGAGTGAACGATGCGCCCGCACTCGCACAAGCCGATGTTGGCATTGCCGTAGGAAGCGGAAGCGACATTGCAGCAGAAACCGCAGGAATTATTTTAGTAAACAGCAATCCAAATGACATTGTAAGTTTGATTCTTTTCGGCAAAGCAACTTACCGCAAAATGATTCAGAATTTAATTTGGGCAACCGGATACAACATTGTTGCCTTGCCCTTGGCGGCAGGTGTTCTTTACAAATGGAACATCATGCTCACTCCCGCAATGGGTGCAGCGTTGATGACATTAAGCACTGTGGTAGTGGCTATCAATGCAAGTTTGTTGAAAGTGAAAACTGTTTCTAAAGCATAAGCAATACTTATTTTTTAAATAATAGAAAGCATGGAAAAGAATGAGATTAAACAACATTGGGAAAATGTTTTTGCTACCAAGCAGGAAACAGAGGTCAGTTGGTTTCAGCAATATCCAAAAACATCAGTAGCATTTTTGGAACTTTTCAATCTACCTCTTGATGCGAACATTATTGATGTTGGTGGTGGCGACAGTCATTTTATAGATGCGCTTTTAGAAAAAGGGTATCACAATATTTACCTCTTGGATATTTCTGCCAATGCCATTGAACGCGCGAAAAAGCGTTTGGGTGAAAAGGCAAAGCATGTAACCTTTATTGTTTCTGATATTACTGACTTTAAACCGCAGGTGAAGTTTGATTTTTGGCACGATAGAGCTGCCTTTCATTTTCTCACCGATGAAGAAAAAATCTACAAGTATGTTTCCATTGCCGAAGAAGCCATCCATAAAAATGGGTATCTTATCCTTGGAACATTCTCTGATGAGGGACCTAAAAAGTGCAGTGGTTTAGAAATAAAACAATACACCGAAACATCTATGAGTGCGCGATTTGAAATTGCGTTTGAGCGTATAAAATGTATTCGAGAAGACCACACCACACCATTCAACACCACACAGAATTTCCTGTTTTGCAGCTTTCAGAAAAAATAGGTTGAATGAATTTCAAACTCTTTTTTATTTCTATAACATTTCTTGTTATCGCTGGTAATCTTTCAGCACAACACATAGTTCGCTACGATTTATTTGTATCTGACACCACCGTAAATTACAGCGGCACACCAAAAGAAGCAATCGCCATCAACGGCACCATTCCCGCGCCAACTCTTTATTTTACAGAAGGCGATACAGCCGATATTTACATTCACAACAATCTTGACAAAGAAACTTCCGTTCACTGGCACGGAATAATTTTACCCAATTCGCAAGACGGAGTTCCTTACCTCACCACACCACCAATTAAAGCGCACACCGTTTATCATTATCATTTTCCCATTGTGCAAAATGGCACTTACTGGTATCACAGCCACACACAATTGCAGGAGCAAATCGGTGTATATGGTGCGCTGATAATTCATAAGAGGAATGAACCAAAACTTCCTGAATACACTTTGCTGCTTAGTGATTGGACAGATGAAAAGCCCAATGAAGTTCATCGAAGTTTGCACAACGCCAACGATTGGTATGCCATTCAAAAAGGTTCAGCTCAAGATTATCTCTCCTCTATTATTCATCACCAATTCAAAACTAAAATTACCAATGAGTGGAAGCGAATGACCGCAATGGATGTAAGCGATGTTTACTACAATAAATTTCTTTCAAACGGTAGCGAAGAAATAAATGCGCCTCAATTTAAGGCGGGTGAAAAAATTCGTTTGCGAATCATTAACGGAAGTGCATCTACTTACTTTTGGTTAAAATATGCCGGAGGAAAACTAACCGTTGTCGCCAACGATGGAAAAGATGTAGCACCGGTTCCGGTAGATAGAATGCTCATTGCCGTTGCCGAAACTTACGATGTCATTGTTACTATTCCTGCTGACAGCACTTCTTTTGAATTTCTTGCTACGTCTGAAGATAGAACAAAACACACATCACTTTGGCTCGGCAACGGAATCAAACAACTCGCATCGCCACTTCCAAAACTCAAATATTTTGAGGGAATGAAAATGATGAACAGCATGATGAAGATGAACGGCAACATGAAACCGATGGGAATGCAAATGAGCAATCAAATCATGGACATGAATACTGTGATGTATCCAGAAATAACCGGAGATTTAAAAAAGAAGAAAAAGAAAAACGGACCTGTTGCTCCTGCCGCTTCGGAAAATTTAGCTGATCTAGTTACGTTGAATTACACCATGCTCAAGTCTCCAACAAAAACAACTCTTCTTGATGCGCCACCAAAAATTTTACGTTTTGAATTGACTGGAAATATGAACCGATATGTATGGAGCATCAATAACAAAACAGTTTCTGAAACCGATAAGATTTTAATAAAGGCGGGAGAAAACATACGCATCATTATTTACAATAACTCTATGATGCGCCACCCTATGCACCTGCACGGACATTTCTTTCGCGTGCTGAATGGGCAAGGCGATTATTCTCCGCTAAAAAATGTTTTAGACATTATGCCAATGGAAACCGACACGATTGAATTCAACGCATCGGAAAATTATGGCGATTGGTTTTTTCACTGCCACATTCTTTACCACATGATGAGTGGCATGGGCAGAGTTTTTACCTACGAAAATTCACCGGTTAATCCTGAATTGTCGAATCAAAAAGAATCCGCACGTAAATTTAGACGCGATGACCGCGCACCTCACCTGATGGCGAAAGTAGGAATCGAAACCACTGGAAGTGATGGCGAAATCATGCTGTCAAACACACGATGGTATGGACAAACTGAATGGCGTATCGGTATCAACTCACATCATGGCTACGAAGTAGAAACCCACGTTGGTCGCTATGTTGGGCGAAATCAATTTCTTCGCTTCTACATTGGTTCGGATTTCCGTTATCGTAAAATGGAAGGCATGGAAAAAAATCTTTTCCAGCAAATTGATACAAAGAATAATCGTGTTGTTGCATGTGCAGGCGTTCAATATGTTTTACCTCTTCTCATTGTTGCCGACCTTCGCGTTGACCACACAGGTAACGTACGCTTACAGCTAATGCGTGAAGACATTCCTCTCACATCTCGTCTTCGTTTAAGCTTTATGCTCAACACAGATAAAGAATACATGGTCGGCTTGCGCTACATAATGACTAAATACGTTTCTGTTTCTACTCACTACGACAGTGATATGGGTTTCGGTGCAGGAATGACTTTTAGTTATTGACCAATACCGTTAAGAATAGTACCTTAGCTTTCTACAACACCACACACTCCTAATGGCATCAACAGTATTACTAGTTAAGAATATGGTTTGTCAACGGTGTATCATGACGGTGGAAACCATTTTAAGAAAAGCATCTATTCCTTTTCAAAAAGTAATTTTTGGTGAAATACATGCGCCTCAGCCATTAGCCGATGCGCAAAAAGAAGTATTACGAACAGAACTTGAAAAGGTAGGCTTCGAATTAATTGATAGTCACACCGCAGCCGTTATCGAAAAAGTAAAACAACTGGTCATTAAACAGGCGCGTAACGAAGCCGATAAAAAAGAAACTAAACTCAATCTTTCAAAGTTTCTGGCAGAGAAACTGAATTACGAATACACCCACCTCAGCAGTATGTTTTCTGCCATTGAGGGCAGAACCATTGAACAGTATTTTATTGAGCAGCGCATTGAAAAGGCAAAAGAACTGCTTGTCTATCAGCAAATGACTTTATCTGAAATAGCTTACGAACTTAATTATAGTAGTGTAGCTCATCTCTCTACTCAGTTTAAGAAAATAACCGGCCTTACTCCTTCTTATTATAAAGAAGTTGGTGCAACCAAGCGTAAAGCGCTTGATAAGGTTTAATCCCAAAATTCTATAAGCCTTACCCAAAGTAATGTAAACCCCTCGGGGGTTGGCGGACGTATGTTTGCACCATTAAATAACTAAATCAAAAAACAATGGAAAAGACAACGAGCCCAATCGCTCCAACCGCCAGCAAAAACTGCGGTAATCCAAAATGCAATTGCCAGGACTGCACTTGCACAACTTGCAACTGCGCTGCTAAAAGCCAAAACTGCAACTGCGGTACTTGCTGCAACTGCGAAGGCACTTGCAAGTGCTAAACAAAAAAGCCGCTCCCCTTCGGGAGCGGCTTTAATTTCTAACAAACAAACACAAACCATTAAAACCAAAAACAAAATGAAAAACATAATCACTCTTCTTTTAATCTTAACGATTGCTTCTTGCAAGAAAGAAGCATTCAATCCAAATCTTACCAAGCAGTTTACCATTCAATCAACCTCTAACGGAGCGAGCTATACTATTAAAGTGGCGCTGCCCGAAAATTACAATCTGGAAAACCAAAAGTATGCAGCCATATATGTATTAGATGGCGAAGAGAATTTCGGCAATGTTGCTAAACAATGTCAAAAGCTAAGTAGCGATGTACTGGTAGTTAGCATCGGATACGGTTATGATCGGTCTGTTGATTATACCCCAACCAAAGCAAGTATGGGCGGTGGCGGAGCCGAAAAGTTTATGCAGTTTATTAAAGATGAACTGATACCTAAAATGGAAAGCGATTATGCTGCCGATACTGCCAGAGCAAGCAGAACAATTCTTGGTCATTCTTTCGGTGGTTTGTTTGCCGCTTATGCTTTTGCCAATTACAACGGTGTGTTCGGTAACTATCTCATGCTAAGCCCTTCGTTATGGTACGACAACGAAATACTTTTCAGAATGGAACAGGATAACCGTACTGCCATCAGCAAAAATCAGCAATTGGTTTTTATGGGAATAGGTGCCTTAGAAGGCGATGGAAGAATGCAGGCACCTTTTGAAGGATTCTATCAGCGCTTAAGCCATAACTATCCCGGAATAAAACTGGCAAAACATACTGTGCCCAGCCGCGACCACGTGGGTTCAAAGAATCCGAATATAACCGAAGCATTGAATTTCTATTTCCAAAACAGATAACCGAAAACCATTTTAATCATTCCACACCCTAAATAAACTCATTATGAAATCCATTAAATATCTATCACTCGCACTTATAATCTTTACTTGTTCAACGTTGGCAGCACAGAAAAAAACAACAGAGCCTGCCTTAAAATATTTTCCTATTCCTAAACTCACCATTGAACCCGGCATTGGAATAAACCCCATGCCGATGACAGATATAAGTCTGAATAATCTCGTGCAATGGAATATAAAGAAGCGTCTCAGTTTGGTATCGCATACATCATTTAACTTCAATGGTCCGTTTAAACGCAACTTCAATTACATCACCACCAACTACAATTTTTCGATTATCCAGAAATTCGGAATAGGAACTTCATTTTATACAAGAAGAAGCTCACACACCTTTTCGCTCCTCGCTGGGTTTAAATATGATGCTTACAAAGAAACCATGAACAATCCTGAGTTTGAAAAGACGGTCGCGAAAGTAAATGCAATAAGTCCAGACTTTGGTTTTATGTATAACGGTAAGGTAGGACAGAAAAAACTCTTCTTCAGCTACCGCTTGTATGTGCCGCTCTATCCTTATCCGGTTACGGGAACCGATATATCTTCCATCACAGGTAACCTGTCAAACATATCTTTAGAGTTCGGCTTGGGTATCCGGTTAAAATAAAGACCTCATTTCATGGTTGGTGTAGTCACCAAAATGAAAGAAAAAAGGTTGTATATATTTGAATTTACCGGACAGTGTAACGCACTATGCTGCAAGACCGGGCACACAAATTAAATGGAACAAAAGCTCCTGAAATATTTTCAACGGATAATGCCTCTTTCACAAGAAGAGATTGAAGCCATTGTTGAAACTATGACCATTAAGCAATATAAAAAGGGAACTGTTTTACTTAAAGAAGGACAAATTTCCACCGAAGCTTATTTTGTTTTAGAAGGTTGTGTAAGGCAGTATTACCTGGTTGATGGCGATGAAAAGACAGCTAACTTCTTTACTGAAGAGCAATGGGTAATTTCCATGCAAAGCTTTGGCGAGCAAAAACCTTCTAACCATTATCTGGATTGTTGTATGGATTGCTCATTGGTGGTTGGCAACAGAGATAAGGAAGAATATCTGTACAAACGGTTTCCAAAATTGGAAACCGTTTCACGAAAAGTAATGGAGAAAGTTTTTGCAGAGCAACAGGAAAGAATGTCGACCTATACTACCGATACACCAGAACAGCGTTATTTGAAAATCTTAAAATCACGACCCGATCTGTTTCAAAAAATACCGCAGTATCAAATAGCCAGCTACATTGGCGTTAAGCCGGAATCACTAAGCAGAATAAGAAAACGACTGCTTAGCAAGTAGATTAATTAGTTTTTACCGGTTTCAGTTTCACGTAGAAATACAAGGCAAGTAAAATATCGATGGTGATACAAAATATATCGTAACCATGCGGTGCAACTGTGCTTGCGTGCGGAAACAAAACATCCCAAAGTCCATGA
The DNA here is from genome assembly GCA_947475165.1 of Bacteroidota bacterium. Classification (GTDB taxonomy): domain Bacteria; phylum Bacteroidota; class Bacteroidia; order Chitinophagales; family LD1; genus Bog-950. The sequence goes on from CANJLD010000031.1 coordinate 10,155, forward strand.
AGTCCAAGCCCGATGACAGTAAACAGGTAGTGTTTCTTGTATCCGAAATAAGCGAACGATAAAAAGAATAATGCTCCGGGAATAGTAAGAGCAAGTGAATGCGGGTCAATCGAAAATCCGATATAGATAAACGGTATAACTGCCAGGTTCAGCGAAGCGTAGAACCCTAAATCAATTTTCCTGAATATCTCAGCCACAGCAATTACTAAAGCGGTAACGATAAGAGCTAAAATTAAACTGGTCATATTTTTTGGTTTTTAAGTGATAGATTAAATAGTAATGCTGATGTTTCCTTTCTTATGTCCTTTCTCAACATAAGCGTGAGCGGCTGCAATTTGCTCTAATGGATAGGTTCGGTCAATAACCGGTTTATACTTACCTGCCTCCATAAGTTCTTTTAGAAAAATAATGTCCTCTGCTTTGTGACTTATTACACCGGTCAATACTTTTCTTTCGCTTGTCATGGAAATCCTGGCACCTTGAAGCATTTCCGACATTCCTGCAGCACTTAAAATCATTACACCGTTTTTAGTAAGTGAATTTAAACTGCGTGAAACATCTATTGCCTTCACAGTATCAAAAATCACATCATAAGTTTCGCCATTCTGAGTAAAATCCTCTTTGGTATAATCAATCACTTTATCGACACCGATAGCTTTTACCAAATCAATATTCGCTGTGCTGCAAACACCGGTCACATTAGCTCCAAATGACTTTGCCAATTGAACAGCAGCAGTTCCAACAGCACCGGATGCTCCTACTACAAGAACTTTTTGTCCGGGTTTTATCATTGCCTTCTTTATAAAGTGCAATGCTGTAACTCCACCAAAAGGAATCCCTGCTGCTTCATGATGCGAAATAGCAGCGGGTTTCAACGCCAACGACCCATCTTCGGGAACACAGATATACTCTGCATAAGCACCAAACTTCATATCAGTATGACCAAACACCTGGTCACCAACTTTAAAAAGTTTGACTTGGCTACCTACACTTTCTACTTCACCCGAAAAAACAGTACCGAGAATATTAGTTCTTGGTTTTAGCAAACCGAAAATAAATCTGACTGCAAACGGGTCAGCCTTGCGCAAGCGCACATCGCCCGAATTAACTGCGGTGGCTTTAATTCGTAAAAGAATTTCATTGCCTTTTGGACTTGGCTTAGCCACTTCCTTAACCTGGAGAACTTCCGGAGAACCATACTGAGTGTAAACTGCTGCTTTCATTTTTTTGTGTGTTTAGTTATTGAATAATTTCAGGGGACAAAAGTATTTGCCCACTATCTGCTATTCATTGACTTTGGTTAAGAAATGAAATTGCTATTTAAGAATACAGAATGATGTATGATATCATTAGGATATATCGAACATGCCACGAATACCGTGGTCGTTTACTGAGAATTATGAATTCCGATTCCAAGGTAGCAGTTTCTTTTTTTCGGCTAACACTTCATCAGGAAAGTCATGTAGGAATCCGTTATTCTGTGGCCCTGATCTCATCTCCTTAATCTTAGCATCGTAATGCGGGTCAGAATTGTCTTCATGGAGAATATGTATTCGCACATACATATCGTGCATTTGCAAGGCAGTAATCTCGTTCATTGCCCAACCAATCCGTTTATCATTTTTTACAGTCACATATTTTTGCCCACCTTCTAAAGCCGAATTATCGACCCGATATGTGGTGATCTTTGTGGAAGTATCTCCATTAAAATCACTTTTGACTAAATAAAAAGATTGGTCTTTCATACAATATTTTTTGTTATGCTAGGATTTAAAAGTATGTACTTTTATACTAACAATGACTAAAATGAAAAAATAGCACAAACGCGTTTTATACCAGAATTGTAATGCAAAATCACTATGTATATGATATATTTTTCCGGCATATTCTGGAATTTGCCGTAAAACGCCAGATTAATTCGGGCAACTCCGGAGTAATAAATCTAACTCCGGATTATTCCTTATTACTCCGAATTTTTTTGGAATAATCGGGAATAATAAAACGTATTCCGAACTATTCCAAAATTGAAAATTCAACTCCAGAAAATTTTAGAATACTCCGACCTTTTACGGCTTACTCAACGAAACCATAATCTCTCTAAAACTCGCTAAGCCTGCTTCCAATTTCAGAATATATTCCAGTAAATATTTCAATAGCTGTGGGTTCCTTTTATACTTTCAGATTCCTTTAATGTATTATTGGTCTTAGTCATATTCAATCTAAAGAAACTATTTTTCTGAAGACTTCATCCACCAAAAAGAAAACTTAGATGTCAGAAGACCAAAAGAAAAATCTTGAACAGCAGCTTTGGAATATAGCCAATACCCTCCGCGGCAGAATTGATGCCGATGGATTTCGGGATTATATTCTGGGGTTTATTTTCTATAAATATTTGTCAGAGAAAATGGAGATGTATGCTAATTCCATTTTAAAACAGGACAAGATAAAGTATCGCGCTATTCAAGAGAACACAACCAAAGGCAAAGAATATATTGAAGCTATACGAGAGGAATCGCTGAAAAAATTGGGCTACTTTTTAAAACCATCCGAACTGTTCAGTGAAATTGCCGCCAGAGGGAATAAGGTTAACGAAGACGAAGAAAAAAGTAAAGTAGATGAAGAAAATGCAGACAACTTTATTTTAGAAGACTTGCAAAAGATACTCAACAATATACAGTTGAGTACCATGGGCACAGATAGCGAAGAAGACTTTGACAACCTGTTTGAGGACGTTGATTTAAACAGTACCAAACTTGGTAAAACACCCGAAGCGAGAAATGTCATTATTGCCAAGGTATTAGCCCACCTCGATAAAATTGATTTTAGACTTGAGCAAACCGATGCTGATGTATTAGGCGATGCTTACGAATACCTGATTGGGCAATTTGCCAGCGGAGCAGGTAAAAAGGCCGGTGAATTTTATACCCCGCAAGAAGTAAGCAAGATACTAGCAAAGTTGGTAACTACCGGTAAGAGCAAACTGAAATCGGTTTATGACCCTACCTGCGGCTCAGGTTCATTGTTATTGCGGGTGGCTAAAGAAGTGAAAGAGGTAACTAACTTCTACGGGCAGGAATTAAACCGCACCACTTACAACTTGGCGCGGATGAACATGATTTTGCACGATGTACATTACCGGAGGTTTGATATTAAACAGGAGGACACATTAGAGCATCCGCAACATTTAGATAAACAGTTTGAAGCCATTGTAGCCAACCCGCCTTTTAGCGCACAATGGAGTGCGAACCCATTGTTTACTACGGATGACCGCTTTAGCCAATACGGAAAACTGGCACCGGGCGGCAAAGCCGACTTTGCGTTTGTGCAACACATGATTTTTCATTTGGCGGATAACGGAATTATGGCAACTGTTTTGCCACACGGGGTTTTGTTTCGCGGGGCAGCAGAATTGCATATTCGCAAATACCTGATTGAGCAGAAAAATTATTTAGATGCCGTAATTGGTTTACCTGCCAATATATTTTACGGAACAAGTATTCCCACTTGTATTTTGGTGCTAAAAAAGTGCCGCGAAAACCCCGATGATGTTTTATTTATTGATGCAAGCCAAGGTTTTGAAAAGGTAAAAACGCAAAATATGTTGCGTAAGGAACATATTGATAAAATTATTGACACGTATCGCAACCGGAATGAAATAGAAAAATACAGCCACCGCGCCACTTTAAAAGAAATTGCAGATAACGATTACAACCTCAACATTCCTCGCTATGTAGACACATTTGAAGCGGAAGAAGAAATTGACATTAAAGCGGTAATGGGGGAAATAAAAAATTTAGAAACCCAACGGGATGGTTTAGATAAACAGATTGACGTTTACTTAAAAGAATTAGGATTGGTTTTTTGATTTATATGAAATCCTCAATGTTTATAGCAGTAGCATAAAAGTATTCGAGATGGCGACTAAAAAATTAAAGGTAGTGAACGTTCCGAATTTGAGATTTATGGAATTTGAGGGGGAGTGGAAGAAAAAGAAGTTGGGAGATTTAGGAGATTTTGTTGGAGGTGGAACTCCCACATCGTCAAACCTGAATTTTTGGAGTGGTAACATTCCTTGGGTTTCATCCTCAGACCTAGTTGAAAATAACATCTATACTTTACGGATAACAAGATTTATTACTCAAGATGCTATTGATAATTCAGCAACAAAGTTTTGCGTTGCCCCTGTTATCTTAATTGTTTCTAGGGTTGGGGTTGGCAAGGTTGCATATTCAACCGAAAGCCTTTGCACAAGCCAAGACTTTACGAATGTTATTAATATGCAATGTAACGGACTGTTTCTTTGCTATTTCTTGTCTGTAGAAATGCTAAAAGAAGTTGCAAAGACTCAAGGAACTTCTATAAAAGGAATCTCAACTAGCGACATAAAATGCAAGCAATTATTTGTTCCAAAAGATGAAGAGCAACAAAAGATAGCTTCTTTTCTTACCTTAATTGACAAACGTATTTCCACTCAAAGGAAAATAATTGAGCAACTGGAAACCTTAAGTAAAGGGCTAAGAGAAAAGTTGTTTAGTCAGCAATTGAGGTTTAAGGATGACAATGGAAAGAATTTTGTAAAGTGGGAGACGAAGAAGTTGAGAGAGGTTTGCGAAATTAATCCTAAAAGTGGTAATCTGCCTTCTTCGTTTATTTATATTGATTTAGAAAGTGTTGTTGATGGCATGTTGTTGAAAGAAGAGAGAATAGAAAAGCAAGAAGCTCCTAGTAGAGCTCAGAGAATATTAAGAAAAGGAGATGTGCTATTTCAGATGGTACGACCTTACCAGAAAAACAATTTTTATTTTCAAAGAGAAGGAGATTACGTTGCCTCAACGGGGTATGCTCAAATTAGAACAACAAATAATTCACAATTCATTTTTCAGTATCTGCACTATCAAAAATTTGTAGATGAAGTGATTGAAAAGTGTACCGGAACAAGTTATCCTGCAATTAGTTCAACAGACCTTTCAAATATTTTTATTGAAATTCCATCAGTCGCGGAGCAAACCAAAATCGCCAATTTTTTATCTGTAATAGACAAGAAAACAGATGCAGAAAAACTATTGCTTGAACAAATTGAAATGCAGAAGCGATTTTTGTTGCAAAATCTTTTTATATAAACATGTTTTGCAGTAGGTGTTTTTTCTGACATTCATATTGCTGAAACAGTTCTATTTCTGTTTTAATTTTTTCAGCAATGGTGGATAGAAACATAGATAGGATGTCTTGTTCCTTTTTGCAAGGCAACAAAAAAGTGATGCGTTGCAATCTTGTTGGAGAAATACTTGCAACTTTTGTCCCCTGTGCCTGCGTTTGAATTTGCCGCCTGATATTTTCTGATTTAAAAAAATGTCCGCCAAAACCGATTGCTATTTTCTCTAAATCCGGTCTTGCTAAAATGGTATGTAAGCCTGATAGAACCTTTTGATTTTTCAGCGAAACAATTTCAATTGATTTTCCGACATCATTTAAATCTTCTGAGGCATCTGCAAATAAAATATCTCCTTCTTTACAATAATGCTCTTCATTAATTTTTTCAAGATTTATGCCTGTGTTAACAAATGGCACAATTTCATTCTCAATTTTGAAATGTGATTGAAATTTAGTGTGTATGTCTCCATAATGAATATTCTTTGCTTCTCCATTTTCATAATTCAAATCGTTTCGAGAAAAAGAATTCGTTGTTTTTATGGAGTATACATCACTCATTCTTTTCTCCTCCCAATTTGGAAACTCCTTTCCATTATCATCCTTAAACCTCAATTGCTGACTAAACAACTTTTCTCTTAGCCCTTTACTTAAGGTTTCCAGTTGCTCAATTATTTTCCTTTGAGTGCGGATTCGATAATCAATTAGAAAAAGTAGAGCGGCAATTTTTTTCTGCTCTGATTCGTTAGGAACAGAAATAGGTATTTTCTCTATTGTGCTTTTTGAAAGGCTTGGAACTCCAGAAGCTTCGTTGTACTTCAACCAATCTATTCGCTCGAAAACAGGAAATAAAAATTTAGGTAAAATCCCTTGATAAGAATGTGTGTAGAATAAAGTATCAACCGTCCAAAACTTCCCATTAAAGTAAAATGGTTTATTGATAGTTCCCTTTCTACCTATGCAGACTGTTTCCCCGCTATAAAGATAACTATTAACGGAAGTCATGTAGCCTCCAGTTCCGAAAACAGGAATATTTCCACGCTCAAGGTGTTTGTAATCTTTGCCACTTCCAACGGTTAGAACTTCTCCTATAATTTTCTCCACCCACTCCCCTTCAAACTCCTTAAATCTCAAATTCGGAACATTGATTAATCTGTTGCCTTAGAGATTTAATTGTCTTCTGCTTATCATTTGAGATTCTTAAACCATCTCAAAAACAAACTTTATGAACGAGCAAAAAACAATTTCAGAAGTAATTAAGCTATGGACAGCAGACAAAAAACAGTATGTAAAAAGGTCAACCCTTTCGGCTTACCTGCTATTGGTAGAAAATCATTTACTACCTGCATTCGGCAATAACGCACATGTAGAAGAAGAGGAATTGCAGGCTTTTGTATTCAAAAAATTAGAGCAAGGGCTTAGCCGTAAATCGGTAAAAGACATTTTGATTGTGCTAAAAATGGTGCTCAAATTCGGAGCTAAAAACAAATGGATAGAGCATCGGACATTTGATATTCAATTTCCTACCGAGCGAGAAAAACATACAATAGAAGTATTGAGCAGAGCCAATCAAAAAAAAGTAATGGAACACTTGCAGGAATATTTCACGTTCCGAAATTTGGGCATTTACATTTGTTTAAGTGCAGGCATACGCATTGGCGAAATATGTGCCCTTACGTGGGATGATATGAATACCGATACAGGAATTATAAGCGTAAGAAGAACCATACAGCGAATTTACATGATAGAAGAAGGCAGCCGTAAAACCGAACTTATTTTAGATACACCCAAAACGAAAAACTCCATCCGCGAAATTCCCATGAGCAAAGACCTGCTGAAAATGCTAAAGCCTATGAAGAAAATTGTAAACCCTTCTTTTTTCGTGTTGACTAATGATGCCAAGCCAACCGAACCGAGAACATATCGTTGCTATTACAAAAACCTGATGAAAGAATTGAGTTTGCCTGAATTAAAATTTCACGGTCTGCGTCATAGCTTTGCTACAAGGTGTATTGAGAGTAAATGCGATTACAAAACGGTAAGCGTTTTATTGGGACATTCCAATATCAGTACCACCTTAAATCTTTACGTGCATCCTAATTTAGAACAAAAGAAAAAATGCATTGACCAAATGTTTAAAGCCTTAAGGTAATACCGGTTAAATTTTTTGAGTTAAGAATTATAGGTTACGATAAAAAATTTAGCTTTCATCTGTGTAATCGAAAAATTAGTGATGCAGACAGAGAAAATTTTAGAAGAGCAATTAATAGCCCAACTACAAAAGTTGGGCTATCAATATGCTTTAATCAATAACGAGAGCGATTTAATTGCCAACCTTAAAGCGCAATTAGAAAAACACAATACGGCTGCGCTTTCAAGAACAGGCAATTCAAAGTTTACCAAACTAGAGTTTGAAAAAGTCCTGAACATACTGAGCAAAGGTTCGGTATTCGAAAAAGCAAAAACGCTTCGCGAGAAACAGCATATTGAAAGAGATAACGGTGAGAACTTATACTTTGAGTTTATACAAGTAGAGCATTGGTGCCAAAATCAATTTCAGGTTACCAATCAGGTAACCATAGAAGGCAAATACAAAAATCGTTATGATGTTACTTTGCTCATTAATGGTTTGCCGCTGGTGCAAATAGAACTAAAACGCAGAGGGCTGGAGTTGAAAGAAGCGTTTAATCAAATCAACCGCTATCAGCGGCATTCGTTTGGTGCAAGTGCAGCTTTGTTTCAATACCTGCAAATATTTGTCATCAGTAATGGAGTTAATACCAAGTATTACGCAAACAACAGGCATCAATCATTTAAGCAAACCTTCTATTGGACCGATAAGGAAAACAAACGGCTTACCAATATTGTGAATGATTTTACACAAGAGTTTTTAGAGCCTTGCCATATAAGCAAAATGATATGCAAATACATTGTGCTGAACGAAACCAACAAAATTTTAATGGTACTTCGTCCGTATCAGTACTTTGCCGTAGAGGCGTTGATAGAACGGGTAAAGAACACGAATAAAAACGGTTACATCTGGCACACTACCGGTTCAGGTAAAACGCTCACCTCGTTTAAAGCCAGTCAGATTTTAATGAACCTGCCTCAGGTAAAAAAGGTAGTGTTTGTGGTAGACCGGAAAGATTTGGATTACCAAACCAATAAAGAGTTCAACAGTTTCAGCAAGGGTTGTATTGACGGCACCGACAATACCAAAACATTGGTACAACAGTTTGCTGATGATACCAAACTGATTGTAACTACTATTCAAAAACTGAATACTGCCATTAGCAAGAAACAGTATTTAGGGAAAATGGGGAAATTGAAAGACGAGAAAATCGTTTTCATTTTTGATGAATGTCACCGTAGTCAGTTTGGCGAAACACACAAGCGGATAAAACAGTTCTTCAATAACATCCAATTGTTTGGCTTTACCGGGACTCCGATTTTTGCTGTGAATGCATTAAAGAATGATTTCGGCAAACGCACTACTACCGATTTGTTTCAGGATTGTTTGCACAAGTATGTAATTACCGATGCCATACGCGATGAAAACGTGTTGAAGTTTTCAGTGGAATACGTAGGCAAATACAAACGCAAAGAAACCGCTACTGAAGTTGACATTGAGGTAGAAGACATTGACAAAGTAGAGTTGATGGAATCGCCCAAGCGATTAGAAAAAATTGTCGATTACATTTTAGTAAACCACAACCGGAAAACGCATAACCGCGATTTCACGGCTATGTTTTGCGTGAGTAATATTCCTACGCTCATTAAGTATTACGAAATTCTGCAACGCAAAAAAGAAGCGGGAGAACACAACCTAAAAATTGCTACCGTTTTCAGTTATGGAACTAATGAAGATGACTTAGATGCTAACGGATTTATAAATTTTGAAAGAGATTTTGACCGCGTTGATTTGAATGTAGTAGCAGAGCCAACTGTTCAATACGCACATACCCGAGAAAAACTGGATGAGTTTATTACGCACTACAATCAAATGTTTGGAACCAAGTTCTCGACTAAGGACAGCGAGAGCTTTTACAATTACTATAATGACATTTCTAAAAAGGTAAAAGAACGCAAGATTGATATTTTGCTTGTTGTAAATATGTTTCTCACCGGATTCGACAGCCAGAGCTTAAACACTTTGTATGTAGATAAGAACCTGAAGTATCATGGCTTGATACAAGCCTATTCAAGAACCAACCGTATTTTAAACGAGCAGAAGTCGCAGGGTAATATCATCGTTTTCAGAAATCTGAAATACGCCACAGACGAAGCGATTACTTTATTCAGCAACAAAGAGGCGATTGATGTAATCATCATGAAACCATATGAAGACTATGTAAAGAAATTCAACGATGCTGTAATTGAGTTGCTGAGAATAGCACCGACCGTCAGTAGTGTAAATGAATTGCAAACAGAAGACGATGAATTGGAATTTATAAAGGCATTCAGAGAGCTGATGCGGATAAAAAATATCCTCACCGCCTTTGCCGATTTTAAGTGGAGTGATTTATCAATTGAAGAGCAGAAGTTTGAAGATTACAAAAGCAAATACCTCGACCTTTACGATAAGGTAAAGAGCAACCATCAAAAAGAAAAGGTTTCCATTCTGGAGGATGTTGATTTTGAATTGGAACTCATTCATCGCGATGAAATAAATGTGGCTTACATTATTCAACTACTCATTAAGCTAAGAGCCAATGTTCAGAAAGATGTAACGCAAACCGAAAGAGAAATCTTCAACTTGCTAAGCACCGAAGTGAATTTAAGAAGCAAGAAAGAGTTGATTGAAAAATTCATTAAAGAGAATTTACCAGAGTTGGAAAATACGGATGACATTCCTGAGGCATTTGATAAATTCTGGAGCGAAGAACAACAGAAAGCATTTAGTGAATTGGTCAAAGAAGAAAATCTTTCAGCAGAAAAAACGCAGACTTTGATTGAAAACTATTTGTATGCAGAAAGAGAACCGCTACGCGATGAAGTGCTGCAATTAATAGAAGGCAGCGAACCCAAACTTTTAGAGCGCAAAAAAGTTGGTGATAGGATTTTGAAAAAAATTGTAGACTTCGTAGAAAGGTTTATTAATGGAATGACAGGAAAATGATTGTGAAATAAGAATCAAAAAATATTAGGGACGGACTTTTGGACAATACATTATCGGCATGTCCAACATCGGTGAGATATTCTTTTACGGCAACACCTACTCCCGCATTTTAAATTCACCTGCTTTAAACTCTGAATTACCCAACCACCAGCAACGAGTTACTTGTCGATATTATCCCGGGTGAGTTGTTCAGGGTTTTGATTCATAAAAAATTGCCAATCGAAGAGCGTGTGATTTCTCTTCCATTGGCAAAATATGAATTGCACTAAAAACGGATAATTATTTTTCTATTGTCCGGCATCGCGGAAACTAACGTATCCAGTCTTAACCCAGGCGAGTAGTCGGAAAAGTCCACCCAATGCAAATAAAAATACAACTGCACCTGCACCAACTACAAAAGCTTTACCGATAGGATTTGACAAGACAATCTGAGAGATAGTTATTCTGGAACTGCTTGATTGCGATGACGGATTTGCTTCTGAATCGTAATCAAGATTCAAGTGTTTCCGTAGCATCATCTTAGTTGACTGGTCGTAGGTTGTTTTCATGGTCTGTAATTAATTTAATCGTTTATGAATTGAAAGTAATAGCTGGCATAATACCTTCCCTCGCCTCCTTCATCTCTTCTAAACCCTTTAGAATTTGGAAATTCTGGTAAATAGAATAGCCGGTGCTTATAATAAAAACGACAAACACAAATCCCAGACCCCAATACACCAGGTTACTGTCATCTCCGTCAAATGGTATCGGATCTACATTTATGTTTGAAGGTGCTACAAGTGAAGTTAACTTGGGAGAATAATCTGTAGCGAAGTCGGTAGCTTTAAATGGTATGTTCGGTTCCATGTTTGAAAATTTTAAAAGTTTGAAAATTATTATCGGTGATTAAAAAATACATCCCAAAGTCTAACATCCGTTTGCCGGCAAATTCGGATGGCGGTTGCAGGCGTCTGGAAAGTGATAGATCAATATCGTATGCTTCGACTGCTTTCAAATCAAGCTCCAGCTTACCATCTTTATACGCATTATCAATCCTCTCATGATTGCTCATTAGAATTAAAATCAAATTTTTGACAGGATCTCGCTTTTGCTTTTGGCGTTTTGCCTTTGCCGCATCGTAACATGCATCGCAGCAGTAGATTTGGTTTTTATGGTCAGGAGTAAAAACCACCTGGTCCCATCGACATTCTCTTTTTTCCATAGCTGTTGATTTTATTGGTTTAGAAATTATTTGACTTTGTTTTTTTCGATGTAGTTGATGATCGATTCACGATCGTAGTATGTCCGGTTACCAATTTTGCTTGAAACAATTTTTTTGCGCTTTCTCAAGTCCCATAGCGATGTTCCACCACGTTGCATCAACTCACGTGTTTGTTCCTCGGTCAACCACCTATCCAAATTCTCACTACTTTTTACCGGTAGTCCGCGTATCATTGAACTTACCGAATCAATCTTTTGATTCAGTTTCGCTAACTCTACAAAAATTTTTTCCTGGTAATCCATTGCGGGGATAAAAGTAGGAAGGTAAATACACGAAAACTTGATGTGTACGTAAAACAGAAAAAACACTGCGCCTAAAAACATGGATTTCCATTGGCAAGCTCAATTAAAAACTGTCTAAAAACTGTCTAAAAACTGTCTAAAACAAACAGTCAAAATGTGGCGATTCAGACGATTAAATTATTTTATCTAACTCTTGAGCCGCTTCTTTTAGCATCAGATTTGTAACTTTCGCGTATATCATAGTGCTTTTAATGCTTCTATGTCCAAGAAGTTTACCGGTGGTTTCTAAAGAGATTCCGTTTTGCATAAATATTGTAGTTGCTGCCGTGTGCCGAGCTACGTGATGAGACAATGGCTTTTTTATTCCAACCAAATTTGCAATCGTTTTTAAATAGGCATTCAACTTCTGATGTGATAAACGCGGTAATATGTAACCGGTTATTTTTCTTTCCCCTTCATATTTATTATAGAGTTCTAAAGCTTTCTTCAACATCGGAATTTTATTGTGGTCCCCTGTTTTCTGCTGCGTATAAATTATCCAATTTCGCTTTCCTTCTAATTCAATATTGTCATTCTTTAGATTCACCGCATCACTGTGGCGTAAGCCTGTATAAACTGAGAAGAGAAATATATCCCTCACTCTTTCTAAACTTTCGTTATCACACAAATCATGCTCTTCCAGTTTCTTAAGTTCATTTGAGGTAAGATAAGTCAACCGGCCAGGCTCGGATTTAAATTTAAAATCCTTGTAAGGGTTTTTCTCCAGAAGATTTTTGTCTACTGCCTTGTAAAGAATCGCTTTCATATTTGTGTGATATTTGTTTGCTGAGTTTTTTCTTAAACCTTTCTTTTCGGTAATGCTTCGGTTAATAAGATAATCATCCAATTCCTTAATAAATTCTGCATCGGCTTCTGCAATAAGCATTCTCTTTTTACCGGTGACTTCTATAAATTTCTTTACGTGAGTAATAGTTGAGGAGTATGTCTTCTTTGTAGCTGAAGCGTACTCGGAATTGTTTTTCACATGAGCTTCAAAATAATCATCCACAAAATCTGTTAGCCGCAATTTCACCGTTTTCTCTCCCCGCAACTGTTTTCTTAATGCAGAAATTGTCAAAGGTTTATTATGATACTTCAGGAAGTTGTAAGCCTCAGTAATATCATGCTCAATTTCGGTGAGCGCTGAATTAACCGGGGTCTTTTTCTTTACCCGCATTGTTACTTCATCCCATTCGGAAAGTTTGCTGATAGACTGTTTTGAAGAGAAGTCGAACTTATCTCTATTCAGAATTACGCGAACATAAATGGCAATATTCCCATTGTCTAAAACCTGATCCTTTCGAGGGAAAAATTTGATTGATGCCTGATTTACCATAGTGAAACATTCAAAAACTGTTAGTGAAACAATTGTGAAACATTTACCGTGTAAAACTGAAGCTTTCCGAATGGACTTAAAAATCAAAACCCGCTCTGGTAGCGGGTTTGAAGAAACTTGAAGAAATTTGAAACTTTACTAAGTGGTTTGGGAGGGAATTGAACCCCCGACACATAGATTTTCAGTCTATTGCTCTACCAACTGAGCTACCAAACCATTGCTGTTTTTGTTTCAACAGCCTGCCCGTAGGCAGACAGGGGCGCAAAAATAGAATTCTCCCCCACTATTGCAAACCACTTACTGATTGGTTTCGAGAATTTTTACCTGATATCTGTTATGCTCCTTATTGATGAGTTTGGCTTCGCGCAGCCAGGTGTTCAGTATTTTAATGTGCTTGTATTTTAAATTGTATTGCGCGGCAAAATCGGCAATGCTGGTAATACCGGTATCTACTTCCACCACTTTATACTTATACGGCTGATATAAATCTTCTGCCTTTACCGAGAAGCCCGCCTGTTTCGGATTCGAAAAAATAATCTTCATAGCCAACATGCGGAAGATGTAACGCGATGTTTCGGGATTAAAATACATATCGTAAAAGTTGTTCAGCTTCTGGTCTCTCACGCGTTGGTTCATTGCCGGTAACCCAAGATTGTAAGAAGCAGCCGCAAGCGTCCAGCTACCGAGTTGTTCTTTCGAGTTCTTTAAATATTTACATGCCGCTGCTGTAGATTTTTCGATGTTATAGCGCTCGTCTACTTCTCCGTTAACTTCCAGATTATAAACCCTTGCCGTGCCTTCTACAAATTGCCAAAAACCAACCGCACCGGCAGGCGAAACATCGTTGCGGAAATTGCTTTCAATAAGCGGGAGGTATTTAAAATCGGAAGGCACACCATTTTCATTCAGCGTTTTTTCAATGCCGTCAAAATACCGGTTCGCTAATTTCATGGCCATCAGTGTATTCGAATGCCAGTATGTATTCAATTGTAATTCGCGCTCTAAACGTTCGCGCACATCCGGGTCTTCAAGCGGCACGCGCTCGCCACAAAAAAACAATTCGCCCTGTACCGTTACCGGTGAAACTGTTTCGGTCGAATCAATACTGCCTACCCATTTAAGATTTGGGCATTCATTTTTTGTACGCTCAAAAATGTTCACCAGATTATCCGATGCACTGGTGCTAAACAAAACAGTAGCCGATGCCACACCAATAAAAAGACACAGCACAATGGCTACCGGAATCCAATACCTTTTTTCAAACTTCATTTTACTTGTTTTAGAGAGAGGCCACGAATTGCACGAATAAATACAAAGAATACCGGCCTGTAAAATTCGTGTAATTCGTGGCTTTTGTATTTATCTGTTTTAATCTTTTGCATTCTTAAAAACCGGAACCGATGAACAGGCTTCGCCATACATTAATGAACGAACAACTTTCGACAACTGTTCTGCTATTTGCACAAATGCTGCTTCAGGAACTTTTCTATCGCCACAGCCTTTTACAATTACTCTTTGGTTTTTGAATTCTTCCGGATTCAGTTTTGCAAGATTGCGATACAAAAATATTTCGGGCGCATGTTCAACCGAGCTACACGCTACATCTTTTGCATACACCGAAAGCTGTGCACTCAATACCATATACGCCCACATAGGTATAATAGCATTTGGAGAGCAATACAACACCACATACTTGCCTTCATACTTTTTCCAGTCGGTATTCTTTACCGTTTCGCGAAACTCAGCTTCGCGCAAAATCAATTCTTTAAAAAGAAAGCCTTTTAAATCAACAGCAACCACCTCTTCCTGTTTAGGAAAATAATCTTCCAGGTCGAGTGTAATCAACCCGCTTTGCGCTACCCGGTTTACAATTGGTTTTACAGTTTCCATGGTTCAAAGTTAAACAACAAAAATATCTGTGGTGTTATTAAAACAAAACAGTCCCGTTTAGTAACGGGACTGTTTTGCTATTATTTTATTTACATCGATTAGAAGAAATCGAACCGGTCATCAACTACCTTGGCAAGTTTTTTCTGCACTTCGCTGGCATAGCGCGCTTTGCCCTGCAACTGCTGATTCATCTGGAAAGAGTAAACACTGTAATCAGTTTGCTTAGCCGGCTCCTGCACAGCTACGGTTTGCACCACATACACGCCTTCATTTCCTTTTACAGGTACTGAAAGTTTTCCTTTTGCTGTAGCAAAAGCAGCTCCAACCACCTTAGGTTCGTAACCAACTCCCAATGCCGGACTTGCAAAAGAAATATGGGTTGCATCAATGGCCGGTTTGCCGAGTTTAGAAGCTAATTCATCAACGTTATTCGCTTTTGCATCGGTTACTTTTTTACTCAGGAGTTCAAATTTCTTTTCGCGCAATACTTCAGGTTTTACCTGCTCGCGTACTGCATCTACATCCGGTAAACCTGCTGCGCGAACTTGCTCAACCAAAGCCACCACATGCTTTTTATCTACTGTAAAGATGGAAGACACATCGCCTTTCTTACCGTTGAACACCCACTTGATTAGCTCGCGGGAAGAACCAAGACCCTGCACCTGAAACTCATCTTTCTTAATGCTTTCAATTGTTTTTGCGTTTAGCTTCTTACCTGCTTCGCGGAACTTAGCTTCAGCCTGATTTTCGGAAGCAAATGTGGTAGCATTACCATAAATAGCTCTTTCTGTTTCAGGGCTTGGAATAATTTCTTTAGTAAGATACGAAATCTGCACCGCTGCCTTGCTTGGTTTATCTTCTATTACCTGTATCAGATTAATGCGGTCATTACCTGAAAAAGTGCGGTAAGTTTTCCCTTTAACTGCACGGTAGAAAATAACGTTGTTATAATATGTTTCTTTTTCTCCTTGCTTAACCCAACCAATATCTCCTGCTTTCATCTTGCCCATTGGGTCGTCAGAAAACTGAGCTGCAAGTGCTCCAAAATCGGCATGAAGAGAATCAACCGCCTTTTGAATACTATCGATTAGTTTGAATTTAGCGGCCACGCTCGGGTCATCCTGTTTCATTCCGGCAAAACTGAAAGCGATTTCACGAACACGCACTGAATCTGAAATCATTTTGCGGTCGCTGATTTTAGCCAGCTTTACAAATTTGCCATCAATGTAAGGGCCTACAATAGATTTAACCGGCTGGGTAAAGAACGAATCTTTAACCGGTGAGGTCAATTTATCTTTATCATAATAAACTTCATCGAAAGGAGTTTCAGAATAAAGTTTTACAAATAAAGAATCGTCTGATGCTTTTTCGCCTTTGGCAAACTCTGCACGCTTTTCTTCAAGCGACTGAATTGTTCTTGCCGAATCGCCAGAAGAAGGAGCAATGTCAAAAGCCACAAAAGAGAATTTGCGTGTTTCGTCTTCTACTTTGTATTTGGCAGCGTGAGCCCCAACATAAGTCTTGATATCATCATCCGAAATTTTTACATCGGCATCTTTTACATCTACAAACGGCAACAGCACATATTTAAAATCAACCAAGCGGCTTTGGTCGTTGTAAGTCATTTCCGCCATCCAGGTTGGCACATAAAGACCTTTAGTGATAAGATTGTTATACTTCTGCTGGTACTGTCCTTGCTTTAATTGTTTTTCAAACGCATTCCATCTTTTGCGTTTGCTGCCCGGCTCTTCGCCTTCATCGTCTCTGTCAAGTTGTGTAAGATACAAACGAACATTTGCAGGGTCAAACTGACCGGTTTGTTGGCTCTTGAAAATAGGAACATTGGCAATAGAAGGTGATACATTCTGACCGGTAGCCAATTCGCTCATTTCCTCGTTGGTTACATTAATGCCGAGGTTTTCGTAAACGTTTTTGAAGATGAGTTCGTTTACCATTTCCGTCCACGTTTGCGTGCGGATGTAATTACGCTGGTCATCGCCTATCGATTGCCCCTGAGAGCGCATCTGGTCTTCGGCATTCTTTAAATTGTCTTCGTATTTCTTGTTGAAATCGGTGTAAGCAATCTTTTCGCCATTCACTTTTCCTACAGAATCTTTACGACCTTTAAGCACGCTTCCTTGCGAGTTGGTCATATCCATAACCAAGAAACCAACGATAGAAAGACCAATTAAGAATATCAGCAAACCGCTGCGCTTACGTATTGTACCTATTAATGCCATTTTGAATTTTAGATTTTAGAAGTATGATTTTAGATTAAATACAGCCATACCTATGACTATCTCCTTTTTTAAAGGACGGCAAATAAAAGCGAAAAACTCGGAAAATGAAACCTGCTTATGCCTTTGGCATTGTCCTCTTTTTAAAGGAGGTTTTAGGAGGTGGTTGAAACAACACAATAAAATGCCATCGGTTTTCGTTATTTTCAGTAATCCTTAAATACTACGCTTATGAAGAAACCCTTACTCCTTGCAGTTGCTGTTTTCTTTTTTGCCCAGTGCAACCGTTCAACCGAACAAAAGCCGGATGCCCCACACGCTGGCAAAAACACGCTTACCGAAATGTTTATGCAGTCGTTTAACGCTAAGCCTGCAGCTAAAAGCCTGTATGTAAAGTTTGAGCCGAGCGATAAGGATATTCCGCGCGCGCAGGATGCTGCTATACTTCATCTTCTTGCAGATTTAAAAACACAGCCGCAGCGTTTTGTAATTGATGCTACCGAAAAAAACGAATTGCAGGGCGAATACGGAACCAAGATTTCTTTCGAGCCAAACTGTTTTATCGCACTTAGCGGAAATGAAGTTTCTTCTGCCGTGCAGATTGAACTGAAAGAATGTTACGCGCTGGATGAAATGCTGCAGGAAAATCTGACTACCACCGGTAATGGAAAAGTGTTGGAAAGTAAAGGAGCGGTTCTTGTTTCGGCTACCTGCAATGGCGAAGAGGTAAAACTGAAGGAGGGGCAGAAGATAAATATTGAGTTCCCGTTTGCGGTAAATGGAGAGGACGGCTATTACTTTTACTATGGCGCGCAAAAACAAACCGGCATTAACTGGGTTACGGTAGATGGCGAAGAACCACCGGTTGCCGCTAAGGAGCAAATAAGCAAACCGGAGTTTAGTTACAAAGACTATAACCTGAAAGAATACCTGAGTGCCCAGCTTGAATACCCCGATGAGGCAAAGCGCAATGAACTTTCGGCTAATGTGGAGGTGAGTTTTGTGGTAGATAAGAATGGGAAGGTGAAAGATGTGAGTTGCGAGTCGGCTTACAAAACGTTTCGCGATGAAATAGTTGCCACCATACAGCAAATGCCTAAATGGAAACCTGCCACTTACGGCAAAAAGAAAATAAGCGCACAGGTAAAACTGAACATTGATTTTAACCTGCGCAGAAAAGAACAGGTAGTAATTGACTTTAACGAAAGCAATGTAACTCCGCTTGGCAAGAACAATGATTATTCGTTTCCCGATTTAGTTTATGAGCAATCGTTCGACCGGTTGGGGTGGATTGGCTTTAACCGGGTGCTGAATGTTTCGGATACTAAAGCCGATTTGATTATACGCAGCGATGCCAGTACGGATGTGAAGATTGTTTTGAAAAGCAGAAACACAATTGTGAGTGGCGAGAACTGTACAGGCTACTCGCGCTTTAAGAATCTTGGTGTAGATGCCGAAGTATATGTGGTAGCCGTGCGTTATGAATCGGGCAATGTTTTCTATTCCATCCAGCCGCTTAAGCTGGAAAAGCAAACGGTGGTTTCGTTGGTTTGGAAAAAGGGAAGCGAGGTAGAAGTTGAGCGAATGTTTAAGAGTTTGACTTAAAGAGCGTCATTGCGAGGCTTTGCGAAGCAATCTCCTTCGCGTGTGGAGATTGCTTCACTACGGAGACCTTCGCTCGCAATGACGTTATTCTCCGGTTCCCTCAAAATGATTCCAGCCCTGCGCTTTTAAATTGTGCCGGTTGTTGCTTCGGGTTATGAGGACACAGCCGTTTTCTTTTTTGGTGATGGTTCCTATAACCGAGAAAGTAGTATCGCCACCCAGTTTTGTTTCATCTTCGGGTTCAATGGTAAAGAGCAGTTCGTAATCTTCTCCTCCGTTTAAAGCACAGGTAACAGGGTCCAGGTTGAACTTTAGAGCCATGTTGTAGGCTTCTTCGCTTACCGGTATTTCGGCTTCGTTCAACTCGCAACCTACTCCGCTTTGTTTGCAGAGGTGAAAAATATCGGATGAAAGACCATCGCTTAAATCCATCATGGCGGTTGGCTTCAGATTCATCTCTTTAAAGTATGCAATCACATCTTTTCTGGCTTCGGGTTTCAGTTGTCTGCCTATTAGGTAATCGGCATTTTCAAGTTCGGGCTGCACTTCGGGGTGCTCGAGATAGATTCTTTTTTCGCGCTCGAGTATTTGTAAGCCGAGGTATGCTCCGCCAAGGTCACCTGTTACGCAAACTAAGTTTCCTTCTTTGGCACCGGTGCGGTAAATGAGGTCTTCTTCGTTGGCTTCGCCAATGGCCGTAACGGAAATGATTAAGCCCTTTAAAGAAGATGTGGTATCACCACCTATTAAATCAACTTTATAATGTTTGCAGGCAAGTCTTATTCCTTCATATAATTCTTCGAGTGCTTCAACGGTGTAACGCGAAGATATGGCGAGCGAAACAGTAATTTGTTTGGGCTGCGCGTTCATCGCATAAATATCACTCAGGTTTACTACCACACTTTTGTAGCCGAGGTGTTTGAGAGGAGTGTACATGATATCAAAGTGAATGCCTTCAACCAGTAAGTCGGTGCTGACTACTGTTTTCTTTGTACCGTTATCTATCACCGCTGCATCATCACCAATTCCTTTGCCGGTGGAAGCGTTTATGTTTTCGAAGTTCTTCGTTAGCCTTTCTATTAAACCAAATTCGCCAAGTGCGCTTACGGGGGTTACTTTTTTCTCTTCTGCCATAACTCGTATTTTGCGCAAATAAAGCACGCTAAACACAAATGGTAAATTATAAATGATAAATTAATAATGATAAGTGATAAACCGAACAGCCGGATTTGTCTTCCATTCTTCATTTATGATTTATCATTTATTATTACAACATGGTTGTTCCCGATAAAAAACGCCTTTACTATTTAAGCTGGCTTACGCTGGCGGGTATGAGTGCCATAGGCATTGTGCTGATAAACTATTTGCAGCAGCGCGATGTGAGCAATGTGCTTACCGGTGGCAAAAATTATTATCTGCAAGTTATTGCCGGTTTGTTCTTTGGCAGTTTGGCGGCTTTACTGGCGGTGGTTTTAATAAACGGCAAGCGTTTTAAAAGTGTGCGATGCTTTTATCAGGATATGATGCAGGACATGAACCCTTCTATCTTCAATATTCTCTTCTACTCGTTTTGTGCGAGCGTTGGTGAAGAGGTTCTCTTTCGAGCAGGCATTCAGCCGCTTCCGCATGTGGGTATTTGGCCTGCGGCTATCTTGTTTGTTTTCTTTTCGCACGGGTATATTCAGCCCACTAATATCAGCCTGAATATTTTTGGTATGTTGCTGGTGGTTATCTCAGCCGGCTTTGGTTACTTGTTTAAATTCTTCGGGCTTGCCAGTGCTGTTACGGCACATTTTGTTTACGATGTGGCTATGTTTTGTGTGCTCAAATACTCCGTTAGAGAGTAGTAGTTATAAAGGCATAATGGTAAACGATAAATGAAGGACGTGTGGCTGTTCATTCATCATTTATAATTTTTAATTTATCATTCTATATTAGCCGTATGTTCAGCGAACTGAAACACATACCCCAAGCTTGGCGCAACGTGCGCGGCTCTAAGAGTTTCCGCAATCAGTTTATTTTTTCCATGCTGCTTTTTGTTATTGCTAACCTGCACAATTTTCATTGCCTGCGCATTTGGCAGGAGCGACCGGGCATGCAGATAAACGACATGCTGCTGAACCTGATGCCACCGCTCGATCTTTCGCTGCCCATCTTCTTTTTTGAATATTCTGCCATGTTGCTGGCTATTGCTTTTATTTCTGTTTACCCCGATAGGTTTGTGAAAGGTTTGCAGATGTTCGCCATTGTAATTTTTGCCCGCACCGCAAGTATTTACTTAGTGGCTTTAGAGCCGCCAAGTGATATGGTGCCGCTTTGGGACCCAATGGCTAAGTTCTTTTTACACACGCCCGATGTGTTTGTAAGCAAAGACCTTTTCTTTAGCGGTCACGTTGCCGCGCTTGTGCTGCTTATGTTGTTGGTGGTAAACAAATACGCCAAAGCCTGGATATTTATTTCTACCGTTATGGTAAGCATT
Organism: Bacteroidota bacterium; assembly: GCA_947475165.1. GTDB lineage: Bacteria > Bacteroidota > Bacteroidia > Chitinophagales > LD1 > Bog-950. Next base: position 31,511 of record CANJLD010000031.1, read on the forward strand.
ATGATTACCTGGCAGCATGTGCATTACAGCACCGATGTAATTTTTGCTCCCCTGGCTTCTTACGTTGCCTATAAGTTTATCCTCTACATTCACCGCGAAACCCAATACGGGTTAGAGACATCCAACTCAAATTTCTGAATTGTGGTTAAACAAAAAAAGGAGGAGGAAAATTCTTTCGCCTTTTTTTGTTTGATTGCTTTAGTCTACCGATGATTCTTTAACTCGCGTTGAAGCTGTTCAATTAGTTTTTGCTGTTCGTCTAAGCGCTTCTTCAGTGCCTCCATATCACTAGCAGAAGATTGTTCCACTTTAGCGGTCAGCTCATCAATCATTCTTTGCTGCTCTTTAATAGCTTCTACCAGTACCGGTATCAAGCCCATATAGTTTACAGTCTTGATATCCATCGTCTGCAATGGTTCTTTGTTTGTACGGTTTTGGTTAGGCGTATGCAGTTTTGTTTTCTTAATCAGTTCCGGAAACTGTGCTTCCACTTCTTCTGCCAGGAACCCTATTTTATGACGGGGGTCTAACCGGTAAGCCGGATAAGAAGCGGTATCCATATCATAATACACACCGCGTATAGCCATTAGCTTTTGAATGGCTTCGCCACCTCTTAACTGTGCAATATTCTTCTTTAAAATACCGTCCGAAATATTGTAGTAAGCACCGGTTACGTTCAGGTCGCCATCAAACCAGCCGGCCCAGCCAAAAAATCCCGACTGACCGTTTACACCAATGGCGTTGTCATTATTATCAATCCCTCTTACACCGGCTCCGGCTCCGCTAGTGCCTACATACTCACCCTGCACACCGCCATAAACCGTATTGCCCGATTGCACCTGCCCGAAAACACCACCACCATTGTTATTAGCATAGCCGTTAACCGCCCATGGGAAAGTGGCATTGCCTACTCCGTTCATTAAATCGCCTGTTATTACTGTATTAGTAGTACCTATAAAGAACTCTCCCAGGTTTGAAATACGGCCACGCACTGTATTGTTCGCAATCAAATCAATATGGTCGTTAGAAATAGTTCCGAACTTATAAGCACTACCTGAAGTACCAAAATTATTACCTCCCACTAACCATGCCTGAGTAGCCGTAGTAACCGGCCCACCCGAACCGGATGTTCCATTAACGGTAAGCGTTCCTGTAGAATTAAAAGTTGGCGTGCTCAATGTCCATGTAGGGCCGGTAGCACCAACACTTCCTGTTGCACCCGTTGCTCCATTATTTCCTGTTGCACCTGTAGAGCCGGTTGCTCCCGTTACTCCGTTGTTTCCTGTTGCACCCGTAACACCAGTTGCGCCAGTAGCACCTGCCGCACCTGTAGAGCCAGTGGCACCTGTTGCTCCATTATTTCCCGTTGCACCCGTAACACCAGTTGCGCCAGTAGCACCTGCTGCTCCTGTAGAACCAGTGGCTCCTGTTGCTCCGTTGTTTCCTGTGGCTCCTGAAACACCAGTTGCTCCAACATTCCCTTGTATACCTTGTGGACCGGTGTCACCTGTTGCGCCTGTTCCTCCGGTGGCTCCTGTGTTACCAGTTGCGCCTGCTGCTCCTGTAGAACCGGTGGCTCCTGTTGCTCCATTATTTCCTGTGGCGCCCGTAACACCAGTTGCACCAACATTCCCTTGTATACCTTGTGGACCAGTATCACCCGTTGCTCCTGTAGCTCCGGTATTTCCTGTGTTGCCTTGAACACCTGTGGCTCCTATATTACCCGTTGCTCCTACAGCTCCAGTATCACCG
>CANJLD010000032.1 GCA_947475165.1 Bacteroidota bacterium
GGAAACCAGAAAACCCTATTCAGCTTTGTTACTGCGATAAAGATGAACAGGTTAATTATAAAAACTCGTTTGTGGCTCGTGATGGAATGAAGAAACTTGGCGCCAAGCATATTCTGCTGCAAGATGCAGGTAAAAAATACGGACATAATAAGTGCGCTGCTTTTGCTTCCATGTATTCTCAACTCTATTTCGACAGTTTCCGCAAGGGTAGTAAATACGGAAACAGAGGAAATGCCGGTAAAAGATTTATGCTGGCTTTGGCCCGGTTGGCAGTAAAACCTTAGGTTGTTGAAAAAATATTTTTCTTCGCCACACAATAAAAAAACAGCAGCGCGTTTAACGTGCATATCATAAGAACCCGGGATGGAGATTACAGCGAAGGAATTAGCCGTTTTACTTAATGCAAAATTAGAGGGAGACCCTAATACAAGAGTAAATAAACTGGCTAAAATTGAAGAAGCGGATAAGGACTCTTTCTGCTTTCTGGGTAACCCAAAATATTTCCATTATGCGCAAACTGCAAAGGCGGGTATTCTTCTTTGTGATGAAACACTTGAATACAACGCATCGAATATCGCTGCTGCGCTTCGTGTTAAAGACCCGTATCAGGCGTTTCAAAAACTCATGGAAGCGTATGCTGCCATGAACAACACACAAAAGACTTCTGGCGTAGAACCCAATTCGCATATCGGCAAAAATTCAACTTACGGAGAGAACTTTCATCTAGGCAGTTTCAGTTATGTGGGCGATAATGTAAAGATTGGAAATAATGTAACCATCTACCCCAACAGTTTTATTGGCGATAATGCAGAAGTTGGTGACGGAACAATTATTTACGCTAATGTTTCTGTTTATCACGATTGTAAAATAGGAAGCAGAACAATTCTTCATTCGGGTTGTGTAATCGGCAGCGATGGTTTCGGCTTTGCCCCGCAGGAAGATGGCTCTTACAAGAAGATTCCACAGACCGGTAACGTAATTATCGGTAATGATGTTGAAGTTGGAGCAAATACTTGTATTGACCGAGCGGTAATCGGCTCAACAAAAATTGGTGATGGCGTTAAGCTCGATAACTTAATTCAGGTTGCACATAATGTAGAAATTGGAGACAACACAGTTATAGCCGCGCAGGCAGGTATCTCCGGTTCAACCAAATTTGGAAAGAATGTAATGATTGGCGGACAGGCAGGCATTGCCGGTCACCTGAATATAGCCGATGGAGTAAAGATTCAGGCACAGGCTGCAGTAATTCGAGATATAACGGAGAAGGGAAAAGGTGTTTCAGGCGCACCGGCTATTGATGCGAGAGAGCATTACCGGATATTGGCTTCAATGAAAATATTGCCTCAGTTGATTCAAAGAGTAAAAGATTTAGAGAAGAAACTTGAAGATAAATAGTCTGATTGAACCGGCTGAAGTATAAGTAGTTAATGTCATGTAAATAAATAGTTTTGTCACCCTTTAGAAATCGTTAATGACGCATTCTTTACAGCAGACAATTAAACAGGAAGCATCCCTTACAGGAGTTGGCTTACATACTGGACAAAACGTTACGGTAACTTTTGTTCCCGCTCCTGTTAATCACGGCATCAAATTTCAGCGTATTGATTTGAACGATAAGCCAATCATTAATGCTGATTGTGACCTAGTTACTACTGTTCAGCGCGGAACTACTTTAGAGAAAGGCAATGCCATGGTAGCCACCGTTGAGCATTTAATGAGTGCCCTCATTGGTTTACAAATAGATAATTGCTTAGTACAGGTAGATGGAATTGAAATTCCTATCATGGATGGCAGTGCACGTTATTTTGTAGAAGCATTGGAAAAGGCAGGCATACAGGAACAAAGTGAAGAGCGTGATATTTTTGAATTGCGTCAAAACATTCATTATGCAGACAAAGAAAGTGGTGTAGAATATTTGGCAATGCCAAGCAACCGTTACAAAGTAACTGCCCTTATTGATTATAAAAGCGAAGTCCTCGGTCAGCAACATGCTACGCTTGATAAAGTGAACGACTTTAAAAAAGAAATTGCTCCGTCAAGAACGTTCTGTTTCTTACATGAATTAGAAATGCTTTACGATGCGGGTTTAATTCGCGGTGGGGATTTGAATAACGCCATAATTATTGTAGACAAACCGGTTAGCGAAGAAGACAGAGTAAAGCTTGCGGCTCTCTTTAACAAGCCTGATATTAAAGTGGTAGAAGAAGGAATTCTGAATAACGTTGAATTGCATCACCACAATGAACCGGCACGCCATAAACTATTAGATGTGGTTGGCGATTTAGGATTGATAGGAACACCCATCAACGCAAACATTATTGCTACTAAACCGGGACATAAACACAATGTTGAGTTTGCCAAGGTTTTAAAGCAGCACATTAAGCAGGAAAGAATGAAAGACCCCGCTCCTGCTTACGATCAAAACCAACCACCTATTTACGATGCTACCGGTATAGAGAAAATTCTTCCGCACCGGTACCCGTTTTTAATGATTGATAAAATCATTTCTCTTTCTGATACAGAAGTTGTGGGAGTAAAAGGTGTAACCATGAACGAAGAATTTTTTCGCGGTCACTTTCCCGGCAACCCCGTAATGCCTGGTGTTTTACAGTTAGAGGCAATGGCGCAAACGGGTGGTATTTTGGTATTACACAAACTTCCTGACCCTCAGAACTACGATACTTACTTTATTAAGATTGATAAAGTAAAATTCAAAGCGAAGGTAGTGCCCGGTGATACTGTTCTGTTTAAAATGGAATTGCTTTCACCAATGCGCAGAGGAATAATTGAAATGAAAGGAACAGCATACGTTGGAAATAAATTAGTAAGCGAAGCCGAACTAATGGCTAAAATTCAACGCAAAGACGGAAAATAAATGAACCAACCTTTCTCCTACATCCATCCACAAGCTGAAGTTGCAGACAATGTTGTTGTTGAGCCGTTCGTAACCATCTCTAAAGATGTGGTTATTGGTGAAGGCACCTGGATTGGTCCACACGTAACAATAATGGAAGGTGCGCGCATTGGTAAAAACTGCCGCATATTTCCCGGTGCTGTTATCTCTGCCATTCCTCAGGATTTAAAATACAAAGGTGAAAAATCAAAAGTGGTAATTGGCGATAACGTAACCATTCGCGAATACGTTACCGTAAATAAAGGAACAGAAGCTTCGATGCAAACCATGATAGGCAACAATACTTTACTAATGGCTTACGTACACATTGCCCACGACTGTGTGATTGGAAATAACTGTGTGTTGGCAAACAATGCAAATCTTGCCGGACATGTTGAAGTTGGCGACTACACCATCCTTGGCGGCTCCACCAACTTTCAGCAGTTTGTAAAAATTGGCAGACACGTAATTGTTAGCGGTGGTTGTTTAGTGAATAAAGATATTCCGCCATTTGTTCGTGCTGCCCGTCATCCTACAACTTATGCCGGTGTAAATTCTATTGGTTTGAGAAGAAGAGGATATACCACTGAACAGATAAATGAAATACTTGATGTTTACCGCATTCTCTACATCCGCGGTTTCAACACCAGCACGGCTCTTAAATACATTGATGCTGATATTGAATCAAGTGCCGATAAGGACGAAATCGTCAACTTTATTCGTGAAAGCGTTCGTGGTATTATGAAGGGTTTTAAGAGTTCTTCAGAAGAATAAATCATATTTTATTGAATTGTCTTTTAAAAACTGTACCGCATAAAGCAGTGGCTGTTTGTTGAAAAAAAGCAGATAAACCACTGACAATAAACAATTTCTTAGCGTAAACATTTACGCATGAGAAAAGGAAAAACTCCGTTGCTTCAAAGTCTTCAAAAGGCATTTGCATTAGCCCGAAAATCAAACGCCACCGGCATTCCTGTAAATGAATTGGTAGAACTTGAACGCATCCATTCCATTAACCGGAAGAATTTTATTAAGCAATCTGCATTTGCCACCGTAGCCATTGGTGCCAGCGGTCTGCTCGATTCTTGCAAAAAAGAAAATCCGCTGAATGATGGATTGAAGCATGATGTAAAATTGGAATTGTTGGCGCAGGCATTGCCGGTTTACATGCGGCTTATATTTTAAAGAATGCGGGTTATTACTCCCGCGTGTTCGAAGCCTCACAACGGGCGGGCGGAAGAATGTTTTCTGCTTCCAATTTAGTGGCAGATGGTTTGGTGACTGAACTTGGCGGTGAATTTATTGACAGTGACCATGAAGATATTTTAAACCTTGCTGCAGAGTTTGGTTTTACCTTACTCGATACACAAGCCGCAAGTGAAACAGACTTGTTTCAAACGGCTTGTTACTTCAACAACCAATTGCATACGCTTGCCGATTTAGCAAATCAGGCGCAGCTTTTTATGCCAACCATACAAGCTGATATTGATATGCTTCCCGATTTAATCAGCTATCAAAACAGCGTTGAAGCTGCTCCGTTTGATATGCTTTCTATTACCAATTATCTTGACTCGCGCGATATTACGGGTTGGTTTAAATCATTTATTATTTCGGCTTACACTACCGAATACGGCTTAGCTGCCAGCGAACAAAGCAGTATTAACTTTCTCTTTTTAGTAGGCGAAGATGCCAATGGCGACTTCGGTATTTTCGGAGCAAGCGATGAACAATATAAAATAGCAGGCGGCAGTCAGCAGATTCCTGTAAGACTGGCGCAAGAAGTTCCGGAAGTAAATTACGGATATGAACTCCAGCGCATTCGAAGAACCGGCACCGGATATTCACTTAGTTTTAACACCGGTAAAGAATTATTTTTCGATTACGTGGTGTTGGCTATTCCGTTTACCATTCTCCGCAATATTCAGATTGATGTTGATTTACCTGCTGTAAAAAAGAAATCTATTGCTGAACTGGGCTATGGAAATAATTCGAAAGTAGTAGCAGGCTTTACCGGACGCAAATGGAGAGACCTTGGCTATGCAGGTGATACATTTACCGATCAGGCGTTTATGTGCGGTTGGGATAGTTCGCAAATGCAGGATGGAACAAATGGAACCTTCACTTTTTTTAATGGAGGAAACGAAGGGAAATTCAGCACCAAACACCGGTTCCTTTAAAGGCGCAGGAATATTTACAACAGTTAGAAAATATCTACCCGGGCGTAATGGCACAATACAATGGAAAATCGAACATGATGCATTGGCCCGGTTATCAGTTCACGCTGGGTAGTTACTCCTGCTATAAAGTTAACCAGTGGACTACCATTGCAGGAGCAGAATTTGAAAGCGTAGATAATTTACACTTTGCCGGTGAACATTGTAGCTACGATTTTCAGGGCTACATGAATGGTGGCGCAGAAACCGGAAGAAGAGCGGCTGAAGAAATCCTGCTAAAACTTACTGTTTAATGCCAGCACTTATTCATGATGATACGGCTCTTTACGAATAATAGAGAAGGCACGGTAAAGTTGTTCAGAGAAAAGAACTCTGATTATTTGATGCGAGAAAGTCATCTTTGATAAACTGAGTTTGGCGTTCGCGCGTTTATAAACTGCATCGCTGAAACCATAAGCTCCGCCCACTACAAAAAATACATTCTTCACCGACTGATTGAAAATACTTTCGAGATACTGCGCAAACTGAACAGAAGTAAACTCCTTGCCTTTGTCATCAAGCAGAATCACAAAATCGGTACCAGCAATTTTCTTAAGAATCAATTCGCCTTCTTTCTCCTTTACTTTACTATTATCCTGAATCTTAATATTCGAATTGTCAATAATTACTTCCTCCATTTTCATATAATGATTAATGCGCTTGCGGTAATCGTCACAAATACTTTTCACTTCAGTTGAAGAAGTTTTACCGATAAGAAGAAGGGTGATTTTCATCAGTATATAAGCGATAATTCTATTTTCGCTGTTCTAAAATTTAAAAATGAAAATAGTAAACGCTATTAAAGTTCTCGTAATACTTGCTTCAGTAATGCTGCTTACAAGCTGCGCTGATAAATCTAAACTACTCATCAAAACATGGATGGTTGAAAATTTGAAATATACAACCGAAGTGCCGGTAGAAATGCAAGAACAAATCGACAGAACGATAGAAGAAATGCGTAAATCATTTCGGCTTATTTATAATGCTGATGGCACCTACACCACACAAAACAACGAAGAAGTTCTAAAAGGAACTTGGAAGCTAAATTGGAATTCATCTCAAATAACTTCTATCAGTTCGAACGGAGATAAAAAAGAGTATAAAATTCTTGAGCTTACGGAAAGCAAATTAGTATTCAAGACATCATACGTTACATCTCAAATTGAAAACTATACAGATTCAAACAGTGCAAGTAAAACCAGAGAAGTAAAAAAGGAAAATGTTGTAACCTTTGAAATGATTCCTGCCAAATAATTTTTTTTGAAGAAGAATTTTGCAACTCCTTTACTGTTTATTTTCCTGCTTGTTCAATGCAATCATAACAAAAGCGAACAGATAGAAGGCACCTGGCAATTACAAACATTAGAGATAAACGGAACTGTTCTAAAAGGCAATTCGTTGGGAGATTGGCAATGGAAATTTGCTACTAAAGAAAACTATACTTCAGTTATAGCAGGCAAAACAGAAGAAGGTCTCTACACATTGAAAGAAGGTAAACTCACACTTAAATCAACCACTTACAAAGAAAGACCGGAGCAGATTCTTTCAATTATTCATCTCGATTCCATTCAAATGGATTTAATTTCTGCCGATGACAAAAACAAAAGCACACTTCACTTTCTAAAATTGAAAGACTAACAGATTGTTACTCTAACTAATCTATCGGAGTAAAGTCTTTCACATACGCATCGCGAGGATTGAAATACGGAAGCGGCTGAAAATATTTTTTTGCTTCGGCCGAATCTGGAGAAAAAGTAAGAATACCCACGCCAGGTGCTGATGGTAGAAAGATGGTCAAGTAGGAGAACTGATAGGGGTCGGTGGCAACAGCAATTTTCTTGAAGCCAAGTTTCTTCGCCAACTTATTTCCGTACGTTACATTCTGATAGCTATGCGGTGCATACTCTTCTAAAAAAATATGCCTTTGCGGAATACCAAGCGTGTCAGAAATTATCTTCATCACCTTGGCTTCGTTATATGGTGTATGAATTGCCCCACCGGAAAAGATAATATTCTTAGCAATTCCCTTATCGTATAACTCTTTCACCCAATACATTCGGCAAGCCAGCAGAGGAAATCTGGGCGTAGTATCGTAGTAAGGATAACCCGGAACAATTACTACATCATACGGTGCGCGGCCAAAATATTTTTTATTAGAACGTTCTACTCTGTTCTTTAAAGAACACGAAGCCAGAAGAACAGGTAAAAGCAAGAGCAATATTTTTTTCATTACAGCAATGATACAAAGATGCTTACTCACAACTAAGCATTTTTACTTTTCTTCTTAATAATTAGGTTTGAAGCATGATTAAAAAAGTTTCTGTAGTTATTGTTCTATTGGCTGTTACTTCTCTTCTGTTTGTTTATTCCTCCTGCAAATCGTGTAAAAAAAACGATAAATCTGTTCCCACAGATACTACAGCTGTTTCCACTTCACCGGTAAACAATATTAACCTTCCACATGCCGATACAAGTGTTATTCCTATACTTTCAAAAGTTTTAGATGAAACATTTGATGCCAGCAGCAAAAAGGATTACAATAAACTCGGTTCCCTGCTGGCATATAGAGGGCCTGATGAAACACGTTACGGTTCTGTTTTTAATGCCAAGAACAGTTACGAAAAAAAAGTGCTTGCCGTAACTGCCGATGTGTTTAATAAGTGGAATAAAAATATCGAATCAAGGGAATATGCGCGGGTTTTTTCGTTGCCTCAACAGGATGGGACTGCGTTACCGATATTAGAAGTGTTTTTTGTTTCCCCTAAACTTGTTAACCGTAAGTTTTTTTTATTTATGGAAATAAGCGGAGAGTTTAAAGTGGCAGAAATTACTTCTTCGCTGGAATAGGACTACAGGTAAATCGGAAACTCTGATTCTCCTCCCCTGCCGATTCAAACTGCAGATAATTCTTTTTCAATTCAAGAATCTTTGCTTCCGCTATCTTGCCTTCGGGAGTAGTGGTATAAAACAGTTTTCCGTTTTTAGTTGTTACCAGCCACCATTTGTTGTTGTGAACTTCTCCGCTGCTGCGAACCTGATAAGAACTATCGGCAGAAAAAGTGAAAACCAAAGTGGTCTTTATACTTTTAGTGAGCATTTCCTTTTGTGCCGGTGTAAAGGTGTTCAGGCTGTCTAAAAACTGAACATCATCCACCTTCCATGTATTGCACATCATTTTTACCGGAGATGAACAGGAAGCTACAAACAACAGAAGGAGCGCAGGGAATAAAATTTTCATTCAGAATCATTTTTGAACCGGTACTAAAACAAATTTCATGTGCGTGCCATCGCGCACGTAGGCATCTATGTCCAAAGCAATTTCGCTGAGCACATTTATTTTTGCCGCGGCACCGGTATGGTTGTTTTGTGTATAAAGGGTATCTCGGTTCTTGCTGAAATTCCAAACACCGGTTTCGGTTTGCTGAGGTAGTTTTGAAAAATAGGTATGGTCTTTATAGAAAATAAAAAGACAGCTATCGCGCAGCTGCTGAACCATCAGTGGCTTATCTTTTTTTGAGATGTTAACAGTCGCTTCATCAAACTCCACATCTATTACCTTCCATGTTTTGCATAAAAGCTTTTCGGATGAGTTACAACCTGCAATAAGCAAGAAAAACAAAACTATTCCTACTGCCTTTACTTCGTTATTCGTATTTCGCATTTCTTATTTCATAGGTGAATTACTTCGCCATAAGCTGCTGCAGTGGCTTCCATAATAGCTTCGCTCATGGTTGGGTGAGGGTGAATGCTCTTAATAATTTCGTGACCTGTAGTTTCCAATTTGCGAGCTACAACAACTTCGGCAATCATCTCGGTTACGTTTGAACCAACCATGTGGCAACCGAGCCACTCGCCATACTTGGCATCGAAAATTACTTTCACAAATCCATCTTTTACCCCACCGGCACTTGCCTTACCAGATGCGCTGAATGGAAACTTACCCACCTTAACGGCAATACCTTTTGCTTTTGCCTCTTCTTCTGTTAAACCAACACTGGCTATTTCAGGATTTGAATAAGTGCAACTTGGAATATTTCCGTAATCAATCGGTTCGGGATTTTTGCCCGTTATTTTTTCTACGCAGATAATTCCTTCTGCACTTGCCACGTGCGCAAGAGCGGGGCCTTTTACAATATCGCCAATAGCGTATACACCGGCTACGTCTGTTTGGTAGAAATCATCTACAATAACTAAACCTTTATCTGTCTTCACTCCTACTTCTTCTAAACCTATTCCATCAAGATTTGTTGAAATACCTACCGCAGACAGCACCACATCGCACTCAATTTTGTCAGTCTTACCGTCTTTCGATTTTATGTTTACTACACATTTCTTACCGGTAGTGTTTACACTTTCCACCGAAGTTGAAGTGAGAATTGTAATTCCCTTCTTCTTGAAAATCTTCTCCATTTCTTTCGAAACATCTTTGTCTTCACGTGGAAGAATATTGTCGAGAAACTCTACTACCGTTACCTTTGTGCCGAGTGCCGCATAGAAATAGGCAAACTCAATTCCTATTGCTCCGCTGCCCATTACCAGCATGCTTTCAGGTTGAGTTGAAAGATTCATGGCTTCGCGGTAGCCGATAATTTTTTTGCCATCCTGTTTTACATTAGGCAACTCTTTACTGCGCGCACCGGTGGCGAGTATGGTATGCTTAGCCGTATATTCCGTTTTCTTACCGGTGACATCTGTTACTTCTACCTTGCCTCTTTTCTTTAGCTTGCCGGTTCCGATGATAACGTCAATCTTATTTTTCTTCATTAAAAATTGAACACCTTTGCTCATGCCATCAGCTACTCCACGGCTGCGCTTTACTACCGCACTAAAATCTGCCTTAGGTGCACCAACAGTAATTCCGTAATCGGCTGCATGGTTAATGTATTCGAACACCTGCGCGCTTTTGAGCAATGCTTTGGTAGGAATACAACCCCAGTTCAAACAAATACCGCCAAGGTTTTCCTTTTCCACCACAGCCGTTTTTAAGCCGAGTTGCGATGCTCGGATAGCAGCTACATAGCCACCGGGTCCGCTGCCTATTACTATTAAGTCGTAGTTCATATTCTTACTTTGATTATTAAATCGGGACGCAAATAAAGGGAAAGAAGGTAAAAGGCCGAAACCAAAATTTTGATAAAAGCAATTTGGACTATTAAATGCAATATATATAGGATAGGATTGCTGTAACACTTTTGTTATTTGGAAACAGTGACCCATCAATCTCCATCCGTTAACTTTTCTATCTTCACGCCTTCAAAAAAAACAAACATGAGCAAACGAATAGTAGTAATAGACGGAGCGCGCACACCCTTTCTGCGCTCAGGCACCGGTTATATGGATTTGATGAGTTACCAGCTGGGGCTTTTTGCTATCCGCGGCTTACTGAACAAAACCGGCATTGACCCTAAGGAAGTGGGCTATGTGGTATTGGGCACCGTTATTACCAATGTAAAAACCAGCAACGTGGCACGCGAAGCGGCATTGACTGCGGGCATACCCAACACCGCGCCTTGTCATACCGTGACTATGGCTTGTATCAGTGCCAATCAGGCAATTGTTACCGCAATGCACGTGCTGCAAAATGGCGATGCCGATGTGGTGATTGCCGGTGGCACCGATTGCGCGAGCGATGCTCCGATATTGTTCAACAAACCTATGCGCAAGAAATTGTTTAAGGCGCAGAAGTTGAAAGGTCTTGCCGATTCACTTAAATTTGTTTCAACGCTTCGTCCGGTTGATTTTAAACCCGAGGCACCGGCTATTGCCGAGTTCCTCACCGGTAAAACAATGGGGCTCGATTGCGATATTCTTGCCGCGCGTTATGGCGTAACACGTCAGGAGCAGGATGAGTTTGCGGTGCGCTCGCATCAGTTAGCCGCTAAGGCAGATGCCGAAGGAATCCTTGCATATGAAATTGCACCGGTGGAAGCGGCACCCAAGTTCAAGCGCATCAGCAAAGACAACGGTTTCCGTGCCGATACCACGATGGAAAAGATTTCGAAACTGAAACCGGCATTCGTAAAAGAAGGCGGAACAATCACAGCGGCTAACGCATCGTTCTTAACCGATGGCGCAGCAGTAGTGTTGCTGATGACAGAGGATAAAGCAAAAGAACTGGGATTAACACCTAAGGCGTATTTGCATTCATACGCATTCAGCGGTTGCGATTTGAAAGAAGAACTTTTGTTGGGGCCAACTTATGCTATGAGCAAGTTGTTGGCTAAAACAGGAATCAACATCAGCGATATTGATGTATTTGAATTTCACGAAGCATTTGCCGGTCAGATAATGGCAAACCTGAAGTGCATGGCAAGCGATGATTTTGCAAAGAACAAATTAGGAAGAGATAAAGCCGTAGGCGTAGTGCCTATGGAGAAATTGAATTTGTGGGGTGGAAGTTTATCGCTCGGTCACCCGTTTGGTGCCACCGGTGCGCGTTTAGTTACCACTGCGGCAAACAGATTAGCAAAAGAGAATGGAAAGTATGCGTTGCTATCGGCTTGTGCAGCAGGCGCGCATGGACATGCAATGATTCTTGAAAAATATTAAGAATAAAATCAAAGCTCAAAGTTCAAAAATCAAAGAGAGAACAACTTTGAGCTTTTATCTTTGAACTTATACGTATGGTATATTTAACACGAAGAGAACATTTCAACGGAGCGCATCGCCTCTTCAATCCTGATTGGACGGAAGAACAGAACGATGCAGTATTTGGCAAGTGCGCGAATAAAAATTGGCACGGGCATAACTTTGATGTGTTTGTTACAGTAAAGGGGACACCAAATCCTGACACCGGTTTTATTATGAATGCCCACGACCTTGCGCGGATAATGAAGCGCGAAATAGTTGACCGGTTAGACCACAAGAATTTCAATATGGATGTGCCAGAATTGAAAGGTATATTGCCAAGCACAGAGAATGTAGTAATACAGATATGGAAATGGCTTACACCGCACATTACAGGTTGCCAATTATATTGTATTAAGTTGGTGGAAACGGAAAATATTTATGTAGAGTATTTTGGCGAATAATTAAACATGGCAGGTTATCAAAACCTACCACGTTTGAACAAATAGAAATAAAAAGTGTTTCTACTTTCTAAATTCAACAAATGAAAAAATATCAGAAGATAGAACAGTTTGACCCGGCTTCAATTGAGCTTGTAAAGAATAATTACAGCGAAATATTGAAAGCTCTGGGTGAGGATGTAACAAGAAACGGTTTAGAGAAAACGCCTGAACGTGCTGCCAAAGCCATGCACTTTCTTACACAAGGTTACGAAATGGACGCGCTTGAAATTTTGCGCGGTGCTTTGTTTGACGAGAACCATAACCAAATGGTGATTGTAAAAGATATTGAGTTGTTTTCGCTGTGCGAACATCACATGCTTCCTTTTTTTGGTCGCGCTCACATTGCTTACATCCCCAACGGAAAAATTGTTGGCTTGAGTAAACTTGCGCGTGTAGTAGATGTTTATTCGCGCAGATTGCAAGTGCAGGAGCGTTTGACTATTCAGATTCGCAATGCGCTGCAAGAAGCTTTGAACCCGTTAGGAGTTGCTGTTGTTATTGAAGCGAAACATTTGTGCATGATGATGCGTGGAGTTAGCAAGCAAAATTCGGTGACTACCACTTCTGCCTTTACCGGTGAGTTTGAAAAACAATCAACGAGGAGTGAGTTTATTAATCTTATATCAGCAAAGCTGAGTTGATTTAAAATTTAAAATTGAAGAATCAATATTTAATGCCAACCCAATTTTTCAATATTCAATATTCAATCTTAAATATTCAATGATTGCATACATCTTCCCTGGGCAAGGTTCCCAATACACAGGAATGGGAAAGGATTTGTTTGAGCAATCAGACCTTGCGAGACAAATGTTTAACCATGCTGATGAAATTCTCGGTTTCAGCATTTCGAAAATACTGTTCGAAGGAACTGATGAAGAACTGAAACAAACCAAGGTTACTCAACCGGCTGTGTTCTTACATTCTGTTATTTCTGCTGCCCTCATCGAAAACTTTAAACCGGATATGGTTGCCGGTCACTCACTCGGTGAAATATCGGCATTAGTAGCCAATAAAACACTGTTGTTTGAAGACGCTCTACGATTAGTTTCTGTTCGTGCCTTGGCTATGCAAAAGGCGTGTGAATTAGTTCCTTCTACAATGGCTGCTGTTGTTGGCTATGCAAGCGAAGAGCAGGTAGAAAATATTTGTGCGGAGATAAATGATGAAACAGTAGTAGCCGCAAATTACAATGCACCGGGTCAATTAGTGATTTCGGGAACCTTACGCGGAATTGATATTGCCATAGAGAAATTAAAAGAAGCCGGTGTGCGCAGATCTATTAAACTGCCGGTGGGTGGTGCTTTCCACTCGCCATTAATGGAACCGGCACGGAAAGAATTAGCAGAGGCTATTCATCAAACACATTTCAGTGTACCGGTATGCGCGGTGTATCAGAATGTATCTGCCAAAGCAGAAACAGAACCGGATTCGATAAAGCAGAATTTAATCGCGCAGCTAACCTCCCCGGTGCGGTGGACACAGTCAGTAAAGCAAATGGTGGCAGACGGTGCTGCCGAGTTTATTGAAGTTGGCCCCGGGACAGTGTTACAGGGATTGATTAAGAAGATTACCGCTTAGTTCTTTCAAAGAGTTCAATTTAATTCTCCCTTCCTTTATTTTCATACCGGTGAAAGGGTCGTTCCATATCAGGTAAGGTCCGTCTAAATCTGTATAATCAGCAAGTGGCGCTAGATGTGCAGCAGTTGTGCAGCCAACAGATGATTCACTCATACAACCAATCAATACTTTCATATCCAGTTCACGCGCTTTTAAAATCATTTGATACGCTTCTGTAATTCCACCGCACTTCATCAGTTTAATGTTGATGCCATCGAAACAACCTTTAAGTTTTTCAATGTCGCTTAAACGTTGGCAGCTTTCATCAGCATACATCGTCAATGGACCTTTGCCTCTTATCAAACCCATTTCATTATTCCTTTCTTTTGAAAGTGGTTGTTCCACCAACAGACATTGTTCATCTGCCAGCCATTTAATTTTAATGCAGGCTTCTTCCCAATCGCCCCAACCCTGGTTTACATCTACTGCAAACTTTTTATCCGATAAACTCCTGAAATTGCGAATCATTTCTTCATCATTCTCTCCGTTCAGCTTAATCTTAAAAATTTCAAAGCCAGCACTTATTGCTTCTTCCACTTTGGTTTTCATTTCATCGAGCGATGAAACTCCGATTGTATAAGTTCCTAACGGAAATTCTCGTTCCTCATCAATGCCCAGCAACTCTCCTAACGTTTTGTTTTCAAGTTGCGACTTCAGATTCCACAACGCCATATCCAGTGCGGCCTTAGCACTCATGTTTGATTGCACCGGTTGCAGCTTTGCGAACCAGTCATTAATAGAATTGGAAGAAATATTTTTGCTGAATGAGAGAAGAAACTCTGAAACAGACTTTTGAGTCTCCGGTAAATACGGAGGAAGCGTTGCTTCACCCCAACCAGTAAAGCCTTCATGTTCCAGCTTTACATAAACTACATCGGTGTGCGTTCGCACACCATGCGCAATACGAAAAGGATATTTGAATTGTAATTGGTATGGATAAAGTGAAAGTTTCACTTTGCAGATTACGCCAAAGCCTTCTTCACCTCTTCAGCCGCTTCTTTCAACTGAATGGCGGAACGAACCTTCAAGCCCGATTCATCAATCAGTTTCTTTGCTTCTACTGCGTTGGTTCCTTGTAAGCGAACGATAATAGGCACCGGAATATCACCAATAGATTTGTAAGCATCTACAATACCCTGCGCTACTCTGTCGCAACGAACAATACCACCGAAGATATTTACGAGAATTGCTTTTACATGCGGGTCTTTTAGAATAATACGGAAAGCTTTTTCCACGCGCTCTGCGTTGGCAGTTCCGCCTACGTCTAAGAAGTTAGCAGGGTCACCACCGCTCAGTTTAATAATGTCCATAGTTGCCATAGCAAGACCGGCACCGTTTACCATGCAACCTACATTTCCGTCAAGCTTTACGTAGTTCAACTCTGCATTGCTCGCTTCAACTTCTGTTGGGTCTTCTTCATTCAAATCGCGCAATGCTTCTAAATCTTTGTGACGGTAAAGCGCGTTGTCGTCTAAAGAAAGTTTTCCGTCAACTGCAATTATCTTGTTATCAGAAGTTTTTAAGCAAGGATTAATTTCCAACATTGCCGCATCGGTATTGATGTAGGTGTTGTAAACCGCCTTGGCAAATTTTATCATTTCCTTATTAGCGTTTCCGCCCAAACCAAGATTGAAAGCAATCTTGCGGCATTGGAAATCCTGCAAGCCAACTTTCGGGTCAATCCATTCTTTCAAAACCTTATCCGGTGTGTGCTCTGCTACTTCTTCAATATCCATTCCCCCTTCGGTTGAATAGATGATTACATTCTGACCTTTAGCGCGGTCAAGCAGAATAGAAAAATAAAACTCTTTGGTTGGCGATTCACCGGGGTAGTAAACATCCTGTGCTACTAAAATTTTGTTTACTACTCTTCCTGCAGCACCGGTTTGTTTGGTAACAAGAGTTCCGCCTAAAATATTTGTGGCAATTGCCTTTACAGCATCATGATTTTTTGCAAGAGCAACACCGTTCTGCTCTGTTCCTACAATCTTTCCCTTACCGCGACCACCCGCATGTATCTGGCTTTTCACAACCACCCAGTCGCTTTTGTAAAGTTCTTTCATCTTCTGCGCGGCAGCAACAGCCTGCTCGGGTGTTTCGGCAACAATTCCTTCCTGAATAGATGCACCGCTTTTCTTCATTAATTCTTTCGCCTGGTATTCGTGTAAGTTCATTTTTATTGATTGTTGATTATGGATAATTAAAAACAACGCGGACGAAAATAATTTAATGCAGTTAATAGGCAACTGCAAATTTGAGAATATGAGGATATGAGAATGTGAGAATGATAATTCATATTCGCACCATGATTTTAGAAGCCACCAACATTCAAAAGAAATACGGTCCGCTTAATGTATTGAAAGGTGTTTCGCTGCAAGTGAAGAAAGGTGAAATTGTTTCGTTGGTCGGTCCCTCGGGTGCAGGTAAATCAACGTTGTTGCATATCATAGGAACGTTGGATAAACCGGATGCAGGTATTGTGAAGATTGAAGGGAAAGAAGTTTTCAAACAGAACGAGAAATCACTTTCTGCTTTCCGCAATAAATCAATCGGCTTTATTTTTCAGTTCCATCATTTATTACCGGAGTTTACTGCGGTGGAAAATATTTGCATTCCTGCTTTTATCGGAAACAAATCGAAAAAAGAAAGCGAAGCAAGAGCCATGGAATTATTAGCGTTGCTCAATCTTACCCACCGTGCTAATCATAAACCAACGGAACTATCCGGTGGAGAACAGCAGCGGGTTGCTGTGGCAAGAGCCTTAATAAATAATCCTGCTTTGATAATGGCTGATGAGCCATCGGGTAATCTTGACACCAACAATGCGCGCGACTTACACAAGCTATTTTTCGAATTGCGTGATAAGCTGAATCAGACTTTCATCATTGTTACCCACAACGAAGAATTAGCCGACATGGCTGACCGGAAGGTACAGATGAAAGATGGTGTGATTGTTTAGAGCGTTTTACTCTTCCACTTTAATTTCAATGGTCATAGTGCCACCTGGTAAGTAATTAGAAGATACAACGTGGAAGAAACCACGCTTACCGGTCTTGGCGCATTTAAACTGATAATATTTTGTCGAAGTTAAATCTGATGCGACAATACTAATATCTGTATAACCACCGTTGAGCGATAAACTACTGAACAAGGAAGCGATATCCGCATTATAGGTAATATTGGTAAAAGCTGAAGGCAGAAGAGAAATTTCTGAAACCAGTGAAGCATTGTAATTAGAAAAAGGAATTACGCCAACCACATTGTTGAATTGAGTGTAAGCCGGATAATTATTGGTGCCAAAGAAAACCATGTTTACCACGGTGAGTGCATTACCTGACACCGGCAGAGCCGAATTATCATGAATGAATAAATCTATGCTGTCAGCTTTGGCTGCAGCGTTTGCAATATTATGTGCCTTGCCGTTATACAAATCAACAAATGAAGTGGGATTGGTAGTGGTTGAATCGCGAAACCAATTGATGGTAACGGTATGGGTTCTTACTTTTGTTCCGGGTGTTATAGTGTTCTTATTGCAACCGCCAATCAGCAGAAACAGGAAAGCAGAAACGATGAAAATTAATTTTGAGTTTGTCATAG
The DNA here is from genome assembly GCA_947475165.1 of Bacteroidota bacterium. GTDB lineage: Bacteria > Bacteroidota > Bacteroidia > Chitinophagales > LD1 > Bog-950. Next base: position 17,394 of record CANJLD010000032.1, read on the forward strand.
CTATACCGGTTTGTGTGCCTAGCAATAATAAAATCTTTGCCTTATTTCTACACAAATAATTTGAATGTTTGCTACCTTAGTTTTAAAATCAAATCAGAATGAAAGAAGAACAGGAGCAAATACTTAAATATATTGGGGAGTTATATGCCAAAAGACGAGTAGAGAAAAAAGCCGGAAAAGATATAACCGGTCCGGAGAAGGACGATATTATTACTGCCGGAAAGCGAATAAGAAAAGTGCGGGAGAAAAAAGGAATGAGCGTAGACCAATTAGCTGTGCTTACCGGTTTAACTCCTACTTATATTTCAGGAATTGAATTAGGAGAATCTGACCCATACATGACGGAGATTTACGAGATAACGAAAGCATTGGGAATAGAACTTTCTGATTTGTTTGATAAAAAATAAGCCTTCCGTCAAACCTGCACCTTTGTTTCCAACCGGTGTTGCAGGTCTTCTAACACTAACTTTTTCCATTCGTTGCTGTTCACCGATTTACCGAAACTTTCCTTGTAGTCCGCTATTTCGAAGGTCTCCAAATTTAATTTCAAGGTTTTGAAAAGCTTAGGCAAACCTTCACCGGGTATTTGCACATGGTGCAATCCACCACTGTAAGCAATTACCATTTGCCCTTTATTTAAACCGGAAAGAATATCTACCACACCTGCCTTTACGGTCATTTTGTTGCCATGCAAATCAAGTCCGTTCTTGCGCATCATTCGCCCTTCGGGTGCAATTACAACAACGGAATCATCCGAAAGAGAATACATAAACTCATCCCAGCTTTCATCGCGCTTACGGGTAATAGAAGTAATACCGGGACTCATAAGTTTGTAAAGCGTTCCAACAATGGGGCGGTTCAATGTTTTATCTGCACCCGGTGCTGCCAGATGTTTTGAAAGCCTCCACAAAAAGCTAACCGGCAGGAAACCAAGGAAGATTGGTTCGAATAAAGATGTGTGATTGAGAAAGATGATGAGTTTAATTTCATTCCAACGAATGGGTTCTTTAGGCCAGCCAATACGAAAGCGGTAAAACACTTTCGAAAAAACCCGGATGGTTAAAAGAATAAAGAAACTAATAAGATTCTTCATGCTACAATACTATTACAAAAGACCGAAAATGCTTAGTTGCCAACTTTAAACACTTGCTTAAGGTATTTATTAATCAGAATAATAAATTTACCGTTAAGCATTGGCTATCAATAGGTTTTAATAATCTATTGATAAGCATTAATAAGCCAATAATAAGCATTAATAAGCCATCAATAAGTATTAATATGCCATTAATAAGTAGCAATAAGCCATCAATAAGCAGCAATAAGTGAATAGTTAATTTGAATACTAAACCAATTGCTTTTAATCTGATTTATCTTCAAAAATTTAACAAAAAAGGCTTAAGAATCAACATTTAGAACAAAAATTGCAAAAAAATACCAATTTTCGTAGATTTCTATAATACTAATACCGAGCTAAGGGGAGTGAGAGTCTGGGCGGCTTTTTGGGATGCGCCAGCAAAGGCATAAGGTTAGTAATTATACCCACCTATCTGAACCAATCTCGTGAATAAGCAAGAGTGAGATACAGTGAGGGTTGCTTTTTGTTATTAGGATAGAGATAAGCGGGTGCTCCATCGTAGAACGACATTCCGAATGCCATGCGGAAATAACTTTGGAACCAAAAACCGGTTTCGAAACCCAGTTGCCAGCCCGAAAGACTTTTATAACCCCACGGTTTTCCGTAATCAAAACGATAGTCGTTACTGAGCGTTAGCATAGCATCGGCACAAAAAGGTTCGCGGTCGCTTTTTATTGCAGAGTAAGTACCTACGCGAAAACCCATTCCGATAGTTTCTTTCCGCAAGCCATAGTTGGCAGAATAGTTTTTATAGTCGCTTCCCTCCTGCTGTTCGCTCCTGTTAAACCGGTTAGTTTGCATGCTCATATTATATTTTACCATGAACTTAAGCGCACGAAAACCAAAAGCAACTTCTGTTCCTGCATTGAACTTAGTAAAGAGATACGTTTCTTTTATGGAAACACTGTTCTTAGACGATTTACCGCCTTTAAATAACATGGGAGTAGAACCAACATCGCCACTAAGAATGAAGCCTAAACTGAAGTAATTTTTAAATACCGGATGAAAGACAAAGCCCGCATGTAAACCAAGTGCTTTGGCATTAACTGTTACAGCCGAATCAGGAAACTGCTGGTAGGCAACACGCAGAGGCTGATAATTAAATGCAAGCCCTGCATCAACTCCAAGATGCAGCAACTTCTTCGGGTTATGCGAGCGAGGGTCCCAGTGCTTTACATCGGAATATGCCGAGAGCGGTTGTTGCTTCATTGGCATTTCAACCGTAATGGTATTCGAAATTCCTTCGCACCCGCTTACCGGTGATTTGTAAAGGCAACGGAAGTAGGTTGTGCTGGTTACTTTAGGGTGTGCTGCAGCGAAAGTATCGGCCGGCATATCGAGCCATTTGGTGCCGGTTATGCTTTGTTGCCATTGATAGCTTGCCGGTTGATTCCATTCGCCTTTTGCGCGTAAGGCTACTACTCGTTCGTTGATAATAGTTGCGTTACCTTTGGCAGTAATTTTAGGAGCATCTGTAATTTTTACAGAAACTATGTTTGAAGCTACCGGTGCGCAACCGGTTATAGCAGGAGTAAACAAAGTGCGGAAATCTGTATTGGATAATAAAGGCAGTGTGGTATAGTTTGCTGCAGTTTGTCCGCTGCTGTTTTTCCATTCTCCCTTTTCATCTGCCGATTGCCATTGAAAAGTCCCTTTCGCTTTTCCGCCAGAAACTAGAGCAGATATTTCTGCTGTTCCGCCTTTACAAATGGTGCTGGTTGCAGATGCAGTAACAGTCGGTGGTTCAGCGAGTGTAACGGCAAATACTTCGGATGTAGTTTCTTTACAAAAACCTGAACCGGGTTTGTAGATGCAACGAAAATAGCTGGCATTGTTTAATGTAGCCGATTTGAATGTTGGAGAAGATGCGGGCAATGCATCGCTCCATGTATTGTTATCATCGCTTTGCTGCCAACTATAACCTGCACCGGTAACACCTTCATTACTTAAAGCGGTTAGTTCGACACTGCCACCTTTGCAAACAGGTGAAGTTCCGGTGATATTTATCACTGCATCAGCCACTGCTACAGTTAATTCGTTTGAAGTTTGTGCAATGCCGGTTTGCTCATCTGTAGCTATTAAACGAAAATGGGTAGTAGTGTTTAACTCTGATGTTCTGCAATCTGAAGATGCTTTGCCTTCGAGCTTTGTCCAGCCTTTACCATCGGAGCTGATTTGCCATTGATAAGAAAGTTTTGAAATAGCATCTATTACGAGCGAAGTGAGATAAACACTTTCACCGGTACAGGCACGGTTGCGTCCGCTAATTTGCACATAGGCTAAACCAATTCCCCAATCGGATGGAACGGGTTGCGGAGAAGAATTAATGAATGGTGCAGTTGATAAATTCGGTTTATAAATTCTGTATTTGTCAGCCATCCATGTTCCGCTGAAAGAATAATCGGGCGATTCGATTGGCTTGTTTAGTTCAGCATCGGGTCCAACGCTTAATGAATTAAGTAAATACACCGGTTGGCCGGTGCAATCTTTATAAACCATTTTCCAGTTTACGTAATGTGATTCCTTATATAACGAACCTGAGATTCTGTAGCTAAATCTGTTTCTGGTATTACAGCCACTGGCTGATATTTGGAAGGATACTTCTACTGAAACGGTTTCATCGCTGTATACTTTTTCCCACGCGTAATTGTTTTGAGAATAGGAAACGAAACTTTGTATCAGGATACAGAAAGATAAGACCCGTTGCTTCATAATTGGTTGCTTATACGAGAAATATGGTTGTAGGTTTTACCGGTAAATGATGAAAAATATTAATGTCAAAATTTCTATCAACTTTGTTTTACCGATTATTGGCAGCAAATTTGACTTTAAGTTTAAACCTCAGATGCGGATTATATTTTTGTTTGCTGCTCTTCTTACTTCCGCTCCTTCGTTTTCGCAATGCCTCACTACCTTTCAGGACATAAACAACTTTGTGTATGTGTTCGATGCTGGTGAGTCGAAATATATCGAGAATCTTCCTTTACGCTCATTCAAGATTGGACGCAGCGGCATTATGGCGTATTTAGGGCAGAATAATCGTTTGAAGGTTTATTATAAAGGCAAAACCTATCCGGTGAATGATAATAACCCAGATTATTATGTGACTGATAACTGGATGCTATACAACAACTTCAACCTGATAAAAGTTTTGTATGAGAATGAGTTTAAAGCATTGGAAACATTTTTTCGTCCGGGTGAAGATTCACTTTATTACAGCGACAGCTTGATTGTATGGACGAATGTGCTGAACGAGCTAAACATTTTTTACGATGGCAAAACGCAGTTGCTGGAACGCGTAGAGATACAACGTGCCAAGATAAGTGACAACATGTTTGCCTATGTAGACCGCAACAATACGTTCAAGGTTTTTTATCACGGGCAAATTCAAACACTTGAAACATACGAGCCGAATAATTTTCTACTCAACCGCGATATGCTGATGTATACTGACTGGTATGGCAACTTGAAATATTTTCAGAACGGGCAGGTTTATGAAACCAATGTGGTGGTGCCTTATGAATACTGGACCGGTGAAGGTTTCGGAGCTTACATTTCGCAGTTGAAGAATCTGGTAGTGTTTTACAAAGGGGAAGAAACTGTGTTGATGAACGACCGCCCGCTTGATATGACTATAAAGGAGAATATGCTTGTTTATACAGACAGAGGAAAGAATTTCTGGTGCTGGTACAGGGGAAAGAAATATTGGCTGGAGCGTTACATTCCATTAACCTATGAAGTGGATAATGACATTGTGGTTTATCAGGATTTAGACGGAAGATTGAAAGCATTTTATTTTGGTGAGCAAATGCAGGTGAGCGACCAGATTGTAAAGAAGTATTATTTATACAACGAATCAGTTACCTATTCTATTCAACCATATCAAACAAAGGTTTGGTGTAATAAGAAGACTTACACTTTTGAATAAAGGGATTGCTTCGCAGAGACCTGTCTGCCGACAGGCAGGCTCGCAATGACGCTCCTTGACTTATCTCCTTCTTCCTCCTAAACCAAGCACTCCAAGTAATCCTCTCGTAACTTCGCGGATAATTAATTTGCCGGCACTGCTTTTTGCAAAGTCGCCCACTGCTCCAACTCCTTTTTCGAGCATACCTGGTTCGTTGTTTACCGGTGGCTCAACTGTTTGAGAACTTGTATTTATAGATGTTTCGGGAACTGCGCTTTTCAGTTTGCCGGTTAGAATTTCAAACGCACTATCGCGATCTATTACTTCATTATACTTTTTTACTAAGGCAGATTTTGTGTTGATAGCTTCAATCTCTTGCGGAGTTAAAACATCCATACGCGAACGCGGTGCCTGCAAAAGTGTAGCAGCTAAAGGAGTTGGATTTCCTTTTTCGCTCAGTACAGTTACTAAGGCTTCGCCCATACCCAGCGAGGTGAGCAGATTTTCAGTATCGTAAAAGTCTGTAAGCGGATAGTTTTCGGCTGTCAGTTTTATTTGCTTTCTGTCTTTGGCGGTAAAGGCTCGAAGGGCGTGTTGTATTTTCATACCCAATTGCGCCAATACACCATCAGGCACATCGGTTGGGTTTTGTGTGCAGAAGAAAATACCAACTCCTTTGGAGCGAATCAATTTAATGATGGTTTCAATCTGGTCGAGCAGGGCTTTACTTGCTTCTTCAAAAATTAAATGCGCTTCGTCAATTACAATTATCAGTTTAGGTGCACCGGTATCACCTTCTTCGGGAAAGCGAGCATAAATTTCTGCCAGCAGACTCAGCATAAAGGTGCTGAAGAGTTTGGGCTTGTCCTGAATATCGGTTAAGCGGAGAATAGAGAGAATGCCTTTGCCATTTTCGTCTATCCGTATTAAATCTTCTACTTCAAAACTCTTTTCTCCAAAAAATATTTCAGCCCCTTGTTGTTCTAATTCAATAATGCCGCGAAGAATTGTGGAAACAGTGGAAGTAGAAATTTTACCGTAGTTCTCTTCTATTTCCTTTTTGCCTTCGTTGGTCAAATAGTTCAGCACTTTCTTAAAATCTTTCAAATCGAGCAAAGGCATTTGTTTGTCATCGCAATACTTGAATACGATAGTTACCACTCCGGTTTGCACATCGTTTAGTCCAAGTATTTTTGAAAACAAAACAGGACCAAATTCAGAAACAGTAGCGCGCATACGCACTCCGTTTTCTTTAGAGAGTGAAAGAAACTCAACGGGATTTCCCTGCGCTGTCCAGGCGGCTCCTATTTTCTGATGACGTTCTTCAATTTTAGGATTTGTAATTCCGGCTGCAGCAATGCCCGATAAATCGCCTTTAATATCCATCATCAAAACAGGAACACCTTTTGATGATAGTTGTTCGGCAATTACTTGAAGCGTTTTTGTTTTACCGGTACCGGTGGCACCTGCAATTAAACCATGGCGATTAAATGTTTTTAGCGGAGCTTTAACCTGCAAACCGGGAACAGCCTCACCGTTTAGAATGGCGGCACCGAGTATAATGAAGTCGCCTTTGCAATCGTAGCCTGCGGAAATAGTTTCTGTGAATTTATTTAGGTCTGCCATCCTGTTTTTTAAACGAATATAAACGAAGAGGCGAAGTGCTGAAATTAGTTTTTAAACCATTGTAGGTTTCTCATCTTCGCGCACGTTTTGAAAAACATTTCACTTCCTTTTACACCGGGCATCCGGCACATGTTATTAAGCACACTCAGTTTTGCGGTAATGAATGTGCTGATTAAAAAAGTAAGCAATCTTCCGCCTATGGAAATTGTTTTCTTCCGGTGCTTTGTTTCTATGCTGCTTTGCTTTCAAATTATATTTAAAGAAAAAGCAGATTGGAAAGGAAGCAACCGTTCGTTGCTGTTAGCGCGTGGTATTTTCGGAACTATTGCTGTGTATACCTTCTTTGTTACACTTCACCATATTCCGCTTGGCACGGCTGTTACTATTCAATACCTCTCTCCTATTTTCACTACCATTATTGCCATCTTTCTACTAAAAGAAAAAGTAAAACCGCTTCAATGGATTTTCTTCATCATCTCTTTTACCGGGGTCTTGGTTATTAAAGGTTTCGATAGTCGTATTTCATTAACCATGCTTGGTGTTGGAATTATTTCTGCGCTTTCATCGGGCTTTGCTTACAACATGGTGCGCAGTTTAAAAGAGAAAGAACACACTATGGTGGTGGTTCTTCATTTTCAGTTGATAGGAACTATTGTCGGATTCCTGTTTACCATTTTTAATTGGCAGACACCAACCCTGCTTGAATTATTTTACATGGTTATGATTGGCGTTTTCACACAAATTGGGCAAGTGCAATTAACCAAAGCCTTGCAGCAAGAAAAAATTGCGAACGTTACTATCTTCAATTACCTCGGCATTATTTACGCGCTTGGCGCTGGCTTTATTTTCTTCGGAGAACATTATGAAGGATTGACACTTTGGGGAATTGCTTTAGTGATTGGAGGAGTGTTGCTGAATTATATTTATCAGCGCAGAGAAAATAAAATTGTTGCGGAAGAAGAATTAACTACCATTGAAGAGTGAGTGAACTGACTATATATCCTGAAGCGTTTTTGAACAGAATGAAAAACATTCTGGGCGATGAGTATGATGCCTTCATTCAAAGTTTGGATGAGTCCTCTCCTACTTCTATCCGATTGAATCCGTTTAAATATGTTGTTGGTCAGGCGACCAACAACAGCAGCGCACTCGTTGGTCGCCTGACCAACGAGTCTTTGAACACCGAAGAAAAAATTCCGTGGTGCGAAAACGGCAGGTATTTAAAAGAGCGCCCTTCGTTTACGTTTGACCCATTGTTTCATGCAGGAACTTATTATGTGCAGGAAGCCAGTTCTATGTTTATTGAACAGGCATGGAAACAAATCAATCCTAAAAACGAAGCAGTGCGGGTGCTGGACATGTGTGCTGCACCGGGAGGGAAATCATCGCATTTGCTTTCGTTGATGAATGAGGAGAGTTTATTGGTGAGCAATGAAATAATTCCGAATCGGAACAAAACTCTACAGCAAAATATTGTAAAGTGGGGAACGGCTAATTGCATTGTAACTCAAAACAAACCGGAAGATTTTTCTGCGCTGGAAGATTTCTTTGACATCATTTTGATTGATGCCCCATGCAGCGGTGAAGGATTATTCAGAAAAGATAAAGATGCTATTGATGAATGGAGCGAGAAGAATGTGGAGTTGTGTTCAATTCGTCAGAAAGAAATTTTGAAACATGCTGTTGCGTGTTTAAAGCATGGAGGGTTTATTATTTATTCTACTTGTACTTTTGAGGAAGCGGAGAATGACAAGCAGATTGCTGAATTGGGAATGCTGAATGCTGAATTAGAAATCCAAGATTTTGGACAAGTAAAAACTAAATACGGGTACCAGTTCTATCCGTATAAAATTAAAGGTGAAGGATTTTATATCTCAGTAGTAAAGAAAGAAGGAGAGTTTGGAAATCAGAAATCAGAAATTAGAAATCAGAATAAGCAGTCGACAATTCATAATCAGTTTTTAAGGGAAGCAGAAAAGTTTCACGAGCACACGAAAAACGATATGCTCTTCGCTATTCCTCAAAGTATTTATTCTGATTTTCTTTTTCTTGAAAGCCAATTCTATATACGTCATGCAGGTATATTTATGGGAACCTGCCTGTCCGGCAGGCAGGCTACAAAGGGAAAAGACTTTCTGCCTTCGCACGATTTGGCTCTGAGCAATTACATAAAACAGGATTTGCCTTCGGTTGAATTGAACTATGACGATGCCATTATTTATCTGCGATGTGAAACTCCGAAAATAAAAACCGAACATCGCGGCTGGTGTTTGGTGAAATATCAAAATCAAAACCTAGGTTGGATAAAGGCAATGGAAGGAAGAATCAATAATTATTTTCCAAAAGAACTACGAATTTTAAAACGATAACATGGAACAAAAATATCCTGCCATCATTCTTCACAACAATAAAACACAAGCCGTTAAGCGTTTTCACCCTTGGGTGTTTTCGGGTGCGGTAAAACAAAAAGAAGGCAACCCTGACCAAGGCGATGTGGTGGAAGTATTTTCGGAAGGCGGTGAGTATTTAGGTATCGGTCATTTTGGAACCGGTAGTGTGAGCGTTCGCATTTTTTCGTTTGACAAGATTTCTTCCTTAGATGATTTATGGAAGAAGAAACTGCAAAATGCTTTTATGCTTCGCAGAAATATTGGCTTAACCGAAAACAAAACAACCAACGCTTACCGGTTGGTAAATGCCGAAGGTGACGGCATACCCGGTTTAGTAATTGACTGGTATAACGGAACTGCTGTTATACAATGTCATTCAAAAGCCATGAATGCCGAGAAGGAAAAATTTGTGGAAATTTTGAAGCAGGGTTATGGTGAACGATTAAAAGCGGTGTATGACAAGAGCGCAAACACGCTTCATCATAAAGCTGAAACCGAAACGCAGAATCCTCAATACACCGATGGCTACCTTTATGGCAAGCCAACCGAAAAAACCATTCTTGAAAACAATCACCGGTTTGCTATTGATTGGGAACAGGGACAGAAAACCGGTTTCTTTATTGACCAGCGCGACAACCGTCAACTGCTTTCTAATTATGTGAAGGACAAAAAGGTGCTGAACACATTTTGTTACTCCGGTGGCTTTTCTGTTTATGCACTTGCCGCAGGCGCAAATCTTGTTCATTCTGTTGATAGTTCTGCCAAAGCAATTGATTTGACAAACGAAAACGTAAAGCTGAATTCAGCTACCGGTGCGCATCAATCTTATGCTTCTGATGTTTTCGATTTTATGAAAGCATCTGACGAAGAGTACGATGTAATTGTGCTTGACCCGCCTGCTTTTGCTAAAGGACAATCTGCCCGCCATCATGCTATTCAGGCTTACACAAGATTGAACCATGCAGCGTTTAAGAAAATTAAGAAGGGAGGAATTGTATTCACCTTCTCCTGCTCTCAGGTGGTAGACCGTGAAATGTTTACCGGTGCAGTTACTTCTGCAGCTATTGATTCTCGCAGGAACATTAAAGTGCTTCATCATGTTTCGCAACCGGCAGACCATCCGGTGAGCATATTTAATCCCGAAGGATTGTATTTGAAAGGGATGGTAGTTTACGTGGAGTGATGCGAGTTAAAAAATCGTAATTTTCTCATCAGCCCGCAACCTGCAACCCTCAACACACAACTATAAAAACAGTTAAGATATTTTAACGGCACAGCCATTGGAGAGATATTAGCCGTTTAAGGAATTAGAATATTTTTGACAGCGTTATAAAATCCAACTATGAACAAGAAAATTTCCACTACACTCCTCTCCTGTTTAATGTTTGCGCTTGCCTTTGCAGCAACAAACAAAAACCCAATGAACATTAAGATTACCGTTAAAGGTCTTGAAGGTTCAAACATGATTCTTGCCAACTACTATGGCGATAAACAATATGTAAAAGACACTATCAACTTCGATAAGAAGGGGACTATTGTGCTGAAAGCCGATACTACTTTACCAGGTGGTGTTTACCTCGCTGTTTTCCCTGCACTTGGCAATCGCTATTTCGAGTTTATTATCAGCGAGTCAACGTTTAGTATTGAAACCGATACCAACGACTTAACCGGTCACGTAAAGGTTACCGGTTCGGTTGAGAATGGTTTGTTTTATGATGACATGAAGTTTTTGGGTAAAATGAAAGTAACTTCCGATTCGCTCGGCAAACTTTATAAAGAAGCAAAAGACCCTAAAGACAAAGAAAAATTCCGCGAACAATTGGTGAAGATTGACCAGGATGTAAAAGCAGAACGCAACGGGGTAATGACAAAATATCCAACGCTGTTTTATGCCAAGCTTTTAAAAGCCATGAAAGATATTGATGTGCCCGATGCTCCGCGCAACGAAAAGGGGGCTATGATTGATTCTTCTTTTCAATGGCGTTTTTACAAAACTCACTATTGGGATAATGTAGATTTAATGGATGAGCGTTTATTGCGTTGCCCTGTGTTCCATAACAAAATGAAAACGTTTTTCAATCAAACTATTGTTCAGGTGCCCGATTCAATTATTGAAGGTGGCGAAGAGTTGTTAGCCAAAACCGATAAGAAGAACGATATCTACCGTTACATTCTTACTTATGTTTTTAATGAAATGGCGAACTCTAAAATAATGGGCTTTGATGCGGCTTATGCCTATTTCGGAAAAAAATATTTCTGTAATCAGGATTTAACTCCATGGATTGATACGGCAAAACGATTTAAGATTTGCGACCGTGCTACCCGTCTTGAACCGGTGCTGGTGGGTAAGAAAGCGCAGCGTTTAATTCTGCCTACCGATTCAACCGAAATGCAGTGGCGTTCTTTGCAGGATGTAAAAGCCAAATACACCATCCTCGCTTTCTGGGACCCGGATTGCGGGCATTGCAAAAAAGAAATTCCGGTGTTGGTTGAAGCATATCATAATTTGAAAAAGAAAGGTGTTAGCGTGGAGGGATATTCTCCAGCTATAATGGAAATTGAAAATTACAAAGACTGGATTGAGTTTATTAAGAACAATAATCTTGACTGGATAAACGTAGCCGACCCTAAGCGTCACAGCAATTTCCGTTTTGAGTGGGATTTACAAAGCACTCCGCAGATTTATATTCTTGACGAGAACAAAGTGATTAAAGCCCGCAGAATTGGTGCCGACCAGGTGGAAGATTATATTCTTCATTTAGAAGACCATACCTATAAAGGAAAGCTTTCGAACAAGGTGCGCGAGGGCGATGAAGATACACAGGAAGGAACGGAGAAGTAATTTGGAGTGCTGAATTTGGAATGCTGAATGCTGAATTCAAAGGGGGAACTAACTAAAGTTTGTTCCCCCTTTGTAGTTTAAGGGGTTACCTTGTTCGCCTATTGGCTGTATACCATATAGATTTAACTCTGCAGGTTGCAAGCCAAATTCGATACGCTTATCAATAGTTTTATTAAAGACGAAGTTGGTATAGCTGATAATTTCTTAAGCCACGCGCTTTCTGCTTTTCTTAAAGGGAACTTACAAGGGCTTTACAAAAACAACCAACTGCGCTCTGCCGGTACCGGCAATAACACATTGCTGTTGCACAACAAAATGGTGCGCAGCGATAAAATTTTCTGGCTCGACCCGTTGCGCGAAAACATACACGAGACTTCTTTCTTTAAGCTGATGGATAATTTTATTCAGTATTTAAACGCTACCTGCTATACCGGCATTACCGGCTACGAGTTTCATTACACGCTGTACGAAAAAGGAAGCTTTTACAAAAAACATATAGACCAGTTTAAGACCAATAAAGACAGAGCCTATTCAATGATTATGTATTTGAATGCCGACTGGCAGCAGGCAGATGGCGGAGAACTGTGCATACACCACAGCAACAGCGTGCAGAATATTTCTCCTGTAAACGGCAAGTGCGTGTTTTTTAAAAGCAGTGCCTTAGAGCATGAAGTGTTAGTTACGCACCAGCCGCGCTTTAGTATTACTGGCTGGCTGAAAATCAATTAGCAGTTGCCTGATGGTTCTCGTCATTGCGAGGCTCTGCGAAGCAATCCCCACCTTCGCGCGGGGAGATTGCTTCGCTACGGAAACCTTCGCTCGCAATGACGTGTTTCTTTGTTTATTTTCCTTCGCAATCACGTGACTTGTTTATTTAATTTTTTCTTTTTACACTTGCCTGCCTGCCGAAGCGCTTTGGCCCAGGCAGGTAACAAACACACGAGGTTCACCTATGAATTGCTCACTTACAACCACCACTTTTCTGCCACTAAACAATTCGCTATTGTACAATTGTGTGTGTGTGTGTGTGTGTGTGTACGCGCGCGTAGTATAACATCCTCATTTAATTTTTCAAACCTGTCTGCCGAAATTTTTACGAAGGCAGATACTTTACTTCAAAAAACTGTTTGCAGCATGACGCTGCAAGCTTGCAAAGTCCTTTTGCAAAGTTGCAACACCGCGCTGCAAGCCCGCAAAACCATTCTGCAAACTTGCAACGTGCTTCTGCAAGGTTGCAAAGCCCCGCTGCAAGCTTGCAGTGCCATCTTGCAAGGTTGCAACACCCCGCTGCAAACCTGCAACATCACGCTGCAAACTTGCAACGACACGTTGCGCCCATGCTTTATCCTCATAAAATGCTCAAAATCAACATAAACTCTTTTAAACAATCATTTTTTTAACCTAAAAATCAATTCTAAACCATGGCTAACACAAAAAAAGCAATTTTTTACCCTAGGAACGAGGGCGATGTTCCAGCTTACTACGACAATGCCGCTACCAGATTAATTGGAGCACTTGGCGTAAAATACGGCACCGATGCGGCCACCATTGCAGCGCTTACGGACCACAAAACCAAAATTCCTCAGGTTATTCAAAAGGCGTTTGCCGATTTTCAACAAGCTCAAAACAGTACGGGCACAAAAAATCTTGAACTGGCAAACAGCAAAATAGATTTGCTGCGCGAGCTAAACCGCATTACCCGCCTGCCTATATGGGACGAGGCAGACGGAGAACTGCTGGGTATACGGGTAACGCATACGGGTGGCGACCCTAATGCGGCTAAACCCACCATTAGTAAAGTAACTCAACTGCCCGACCAGATTATTCTTGACTGGGTAAAAGGCGAATGGGGCGGTGTAATTATTGAAACTATAGATGATACGGAGAGCGAACCGGCTCCACCTATACCGCCAATACCAACTCCGCCTGCACAAAACGACCCTAACTGGAAAAAACTGGATACCGACCAGAAAAGCCCTTACGAGGATACGCGCAAAAACAA
>CANJLD010000033.1 GCA_947475165.1 Bacteroidota bacterium
AAAATGAAAAGCGTTCCGCTTAAACAACGGAACGCTTCTTTCACACTCAATCATTTTTGTTGCTATGTCTTTAAAAACTCTTTTATTTTTAATCACGAATACCACATTAAATATTAGTTCTCAAGTCCACTTTGGTCTGACAACGTACAGTAAAACTATGCCTGATATTAGGATGTGGTCATAGTAATCCCCCAACCATTTTATTACAACCTTTTTCAAACATTTCAAAAGAAGAAGTAAAATACGTTTATAGTGAATTAAGAAAAGTTTATCCTTATGTTGAACTCAGAAAATCCATTGACCTTCCTAAATCAGCCTATTATGATGTTAGGAAAAGATACAGAGCGGACGCTCTAATTCGTTATCTGAGCACGCTTACATCAAACGGAAATGTTATAATAGGATTGACGGATAAAGACATTAGCACAAAAAAAGGTGACGTAGTTGACTGGGGAGTAATGGGATTAGCTTTCTGTCCGGGCGAAGCATGTGTTGCATCCAGCTTTCGACTTTCTAAAAATGTAAAATTGATGCAGTTATTTAAAGTATCAATTCATGAGTTAGGTCACACCCAAGGTCTGCCACACTGTGCTGTTAATTCTTGCTTGATGCGTGATGCAAAAGGACGTAACCCAACTAATGAAGAAAAGGGATTCTGTAAAAGTTGTAAATCAATTTTAATTGATAGGGGTTGGCAGTTTAGATAAATACAGAACCTGTCTTTTATTTTATGTATAGTTTATGAACCATAATAATCCTGAAATATCTTATCTACAAAATTCTTCGAATAGGAGGTTTTGAAAGCATCATAAAGTGGTGAATCTTTAGAATTATGATCTGAGAAATCTTGATCATCAACAACCCACCAGTGAAAACCGGCATCATTACTTACAAAGAATAAATCCGTGCCGGTAAGTACAAAGTTGCCTGTACAATTCTTTTTATCAACTACAAAATCGTTACATGCACATTTTGTGTCGACTCTAAGAATGACTATAATAGTATCAGATTTCTTAAAGATGTAAGTAGATTCAACCGTCTTTAAAACCTGAGTTTTCATAATTGAATCACCTATATACGTATAATAAGTAAATGATTTTTTGAAAGACTCACAATCAGCATTATTAATATTTGCCAAATTACACATGTAATTTTTGTAGAAAGGGGGAAGTAGGGTAAATAGAGAATGAAATTGTTTCCTATTTCTGTAATTGAGATAAGCGATAAATGCTTTATTTAAATTGCTTGCCTGTTCTACTGATAACTCATTTTTTTTTGAACTACGTGTTTGGCAAGATATCTGCGAAATTAAAACAGCGAAAAAAAAAATTGTCGCAACGATGAATAAAGTAGTAGTGCTTTTTTGCTTCACAAAATTTAGTTTTTACTACTCAAGCCAATGGTAAGATAAGGGTGACTCCATGTCGTTCTTTCGGTTTCATTTTATCTGGAAGCTCAGCATACGCTACAAAGCGCTGGCACTTAGTTATTCGAATTTTTCCTATATCATCTGTGCTGAGAATCAAAGTAAATCGCCACAGTCGATTGCCTTCTTGTGCAGAGTCCACAACAACCTCTAGAGCTGAGAAGGAAGGAATAGGGATAGTGTTTTGCCTTCCAATCCCGGAATGAGTTGTAATTACTATCCCTTCTTCTGATTCAAATCTGTTACAGCATTCCAAATATTTGTCTACGAACTCTTGTTTTGTTTCCCAGTGTTTTGATTCTTGCCGATCAGAAAGTAAGAAATTTAATACTTGCCTATCGCGCTGCCGAATAGCTAATGCTAACTGTTTGTAAAGGTCATAACGTATTCGCAAACGTAAAGGAAGTTCTGGCACTTTCTTCTTCCTTTTAGGCTTAGGTTTAGTTTCAGCCTCGTCTTCCATTGCTTCGAGAATATCCTCATTGAACAAATCCATGATTCCTAAATTTTTGTTTTCGCTTTTCGTAAAATACAAAACAGTTTATATTACCATCTCCAGTATAACACGACAAAAAAGCAGCTGGTTTCTTCCAAGCCCCTTTCTTTCTGCCTTGATTCCTCCTCCCTACCAAAACGACTTTAACACTCTACTTTTTTTCAGCCTGAAAACCTTCCCACACCCAAAGACTAATCCTTGCAATAGGATAATAGGCAATCAATAAAATAAAAAACCATTTTAGAGCAATATCGGTTGCCTCATAATACATTATACCATTTTTATAGAATCCAGTATGACCAAAAAGGGAAATTATCGCATAGAGGAGAAATGATACTACCAACGGAAATAATAGCCAGCAAGCCCTAAAAAGCCTATAATAGCCTGGAGATAGTTGCTTGAAAGGGTTAAATAAAATGAAGGATATTTTATCTATAAACTGACGAGTTATCATAGCCATTTTTTCATAATCAAGGTTTACTTGTTCAATCGGAGAAAGAGGAATTTTAGAGTTAACAGTTCTTTTCTCACTCATTGAGTTTATGACAATTTCGGAACCATTCTGCTGCTCGCTTACTCTAACATCTTGATGTTTATCTACACTAACGGTATTCAATTCATCTAACATCAGAGAACATTGGTTTGAGATTTTGATAACTTTTGGCAATGCATTAATCAACCAGAGGAACAAATGCCTATTCAACTCTTTATCAAAACAAAACTTTTGTCTATTACTTAGAGGTTCTTTGTATAAGTGAAATAGTATCGAAGATGATACAAAATAATAATTACTATTCTTCTCCAAAATAGCAACCAAATCATTTTTTTCATACAGCGAATGCTGATTAAAAAACGCAATCAGCTCATTCATGTTTTCATGAATTCGATTTGTTATAAATACTTTAGGTTCTTCATCGCTAATTTTGAGTTGAAATGACCCCATAAAATAATTCAAGAGCGTTTCAATTAGACCATGCTCAAATAAGTCGTAATTAGGTTTGTATTTTCTTCGAAGCATCAATAACGTTAGAGATGCAATAGTCAATATCGCTTCTGCACGATATTCTTTGATTCCCAAATGCTCCTTGAGCATTATAAAATCCGATTCCTGAATAAAGAAATCAAGACATTCATTATGAGGGTTAACCAACCTCAATTGGTCATTTGACTCATTCATTCTTCATGAACGTTTGAAAACTTGAAGCTACTGTCAAGTTCGGTAATATCAATAGCCGTTAAATATTCATCTAATGGTTGTGTCCCAGCGGGGACTTCCGGCTCTGCTAAAGATATACTAATTGCTATCACTAACACAAATGCAATGATTCGTAAAGGATAAAGGATGATACTCATTAGTGGCTATTAGTTAGCAATGAAGAACAGCGCTTCTTTTACAAAAGTTGTTTTCTCGGTATCATAGTTTTCAAGGTCATAAGCGTAGATGGTATTAGCTCGTTCAAACATGAATTTTTTAAGAGAGAAATTTTCTACAAAATGAGTATCGAAAACACTTGCGGTGTAAAATCCATTGGTTTGCATCGTTCGGCAGTAGCTGGTGGTGTATCTTCCGGTTGCATGAACTTTATAAGTTGGAAGTGTCAGGGCATCTTCGTATCGGCCGATATAATCTGGCCCCGGTGCCTGTTGGTTAAATACCTCTTTAAACACTTTTTTAGCTTCCTTTAAGGTATCATAAAAACCAATAACATGACCAGTGTCGTCAAATTCGGTGAACACTAAATATCTTTTATGGGTTGTCATTTATTGAAGGCTAAGTTATATCATTATAAAATACCCGCCTCTTTTATTTGTTTACATTAGCCTACCCATAATAATAAATACGGTATTAAGCTAGCTAACTGATATTATAAAACAATACTATGGAGAACAAGAACAAGAAGGAGAGCAATAGGACATTACTGGAGAATCCGAAACACGCAAAGGCGTACAAGGCACTCAAGGAAATCTTTGGGAAGAAGGTCGAACAGGAGAAGAAGGAGCCAGATGAGAAGAAAAAATAGAACTACAAAAAACTGAATGGGTGTAAGACCGGTCAGTTGTTTTTGTAGATAGACAGACTTGCAAACTGGTTACACAACTTTACTTTAGTAATTCAATTTTCCTTTGTTATCCTATTTTTAGAACTGCTGTGTTGTCTATGCGTTGCCCAATCCGCTGGAACGCTTGATGGCACTGGGTTTAGCTGTTTCTGTATCGGCAAGTAGGTTTCAACGCCTTAATCTGCAAGTAAATATCGCCTACAAATTCTTCTTCTTAAAAATACGCACCGAAACAATCAGCGGAAGAATAATCCAAACGAGTATTACCGCCATGGTGTAGAGCAAACCAAAACTACTTCCGAAAAATTGTTTGTAAACCGCACCTGTAAAACCCATCAGTGCACTTATGTCAAGTTTCATGAGAACCATGATTCGCGCCATGTCAATTGGGTTTAGGGAAGCAAGTGCAATTACAGCTTTATCTAAAGGATAGTCGCTGAATGAAAAAAGAATACCCAACACAATGGCATCATAAATAACAGCGAAGTAAAACCACAGCAACAGCGACATGCCAATGCCCTTGGCTTTATCTCGCATTGCTACCGAAGCAAAAAATGCAATGGAGATAAATGAAAGTGTTAGAACAATCCCCGATAATAGAAGCACTCCTCCCGTTGCATTTGGCGAATAAACCAAAACAGGAATGCCAATGCCGATTAGAAATGCTGTGGTCATAGAAATTGCAACACCAAAAAATTCTCCAAGTAAAATAGTGTTGCGCGAAAGAGGTTGCGCAACCAACAATTCAATAAACTCATAAGCATTATAGAAGTAAGTGGTCGTAAAAACAACGCTGATGAGAGGAACAATAATGAGGACAATGCTCAGCAAACTCACCACGCTTTTTGCACCATCAGTTTCTAATGAAAAAAGCGCAAATGATACTGCCATCAAAAACAAGGTGTATGCAATGAGCACTTTGCTTCGCAGAATATCGTAGATAACGTATTTGGATATTTTAAGCATGCGCCTGTTGTGTCATTATTTTTGCAATTGCCTTTCCTAATTTTTCTTCACCGGTTTCAACTTTCAATTCTGGAATTGTTTTATAGAAATAAATATTGCCTTCGAATAGATACATGATTTTATCAGCCATCTCTTCCACCTCGCTCATTATATGCGAAGTAATAATCACCAACTTTCCTTCGCTCTTGGCTTTCAGAATTTTTGCTTTCAGAATTTCAGAAGCCAAAGGGTCAAGCCCCGCAGTAGGTTCATCAAGAATTAAAACTTTGGGATTAAAAAGAAAAGCAAGAGCTGTGCTAACCTTTTGTGTAGTGCCTCCTGAAAGTGTCCGCATCGGTTTATCGAACATTGTGACGAGTTGAAATTCATTCAATAATTCTTCATCCAAAGCCGAAGAAGGTTTGCGTAGGTCTTTCATCATCGAAAACAATTGTCCCATTTTCATGTTCTCGGGATAGCGGCCAATCTGTGGCATGTAGCCGATGTGATGACGATAAGTAAAATCCTTCGCCACATCTTTATTGTCGAAATAAATTTTGCCTTTATCGGCCACCACCATTCCCAAAATACTTTTGATGAGCGTTGTTTTCCCCGAACCATTCGGACCGATTACACTCACCACTTCACCACAACTGAAAGAAGCATTCACTCCATTCAGCACATGTAGTTTACCAAAATGTTTTTCTAAATTTTCTGTCCGTATCATTTCAGCGAAATCATTTTCATCAAAGGTTTGTCATCTACAAAAGTCTCCGGCACTATGCTCGGAATATTCTTCTCGGCACGGTTTAGCAAATCAATAGTAAAACTGCGCATCAATATTACGGCATACGGCATTTGCTCCACTAGCACCGAATATAAACTTACAGGGCGGTAAGGAATATCACCAACCTTATCGCGATTCAAATCATAGCCCTCATATTTATCCCAGTAATTATTCTCGAAAAGATTTTCCTTCAATTCGCCATTGGTGGATGCATCAAAAGTATTCCCCGAAAAATTATTGCGAATAAAAGTATCTAAGCGACAATTCGCCATCACCTTCATGGCGTATCCATTTTTAAAAAAATTATTTTTCTCGAAACGCATATTCGTTCCGCCTTCCATGGTTACACCAACCGTATTATTCTCAAAAGTATTTCCAAAAATAATTCCGTTGGACATGTCTTTAAGAAGAAGTCCGTAACTCGCATCACCCCAGTTGTTTTCAAATTTATTATTGAGCATGTAAACGCCCTTGCTATACATCACAGCTACACCGGTGCCGTTGTTGGTGAAAGTGTTGTTCTCATAAGTATCATTATCTGAAAACATAAAGTGTAATCCGTATCTGAAATTCTTTTCGCAAAAATTATTTTGAATAAAGCAGTGCTTGGCAAACTCAAAGTAAATTCCATCGCGGTGACCTTCTACATGATTGCCTTCAATGGTTACACTATCACATTTCCAGAGATGAATACCGTTGCCGGTATCACTCTTGCCATAGTTAGCGCCTTTGCTTTTGCAGTTCTTTACCAGTATATGTTTTGAATCGCTGAGGTAAATTCCAAAGTAGGTATTGTTGAGTATGCAGTTTTCAATTGTCACATGCTTCGATTTAAAAACGCGAAGCCCTGCAAAATCTTTCATGCTTCCGCGTTTGCTGTTTCTGATTTCAATACCGCTGATGTTTACGTTATTACTCATCACTAACAGCACTTCATCTTTCAGTTCACCGTCCAATGCTGGAAAATTTTCACCGATGATGGTAAGTGGCTTGTTGATAGAATCATTAATGCAGGTATAAATTCCCTGACGAATAAAGATGGTGTCATAATCTTTTGCCGCATTGAGTGCTGCATGAAATGTTTTTGAAGCAGAAGTGGATGAAAGAATAATCGTATTTGCCTGGGAAACAGAAACACTTAACCCAACAAGAAGAAACAGAGAAACAATTTTCATTAGAAACCGATTTGTGTTACATCAGTCCATAAAAGTAAATCTCCCTGCAACTCTTTCTGAATTTTTTGAGCGTCCTCTTTTGTTTTGAATGCTGCCAATTGCCCTCCCATCGGACTGTTTACATTTCCTCCTCGCAGAAAAAAAGATTTATCTGCTTCTATCAGTTCTTCAGGGTTTGCGTAATTGATGATGAGAAATTTATCGGCTTCAAAAGTCTTATCTATCTTCAAATAGTTGACCATGCACTCGCCCGAGTCAAACTTAATTGCCTTGCCTTTTTTGTTCACCAGCTCTGCCCCGAATTTTTTATCTATGATGGTCATCTTGCAAAAGTCACAATTGTCTTTTCCAAAGTTAATTGGCTGTTGTTCGGTATTGCAAGAAGACAACAAAGAACCAAGAATTAAGAACCAAGAAAGAAGACGAAGTTTTGTCTTTCTCATTTTTTACGAATCATTTCATACATCAGTAAAGCTACAACAATAACTGCGGGTGCAATAATTAGCCATCCACCTACATCTGGAAACGAACCTGCAAGAAAATTCAATAACTGTTTCCAGCCAAATAATGGTGGCTGATAACTCATACCCGGAAGTTTGATAGCTGCATGTGGATCGAGATTATGGCCGTATTCATATTCCCAATGCCAAAAATCATACATACCCCATGCACCGCTTGCTACTAGAACGGATGTAAAAATCCAAAGCATAAACCTTCTTCCAACTATTGCAGTTAGCAATCCTATCAGCACAAAACCCCAAATCATCCACGGCATTATTTTAAACTCAGGAAAATTCTCTTCCTTGATTTGCGCCATGCCTATATAGTGATTCAGATTGTTGATTTTGTCAATGTCGCCACCAATTTTATGACTCCATATTTCCATCTTCAAACCTTCGGGATATTGTGGTGCTTCCAATTTAATCTGCCACACCGAAATGAAGTTGGAAGGAATCATGGCCAACGCACAGACAGCAATAATTATCCGTGTAAATATTTTTAACTGCTTCATTTTTCTTGATTGAAACACTACTTCAAAAAACAGATTCCGTAAATTCAAGTAAAAAAAAGGGAGTCGAACTGACTCCCTTCCTGTCAACAATTAACCTATTCTTCGCCTGTAGAAAACTTAATTACAGTGTTAGTGCCCGCAGGCGACACGCGCACATAGCCCTGCATTTCTTGATGAAGTGCAGAACAGAAATCGGTGCAATACATAGGGAATACACCTGCTCTGTCCGGAGTCCATTTTAAAGTTGCGGTTTCGCCAGGCAATACCAGCAACTCAGAGTTGTTTGCTCCTTTTACAGAAAAGCCATGAGGAACATCCCAGTCTTGTTCAAGGTTAGTTAAGTGGAAGTAAACATTGTCGCCCACTTTTACTCCTTCAATATTGTCAGGTGTAAAGTGTGAACGAATGGCAGTCATATAAACATGAACATCATTTCCGTTACGAACTACTTTTGCATCCTTCTCATTCTTTGTTACATACTTGTGATTGTTGCTATCTAACTTGAAGAATTTCACTTCATGTTTTGTAATGATATCGGCAGGACAAGCTTGCGCATAGTGTGGTTCGCCAATCGTAGGGAAGTCCAAAAGCAATTGCATTTTTTGTCCGTCAATAGAATACAACTGCGCACTCTGAGTTAACTCAGGTCCGGTTGGAAGGTAGCGGTCTTTGGTAATTTTGTTTAAGGCAATTACATACTTGCCGTATGGTTTAATGTTGTCGCCCATTGGCACACACAAGTGGCCGATAGAATAGTATGTAGGCACACGGTCAAGAATTTGTTTTGTTTTTACATCCCACTTTACAATTTCAGATGAAACAAAGAATGAAGTATAACCGTGACCTTCATTATCAAACTCGGTATGCAAAGGACCCAAGCCCGGCTTCTCCACCTCACCATCTAATGCTGCTTCGTATTTAATTACAGGAATACCATCGAAATCGCCATCATAATTTTTTGCTTCAATGGCTTTTTGAATTTTGCTGAAAGAATAAACCGGAATTACAGCAGCTAATTTGCCTGATGCGCAGATGTATTCGCCTGTAGGGTCAACATCGCAACCGTGCGGAGATTTAGGACATGGAATAAAGTAACAAACACCTGGAAGGTCTTTCACATCTAACACAGTAACTTCTTTCTCCATTGTAGAAGTAGCGGTGTGCGTTTTTTCATCCATCACGTTGTGAGCATAGTTAGCCGCCCACTTCTTTCCTTTGCCTTGTGCTAAATATTCTTCTGCTTTTTTCCAGTTCACCGCCATTATAAAATCTTTGTCACGCTGTGAAGCATTTACTTCAAGAAGTGTATGCGCTTTCTCACTGTTATAGCAACTGAAGAAAACCCAACCATGCGAAACTCCCTTACCGGCACGTGACAAATCGTAATCAACTCCGGGAACCAACAATTGAAAATTCAAATCCATTCTTCCGGTTTCCTTATCAACTTTTATAAACGAAATAGTGCCTTTAAATTTGTCTTTGTATTCTGCAATGGCAGCATCTCCATCTTTATCATAAGGAATAGAAAAGCGTGAAGCACCCACTACATATTCTGTGTTTTGAGTAGTGAAAGGCGAAGCGTGATTTCCACCGCAATTCGGCAATTCAAGAATTTCAGTGGTTTTGAAAATGCCTAAATCCATACGTGCAATACGCGGAGTATTATTTGCATTGATAAAAATCCAACGACCATCATCCTGCCCATCGGTGCGAGAAAGTTGCGGGTGGTGACTGTCATCCCACGGAGCAAAACCGTGCGAAGTCATCAACATAGGTTTTGTTTCCTCGCTGTAGCCGTAACCGGTTTCAGCATCTTGCGAAAACACCGGAACCTGCTTCAGCAGTCTGCCGGATGGCAAACCATAAACTCCCATCTGTCCGCTGAAACCTCCTGATGTAAAAAGATACAATTCATCTTTTTTGCCCGGAGCTACATAAACTTTTTTTGCTGCATCGCCCGCAAGTGCTGAATCAACTTTGGGTGGTTTACAACTGCTGAAAAATCCTGCTGCGAAAAATCCCGCTACTATGAACAGAAGATTTTTGATTGAAACGTTTTTCATTTTGTTTTTGATTTTTATAGTTAATAATTGGTGTCATTTTTTTGCTTCTTCTTTACTCTCTTTCTTTTCTTCTTTGGCTTCGTGGTCATTCTCTCGCAGATATTCCAAAATCTGTTTTGCCTGATCATCGCTCACATCCTGAAAGGTCATTTGTGTTAAGTGCTCGGCCAGCAAATCTTTTGCAGCAGGGTCTTTCTGTGTCATTTCTACGGGGTTGGTAATCATGTTCATTATCCAGGCAGGTTGTCTTTTTTCGGTAACACCCAATAAACCAGGACCAACAATTTTTTGATTGGTTGTTCTGTGGCAGGCCACACATTTTGCTTCAAAAACTACTTTACCCTGTTCCGCCAATTTTTCATCAAGCGCAGCAAGTGTTATGTTTTTGAATTTGCCAATTCCTTGTCCGTCATCTTTAGGTTCTTCAGTCACCATGCTCTGCGGTGCTTCTGAACTTTCTTCGTTTGCCTTTTCGTTGTTTCCGCAACTATACATTAGCAGTAATGCAGATATGGTTGCAAGAGAGAGAATTATTTTGCGCATGATCTTTGTTTTTGTTTCGGGAGCAAAGGTGCGCGGCAGGCGACTGCTATTAAATGAGGGAGGTCAAGAGCCGATATGATTAAAGTCAATAAAAAGACCTGTATATCTTTTATTTAACGTGGCTTATGCGTTTACCAAAAATGCTTTGCCTGCTTTAATTTCAGAGGCAAACTCCTGAATAGTTTTGGTTTCGAGCAAGCGTTTCAATTTGGAAGAGTAACTTTTGAATTCATTATGTATGGGGCAAGGATGGTCTTCGTTGCATTCTTTCAAACCAAGTCCGCAACGTTCAAAAGCATGTTTGCCATCAATCAGGTCTATTATCTCCATCACTTTTATCGGTTCTGCTTTGCTCTCCACATAAAAACCACCACCCGGTCCTTTAGCAGACGAAATGATTCTATGGCGTGCCAGTGTTTGTAAAATTTTGGCGGTGAAAGGTTCTGGAGAATCAATAGCTTCAGAAATTTGGGCAATGCTTAAACGACTGCCATATTTTGTTTCCATGCAAAGATGAATAACAGCCTTGATGGCATACTCGCAACTTTTAGAAAACATCATAGCGAACAACTGTTGATTGAAGGAGTAAAAGTATCTTCTAACAATATTGCTTTGGGGAAAAGAATATTGTTCTCTAAATGTATATGCTGAAACAAATCGTTCTGGAATTCTCTCAATTTGGCATACAGCACACGATATGTATTGCATGCATAATCAGGTGGTGTAAAATTGTTGCTTAATTCCTGGATATGTTTCATCAGATGACCCGCCAAGTCATGTTCATGCTCCATCATTCGTATCGGATTCTTAACTGTGCCAAAATTTGAGGTAGGAAAATCTTTCAATTCACCTTTACTATATCTCTCTATATTTTTTACGTAGGGAAATAGTAGCAACTCTTCTTTCTTCATGTGCATGGTAAGTTCTAGCACTACATCTTCCCAAAGTTTAGCAATATCTTTTGTTTCGGGGCTATGCTCGCCATGAACGCGAGCAACCCTCTCTGCAAACTCTGTAATGAGATTGAGGTTGTTGTTTACATAAGTGTGATGCACATTCAAAATGTAATCTGCCAAAAAACTCAGAGTCCATTCGTTGAAATTATGTTCTGGATCTTTAGGTTGATTCTGTAAAGCGAGAATTTCGTTCTCCAAAATTACCGGACTGATATTTTTTTCGTTGCAAACTTTCGCAATACTTTTTTTTCCACCACAGCAAAAATCAATGCCATGCTTCTTAAAAATTTCAGCAGTGCGATAATCATTTGCCACTAATTCCGCTACGGTTGTATTGTTTAAGGTTTCTGTTTCCATGTTTGCTTTTTTTTAGTTCATATAGCTGAAGGAGGAATCAATTTCTGCGAGATGTGCATTGACATTTTTTAAAGCGGCCTTGGATTTCTCCATATCATCGCCATGCAATGTTTGCACTTCCGACATTACTTTATCCAGCTTTTTGCATAGAAGATTTTTAGAATCTGCATCTAATCGGCAATGCATAGTCACTCTCTCAGTATGCATTTGCAACAAATCACCAAACTGCTGATAGGCTTTCAGGTTCTCCAGTTTTTTTTTGTTGCTAAGAAGTGTAAAGTTCTCAATAGTATTACGCATACTCTTCAATTCCTGTGCAGTGGAAAAATCGGTTGTCAATTTCCCGTCCTTCATTTCGGAAGTAAAATTTCGTTCCTCTTGTGTTGAGGCTTCTTGACCTCGTTCATTACTACAACTCTGCAACAAACAGGTAAGAATAAATAGTGCGATTATTTTTCTCATAATAGAAGACGCAATTATCTTTTATTTCTCTCCATGCTAATATGATTAAGAAAAGTCGAAAAGATGAGTTTTGTCATTCGTATAAAAAGGAGTAGAGGATATTTTTGTCCTTAAATAAACCAAACAATTATGAAAAAGTTATTCTTCATGCTGATAGTTGCAGCAGCATTCACTTCTTGCAACAACAAAGAAAATTCAGAACAAAGTTCAACCACCGATGAATCGGCAACACCTGCAGCGGGTCAGTCTGCTGTTCAGGACGATCAATCTCAAAAAGACGTAGTGAAAGTAGCGGTTGGTTCTAAAGATCACACCACATTAGTAGCCGCGTTAAAAGCCGCGGAGTATGTAGATGTGCTTTCGAATGCAGGTCCGTTTACCGTGTTTGCGCCAACCAACGATGCTTTCGGTAAACTTCCTGCCGGAACGGTGGAGGGTTTGGTAAAGCCAGAAGCAAAAAATGATTTGAGAAACATTTTGGAGTATCATGTAACTACAAGTGCGTTAAGAGAAGAATGGCTGAAGGACGGAATGACTATTGGTATGGTAAATGGAGGAAAGGTGACCGTTACAAAAGGCGCTGATGGTAAAATCAAAATCAATGATGCAAATATTTTAGCTGCTGTTCCGGCATCTAATGGAATGGTGTATGTAATAGATGCGGTGTTGTTGCCTCCTACAAAATAAATTAGACCTACTGCATTTGATTAAACAAATCAAATGCAGTAGGCTTTTTGTTGCTAATTTGTTACTCGAAACGGGTTAACCCTTGGTAACACTACAAAGGAATATACTGTATCGGTAAATAATTAGTCGCGGGCAAGACGGAAGCCCACATCATCATCTTTGCCATCTGGCGGATATCGGTCGCGGTTAGACACACGGCTGTTATTTACCTCGCTCCACCATGAACCCCCGCGGCAAGCACGGTAAAAATCATGCTCCTGATTATTGGCAGGACCCGTAGGGTTATCGTTAATATTTTTGCTGTAGTATTTATCATCAAACCAATCGGCACACCATTGCCAAACGTTTCCGCTCATATCATACAACCCCAATTCATTCGGCAGTTTTTCTCCAACCGTATGCGTTGTTTTTCCACTATTAGTATCATACCATGCCACTACCGATCCCACACTACTTCCGGCATACTTGTAGCCTAAACTTTTGTTCCCACCTCTTGCGGCAAACTCCCATTCGGCTTCGGTCGGCAGGCGGTAATATCTTCCGGTTAACTGATTAAGCATGTTGATGAATACCTGTGCATCAAACCAACTCACATTTTCAACGGGGCAATCGGGACAATCTTTCGAAAACCAAGGTTTAGTTCCTACTACTGCTTCCCATTCTTTTTGCGTTACCACAAATTTGCCCATATAAAAACTACTTACAGTAACCATGCGTGCTGGTTTTTCCCAATAATAACAATCGCTATCCTTTTCGTTCAAACAACCCATTTGAAATCTTCCTCCTTCTATTTTTATCATTTTGGCTTCAATAGATTGAAGCACCTCTGCTACGTTTGGTCTAATGGCTGAATTAACGGTGGCAAGCTTGGTTGTTTTATTATCATGTGTGGTACCGGTTGTTTTAACCTGCGCAAAAAGAGAGCAAGCAGAAAACAAAGCAATAACTGTCAGGCAAATATTTTTCATCGGTATATGGTTTATTTTTTGAAGGTCAGATGGCATTTATTATACCTTCTTTTTGTTATGAGTAAATATAAAATTCATCTATGGCTATTTCAACTATTGATTTAAGCGTTTGTTTCTAAAACTTCTTCTTTTTTCCTATATGGAAAGTGCAGAACGTAATAAATACTCACCACAACAATTCCTGCTGCAAAAAAAATCATTGCATACTTGCGAAACCCATCTTCATAAAAAAATTCTCCTGTCATCCAGGTAGCGTTGGCGGTTATCCATAAGCAAATAGCGATGTTGTGAAACAAGTCTGAAATATTCTTTCTCGATTTCCATGCCAAATGTACCGCTACTGCAAGCGTTGGTATAATCATCAACATACCTGCAAGTTTCCAATCCGATACCCAACAGGTATCTTTTAAAAGCCACAAGGCAATATGTAGGTTTTCGTATTCGCGAATATCTTTCATACGGTGAAAAGGAAACTATTTGGTTGTTTTACATTACCCCCTCTCAACACATCTTGATTCGTGCTGTTCGGGCTTTGTGTGTATACGTAACTTTTAAATAAAGTTCTAATACATCTGCTAAATACCGAAGATTTTCCCGATTGATGTGCCGTATACACATTCTTAGTACCAGCTTTTACTTGTATTATACATGCGGCATCTCTCAAAATACAATTCAGGGCAACCTATTTCAATAAATGTCGTAAGAGCAAGATGATAACAACATTTGAATTTCATTTTTCTCTACAATATACCTGAATATGAATCAAGAAGTGATTAACGAAGCCGCCCCGTTTCAGCCAGAACCAGAGATATGTATCTGGATAGATAAATACGATGATGTATTTTCTGAATTTGATTCACGTCCGTTCTCTGACCGTGCGCTTTCCGATGACTTTTTAAGAGAGGTTCGTAAAATGACTAGCGAAAAATCGAAAGGGGAAATGAAACTTAAATTCCATGTAATGGACGACCAGCGGAATCCGGAATCAGAATCTATTATCCTAAACAACCTCAACAAACACTTTCGCCACATAGCCGATGAACTGAAACAAGAGCAACTGCAAACTTTACACAAAGGCTATATGTTTTTAGGGTTTGGGTTTGTACTTATTCTTGTCATCTTTTTTCTCACTACAATTTCTGAACACGCAAGTTACCTGAGCGGAGTTATTTTAATGCTGGAACCGGTGGGTTGGTTTACTACCTGGACCGGTCTTGATTATGTATTCCAGATTTCACGTAAAGAGAAATCAGCAATTGATTTCAACTCGAAGATGGCACATGCAAAAATCGCGTTCTCTTCTTTCGATGCTACGCAGGATGCTACCGGTTCAAGACAGAAAACGGTTATTCCTCTCGATAATCAGAACTTACGGGTTGCTTAAACAAAACATCCGTTTGAGTTAAACCACGTTCCTAATACTTGTGCATTAGCTACGGTTATGTATTTTGTGCCTGTATAAAACTACGGGCATGAATCAGGAACAGATTAAGACCTCAAAGCAGATAAGAAGCATTGGAATAGCGGAAGGAATATCTTATTTGATACTTCTATCTATTGCTATGCCGTTAAAATATCTGGCCAATATTACTGAAGCAGTAAAAATTTTCGGATGGCTGCACGGAGTGCTTTTTGTTGCTTTCATCTGGGCAATTTTTCAGGGCAAAACAAAATTGAATTGGAGTCTTCAAGTAATGGCTACTGCGTTTATTGCTTCACTTATTCCTTTCGGTACGTTTTGGCTTGATAAAAAATTAAAGGCTGAAGAAAAATGATTTTTTAAAAATAAATTGGGAAGTAAGGTTGAAATATTTTGAATGAATCATGTAGGTTTGAAGAATGAAAAATACGTTACTTTTATTTCTGATTTTATTTCTGTTTGCATCCGGTCTATCGGCACAACAACCACAAGCCGATGCTGATGGCAGCCTCGTAAAATGGATGACACTGCAGGAAGCAGTAGAAAAAACCAAAACTTCTCCGCGCCCCATTATTATGGATTTTTACACCGATTGGTGCGGATGGTGCAAGAAGATGATGGTAACTACTTATGCCAATCCTGCTCTTGCGCAGTATATCAATCAAAATTTTTATCCGGTAAAATTTAATGCGGAAACAAAAGACACCATTGAATACCTCGGAGAAAAATATGCTCCGCTTGGTGTAGGTCAGCGAACAACAAATGCACTTGCGGTAAAACTGCTGCAGAACAAGTTGATGTATCCGACTACACTTTTCATGAACAACTTCGATAAGCAGAAAAATGAATTTACATTCAGCATGTTGGCACAGGGCTATTTAGATGCCCCGAAAATTGAGCCCATGTTAGTGTTCACGTTGGAAAATGTTTTTCGCAATTGCGGATATGAAGAATATAAAGAGCAATTCGAGAAAGCGTTTTTTGATACTACCATTACACAAAAGGTGAAAGATTTAAAATGGCTTACACCAAAAGAGTCTTTCAATTCAGCACAAGCGCACAAGAAAAAAACATTAGTGTTTATCAATACTGATTGGTGTAACGCGTGTAAAGTGATGAAGCGTGCAACCTTTATTGATACATCGCTGGCTGATTATGTAAAAGAGAAGTTTGATATAGTTGATTTTAATCCTGAAGTAACCGACTCGCTTCGCTTTATGGGAATGATGTTTGGTAATCCGCGAACACAGCAAATGCCTTTTCACCAACTCACTTTTGCTTTGGCAAAAAATAATTTCATACTGCCAACACTTGCCGTATTAGACGAAAATATGAATCTGATGGATGCTGTTTCATTCTACATTCAACCTGCTTTTTTGAAAGACATTGCCCACTACTATGGCGATGAGGTTTATAAAAAGAAACCCTGGAAAGATTATATAGAGGAGAAGAAAAAAACAAGCAACTAATTTAAACACATAGGCACATAGGAAACAATAGAAATACAATATTGAATTCACCTATGTTTTCCTATGTGCCTATGTGTTTATTCATAATTTTTATCCGAATCATTTCTATGTTTGAAAAATGAAAAACTTATTCTTTCTCTTTTTATTTTCTGCTTTTACAATAGTTGTTTCAGCACAATCTGATTCTTCTACTGTAAAAAAATCTCATCGCGATTACACACATCGCGACTCCGTTTACATGGCTAAACTAAACAGCAACGGAAACCTGATGATTGCCGGTGGCGTTGGTTTATGCGGAATTGGCGGTTATTTGATTTATCAGGGACACAGCGTTTATACTACCAAATCAGCAGTGGCAGGTGAGAATGAACGCAACCGCAAACAGGGAACCATCTATTATGTAGCCTCCGGTGTAGGTATTGCCGGTGGAATTATTCTCACTGCGCTTGGTGCAAAAAACAAAGTTGAGTTTAAACAACGCAAACGTTTAATGGAAATGCAATCCGGCATTCTCGACAACGGACGCATAGGTTTTGCGCTTAACTTTTAAACGGTAATTACTACTTGTTTCTGCCCCTTTCTTCTTTTCACTCTTTTATTACTTTTGACGCGCTTTAAAAAAACTTAATTAAAAACTGCCATGTCAGACAACGCGAAACTTACTTTAGATGGAAAGACTTATGAGTTTCCGGTTATTACCGGAACAGAAGATGAAAAAGCGTTTGACATTGGTAAACTGCGCGCACAAACTGGCTATGTAACTTTCGATGAAGGCTATAAGAACACTGGTGCCACTCAAAGCAATATTACTTTCTTAGATGGCGAAAAGGGTATTCTTCGTTATCGCGGTTACAGCATTGAAGATTTATCGAGCAAAGCATCGTTTGTTGAAGTGTCGTATTTGTTATTGTATGGCGAACTGCCTACAAAAACTCAACTGAGTGAATTTGAAGCAACGCTGAACCAGCACACACTTGTTCACGAAAACCTGATGAAGGTTTTCGAAGTGTTCCCTACTGGTTCGCACCCTATGGGACAATTGATGACTCTAATTTCTGCGCTTTCATCTTTCTATCCTGATTCTTTAAATCCGAATAAAAGCCCTGAAGCCACTAACCTTACAATTATTCGTTTGCTTGCGAAGATGCCAACCATCTGCGCCATGATTCAGAAGAAAGGTAAAGGTCATCCGCTGGTATATCCGCAAAATAAATACGACTACGTTACTAATTTCCTCCGCATGAGTTTCGGTAATGTTACCGATGATTATATGCCGGACAAAGTTGTTGTAGATGCCATGAACACCCTTTTAATTCTTCACGCAGACCACGAACAAAACTGTTCAACATCTACCGTGAGAATTGTTGGTTCATCGCACGCTAATTTATATGCGAGCATTGGTGCAGGTGTTGCTGCTTTATGGGGACCTCGTCATGGCGGAGCCAATCAGGAAGTTTTGGAAATGTTAGAGCACATTCGTGATATTGATAAAGGAGATGTAAAGAAAGTAGTAGCAGAAGCAAAAGACAAAAAACGCTTGCTCTTCGGTTTTGGTCACCGCGTTTACAAAAACTTTGACCCACGCGCAAAAATTATAAAAGTGGCTTGCGATAACGTTCTTGCTAAACTTGGTGTGAACGACCCGTTGCTTGCTATTGCAAAAGAATTAGAAGAAGCCGCTTTGAACGATCCGTATTTTGTAGAGCGTAAATTATACCCGAACGTAGATTTCTACTCCGGTTTAATTTACAAAGCACTCGGTTTCCCAACTCCTATGTTCACCGTATTGTTTGCCTTAGGAAGAATGCCGGGATGGATTTCGCAATGGAAAGAGTTGCGTGAAAAGAACGAAGACATCGGTCGCCCTCGGCAAGTATACAACGGACCAGCTTTGCGTCCGTTTGTTGGCATCAAAGACAGAAAATAGACTTTGATTCATTTGATTGAATGAATACTATGATTTTAAAAGCCGCGAAAAAAATCGCGGCTTTTTCTTTTACATTCGGTTGCTCAAAAAAATAACCATGATATGAAAAAAATCTATCTGCTTCTTATCGTTGCCTTTGTTTCGTTTGGGAAAACAATGGCACAAAACAATGTGGGTATTGGAACTCCTAATCCTGACCCGTACGCACTTCTTCATCTTCAATCAAACAGTAAAGGTTTATTGATTCCGAAATTAGATGCCGCTGAACGCACTTCTCTTGGCGGTTCGTTGAATATGACTAATCAAGGGCTTTTGGTTTTCGGGCCTGATACCAATCAGTTTTGGTATTGGGATGGTACGCAATGGATTCCTTTTCCTACTCCGCCAATTCCGGGGCCTACGGGTCCAACCGGTCCGCAGGGGATTCAGGGAAATACCGGACCAATCGGTGATACCGGTCCGCAAGGTCCGCAGGGTGTTCAAGGCATTCCGGGAATTCAAGGCGTTACCGGTGCTACCGGTGTAACAGGGCCAACAGGAAATGGCAGTTCAAACATTTCGGCTACCTATAATGCAAGCGGAACTTTTTCGATTGTAGATGGCGCAGGCACAGTTACTACTGCTAATCAGGCATGGTTGGTAGGTGGCAACACGACACCGGCAAGTAATAATTTAGGACAAACCGGAAATGCTCCGCTTGTTTTTATAACCAACAATACCAACCGCATGAGCGTTGAAGCCAATGGTGATATTTTTGTTGCCGGTTCAAAACCTATTCAGATTATACGATACAATTGTAACGGCTGCGATAACCCAAACCGGAACACCGGTGTAAATACTACCGACTGGGTGGCGTATATAGGAGGGGCATATCCTACAGGACAAGACGGAAACAATAAAGCGGAAAGCACCCGCTTTGCCATGTACCCTAATGCAGGAACCTGGTGGTTTAAAGGCGATTTGGAAAGTCCGGGTAATGAGGACTGGTCTATTGATGTAGTTTTTATAAAGCGTCAGTTAGTGGACGACCAGCGACCGGCTTCTTCAAGTGGTGGTGGTACTGGTTTTTAATTTACTGTCCCGCTACTTCTTTCAGCAGTGCTTCTATTTCGCCTAGCGAGTTTTTTAGCTGGCTATAGTCTTGTATAACGTAGTACTCGTTTTGAATTACATCGTTTCTGAAATCGTGTAACATAACTTCGTTTACCGTAAAATCTTTTTTTACCGGTTGATTGCTGAGTGCATTTAATAGTTCACCTTTCGATGATATAATACCCGCGCCATAAATTTTGGTTTCCCCTTCTTCATAAATAAGCCCAAACTCAATCGTAAACCAATACAACCGCTCAATCATCTGGATAGCCTTTTCGTTGCCTTGATATTGCTTTGCCAAACTTCCTATAGATTGAAAAAAAGTACAATAGTCAACATTGGTAATTAGTGGCGCATGACCGAACACATCGTGAAACATATCCGGCTCTTCTATATAATCCAACTCACTCATTTTGCGTAACCAACAGGTTGCAGTAAAAGTCTTTTCAGAAAGCAATTCAAAAAACTCATTAGGCGGACAAAGGCAAGGCACCGTTCTCAGTTTCCATCCGGTAAGAGCTTGCAAAACGGCATTTGTTTTTTCGAAATCGGGAATTACCTGCGCGCTGAATTTTATTTCGTTTACCGCTTTCAGATAATCACCACAGCCATGCTTAATGAGCAAATCCATTTGGCGGTTATAAAGCAACTCCCATACAGCAAAATCTTCAGAAGTGTAATTGCTGTAAACCTGCTGTAATGGCTTTATCCTGTTTTCAGAAGGAGTCATAATTTCAGTGGTTCATTACTGCTCGGCAAATTCACTCAACTCTAACCAGCGCAGTTCTTTTGCTTCCAGTTGTTTGGTTACTTCGCCAATGCGCTCAATCATTTTATTCAGTTCATCGTAAGGCGCACTTCCTGAAAGCAGTTTTTCATTCAGTTCAAGTTTTTCTTTTTCAAGTTCCGGAACTTCTTTCTGTAGATTTTCGAATTCAAATTTCTCTTTAAAAGAAAGTTTGCGCTTAGCTGTACTGGTTTCCTGTTTCTTGTTTATAGTCACCGGTTCCGGTGTAGCGGTTAACACGGTGCCTTTGCTTTCCTGCTGTTTGCTGCCTCCGCTTTGTATAGCTTTCTTCTTCCGCGCTTCATCAATTCTCCACTCGGTATAATTGCCGGGAAAATCATTCACTACTCCACCGCCTTCAAATACAAAAAGGTGGTCAACCAGTTTATCCATAAAGTACCGGTCGTGCGAAACTATGATTACACAGCCCTGATACTGCTCTAAAAAATCTTCCAGCACGGCAAGCGTTACTAAATCTAAATCGTTGGTAGGCTCATCCAGAATTAAAAAATTCGGATTCTTAAACAGAATAGAAAGCAACTGCAACCGCTTCTTCTCCCCCCCGCTCAGTTTAGAAATGTATGTAAACTGCTGCTCGGGTGTAAACTGAAACAACTGCAAAAACTGTCCGGCAGAAACTTTTGTGCCATCGGCTAAAGGAAAATTCTCGGCAATATCTTTTACAAATTCTATTACGCGCTTGTCTTCCTTTACATCTAAACCCTGCTGATGGAAATAACCATACACCACCGTTTCACCGGTGTTTATTTTTCCACTGTCGGCTTTCTCTAAATCCATGATGATGTTGAGGAAAGTAGATTTGCCCACACCGTTCTTGCCTATAATACCAATGCGCTCGCGGTGTTTAAACGTGTAATCAAAACTTTTCAGAATCACTTTATCGCCAAACGCCTTCTGCACTTTTTTTAACTCCAGAATCTTCCCTCCTATGCGTGTCATCTTTACATGCAGTTGCAGTTTATCATCTGCCTTGTAAGCATTCGCTTTGCCTTCTACTTCATAAAAAGCATCCTGACGCGATTTTGATTTAGTAGTGCGCGCCTTCGGCTGCTTTCGCATCCACGCCAACTCTTTACGGTAAAGATTTTTTGCTTTATCTAACGAAGAAGCATCCGCTTCATCGCGCTCAATTTTGCGCAGTAGATAATTGGTAAAATCTCCGCGATGAATGTAGAGCTGCTGATTATCTATCTCAATAATTTCGTTGCAAACAAGGTCAAGGAAAAACCGGTCGTGCGTTACCAGCAGCAAAGTGGTTTTGTTGTCCGATAAAAATTCGGCAAGCCATTCAATCATTTCAAAATCTAAATGGTTCGTAGGTTCATCCAGAATCAAAAAATTATTGCGCTCGCCAAAACTTATATCAATCAACACCTTCGCCAGCGAAAGGCGCTTGCGCTGCCCGCCCGACATACTGCCCGCCAGTTGTTCTAAATCGGTAATGTTTAGTGACGAAAGAATTTCTTTCACCGTGTTTTCAAAACCCCAGGCATTCAACTCATCCATCTTGCCCATCAGCTCGGTCAGGTGCGCATCGTCATGATGCTCCATCGCAAGTTCATAATCGCGCACGGTGTTGATGACCGGATGGTCGTAACTCAGAATATTTTCGAGCACCGTTTTATCTTCCTCAAACTGCGGGTTCTGGTCAAGGAACGAAACGCTTACATCTTTATTTACCCAGAGTTTGCCGCTGTCTGCCGTATCTTTACCGGCAAGCACGCGGAGCAAAGTAGTTTTGCCCGCACCGTTTTTGGCCACCAGCGCAATCTTATCACCCTGCTCAATATTAAAACTGATATCAGTAAAAAGCGGCTTCTCAACAAAGCTCTTCGTCAAATTTTCAACACTCACGTAATGCATAGAGGGCGCGAATGTAGCAGAATATGATTAGCAGATTTGCTGATGAGAGGATGTGCAGATGAAATACAAAAACGGTATTCATTCCATTCCTTCTCCATGCAAATGGAGAAGGTGTCAAGCGCAGCGAACGGATGAGGATGGATTTTGTAAATTGCTGAACAATTCATTAGCCGGAAAAAATGACTGTCATTATTTCCCCCAACCCCGCTACCCAAAACTCCACCATTCAAATTAAAGCAGAAACCGATTTTACAACTGCCGTCATCTTCGATATTTCGGGCAGAGAGATTTTGCAAACCACCTGCAACTCAAACCATACCTCTATTAATATGGCAGGTTTGACAAAAGGCATTTACCTGCTTCAGCTAAACGGAAAGGAAAACGCTAAGGCGGTTAGGAAGATTATTATCCAGTAAACCACCAAAAACCTCACTTTTCTTCATTTTACATCAAAAAGTGCTGTTTTTTGAGCATTTATAAGGTTTTCGGACCTCCGGAAATGAGTTCCGGTCTTCCGGAAATGGATTCCGGTCTTCCGGAAATGGATTCCGGTCTTCCGGAAATGAGTTTCGGCCTTCCGGAAATGAATTCCGGTCCTCCGGAAATGGATTCCGGTCTTCCGGAAATGAGTTTCGGCCTTCCGGAAATGAATTCCGGTCCTCCGGAAATGAATTCCGGTCCTCCGGAAATGAATTCCGGCCTTCCCGAAATGAGTTTCGGGTCTTCTGTCTTTCGATCCCCTGATCAATTAACTAATCACCTAATAAATTATTTTCGTCCCTTCATCGTTATACCTATATGAACTTCATCGTCAAGCTTTTTCTAAACGCCATTGCAGTGGCTCTTACCTATTACATTTTGCAGAGTGGCGTGCATTTGCAGGGTTTTGTTTACGCCATTCTAGTAGCAGCCGTGCTCTCCCTGCTCAACGCCTCGGTTAAACCCGTGCTTATCTTCCTCACCATACCCGCAACAGTTGTTACGCTCGGCTTATTCCTGCTGGCCATCAACGCCTTCATTATTCAAATTGCCGCCTGGATATTAGACCCCGGCTTTCGGGTAGATAGCTTTTGGTGGGCCCTGCTCTTCAGCATTCTGCTCTCCATCATCAACAGTATTTTCGATCGCCTTACCGTAAAAGCCAAACACCGCGAAGATACCATGCAAGTGTTTGATAAAGACGGAAACCGGATAGCTTAATTTGGATTTCTGAATGTAGAATGCTGAGTGCTGAATTGAATACCGCCTTACATTCAGCACTCAGCATTCTACATTCAGCATTATCTTCTACATTCGTCCCTCTTTTACAAATGCGATAACCAATGAGATTGAGAAACCTGTTTTCCCTTTGCCTTTTGTTTTTTGTTATGTCCACTTCCGCCCAGGACAAATGCGGCACCGATAAACTCCTGCACGATTTTTTTCAGAACAATCCGAACGCCAATCAAATTTTTCAGCAAGCCAGAAATGAAATTGCCGACTACCTTAATTCAAATGCCGCTCGTGCTAACCAAAATGTAATCATCACCATACCGGTAGTGTTTCACGTCATCCACAGCGGACAAACTTTAGGCTCAGGCCTAAACATCAGCGATGCGCAAATACAATCGCAAATAGCCATCCTCAACGAATGTTTCCGCTTGCAGAATGCCGATACTTCGGCTATCCCTTCGTGGTTTCAGGGCCGCCAGGCAGATATTCAGGTAGAGTTTTGCCTCGCCATATCCGATACTGCCGGTAACCCCACTACCGGTGTTACCCGCCACAACATTTCCAACACTTCTAACTTCGACACTAACATAAAACCCAGCACTCAGTGGGACCCTTCCCAATACCTCAACATCTGGACCACTAACCTCGGCACCACTTTGCTTGGCTATGCCACTCCATTCGGTTTATTTCCTTGGAATCAGGACGGAGTAGTTCTAGATTATCGTCATGTAGGCAATCCGTTTGCCTCTTCGCACGACTTGGGCAGAACCTGCGTGCATGAAGTAGGCCACTGGCTCGGCTTGTTCCATACTTTTCAGGATAGTTGTGTGGGTATGACACCGCAAACCTGCAACCTGCAAGGCGATTTTGTTTGCGACACTCCTCCGGAGAAAGAAGCTACGTTCGGTCAGCCGAATTTATTGCAGAACACCTGCCACGAAACACCGGTTGATGAAAGAGATATGTGGATGAACTACATGGACTATGCCGATGATGACCAACTCCACCTTTTCACCCACGACCAAAGCGATGTAATGCGTGCCGTGCTTTCTACTTCGCGTCTTTCTATTCAATCAAGTTTAGGTTGTGTCAACCAGTTGAATGTGTTTTCGTTTTCCGGTCAGGTAAAAGACGCGGCTACTACAACCGGTG
Source organism: Bacteroidota bacterium (assembly GCA_947475165.1). Lineage (GTDB taxonomy): Bacteria > Bacteroidota > Bacteroidia > Chitinophagales > LD1 > Bog-950. Next base: position 24,881 of record CANJLD010000033.1, read on the forward strand.
TTGCCAACGCCAAAGTTTTGTTCGATGGTCAGCAGGATTTTGAAACCGTTGCCGATGCCAACGGCAATTTCACCATTCCTAATTTGCTCGATGGCTATTACGATGTATACGCAGGCAAGTGGGGCTACATGACCAATCAGTTTGTTGTGCATACCGCCTATTCATCGGGCTCTTCAAACATTAATATCCCTCTCGAAAACCATCACTACTACGATGATTTTATTTTCGATTTCAACTGGACCAAAAGCGGCACTTCATCAGGCGGTTTCTGGACACGCGGAATTCCTGTAGGAACTTTTTACCAAAGCGAAGCTGCCAACCCGGAAATAGATGCACAGGATGATTTCGGCTTAAACTGTTTTATGACCGGCAACGGTGGCGGCAGCGGCACCACAGATGATATTGATAACGGCTCAGTTACCCTCATTTCTCCCGCATTCGATTTATCCGGTTTCACCGACCCGTATCTGCGCTACGAGCGTTGGTTCTTCGATGGCTCGCAAAGTTCAAACATACCTGACGACAACATTACTTTCAAAATAAACAATGGTGGCTCAACCGTAACTATCGAAAACACAAATGCTTCCTCTGCACCCACCAATAAATGGACAGCACAAACATTCCGCATAAGCGATTACATATCGCTCACCAACAACATGCGTTTAATTATTGAAGCCAGCGATGCCACAGCCAGCAATCCGAATATTGTAGAAGCCGCATTAGACCGGTTTGAAATTAAAGAAGGAATATTCTCAGCAATAAATGATGTAGAGAATGAACGCTTGCGCGTTTTAGTTTATCCAAACCCATCAACCGGTATGGTGAATGTAAAGTATGCAGCCGCTGCCGAAGGAAAAGTGAAACTGAAAGTAATCAATGTAATAGGCGAAGAAATTCTTACCAGAGAAGTTTCAAATACTTCTCAAGGCAATTTCTCTTTCGACCTAACCGGACAGGCACAGGGCATTTACTTCATTACCCTGCAAACCCAACATTCAGAAAAAACCTTAAAATTTTCACTACTGCACTAAACTACCTCTCGGTTTAGGTATCGAATCGTTTGTTGGCATCTTAATTGAAAAGCCAGCATCATAAAAACTACGCCATGAGAAAATTATTTCTGTTTCTTGTCATTGCTTCTCTCCTTTCTTCGTGCAAGAACTTAGTTCCCTACACCGATGCCATGAAGAAAAAATACAACTGGGGCGAGAACGAAATAAAGCGCATACAGTTTTATGTATCGCATGATATCATTCTCCACCGCGAACTGGTGAAAGGCTCTACCGATATTGTTCGCGGAAAAATAAAAACCATCCACGGCAGCAAGGTGGAAGAGATTATTATTCCGTCTGGCACCAAAGGAATAGTAACCGAAATACCCAACGACAAAAAACTTTTAGTAAGCTTCGAATTAAGTGACGACCGCTATTTAAGTTTTGGAGTTAATCCAAATGCCGGTGATAAATACGTTCTCCTTGCCAGCGATTGGAAAAACGAAATGGGAAAAGTTCACTACGCAGGTGCCGAATACTATACTGACCCCGACAGCAAATACGCTGCACTTTTAGTTGACCTGCGCAAGATTGAAAACATGCAAGTAAAACAGCGCGTAGCAAAGGGTAGAAAGGTTAGGTAAAAATTTGTAGTCATTAAAATAAAGTAGGCTTATTCCCCGACACATTTCCTTCATGTTCCAGTAGCCATTGTTTACGCCACAAGCCGCCTGCATAACCGGTCAGTTTTCCATCTTCGCTGATTACCCGGTGACAAGGAAGAATAATAGCAACCGGATTTTTCCCATTGGCAAGACCTACGGCACGAACCGCATCGGGGTTTTTTAATTTTTTGGCAATGCTGCCGTAAGAAGTAGTGTCACCATAATTTATTTTCTTTAGTTCGCTCCACACTTTTTTTTGAAAACTCGTTCCTTCGGGTTTAATCTTTACCTCAAAATCTTTGCGCTTGCCGGCAAAGTATTCTTCCAGTTCCCTTTTACATTCCTGTAAAATATCGGGAACAGTTTCACTCGGCTCATCTTCATCTTCTACAAACTCAACCGAGGTAATAAACGTATTCGTTCCCGAAACTATTATAGAGCCAAGCGGAGTTTGCAGGTAGGTATGAAAGCGGTTTTTCATTGTCGTCTAAAATTATCAATTATAAAATGGGAAATAAAAAAGCCTCCCGATTTATCGGGAGGCTTTGTATTTGTATTCTGCCTTTCAAGTCCTCTTTAGGGGATTTAATCAAACTTCAAGTCCAAGGCTAAACCTCTCAACTCGTGCATTAACACGTTGAACGATTCAGGTATTCCGGCTTCCGGTAAGTTGTCGCCCTTCACAATTGCTTCGTAAGTTTTCGCACGACCAATAATGTCATCCGATTTAACCGTAAGCAATTCCTGAAGAATGTTCGAAGCACCGTATGCCTCGATAGCCCAAACCTCCATTTCTCCAAAACGCTGTCCCCCGAACTGTGCCTTACCTCCCAGCGGCTGCTGAGTAATAAGTGAATAAGGTCCAATAGAACGTGCGTGCATCTTATCATCTACCATGTGAATCAGTTTCAACATATAGATAATACCCACCGTAGTTTTTTGGTGGAAACGCTCGCCTGTTTCGCCATCGTATAAGTAAGTAGAACCGAATTCAGGTAAACCTGCTTTCTTGATGTAAGCATCAATTTCGTCAAGAGATGCACCGTCAAAAATCGGAGTGCCGAACTTAACACCTAACTTCTGCCCTGCCCATGCCAAAACGGTTTCGTAAATCTGACCCAAGTTCATACGCGAAGGTACCCCCAGTGGATTCAGAACGATATCGACAGTAGTTCCATCTTCCAGGAACGGCATATCTTCTGCACGAACAATACGCGCTACAATACCCTTGTTACCGTGGCGACCCGCCATTTTATCACCTACTTTCAACTTACGTTTCTTAGCAATGTAAACCTTAGCCAGTTTCAACACACCGCTTGGTAATTCATCACCAATGCTGATGTTGAATTTCTCGCGCTTGTATTTACCCAGTTCTTCGTTTACACGCATGTTGTAGTTGTGCAACATTTGCTTAACCAACACATTCGAATCTTCATCCTTGGTCCAGTTGTTACCATCAATTACAGCGTAGTCAATATCGTGAAGAACTTTGGCCGAGAACTTAGTTCCCTTGCTTACTAATTCTTCGCGGTAAATAGTCTGTATACCGTTGGTTACTTTGCCGCTAAGCACGCTCATCAACTTGTCGATGAGCGTATCTTTAATACCTGCAAACTTCTTATCGTAATCGTGGTCAAGTTTCTCAAGAAGAGATTTTTCTTTCACCTTCGAAGTCTTATCCTTCTTAGCGCGTCCGAACAAACGCTTGCTGATAACTGTTCCTTCAACTGAAGGCGGAACCTTCATCGAAGCATCTTTCACATCACCGGCTTTATCACCGAAGATAGCACGTAACAATTTCTCTTCCGGAGTTGGGTCGCTTTCACCTTTTGGAGTGATTTTACCAATCAGGATATCTCCTTCTTTTACACGAGCACCTACACGGATGATACCGTTATCATCTAAGTCCTTAGTTGCTTCTTCGCTTACGTTCGGTATATCCGGTGTCAATTCTTCTTCTCCAAGTTTGGTATCGCGAACTTCCATTTCAAATTCTTCTACGTGAATAGAAGTGAAAATATCATCGCGAACAACGCGCTCAGAAATTACAATCGCATCCTCAAAGTTGTAACCCTTCCATGGCATGAACGCCACTTTCAGGTTAGCTCCAAGAGCCAATTCGCCACCTTGAGTTGCAAAACCTTCGCAAAGAATTTCACCTTTCTTCACCTTCTGGCCTTTCTTAACGATTGGCTTCAGGTTAATACAAGTGCTCTGGTTGGTCTTTAAGAACTTAGGTAAGTTGTAAGTTACTTTATCATCGCGGAAAGAAACCAGTCTTTCTTCTTCTGTTCTTTCATACTTTACTATGATTTGGTTCGCATCCACGTACTCAATCACACCGTCTTTTTCAGCGTTAATTAAGTTACGAGAGTCAACCGCTACCTTAGCTTCTAAACCAGTTCCAACAATCGGAGCTTGCGGTTTCAACAAAGGAACTGCCTGACGTTGCATGTTCGAACCCATCAGGGCACGGTTTGCATCATCATGCTCCAGGAATGGAATCAACGATGCAGAAACACCCACAATCTGGTTTGGAGCTACGTCCATGTATTGAACTTCTTCCGGTCCTAAGATTGGGAAATCACCTTGGAAACGTGACTTAATCTTATCGCCTGTAAAGTTTCCTTTATCGTCCATAGCGATATTGCTCTGTGCAATCTTTACTAAATCTTCTTCTTCAGCCGAAAGGAATTCAACTTTACCTTTCAGGTTTACACGACCTTTCTCTACCTTGCGGTAAGGAGTTTCGATAAAGCCCATATCATTCACCTTAGCGTGAACACAAAGAGTAGAAATCAAACCGATGTTCGGTCCTTCCGGTGTTTCAATTGTGCAAAGACGACCGTAGTGAGAGTAGTGAACGTCACGAACTTCAAAACCTGCGCGCTCTCTCGAAAGACCACCGGGTCCTAAAGCCGATACACGTCTTTTGTTCGTGATTTCAGCAAGAGGATTTGTTTGATCTAAGAATTGAGAAAGTTGCGATGTTCCGAAGAACGAATTGATAACCGAAGAAAGAGTTCTTGCATTAATCAAATCTACCGGGGTGAACACCTCATTATCACGAACGTTCATACGCTCGCGGATAGTTCTTGCCATACGGGCAAGACCTACACCAAACTGTGTGTAAAGTTGCTCGCCAACTGTACGAACACGTCTGTTGCTCAAGTGGTCAATATCATCAATTTCCGCTTTCTGGTTAGAAAGGTTAACTAGATACTTAACGATGTGTATGATATCAGTCTTAGTTAAAACTTTCGTTTCCATATCAATATCAAGCTCCAGCTTTTTATTGATTTTGTAACGACCAACTTCACCTAAATCGTAACGCTTATCAGAGAAGAATAATTTCTCGATGATTCCACGAGCAGTTTCTTCATCAGGTGGTTCAGAACCACGCAATTGTTTGTAGATGTGGTTCAAGGCTTCGATTTCTGAATTCGAAGTATCTTTATTAAGAGTGTTGAAGATGATAGAGTAATCGGCACCAACAGCATCTTTGTGAACAAAAATACTCTTAGTTCCTGAATCAATAATCAATTGGATGTTTTCGTCATCTATAACCGTATCGCGCTCTAATAAAACTTCGTTACGCTCAATAGAAACTACTTCACCGGTATCCTCATCCACGAAATCTTCCATCCATGTTTTAAGAACCCGTGCAGCTAATCTTCT
>CANJLD010000034.1 GCA_947475165.1 Bacteroidota bacterium
ACAGGAAATAACGGAAACAATGGAGCTACTGGTCCAACCGGAGCCACAGGAAATAACGGAAACAATGGAGCAACCGGTCCGACCGGTGCCACAGGAAATAACGGAAACAATGGAGCTACTGGTCCAACCGGAGCCACAGGAAATAACGGAAACAATGGGGCAACTGGTCCAACTGGTGCCACAGGAAATAACGGAAACAATGGAGCTACTGGTCCAACCGGAGCCACAGGAAATAACGGAAACAATGGAGCTACTGGTCCAACCGGAGCCACAGGAAATAACGGAAACAATGGAGCAACCGGTCCGACCGGTGCCACAGGAAATAACGGAAACAATGGAGCAACCGGCAATAATGGGGTAACTGGTGCCACTGGTTCTACTGGCCCAACCGGCTTTTTACAAAACGGCACGGCCGCTGGCAACACTACCTATTGGGATGGTTCAAATTGGGTAACAAACAGCAGTAATATATTTAATAATGGTGGCAGCATAGGCATGGGAACTACCAGCCCCAACACATCAGCAGTTTTAGACCTTACCTCTACCACTAAGGGTATATTAATACCTCGCATGACAGCCGCACAGCGCACCGCTATTGCTACCCCGGCCACAGGTTTATTGGTTTACCAAACCAATGCCCCGGCAGGGTTTTATTATTATGATGGAACCGCATGGTTATTACTTGCTGCCGGCTCAGGAAGCAGTGCAGGTGGCAGCGATGACAAAACCCTAATTTACACAACAGATGGTTTTTAATAATTATATATACAAAGCAACGATAAACAAACTTACAAAATGAAAAAGCACATACTTACATTCTTAGTCGTTATTGCGGCTATTACGGCCAAAGCACAGGGAAACTTGCAGTTTAATCAAGTAATTACTTTTAATGGTAATTTTACTTCTACACCTACAGGCAAATTAGATTTGGGGACAGTCCCAGTGGGAAAAGTGTGGAAAATGGAATACTTTACCACTGCCTCCACTTTTGGGGCAGGATTGTTTGTAAACAACGCTATTTATGTTGAAAATAAGGTAATTTGGTTTAAACCCGGAGATTTGATCTCAGTTAGGGGGAATTGTGGTTCCTGCGGTCCGGGCGTCAGTAATTACATCTATTTTGTTTCAATCATAGAGTTCAATGTTGTTCCATAATTCTTTAATGAATCCATTAATGTTTAAAGTTGCCATTGCCGGCAGCTACTTGACTGTTCCAGCTGGTAAAATTTGGCAAATAGATAAAGTATTTATTATTACCGATAAAGGCTATAATATTCAAATCAATAAAAACATACTGAAGCCGTTTTTCCATGCTGGAGATACTATACGCCTGCCCTACTATACCGCAGAAATGGAGCTGGCAGGTAAAGTAAACCCCGCACAATATACCTCATACATAAACGAAAAAGAATAAAACATGAAACACATCATTTTAATTTCGCTACTTGCCTTATCAGTAACTTGTGTGAAAGCACAGAATAATTTACAGTTTAGTCAGGTTATAAGGCTCGTTAATGGTCAATCCTATACTGTTCCTACTGGCAAGGTGCTGAAAATAGAGTCAGTAAATTTCGCAAATGCCAGTATATTGATGTCATCTTCTGGTGTGCAGGGCCCGGGGTTAATTAATAATTGCCAAAGTGGGTATAGATGCTATTATTCTGCAAATTATTTATGCATAGATAATAGTTGCTTCTATTTTCGTGATACAAATGGCGATTATTATTGTAATTCTGGAAGTTGTGTTTCAACTGCGACAATTCCACTTACAACATTACCCTCAATGTCCTTCCCAATTTGGGTAGAGGCTGGTAAGTCAGTAACTATTCAAACTGGTTCAGGGGTCTTAGTATCAGGGTTGGAATTCAATGTAACCCAGTAAATTAGTGGTTAGTCAAGATAATCGTGTATTGGATTAAAGACTCCTTTATTCATATCCGTAGTTCTTCGCTTGTTTGCTTCACGTAATATATACCCAGACTTTTTTCTTGGCTTACTATCCTTTTTCCCTTTAGGTCTGCCGGGGACTTTGCCTTGTAATTTGGCTCTTCGTATTCCCTCTTTCGTTCTTTCGCGAATCAACTCTCTTTCGAATTCCGCAAACGCACTTAAGATTTGAAAATGAAGTTTACCGGTGGCAGTGGTGAAGTCTAAGTTTTCAGCTATTGAAATAAATCCAATATTTTTTCCAAGTAATTCATTTATCTCAAGAATCAGTTCCGCAGAACTTCTTGCCCACCGGTCAAGTTTGTAAACTACAACTGCTGAGTAATTGAAATTACGCAACCTGGAAAGAAGTTCCTGTTTAACCGGTCGGGTCTTTCGCGTTGATTCAATTTCCGTATATAAATCGAATTGCAATTTATTAGCATTGGCGTATTCAATTAGTCTTATACTTTGATTGTCGTTGGTTTGACCATCGGTAGAAACTCGACAGTAAAGAGCTACTTTTTTCAAGAGAATGAATTGTGTAATTTGTTGTAACCACAAAAATATCAGGAAACTGGCAAATCCTAATATTGCTTTAAAGGAGGATGATTGACAGCATAAAATAAAAAGGGATGTAAATTATGCCACCAAAATTGACACCATTTTGTAAATAAAAACCGCTTCTCATAGGAGAAGCGGTTGTAAAAAGTAGCGAGGGGGGTGCTCGAATTCAGCAGACTATCCCCGTTTGCGATGTAAATGTAGCTATTGACCCGGATGCTTGCTTTTGTTCAGAGCCTGAAACCCTCTACTACAAGGTGTTTGGATGGCTTAGATAGAAAGCCTGCCATATTAATTTACCTACAAGAATTTATGACAATCACCGGAATTTTGTATGCTATGTAAATAATAAAGGGTTTTAGCAGCGAACTCTATTTGCTACTTTTCAAAAATTACTGAATGCTTTTTTCATTGCTTCTATCTGCGAATTTGGTAGTCCTAACTCTTTAGCAACAACATTCCACTTATTAACCGCTCTGGTTACTTCCGCAATAATTTTATCAGCTTTTTCTTTTTTTATTCTGAAATATTCAGCCACTTCTTTAGCAACCTCTAAATTCAGAGAGTTGTCAGTTTCTGAAATGTTTAGTTTCAAACCAGTTCCGGTTGGCACCGGATTCATGTCGTATGCAGGTGATAGATGCCATCCGTTTTCAGATAACAAGAACCCATGGTTACGCAAATGGTCATCAGTGTTACTTATACAGATATTGAATACTATTCTTCTCCATAGTTCTTCTAAATCCTCAGCAATATTGACTCCTCTTTGACTAATAATTTCGGCTAATTCCAAATAGCTTATACCGGTTTCATGGTTTTCACCATCATTATGACCTAATAAGGTCATCGCAGAGGCAAAATGTATTCTTTTACCATTATCAGTCCGGTCAAATCGTTTAGTTAGAAAGGTGTCTTGTTTACCGGATAAATTTAACAGCATTGATTCAGCTGTCCGCAAACCGGCTGTCACAGCCAGTTTTTGCGCTACCATTTCCCACCCGCCAATATTTATGTCATCGTATCTGCTCGGAAACTTAGCAATCCACAAATGACCATTGGCATCCATTACACTTGCTTTCGGCCGTGCTCCTCCTAATGATGAACCAGGCGCAATAAGCATACTTAACCATTTCAAATACTCCGCATCGTCCGCCATATCATCCTTTTCTAATTGTTCACTTGCATATTCCAGTTCTTTTAGTGATGCCCAAGGTGGCGATGCAAAATTTTTATCGTTACTTATATACGGGCCATTTTCATCTAACTTGAATCGCAATCCACCCATGCGGTGTTCGTCAAAAACACCAAGTAGATAATCTGTTTCAAAGAGTGTGTTTTCCTTTCGGTCTTCTTTACGTGCGAATATTGCCTCTCTTCTTTTCATCAATACTCTTCCCCAACGGTCGGGTGAAGAATCTAAGAATACACCAAAGTTGGATTTATCGTCAGGCAAATACTGTCGTCCGGTAAACATCTGTAAATTGGGGTCAAGATATAATGCGTAGGCTTTATCGAGCCAATCCTTTTCATATTCAAATGAAAAAACTTCCTTTCCTCTGATTAGGTCAGCAGAAAGTCTTCCCATTAGGGTAGATTCATTCAATCCTTCCCAATCGGCATACACTAATATTTCTCTTGAGTTATTTACCTTTGCCATTTGTTTTATCTCTTTTTGGTGCCCGTTCTTTTACATTCAAATTGATGTCCTGCAACTTTCTACCGAGCGGGTCATCACCGGCTATCTTTTTCAGGTCTGCTTCCATTCCCAGAACAAATAAAACTTGTGCATAAATACCAATAGATACAGTTGGTGCGCCATTTTCAATCTGTCGCAATACGTATCTTGTAATATTAGCTCGCTCGGCTGTTTGCTCTGCACTCATCTTTCTTCTTAATCGAGCCAGCTTAATGTTTTTGCCAAGTTCCTCCAAAATCCGCTTGATTTTGGGTAATAATATGACTTTATTTCGCCCCATAATGGTTAATACTTTTAACAAAAGTAATAATATTTGGTTAAAGTATTAACCATTATGAAAAAGGAGGAGTTTATCTGGTTACAAAAATTTTCACATTCTTGGTAAAGCTTTAAAGCGAGTTTCAAAACTTCATGTCTGCAACAATTCGGACAAACCTCTCTCGGTCAACTACACCAGCGTAGTGCTTCATCGTGGTTTTAGGATTCTGGCTGGCAATCGCAGCTAAGTATCAAGGGATTGATTTGGGTTTCAGAAACAACCGAAAGATTACAAAGATTATGGGCAACGCAGGAGTGCGACCCAGAACATAGCGACCGCGAGGCATCCCCGATTGAAATGTAAATGTAGCTATTGACCCCAATGGTTGGTTTTGTTCAGTGCCTGAAAGCCTCTACTACAAAGGGTTTGGTGGCTGTAACATAAAGCCTGGGATATTACTTTCCTTATAAGAATTTACAACAGTCACCGGAATTTTGTATGCTAAATTGTATGCTAAGTAAATAATAAAGGGTTTCAGCAAAACGCTGAAACCCTTGTTGGCATTGGTGGTCCCACCTGGGCTTGAACCAGGGACCCCCTGATTATGAGTCAGATGAAAGCAGTCAATTTTGTCCCTCCCTTGTCCCCCGAAATAAAAATCCTCCTATTTTCATAGGAGGATTTATTCATGTAAAGTACCGCGTAGGGGAATCGAACCCCTATTACCTCCGTGAAAGGGAGGCGTACTAACCGTTATACGAACGCGGCATTTTTAAAACGGAGCGCAAATGTATATTTTTTTCGGAAGTGGAAAAGCGCAGCGGAAAATATTTCTCCTGAATTATCCGTCATACTAAAACTTAGTTGCAAACCATACCCGCTTACATAACTTTACTACTATGATCAACACCTACGACCAACTCATTATCGGCTCCGGTTTTGCCGGTTTATGTGCGGCTATTAAACTTAAAGAGCAGGGCGAAAATAATTTCGTGATTCTCGAGCGCAACGATTGGCTGGGCGGAACCTGGTACGATAATCATTACCCTGGTGCGGCTTGTGATGTAGAGTCGCATTTGTATTCTTTTTCATTTGAACCGAACCCGAACTGGAGTCGTCAGTTCAGCCCGCAACAGGAGATTTTAAAATACATGGAACACTGCGCGGAGAAATATGATTTATATAAGCATTTGCAATACAACACCACCGTAACGCAAGCAACATTTGATGAAGCAAAAGGAATTTGGAATGTAAGCGCAGAAGGAGGGCAAAATTTTTCTGCCCGCTCAATTATTACCTGCTCCGGTGGATTGAGCCAGCCCATGTTTCCGGATATTAAAGGCATTGATAGTTTTAAAGGAACCATGTTTCATTCTGCCAAGTGGGAAAAAAAATTTGATGCGAAAGGAAAAACAGTAGCTGTTATAGGCACCGGTGCCAGTGCTATTCAAATTGTTCCGACAATAGCACCGGATGTAAAACAGCTTTATCTGTTTCAGCGTACACCACCGTGGATTATGCCAAAGCCCGATGCAGAAATTTCATCACTGCGCAGGTGGCTTTATAATAATCTTCCGTTTACACAAGCTCTTTACAGAAGAAGATTGTATTGGCAGCACGAGCTAATGGCTCTTGGTTTTATTAAACGTCCGGGTATTTTAAAATTTGCGAGCAAACTTTCTTTGCGCTTTTTAAAACAAAGTGTGCCCGATGAAAAACTGCGCGAAAAACTAACGCCTAGTTATGTAATGGGATGTAAGCGCGTTTTAATTTCAAACGATTACTATCCTGCGCTTACGAGAAATAATGTGGAAGTAATTACCGATGGCATACAGCAGATAAACGAAACCGGTGTGCTGACCAAAGACGGTGTGCAGCGGAATATAGATACCATCATCATTGCCACCGGTTTTCAGGCGGCAGAAGAAGTTAGCCGCTTTGCGGTGAATGGCAGAAATGGAATGGATTTAAACGAAGCATGGCGCGAAGGAGCGGAGGCTTACCTCGGCACAACCGTTTCCGGTTTCCCGAATATGTTTTTAGTGGTGGGTCCTAACACTGGCCTCGGGCATAGCAGTATGATATTGATGATTGAAGCGCAGGTGAACCTGATAATGGAAAGCCTGAAAGCACTGAAACAAAAGCAGGCAAAATTTATTGATTTGAAACGCGATGTGCAGCAGGAATACAACCGCGATATTCAGGAAAAGCTAAGCCACACCGTTTGGCAGAATGGCGGCTGCGTAAGCTGGTATCAAATGAAAAACGGCAAAAACGTAACTCTTTGGCCCGGCTTTACTTTTACTTTTATGAAACGCACTAAGAAGTTTGAGGAAGAGAAGTATGAGATTGTAAATTAAAACTATCCTGTTATCGCCTTTATTCCCGGCAGTTCTTTTCCTTCAAAATATTCCAGCATTGCACCACCACCGGTAGATACGTAACTTACTTTATCGGCAAGGTTGAATTTGTGAACGGCAGCTACACTGTCGCCCCCTCCTACTAAACTGAAAGCACCTTTTGAAGTAGCGAGTGCTACTGCCTCGGCAATTGCTTTTGTTCCGTGCTGAAATTTCTCCATTTCAAATACACCCATCGGCCCATTCCACAAAATAATTTTTGACGAGAGAATCACCTGTGTAAAATCGTAAATCGCATTGTTCGAAACATCTAACCCCATCCAGCCATCAGGAATTTCGTTGCTATTGGCATTTGCGGTATTAGCATTGGCATCAAATTTATCGGCAATTACGCTATCAATTGGTAAAAGAAGATTTACATTTTTTGCTTTTGCTTTTTCAATCAGTTGCAGGGCGAGTTCCAGTTTATCTTCCTCTACTAAACTGTTTCCAATTTTTCCACCTTGCGCTTTAAAAAAAGTATAAGCCATTCCTCCGCCAATCAAAATGTTGTTGGCTTTATTCAACAGGTTTTCGATGATGAGAATTTTGTCGCTCACTTTTGCTCCGCCCAAAATGGCTGTGAAAGGTTTATCTCCACTCTTCAACACTTTCTCTGCACTCGCCACCTCGTTCGCCATCAGGTAACCGAACATTTTATTTTCAGTAGAAAAATAATTAGCAACAATAGTGGTGGAAGCATGAGCGCGGTGTGCGGTGCCGAAGGCATCATTCACATATACATCGCCATGCTTCGAAAGTTTTTCAGCAAAACCTGCATCGCCTTTTTCCTCTTCTTTATAAAAGCGGAGATTTTCCAGCAACAAAACTTCTCTGGCTTTAAGCGAAGAAGAAATTACAAACGCTTCATTGCTTACGCAATCAGAAACAAACTTTATTTCTATACCCAACAGTTCTGAAGTCCGCTTCACCGCATGTTTTAAAGTATGTTTTGCAAAATCAACCGTGCCGTCTTCTTTCAGTTTCTTCAGCGGTCTGCCCAGGTGGCTCATCAGCACCACGCTTCCGCCATCTTTCAAAATCTTTTGAATGGTAGGCACCGCTCCGCGAATACGGCTGTCATCTGTAATATTGAATTGTTTATCGAGAGGAATATTAAAATCTACGCGAACCAAAGCGCGCTTTCCTGCAAAGTTGAATTGCTCTACTGTTTTCATGCCGCGAAAATAATTTTTCAGTCAAAACTCAATTCATTTTTAAATTTGCTAATTGCAGTGCTAAATATTGTAGTTTGAAGGTAAATCAAAATAATATTCATTCTCCCAATCTGGAATCGAACATCATGTTTGTTGACATGAATAGTTTTTTCCCGAGCTGTGAGCAACAGGTAAATTATTGGCTACGCCATCGTCCGGTGGGTGTTTGCGTTTACACCGGTAAGCAGGGCGCGGTGATTGCACTTTCAAAAGAAGCGAAGAAGAAAGGAATAAAGCCTGCGCGGTTAGATGAAATTATGAAACTGCATCCTGAGTTTGTGCCACTCGAAACAAACCCTGCGCGTTACCGCGAGTTTCATGTAAAGATTATGAAAGTGCTGAAACGCTTTACCGATGATGTGGTTCCGAAAAGTGTAGATGAAGCGGTGCTGAATTTTTCTTCCTACCGGTTGCTGCATAAAGATATGAAGCAAGTAGCACTCGACATCAAGAAAAAAATAAAAGAAGATGTAGGTGACTGGTTTACCTGTTCCATTGGTGTAGCACCAAATGCTTTTCTCGCCAAGCTTGGTTCTGATATACAAAAACCGGATGGACTCACTTTTATTACTCCCGAAACCATTGATGGTGTTCTTGATAAACTAAAACTCACCGACCTTCCGGGCATTGGTAAAAATATGGCAATGCGTTTAGTGGTTGGAGGAATTCAATCGCCTTTACAACTTCGCCATACACCGCCTGATATTTTGCATAAAGCTTGTAAGAGTGTGGTGGGCGAGCATTGGCATTACCGGTTAAATTTTAGAGAAGTAGATATTGCTACCGATGATTACAAGAGCATGCAGGCGATGCGGCAGATTTCGAAAGAGCAACGCCAGTCGCTGCAAACTATGTACGATATTCTTCGTGCGCTTTGTGTGCAATTAGAAAAACGCATGATGCGGCATGAATTAAAATCACACTTTCTCGCTTTCTCCTGTAGTTATGAAGACGGTGGATATTATACAGATTATGTTCGCACCGATACCACTATTCAAGGCGCAATAGAAATGCAGAATATTATTCTCGGCAGAATAAAAGATAAGGAACAAGCACGCAACTGCGCAAAAATTTTCAACTGCGATATTACGCGAATGACCGTTTGGATTACCGATTTTGAAGATTCAGAATACATCCAGTACGCGCTGTTTGGCGACACTTTACGCAAGGATAATCTGCGCAAAGTGGTTTACAGTATTAAAGACCAATTTGGCTTTGAAAAAATTCAACTTGCCGGTGAACTAACCGGTACACCGGTGCTGAAAGATGTAATCGGTTTCGGCTCTATAAAAGATTTAATTCCTCAGGAGAAAAATCTCCCTAAACCGGTTATTAAAGAGGAAGTAAAACAAGAATCAATCATGATTCCTGATTTAGATTTTATCGAATACAAAGATTTGTAACTCTATTTCCTTCCATTTTCTCCCACTCACCTCTATTTTTCGCTTCCTCCATTTGTGCGAATGCTGTTAGTTCCTGTTAGCGAACTGTGGAAAACCCCGTTTTTTTCCACAAGGAATACTATGTAGTAATATTTATGCCACAATTTACCACCAATGAAATTTGTTCATTTTTATAGGTAATTTTGATTCTATTGATTTGTTGAAAAATAAAAATGACCATTTTAGTGTCATAAGGTGGTATTTTGTGGGAAATAAATTTTATTTGCATACAGAATTCAACAAACACCAAATGATTTTCCGCGGAGATTACGAATGCACAATGGACGACAAGGGGCGCATAAAAATGCCTGCCGCTTTGCGTAAGTTGTTTGCTGCCGAAAGCGAAACGCGTTTTGTGTTGGTGAAGGATTTGCAGGACTGCCTAGCCATTTACCCTATGAAAAACTGGCTGGAAGTAGAAGCGCGTTTAGATAAGTTGAATCCTTTTAATACAAGTCACCAGCGGTTTATTGACTTGGCTACTGACGGCTGGACAGAAGTGGAAATAGATAGTGCGGACCGGTTTCTTGTCAATACTTCGCTCCGCAAAGTTATTGGCAACGGAAAAGATATTCTGCTAAAAGGCAAGCAGAAAAAAATTCAGATATGGGATGAGAAGAAGTATAGTAAAACAAACGAAACCAATCGCAATGAAGCCGAACAGCTTTCAGCAGATGTGGCGAAGTATTTAGATGAACTTGACGGAGGAGGGAAATAAAACGGTGAATGATGAAGGAGGATAAATCCGAAGTCCATTACCACATCAGCGTTCTTTTACATGAGAGTATAAATGGGCTTGCTATCAAACCCAACGGCATATATATAGATGCCACCTTCGGAGGCGGAGGGCATTCAAAAGAAATTTTAAAGCAGTTGGGGGACGAGGCAAAACTTTTCGGCTTCGATAATGATGAGGATGCTGTAAAAAATGCACCGGATGACAACCGGTTCACGCTTATTCAGGCAAACTTCCGCGAATTGAAAAGGTTTTTGCGATTGCACGATGCGCTTCCGGTTGATGGAATCCTTGCAGACCTTGGAGTTTCAAGCTGGCAGTTTGATACAGCAGAACGCGGTTTCAGTTACCGGTTTGATGGCCCGCTGGATATGCGGATGAACCGGTTGTCAGAAAAAACAGCGGCTCATGTGCTGAATGAATACAGTGCAAAGCAATTGCAAAAAATGTTCAGCGAGTATGGCGAAGTGCGGAATTCCAAAACCTTGGCAAATGCAATTTTCGATTCGAGAACGCAAAAAGAATTTGAAACAATTGCTGACTTGCTAAGTATTTGTGAAGCAAACAAAACAGGGGAGAATCATAAATATTTGGCGCAGGTTTTTCAGGCAATACGAATTGAAGTGAATGATGAGTTGGGTGCTTTGAAAAGTTTGTTAGAGCAAAGCGCAGAAGTTTTGGCAAGCGGAGGAAGATTGGCAGTTATCACCTTTCATTCATTAGAAGACCGGTTGGTGAAAAACTATATGAAGCACGGAAGTTTTGGAGATGAACCGGTGAAAGATTTCTTCGGCAACATCGAAAAGAAATTTAAAGTGATAACGAAGAAACCAGTAGAGGCAAGCGAAAAAGAACAAAAAGAAAACAGCCGCTCACGCTCAGCAAAATTGAGAGTAGCGGAAAAGATTTAAAACAAAATTTCAAAAACCAAAGCCAAATTAAAAATGAAAACAACAATTATTGCATTGCTGATTGTTCTAGGTTCAATAGCCGGATTAAAAGCACAGGATAAGTATGATTTAGCTGTAGTAGGTTATTTCTATGACACTCCTAAGAATCAAATTTTCGTTTCTATTAATGGGGAAAAATCAATGCAGTACGATGTGGAGAGAGAAGAACTGCAAGGGAAAATTTGGGGCGTTAGCATGAATCCGCTTTTGAAGCAGGTGAACAAATTGCAGAATGAAGGTTGGGAAGTAGTAGGAGGAATGGGAGCGAGCGGTTTGCCTTCAGTGTCACTGTTCTTCTATAGCTTGAGAAAGAAGAGATAAATAGAATGGAGCAACAAAACATAGACGAAACAGCAGAACAGCAGCCGGAGAAAAAACCTGCAAAGGGTTTTAGTTCTCTGTTGGGCAAGTTTGATGCAGCCGGTGAAACCGGTTTGAAGAAAGTGCTTTTCAATATGCCGTTTGTGATGTTCCTTGTTGTGTTAGCGGCTTTGCACATTGCCAATAATCATATGGCAGAAAACTACGCGCGCAACATTACTAAAACAGAAAAAGAAGTAAAACAATTACGCTGGCAATACATGACAACTGCAAGTAGCTTAATGCAAAAAAGCAAGCAGAGTGAAGTGGCAAAGCTGGTGGGCACACAGGGGTTAACGGAACTGAGGATTCCCCCTTATAAAATAGAAGTAAAGAAAAATTAATGATGCTGAATAAAGTGAAAGCTCATCTACTGAAACTCCCGTCAAAACGGGACCGGATGAGCAACCACCGAAATTCGGAAGTATAAAGTATTGTCCAAAACGCACTATGGCAACCAACAAAAAACGCGAAATTCTACTGAGAGCTTACCTGGGCTTCGCGTTTATTTTCTTATTGGGCATGGCAATAATTGGACGCGCATTTTATATACAAACTGCGCAAGGTGTTTATTACCGGTCCTTGGCAGATTCGCTTACAATTTTCCCGAAAACCATTCTTGCAGAACGTGGAAATATTTATAGTGAAGATGGTCGCTTGTTGGCCACTACACTTCCTACATTCGATATCCGTATTGATTTTAAAACTACGTATTTGTATCCGGACACTTTTAGTAAGTACGTGGCGAATTTTGCAGAGTTAATGAGCAATAAGTTTCATGAAAAAACAAAGCAGCAATACATTAGCGAGTTTTCGAAACAACGCAAAAGAAAAAATACCGGCTACCTTTTAAAACGTAATGTTTCGCTTACCGATTTGGTTGAAATGAAACAATGGCCACTTTATAACCAAGGACCTTACAAAAGCGGAATTCGAGAGTTTAAAGAAGATAAAAGACTAAACCCCTTTAATCTGTTAGCTAAAAGAACGTTGGGAGCTATAAACGATAGTTGTGGAATTTATGGGTTAGAAAAATTGTATGATTCAAAACTAAAGGGTGAAGTGGGAACTGTTTTGGTTCAAAAAATTGGAACCGGAATTTATGTGCCGCTTGATGGCAACGAAGAAATTATTCCGCAACCGGGTAAAGATATTTATACCACACTCGATGTAGAATTACAAGATGTGGCAGAAGAGGCTTTGATGCGTGCATTATCGCATCATGGAGCAGCACACGGTTGCGTGGTGTTGATGGAAGTGAAGACCGGTAAGATTAAAGCCATGGCGAATCTTGGAATTGTAAAGGATTCCTCTTATGGAGAGATTCAAAACTATGCAGTAGGTGAAATAACTGAACCGGGTTCTACTTTCAAGTTAGCTGCTGTAGCAAGTTTGATGGAGGATGGTTTGGTGACCAATAACACGCAGGTGGATGTAGAAAATGGTGAGTATAAAGTGTACAAACTTACTATACACGACCATGAATCACCGGAAACGCCTTCGCTCACGGTAAAGCGTGCTATCGAAGTTTCTTCGAATGTGGCAATTGCAAAATTGGCATTCCAGAATTATCAATCAGCACCGGAGAAATTTTACAAGCATTTGGAAACGTTTGGGTTTACAAAGCCAATTGAGATTGAATTGCCGGGTGCAGCAAAACCATTGCTTGCAGAGCCGAAAAAATGGAGTGGAGTTTCGGCAGCATATATCGCTCATGGATATGAATTGCAGGTAACTCCTCTACATACATTGATGTTTTATAATGCTATCGCCAATAATGGCACAATGGTAAAACCATATCTGGTTGGTAAAATAAAAGAGTATAACAAAACAGTTGATTCGGCTACCACAGTTGTATTGAACGAAAAAATTTGTAGCGCGAAAACCATTCAGCAATTGCAGGAAATTTTGAAAGGAGTAGTAGAAGAAGGAACAGCAATTAATTTGAAAACTGATTATCTGCATGTTGCAGGCAAAACCGGAACAGCTGTTATTGCACAGGGAAAAGGAGGTTACAAGAACGGAGGAAAGAAAGTTTATCAGGCAAGTTTCTGTGGATATTTTCCTGCGGAGGCACCGGAATACTCCATGATTGTGGTTATCAATTCACCTTCGCAAAACGGATATTATGGTAACGTGGTTGCCGGTGCAATTTTTAAAGAAGTAGCGGATAAAGTTTACTCGCTTTCGCTGGATATGCATCCATCTATCAACAAACAAGTTGCAGAGAATCAAATTCCTGTTGTTCAAAAAGGAAGTTCATACGACCTCGCCAGCATCTACAATTTCTTCGGAATAAAAACCAATACAGTAAGTTCTGAATGGGCAACTGCTTCTGCCAACGGAAAGCAAATTGCATTGGCAGAAAATGAAATAGAAAGCAATATAGTTCCTGATGTAACCGGTATGAGCTTAAAGGATGCGCTTTATCTTTTGGAATCAATGGGCATGAGAGTAAGTATTGCCGGCAAAGGAAGTGTGATAAAGCAAAGTGTAATGGCAGGTGAGAAATTATTGAAAGGAATGTCAATCAGTATTGAATTAAAATGAAACAACGTCTCGTAATTCTTGGTGCAGGTGAAAGCGGTTTTGGAACTGCTGTGCTTGGTATAAAGCAAGGTTACGATGTGTTCGTGAGTGATGGTGGAAAGATTAAAGACAACTACAAGAATTTGTTGAACGAATGGAAGATTGAATACGAGGAAGCAAAACATACAGAAGAAAAAATTCTGAACGCGGATGTAGTGATGAAGAGCCCGGGTATTCCTGAGAAAGCAGAAATGGTGAAGAAGATTCGCAAGCAAGGAATCAAAATTGTAAGTGAAATTGAATTCGGATCGTGGTTTACCAACGCACAGATAGTGGGTATCACCGGTGCGAACGGAAAGACAACAACAACTGCTCTCACCTATCACATCATGAAAAGCGGAGGAATGAATGTAGGCTTAGGCGGAAACATCGGAAAGAGTTTTGCTTATCAGGTGGCAACTGAAAATTTTGATTACTACGTGCTGGAGATTTCAAGTTTTCAATTGGATGATATTGAAAAATTCAGACCGGATGTAGCAGTGTTGACGAACATCACACCGGACCATCTTGACCGGTACAATTACGAGTTGCAAAATTATGTGACTTCGAAATTCAACATCACAAAGAATCAAACGGAGAAAGATTATTTCATCTACTGCGCTGACGATGAAATTACGATGAGCAACATGGAGAAATATCCGACAAGCGCACAAAAAATTCCGTTCGCATACGATAAAGAATTTGCGGAAGGCGGATTTGTAAAAAACGACAACATCATTATTAACATAAACCAAAACCAATTTACCATGAGTATTCAGGAACTCGGATTGAGTGGACGTCACAACGTCTACAACTCGTTAGCAGCTGGGATAGTAGCTAATGTTTACGGACTGCGTAAGGAGCAGATCCGTGAAAGTTTATCGGACATGAAATCGCTCGAGCACAGGATGGAGAGCGTTGCTAAAGTCCGCAACATCGAATTTATTAACGACAGCAAAGCCACCAATGTGAACAGCACTTGGTACGCGTTGGAGTCAATGAACAAACCGGTGATTTGGATTGCCGGTGGTATTGACAAGGGTAACGATTACAGTGTGATGGAGCAATTAGTGAAGAAAAAAGTTCGTGGCATGATTTGCCTTGGAGTAGATAACACCAAACTTCATTCTGCTTTCGGAAAGATGGTAGATATTATGGTAAACGTAAGCAACATGGGCGATGCTGTTCGCATGGCATATCAACTCGGTAACTCCGGTGATTGCGTGTTGTTATCACCGGCATGCGCTTCATTCGATTTATTCGAGAACTACGAAGACAGAGGAAAGAAATTTAAGGAAGAGGTGATTAAACTCTAATAGAATCAGGATGCAAAAACCTTAACCTATGCTCTATTATCTCTTTCGCTTTCTCGACCAGCAGTTTGATTTTCCAGGTGCAGGACTCTTCAACTTCATCTCGTTCAGAGCTGCATCTGCGGTGTTGTTATCGCTGCTGATTTCTATGGTATATGGCGATAGATTAATTGCGATACTCCGAAAGAAGCAAATTGGAGAAACAATCAGAGAGTTAGGTTTGGCAGGAGAAAATTCGAAGAAGGGAACACCGACAATGGGCGGTTTAATTATTCTCGGTTCAATCTTGATCCCCACTTTGCTTTTCGCAAAACTGGAAAACATTTACATAATCCTAATGCTTATCGCCACGGTGTGGCTCGGTTTAATTGGTTTTGCCGATGACTACATTAAAGTGTTTAAGAAGGATAAAAAAGGATTAGCCGGAACGTTTAAAATTATAGGGCAAATTGGATTGGGAATTATAGTTGGAACCACTCTTTATTTTAATAAAAATGTTGTGACGAAGGAAGAAGTTCCTCAAGGAGAAATTTATAAATACAGTAGTGATAAGATTTCGAAAATTACGGATGATAATTTGAAGGTGCATTACATGGTGACTGAAAAAGCACCGACAACAACAATTCCATTTTTCAAGAATCACGAAATAGATTATTCGGTTATTCTTTGTGCCTTTAATAAAGAATGGTGCAAATATGCCTGGCTGATTTTTATTCCGGTCGTCATTTTTATTATAACAGCCGTCAGTAACGGAGCAAATCTTACTGACGGAATTGATGGGCTTGCCACTGGTACCAGTGCGATTATCGGAGTAACACTTTTGGTATTCGCGTACGTTTCCGGTAACATCATTTTTGCCGATTATCTGGATATCATGTACATACCCAATGCGGGAGAGCTTGTAATTTTTATTGCAGCGTTTGTAGGAGCATGTATTGGTTTCCTTTGGTATAATTCATATCCGGCACAAGTGTTTATGGGCGACACCGGTTCACTTGCTCTGGGTGGAATCATCGCTACACTTGCGATTATTATTCGCAAAGAATTACTCATCCCTGTGATGTGCGGAATATTTTTGATAGAGAATTTGAGTGTGGTTATGCAGGTGAGTTATTTCAAATACACAAAGAGAAAATTTGGCGAAGGCAGAAGAATATTCCTGATGTCGCCACTTCATCATCATTTCCAAAAACTTGGAATGCACGAAAGCAAAATTGTTTCGCGTTTTTGGATTGTAGGAATTCTGCTGGCGATTTTGACTGTAGTTACTCTGAAGATTCGATAGAATGAAAACGCTGAGCGACATACTCCATACCGTTTCCATACTTGAAACCATCGGCTCTGCCGATGTGAAAATTTCATCGCTGCAAATGGATAGTCGCAAGGTAAAGCAGGGCGATTGTTTTGTGGCTGTAAAAGGAACTGCAAGCGATGGACATAATTTTATTTCAAAATGTATTGAACAAGGTGCAAGCGTAATTGTATGTGAAGTTCTGCCGAAAGAAATAATCGCAAACGTTACTTATATCAAAGTTCAAAATACTTGTAAATCACTCGGAGTTTTAGCAGGTAATTTCAACGATAATCCTTCAACAAGAATGAAAGTAGTGGGAGTAACAGGCACGAATGGGAAAACTTCGGTTGTTACTTTGTTGTTCCGTTTGTTTCGTGCTTTGGGTAAAAATGTTGGCTTGCTCTCTACTGTTCAAAATCAAATCAACGAAGAAATAATTCCAAGCACACATACCACACCGGATGCTATTGCACTTAATGCTTTGATGAAACAAATGGCAGATGCCGGTTGTGAATATTGTTTTATGGAAGTTAGTTCACATGCTGTTGACCAGCATAGAATTGAGGGTTTGAAATTTACAGGCGGTGTGTTCACTAATATTACCCACGACCATCTCGATTACCATAAAACATTCGAGAATTATATAAAAGCGAAGAAGCGGTTCTTTGACGAATTACCTTCTTCTGCATTTGCATTGATAAATAGCGATGATAGAAACGGAAGTGTGATGATGCAAAATACCAAAGCAACTAAACAGACTTACTCACTTAAATCGCCAAGCGATTTCAAAACAAAAATTATTGAGAATGGTGTTACCGGTCTTCAGTTAGAAATTGATGGAGTTGAAATGCACACGCGATTGATTGGAGAATTTAATGCTTATAATTTGACTGCTGTTTATGGTGTAGCACGGCTGCTTGATATCGATAAACAAGAAGCGCTGACTATTCTTTCGGCATTAACTCCACCGGAAGGTCGCTTCGACCAAATTATTTCTGCTAAAGAAAAAATTGTTGGCATTGTTGATTATGCACATACACCTGATGCACTGAAAAATGTTTTACAAACTATTCAGGCAATTCGCGGAGGAAACGAAAGTGTAATTACAGTTGTCGGGTGCGGTGGCGATAGAGATGCAGCTAAAAGACCTGTGATGGCAGAGATTGCATGCAAATTTTCTAATCAGGTAATTCTCACTTCCGATAATCCGCGAAGTGAGGAACCGAATGAAATTCTCAGACAAATGAGTGCAGGTGTTCCGGTAACTGATAAGCGGAAAGTAATAACGATAACCGATAGAAGAGAAGCGATTAAAACGGCTGTTACTCTTGCTAAGAGAAGTGACATCATTCTTTTGGCCGGGAAAGGCCATGAAAAATACCAAGAGATAAAAGGAGTGAAAAATCATTTTGATGATAAGGAAGAATTGAGTTCGATGTTCAGTGAAATGGAAAAATAACTTCAAACAAATCCTATGAATAAAGCAATTGAAACGGGATGGGAATATCTCCGCGGAGATAAAATGATTTGGATGATTGTCATCTTCCTTTTCATCTTTTCTATGCTTGCTGTCTATAGTGCCACTGGCACACTCGCTTACAAAATGCAAGTGGGCAACGAAAAATATTTGATGAAACAAATTGTAATGGCCTTCGGTGGTGTTCTACTGATGTTCGTTACCCACATGATTGATTACAAATACTATTCGCGAATTGCACAGTTGCTTTGGTTTGTGAGTATACCGCTATTGATTTACACGATGTTTTTCGGAACTGAATTGAACGATGCCAATCGCTGGATTACGTTGCCGGTTGTGGGACTGACTTTTCAAACTTCCGATTTAGCAAAGCTTGCACTCATTATGTATTTGGCTCGTCAGCTTTCGTTAAAGCAAGATCAGATAACAGATTTCAAAGAAGCGTTTATTCCTATTCTCCTTCCAATTATTCTTACCTGTTTGCTTATTGCTCCTGAAAACCTTTCGACTGCAGCTATACTTTTCTGTACTTCGGTTTTTATAATGTTTATTGGCAGAATTGCTTTAAAACATATTGCCATGTTGTTTGGAGTAAGTGTAATTGTCGGAGCAATTTTCTTTGCCTTTCTTTTTCTCTTACCTGATACTATGCTGAAGGGAAGAATGCACACGTGGAAAAATAGAATTGAAAACTTTACTCAACATCATGATTCAGACGATGAAGATTACCAAGTACAACAGGCAAAAATTGCTATTGCAAAGGGCGGGTTGTTTAAACTAAATCCCGGAGGTAGCGACCAGCGAAATTTTTTGCCACAGGCTTACAACGATTTTATTTATGTCATAATTATTGAAGAGTATGGTTTGATTGGCGGTGCGGGTATTGTTTTTATGTATCTCTTCTTTCTCTATCGATGCATCCGCATCGTAATCAAAGCACCTAAAGCGTTCGGAGCTTTGCTTGCGGTCGGTTTAGGAATTGCACTGGTTACACAAGCCATGATAAATATGGCGGTGGCGGTGAATCTTCTTCCTGTAACGGGAGTTACACTTCCGCTGGTGAGTATGGGTGGAAGTTCAGTAATATTCACTTCAATTGCATTCGGAATTATCCTTTCTGTTTCCAGAAATATTGAAGAAGAAAATGCGTTAGAAACGGCATGAGCGAATTACGTGTAATCATTTCAGGAGGTGGAACCGGTGGTCATATCTTCCCTGCCATTGCCATTGCTAATGCGATTAAGAAAAAAAATCCTGCTGCTAGAATTCTTTTTGTTGGAGCGAACGGAAGAATGGAAATGGAAAAAGTTCCGCAGGCAGGTTATGAAATCAAAGGATTAAACATTGCAGGATTTCAACGCGGCTCAATTCTTAAAAATCTTACTCTTCCTTTTAAACTTGTAGGTAGTTTGCTTTCTGCTTATAATATTATCAGAATCTTTAAGCCACATGTGGCGATTGGTGTTGGTGGTTACGCCAGCGGTCCGCTTTTGCGCGCAGCAAGTTTTGCCGGGGTGCCAACAGTTATTCAGGAGCAAAATTCTTTTGCAGGTGTCACTAATAAAATTCTTTCAAAAAATGCGAAAGTGATTTGCACGGCTTATGAAGGAATGGAGAAGGCTTTTCAAAAAGAGAAAATTGTATTGACAGGAAATCCTGTTCGTGAAGAAATCGTAAAGACTTTTTACACTAAAGAAATTGCACAGGATTATTTAGGTGAAACTGCCAAAGAATATTTTCAATTAGATAAAAACAAGAAAACCATTCTGATTATTGGCGGAAGTTTGGGTGCGAGAACCTTGAATCAAAGTGTGGAATCCGCTATTGAAAGAATTAAAGAAAACGACTGTCAGATTCTTTGGCAAACGGGCAAGGCATACTTTGAGGATTGCAGGAAAGTTGCGGAAGACATTTCCAATCTTCATGCAAGAATGTTTATTGATAAAATGGATTACGCCTATGCTGCTGCTGATGTAATTATTTCCCGTGCAGGTGCTCTTTCAATTTCCGAATTGCAGTTGGTAGGCAAACCGGTTATTCTTGTTCCTTCACCGAATGTTGCGGAAGACCATCAAACACATAATGCGCTTGCTTTAGTAAACAGAAAAGCTGCAATAATGATTAAGGATGACGAGGCAAAATTGAATTTGATTGGTGCTGCTTTTGATTTGCTGAGTAACGGAGCGTTGCAAAAAGAATTGAGTGCGAACATTAAACAGATGGCAATACCAAACGCGGCTGAAAAAATTGTGGAAGAAATTATGAAAGTTTGCAGCGCATGAAGAATCTGAAAGACATTAAGAAAATCTATTTTCTGGGTATTGGTGGAATTGGAATGAGCGCGTTGGCCCGTTACTTCAAATCGTTGGGTGCAGAAATAACCGGTTACGACAAAACACAAACTGCGCTTACCGATGAACTGGAACGCGAAGGCATTCAGGTAATTTTTGAAGATGAGGTAAATCTTTATCCTAAAGAAATTGATTTGGTGGTTTACACACCAGCCATTCCTAAAGACCATAAAGGGTTTAATTTTTATAAAGACAACAACTACGAACTACGCAAGCGCAGCGAAGTGCTCGGTATAATTTCATCTGACCGGTTTACGATTGCCGTTGCCGGCTCGCATGGTAAGACAACGGTGAGTTCAATGATTGCGCACATCCTCACGCAATCAGGTTTTGGATGTTCTGCTTTTTTAGGTGGCATTGCGGTGAACTACAATTCAAATTTCCTGCAAGGACAAAACGATGTGGTTGTTATTGAAGCAGATGAATTCGACCGCTCCTTTCATCGTCTTGCTCCTGATATGGCGGTTATTACTGCAGTAGATACTGACCACCTGGATATATACGGAACTAAAGAAAAAATTGACGAGGCGTTTATTGAGTTCACCAATAAAATTGCGGAAGAAGGTTTTCTGGCTATCAAATCGCAGCAAAGTATTGAAGAGCAACTGCCGGTGTTGGATAAAGCATTTTATTCTTTGCATGATGAAACCAGCGATGTGTATTGCTCTAAGTATTGGGTAACCGATGGCGGTTATCTTTTCAACTTGAATTATTTTGGAACGGAAATAAAAGGTTTGCGCCTGAACATTGGCGGCTTTCACAATATCGAAAATGCTATCGCTGCCATCATCATTGCCAAAGAGTTAAAGATTACAGACGAGCACATTAAAGCGGCTTTGGCTTCTTTCAAAGGAATAAAGAGAAGATTTGAAAAGGTATTTGCCAACGACAAGGTTGTTTTTATTGATGACTACGCCCATCACCCCGAAGAGATTCGTGTGTTTGTAGAAAGCGTTCGCGAAATATATCCGAAGAGTAAAATAACTGCTGTATTCCAACCGCACTTGTTTTCGCGCACTAAAGATTTAGCCAAAGAATTTGCCGAGCAATTAAGCAAAGCAGATGAAGTGGTGTTGCTCGATATTTATCCAGCGCGCGAGTTGCCGGTGGAAGGAGTTACTTCCGATTTAATTTTCAATCAATTGACTTGCTCTGAAAAATCACTGATTAAGAAAGATGAACTTCTTGATTTTGTAAAAAGTAAAAACTTTGAAGTGCTGCTGACTATTGGCGCAGGAGATATTGATAAGTATCTTGCGCCTATAAAGGAAATCCTTTCTTCACGATAGAGATATTTAAAGTCCTCCCCTTCAGGGAGGATTTAGGTGGGGTATTTTCTGTTCACTTCCCTTCCCATTCACAATTTCTGTCAACAACTCTACGTTTAGCTTATAGTCATGTGTTGCACATTTGGCGTGACACTAATCCAATGAAAAAGTTCTGGCGCATACTCAAAAAAATTCTCACGATAGCCGCTGTGCTTTCGTGTACTGCGCTGTTTGTTGTGGTGCTTACTTCTGCTATTCAAAAACAAAATCAACTTACTTGTAAAAATCTTACCGTTAAGATTGATTACGATTCCGGTCTTGCTTTTTTAAACGAAACGGAAATAAAAGAACGCATCAATTATTTGAGCGGTGAAAATATTATCGGCAAGCAATTGTCGCTGGTTGATTTTAAAACACTGGAAAAGGAGTTGAAGAAAAACCCCTTTGTAGACAATGCCGAAGTTTTTGTTGACCAGCAACAAAACATACGGGTAGAGGTAATACAGAAACGTCCTATTCTACGGATACTCAACAACGATGGTGTGGGCTATTATATCAGCGAAAAGAACGAGCGCATACCGCTCTGCGATAAATTTACATCGCACGTAATTGTAGCATTGGGCAATGTAGAAATGCACCAAAATGCTAAACGCGACAGCACCGTGCAAGCCGCTCTTTACCACTTGATTCAATTTGTTCAGCGCGATACATTTTTAAATGCAGTGGTTGACCAGGTGTATGTAAAAGAGAATGGAGAGTTTGATGTCATCCCCAAAATAAGCGGACACTTCATTCACTTCGGAAATGGAGAAGAGAACATGGCTGAGAAATTTGAACGGCTCAAAATTTTCTACAACGAAGGAATGAAGAAAGTAGGTTGGAATAAATACAAGAGCATTGATTTGAGGTATAACAATCAGGTGGTTTGCGAGAAGAACGATACAGCAGTAGTAAGTAATTAGTAGTAAGTATTAAGACAGAGAGAGAAAACCATTAACACAAGACACTAACAAACTTTTCAAAAACAACTACAACATAAATTTCATTGCCTGTTCTATCTAACTACTAAATACTAACTACTTAATACTTTTAAAAATGGTAATCAATCACACAAAAGAAAATCCAATTATTGTCGGTCTCGATATCGGAACTACAAAAATTGCCTGCATCGTTTCGCAACGCGACCAGTATGGTAAGCTGAAAATACTTGGTCTTGGTAAGGCTCCATCGTTTGGCGTTACACGCGGTGAGGTGACTAACATTAAGCATACTACCGATGCCATTATTGAAGCCATTGCCGATGCCGAAAGACAATCGGGCCACAAAATAAATGTAGTGTATGTGGGTATTGCCGGTCAGCATATTGCCAGCAAACAAAACCGTGGTATTTATACTTTGCCTTCGGCTGATGAAGAAATTACCCGCCAGCATATTAAAGATATGGTGGAAGACATGCACCGGTTAGCCCTCGACCCGGGTGAAAGAATTATTCACGTGTTGCCGCAGGAGTTTACTGTAGATAATTTACACGGTATTAAAGACCCGGTGGGTATGTGCGGTAGCCGTTTGGAAGCCAACTTCCACATCATTACCGGTAAGGTAGCTGCTGCGCAAAACATTAAGAAATGTGTAGAGCGCTCTAACTCGCAAATGCTGGGTTTAATTTTGGAACCGTTGGCTTCTTCTGCCTCTGTGTTGCATGATGAAGAAATGGAAGCCGGTGTAGTGCTGGTAGATATTGGAGGAGGAACAACTGACGTTGCTATTTTCAAAGACGGAATTATTCGCCACACGGCTGTTATTCCTTTTGCAGGAAACATTATTACCGAAGATATTATGGAAGGCTGCAAGATGCTCCGCAACCAGGCAGAGAAATTGAAAGTTGCATTCGGTAGTGCTCTTCCGAGCGAAACGCATGAGAATGAAATTATTTCCATTCAGGGAATTGCCGGACGTGACAGAAAAGAAATTTCAATGCGCACCTTGGCAAGTATTATCAATGCGCGTATTGAAGAAATTTTTGCGCAGGTATATTTCGAAATTAAGAGTTCAGGCTACGCCAATTCATTGAATGCAGGAATCGTTATTACCGGTGGTGGTTCGCAACTGAAACATTTGAAACAATTGGTTGAATATACAACCGGACTTTCTGCCCGTGTAGGTTACCCTACTTCTTTCCTTGCTAACACCAATAAAGATGAATTAAAGAACCCTATGTATGCTACCGGTTTGGGTTTAGTGTTAGAAGGCTTCCGTCAGTATAATGATTTGGATGAAGCAGAGAAAATGAAATTCTATCCGGAACTGTTCGAAACCGCTGCACCGGTTGAACCGGTAACTGTGGAAGCAGGTACTACCCTAAACGACTTTGAACCGGAAGAAGAAGTGGAAGTAATTACTACAAGAGTTGAACCTGTTGTAAACAGAGAACCAAAAGGGAACTTCTTAAAAGAAATGGCCACGGTGTTTCAGGATTGGTTTAAGGATGAAAGAGTGAATGGCGATTTTGAGGGGTAAACCCCTTTCCCCTAAAGGGACTTTAATATAAAACAAAAAGGCGCGAAGAGATTCGCGCCTTTTTTAGTTTTACGAGTTATGTCATAGTGAGCGTAGCCGAACTGCAAAGCATATTCAAACCCTTCGACTACGCTCAGGGTGACATAGCCTGTTTGCGGTTAAGTTTATTTATTCGGTTTAGTGTAAAGGATATGGGATGTATTATTTTTACAAATAGCTAACTCTTTAATCTTATCCCAATTTTGTTCAATCAACGCTTCTTTTTTTTGCGTGACCAACCCTTTATTTGTTTTTCAAACGAAATAGCTTGCTCATAAATTTGAAATACTTCAACAAAAACTAATTCAACTGGTCTTCTTTTAAAAGTGTAACTGTTCGGGTCGATACCTTCGTTATGCTCCCCAATTCTTCTTTCAAAATTGTTAGTAACACCAGTGTAGTATGATTTATCAGCACATCTAACTATGTATACATAGAGGCGTTTATCCAAACTCATAATTTAAAGCTAAAAAATTACGCGTTATGTCATGCTGAGCGGAGTCGAAGCACAAAACACAAAAAGCCCCTTGCGGGGCTTTTTGTATTAAAAGCATCCACCCGCCTTAACGCACCAGAATACTTGCCACTAGGCTAGGGTTGCCTACGTTTTCTTTACCCAGCCCGCGAACCCTTACGTAAATGGTAGCACCCACGGTAAAAGGGCTGATAACCTTTTGCGTGCGGGTAGTTATAGCATAATATTTACCGTCACTAAAATCGGCAGTAGTAGCCGTTTCAATCACATAGTTTACGGCATTACTTGCCCTATCCCATTTGCTTACCAGGCTTCCGCTTGCCGCGCCATCGCTAAGCCTAAGGTTAGTTACTTCGCCAGCCGTATCGGGCTTTGGTGCACCCTGCGCCCTTATAGAGAAACCGCTGCTTAGTATTTGCTCCGCATCGCCTTCTGTTGCCTGCTGCACAAAACTTGCCAGTGCCAACACCAGTTGAAGCAGTTCTTTTCTGCGGGCATTCATAGCCGCTACCTTAATCTTATCGCGGTTACGCGCCTCGTTATAGGCCGTTTCCAGAGCCGTGGCAGCCGCGCTCATTACCGGCAGTGTAGGACTGGAAATTGGAAAGTTAGCGTTGCCCGTCATCATAGTTATTATAAGGCGCGTGCGCTCTATCTGTTCCGGAATAGTTAATTTGATAAATCCCATTTTTACTGTTGCCATGTTGTTTAATTTTAAATGATTAAAAAATTGATTGCCTTTACTTTGTTTATATTGAACAGGCCTTGCCGCCCATTCAGTTTTAATTTGGTTTTAGTGAATAGAGTTCTTTGGAAAATACTTGCCCTTGCAGCAGAAAGTCCTCGCAGTTCGACTTCGCTCACTGTGACACGTTCGGACTGATATTCAATCAAAGAGGCTATGTCACCCTGAGCGAAGTCGAAGGGTTATTTTCCGAAGAAGTCTAATGAATAGCGTTCAGCGGTCAAAAATCAGATGACCGGTGTTTGAAAAAAATTAAAATTAGTAGTCAGGGAGGATGGCGGCCGGTATGCGCAGTAAGAAAGACCGGTTGCATTGCACTATCCTGCTTCCTCCTGTTATTTATCCTCGGCTTGCTTTCAGGCTGTACTGCCTTTGGTGTTTTAATGGGTTGCAGACAAGCCTTCATATCCTGCATTAACTCCTCCAGTTTAGCGCTTAGTTCGCGCTCTACTATAGGCAGGTTGCCGGCACCATACCGGTCTAAAAGCTGCCGCGTATAGTCCAGTAGTTGGCTGTCGACCATTTTAGGTATGCGGTGCCGGTGCTTTGGTGCTACCGGTTCTGCGGTGGTAGTTACTGTATTCATATCTTTTTATTTATAGCCCTTGTTTTACCCTTGCTAACTGAAAACAAAAGTATCGGTTGCCGGAAAAACAGCCCTATAAAACCAAGTGTATGCTACGCGCAGGGGCGAGTGTTTTACGCCTGCCTTACATGGGTTTAAAACGGCTGGTGTTTTAGCGCATAACTGCCCATGAAAAAAACGTTCTGAAAATTCTTTTTTACGCCCTATTTTTTTAAACTTTACGCCTCGGCACGCTGTTAGCTACGCCCCACGGGCGTAGAAATTATAAACAGAAGGGGTTACAACCACCCCTTAATTATTTAATAACCCATAAATAATTCCTTATGGCGCTTCATGAAAACCTACGTAGGTTGCGTAATATGCGCGGCCTTAAGCAAGCTGTTTTAGCACAAGTTTGTGGTACATCGCAACAAACCTACAGCAAGTATGAAACGGGCGAACTGCCTGTATCTGCCGAACTAGTGGCGTTGATTGCTGCTTTTTACGGTATATCGGTAGCCGAAATTTACGGCCTGCCCGAAACCGGACCGCCCAAGGTGCTGGATGCTAAGCATCAAGAGCTGTACGATAAACTGCTGGAAGCTCAAAACACTATTATAGCCCTGCAGCAGGAAAGCCTGAAAAACAAAGGCAAACGCAGCTGACCGCATTTTTTGAGGGCTTAAAACCAGGCCTTTACGCAAAGCGTACGTAAAACATTGTACGCTGTTGTGGTTTCGAAGTTTTTGCAACAACAAACTTCGTATGTCCTTGTGTTTACAAATTTTCTTCAACAACAAACTTCGTATGTCGTTGTGTTTACAAAGTTTTTACAACAACAAACTTTGTGTGTGGTTGTGTTTACGAAGTTTTTACAACAACAAACTTTGTGTGTGGTTGTGTTTACGAAGTTTTTACAACAACAAACTTTGTATGTGGTTGTGTTTACGAAGTTTTTACAACAACAAACTTCAAATGTGGTTGTGAAGTGGGAAATTGAGGTAGAAGGCGGGTTAAGTATGGTGCTCATGTGAGCAGGAGGCCAACAACAACGGAGGATTAAAATCCTGTTTATGTGCAAGTGAGAGGTGCGCGGTAGAAAGTGGCGAAGAGCGGATATTGGTAATGGAACCAAGGCATACTTATGTTAAGAATAAGTAGGTGTGCCTATTTCTTTCAGCAAGCGAGACCATACATTCGCATTATTAAAATATAAACACATACTTAATACTATGAAGTATACGCCTAAGGCTTTGAGAGATAGATTACTGGTGAGGGATTGTAAAGGAAACGAGTTGCTTTTTGATCTCGAAAAAATAAACAAGCTAAAAACAGTAGCCAGTGCCATTCAAAATTCAACGAGGGTTTCGATTATTAATGTATTGTCACTAATGGGAGAAGTAAGGGTAACTGTCATTTGCAAAAAACTAAAAATTGAACAGGCTAAGTGCTCACAGCATTTATTGATTTTGGAAAAATCTAATGTTGTGCAGGCCCGAAGAGCAGAGAAATGTATTTATTACTCCATTAA
Source organism: Bacteroidota bacterium (assembly GCA_947475165.1). GTDB lineage: Bacteria > Bacteroidota > Bacteroidia > Chitinophagales > LD1 > Bog-950. The sequence goes on from CANJLD010000034.1 coordinate 27,693, forward strand.
CCCTAAAATAAAATGGATTACGCAGCTGGACCCGGATGCTTTAATGGCGGCTTTAGTTTTTAGTCATCGTTTGGAATAAGACGGAAACCTCAACAACTATTAGTGCGGGGTAGATAGGCTGACTGTAAATAAACTGATGGGTGATATTGTTTTACTATTGCGCGAAAGCGAAAACAGTTTCAGTTTTACCAAGCAAAAAGAGACTTCTAAAAAAGTATTTGAAAATTAGATTAAAGCCCAACCATGTTTCCTAAACCGCTTTTAGAAAAGAATGACACTACCGTTAAATGGATAATCGGGGTAGTATCTGTTGTTGTGTTTTTTGTGGTCGCTGCCTTACCTAAAATTCATTTAGGCACCGGAGTTACGGTGCCGTTTAACCCGCATATTTTTGCCACGTTTAATGCTCTTATCAATTCTACCGTTTCTGTTTTATTGGTTGCCGCTGTTGTTTTAGTTAAACAGAAAAATTACGAAGCGCATAAAAATGTAATGCTTACCGCCATTGTGCTTTCCGGCTTGTTCTTGGTTTCTTACATAGCGCACCACTTATTTGCCGGTGAAACTAAATTTGGTGGCGAAGGCAGTATCCGCACGTTCTATTTAGTGCTACTTACCACACATATTATTCTGGCTGCTATTATTTTGCCCATC
>CANJLD010000035.1 GCA_947475165.1 Bacteroidota bacterium
GCAATACGAAAACATATTGCGCCCTTTTGCTTTTAACCTGACAAAAAGCAGAGAAGAAACAGAAGATTTAATTCAGGATACTTTCTATCGTGCACTTACCAACGTAGAGAAATTTAGTGAAGGCACAAACATTAAAGCATGGTTGTTTACTATCATGCGCAACATCTTTATCAATAATTATCGCAGACAAAAGAAGAGCAATACGGTAACTGATACATCCGATAACAAGTATTTGCTGAACAGCACCAAGAAGATTGAGAAGAACGAATCGGAACGTTCTTTTTTAGCTGAGGATATTACGAAAGCCATGAAAGAAGTAAGCCGCGATTTTACCGAACCGTTTATGATGTATTACAAAGGCTTTCACTATCAGGAAATATCAGAGCAATTAGATTTGCCGCTGGGCACGGTTAAGAGCCGTATATTTTTTGCGCGTAAAGAATTGCAATCAAAATTAAAGGCAAGGGGTGTAGTAAATTCGGATAACAACTAAAGTTGGAGTTGTCGCTAACAAGACACAAATTCGCACCCTTACCGAAATAGGTTCGGGATGAAACAAATTTTACAACATGCCTTTTACTCAAGAAGATATTATTAATGCCCTGCGCCATGTAGATGACCCGGATATTAAAAAGGATTTAGTTACCCTGAACATGATTAGTCAGGTAGAAGTGGCTGGAAATAAAGTGAGCTTTAAAGTTACGCTTACTACTCCTGCCTGTCCACTTAAAGAAAAGATTAAGAAAGATTGTGTAGATGCAGTTCATCAATACGTAGATGAAAACTTGGAAGTGAGCATTGAGATGGATGCTAACGTTACGTCTCTTCGTAAAGAGAATGTAAATGTATTGCCAAGCGTAAAGAATATTATTTGTGTGGCATCGGGTAAAGGTGGTGTTGGTAAATCTACCGTGGCGGTGAATCTTGCTTTGAGTTTAGCAAGACAAGGTGCTAAAGTGGGATTGATTGATGCGGATATTCACGGGCCTTCTATACCTATGATGTTGGGAGTGAAGGGCAAGAAACCGGAAGTACGGTTGATTAAGGATAAGCACTATATGGTTCCTCTGGAAGCGGAGGGAATTAAAATTCTTTCTATCGGTTTATTGATAGACGACCGACAAGCAGTGGTTTGGCGCGGACCAATGGTTACTTCTGCACTTCGCCAATTTGTTACCGATTGCACTTGGGGTAAACTGGATTATATGGTGGTAGATATGCCACCGGGAACCGGTGATGTGCACATTACAGTTGCACAAACATTAAATGTAACCGGTGCAGTAATTGTAACCACTCCGCAAGAAGTTGCGGTTGCCGATGCCCGTAAAGCGCTTTCTATGTTTCGCTTAGAAAATATTAATGTGCCTATACTCGGAGTAATTGAAAACATGGCCTATTTCACTCCCGAAGAATTACCCGATAACAAGTATTATATTTTTGGGAAAGACGGTGGAAAGAAATTAGCTGATGAATATGAAGTGTCTTTTCTCGGGCAAATTCCTTTGGTGCAAAGTATACGTGAAGGTGGCGATTCCGGTAAACCGGTGAGCGTTTACGGAAGGGATAATGAAATTGTAACTAACGCTTTTGATGAACTTGCTATAAAGGTAGCGCAGCAGGTTGCCATAAAGAATGCTAATTTAGCTCCCGAAGAAGCTGAACCGGTTTTATCATGACAACATTGAATAGCGAAATATTAGAACGCGTAGAGAAATCACTGGATACTATGCGACCTTATCTGAACGATGATGGAGGCAATGTAGAAGTGGTAGAAATTACAGACGATATGATTGTGCGTGTAAAACTTTTGGGTGCATGCAGCACCTGTCCGCAAAGTTTTATGACTATGAAAGCCGGTATTGAAGAAGCGGTAAAACGTGCCGTGCCCGAAATTAAAGGCGTAACGGCTATTAATATTTCGGAGTATAATTTAGGTTAGCTGGAAGTTTGCCAAATCACTTTATCTCTGTTCACAATCGCCACTTGCCTTTTCTTCAAATAAGGTTTATTTTGTTGCAGTTCACATGCAAGGCACCCGCAACATACTTCTATTAGACCACGATGAGCAAAGCGCGCAGGATATTCAACGCTTTCTTAAAGTGAGCGCCTATGCGTTTACGCTTAGCCATGCCAGTTCTGTTGCAGAAGGTTTGAACTATTTAAAAAACCGCAAGCCCGACCTTATTCTGCTTGATGCCGACCTTCTGCAACAAATCGATTTTGCAATTTTCAAGCAGTTGATGCTGAAAGAGAATATTCCTTCTGTTTTGCTGTCTGAAACCGGGGATGAAGAAACTACTAAACAGGCAAGTCAGGTTGGTGCTGTTGATTTTATGGTGAAGAACAAAATCAATCTCTTTCACCTGCAAAAGACCATTGCCAATGCCCTTAAACTAAGCGAAACCGAAGCTAAACTCGACAACGCCAATAACGAGTTTTCAGCTCAAAACGATTCGCTTTACCTCGTGCTGAACAAAATGAACAGCGGAGTGATGGTGATTAACGCACAAAACACCATCCGCTATGCCAATGCCAAAGCCTACAGTATTTTGGGCGAAGAAGGAATCAAGAAACATTTAGCTGAGCATCTTAGCTACCGGTTGGCAGAAGAAGACGAGCAGATTGAATTGAAGCCGAAGAAAAATATTTCAGTAACCATCCGCATCAGCGATTTGGAGTGGAACGGTGAGCGCGCCAATTTGTTTGTGCTGGACCGTATTAAAACCAAAGAAGAAAAACCGGATGCAGTTTTGCAGGATGAAGTTTTTGTAAGCCTGCTCAATTCGCTTACCGAAAATATTCTACTGCTGAAAGGCGACACGATTGTGCAGGCAAACAAACCTGCACTCAATATTCTTAGGCTGAAACAAACTGCCATACAGAATAAACAACTGAAAGATATTTTCGAAAGCGATGAAACACTGAATGCAGAAATTTCTGTGCAATCTTTTTTATCCGAAAGAGTTTCGCGGGGTATGCTGAAAATTTCAGATGGTTCTGAACAACACGTGCAGCTTTCTTACAAGCCGCTTAATTTGGGTGAAGAGTTTTATCAGTTGCTTTCGTTTAAACTGAGCAACGAGCCTGATAATATTCCAGGCAGCAGAAATGATGAAGATAAATTCTCCAGCGGAGATGTATTGCACCTTGCCTCGCACGATTTACGCGAACCGGTGCGCACTATTTTAAATTACGTGCAGCTGATTTCCGAAAATTTGAAAAACGGAAAAGTAGATGAAGCAAAAGAGTATGCCGATTTTGCTAAGTCAGCCGCAGCGAGAATGGAGAAATTGCTTAGCGATTTAAAAGTGTTCATCGGGCTGAACGAGCATCCTTTCCAAATGCAGAAGGTTTCAATGAAGTTGTTGCTTGCTGATGTGCTTAAGCAAATGAAACCTCGCATAGATGAGTTGCAAGCTGAAGTAAGTTTTACCGAACTGCCCGATGTAAGTGCCGACCGCGAGCTTGTAGAAAAACTTTTATCGCAATTAATTGACAACGCGCTCAAGTTCCGCAAGAAAGATAAGAAGCCGGTGATAGATATTGGCTACGATAAATTTGAAGGCAACGTTATCTTCTGCGTTCGCGATAATGGCATTGGTATTTCTAAAAAATACTACCACAAAGTATTCAGCATGTTCGAAAAACTTAACCGGGTTGATGAATACCCCGGTAATGGTCTCGGCTTAGCTATCTGCAAAAAAGTAACCGACCTGCACGGTGGCGAAATATGGGTAGAAAGTTTGCCTGGCAGTGGCAGCAATTTCTACTTCACATTACGTGGAAAATAAAATTTCGTAAACTCCTTTCAATTGCTTTCGTTTGAGGTAATGAAGAAGTTCTGTAACTGCGGTAACCAATTAGAACTTAGCCAGCGGCTTTGCAGCGAATGCAAAGCAGTAAATCCTTTCTTTATTCCTGCCTTCTCTATACTTTCCGACCAATCTGAATCGCTTGAAAAACTGCGGATTGAAAAAGAGCGTATTGAACAAGAACTACAGACGAAAGAAAAAGCTCAAAAAGAATTTGAACGGCAGGAAAAACTTCAAAACGAAATTGCTGAATTAGAGCGGCAACAGGCAGAACGTGTAGAGGCAGAAAAAGTTTTGAGAGAAAAGGCCGAACAAGAACGGCAAGCCGAATTGCAAAAAGAATTAGAGCGGCAAAAAGCTGTGCAGAAAGAAATTGAAGAGATAGAAAAGGAAAAGGCAATGCACATGGAAGCCGAAAAAGCCATGCGCGAAAGAGCTGAGAAAGAGCGTGAGGAGATTGAAGCACTTGAACAACAAAAAATCATACGCATAGAGCTGGAAAAAACCATGCGCGAAAAAGCCGGGCAGGAACAAATTGAAAAGACCAGAGAAAAATTAGAGCGGCAAAAACAACTGCAAAAAGAAATTGATGCTTTAGAAACTCAAAAGGCGGCTTGCATTGAAAAAGCTATGCTCGAAAGTTCAAAGCAGGACGAATCAGAAAGTATAAATACTATAACAGCAGTTGATGAAACCGAACAAAGTAAAACCGGCCATCTCAATTTATTCCTCGAAGCAAAAAGAGAGGTTCGCGAAGAATTAGAACGCATTGAAGAAGAAAACAAACGATTGAAGCAAGAGTTAGAAATACTTACCAAACAAATTGCGGAAAAGAATGAGGCAGTCGTTTCACCGGTAATTACAGTATACTCTCCAACTGTTGCTGAACCAACCGAAGAACTTATACCAGGAGAACCTAAACAAAGCAATCTTGTTCTGAAAGCTGTGCTCGGAGTTGTTGTGTTGCTGGCGGGTTTTCTCGTTTACTTCTATTTCACCATCATGAGCAATCAGCAAGCTGCTTTGCTAAATGAACCGGTAGAGACAGAAGTAGAAACCGCTCCTGCCACACAAGTAGTTGATACCGTTCTTGATGGCGATATATCTTCTGCGCAAACAGATTCAACTGTTTCTGTGCCTATGGAAGTAAGCAACGTAGCTTTTACTCCGTCCACTACAAATGAAAATACCTCCGCAGAAACTCCGGTTGAAAAACCGAAAGCCGAAGCAAAAATTAGCGTAACAAAAGTTACAGCCGATTTAAACGGCAAAACAATTTCGGGCTGCGGAGTAACTATTGGCAGCGATGCTAAACTTGATAATGTGAGCGGTTTAGTCTTGGTAGATAAATCTGCCAATTATGCCAAATACAAATGCATTATACAGCTTGTTCAAGGTGGCGATACTTATACATCAGTGCCTTATTTGTATTACTCAGATGAAGGAACTCTGATTAAGATAGACGGAACTAACTGCGAATAAAAAAATCGGCTTATGAGAAAAGTTTTATTCGTCATCTTTCTTCAACTTACTTTTCTTGTAACGCAGGCGCAGGATTATTTATCGGGCAAGCTCATTGATAAGCAAACCGGAACAAAAGAGATTCTTTATGATCGTACTCAAAACGATATTTCAACCAACACTTTCCAAACCATTTATAAGGTTATAGACCTTAACAAAAAAATGCTCTATACGGTTACGCTTACACACAACCGAACTAAAGCACTTTTACTTATCAGTATTAAGCCACAGGGCGGTGAACCCATAGGCAGCAGTGTGAGTTACGACAAAACACAATGCGGTTTAATTTTCAGCGATGCCAGCGGTATGGATACGGCTTTTAATATCACCTCCGGTTACACGCATCTGTTTTCGTTTACCGATACCATGCGCACTTATCCCGTGCTGCACAAACTCAAAACCTACGATAAAAAAGATTTGGTGCTGGACCCGCTTACTAAAATCCGCATACGCAAACACAACGAAACCATTAAGAATATTGTTCTTCCTCAAACTGCTTTTAACCAGCAGTTGTTTAAACTACGCGATTCGCTATATGCCCGGCATTACCGGTTAAACGAAAACGTAAGCCGGATAAGAAAACAGATTGAAGCCGATGTAAACGAGCTGATGCACGATAAAAAGGTAGAACGGGATGTAAAACGTTATGAAGGCGAAAAACGTTTCGGCAATCCGCACGGCAAAGGTTTGTTAGTGCTGAACGGAAATATTTTTGACGGCAATTTTTTGGAAGGAAAATTTGTAACCGGTGTAGCCTTACTAAAAACCGACAGCAACGAATATTGCGGAGAATACACCGGCAGTGTAAAAAACGGAACAGGCTGGCTTAAGTTTAATGGCGATAGTTATATAGTTGGCGTATTTACTGCCAACAAACTAAGCACCGGCATAACACTGCTAAAGAACAATGGCGATATTTATTTTGGCGGCTACAACGGTAAGCGCAACGGCTACGGAGAGTTGCAAAACAGCAACGGTGGAAAATATGCAGGCGAGTTTTTTGACGACCGGTTAATACGCGGCTACGCTAAAGAGGTTGACCCTTTTGGTTACTACACCTACTCGCGTATTGAAAAAGGAATTAAAACTCCCGTAGATGCTAAAACGGCTGAGGAGTTTTTCGGGCTTACGCTTTCAGCAGGGAAGTAATTACATAATCACCTTTTTTGCTTCCGCATAAACATCCCCATAAAACTTCAGGTTCATGTTTTCATCTACATCGGCTGTCATGTATAAAATGAGAACAGCAAATTTTTTCTTGAGGTAAAAATCCTGTGGCTTTTGGTCTTTCAAACACTGCTGCAGTTTGGCAACAGTAGAAGTATCTAAGCCTTCGCCTAAAATATAGTTTGCCAGTTCCATCGGCTTCTCAACCCGCACGCAACCGTGGCTCATAAAACGTTCCTTCTTACCGAATAAATCTCTACGGTTAGTATCGTGCAGATAAATACTAAAAGGCGAATTCAAATCAAATTTTATAAGGCCTAAAGAATTATCACAACCGGTTGATTGGCGAATAGTGAACGGAAAATATTTTTCCGAATACCGGTTCCAATCCACCTGCTGCGGGTTTACTTCCACTCCTTTATTATTGATAACCTGAAGATTGTTGTCGTCCAGATAACTGATTCGCTTTCTGATTTTTGGCAACATCTCTTTAGTTGCAATGCCCATAGGAACCGTCCAGTACGGATAGGTAATTACTCGTGTAATGTAAGCGGTGAAGGAGGGAGTTTTAGTATTTACTTTTCCTACAATTACCCGCATGCTCATATCTTTAACGGTATCTTGCTTTACTATTTGTAACCGCGCAGCAGGAATATTCACCAGAATAAATTCCTGCTCTCTTAAACGTCCGGTCCACCGCCAATAGTTCAAACTCTCTTTCAATTGTGCTAAACGATTTGACACCGGATAGTTCAGCGCAGTTATTGTTTTAGTATCTAAAGTTCCTAAAGTATCAATGCTCATCATCCTCTGAAAACTAACGATGGCAGATTTTAGTTGCTGTTTTGAAACAGAATCATAACTCAAAACGTCTGTAATAAAACCGAACGCTTTTAATTTTATAACAGCAATCACTTTCCCAGAATCAAGATTCGAAACATTCATCGAATCAAGCGAGGGGTAATTGCGCGCAAAAGTCTGCATCCGGTTCAGTTCGTTTTTCAGGAAAAGGTACTGTGTTGTTTTCGGCTCAATACTATCAAGTGTTCTTCTCCAATCGTGATGAACAAGTAAATCGTTAAGCACATTTAAAATGTGCGAAGAGTCAATATCATACTTCACACCATTGAATTCAATGCGCGGAATTTCTTTTCCGTAAGCCACATGATATAAAAACGAAAGTGCAGCATCGGTAAAAATGACTTCGTTCTCTGATTCAAATTCGCTCATGTCAAAGTTGGGCAAATGCGAAAGCGAATCGTATTTCGTTACATAATCTTCGTGATAATCTGCTCGATTCAATCCTAAACTATCCGCTTGATTCAGCATTTCAATCAACATATCACGATACACACGTTGAGCAGAAGAAGTATCTGTCCACTTGGCTTCATAACCAAAATGATTAAAATATTTTTCGAGTAACTCGCGACTATTGATGTGCTCTGTATCGCCTTTTACAGTTACCATCTGTTTGTAATGAAGAAGATTGAAGAGCTTTTCTTTCGTACCGCTGAAAATATTTTTGCGAAATACAAACAGCAACACCACTCCAATAATTACAACTGCACCAATGGCATAGAACTTAACCGATTTTTTATTCATGAAGTGTAATGACAGCTATGATGTAAACGGGAAGAAAATCTACTACGCAATGTAGCCAATCACATCTTTCACCGAAAGAATACCAACCATCACCCCATTATCAACCACCGGCAATGCCATGAATTTCTTTTCAGCAAAAATTTTAACAGCAGTACCGATAGTATCGATTGAAGAAACAGAAATCGGATTAGCCGTCATGATATCCTTAATATTGAGGACCTTGTCAATGGCATCAAAATCCATAGTTACTTTTTCCTTACGGTCGCAAAGTTCACGAAATACCTTCGGTAAATCGTTTGAACTTACAATACCAATCAAATGATTATTACCATCTACAATTGGTAAGTGATGAACCGGAAACTCAGAAAATAATCGTAGAACTTGCGAAAAGTTATGAAACTGATTAGCAACTACCGGGTTCAAAGTCATTATAGAAGAAACGGGTTTGGTCAATGGCATAGTTTTGTTTTTTGTGTAATAGCGAAGTAAATAAAAGGATTAAAATATTTTAGCTGTATGAAGATAATATTCGCCACATCCAATCAACATAAACTAAAGGAAATAAAATCAGTTGCTCTTTCAGGTATTGAAATAGTGAGTTTGAAAGAAATAGGTTTTGAAGGCGAACTTCCCGAAACACACGAAACCATCGAAGAAAATTCTTTAGAGAAAGCCGAATTTCTTTCCAAGAAGTTCAGCACTTCCTGCTTTGCCGAAGACACCGGTTTAATTATTGACGCTATCAATGGAGAACCAGGAGTTTATTCAGCCCGCTATGCAGGAGAAAACGCAACCTTCGATGATAACGTAAACAAAGTTCTTTCGAAAATGGAAGGCAAGCAAAACCGCATGGCAAGATTTAAAACGGTTATCACATACTATTCTGCTGGCAAATACGTTCAGTTTGAAGGTATAACTGGAGGAGAAATTCTTACAGAACGAAAAGGAAGCGAAGGTTTTGGCTATGACGCGATTTTCGAGCCAACGGGTTCAACAAAATCGTATGCCGAGATGACGATCGAAGAGAAAAACAAGTTCAGCCACCGCAAAAAAAGTTTCGACCTCTTTGCCAACCATTTGCAACAAATCAGCGTCTGATATATAAAGGTTGGCAAAAAAGTAGTATTTTAGATTAATCCTTAAATAAAGCTAAACCATGAGTTCTATCGTCTTTCAAGGTAATACCGAAGAACAAATACGCGAAGGTTGCGTAAAAGGTGATCGTAAGTATCAGCAGATGCTTTACAATATGTTCTCTTCAAAAATGTTTGGCGTGTGTTTGCGATACGCCAACGAATACAATTCCGCGCAGGATTTATTGCAGGAAGGATTCGTCAAAGTATTTAAGAATGTGGAGAAGTTTCGCGGTGAAGGTTCGTTTGAAGGCTGGGTAAGAAGAATATTTGTGAATACAGCCATTGAGCATTATCGCAAACAGGTAAACTTATATGCGCTGCATGATACAGAAGCTAAGGGATATGAATATTATGAAGGAAACGCCTTGGAAACTTTGAAACATCAGGACATACTGAGAATGATTCAGAAACTGAGCGATGGTTATAGAACAGTGTTTAACCTTTATGTAATTGAAGGATTTTCGCACAAAGAAATAGGTGATATGATGGGAATTTCAGAAGGAACATCAAAATCGCAATTGGCAAGAGCAAGATATTTGTTGCAGAAGATGATAACCGAAGCAACAGGTTTTGTTAATCAATCGCAAAACGCATAATTAATTAAGAAACGATAAAAAATATTATAGAACAAACCTCTACAATATGGACCAGAAGATGAAAAATTTTGATAGAAACATTGAGCAGATGATGAATGAGAACGAGGTTGCTCCTCCATTCGGAATGTGGAACCGTATAGCTACCGAGTTAGAAACCGGAGCAGCAGCGGTACCTGTTTCTGTAAATTCTCCTATACCACAACGCACAGTTTTCGGATTTGTAGCAGGCGCATTGTTTATCAGCGCATCGCTATTGACAGCCTACTTAGTGAACGATTATTCGAAGGAGGAAAAAACTATTGCAATTAATACTTCTGTAGTTAATCAGCCTTCGGTTTCCGCTCCGGTTACACAAGAAATGCAGACCATTATTTTCAGAGATGAAGTAAAATCAACTGCACGTATTTCAAAATCAATTGCTACAACATTACCGGTTGCAGAAAAAGCAACAGAAGCAGCATCAACAAATGTTTCTGCTAATACCTCAAAGTTGCACACAGAGGTTTCGGTACCTACACAAGCTATTGCCGAAAATAATGGAGTAACTGAACCGTATTACTTCCCTGCAATAGATATTGATAACGCAAAGAAAGTAGAAGAGAAAACTACCGCATCAATTGCTAAAGTTTCGAAAGCAACAGATGTTAATGAGCGCGAAGTTTCTTCTTATGAAGCTCCAAAAATTAAATTCAGACCTAAAAAGCACCGCAGTTTTAGTTACGGAAGAATTATTCATAATGGGAAAAGAAAATAATTACCTCTACTTAAAAACAAAAAAGGCTTCCAATTATTGGAAGCCTTTTTTGTTTTCTCCTACTTCAACAATTTAGAAGCAGAGAGATATTTTTTATCAGGATAATAAACGAAAAGACAAGTTCCGTCTTTAATAGTATTTATAATTTGCTTGTGAACTTCAAACGGAACGGAAGGACAACCGAAACTTCTTCCTAATCTTCCAAACTGACAGATAAAATTATCGCATACATAATCTGCCCCGTGCATTACAATCGCTCTGTCCTCTGCCTTATCGTTAAAGCCAGGTTCTTTCCCTTCCAGTTTTAAACTCAATCCGTGTTCGCCAAGATAAGTTTGCTTGGTTGTGTAAAACCCTAAGCTGCTTTTGTAAGAAGATGGCTCATTTGAAAATACTCTGGCAAATTCCTCTCCGGTATTTTTCCCGTGGGCAACCAATGTATTGAACAGCAACTTACCGCTAACCATGTCTATAATATATAAACGCTTGTTGTTAGATGACTGTGTAAAATCGCAGATGGAAAGAATGTTTTTTGAAATCACTCCTTTCGATTTCAATTTCTGCCAGCCGTTTACTGCGGTTTGAAAGGCGGTTTCATTTAAACCGAGTTCTTTAAGGTTAAGCTTGACGTAAACAGATGGAATTGCAGATAGCTTTGCTTCACTCTTATCTGTAACAACCGGCTTTGAAGCAGATAGAAACACCAAAGAAGTAATTACAACTGCTGCTATTACTGAGACCTTAAAAAAACTTCTTCTCGTTGTTTTCATAATTCAGAGTGTTACGAATATAACGGTTCAGAAGTCTTAATCTTTTAAAGCATCAATTGTTTTAGCACTTCTTACAAATAAAAAAGCGTCCCGAAAATCAGGACGCTTTGTATTTTTCAAGTCCCTTCAGGGGATTTAGGGGTTTATGCTTCTGCAGGAATTACATGAATGAACTGACGGTCATTCTTTCCTTTGCTAAACGTTACTACACCTGCAACAACTGCAAAAATAGTATGGTCTTTACCAATCATCACACCTTTACCAGGGTGATAAGTAGTTCCGCGCTGACGGGCAATAATATTTCCCGGGTTGGCTACATCGCCACCGAAAATTTTCAAACCTAAACGTTTACTGTGCGAGTCGCGTCCGTTCTTTACCTTACCTTCACCTTTTTTGTGTGCCATGACTTATATATTGATACTTGTTGAATAATTATTAAGCGATGCTTTCGATAGAAATTTGAGTTAACGACTGACGGTGACCTTGTGTCTTTTCGTAAGTCTTTCTTCTTTTCTTCTTGTAGATGATTACTTTGTCATCTTTCAAATGGTCAACGATTTTCGCGTTTACCTTAACACCTGCAACAGTAGGAGTTCCTACGCTTACAGTTCCATTATTGTCAGTCAAAAGAACGCGGTCGAAAGACACAGCATCACCTGCATTTCCTTCTAAACGGTGAACGTATAATTTCTTTCCGGCCTCTGCCTTAAATTGCTGTCCTGCTATTTCTACTATTGCGTACATTGTTTCTTAAATTTGGGAGCGCAAATATAATGGATGAAACTAAAAAACCAAATCATTCACTCATTCTGCAAAACTCTGTTTAATCGAACTTCGTTTTGACATTATTTCTTCTCTCCGTGTTTTGGCACTTCAATTGACTTAAATAGCCATTCTGTTATTTTTGAACCTCAATTTTTAGCAATGGATAAGAAGGATATGATGGATTTTTTGCAGCAGTCAGGAACCGATGAAGAAGTTGATTTTTTGCCCATTTTGCCCGAAGAAGATGGTGCAGACGGCAAAAAATTAGAAATACCGAACATACTTCCTATTCTGCCTTTGCGGAACACGATTCTGTTTCCCGGAGTGGTTTTGCCAATTACCGTTGGGCGCGACAAAAGCATTATTGCGGTCAAAGAGGCGTATAAAGCGAATAAACTGATTGGCGTTGTCGGACAGATTGACGCTACTATTGAAGAGCCGGAGTTCAAAGATATTTTTCGAATTGGCACTGTAGCGCAAATTCTGCGCATGATAAAAATGCCTGATGGTTCTACTACAGCTATTATTCAGGGCAGAAACCGGTTTACCACTAAGGAGTTACTGCAATCTGAACCGTTTATCAAGGCGAGCATCGAAGTGCTTCAGGATATTATTCCGATTAACGATAAGGAATTTGATGCCTCGATGATGAGCATTAAAGAACTGGCTGGAAACATTATCAAACTGAATCCGCAGATTCCAAGCGAGGCAGGAATTGTTTTAAAGAATATAAACAGTCCGGTTACGCTTACTCACTTTATTTCTTCCAACCTTAATATTTCTATTGGCGAAAAACAATCGCTTCTTGAAATAACAGATATGAAAGAACGTGTGCGTTTTGTTCTTGAGCATTTGAACAAAGAATTGCAGATGCTGGAAATGAAGAACCAGATTCAGGGCAAGGTTCGCCAGGAAATGGATAAGCAGCAGCGCGATTATTTTCTTTCGCAGCAACTGAAAACCATTCAGGATGAGTTGGGTGTTAATTCTGCCGATAAAGATGTGGCGCGTTTGCGCGAGAAGACAGAGAAGATGAATCTTCCGCTTAAAACAAAAGAGCAGGTGACGAAGGAGTTGGATAAACTTCAACGAATGAACCCCGCTGCGGCAGAATACAGCGTAGTGTTGAACTATGTTGACTTGATTCTGGAATTGCCCTGGGGAGTTTACACACAGGATAATTTCGATATAAAACACGCTAAGAAAGTCTTGGATACCGACCAATACGGTATTGATAAAGTGAAAGAGCGTATTCTCGAATACCTCGCTGTGCTGAAGTTGAAAGGTGATATGAAAAGCCCGATACTTTGTTTGGTTGGTCCTCCAGGAGTTGGTAAAACTTCGCTGGGGCAAAGTATTGCACGCGCGCTTGGTCGCAAGTATGTTCGTATTGCGCTCGGGGGTTTACACGATGAAGCGGAGATTCGCGGACACCGCAAAACATACATCGGTGCTATGCCCGGTAGAATTATTCAGAGCTTGAAAAAGGCAGGAAGTTCGAATGCTGTTTTCATTCTTGATGAAATAGATAAAGTAGGAAACGATTACAAAGGCGACCCGAGTTCTGCTTTGCTCGAAGTGCTTGACCCGGAACAGAACAATGCGTTCTACGATAATTATCTGGAGCTTGAATACGATTTAAGCAAAGTGCTTTTTGTGGCTACGGCAAATTCGCTGCAAACTATTCAACCCGCTTTGCGCGACCGGATGGAGATTATTCAGATTGAAGGATATTCGATTGAAGAGAAACAGGAGATTGCGAAGAAGCATTTGTTCCCGAAACAATTGGCGAATCATGGCTTGAAATCGAAACAGGTTCAGATAAGCGATAAAGTTTTAGAGCGGTTGATTGAAGAATACACCAAAGAAAGCGGTGTGCGTGAACTCGACCGTCAGTTGGCTTCGGTAATGCGGAACATTGCGAAGAAGGTGGCACTGAAAGAGAAATACAATTCGGCAGTTAAAGATGATGATCTTGGTAAAATTCTCGGCCCTGAAAAATTTGACAAGAGTATTTACACCGAAGAAAATATTCCGGGTGTTTCGGTTGGTTTGGCGTGGACTCCTTACGGTGGTGATATTCTTTTTATTGAATCTACTTTAAGTAAAGGAACCGGTGCCGTAACCGTAACCGGTAACTTGGGCGATGTAATGAAAGAGTCTGCCAGCACAGCAACTACTTATTTAAAAGCGAATACCGAAAAGCTGGGAATCAATCCCGAAATTTTCAGCAAGGTGAATGTGCATTTGCATTTTCCTGAAGGGGCTGTGCCTAAAGATGGTCCAAGTGCGGGAATTACCATTCTCACTTCACTCGCTTCGCTGTTTACGCAACGCAGAGTAAAACCGTACCTTGCCATGACCGGTGAGATTACACTTCGCGGAAAAGTAATGCCGGTGGGTGGTATTAAGGAAAAGATACTTGCTGCAAAGCGTGCGGGGCTGAAAGAAATAATCATGTGTGCGCGCAATCAAAAAGATGTGGAGCAAATTAATCCCGCTTATATTAAGGGAATGAAATTTCACTTTGTAAAAACAATGGATGAAGTGGTTGAACTTGCCTTAATGAAACAGCGCGTAAAGAACGGTATTGATATTGCCGGTTTTTTGGTGAAGGAAGAAAAGAAGAGTGCGGCTTAAAAGCCGTTTATTTAGAATAAAAGAACCCCGTTAAGTGCTCGGCTTAACGGGGTTTGTTTTTTCTGTTGCCATTACTACTTTCCGCATCCCTCTCCTTCTTATAGAGTTTGATTTAATTGCAAAAATTTTTCAGTGCTTATGAATAGGATGCCTTTTTAAACGGCTGCTTTGTTGTTTTAATGCACTTTAAAGAAAGAGCGTAGCACATTAAAGCAAGAGCGTAGCGGTTTAAAGACAGGTTGCAGGAGTTTAAAGAAGTGTCGCAGGAGTTTAAAGATACGTTGCAGGGGTTTAAAGAAAGGTTGCAGTAGTTTAAAGAGCCGTTGCAGGGGTTTAAAGAGCCGTTGCAGGGGTTCAAAGACATTTTCAAAGGGTATAATCTGAGGTTTTAGCCATGTTTTTGCTGTTTTTGAGGTTTTTTTAGAAAAATGAGGGTTTTGGAAAGCGGTAGGTAGGTTGGTTTCTTAGGCGGTGAAATAGTTGAGCTTCTTTTGGGGTAAAAGAAGAAAAGAAGTAATCAGAGTTCCGGGTTTTGATTCTCGATTACTTCGTAACCTTTAGTTTTTAATTCTTTTTTCTGCTCATAGGTTACGTAATCGTACATGATGGAATTGGTGTAAAACATTCCTTCAATGTGGTGCTTTACATTTACATAAACTCTTTTATCCGCGTTTGTTTTATCCATCTTTCTGAATTCGTTTGCCCACGCTAATTGTTTGCTTTGGTCTTGCAAAGGTTTTATGCGTTCAATACTAAAACGAACCGCCAGAAAAATAATCAGCACAAAAACCAGTTTTTGAAATTTCATTCTTAGTGAGTTTTCGATTTTTTCCAACAGAAAAAAACTGAACTCAGCCATTATAATAAACAACGCAGGAAAAATGAACAGTAAGTATCCGTGCATTTTAGTTTTTACAACCGTAAAAAAAATGAAAGGAAGAATCATCCATACCAACAGCACTAATCTGTTTTTAAAATTGTCCCTTTTATACGCCTTGTAGCCGAACCATACAAAGGCAATCCAGAAAACCTCGTTTATATTAATGTGCAGTTTAGTGAAGTAGTAAAAAATATCGCCTTTGTGTCCGTCCAGAGCCTCGGTAATATGCCGGAAGTTATGCAGTGCTGTGTCAGCATACTCTAACGGAAATTTTTCATGCATGTAAATTTGCCAAGGAAGAAAAACTACACAGGCAGAAATAACTATTGCAATTGTACCGGCTACAATCTGTAACCAGTTTCTCTTTTCAAAATTGAGAATAAACCAAATTGGCACCACAATAAAAGCTGGCAACCATTTGCATAAAACAGCAAGTCCGATGCAAGCTCCGGATAGAATATCAAACAAAATCTTCTTTCTCTCAAAACTGATAACTGCAACTACTACTGCTAACTCAACAAAGAACAGAAAGAAAATATCAATATGGTCGGTTGCTGCACGTCCGGTGGTTATATCCATTGTAAGCCCGTTTACTGCATGAAAAAAAGCGGCAAGCAATCCGACTTTTTCATTAAAAAATTTCTTGCCAATAAAATAAGTGAGATAAACCGCCATACTTGAAAGGATAACCGAAGGCAATCGCATGGCAATTTCGTTCACGCCAAAAAGTTTCATACTTATAGCCATACACCATAAGGGTAATGGTTGTTTGTGCAACCAAATGTAGTTTGATGACCACGATTTATAATCGTACGCAAGCAAAGGCACCCTATAAAGCTTTGGTTCTAAAAAATTATCCATTAAATTTTTAGCAACCACGGCATGATACCTTTCATCCCACTCGTGCAAATACATATCGGAAGCCATAAAAAAGCGCAGAGTGAATCCGACAGCTACCAAAAGCAATGCGGATAGCTGAAAATTACCTTTTTGATATTGCCGAAAAGAGAGAAAGCTAAAAGCCGATGCAAGTATTATATACAATAGCGCTACAACAGAATGGGGCATCAGTTTCTTTTAATAAAACCAAATTTATAATAATTGACAGCACGGTTGAAAAAATGAAATTACTTACCTTATCTTGCGCTTTCTGAATTCAAACAATTCTATGAAAAAAATAATCGGGCTGGTTTTTGTTGGAGCTTGCTTTTCAATCCTTATTTCATCGTGCAAAAAAGAGGCTCGAACACAATGGGATACAGAAATGCTTGTTCCTATTGCCACCACAAATCTTTCCATTAAAAATCTTGTGAAAGATTCATCCCTTGTAACCAATCCCGATAACTCACTCACGCTTTCTTTAAGCAAAACACTTTACTCTTTTAGCCTTGCCGACCAAATAGTTAATATTCCTGATACTTCTATTGGTCAAAAATTTACGCTTGATTCTCTTTTCTTAGGAAACATAGTTATTCAATACAATTTATCGCTTGGTATGTTGGCTCAAAGCATGCTACTAAATACTAATCCATTTATTTCTGCTTTAGGAACAACCCTTGTTAATTCCAATGGGACTATGCAGACAATTCCACCGCTGAATGGTTTCAGTGCAGATATTTCACAGTTTAATGGTTCGCAGTTTTTCCAAACAGCTACTGTATCTCAGGGTCAATTAAGGCTTTATGTCAATAATTATTTTCCTATTGCTATTGAAAACGTAGTATTCGAAGCGCGAAATGTAAGTAACGGTGCGCTGATTGTAATGGATACCATTCAATCTCTTGCTGCTGGCGATTCGGTTATTCACGTAATTGACCTTGCCGGAAAAACTATGGAGTCTCAAATGAATTTAAAGCTTGTCAATTTCAATACTCCCGGTAGTAATGGTCCTGTTCTTATAGATACTGCGGACTACATAAAGATATATGTTCAAATAGTTAACCTGCACGCTTCTGATGCTATAGCTGTTTTTCCAGCGCAAGATATTGTGAATACAACACAGGAAGTGACACAAATAATTGGAGACCGAAAGCTAACCTATGTAGATGCACGGGAAGGGCAGTTGCATGTGTTTATGACGAGTTCTATTCAGCAACCATTAAAACTCACTTACATTCTTCAAGGCGCGTTCGACAAATCTGGTCATCCGCTTACTGCGGTAACATCCATTCCGGCTGCACCTGCCGGACAGACTGTAACTATTGACCATCTTTACGACATTGCCGGTTACGCTATTAATCTTACCGGTAAGGATGGAACGAAGTTTAATACATATACTCAAACGGTTATTGCACATACCGATTCAACCGGTCAGTTAGCGCATATTACTTTAGCAGATAGTTTACACATTCAATACACCATACAAAATATTGCTCCGAACTACATAAAGGGATATATAGGTGTAGACACTATTTCGCAGGCGGACACAGCCGATTTCGATTTCCTAAACATTTTCAAAAGCGGCACACTTGATTTAGAAGAGGTGAACATGAACATTAGTATAGAAAATGGAATTGGTGTAGATGGCGAAGTGCGCATTAACAGCTTAACTGCGGAGAGTGCCAACAACGGTTCAAAAACATTGACCGGTACCGTTATCGGTCAGCCGCTGGTAATTAACCGCGCTACCGATTTTCCGCTTACACCTTCTATAAATAATTTTGCGGTAAACGGCACTAACTCCAACATTAAAGAGTTGCTGGGTATACTGCCCAACAAATTAAAATACGATGTGCAGGTAAAAACAAACCTGGCAGGCAACACACAACAGTATCGCGATTTTGCTTATCTGGAAAGTGCGTTGAAATTAAATTTGAATGCAGAAATCCCGCTCGCGCTTATTGCCAATCACCTTGTATTGAAAGATACTTTCGGATTTGATTTGAGCAACACTAACTTAAACGTAGCCGGAATTTCGGATGGCGTAATTAACCTGATTGCCAATAACAAGTATCCGATTGAAGCAGTGCTGACCATGATGATGTATGACGAAAACTGGATTCCGGTTGATACCTTGGTGATAGATACGCACGTTGAAGCTGCCGATTTAAACAACAGTTGCCGCGCAGAAGCTTTTAAAAAAACCAAGATTCCGTTGTATGTAACCGAAGAAAGAATGGACAATGTAAAACGCGCGAAACATGCGGTGATTACGGCAGATTTTTCAACTGCATCTAACAACGCCATGTGCAACGGACAGCATTTAAAAATTTACAGCGATTACAATCTCGACATTACCTTCACTGCGCGGTTTAATTACAAAGTGCAAACTCATTTTTGATTTTCGATTACGTGATTAAGTTTACCACCGCAATGAGAAAAATTTTTCTGGCTATCGCAGTTTTGAGTTTTGCTGTTTCGTCAGCGCAGGATTCTATCAATATGAAGGGGGTTAAAATGTGCTTAGTTGAGCCATACATAGCTGATTCAAATCTTGTATTCAACTATACTTCTTCCAGTATCAATAATCTTTTCAACGAGCAAATTAGAAGAGGTGCAAGCAATCGGATTACAATTGATTTTGATTACGCTGCCAACTCAAGCAATGCCACCATGAATTTTGTTTACGCGCTTCTTTTCCGTAAGGAGATTACAAAAGCCATGAAAGACCGCGTGGACAATAACATAAAAAGCAATTTGAAGTTTGAAGATTTTATGAAGACCGGTTTTACCTACCGCAGATATTTAAAGAAGTGGGACGGGGAAATTTTCTTCAACTACAGCCACCGGCAACTACGCAATGTAATTGCCACCAAAGAAATGTATGAACTGCTGTTTTACGGCAATGCACGCTTTGCGGGCACCACAGCAGACTTAAGCAATATGAACGTGCAGAATTTTATTTACAACCAGTACACCGGTGGTATTAAAAAGAAAATTGATTACGGAAAATACCAGATGGATTTTGGTGTAGGCGTTTCGTTCCTGCAGGTTATCAATCAGCAAAGCATCAGCACCAAACAGGCGTCTATCTATACAGCGGTTGATGGAGATACTATCAAAATTAATTACGACTTAACCTTCAACGCAGCACGTGAAGGAGCTAACACATTTTTTCAGCGCAACGGAGTTGGCGGCTCAGGAGATTTTCATCTCGGCTTTATGAACAAGAACAACTGGAAGTTGAGTATAGACCTTTCAGATATCGGTTATATGATGTTCCGTGCAGCACCGGTTAACTACAGTGCGGCAAAAACAATTGAGTTCCGTGGTATTGTTCTTCCTAATCTTCTACAATTCAGCAGTGCTACTTTCGATACGCTTAATTTGGATAGCGCGGTGCGTTCTTATCTTCCTACAAAAACCACTAACAGTTATTCGCTCTTTTCTCCGTTCAATGCTTCTATTGTTTTCTCTAAATCTTTATTGCACGAAAAATTAGTATTGAGTTTTGGCCTACAGTATCGTCACCTGCCTAAGTATTATGCTTACGGTTATGTTAAGGCAAACTATTTTATTAAACCCGATGTGGTTTTCTCGGTTAGCGCTGGTGGTGGCGGTTACAGTTGGTTTAATTTAGGTGTAGAGTTTGCAAAACGCTGGAAGTATTTTGATTTTGCTTTAGGCACTTCGAATTTATTGGGAGCAGTTATTCCTTCGCACTACACAGGAATGGGACTTTACCTTAGAATGGGAAGTTCGTTCTGATTACTCATGTCTTCCATACAAACAGACGTCTTAATAATTGGTGCCGGTCCGGCAGGAGCAAGCACAGCTTTATTTCTTGCCAAAAAGGGAATTGCATCTGTAATAGTTGACAAAGAAAAATTTCCGCGCGATAAAATTTGTGGCGATGCACTAAGCGGCAAAGCCGTAGAAGTTTTAAATAAACTCGACAAAAGTTTAGTAGAAGAATTAAGCAGCAATGAAAAATTTCTTGGCTCTTACGGAGTAACCTTTGTTGCGCCTAACGGAGAAGCATTGCGCGTTCCTTTTCAAACAAAAAAAGAAAAGAAGAATGCACCGGGCTTTATCTCCAAGCGACTAGACTTTGATAACTGGCTGATTGAAAAAGTAAAAGACAAAAGAGAAATTCAGCTTTTCGAGGAAACTGAAATCAGAGATTATAAAAGAGAAGAAGGTAGCATTGTTGCTGAAACAAAAGACGGAAGAACATTTCGCGCAAAAATTATCATCGCCTGCGATGGGGCTTACTCATCTTTCACCAAAAATATTGCTGAGATAAAGACAGAAGCAGAACACAACTGTTTTGGTTTACGTGCTTATTACAAAAATGTAAAGGGTCTGGACGCAGAGAATTTTATTGAACTGCATTTTCTGAAAGAATTTTTGCCCGGCTATTTCTGGATTTTTCCATTGCCTGATGGAGGTGCAAATGTGGGTGTAGGAATGCGTGCCGACAAAGTGAGTTCAAAAAAAATAAACCTCAAAAAATCGTTTGAATCCATCCTTGAAAACAATCCGGTGCTGAAGGAAAGATTTAGGGACGCTGAAAAAATTGGTGAAGTAAAACTCTTTGGGTTGCCGCTCGGTTCTAAAAAGAGAAAACTATCAGGCAATAATTATTTGCTCTGCGGAGATGCCGCTATGCTGATTGACCCTTTCACCGGTGAAGGAATAGGCAATGCTATGTTCAGCGGCTTGTATGCTGCCAATCAGGTGGAGAAATGTTTGCAGCAAAATAATTTCACAGCCAGTTTTATGAAACAGTATGATGAGGAATTGTATCGCAGGCTGTGGAGCGAGTTGCTTCTTTCTTACCGGATGCAGCAACTCGTCAATTTTCCATCGCTGTTTAATTTTGTGGTAAGGAAAGCAAACAGCAATAAGCTGTTGAGCGAAACCATTTCCTGCATGTTCGAAGACTTAGACATGCGAGCACGCTTGAAAGACCCGATGTTTTATTTCAAACTTTTATTTTCACGCTCCTAAATAGATCAAGATGAAAAAAATATTTATCAGTGCTTTAATGCTTGTAATGATAGTTGTTGCCGGTAACGCGCAAACCACAGGAAAAACCTGCGACCCGGCTAAAGAAAAGCCGAATTCAAAAAATACAAAAGCAACAAAAGGTGGTTTTGGTGTTGCAGTTAGTAAAGACGGAGCCGTGGATGTAAAACTGCTACCCGAAAAAATGAAGAACGAAAAAGAATTGTTCGTGAAAATAACCGGAGATGTAATTACTGCGTGTCAGGTTAAAGGTTGCTGGATGACAGCCGATTTAGGAAACGGAAAATCTATGCGCATCCGCTTTAAAGATTACGGCTTCTTTGTTCCTAAAGATAGTGGAGGAAAACAATTCTATGCCCAAGGCATTGCTTCCTGGAGTGAAACTTCGGTAGCCGAACTTCAACACTATGCCGAAGATGCCGGAAAAAGCAAAGCGGAAATTGAAAAAATTACAGAGCCGCAAAGAGAATTAGTGTTTCTTGCCGAAGGCGTTCTGTTAGAGAGTAAGTAATTTTCCACACGGAGTTTTATTTTTCAAGTAAGCGTTTATATTTGCGCTCCGCTTTAAAAAAGCAAGGATGATTCCGTAGCTCAGCTGGTAGAGCAATACACTTTTAATGTATGGGTCATGGGTTCGAATCCCATCGGGATCACACGAAGCGTTTCGAGTCTATCGAAGCGCTTTTTTATTTTACAACCACAGTAACACTTGTTGAATTTATAGGTGGCGGATAATTATCCTGACTGGCAGAAATAAACACATCATAATGTCCGGCAGCATCAGGCACTTTTACTTTTACAAGTATTTCTTTTTTATCAAGCGCATCCTGCAACAAGATTCCTGTTTCAATATCTCCCAATTTTAGTTTATCGCTTCCGTAAAAACGATAAGTAAGGCGCGAGTGTTTATCAGGAAGCGGATGAGAAGTATAAGGTGACTTCAGGCTCACCGGTATCGTTAGTTCCTCTCCCGCCTTTGCTTCAAAAGATTTTTGCAATGGCTCTATCACAACTTTATTCCACGATAAAAAACTGTCTACTACAAAGCCGTCAAACTCTGTTGCTTTTGTTTTAATATGGTTAGAACTGATGGCGCGCTGAGGTTGAAAACTCCAATAAGTGCATACATATACTTCCTTGTTTTGTAATTCCTCTTCCGTATTCCACAAATTAAATTGACTCCTCCGTTGACCAACCTCTGTAGTGGTGAAAGAAGTGTTGCCTGAATAGAAAGCATATTTCGAAGCCTTCTGATAAGAACTTAAAAACACTACCGGACGGTCACCTGCATGTGTTTTAATACTATCTGCCCATTCTTTCCAGTGTTGTGTTTCGCACGACACCTTTAAATATTGCTGCGCTAAATCGGTAGCGTAATGAATACGGATAAATGCTATGGCTATTATTGAAACAGGCAGGAACCGGTACAGCCATTTGGTTAGTTTTAAATTATTATCGAGAAACCGGTAGCTTAAAATTGTAAGCGGAATAATATTCGTCACCGTCCAGTTGGTTTCGGTTCTTCCTTTAAAGCTGGCGAACAGGAAAAAGAAAAACGTTCCTAAAAACTGAAACCGAAGAGCCCTTTCAAATTTATTTTCCGTTTTTTGTTTCAGCAACGAATAGAGTAGAATAATACCAGTAGGAATGCCTGCTAATAAAAGTTGCCCGCCTATATAATCGGCAATACGCAACGGGCTATAAACCTCACGTGGACGCTCAAAGAGCTGATTGCTTATAGTAAGGAAACTATTTTGCCATTCCCACACAATATGAGGTAGAAATAAAATAGCACCAGCAAAGCATGCGAGGTAAAATGATTTTCGTTTCAGCAGCGATAAATCAGACAAGAGCACAAAAAGTATCACTAACACTCCGTGATATTTACTGTAAAGCATCAATGCCATGCAAACACCAAGCAATAATGAAAGAGGGATGGAATCGTTTTCTGAATATTTTTTGTAAACGAGATAAAAACAAACAGTAAAAAAAAGCAGAGGTGTATCGGGCACAGCAAAAAAACAAGCACCGAGCAAGGGAGTAATGCTGATGAGTAGTACATAAAACAGTTTCTGATTAGCAGGATTGATAATTCTAAACAGAATATAAATAGTAGCAGCGCTGGCAAGAATAGAAAGTAAGCGTACGCCAATCTCATTATGAAACAGCTTATCGCCCGCGGCAATTAAGAGCGCTACAATTGGAGGATGTGCATCGTAACCCCAAGCCAAATGCTTCGACCAAAGCCAATAGTACGCTTCATCGTTCAGCAAGCCTGTAAAACATGATTGAATAATATTGATGATTACAAGAACGAAAAGAAAAAGGAAAATGGTTTTGTTCTTCTGCATCAGAATTTTAAACGTCTGTAATGAAAGTAAAAATGTTTCATAAACAGTTTTGTTTTGTTTTCTTCAATCTATGAACAACAAAAAAATTCTGTTGGCGGCTATTGCTGCTGTGGTGTTGGCTGCGGTTATTTCCTTTGCAGCCGTAGAAGGCATCATTCATGTTCCCGAAAAAATTTTAATGGCCGCGCGATGGCTTGCTATTGCATCGCTTATCTATTACGGCTTTCTTAAACGCTCGCTCACTACTACTATTCTTATCAGCATGGTAATAGGTGTTGAAATAGGTCTCGACTTTCCCGTGTTCTCGCAAAACCTAAAGGTGCTTTCGCAATTATTTCTGCGGCTTATTAAATGCATTATCGCTCCTCTCTTATTCGGCACACTCGTTTACGGCATTGCCGGACACAGCAACATTAAGCAGGTAGGCAGAATGGGATGGAAGAGCATTTTGTATTTTGAAATAGTAACCACGCTTGCCCTTTTCATTGGTTTAGCGGCTATCAATCTTTCAAAAGCCGGTGTGGGTATTGTGCTGCCGCATGTAGAGCATACCGATGAACTACCCACCAACAAACAAACCATCACCGATATTATCCTTCACATTTTTCCCGAAAACATTGCCAAGAGTATTTATGACGGAGCGGTTTTAGAGATTGTGGTTTTCAGTATTCTCTTCGGCATAGGGCTGGCGATGGTGGACGAAAAGCACAAGCGGCCAATGCTCAACTTTGTAGAAAGCCTGAGCGAAGTAATGTTCAAGTTCACTTCCATCATCATGTATTTTGCACCGGTGGCGGTTTGTGCGGCTATTGCTTACACGGTCGGACACATGGGCTTAGGTGTGCTGGTAAATCTTCTCAAACTGCTGCTTACACTTTATGCTGCCCTGTTCTTCTTTCTATTGTGTGTTTTGTTTCCTATAGCACTACTTGTAAAAGTTCCTATAAAGAAATTTGTGCAGGCAATTGTTGAACCGGTGTCAATAGCCTTTGCTACCACCAGTTCCGAATCTGCTTTACCCAAAGCCATGAAGGCGATGGAACACATCGGTGTGCCGCGCAAGATTGTATCGTTTGTAATGCCAATGGGTTACAGTTTTAATTTAGACGGAACAACGCTGTATCTCTCGCTCGCCTCCATCTTT
Organism: Bacteroidota bacterium; assembly: GCA_947475165.1. Classification (GTDB taxonomy): domain Bacteria; phylum Bacteroidota; class Bacteroidia; order Chitinophagales; family LD1; genus Bog-950. Next base: position 25,049 of record CANJLD010000035.1, read on the forward strand.
GTGGCACAAGCCGCGGGTATCGACCTTCCGCTTTCTACGCAATTGCTCATGGTGTTTACGCTCATGCTTACCAGCAAAGGAGTGGCCGGTGTGCCAAGGGCTTCGCTCGTTATTTTATTAGGCACCCTTTCTTCTTTCAACCTTCCGGTAGAACCGGTGTTCATCATCCTCGGTATTGACGAGCTGATGGACATGGCAAGAACTTCTGTAAACGTAATAGGCAATTGCCTGGCTACAGTGGTAATTGCAAAATGGGAGGGCGAGTTTGTAGAAAACACGGGGATATAAATTTGGCTTGTCTGCCGAAGCTTTAGCGTAGGCAGGGGGTTCCCGCTCAAAGCAGCGGGGCGGGCTTTACGCTACAATCTTTTTTGCTCCCCCCTCAATCGTCATTGCGAGGCTCCGCGAAGCAATCCCCTCAATCGTAAGTGTACCCCACATGCAAAAAAGCAAAAAAGGATTTCCGCTCCAATCCCTAACCCAGCAGCCAACAGCCGAATTTGCCTTTCCCTATAACCAAGAAATCTTGTATTTCTTTCTTTGCTTGCAGGGCGGTTAACTATTCAACACCATCTCCCTCTCCTCCTCGGTTAAACCATACAGGTCAAACACCGCATCGTCTATTTGTTTATCTAAGGCAGTGCATTTGCGGCTGTAAAATTCTTTATCTCTTTCGGTTTTGGCTTCGCTTAGTTTTTTCTTGCCATCGAGCATTTGGTCAACCAGCAAAACTATTTGGTCGTGTTTTGCTTTCTCGCTTTTGTTGGTGAGGTTGAGGTTGGGAATTGGAATTTGCTCTAACTGCGAAATTCTTGCATAAGGAAATAACTTATCATCGAACACAAATGTGTTTTTAAACCAAAATGAAATTAACCGCGAATTAATTAAGCCCAGTACATAGCTAAAAGCGTAATCTTGATTAACATGCAGATTATAAATTGTATTGAGGTTCCAATAACTGCTTGTATCTAAAGTTGCTTGCAAATCACTTCCTACCCTACGGATAAGAATTTTTTCCTTTGCTTCATAGAGTTCTGGTTTTTTAAACTTTACCACATCTTGCTTACTTGGCTTTACATACCAATCACAGTAATTGATTGTATATCTACTTACATCTTCTCCACGCAGCAACTCTTTTGAATTTGCTGTGATTTCAGTAGAAACTGATTTGTCTTTTTTACCTGCTTCAATTCCTCTTGTAAATTCTTTTACAATACTTTTAAGTGTAATTGTATTGCTTGAAATATTTTGCAATACGCTGTATATTTTTTCTGTAAGATTTATTGTAAAAATCTGATTCGGAGTTGTCTTAAATAACACTTGCCTGATTTTATTCTTACGGCACAACTCTTTCCCTTCATAAAAATCAATACTCATCTTCGAAGTTTTACTGACTTTCTCATTCAAGTCTTGCACTATTACTACTGCTTCTACACTCGCATCTTTAAACGGCATTCCAAAGTCGGCAATGGTTTTTATTTCTCCATTTTCTAAAAGCATATTTCTTGCTTCAACCATACTTTCATTAGATAAAAACGGTTTGGGTATAATATATCCCCAAACACCTTTTGAGCCTACGTAGCGAATTATGTTTTCTATGAATAATGTATAAGCATCAAACTGATTAGTTGCATTAGTAAACCTACTTTGCAAATATGTTCTTTCAACCGCGCCTTCCGCAAATCCTCGCTTCGTACTTAAATAAGGCGGATTCCCCACAATAGCATCAAAGCCACCAACCCGTTCTTTAGAGCCATAAATCATTAAAGGCTCTTCAACTATGTTCCCTTTAGTATGAATATTCATATCATACCTATCCTGCTGCACCTTCTTTACCGTTTTGGTTTTAAATATTTCAGGAAACTCCACCTCATAATCAAACGGGTTCAGCTTCTTCAATTCATCATCGGCAAACAGTTGCCCGGTTTGTATATCGGAACCAATTAAACTGTTACCGCACTTAATTGTAAACTGTCAGCACAATCTGGACTAATTAGGGGTTAAAGTTAATGTGGGATTTGAGATATTTAATCATCAATAAAAATCCTACAAAATGGAAGATAAGAAACAAAGTGCGAGCAGTCTTGTTCGCGAAATCAAGCGCAGAACGC
>CANJLD010000036.1 GCA_947475165.1 Bacteroidota bacterium
AACAGACCGTGCTACAGTAGCAGGTTCTAAAGATTACGTTAAAGTAATCAAGGCGATAAAGAGCAAAACCAACAACTATTCTTTCTTGGAGAAAATTGTGCACAAAGACAAAGTGCAGGATTTCTTAGCAGGTAAAGAAATTTAATTCAACGTTTAAATTTTTTCATAAAGCATCTTTCAGCAGAGAGATGCTTTTTTAGTTTTAAATAAAATGGGCTTATTCAGTTTTTTTACAAAAGAAAAGAAAGACGATCTCGATAAAGGCTTAGAGAAAACCAAAGAAGGTTTCTTCTCTAAAATTACCTGCGCTGTTGCCGGTAAAAACAAGATTGATGATGAAGTGCTCGACAATCTGGAAGAAGCATTGATTTCGTCAGATGTAGGGCTGCCTACCACCATCAAAATTATTAAGCGTATTGAAGCACGTGTGGCAAAAGACAAATTTGTTACCACCGGTGAAATGAATCAGCTTATTAAAGAAGAGATTGAAAACATACTCACCGAAAACAAAAATCAGGATGCTGATAATTTCGATACGCCTGCCGATAAGAAACCATACGTGATAATGGTTGTGGGTGTAAACGGTGCAGGCAAAACAACCACCATTGGCAAACTCTCACATCAGTTTAAAAACAACGGAAAGAAGATTTTGCTGGGAGCTGCGGATACTTTCCGCGCAGCTGCCGTTGACCAGTTAGAAGTCTGGGCAAAGCGCAGCGATGTGGAAATGGTACGCGGTCAGCATAATGCAGACCCTGCTTCGGTAGCTTATCAGGCAATTGAGCGCGGAGTAGCTATTGGTGCGGATGTGGTAATTATTGATACCGCAGGTCGCTTGCACAACCGGATAGATTTAATGAACGAGTTGAGCAAGATAAAGAAGGTAATGGAGAAGGTGATACCCGGTGCTCCGCATGAAGTATTGTTAGTGGTAGATGGTTCAACCGGTCAGAATGCAATTGAACAGGCAAAGCAATTTACTGCGGCAACACAGGTAACTGCATTGGCAATTACAAAATTAGATGGAACCGCTAAAGGCGGAGTTGTATTAGGGATTTCAGACCAGTTTCACATACCGGTTAAGTATATTGGAGTTGGTGAGGCAATTGATAAACTGCAGGTTTTTAATAAGAAGTTATTTGTAGAAACATTATTCAAAGGAGCGTGAAGACAAAGGCAATTACAAAGGACAAGGTTTCTGTTATCACTCTCGGCTGTTCAAAGAACATCGTGGATAGTGAGGTTCTTATGGGACAACTTCAACACGGAGGTTACGATGTGCAGCACGATAAGTGGAGCAAGGGTAGAAATATTGTCATTGTAAATACCTGCGGGTTTATTGACAAAGCGAAAGAAGAATCCATCAACACCATTATGGAGTATGCCGATGCGAAGAGCGAAGGCAAGATTGAGAAGTTGTATGTTACCGGTTGTCTTTCACAGCGGTATAAAGATAATCTGGAAACAGAAATACCTGAAGTAGATGCTTTCTTCGGAACGCTTGAACTTCCGCGTTTACTCAAAACTTTAAAAGTTGATTACAAGCACGAATTAATCGGAGAGAGATTTCTCACTACTCCGATTCATTACGCTTACATGAAAATTTCAGAGGGCTGTAACCGCACCTGTTCTTTCTGCGCTATTCCGTTGATGCGCGGAAAGCACGTTTCGCGCCCGATTGAAGAAGTAGTGAATGAAGCGAAGAAGCTTGCAGCGCAAGGTGTGAAAGAACTGATGCTGATTGCACAGGAGTTGACTTTCTACGGTTTAGATATTTATAAGAAGCGCAGATTGCCTGAATTGCTTAGTGAACTTTCGAAAGTAGAGGGTATTGAATGGATTCGTTTGCACTATGCTTATCCGGCTCAATTTCCGATGGAGATAATTGATGCCATTGCGGAGAATGAAAAAGTCTGCAACTATCTTGACATGCCTTTGCAACATGCGGCAGATAATATCCTGACTAAAATGCGCAGGAATATCACCAATGCGGAAACACGTGAGTTGATTCATAAGATAAGAGCGCGCGTTCCTTCTATTGCTATTCGCACGACCATGCTGGTGGGTTTCCCGAACGAAACAGAACAGGATTTTGATTCGCTGAAAAGCTTTATTGAAGATATGCGCTTTGACCGGTTAGGGGTGTTTACTTATTCGCATGAAGAGAGTACGCGTGCTCACGATTTAGAAGATAATATTCCGCAAGAAATTAAGCAACAACGTGCGGCTGAATTAATGGATGTGCAGCAAGGAATTTCTTTTGAGTTGAACCAAAAGAGAGTTGGAAATACTTACAAAGTTTTGTTTGATAGAAAGGAAGGCGGTTATTTTATTGGCAGAACAGAGTTTGATTCACCGGAAGTAGATAATGAAGTGCTGGTTGATGCAAAAAAATATTTTGCACGTGTAGGAGATTTTGCCAATGTAAAGATTACCAGTGCCGAAGAATTTGATTTGTACGGTGAACTTGTTTAATACATTTGTTCAATGCTTTCACAGCTACAGGAAATTGAATTAACTAAAACAGGAATCCTCCCTGCTTTAATCAGCGATTATCTCTCTAACAAAGAATCCATTTCATTTCTCACAAAATATCCTTTCGAATTTTCTGCTTTTAAAAATGTGATTGCGGATAAAGCAAAAGATAAGACCGACCGAAAACTACTGGTTGAAGTCCTTAGATCTCAATACGCTGATATTCCAACCACGGAACTTGTTTCTAAGAACATTGAATCACTGCTTTTGGAAAATACTTTCACGGTTGTTGCTGCGCACCAACCGTGTTTGTTTATGGGGCCGCTTTACAACATTTACAAGATTGCCTGTGTTATCAACTTAACCAATCAACTTAAGCAGCAATTCCTTGACAAAAAAATTGTTCCGGTGTTTTGGTTGGGAACAGAAGACCATGATGTAGAAGAACTTAATCATGCTTTTGTAAACGGTAAGAAGGTTGAATGGCAAAATGTCGGCACCGGTGCATCGGGAAGATGGAATACTTCTTCTATGCAAACAGCTGTTGAAGAATTGAAAACTGTTTCAGGTGACCCCGAAATTGTTTCCATTCTGGAAGAAGGATTGAAGAAGTATGAAACGTTTGGAAAGTTCTCTCAATACTTCGTGAACGAAATATTTAAAGAGTATGGTTTGGTGGTGCTGGATGGTGACGATGCGCGATTGAAAAAGAAATTCAGTGAAGTAATTAAAGAGGAAGTGTTACAGTCAAGAGCTACAGAAGTTTTAAAAGCTACTGTTGAGTTTTTGGAAACCAATTACAAAGCGCAGGCAAAGCCGCGCGATATCAATTTCTTTTACCTCGGTGCAAATTATCGCGAACGGATTGTTTTTAATTCTGCTTCCCAAAAATTTGAAGTGAACAATACTTCTGTTTCGTTTACTAGAGAGGCAATGGTCAGCGAAATAGAAAATCATCCCGAAAGGTTTAGTCCGAATGTAATTTACCGACCGCTTTATCAGGAATTTACTTTGCCTAATCTGGCTTTTGTGGGTGGGGCAGGAGAGTTGAGTTACTGGCTGGAGTTGAAGCCTCTGTTTGATTATTACAAAGTGAATTATCCGATGCAGGTAATGCGTAATTCTGCGGTTATCCTTAATTCTTCGGTTCAGAAAAAACTAGAGAAGCTCGGGTTGAACGTGGAAGATTTCTTTGGCGATGTGGAACAACTCATCAACCGTTATGTGCAGCAAAACCTGCCTGCTGATTCAACACTGGCTGATGAAAAGAAGAAACTGGAAGAACTGTTTGAAGCCGTATTGTTGAAAGCGGAAGCTACTGATGTTACGTTAAAACAAAGTGCGGCTACCGAAAAACAAAAGGCTATTTCTTCGCTCGAAAACTTAGAAGCCAAGATGCTGAAAGCGGAAAAGCGCAAACAGGAAACTTTAGTTACTCAAATAAGAAGTGTTCACGCTTCTTTGTTTCCCGATGGCGAGTTACAGGAAAGAAGAGAGAACTTTATTCCTTTCTACAATATGGAAATTATTGCAACCCTGGTTACAGAGTTAAACGCTTTCGATAAATCGTTCAAAGTGTTTTTGAACGAATAGCTTACTCCGTTACAATTCCTCTCCGTTCCATCTTTCTCGCTCTTATTAATTCCTGACGGATATACCAGGCGCGTTTGTAGAATGGAAAATGATTGAGTTCTTCTTCGGTAAAGTCCGGTGGAATAGCATCGTGCACAAACTTACGCTCTTCTTTCGGTTTTAGCATTTCGTTAGCCAGCAATTCAAACTTGGTTTGCAGCGCGGCTAAACTCCACTGGCCAAAAACAGTGTGGCCGCCTTCGTAAATCTGCGCCTGATATTCTTCGTTGGTGGTCATGTAACCGCTGTAGCCGTTTGCATAAGGGCAAAGAATAACGCGGGTAACACCACGAGCAGCTAAAGTTTCTTCTAAAGATTTACGCAAACGCTTGCCGCCAATGGTGGTAATCTCAAATGGAAAACCTGCCAACGCCACATCGCCAATAATGAATAACTGAATAGGAAGAACCTTGGGAGTCCACGGACGGTTGGTGTGTCCCACTTTTTTATAGAAATATTTGAACGAAGCAATAGCGGGGTCTGCCCAAGCGGGAAGAACTAACCGGTCAAGATGCTTGGTTCCCATAACTCTACGCGCGTTGCTTTCAATCATAATATCCTTTGCTCCGCTTGCGCGGTATTTGCGCTCAATCATTTTCCGGAACTCCGGTTTAGCAAATTTTGATTTGAATAACTCCAGCCATTTAATAATGCGCGCAAAGCGTTTTACCACAAAACCCAATGCGGGATGCAATCCCGGTCCGTCAATTTTTGTTCCCATGAAGAATGCAACGCCCATGGTTGCGGCATGTGTTTGCGCATCGGTTTTTCCGTTGGCAAATTTTGGGTCGGCAGTAACATCGGTAAAGTTTACAAACATGAGTTCGTAATCAACCTCACCGGTGAGTTCTTTTTGCTCTTTCTGTTCCGAAATTTCTTTTGCTTTTTCAAACTGAACATTGCCGTTGTATTTGGCACTCTCAATATCATCAGGAAATTTTCCTTCCCACTGCCCGCGCTGAAAAGGATAAACGGGATTGTATTTAACGCGCGGAGTTACATCGCCACAATTACCTTGTGCAAATACGCCTACGTAATTGGAGTTGCCTTTATCGGCAAAATGTTTTTCAAGAAAAGCAGACGCGTAACCTTTATTGTCGGAGCAAAGTTTGTGATTGGTGTTTGGCAAATTAGTTGGGTGAACGGCATACCAATTAATGCTACCGGCTTCCGTTCCATTTTCATTTACCACTTTAAGCAAAGTCATTTCGCGGTCTAAGCCGATGTTGCGTTGCTCAAAAGTTATTTTCGGATTCACTTCCGGATTCAGGTTGTATGCTTCTACCGAGCGTTGAAACGCAACATCTTTATCAGTTTCCATCATGCCGGTACTCCATTGCAGTTTAGCAGGTTGAATATTTTTTTCTGCATTCAGGATTGCTACTACAATTCCATCTACAATCTTTTTATAAATCTCAACCACAAAACCAGGTGTGCTGAGATTGTATAAACCGTAATAAGAATAACCGCTGGGGCCGCTGTGTGTGTGCTGAGCGGTAAGCATGAGGTTATCTTCGGTGTAATTTAAATCGGCATGGTGACGCTCTAAATATTTTAATACGCCTTTTTTTAATGCAATGGTGATGAAGCCCAGTTCGCAATTGACGAAACAGATTTTGCGGGCGGTGTTTTTATCTGTAAAAATAAATGCGCGTGCCGAGAGCGGGGTTTCGATAGATTCCATGGTGTTGTAGTGAATACCATAGCCTAACATTCCCGCGCCTTGCTTGAATGCTGTAATATCTCCCTTACCGGTTCCTGCTAAATACATTTCTTAATTAAGTTTATGAGGGTGAGTTTTTTTGAAGCGGTTAAAATTAAAGCGCGCTTAATCATTTCCTAAGATTGGGGGAATTAAATTTTTATCAGCTGATAAACGGACGGTTCGACTCCGCTCACCGTGACATTGCTTCGACTCCGCTCAGCATGACATAGCGTGAATGGTTGTCTTTAAGAAGTAAGAAGATTATTTTTTGCATGTTTGCTGATATAACTAATAACGTAGCGGAATGAAAAAGATTTTAGTGGCGAACAGAGGAGAAATTGCCCTGCGCGTAATGAAGAGTGCCAGAGAGATGGGAATTAAGACGGTAGCGGTTTATTCCGAAGCAGACAGGAACTCTCCGCATGTGCGCTATGCTGATGAGGCGGTTTGTATTGGCCCTGCCTCTTCAAAAGAGTCGTATTTGAGAGGTGAGAAGATTGTTGAGGTGGCGAAGATGCTGGGAGTGGATGGTATTCACCCTGGGTATGGTTTCCTGAGTGAAAACGCAACCTTCGCCAAACTGGTAGAAGAAAACGGAATCACTTTTATAGGGCCAACTCCGGAAGCTATTGAGGTGATGGGAAGTAAGTTGGCAGCAAAAGAGGCAGCTAAGAAATTTGATATACCGATGGTGCCCGGAAGTGAAGGTGCGATTACCGATATAGCAGAAGCGAAAGTTTTGGGAGAGCAAATCGGTTATCCTATCCTGATTAAAGCAAGTGCCGGTGGCGGTGGCAAAGGTATGCGCGTTGTAAACAGCAGCGATGAACTGGAAGAACAAATGCAGCGCGCACAAAGCGAGGCCATCAGCGCCTTTGGTGATGGCAGTGTGTTTATTGAAAAGTATGTTGGCTCGCCAAAGCATATTGAAGTGCAGATTCTGGGAGATAATTACGGCAACATTGTTTATCTGTTCGAGCGGGAATGTTCGATTCAGCGCAGGCATCAGAAAGTAGTGGAGGAAGCTCCGAGCAGCTGTTTGACTCCTGAAAAGAGAAAGGCAATTGGTGAGGCAGCAGTTAAGGTTGGAAAATCATGTACTTACATTGGCGCAGGAACGGTTGAGTTTTTGGTGGATGAGCAATTGAACTTTTATTTCCTTGAAATGAATACGCGCTTGCAGGTGGAGCATCCGGTAACGGAAATGATAACCGGTATTGATTTAGTAAAAGAGCAGATTAAGGTTGCAAGAGGAGAGAAGCTGAGTTTTGCGCAGGAGGATTTGCAAATGCGCGGACACGCGATTGAGTTGCGCGTATATGCCGAAGACCCGATGAATAATTTCTTACCGGATATCGGAAAGCTGGTTCAATACAAGAAGCCCGAAGGGCCGGGAGTGCGGGTGGATGACGGTTATGAAGAAGGAATGGATATTCCTATTTACTATGACCCGATGCTTGCCAAACTGGTTGGTTATGGTAAGGACAGAGCTGAAGCTATTGATCGGTTGCTCCGCGCTATTGATGATTATAAGATTGTCGGAGTGAAGAATACTCTTTCGTTCGGCAAGTTTGTTTTGCAGCATGAGGATTTCGTTTCAGGTAAGTTCGATACCAACTTTGTTGGCAAGAACTTTAAGCCTGAGTATTTGAAGAATGAAGCGGATGATGAAATGGAAATTGCTGCTTTAGTTGCCGGACATATTTTTGAAGGAGGTAAGAGAGTTGTTGGTCAGAAGACCAACAACGGCAGAGGAAATGGGAAAAGCAATTGGGTGAGGAACAGAAGTTCTTACCGGAATTAAAACGGATAACCGATTGCCAACTGGAATTGTCCGGTCTTGAACGCCTGGCCATTTTGAAACTGCCAGCGTTTGCCTTCAACTCTGCGCGGGTCGCGCAACGGGAACCCGTAATCGAAACGGATACAGAAGAAATTGAAATCTAAACGCAGACCGGCACCGGCATCTACGGCAAACTCGCTCCAGAAACGATTGATGTTAAACTCACCGTTGGTACGGGTATCTTTTCTTATCAGCCAAACATTTCCTGCATCCACAAACACAGCTCCTTTAATCCACTTATAAATATCAAACCGTATTTCGGCATTCATCTCTAATTTTATATCACCGGTTTGATTGAAGAAGCCCACATTGGTTTTTGTTCCGGATTGTGCATCATAAGAAGATGCATCAGCATAACCACCGGGCCCAATTTCACGAATTAAGAAACCGCGCAAGCTATTCGGTCCGCCTACAAAAAATTGTTTTACGAAAGGTAGTGCTGTTGAATTTCCATAAGCCACACCAATTCCCGCATAGGTGCGCATGGCAAATAAACTGTGGTTGCTCATCCTGAAATAATTTCGCCAGTCGCCATCAATACGGAAATATTGTGAGAACGGACGATTAGCTATCATATAACTTTGGTGGGAGCTCTTCGGGTTTGCTGCCTTGAAGCCTGCATAAATAATATTACCGGCTGTTTCAATATTGGTGCGGAAATACATGTACACTTTATCCTTATCGGTGCGTTGATTATTGAAGGTGAAGGTATAGTTAGGGCCTATAATTACCTGCTCTTCGAAACTGCTTTTAAGAATCGGATTCAATCCTAATCTGCGTTCAAACTCGGCTCCGCGTTTTGGCAGCAGATAAAAGCTGACAGTAATCGGGTTAAATAAATGCGTTTTAGCGCGATTCTCTGACCATTCATAACCGAAAGAGAAATTGAAATGGTGCAATTGATATAAGAAGGCGATCTCTCCGAGCGTATCAAAGTCGAACCGGTGTTCGAAATTGTAACTCACATTTATTCTTGTTTTCGGGTTGGTGTTGCGCGAGAAAATTTTTGCGCGGAAAGGAACCAGAAACTTGTTGAGATAGTAAGTAACGTTCACACCCGCATTGGCAGTTATCACCTGAACCTTTTCTTTTTTGCTGAATTTGAGCTGCACACCGCTTGATACATCAAACAGCAACTGGTCGGCACCTTTTGTCAGGTTTTTGTTTTTGTAAGAAAGCGTGACAGCTGTCCCGAACAAACCCTCGTTCGTTACATTCACTTCACCACTGGCACTTACTGCCTGCCGCTTAGCTGGCGTGAGAGATACAATGCAGTCGAGATAATTTTCGGGAACGTTCTGAACCTTCGAATAATCCATGCTGATGAATTTGAAAGTACCGAGCATGGCAAACCGGTTGATGGTTTTTATCTCCTTGTCTTTCATATACAAATCATCGTGCTTAAAATACACCGCGTCAATCAGCACACTTTTTCTGAACTGCCTATTTTTTGCAATCAACATGTATTCGCTTGCCATTACGGTATCGCGCAAGGTTGAATCGCTCAGCCGCTCAGCCGCATAATCGGATATGATATAAATATTGTTGATGCGGTATTGCTGATGCTGTGTGCTATCGCTAGGCTGGTTGATGGTGATTTTAATGTTCACTGCATTTTTTTGTGTAGCCGTGTCCAGGTCAAACGTTACGTACTCGCGATTGAAATAAAAGAAGCCATTGTTTCGCAACACATTCTCTATCCGGTCGCGCTCGTTTTTTAAACTTACAATGCTGAACCGGTCACCTTTTTTAAGGAAAGTATTTTTCCAACTCACGCGCACCAGCGAATCGCAAGTGTTGTGACCATTCGGCAATTCTACATCGCCAATTTTCCAAAGTTCGTTGGTTTGAATATTGTAAGTAATGCGTGTTCGTTTCTTTTTTGTAGTAACGGTATCGGTTATCTGCGCATGAAAATACCCGTAGTTAAACAGGTAGTTCTCCATGTTTGTAACACTTTTTGAAACAAGAGTTGAATCGTATATCACTGGAGCTTCGCCTACTTTATCAATTATCCATTGTTTGAACTTGGTCAGTTTTTTACCGCGCGTGGCACTGTAATACATCCACATGCGGAAAGGCATTATTTGTAAAAAGCGTCTGTTGGGTTTTTGTGCAGCAATCTTACCCAGATCATCGCGGATTCGTTCTTTCTCGGCATTAGTAGTTTTGTTCTTTAGAATGAATTTGTTTTTCACCAATAAGCTTTGCCCTTCGGGAAGGTTCTTTACCACTCGGCAGGAAGGAAGGAAAAAAAGTATAGCGCAGAAGCAGAGAAGGGAAAATAATAAATGGGAGAAGGTCTTCTGCATTCTTGGTTTGTCGTCTTTCGATTGTTGTTTTGGGTTTAGAGTTTGTTTAGAGTTTCGTATTTCTAATTTCGTATTTCTAATTTCGTGTTTCTAACTTCCCAATATGCTTTCTAAAACACAACTCGGTTTCGTTCGTTCGTTGCATCAAAAAAAGTTTCGCCAAATGTATGGCAAATTTTTAGTTGAAGGCGATAAACTGGTGCGCGAGTTACTGACCAGTCAATTCAAAGTTGATGCCATTTATAAACTATACGGCTCAAATTACGAGGTCCGCAACCGGGCTACAGAGGTAATTACTGTTAATGAAATGGAATTAAAGAAACTGTCTACGCACGAAAACCCGAATCAGGTGATTGCTGTTGCGCAGATTCCTGCATCGGACATCGGACATCAGACATCGGACATAAAAGATGAACTCGCTATTGTTTGTGATAACCTTAGCGACCCTGGCAATGCGGGAACTATTATCCGCACGGCAGATTGGTTTGGCGTTGGTAAAGTTTTCTTTTCCGAAAACTCGGTGGACATTTATAACCCGAAAGTGGTGAGCAGTGCGAAGGGTTCGCTGTTTCGCGTTAAGTGCCATTATGTTGATTTAAAGAATCTATTTGAAGCCAACCGGCATCTGAAAGCTTACGGAACTTTTATGAGCGGAGAGAATATTTACGATACCTCACTCGACAAAAGCGGATTGATTGTAATAGGCAACGAAGCCAACGGCATAAGCAATGAACTGTTACCGTTTATTACCGACCGGTTAACTATTCCTCAATTTGGCAAAGCAGAATCGCTTAATGCTGCGGTGGCTGCGGGAATTGTGATGGGGGAGTTTAGGAGGAGATAGTTGATTTTAGGTTTTAGATTAAATACAAATGGCAAGTCGGATTAAAATTGCCTTGGGTGCCAATAGGGTACTCCCTTTGCTCGTGCTTGGCTTCGAGAGAACCTGTTTGGTTGAATTGCTACAGGTTCTCTATTTCGGAAATATGTAGCAATCCAAAGAATCCTAACCATAACTCCCCAAATTCTAGCTAAGATTAGTTCTATCGTAAGCAGAGTAGAACTAATTATAGTTAGAATAAGTTGTTTTCTAACGATGTTACAATGTAAAATCGTTACGTTTAGTTGTAACCTAACTACGATACAACTAATTATTATTACAAAAAGTTGTATCCTAACTAGGATAGAACTAATTATTGTTACAAAAAATTGTATCCTAACCAGGCTACAACTTTTCATAGTTAGAATTCATTGTATCGTAACTAGAATACAACTTTTCTTGTTAGAATAATTTGTATCTTAACATGGATACAACTTATTTTAGTTAAGATTTTTGTTAAACTAACAAGTTTACAGAAGATAGATGTTAAAACGGGGTGAAAATAAGGCTTTTCATACCCTGGAATGGTCTGTTCCGATGGCTATCGGAAAGATTCACATCTACTTTAATACAAGATTTACTCATAGTTCTACTTACTACTTTATTAAATAGGAATTCGTGAACTTCTTTAACCTGTTTCCTTTGCCGCGCCAGATTCCTCCCTTTGCTCGTGTTTAGCTTTAAGAGACTGTCGGAACCCTTTTTTTTCTAATAACCCTGCTGTAAAGTCAATCCGTAAATATTTATAACTACGCGCAATGAACATTACCGCGCAGCAGATTATTGAGTCTATCCCCTTTCGTTTCCGTGCAGAGAAGGCGGAGAACTATACAGCAACCTTTCAATTCGAAATTACCGGTGATGAAAACCTGCAATACACCGTTACTATAAACAACGGCAAATGCGAACTGCAAAAAGGCTTAACCGGTAAGCCCGATTGTACCATCAAAACAAAAGCAAGCATATATGTAGAGTTAGAAACAGGCAAAGCCAATCCGCAAATGGCGTTGATGATGGGCAAAATAAAAGTATCGAACCTTGCCGCCATGATGCAGTTTGCGAAGTGTTTTAGAAAGTTCACATCAATCAATACTGAAGAATCGGCTGCTTCACTCAGCACTCAGCACTCAAAACTCAGAACTCCTAAAACTGGCCCACTAAAAGGAGTTAAGATTATAGACTTTACTCGTTTGCTCCCTGGTCCTCTCGCCACTATGTTCCTTGCCGACCTTGGTGCCGATGTAATAAAAGTAGAAGACCCCGATAACCCAGATCATATCCGTGGCTTTGCTCCGCAGATAAACGGCATGAGTATGCTTTATCTTTCGCTTAACCGGAACAAAAGAAGTCTGGCAGTAAACACACTCAGTAAAGAAGGCAAACAGATTATTTACGATTTGATTAAGACTGCCGATGTGCTGATTGAACAATACCGCCCCGGTGTAATGAAAGAAATGGGTTTTGGTTACGAAGAACTTTCCAAACTTAATCCGAAACTGATTTACGTTTCCATCACCGGTTACGGACAAACCTCTTCGCGCGCTATGGATGCCGGTCACGATTTAAACTACATTGCTATTGCCGGTGCGCTTGGTATCACTGGTGCCGCCAATGGCGATATCACCATTCCAGGGTTTCAGTTAGCCGATATTGCAGGAGGAAGTTATATGGCAATGAATGCCGTAACCGCAGCACTTTATCAGCGGGAGCGCACTGGTAAAGGTGAATGGATAGATGTGGCAATGACCGATGCGGCTGTTCCGTTCACCGCTTTGCAGTTTGCGGCTTATCAGGGCACCAAACAAAATATTCCACGAGCGGGTTTTGAGCTGAGCGGTGCAATGGCAAACTACAACGTTTACAAATGCAAAGATGGAAAGCAGGTTGCCCTCGGAAGTTTAGAACCTAAGTTCTGGAATAAGTTCTGTGCTAAAGTTGGTAGAACCGATTGGAACGAAAAGCTTTTACAGCAGGGAGAAGAATTGCAGAAACTGAAACAGGAAGTGAAAGAACTGTTCCTCACCAAACCAAGAGAAGATTGGCTCGAACTTTTTAAAGGAGAAGATTTTTGTTTCACCACAATCAACGAGTTGCCGGACATGGAAACCGATACTTACCTGAACGAGCGCAACATGTTTGTAGAGAATGAACATGCCGCTGTTGGAAAATACAAGACCATTAATCAGCCGCTTAAGTTTTTACAAACCAAATTTGACAACAACTGGAGCGCTCCCGATTTGGGAGACGATTCGTTAACTGTTCTAAAAGAGTTGAATTATAACGAAGAGCAGATAAAAGAATTGATGAACAAAAACGTTATCAAATAAAAATGAATTCTAACCGAATTACCATTGCCTTGCTTTTCGTTTTGATGTCGCTGTCATCCCTTGCCGGTGATGTGGACAAGGCATTCAAATACCTGAATACCGGTGACTATCCGAATGCAAAAAAATATTTGTTTGAAGCTTTAGCAGACGAACCGGATAATGCCGCAGTGAATTACGGCTTATCGAAATATTTTTCTTCAAAAGATAATCCGGCTTATAATCTTGATTCTGCTATTGCCTACATTAATGTTGCGGCAATGAAAATTCCTTTCAATCCTGATGATAAACAGACCAAGAAATTTCTCGCTCTCGGTGTTCGCGATTACACCATTCAAACCCTGCAAAAGACAATCAACTTCGAAGCATACTCAGCCGCAGAATCTGAAAACACCTTAGAGTCGTATCAGCATTTTATTGATAACTATAGCGACAAGGCTTTTGTGGAACAGGCTGTAAACTTCCGCAACCAGAAAGCTTACATGCTTGCAATGTCGCTTAAAAGCCCCCAGGCAATTGCAGAATTTATAAAGAAATATCCCGAAGCATCGGAAGTAAAAGAGGCAAAAGAGCGGTACGAGAAATTACTCTACGAACAAACAACTGCACCGCAGACAATCGAATCGTACAAAAAATATATTGACGACTATCCTACCGGTGCTTATATAAACGATGCGAAGAAAGTATACAACGAAAAGGTGTTAGACTATTATACCAGCAAGAATGATTTAGCCGCTTACTTAGAGTTTGAAAGAAAGTATAAAACCCATCCCGCTTACAACGCTATTCAGGACAGCATTTACAAATTGGCAACAAGAGAGGGAAGCATTGAAGCGTATAAAAACTTTGTAGCCAACTATACCGAAAACAAAAACTACCGCGATTCGTGGGAGCAGCTCTACCTGTTGTTTACTGCAGAAGGAACACAGAACGATTATCTTGTTTACACACAGACTTTTCCAAGCGCACCAAATAAAGAACGCGCTTACCGCGACATTGAAATAGCAGCAAAAGAATTGAAACCATTTCAGCAGGATGATAAATGGGGCTATGCCATACTTCCTGCTATTGATTCTGTAGTGGTTCCTATTTCGTTTCAATATCTTGAAGCCTATGAATTCAGCAACGGTTTAGCAGCAGTGCGCGCAAAAGAATGCGATTTTAAATGCGCTTACTATTATATTGATAAAGGCAATCAGCGCGCTTTTACCGAAGAGTTTAATTACGCAGGAAATTTCGAACATGGTTATGCGATTGTAGGCATTGGAAATTGCGAAGAAGATTCTTGCGCGTATGGTTTAATTGATAAACGCGGTAAGTATGTAATAGCACCAGTGTATGAAGAAATAAATGAACCAACAGAAGATTTCTATCTCGTTGTTAAAGACAGCAAGTATGGTTTCCTGAATAAGAAAGGAGAAGTGGTTGTCTCTTTAAAATACACCGATGCACTTCCGTTCAAGCAAGGTGTTGCTGCAGTTGGTATAGACGGCAACTGGTTCTTTATTGATAAAACAGGTAAACAGGTTTTCATCAACCGGTTCAACAATGTTTCAAGTTTTTCTGATAGTCTTTGTGCTGTTACGCAAGACGGTGAGTTTTGGGGTTATATTGATATGAGCGGCAACTTTGTTATTCAACCATTGTATGAAAGCGCAGAAGATTTTGTAAACGGCTTTGGTATTATCAGTAAAAAAGAAAAAGACCCTAAGAGCAAAGGCATGTTCATCAGCCAGCGTTACAAGATTGATAAAACCGGTAAGGTTCTCGAAAAACTAACTGCTCCTAAAGAACCAAGCAAGAAAACTTCGAAGAAGAAAGGAAGAAGATAAGTTTAGTAACCATTCATAAAATAAAAAAGGTCTGACATTTGTCAGACCTTTTTTATTTAAACGATTAAATGCTTATTCAATCACCAATTTGTAAGTGGCTTGCTTTTTACCTGAAGAAATAATGAGTTGGTAAATTCCCTTCGCCATGTTTTCCAGATTCATTGCTCTGGTATAAGCATTATTTACAGCAATGTTTTTCTCTTCATAAACTTTCTGACCAATTGAATTGCTTACAGCAATATCTATCTTCTTCATGCCGTCAGAAACTAAGGAAAGCTGAAACTGTCCGTTGCTTGGATTAGGATAAACATTCACTTTGCTGATTCCTTCTATAGCCAATAAACCTGTTCCTAAAAGCACAGTAACATCTGAAGTGGAAGTGCCTTCACATCCATTGACATCTGTGTATGAATAAGTGATAGTATAAGGTCCGCCAACTCCGGCAGCAGCAGGGTCAAACGAATTTGCAGTAACACCTGTTCCGGTGAAAGTTCCACCGCTTGGTGTTCCTGCAAGCGCAACTGCTGCATCGGTTGAGTAATACTGTGTATTCAATCCGCCAAGCGAAACTGAAGGCAATTGATTAACCGTTACTACGGTTGGATTTGAAATGGCAGAACAACTTCCCGAAACTGCTACTGTTACCGAATAACTACCTGAACTGTTTACGGTAATAGTCGGTGTAACCGCACCAGTGCTCCATAAATACGAAGTTCCTGTTGAAGCTGTCAAATCCACAGAACCGCCTTCGCAGAAACTTGTTGAAGATGATGGAGTAATTCCCGCCACCGCATTATTGCTGATAGTAACCGTAGCTGGAGTGGAAGTAGCAGAGCAGTTGACATCACTTACAGTAACCGTAAATGTTCCGTTGGTTGAAACAATGATACTCGATGAAGTTGCACTATTGCTCCAGATGTAATTGTTATTCGCATCATCAGGAACAGAAAGTGTTACGCTATCGCCCGGGCAAATTGTGGTTGGCTGGTTAGAAGTAATATCTGCACTCGGAATATTATTAACCGCAGCCGTTACAGGAATTCTTGTGCTGGCACAGGCAATAGGTGCTTCCTCAACCTGCCAGTCGTAATACATATACCAACGCGCTAAATCGTTTGCAGAATTTCCGGTAATAGAAATAAGGTTAGGAACGGTATAAGGATAAACAGCACCGGCACTATTGCGATAAAGATTAAAGTTGCTGCCAACAATTCCCAAACGGTAATTAGTACCTACCGGAAGATTAAAGTTAAGTGTAACAACAGAAGTTCCGTTCGGAATATTCACTACTGCCGATTGTAATACTGTTCCTGTACTGTTTCTTAACTCAATTGTTCTGTTTCCTGCGGCACCTGCAAATACTTTCACAGTTCTTAAAACGGCTGCTTTATAAACAGTGAAAATTTGATACTGATTGGTGTTGTAGTTATTTCCTGCACCAATAGAATTATCCAGCGGACCAACGGCACCTTCAATTCCATAAAGCGTATCGTGCGATTCTATAAAATAAGTAAGGCTAGTATTGCTGATAGCTGTTGTGGTATATGAACTTCCGGTAGTTACTAAGTTGCCACCGGTAGCCGCATCATACCAATAAGCCGTGCCGGTAGCAGTTGCCTGAAGCGTAATGGCAGTTGCGTTGTTATCGCAAATACTTTCCGACACTGCATTTGATATATGCGAAGTAATAGGCGAAACAGTAATTGGTGTCGAAGTAAATGGCGCACATGTTCCCTGAATAGTTAAAGTATAAACGCCCGGTTGGGTGGCAGAAGTAGTTTGCGTAGTGTCACCGTTGCTCCATAAATACGAAGCAGCAGTTGAGCCTTGCAATAATACACTTGCACCTTCACAGAAAGTAGTAGGGCCGGTTGCCGAAATGGTAGGCGTTTCATCGGGCTGCGAAAGAATGGTAAACATTTTAGAAACGCTACTGCATCCGTTATCGCTCACTTTAACGGTAAAATCTCCAAGGGTAGAAGTAGTAATGCTTTGCGTAGTAGCACCGGTGCTCCATAAATAAGTATAACCTGCCGGTGCGCTCATTGTTACTAATTGACCGGAACAAAGAACCGAAGGGCCATTGAACGAAACCAAATTATCTGGCGATGAACATTGTCCTTCAACCATGGTAATAAATTGGTCAGCAGGACGGTTGTAGAGTTTCTCTACCAAACCTTTAGGCCAGCGAACAATTACTGAGTCAACAGTGGTTGCTGTTCCTAAACCAAAGTGACACATAAAAGAGTTAGTAGTTCCATAGCTTTCACCGGAGCGCACTTCGCGTATTTGTTTTCCCCACGCACCGTAAATTTCTACACGTGCACCAAGTGCATCGCGGTTGCTGATAGTTCCCTGTAAGTTGAAGGTGATGAAGTGGTTCCCGTTGTTGGTGGTATTTAACCACAGCACATCGTTGGTGCTACTTGGGCTATTATACACGTTTCCGTAAGTGGAATACAAATCAATTTTTCCATCGTGGTTCAAATCACCGGTGGCAAACGATAGCATGTTGTTATTGTCGAACAAACCGCTTACAAGCGTAAAAGTGTTGTTGTGGTTATTGCGAAACACACGAGAATCGTCACCGGAAACAATAATGTCAATATAGCCATCGTTGTCGAAGTCTTCCATCTTGCTTTGGTAAGGAGTAACATCTACCACAAAACCGCTGCCTGCTGTAGCATCAGTAAAATAACCATTGCCATCATTCAAATAAAGTTCGCTTGCCTTGTCCGTTTCGGTAAGAATACAATCCAGGTCGCCATCATTATCAATATCATCAAAGCTCGAAGTCCATGTCATTGCATAGTTTCTCAAACCGCGTGCGCCCGGCACAGCAGCGGCATCTAAAGTATAAGAGCCGTTTCCGTTGTTTATAAAAAGCTGGTCTAATCTTCTTCCATCTGTGCTGCCGGTACTTTGGCGACAATGAGCAATGTATAAATCAAGATCACCATCGTTATCAATATCGGTAAAAATGCTTCCGTAGTTACCGCTGTTATCGGTTCCGGGATTGGCTATGCTAAAAAAAACAGTTGTGTCAGGATAAGCACCTGCTACGTTCTTATACATTACACTTCCTGCATTATCGTTACACACAAACAAATCAATCAGCCCATCATTATCAATATCCGAAAAATTCATGTTCTGCGGAAAATAAGTAGCTGGTTTAGGCAGTGCAGCACTCAAAGTAAAAGTGCTGAGCGTGCTGTTGGCTTTCATTAAATAAGAGTTGCTGCCAAAGCCTACCGCTACATCGCGCACGCCATCGTTGTTTACATCACCCACCACCATTGCCCATGCATTGCCGGTGCTTCCTGCAGTTCCGGCATGTATATTATTAAAGGTTTGGTTGGTGCGCTGAATAGTATAATACAAATCGTTGCTCTGTCCAAGCCGCGCAATATCATCCATCCCATCGCCATCCATATCTACTACACTTACCGAGTTACCGCTATGGAAAGTGGCATTTGTAAATTTTGCATTGGAGTTATTAAAGGTGAAAGGTGTTTGAGCAAATGTGTAACAGAGAAATGAAATCGTAGACAGCAACAGGGTAGAGATTTTTTTCATTCTGATTTATAGTTTTGTTTTTAGCGATATCGAATGTATTTAATTATTGATACTGGCAAATTGATTTTTTGCACGAATAGCGAGAGGTGAATAAGTCAACAAAAAATGTATGGTAATTTTTGCGCTTGAAAAGAGTAATGGAAATGCAACCTATACTTTGCCAAACACATCAAGTATGGTGGAATCTTATTTGAGCGGCTGTTACAACATTGTTTTAGTTTGGGAAATGTCAATTCTATTTCAATATTTACAAACGCTCTGTTAACCCTGACAGATACACACACACGAACAAGCACATGAAAAAATTTCTACTTCCGGTAGTTATTCTTCTTTCATTTTTATTTATCGGAGTTAAAGAAGTGTCGGCTACACATACCATGGGTGTAGATATGACCTACGAGTGCATTTCACCGGGACAATACCTGGTTACGCTGCAAGTGTATAGAGATTGTAACGGTGTTTCGATGGTAGGGTCGCATCAAATCAGTTTTAGTTCGGCACAATGCGGGGTAAGCAGTTCTATTACTGTTACTCAAGTTGGTCCACCGGAAGATATTACACCCACCTGCCCGCAACAACCTAATAGTGCCTGCGGAGGAAGCGGTCAGTATGGTGTAGAGAAATACACATTTACAGGTATTTTAAATTTACCTCCCGGTTGCGGTAACGACTGGGTGCTTAGTTGGGAATTATGTTGCCGCAACGGTGCTATCACCAACCTTACTGACCCGCTTAATGAAACGGTGTATATTGATATTTGTCTGAACAATACACTAAGCCCTTGTAACAACTCTCCGTTTTTCCTCAACAATCCTATTCCTTTTTATTGCGTAAACCAACCGGTGAACTACAATCACGGGGTAATTGATATTGATGGTGATTCGTTGGTTTTTACACCGGTTCCATCTTTATCTAACGGTGGAGTAACAGTTGGTTATCACTCACCTTATAATGGCAACGGTCCTTTTAATACTAATGCAATTAACCCTTATACTGTTGACGCTGTAAACGGGGATATTAATTATACACCCGATGCTTTGCAGGTGGCAGTAGCTGCTATCCGCATTGATGAATACCGCAATGGTGTGCTTATTGGCTGTGTGGTGCGCGATATGCAGTTTACTATTATTAATTGCACCAATCAGTTGCCAACAGCTTCGGGAATTAATGGCTCAAACAATTATGTAATTACCATACCGGCATGTTCAGATACCTGTTTCACTATTACATCAAACGATGCTGATGCGGGAGATAATGTAACGCTGACTAATAACAATGCCATTACCGGTTCTACTTTCACTACTTCGGGCGGGCAGCATCCCACCGGTACGTTTTGTTGGTCAACAACTTCAAACGATGTAGGAACTAATTTCTTTACCGTAACTGTGCAGGATGACCATTGCCCTATAACCGGTAACAACACGTACTCTTATACTATTAATGTAATACCAAGCAACGACCCACCGGTAAATGCAGGTCCTGATGTTACGCTTTGTCCCGGTCAGTCAACTACACTTAACGCTACTGTAACGGGAGGAGCACCTACCGGTTACCACTGGAGTGATGGAACTAATTCATGGAACACGCAATCAATTACGGTTAGTCCATCCACTACTACTTTGTATACGGTTACCGCTTATTATGTAAGTGGTTGTCAGAAAACCGATGCTGTTTTAGTTACCAGAAATCAAAAACCGATTATCAGTATTTATCCTGCCAGTGTTACTTTATGTGCCGGGGGCTCTGTTAATTTATTGGTGCAGACTAATTCGCCAACACCAACTTACCATTGGAACCCAACGGCAAATTTGAGTTGCACTAATTGTCCTAACCCGGTAGCTACTCCGCCATCTTCTACTACTTATTGTGTTTGGATAAGCGATGCCAGCGGTTGTCCGAGCGATACGGTTTGTTCTATTATAAATACTGCTGCACCACCGCCACCGCAAAGTTGCGCGGTAATTTATGCCACGGTTAACGGAAGCGGTAACGGAACAAAAGCAAGCCCTGCCAGTTTACAGGGAGCTATAAATTTGGCGCAGTGTAATAACTCTATTATAAAACTGGGAACGGGAACATACACGCTCAATAATCCTATTACAAATATTACCAGCTACACAACTATTGAAGGAGGCTTCGACCCGATTACCTGGATTAAAACAAGTGCACCGGGGGCTACTACTATTTACCGGAGTAATTTGAATCCGGAAGGAATACCTAATGCCCCGCGCATTGTTTCCATCTACATGAACTCACAGGCGTTTTTCCGTTTTCAGGATATAACTTTTAGTTCGCAAAACTGTCCGGCTACTACAGCGGGCAATGTGGCTATGAGCAATTATATTTTTCACATGACCAGTTGTAACGATTATCAGTTTGTGCGTTGCCGTATGCTACCCGGTAATGCCGGTGATGGCTTGCCCGGTACAAGCGGCAGCGCAGGAGTGAATGGCTCAGCCGGTTCGAATGGTGCATTGGGGGCAGTTGATAATACCGGTGTCAATGCGCCCGGTGGTAATGGAGGTGCAGGTGGTGGTGGTGGTGCAGGAACTTTTGGTTTGGGAGGAAATAATGGTGCTGGTGGTGGTGCAGGCAATACATCTGCTAACCCGCGTGCCGGTGGAGGCGGAGGTGGAGGTGGTGCCGGTGGCTCGGCAGCGGCCGGTGGTGCTGGTGGTGTGGCAGGTGGTGTAAACGGTGCAGGTGGACCCGCTGGAGCTAACGGAGGAACAACCGGAGGTGACGGAATATTTTCCGGTGACGGAAACCCCGGAGGAAACGGTACAGGAACAAATGGTGCTGCAGGAAGTAACGGAGCGGTAGGCACAGCGGGCTCTTTTACCGGTGGATTCTTTTTGCCCGGAGGAATGGGAGGCAATGGAACAGATGGCAATGGCGGTACCGGTGGAAGCGGGGGAGGAGGAGGAGCAGGACAAACCTGCACATTCTGTACCGATGGAACCGGAGATGGTGGCGGAGGCGGAGGCGGAGGTGGACAAGGCGGTACCGGTGGTACCGGTGGCTCAAGCGGTGGAGCCTCAATTGCAGTTTATACTTTTAATAACGGGGCAAACGGATTGTTTGATGATGATGAATTTTTTGCAGGCACTGCCGGTATTGGCGGATCAGGTGGTAATGGCGGTAATGGTGGCAATGGTGGAGCGGGCGGAACAGGTGCTAACACTGGTTCGGAAGTAGGGCGCGGTGGAAATGGTGGCGCAGGTGGAACCGGTGGCGCAGGAGGAATAGGCGGAAGCGGTTCAGCCGGTTCGGCAGGTTTGGTTTATGTGGATGGCGGAGTGTTTCCGGTTACCGATTTAACTTTTAATCTTTCCGGTCAGCCGGTTATTAATGCGGCTGATGTGAGTTGTACTTATCGCGATGTGAACTTTACTTCGGCTTCATCCGGTAACTGGGATTTTGATTTAGTGGCAACCCCGCAAACAACTAGCGGTGCCAACGTAATTACCCAATACACTACTTTCGGAAGAAAGAATATCACCTTCAGCGGAAATATTTACACCGGTTTCTTTAATGTTCCTATCGATGCCAATAGCTACATTCCTGATATTGCTACCAATGCGCATCCATACGGGGTAGATACTTTTATTTTGTGCCAGGGTTCTTCTGCCAGTTTCAACGCTATTATTCCTTCGGCTGATATTTTCGATTGGGATTTTGGCGGTGCGGTTACTCCGAATACATACAACGGAGCCAATTTTCAAAACCTGAGTAACCTTACTTTTAATACTGCGGGAATATTTAAAATAAAACTGCGCATCAGCACTACCTGTTGCGGTTATTCTCCTTACGATTCTATCTGGATAATTGTTGACCCTACACCGGTGCTTAACATTACCGGCTTATTTAAATTCTGTCCGGGCGATTCGGTTACTTTAACGGTGAGCGGTGCTTACAGTAATTTCTATACATGGACTCCGCCTACAGGACTAAACCCTGCATTCGGTCCTGTAGTAGTTGCTAAACCATTAGTTACTACTTCGTATTTGATAACCGGATACAGCCAGTATGGTTATTGTCAGGATGATACTTTGATTACGGTTACTGTTTCTAATCCGCCAACGGTTGCCTTTACTACGGTGCCAGCTATTTGCGGAAACACCGGTTCTGTTACAGCCAATCCGAACCCTACGGGGACTTACTCATATATATGGAATGATGCGAATAATCAAATCACTCAAACTGCTTCTAACTTACAGGCGGGAACTTATGCGGTTACGGTTACCGATTTAACTTCTAATTGCACTGTTGCCAGCGGCACTGCTTTAAGCTCAGGTGGTAGCGTGCAGGCTTATATTGACAGCAGTGCGAATGTTTCGTGCTTTGGCTATTGCGATGGAGTGGCGCGGGTAAAAGGAATCAGCGGCTCGGGTAACTATACTTACCTGTGGAGCAACAATGCCAGCACAGCAAAAATTACAAACGTTTGCCCGAATACATATACGGTTACCGTAACTGATGCTTCAACCGGATGCACCGCTTCGGCAACGGTTACTATTACACAGCCGCTTGCGGTAAGTATTTATATAGTAGATACGGTAGATGTAACCTGCGCGGCTTTAAGCAACGGTTCGGCTGAGGCAGAAGCCATAGGCGGAACAGGTCTGTTTAGTTATTTATGGAGCGACCCAGCCCAACAGGATTCGGCACATGCGGTAAATCTTTTTGCCGGTGTTTATAATGTAACCGCAATTGACCAGCACGGTTGCACGGCTACGGCTTCTGTTCCTATTCTTGCTCCGCCACCTGTGGTGCTTGATACGGTTACCGTAACCGATGTAAGTTGCAAAGGCGCGGCAGACGGCTCTATCATTCTGAGCGTAACGGGAGGGGTATATCCTTATACTTATAACTGGGTTCAACTTCCGCTTGAAACAGATAGTGTAACCACCAACATTGCGGGAGGAAATTATACGATAATAGTTGCCGATGTATGGACTTGCAAAGACACCATGATTGTTCCGGTTATTGAGCCTTTGGCATTAAGCCCTTTAATTGTAAATACCGACAGCGTTAAATGTTTTGGCGGCAGCGATGGCTTGGTTCAATTGGGAGCAAGCGGAGGAACCGCACCTTACCAATATTCTTTGGATGGAGTTACCTTTCAGGCAAGCCCAACCTTCACCGGATTGGCACCGAATGTTTACACGGCAACAGTTATAGATGCGCACTCTTGCGATACTACTATTCAGTTCACTATTTACCAGCCTGCGCAATTGGCGGTAGTGCTTGCGGGTGTTACCGATGTAAAATGTTTTAACGGAAATGACGGCACCGCCACCGTTACTATTTCGGGCGGAACGCCTGTTTATACGGCTACATTAGGAGTGCAGTCAATATCTGTTAACCCTTATATTTTCAATACTTTATCGGCTGGCACCTATACTATAACTGCTACCGATGCTAATACCTGCACGGCTACCGTTTCGGCAACTATTAATCAGCCGACTGCGCTTGTTCTTAGTTTGGTTGGCGCTATTCCTACCAGTTGTTATGGCGGCAGCGATGGCGGTTTAACGGTGAACGCAGCCGGTGGAACTCCACCTTATTTATATTCAAACGATTTAGGAACTCCACAGGCAAGCGGTGTATTTAATAATATTTCCGGAGGGCTGCATATTGTAGGGGTATTAGACGCTAACCTTTGTGCTGATACCCTTCATATTGATGTGCCTCAGCCACCTCAAACTACTTTCCTTGATACGGCTGTGATTGATGTAAACTGTTTTGGCGGCAGCGATGGCGCTATTGATTTGATGGTTACCGGTACCGGTGGACCGTGGACTTATTTATGGAGCAACGGTGCGGTTACTCAGGATATTTCGGTATTGATTACCGGTTATTATGAAGTTACCGTAACGGAAGCCAATAACTGTACTGCGGTGGGTGTAGATTCTATTTTTGTAAACCAGCCAACCGATTTAGCTTTAACACAGGTTACTCAAAATGTAAATTGCTTTGGCGGCAGCGATGCTTGTATCACAGTTACGGCAACCGGTGGTAGCCCTGCGTATCAATACGTTTGGAATACCGGTGGAAACACCGCACAACTTTGCAACCTGAGCATGGGAACTTATTACGTTACGGTTTACGACTCGCACCAGTGTGCCGATAGTATTGTGAATATTCCGGTAATAGAACCAACTTTATTAACGGTTAACCCTTTGGTAACCGATGTAAGCTGCCCGGGCTTTAGCGATGGAAGTATTACCGCTAATGCTGCCGGTGGAACTCCCGCTTATGCTTACACCTGGAACCCTGCTGCGGGTAATGTGCCGGTAGATGCCAATATACCTGCAGGGGTTTATACGCTTACAGTTACCGATGCGCATAACTGCACCGTAACAGCTACCGAAACAGTAATTGAAATGCCGGGCATAGCGGTTGATGCGGTAGTGCATAACGTGCTTTGCGACCCGCTGCATAATGGCTTTGTAAATATTTCGGTGGTTACTTCTAACCCGCCTGCTGTTTATACCTGGAGCAATGGAGCGCATACGCAGGATATTTATTCTATCTATTCCGGAACGTATTCGGTTACTATTACCGATGTTAATAACTGTGTGGTAGATACTTCGTTTGTGGTGCTGAACGATAATGTATTCAGTATTGAATCGTTTCCGCACGATACTACTATTGATTTAGGTAGCTCGGTAGATATTATTGCAGTGCCAACCGGTGGCAATATTGCAAGTATTATCTGGCAGCCTTCTAATGGTTTAAGTTGCAGCGATTGTGTGGCTCCTAATGCCTCACCGGTTCAAAGTATTTATTACATCGCCACTGCTGTTTCCGATTCGGGCTGTGTGGCTAACGACAGGGTGAACATTACCGTTATTCCAAAGTATATCATCTTTATACCAAACGTATTTACCCCTAATGGCGATGGCAACAACGATTTCTTTGAGGTATTCGGCAACAAAGAAGCCTGGAAACAATTTGAAGTGCAGGTGTTTGACCGCTGGGGCGAAAAAGTGTATGACAGCAACGATATGAACTTTAAATGGGATGGCATTTACCGGGGCAAGATTATGCAGCCCGCTGTGTTTGTGTATCAGATACACATTGTTTACATAGATAACTATACCGATAAACTTTACAAAGGAAGTGTTACTCTTGTGCGCTAATTTTTAATAACCCTTAAAATAAACAGTATGAAAAAAACGCTACTTTATGCTTTTGCCTTTGCGGCAATTTCCACTTTTGCTTCGTGCAAATGCCAGACTTGCAAACACAATGTTTTGGCCGATGATAAAATCTGCAAAGACGATTTTAACTCTAACGATGATTTTAACGATGCTGTAACAGCGGCTGAAAATTTTGGCTACAAATGCAGCCCGAGTAATTAAGTTTTGATGAAAGTCATAAGACAAAAAATGTCCCGCATAATAGCGGGACATTTTTGTTTGTGGTATGTTTTGCGAACGCCTTGTTGTTTTTGATTTGATGTTAACTCTAAGGCTACAATAGCATGTTACAATTAGTTGTGTGCCGCTAACAGTTTCTCTATTTCTTCCAGCTTTTCAATGCTCATTTTAGAAAGCATTTTGGCTATTTCTATTTTCTTTTCTGTTCTCCGTATTTTCTGTAGCGGATGGTTGGGATGGTCATCGAGCAAATCGTTCGGTGCCCAGTCTAAAATATCGTTGGGTGTGCAGTGCAGTAGTACACATAGCTTCTCAATGTGGTCAAGTCGTATATGTTCTACCTTGCTGTTCTTGTATTTATGCGCTGTAAACGGAACAAAGCCGTTTTGCACCAAAAACTTGTAAGGTTGACTTATTCCGCGCGCTTTAAAAATGCGTTGTAGGTTTAATTGCATCATGTGGTTCAATAAATTTTTGAGTGTATGCTATTAAATAGCAATGCCAAAAGTGCAAACTATACTTTGGCTTTATGTTGTTTGTTTCCACCATTTGTGAATAAATATTCTAACAGCACAATGTTTTATTTGAATAGTGCAATTATTTATTTAAAAAAGCCAAACTGTGGTGCCAAAAACTCAATGTAGTAGTATTGTTTAAATGAGGAAGCTGTACTGTCCCTCGAGAGTCTCTCAAAGAGGAGGTCTCTGCGAGAGTAAGGCGCAAAAACCGCATCCCGATAGCTATCGGGATGAGATGGAGGCTTTGCGGGGGGGGGGGCGGTAATATCAGACAATATTCTTTAAATATTAGACTAGATTCGAAGAATATCAAAGCATATTCGAGGGTTATTAAGTAATATTCGAAGCTTATTAAGCAAGAAACCGGAAATAGGAAAAATAAAAAGGCCCGCTTGATGAATAAAGAGAGGTTCGCAATTTTTAAATAAAAAATTTTTAATTAAAAAAATCCAACCATAAAGACCCTTAAAATAAAAAAATTTTTA
>CANJLD010000037.1 GCA_947475165.1 Bacteroidota bacterium
CATATTTGGCAATTCTCTAAATTCGTGCAACCTGCCTGCCGGCTAGGCAGGTTCGTGGCCTCTCTATTTCTGCGCTGTTGTTGGTCGCCTGACCAACAACAAAAATCACTTCTTCTTCAACAACCCATTAATCTCCTTCAAAAAATCATTCTCCTGCTTCACCAAATCCTGTTTTAAATCCTCAATCACTTTATCCCGCTCCGCAACCTTCGCATTCAACTCCGCAATCACCTTATCCTTCTCGGCAATCATTTGCTTCTCCCTCTCAGTCACAAGCGTTGCGGCATTCGTCCCATCATCAATCGGAAAATGCTTCCAGAAATTATACTTCAATTCATTCCCTATCTTTTGCAGCGTTTTCACATCAATGCTATCCCGCTTCGTCAGGTAAACCACATTTCCCTGGCTCATATCAATATCCAAACCCAGGTCTCGTTTGGTTCTGTGTTGTTCCTCAAGAAGTTCCGCTATTTTATATCCTACATGAAATGGATTTTCCATAATACAGTTGTTTTCTGCAAAAATATCGTCAAAAACGCGAAAAACACAAGTTTAACCGCCAAAAACTTCAAATCGGCAGCAAAGAAATCGCCACTCGCAGCAATGCAATCCACCCTCGCACTAATGCAATTGACGCTCACAGCAAAGCAATCGTCACAAGCACTAACGGAATCAACGCTCTCACCAAAGAAATCATCCCTCGCAGCAATGGAATTGATGCACACACTAAAGAAATCAATGCTCGCACTAATGGAATCATCGCTCACACTAAAGAAATTGACACAGCCGGAACCGCGAACGACTCACTTGGAAGCGCAAACCCAATGATTGGAACCGAAAATCACAAACACCGAAACGAAAATTCATCGCATCCAATCGCAACTTATATCTCCTGCAAAAAATTCTAAGTTTGCACTCAGTATTTCCTATTAACCTTCACAATTAACTATTCACTCATCATGATTAACGTTTCTCTACTAAAAGAAATCTGCGAAACCCCCGGGGTTCCCGGCCACGAGCAAAAAGTGCGCGAGCTTATTCAGCGCGAACTGAAAAAAATTGCCGATGAGCTTTATACCGATAACATGGGCAACCTGATAGCGGTTAAAAAAGGTAAGAGCAGCAAAAAGAAAGTAATGGCTGCCGCCCACATGGATGAAATTGGTTTCATCATTCACCATATTGACGAAAACGGTTTCCTCCGCTTTCACCCGCTTGGCGGTTTTGACCCTAAAACTTTAACGGCACAGCGCGTGGTGGTGCACGGAAAGAAGGATGTGATTGGCGTAATGGGCACCAAGCCTATTCACCTGATGACGGCCGAAGAGCGCATCAAGCCCCTGCACCTGACCGATTATTTTATTGACCTGGGCATGCCGCGCAAAGAAGTGGTGAAGATTGTAGAAATAGGAAACGTAGTTACCCGCGAGCGCGAGCTGATTGAAATGGGCGATTGTGTAAACTGCAAAAGCATAGACAACCGTGTGGCGGTTTTTATTTTGATTGAAACACTGCGCGAGCTGAAAGGAAAAAATATTCCTTACGATTTCTACGGCATTTTTACCGTGCAGGAAGAAGTGGGCATTCGTGGCGCACAGGTGGCAGCGCACCATGTTGGTGCAGAATTCAGTTTCTGTATTGATACTACCATTGCGTTTGATACACCGGGTGCTAAACCGGAAGAGCGCGTAACATCGCTTGGCGATGGAGTAGCGATAAAAATTATGGATTCATCGGCCATCTGCGATTACCGGATGGTGAAATACATGAAGGAGCTTGCCGACAAGAACAAAATTAAATGGCAACCGGAGTTGCTGCCTGCCGGTGGCACGGACACAGCCGGTTTACAGCGCATGGCACCAAACGGAACTATTGCCGGTGCGGTTTCTATACCCACGCGTCACATCCACTCAGTAATTGAAATGGCGCACAAGGCGGACATTAAAGGCAATATTGATTTGCTGAAACTTTGTTTGAGCAATCTGGATAAATACGATTGGAGTTTTAAATAAACCATGATGAGTTGGACAGAAGAAAACAACGAGCTTAAACAAACTTTCACTTTCAAAGATTTCTCTGAAGCCTTTGCGTTTATGACCCGCGTTGCTTTAGTTGCCGAGAAGATGGACCATCATCCGAATTGGACGAACGTTTGGAACAAAGTGGAGATAACACTCAACACGCACAGCGCGGGAAATATTGTAACCGAGAAAGATAGAAAGCTGGCTGCGGAAATTGATAAACTCGTATAGTTCCTTTCCTTTGCTTTCGAATTAGAAGAAATGAAAATCGCTCTCGCCCAGTTAAACTATCACGTAGGAAATTTTGAAGCGAACTCGCAGAAAATAATTGCTGCCATCCATGATGCTGAAAAGCAAAATGCAGAATTGATTGTGTTCAGTGAACTCTGTATTTGCGGTTATCCGTCCAGAGATTTTTTAGAGTTCGATGATTTTATTGCTCAATGCACCAATGCATTGAACGAAATTGCAAAGCACACAAGTAAAATTGCCGCACTCGTTGGTTGTCCCCGCAAAAATCCAATTAAGGAGGGAAAGGATTTATTCAACTCCGCTTTCTTTTTGTATGAAGGCGAAGTAAAACACATCACTGATAAAACGTTGCTACCGGTTTACGATGTCTTTGATGAGTTGCGCTACTTTGAGCCGAACAACAAGTTTGAAGTGTTTGAATTCAAAGGACAAAAATTAGCCATTACCATTTGCGAAGACATCTGGAATGTAGGCAACGACAACCCGATGTATCTCTCCTGCCCGATGGAGGAACTGGTAAAACAATCACCGGATATCATCCTCAATCTTTCGGCTTCGCCTTTCAGTTATATTCAGCATGAAGAACGGATGAAAGTGATTCGCGCCAACGTACTGCGCTATAAAATTCCGATGGTGTACATCAATCAGGTTGGTGCGCAAACCGAATTAATATTTGACGGAGGAAGTGTGGTGGTGAATGCGAAAGGAGAAGTGACAGAACAATTGAAATTTTTTGAAGAAGAGATAAGAATTGCGGATTGCGGATTAGAGAATGCGGATTTGAAATCAGAAATAGCGCTTATTCACGATGCGCTTGTTTTAGGCATCCGCGATTACTTCGCCAAGCTTGGTTTCAAAAAGGCAATCCTGGGCTTAAGCGGTGGAATTGATTCTGCTTTGGTTTTGTATCTCGCTGCTGAAGCATTGGGAAAAGAAAATGTAATGTCGCTTCTGCTTCCATCGGGCTTTTCATCTGACCATTCGTTAGCTGATGCCAAACAGCTTTGCGAAAATCTTGGAACGAAATACGAAACTGTTCCTATCGAAAATAATTATCAAGGCTTCATTCAAGCACTAAATCCGTTTTTCAAAGACCTTCCGTTTAATGTGGCAGAAGAAAATTTACAGGCACGTGTGCGCGGAGTTTTGCTGATGGCGTTCAGCAATAAGTTCGGATACATTTTGCTCAACACCACCACCAAAAGCGAAGCGGCTGTTGGCTACGGGACATTGTATGGCGATATGTGCGGAGGTTTGGCGGTGTTGGGTGATGTATACAAAACGCAGGTTTATGAACTCGCAAATTACATCAACACCTCATCCGCCCTTCGGGCACCTTCTCCTAAAGGAGAAGGAAATACTACCCCGCTGATTCCTCAAAACATTATTTCAAAACCACCTTCGGCAGAACTTCGTCCTAATCAAAAAGATTCTGATTCGCTACCGGAGTATGATGTGCTGGATAAAATTCTTTTTCAATACATCGAAAAACGAAAAGGCCCGAAAGAACTCATGGCTTTAGGGTTTGATAAAAAATTAGTCGACCGTGTGCTGAAAATGGTTAACGGAAGCGAATGGAAACGCAATCAGGCACCGCCTATTCTCCGCGTTTCGCCTAAAGCATTCGGCATGGGCCGCAGAATGAATATTGAAGGTAAATACCTCGGATAAGTCGTTTGCCCACAATAATTACATTTGCCGCTCGTTATTGAAGCCGATAAAAATAAATCATGAAGAAATTATTGTTTGTCTTTTTGTTATTGAGTTCAACGGTTGTTTTTGCCCAGCTAGCTGATACCGTTAAAGTGGTAAAGAAACCTATGCCAAAGAGAGAATTGACACAGGCGCAAATCACAAAGAAAAACGAAGTAGAAAAGAAGTTTGCGAAGTTTGCAAAAGACCGCTTCACCTTAGATTTGTTTGGCAGCAACTGGATTTACAATAAGAGCGATGCAAGGTTTGGCAATGATTTTAAAACTAAATGGTGGAGCCGCGGTATCAGCATTTATTTTTCGTGGGATTTCCGCATAAAAAAATCGCGCGTGAGTTTTGCACCGGGTATCGGTTATAGCTGTTCTAATATTTATAGTCGCTCCGGCTTGTGGGAAGATTCAACCGGTACGAGTTTCCGTCCGCTTACTGATATAAATCCGAATATTGCTTTAGCTGATTACAAAGTGAACAAACTTACGTTGCAGTACATTGATATTCCACTGGAGCTTCGCATCCGCACCAATCCCGATAAATTCAATAACTGCTGGAAATTCGTAGTTGGGTTTAAAGCCGGTATACGTGTAGATGCACACACCAAAGAGAAAACCAAAATCGGCTCGGTAGTAAAAGTTGATGTAGAAAGAAGGTTTCCTGATTTCAACTTGCTCAGAATGGGACCGACTTTTCGTATCGGTTATAGTGTAGTAAACGTGTTTGCGTATTACGGAATTCTTGATGTTTTCAAAAAAGACAAAGGACCTAAGGCTAACGAATTTACTGTCGGCATTTCGTTTAACGGATTGTAATTACACAAGCATTTAAATCATGCTTACACTTCGCTCCAAAAATTTATTTAAAACCTACAAAGGCAGAACCGTTGTAAACGATGTTTCTGTGGAAGTGAAGCAGGGAGAAATTGTCGGGTTGCTTGGGCCAAACGGGGCAGGTAAAACAACTTCCTTCTATCAAATTGTAGGTTTGGTTCCACCCGATAAAGGAGAAATTTATTTAGGCGACCAGAATATTACCGACCTGCCGATGTATAAACGCGCGCAATTAGGAGTTGGCTATTTGCCACAGGAAGCATCGGTGTTTCGCAACCTTTCGGTAGAAGATAATATTGCCGGTGTATTGGAAATGACCAAGCTTTCAAAGCACGAACAAAAAGAAAGATTGGAATTACTGCTCAGTGAATTTGGTTTGAATCGTGTGCGCACCAGCATGGGAAATGTGTTGAGCGGTGGAGAAAGAAGAAGAACAGAAATTGCCCGCGCTCTCGCCACTGACCCGAAATTTATTTTGCTCGATGAGCCCTTTGCCGGTATCGACCCGATTGCCGTAGAAGATATTCAACGTATTGTGGAAGACCTGAAGAAAAGAAACATCGGGGTGCTCATTACTGACCATAATGTGCAGGAAACTCTTTCTATTACCGACCGCGCATATCTTTTATTTGAAGGAAAGATTTTGAAGGCAGGAACTGCGGAAGAATTAGCCAGCGATGAACAGGTGCGCAGAGTTTATTTGGGACAGAATTTTGTTTTGCGAAAGAGAGTAGCTTCAAATCTCCAAGAAAGAAAATCACCATCAGTCAAAGAACTTACTAAGTACACAAACGATATTATCTCAATAGCAAATAACATTTTACGCAGATTAAATGAAAGTGCTGACTCCAAATCAATTCTTTCTGAATTGCAGGATTTTGAAAGGAGTTTAAGAGAGTATAAGATTTTTGTTTCTGAATTTGCTCGTAACACAAATAACAGCGATGTTTTAAATGCTGTAAATTCTCTAACTAGTAGAGAATCAAACGGTGATTATTTAGAAGCAGCAAAATTATTGGTCAGTAACTGGCTTTCTGTTGGGCTAAGCGCACAAAAGCAACAAAATTATCTGCGAGATTGTATTGAGAAGTTAAATCGAATAAATGCTTTTCTTCCTTTTGCTCAGCCGTTAGAAACGCAAGCAGGGTAATTATATTCGCCTCATGCACTTCGACTGGAAAAATTTTCTTTTCCGCATTTATCTCAAACTTGCTTTCCCTCCTGAATTCACGGCTGAAAAATCTATTCGTCATCAAGCGAAGGTTTTAAAAAAAATTCTCCGTCAACTTTCCTCTACTGAATTGGGAAAGGATTTGCGTTTCGATGAAATAAACTCCTACAACGACTTCAAAAACAGAGTTCCGGTTACTCAATATGAATTTTACGAAAACTACATCGAGAGAATAAAAACCGGTCAGCAAAAAGTAATGACCGACAAACCGGTGAAGTGGTTTGCAAAAACTGCAGGAACTACAAGCGGCAAAAGCAAATTGGTTCCCATCACCAAACAAATAATGCAGCAGTGTCATGTGCGCGGAACGTTTTTTGCGCTCTCTAAAATCCATCAGAAAGACGAAAGCATGCGATTGCTGAGTCATAAAAATCTTCTGATTCCGGGAGGGATTTATGATACGCTTGATTCGGGAATTACGGTGGCTGATGTTTCTGCCATCATCTCCATCAACATTCCTTACATCTATCGCGGCTATTACACACCGGACATTCACGTGCAAACGTTTTCTAAATGGGAAGAAAAAATTGCCAATGCAGTAAAACAGATTTCGAAGGAAGATGTAGGAACCATGAGCGGTGTGCCTACCTGGATTTTATCGGTGCTGCAAAAAATGAAAGAGGAATTTCCTTTCAAGAAATTGACTGATAAGTGGAAGAATCTGCAAGTCTATTTTCATGGAGGTGTAAGCTTTGAGCCGTATCGAAAACAATTTGAAGAGTTAGTCGGGAAGAAAGATTTCAATTTCTTCGAAGTATACAATGCTACCGAAGGCTTCTTCGCCATTCAGGAAAATCTTAAAAGCAACAATCTTCTTCTGCTCACCGACAACTATATTTTCTATGAATTCATTCCGCTCGATAAACATTCTGTCAGAGAAAGAAATGCTATTGAACTAAGCGAAGTAAAAACCGAAGTGCCGTACGTGATGCTGATTACTGCACCGAATGGATTGGTGCGTTATATGATTGGAGATGTCGTTACTTTTCAATCGCTCAACCCTTTTACTTTCAAAATTACCGGACGAACACAGGAATACATTAATGCCTTTGGAGAAGATTTATTGTTATCGAATGTTCAGAATGCTTTGATGAAAACAAACCAAAGTTTTGATTGCACGGTGAGCGACTATACCGTAGCTCCTCTTTACATCAGCATCGAAGAAAAGGGAAGAATGCAATTTGCGATTGAGTTTTCAAAAACTCCGGCAGATATTGCTGCTTACGAAAAACTGTTGGATGAAAATCTGCAGCACGAAAACTCTAACTACAAACAAAAACGCGTGAACAATCTTGCGCTTTCATCATTAGAAGTAATCGCATTGCCCGAAGGAACATTCTACAAATGGCTTTCATCAAAAAATAAATTAGGAGGGCAAAACAAAGTTCCGCGTTTAGTAAACGGCAGAAATATGATGGAAGAGATTCTGGCGATTAAATCTTCCGTTCAATCGTAAACTCTATCAGCTGCTCTACTGATTTGCGCGATTCGCTTTCGGGAAATTCATAAAGCAGTTTCATCGCTTCATCACGATACTCTAACATCTTCTTGGCAGCATAATCCATTCCTCCGTTCTTGCGAACCGTATCAATTACCCAACGCACCTTTTCGGTGTTTTGGTTTTCGTTCTTAATGATGTTGATGATTTTCCGCTTATCGCTTCCCGAAACTTTACTCAATGCGTAGATTAAGGGCAAGGTCATCTTTCGCTCCTTAATATCAATGCCTCGCGGCTTACCTATTTCTGCTTCTTCGTAATCGAACAAATCATCTTTTATCTGAAAAGCGATTCCGATTTTCTCTCCCATCAGTTTCACACGTGCAATCTTCTGTTCGTCTTTGGTCGTAGTAGATGCACCGCAGGCACAAGCAGAAGCAATCAGCGAAGCGGTCTTGCCGGTGATGATTTCAAAATAAATATCCTCTTGAATGTCGAGTCGCCTTGATTTTTCCAACTGCAACAATTCACCTTCGCTCATGGCGCGAATAGTATCCGACAGAATATGCAGCAATTGAAACTGGTCGCTTTCTATCGAGAGCAACAATCCTTTCGATAAAAGATAATCACCCACCAGCACCGCAATTTTATTTTTCCAAAGCGCGTTGATAGAAAAAAATCCTCTGCGCTGATATGAATCATCCACCACATCATCATGCACCAAGGTTGCTGTATGCAGAATCTCCACCAACGAGGCCGCTACATAAGTTGCTTCATTCAGTTCTCCGCAAAGGCGGGCAGAAAGAAAAACGAACATCGGGCGCATCTGCTTGCCCTTGCGCGTAACTATATAATGCGTAATGCGGTCGAGCAGCGGAGCCTTGCTCTTCATACTTTCACGAAAGCGAATCTCAAACTCATCGAGTTCCTTCGCAATCGGTTTCTTTATGTCATCGAGTTTCAGCGACATGCAAAGCGAATGTAACCGTTCTGCCGAAGTAGAAAACTGTTTTATGTTCGCGCCCATGATTTCACGCGAACGGAATATTATTCTTCAAAGCAAACACGGCCGTCCGTTTTTGGCTGACGTTTATTACAAGAAAGACGGACAGAAAAAACCGGTGTTGATTTTTAGTCACGGCTTCAAAGGTTTTAAAGATTGGGGACCCTTTGATTTAGTTGCTGATAAATTTGTCGAAGCTGGTTTTGTGTATGTAAAATTTAATTTCTCGCACAACGGCACCACAGTTGATCATCTGGTTGACTTTGCCGACCTCGAAGCTTTTGGCAACGATAATCTCTCTATCGAAATGGATGACCTTGGGGTAGTGATTGACTGGGTTTGCTCTGATTTATTTCCAGTTGCTCAAACAGAATATGATGCTGCTCAACTTTACCTGATGGGTCATAGTCGCGGAGGAGGCATTTCTATTTTGAAAGCAAAAGAAGATACACGTGTAAAGAAAATCTGCACCTGGGCGAGCGTAAACGAGTTCAGCAAATACTGGACAAAGGAAGAACTCGAAAAAATAAAACGGGATGGAGTAGTGTATGTAGGCAACGCACGAACCAAACAAAGTATGCCGATTAAATGGCAGCTATACGAAAATTATTTCGCCAACCTCAGTCGCTTGTTTGTGCCCGATGCGGTAAAGCAAATGCAGATTCCTTTTCTGATTATTCATGGCACAAAAGACGAAACCATTCCGGTGGAAACTGCGATTGAAATGAAGGGGTGGAACAATCAATCGGAATTGTTGTTGATAGAGAATAGCAATCATAATTTTGGCGGCAAGCATCCTTATATCGAAAGTGGTTTGACCACCGATTTAGAAACTGCGGTGAATGCCTCTGTAGAATTTTTCAAAAAATAAACACCGGTCAGACTTAAGTCAGACCGTAAATAGCATGAGCAACGAAATAAAAATTGGTGGAGTAACGGAGCACTTCAATCTGCCGTGGAATTTGGCCGCTGAGCAAAATAAATTTCAGCAAGCGGGATTGGATTTAAACTGGAAGTTTTTTCCCGGCGGCACCGGTGTGATGACCGAAGCTCTGCGCACCGGAGAGCTTGACCTCGCCATTCTGCTCACCGAAGGTTTTATTTCTGCCGCAGCCAAAGGATTAAAAGCAAAAATTGTAAAAGAGTATATCACCTCTCAGCTCGGCTGGGGCATTTTTACAGGAGCAAAATCACAGTTCTATTCCGTTTATAACCGCTTACCGAAAAAATACGCCATCAGTAAACTCGGTTCGGGTTCACATTTAATGGCCCTGATACATGCCGAGCAGCGTGGAGAAAAAATCAGCGGTGAAGATTTAATTGAAATAAAAAGTATGGATGGAGCCATGAGTTCTCTCTCAAAAAATGAAACACAGATTTTTTATTGGGAGAAATACACTACCAAACCGTTTGTAGAAGACGGAACGGTAAGAATGGTGGGTGAATTCAGCGCACCTTGGAGCAGTTTTTTAATTGTAGCAAGGGATAATGTATTGCAAACAAAACGTTCTGCAATTCAAAAAATATTGAAAGTGATAAATGAAGAGAGCGCACACTTTGTTTCTTCTCCACAAACAGTTCGCCTACTTCAGGAACGCTTCAAACTCAGTGAAGCTGATGCCTACACCTGGCTGCTTTCAACAGTTTGGAGTTCCGATTACACCGTTCGCCTGCGCGGTTTAGAAAATGCAAAACAGGCATTGCTGAAGATTGGAAGTGTTAGTGCTGATTTGAATGTGGAAGATTTGTGTGACACCGGAATAACTCTGGTATAAGCAGTATTCACTTGTCATTTTTTTGAGCGGTGCTTGTATAATACGCACCCTTCGCGTGCCATTGTATTGTTGTATAATTGCGCTAATGATTTACACTCAAATAAAATCGCGAAACAAAAAACAACTCGCTGTACTTATTGACCCAGATAAGCAGACACAAGAAAGTTTAGCGCAATTGGTTGAACTGGCGAAGAATGCCCGAACCGATTTCTTCTTTGTTGGCGGAAGTTTGCTACTTGAAGACCGCTTCGAGAAAACAATCTCTTATATAAAGGAGCATTCAAAAATTCCTATTATTATTTTTCCTGGTAACAGCTATCAGGTTAGCGCAAAGGCAGATGCCATTTTGTTTTTGAGTTTGATTTCTGGGAGAAACCCTGAATACCTTATCGGACAACAAGTGATTGCCGCTCCTCTTATTAAAGAAGCGAAACTTGAAACCATCCCAACCGGCTACTTATTAATAGATGGCGGAAGAATTTCTACGACCTCTTATATAACGCAAACAGTTCCCATCCCCAACGACAAACCCGATATTGCTGTCGCTATTGCGTTGGCAGGAGAAATGCTCGGCATGAAACTGATTTATCTCGAAGCCGGAAGCGGGGCTCTGAATTCTGTAAATGCAGAAATGATTGAAGCAGTGAAAAAAAATATTTCCGTTCCGTTAATTGTTGGCGGAGGAATCCGTTCAGCAGAACAAGCCGAAGAAACCTGCAAAGCCGGAGCCGATATAATTGTAGTGGGAAATATTTTAGAAAAAGAGCCCGACTTGCTGATGGAAATTTCTTTAGCCGTTCATTCAACCAATAAAGTAGCCGAATGAAAGGAGTTGTTGTAAAATCTACCGGCAGTTGGTACGAAGTGAAAGCGGAGAATGGCGACATCCTCAAAGTTCGCCTCAAAGGAATTTTCCGTTTAGATGTAACCAAAGACACCAACCCTATTGCGGTGGGCGATAGGGTTTCTGTAAGTTCAGAAGATGCCGACAACAGTTGGGTGATAAACGAAATTGAAGAACGCGAAAACTATATCGTTCGTTCTTCGCCCAAGCATAAAGGCGCGCGCCAGATTCTTGCTGCCAATATCGACCAGGCTTTGCTGATTGTAACCATGGGCAATCCGCGCACATCAACAGGATTTATCGACCGGTTTCTTCTCACGGCCGAAGCCTATCACATTCCTACCGTCATCATTTTCAATAAACAGGATTTATTGGATGAGAAAGGAAAAAAAAAACAGGAATTTGTTTCCAAGATTTATGAGAACATCGGCTACAAAACACTTTTTGTCTCCGCGCTTCAAAACGAACATATTGATGAAGTGAAGGCGATGATGAAAAACAAAACCTCACTTATCTCCGGACATTCAGGCGTTGGCAAATCAACTTTAATGAATGCCGTTCAGCCGCACTTGCACTTAAGAACCGAAAAGATTTCGCGCATTACCGGCAAGGGAATGCACACCACCACCTTTGCCGAAATGCACGAACTCGATTTTGGAGGAAGTGTAATTGACACGCCCGGCATCCGCGAATTCGGCATCATGGATTTTAAACCCGAAGAGATTTCGCACTATTATATAGAGATGCGCGAAGTGCTGAATAACTGCAAGTTCAATAATTGCCTGCACGAGCATGAGCCGGACTGCGCGGTTAAAAAAGCATACCAGGAAGGGAAAATTACGGAAGAAAGGTTTTCGAATTACCTGAACATCATGCTCGAGTATAAGGCCAACTACAAACATTGGGAACAATGAGAGTAACCATTCAAAGAGTTTCGGAAGCGAGTGTGACGATTGATAGGCAAGTGAAATCTTCCATCGGCAAAGGGCTGCTCGTGTTCGCAGGTTTTGAAGAAGCGGACACGCAAGAAGATTTAGAATGGATGAGCACCAAGATTATTAACCTCCGCATTTTTCAGGATGAAAATGAACAAATGAATTTGAGTGTGAAAGATGTAAACGGTGATGTCATCATCGTTTCGCAATTCACCCTTCATGCTTTAACTAAAAAAGGAAACCGTCCCTCATTTATCCGTGCAGCAAAACCTGATATTGCCATTCCTCTTTATCAAAAATTCATTTTACAAGTAGAGAAAGATATAGAAAAGAAAATCGGCACCGGTGAGTTTGGTGCCGATATGAAAATTGCTTTAATAAATGACGGGCCTGTTACGATTAACATCGACAGCAAAAGCAAGGAGTAATTACTCTTTCACAAATTTCTTTACTGTGTCATTTATTTTCAGAAAATAAATCCCTTTAGCCAATCCAGAAACATCAATTCGGTTTTGCGAAAGTTTAGATTCTGAAATCTTTCTCCCAGCCAAATCAAAAATCACAACCGACTGCCCAAAATCTGATTTCTGATTTCTGAGTTCTAAAATCTCTTTTACCGGATTCGGATAAATGGAAAAACTGCTTTCCTCAACCTCGCCAATAGCAGAAGGAATGGAAACCACGCGATAAGATTTTGTTGCATTCAAAACTTGCTTGGTATCCGTCAACTGAACAAAAGCAATAGTTGTAAGATTTGCTTCGCGCCATCCGCTTTGAATTTTATAGGAGAAAAATAAAACCAAACTATCGTTCAAAGCAGAAACTTGAATTGTATCTCCTTTCACTTTCGTAAGTGCTTTGCGGAAAACATCGTGATGCAATTGCTCTCCATTACCTGCACTGTATAGAACTGTATCTTGAGCAACTCCCGCAAAAAGTAAAAGTTCAGATGCTCCCACATTTCCTGTGGTTCGAACTACAATCCGCGCTTTAACTGAATCAACACCGAACAATTCTTCAGTAGCAGAAACTTCTATTGGCGAAGTTTGGTTCAATGCTGTATCAATAGTGGTAGTAGTAATTGCCGGATTGGTTGACGGCAATAGTTTCCCATTCAAAACAAATTTTGGAGTAGAGCCATAAGCACCATAAAATTTAGTTCGGTCGTCATTCTCCGTCACGTTTTGCTGATTAAAATAACAAGAAGAATAAGGCGCACTTGGATGAAAAGCAATATGAATTACCTGCGGGTAATTAGCAAGCGTGGAGTAAAACCCCGGATTACGAGAAGCGCAAATACTGCATTTGGTGTTAGTGAAATGCTCAATCAAAACCGTTCGAGGCGATTGGGCGAAAATTTGTGCAGAAACAAGCAGACCAATAGCGAGGAGAAATTTCTTATTCATAATATTAGTTTTGATTTCAGACGTACACAATTTAAGTTCCTTACATGTATATCCCTAACAATTTTAAAGAAGAAGACAAAGCCGAGATAGAAAAACTGATTCGCGAATTCGGCTTTGCCACTTTGGTTTCGGTTAAAGATAATCTGCCTTGGGCAACACACATTCCTTTGGAGTTAGTTACGGACGAAAACGGCAACTGGTTTTTGCACGGACACGTTGCCCGCGCTAATCCGCAATGGAAAAATTTTGAAGTGATGAGTGACGTGCTCGTCATTTTCATGGGTCCGCATGCATACATTTCTCCTTCATGGTATAATCACCGCAATGTGCCTACCTGGAATTACAAAGCCGTTCATGTTTACGGCAAAGCAAGTTTGGTAGAGGGCGAAAAATTGGAAGCCATGCTTCGCCATTTAATGAAACGATACGAAGGCACACACTCAGAAAAATCTCAAAGTTATGACGAGATTCCTGCTAAAATTTTAGAAAAAGATTTGCGTGGTGTGATTGGGTTTGAAATTAAAGTTGAGCGCATTGAAGCTGCAAGCAAACTCTCGCAAAACAGAAATGCCGAAAGCCACCAAAGCGTAATTGATAATTTAAAGAAGATGGATTCCTATGATGCAAAACGCATGGCGGAAGAAATGGAGAAGAACAAAAAATAAATACATTATGTTATGACAATAGAAGAAGCGCAAGCAACAGTCGACAACTGGATAAAGACTACAGGTGTTCGTTATTTTAATGAACTTACCAATATGGCTATGCTGACTGAAGAAGTAGGCGAGGTGGCTCGCATCATTGCCCGTAAATACGGAGAGCAGAGTTTTAAAGAAAGTGACAAAAACAAAGAATTGGGTGATGAGTTAGCCGATGTGCTGTTTGTGCTTTTCTGCCTAGCCAACCAAACCGGTGTTGATTTAACTCAAGCACTTCAAAAAAACTTAGACAAGAAAACGCAAAGGGATTCAGAACGCCATCAGAACAATGATAAGCTGAAATAAGTATTAAAGGCTTATTCCTTATCCTTTAGGAGAAGGTGCCCGAAGGGCGGATGAGGTGGTTTTAACTCACCGGATTCAGTGTAATACTGAAAATCTTATACTGCCCTAAGTCGCGCCCGAAGTAAAACTTATCAAGGGCTTCATACATATTCTGAGCGCGGAAATAAGAAGTGTGCAATTTGTTCTCTCCAATTTTAATCCACTGAACGGTTAAGCTGCTTTCGTTGTGATAATGCTGGTCAATGTAGTCCAGCATTTTTTGTAAGGCATCAATTTTATCTGTGCCGGTTATGGTGTGAAACAAAAACGATTGCTCATGCTTCGGGTTCACTGTTACCAAATCCAAACGTACTGTTTCGTTCTTCTGCTTGTAATTAAAAATGAGATTCTGTGGGTCTAAGCCAAGGCGTGTGGCTATATCTTTTTGATAGCGAGCAGTCTCTACATTTTGGTCAGTACGAGTCATTTTATTAGGTGATTGGTGATTAGAGATTGGTGAGCGGTTTTTCATCAAACCAATTCACTAATCACCAATCAACTGATTAACTTATAACTTATCTGCTATTCCATCTACAATACCATACTCCACAGCTTGCTTCGCATTCATCCAGTGGTCGCGGTCGAAATCTTTCATTACCTGCTCGTAAGTTTTACCGCAGTTCTTGGCAAGGATATCAGCACTTGATTCTTTTATCTTCTGAATTTCAGCCGCTGTAATTTCAATATCCGTTGCTTGTCCGTACATTCCACCAAGAGATGGCTGGTGAATCATCACCCTTCCATTCGGCCAAATCAAACGCTTGCCTTTAGTTCCTCCGCTCAATAAAATTGAACCCATAGAAGCCGCAAGCCCCATGCAGATAGTATGCACCGGTGAGGTAATCATTTTCATTACATCATACACCACCATTCCGCTGGTAACTACACCGCCCGGACTGTTGATGTAAAAAAAAATATCCTTACCGGGGTCAGTTGCTTCAAGAAACAACAAACGGTTTACCAATTTTTCCGCACTCTCATCATGCACTCCACCCCACAAAAATATCTTGCGCTGTTCAAGAAACTTATTGTCGAACTTCATCATGCCACCGGCAAATTTTTCCATTAACTTATCAGGCTCCAGGTTTGGCTTTTCAGGCTCTTCTAAACTTATATTCATATAGTTATTTGTTGTATTGACGATGGCGAAAATAGAATATTTTGAATGCGAAGGTAGAGCATGTAGAATCATTGCAATTTGATTTTATTTTAGCTGAAAATATATTGAGTATGGAACCCACCAGCAATCTTCCACC
The DNA here is from genome assembly GCA_947475165.1 of Bacteroidota bacterium. Taxonomy (GTDB): domain Bacteria; phylum Bacteroidota; class Bacteroidia; order Chitinophagales; family LD1; genus Bog-950. The sequence continues at coordinate 15,742 of CANJLD010000037.1, forward strand.
TGAGCAAACTCCGACAACTTCTTCTAATCTAAAAAGGAATTTAATTTCAGGTGTATTGATAGGTATCACTATTGTCCTTTATTTTTCTTTCAAACACTTTACTTCTCCTGCAAAGGAAGACGAACCAAAAACAGAAAAGAAAGAACCACTCTTCCATCGCGATGAACCGGTGAAAGAACAAATTTTTCAGGGCGATTATGAAGAGAAAGTACGAGAGATGCTTGACAGCGGAAAAAATGTAATGGAAATTTCGCGCGAAACCGGTATTCGCAAAGACGTAATCCGCAAAATAAAAAAAGGGAAAGACGAAGAAAAGAAAGCAGCTCAATAATACGTCACTGCGAAGCAATCTCACCTTTAGTGCATAGAGATTGCTTCGCTTCGGAAACCTTCGCTCGCAATGACGCGCTCTTTTTGTTTGTTGAAAAAATCATTCGCTTCAAAACTTTCTTCGCTGCATACTTGCAGAACCAATGTTGCTTTCGCTTTTCGAAAATCTTATTGCGCCCAAACCTCAACCTACCGGACTGGAAGATGACAGTTCTTTGCAGCGCGAGTTCGAAATTGAAGTGAATGGAGAGAACGTACCGGTGCGCATTTTATTCGAGCAACGTTTTAACAACCGCGTTACCGTAAACAAAAACGGCATCCTCATCCGCATCAGCAACCGGCAACAAAAAGAAGAACAACGCAAAAACATCGATAACCTACTGAAATGGGGCAAGCAAAAATTGGGCGATAAGCCCGAACTGATGGACAGCCTGCCCCAACGCAAATATGTGCATGGCGAAATACTACGTGTGGGCGATTACGAATTTGTCATCTCTATTTTCTACCACGACACCGGTAAATCAACCGCTAAGATTTTCAAGAACAATATTGTGCTCACCCTACCCAAGTCGCTTACCAAAGATGCCGAAGCCAATGCTTGTTCATACTTGGTAGCAAAATGTCTATGCAAATTTTTTCTACCCATTATTACCGAGCGCATTCATGAACTCAACAACCGCTACTTTCGCAAAGAGATAAAAAATATTACCATGAAACACGCCACCAGTTTTTGGGGGCATTGCTCGCGCAACGGCAATATCGTCATCTCCGTGCGGTTGCTCTTCGCTACGCCTAAAGTGGTTGACTATGTCCTCATTCATGAACTTTCTCACTTGGTTCATCTCGACCACTCACCCCGTTTCTGGAAAGTAGTAGAACAGGTAATGCCTGATTACCAAAATGCCGAAAAGCATTTAAAGGAGTTCAGTAATAAATATTATTTGTAAAGGGATTTTATCTACTGCGAAATAGTGGCTGAAAACTTCTTCTATATTTGGCGCGCGACCTTGTTGTTTCTGTAAACAGGGGTTTAGCACTTCGCTTTTTACATTTGGCTCCGTAGTACAACGGATAGTATAAGGGTTTCCGAAGCCCTTGATTCAGGTTCGATTCCTGACGGAGCTACATATGATTTTTATAGCAAGCGAATAATCAATCATTTACGCTTGTATTTCCCATCACTGGATACATCACTGGATACACTTTTTAATTTTGCTTCTATTTTTTAACCTTTTACAACAATAAGGATGGGTTTTAAAAAGTCAAGGAAGCAAAAAGATAAAGAACCAAACCCTGTTGAAGAGGAGCTACCGGTTCCACAAAAAGAATATGCCCTTTTTGTAAATATACATTATGATGGATTCATAGAGTATTTAAAGGATACGGATGATATAAATGAACTTACATTAAAGGAATACTTCAAAAAGAAAACAAAGGGGTATCTCAACTGGATAAATGATCAATTACACAATGCCGGTTCACTCAATAAATTAAATGCACTTGAAGTATTTGCCTTAACATTCAATGTTACATTAAGTGATTTTAGAAAAATACATAATTGGAAAAATAGGCGAAAGCAATACGAAAAAGATTGGAAACATTTTGCAACGATAAACGGTCTTGAAAGTAAAAGGCAATTTTGCAATGATGACTGGTTTAAGAAATATAAAATAAGGCAAGAACAAAATTTTGAAATCGCAAAACGATGTTTGCGTTTTCAGATCAGGCGGCAGAAAATTGAAGATTTAGTTGATTCAGCAGATAAATCTATATCGGGACAAATTGACAATCCTGATTTTCCTCAGAAAGAAACCAATCAAAACATTGCTACAGCTATTACAGAAATTAAATCACAAGACTTAGAAAAAATCAGAGATACTCTTAGTTTACTAAATGGAAAGAAAGATTACAAGAAAAAAATAATCAACGACACAGACTATAATAGACTGATTCTTTATGTAACGGAGTTGGTCACAACTAAAATGGTTCCATCTAACATTGAGCCTATAACACCTGAAATTGATAAGGTAATTGACTTTGTCAGGTATACATTTTATTATTTACGATGCCAGTTATTCAAGAAAAAGCATACAGATCTTTTTGTTGATTTTTTGATATGCACCTTTCCTACAATGTATAAGAGGGAAGAGAAAGAATCTATCGCGAATAATTTTAGTAGACCTTCAACCAAACACCCATACGAAAATGCCTTGTTAGCATTAAAAAAAGTTTGAGGATTTCTCTCTTCCGTTGAGGATTTTATCCCAGCATCAAAAATATTTTCGTTGCCCTTTCGCTGGCGACAGATGACTAAAATTATCTCTCGGATGAGTATTCCATTTCCCTCATTCATGTGTTTTTTTTATTCGTGCCCTCAATCACAAAGGACATGAACAATCACGAAAACAATTTCAACCCCTTCCATTCAATTATTGAATTTCTAAAAAGTCTAATTCGAAAAGTAGATAGAGTAACTGAGTTACTCGAAACTCTACCATCTCTAAAGGATAGAGACTATTCGAAACCTATGACGGTTGAAACTCTATGCGAGTATCTCGATGCCGCAGAATCTACAATCTATGGTAAGATTAACCGTAACGAAATCCCTCACCATAGAGAACCCAGCGGTAGGCGCATCTATTTTTTCCGAGATGAAATAGATGCCTGGTTAAAATCAAAATAGCTCAATAAATCTTCCCAAAATCAAAAACTAAGTTTATGAAAAATGAATTTTCTTATTTCGAAAGTATCTATAAAGAGCCATCAAAAGTGATATGCCTCGAAGATTTTGTTACACTCATAAAGACGGAAGAATCCGACCACTATTCTACGATACAAAAAATCAGAGCGGAAAAGGATAAACAGGTTATCGCGAAACTAAAAACAAAGCTTCCAGCCGTTTCTGTTTCTGCTGTAATTCAAGGCAACCGAAAAAAAGAAAATGTGGTAGAGCATTCCGCGTTGCTTGGTATAGACATAGATGATTTATCCGATACCGCAGCAGTAAAAGAAAGATTGATAGTAGATCCATATTTACTTGTAGCGTTCATTAGCCCTTCTGGGAATGGATTGAAACTAATTTTTAGATGTAATCCCGAACATCATTTATCTGCATTTAAAAACGCTGCTAATTATCTCTTCGGTAAATACGGATTAACTATTGATAAAAAATGTTCAGACGTTGTCCGATTGATGTTTCTGTCTTACGATTCCGAAATTTACTACAACCCACAAGCGAAATCTATTGAACGAATTTCCTCTAAAAGTTCTTCCAAACATGAAGACAGCACTATCACTGATTTCATAAAAGTTGTTGATGAGATTGAGTTACGAAGAGTTGATATTACAACCGGTTATGGTAGTTGGCTTAGCATTGGTTTCGTGTGCGCAGATTTATTTGGCGAAAGCGGTAGGGAATATTTTCATCGCATAAGTCAATTCTATCCCAAATATTCGATACAAGATACCGACAAACAGTTTGAACATTGTTTGGCGCATAAAGGTGCTGGCGTTACGGCTAATACGTTTTTCTATTTAGCCAAGCAACATGGAATCACCATCCAAATCAAAACACCTGCACCCAGTAAACCTACAGGCACCGGTATAAATAAGGAGGATAAATTCTGGTATGTGCAAGAAACAAAAAAGGGTAAGCAGATCATTATTGTTTACACTAAACTAAACAGACTTTTACTAAGCTTTGGGTTCAGAAGATATGATATAGGACTAAGCAAAATTTTTGTCCGCATTCAGAATAACGTAGTAGAGGAGGTGTCTATTCCTCTGATACAAGATACGTTGATCGAATTTATAAAGGCACTTCCATCCGAATTAGATGAAGACATTACAAGTGAAGACCTACATGAAAAAATATCCAGAAACCCTGCTCACTACTTTAATGAAGGGCGATTAACCCTATTAAAACATGAATCAGAGTTTCACTTCAACTCTGATTCAGAGCACGCAGCTTTCGTTTATTACACCAACGGCTTTGTCGAGGTAAAATCCGGTGGCTGGCAGCTAAAAGATTACAGTGAACTCAAAAAATTTATTTGGCGAAAACAGATTCTTCCTCGAAATTTTTTTCCGCTGGAAGTTAACGCAGGTAAACCGGAATCAGCTGGTATGTATGCTCAGTTTACTTATAACCTTTCTGGCAAAGAAAGATTTCTTAATTTATGCACCGTCATTGGCTACATGCTTCACGGTTATTATGAGGGTAAACTCAGGTGTTTAATACTTACTGATTCAAAAATTTCTGAAAACCCCGAAGGACGGACAGGAAAAACGCTAAGCGCACAAGGGCTAAGACATATAAGAAGCTACGTTGAAATTGACGGTAAATCTTTCGATTCGAAAAATAGGTTCAAGTTCCAAGAGGTCAACCTGGATACGCAGTTAGTTCACCTAAACGATGTCACCGCAAACTTCAACCTTGAAGTAATTTTCGGTGCGATTACGGAAGGCATAAATGCCGAGAAGAAAGGCATACAACCTAATTATATCAAAGCAAAAATCATTATAACATCGAATCGCACTGTTATGACCGATGGCGATAGCCGCAAAGATAGATGTATAGAAGTCGAAGTGACTGATCACTACAGCGCGGACAGAAGCCCCCAAGATGATTTCGGATGCTGGTTTTTTTCCGGTTGGAATAAAGAAGAGTGGTTGCGGTTCGACAACTTCATGTTATTCTGTTTGCAGCAATATTTCATGCGCGGACTTTGTGTGCCGAAGCCTATAAACCTAAGTAGTAGAAAGTTGATCGAACAAACAAACCTTGACTTTGTGGAGTTCATGGACGAAGGAATTACAAGTGGTGTAATACCGGTTAATAAGGAAATACTAAAACGAGATATACATACTCTCTTCTTAAAAGAATACCCAGACTACGTTAATGATCCATGTCTGTCCAAAAAGCGGTGGTTTACAAAGTATCTAAAGACCTACACGAAGTATTCGACACTGGTGGATGAGATAAACCCAGCGCAAGATGAGCGAAAGAGCGGAGCCGATTATTTTATAACCCTGCGAAAACAATAAGGGGGTGGGTAAATCCGAATTCTTCTTCGTCCACACAGTCCACATAAGCAACTTGGACGATAAGGACGCAGGGAATTGAAAATACATACACCCTCGTTTTTCAAAATAACCATAAACTAAAATTTACAATGAAAGCCACTACATCTACTATATCCAAATTAGCGCGTGAGTATGGCGTGCACCTGAATACTTTTAAAAAATGGATAAAAGACTATCCTGAATTAAAACTCAGTAAACAGAAACGGGTGTTAACTCCCAAGCAAGTGCAGACTATTTATGATCGTCTTGGCGAACCGTAGCTATTTTATTAACCACGATTAACTTATAAAAACTGCGCTTAAGTGTATCTACGTGTGTTTACCTGAAAAGGTAAACCTCCGCTAACCCGATATTGCATTAAAATTTATTTTATGAATACAGAAGTAACCGAAGAAATGCCAACCGCCTCTGCTAATAAGGTAACTGTTGGATTCAAATGCCGCCCCGCATTAAAGAAACAATTATCATCCATTGCAAGCGAACTTGGGTTTACCGTAAGTGAATTTATTGAAGCACTACTTGCGGATTTTACTGATTTGGAAACTTACATCGCTAACAACAATCCGGTAGGCGAAAAAAATCGGCTATTGAGTTCAGAGTTAGATGCAGCACAAAAAAAGTTGGCATTTTATGAATGTGCACGGCTTGAAGGTTTCTTCAAACGCCTAAAAAATAAGGAGTTCCATTTTACGGATTACGAAGGGAACAATATTGATGTAACCGTTAATGGTATTCAAGATGTATTTGACCTGATGATTCATTCATTTAAAATCGATGATAACCTATGATAACCCAACACTACATTCCTGGACAGCCACAAAATAATGATAACGGTGGTGGAGGCGGATTCGGAATTTTAATAATTGCCACAATCACTTTAGTAGTGGTAGGATTTGTCTATTACAATTCAGAAAGCAAATTGAAAATAGAAATGCCAGAGGCAAACAAAGGCGCTAACAATGATAAACCCGTATAAAAATAAACCATAACATGGATAAAAATAATTTGTCAGACATCATCAACAGCAAAGCTGTTACATACATTGTGCTTACTGTTTGCGTAATCGTTACTGCAAAATTTGTTTCAAATTTTGCAAAGGATGCCGGTATACTTCCTTCGCACAAATCGTAAATCTCGGTTTACAGAATTTTGCGGTAACTATAAAAACTTAGTTTTTTAGCGCTTTTGTGCTTTCTGTTACTTTTTCAAAAGTCCCTTAACATTGTGGTGAAAAGTTGGACGAATAATAAATACATTGCTTGCTTTTCGTGATGTCAATTTATTACAGAACGTTGAACTAATTCCAATGTATATTTTCTTTGATACAAATATTTTCTACAAACACTGGCACGCAAAGAATGCTGATTTCAATCTGTTTTTTAACTACATCGAAAACTCCCGTTCAACCTTATTGGTTTCGGACTTGGTTTGCGAAGAAATAGAAAACGGTCATGATCGAGAGTTCAAAGTTGTATTGGACAAATTGAAATCGGAGTTGATTAAAGCCAACAATTTTAACGAAGAACGAATCGAATATGATTTTGAAAAATTGAATCAACCATACAGCTTCAAAGGAATACTTGAAGAACGTGTAAAACTTAGTCGCCTAAAATATATCTCCTATGACGATGTTAAACAATCGGAAGTAGTTACGCGGGCTGTTAAAATATTACGCCCTTTTCAAGAAGATGATAAAGGATATAGAGATACGCTCATTTGGCTATCCTTTCTCTACTATATCAAGGAAAACAAAATCAAAGGTGAAATCGCCTTTATAAACAATAATAAGGGCGACTTTTATTCTGCCGATGACAAAACGATTGACTTCCATCCCGGCTTAAAAAAAGATATTGAAAGAATTGTTGGGGACTCTAAGATAATTCCTTACGAATCGCTTAGTAGCTTTATTGCTCACAAAATTGTAAAGGAAGAAAATCAATTTACGCGTGATGAGGTTTATGAAAAATATCTTGACTCAATCGACCGGATAATTGAGGGTGAATCAGAATTTTTTATCAATGATTTATCTGCATCTGATTTCAGTGAAGTATTAGTGGAGAATAGCTGGCGGTCGTTTGCGCCTTTGAATAACATAATTAGACACAACTTTAAGATTGATGAAGGTGTAGAAGATCCAGAGGTATTAGGGTTTAAAGTAATTTCTAAAGATTTAATTTATATAAACTACCGATATAATCTAAGGAGATGCACTTTGTATATCACCATTTCACGCGCTGAATATCTTGCATCTCAAAGCGAGTTCGACCGAAATTTCGATGTTGAAGCAGGCAGCAGAGGAGAGGTCACTTTTGCTATCTATGTAAGAACCTATCTTGATGCGAGTTTTAATTACAATATTTCGGAAAATAACATAGAGGGATTTACCATCGAGAACATTGAATTTAAATAGAAGTAATGCAGATTAACTTATAACCAAGAATTAGTAATAATGGCTAAACAGGCGAAAGAGAAAAAAGAAAAAAGTATAGAACTAACCCTGTGGGAAACCGCGAATAAGTTGAGAGGAAGCGTGGAGCCAGCCGAATATAAACACGTTGTGTTGGGACTGATATTTCTAAAGTTTGCCAGTGACAAGTTCGAAGAACACCGAAAAAAACTGATTGCTAAGGGACAAGAAAAATATATTGAGAAGGCAGAGTTTTACAATCAGAGCAATGTGTTTTTCTTAGAAGAAATTAGTCGGTGGAGCTACATTGCAAAGAGAGCAAAGCAAAGCGACATTGCTTTACTTATTGACACCGCACTACACACCATTGAGAAAAACAATAAGGCATTAAAAGGTGCTTTGCCGGACAATTATTTTTCCCGTTTAGGTTTAGATATTACAAAACTTGCTTCGCTCATTGATGAGATAAACAAGATAGATACCATCAAAGACCAGGAGCAGGATATTGTTGGGCGGGTGTATGAATACTTCCTTAAAAAATTTGCGATTGCAGAAGGAAAAGGCAAAGGCGAATTTTACACGCCAAAAACTATTGTAAACCTGATTGCCGAAATGATTGAACCTTACAAGGGCGTTATTTATGATCCCGCATGTGGCAGCGGTGGCATGTTTGTGCAGAGTATTAAATTTATTCAAGCGCATCAAGGCAACACAATGAACATTGCTATTTACGGGCAGGAATACACCAAGACAACTTACAAACTGGCAAAGATGAATCTCGCTATCAGAGGCATTTCTGCAAATCTTGGGGAAAAAGATGCCGACACTTTTGCTGACGACCAACACAAAGATTTGAAAGCCGATTATATCATGGCGAATCCGCCATTCAATCAAAAAGATTGGAGAGGTGAAGATGAATTGATAGATGATCCGCGTTGGAGAGGTTACGATGTGCCGCCAAAAAGTAACGCCAATTATGCTTGGATACTAAATATGGTTTCCAAACTTTCTGAAAATGGTATAGCAGGTTTTATATTGGCAAATGGGGCATTGAGTGGTGCAGGCGAAGAATATAAAATACGTAGAAAGTTAATTGAAAATAACTTGGTGGAAGCTATTATAATTATTCCGAGAGATACTTTTTACACCACCGACATTAGCGTAACGCTTTGGATACTGAACAAAAACAAAAAGGAAAGAGCAGTTGAAATAAACGGTAAACAGAAAAAATACAGAGACCGTGAAAAGGAAATTCTGTTTATGGATTTAAGACGTTGGGGAACAGAATATGAAAAAATGTTTATGGAACTCACAGCCGAAGACATTGAAAAAGTTGCTCTCAACTACCACAACTGGCAACAAACCGATTATAAGAAAAACTACAAAAATGTGCCTGAGTATTGTTACTCCGCAAATTTCAAAGAAATACAAGACAACGATTTTTCATTAGTGCCAAGCAAATACATTGAGTTTATTGACCGTGAC
>CANJLD010000038.1 GCA_947475165.1 Bacteroidota bacterium
GAGGTTCGCATTTTGTAATGAAAAATTTTTTCATTACAAAATGCGAACCTTATAGCCCTTGAATATCAAATAGTTTTACTTTTAGGTTCGTATATACATAAGTTAGCGGCAACTTTTTTTTCATCTTCCGCGCATGTAGGACAGGCAGTCGAATCCGAAAAAGGCAGTTTTTTTAAGACAATTTTTTCGGTCATTCTTTGGACAGACCCCAACTTCGGGAAAAATTTAAAACACCCCCCGCTCAAAAAAAATGGAATTTACTGCCACCCAAGTCGCTCCCATTTTGTTTTTTACCTACTCGTTCATTTTTTAAAGGATAGGCAATAAACAAAAAGAGAGCAACAGCCGCGATTTATAAATACAAGCAGCCAAATACAAAACAGCCAACAGCCCTCTACTCTTCCAACTCTACAGCTTCCACATAACGTTCCCGCATAATTTCAGCCAAATCTTTTTTCTGCAACTTACTATCTATCCATTCTATCAAAGGGAAATCAGTAAAGAAATTTCGTTCAAATTGTTGCGTAGATAAAGGAAGAAGTTCTGCTTTCAAATCCGACAATGCACTCAATCGCTTATTTGCTGAAGTCAGTTTACTTGCCTTTCTAAAAAAATCTATAAGCACCGTTTCGGTGGCGTGAACCTTTTTATGTTTATGCAAATGCCGGTAAGTAGTGCGAAGCACATGCCCAAGGTGAACAAATTCTTTCTGCTCAAATTGTAGAATCAGATTAAACAGGCGGGCATTATCATGAAAGTTCTTAAACAACTCCTGATGTTGTGATGTAATTATTTTCTGCAAATAAAATTGTGCGTTCTTATAATTGGCATTCCCAAAATAAGCACCAAACAAACAGTGATAAACAAGCATTTCATCCAGCGGCTCCAACTCTCCTAAACTGTGTTTTATTTTCTTAATCAGTGCGGGAATTAAAAGCACCGCATCTTCAAATCTTCCTTGTTTTTTCAAAAGGTCAATCTCTAAGGTATCAACAGACATCCTAAACTTGAAATTGATTTTGCTCTGTTGTTCTTCTTCAATTACTCTTAATTTTTTTATTAACCCTTCTGCTTCCTTACTTCTGTTGACAGAAATACACAAGCCTGCAAGCGCACCAAGATTTTGGAAATAACTATTCAATCGCTCCTGTAACAAATGCGGATGTGCTTCCGAAAGTTGCACTGTCTTTTTCACCACTCGATACATTACTTCCGCATCCCCTTTACGGTAAGCATCATGCACAAGCACAGTCAATCGTAAATTTTCAGCTACATAAGTGGACAAATTTTTCGCCAACAATGGGTGATTCATCAACTCATTACCCATGCTCAATTCGGCAGCATTCCTCGCTTGTCCTGTATTTAGCGACATTGAAAGTGTTTCCATATACAAACCCCACAACTCTGCATACTCCTGATATTTATTCACCACAGTTTGCTGTTCAGCCATTGCCATTTTTTTCACCGTATCTACTTCTGCTATATCACTAACATGGTCAGCTATCACCATTTCCCATTGTGACAGCCGTAAAAGTTGATGTAGCCTTTCATACTTCAATGCCATCGCTTTCGCTTTCTTTATTCTTTCCTTGCAGTCAGTATAAAGTTCTTTATTGAATAAAATTTCTATTTCTGTTAAGTAATTATTCAACTGAATATCCTTTAAAGTATCAGCATAATAATTTCGCAGTCCTTTCAGTATTTGCTGATACAGATAAATTTTGACTCTTGCCAACTGATTGAAATAAACATCGGCAGCAAATTTTTTTTTAATCGCTTTTTCATCATAAATTTTTTGTGCATCAATTGCATCAAAAAGTCGCAGATAATGGCGGTCACCTGCTGCTTGATAACCCGCCATACTCAATTTAAAATGACGTTTTTCCGATTTCGTCATTGACTTAATGAGCACAAAAAGAGAATCTGATGAATTTGCCATAGAAATGTAACAGCACTATACTGCTTAAAACAAGTTTTCCTTGGCAAATATATTTATTGCAACCCTAAATTTACTTTCAGGGTTGTAACAGTTCATATAAAATAGTTTGTTATCGGCTCAGTATAGGAACAGGTCCTAACCTTTGGCAATATGATTTACCCGCAAACACCGCTTATTTCTGGGAGCAAAGCACCGTTCTCGATTTTAATCTGCACATCCGAAATTCTATGGCAGACACTGTTTTAGCAGTTGAATTATACATCAATGTGAATACACAACCCGTTGGCACAGCTCAAAAAAATATGCTCATTCGCAATTACCCTGTTTTCACCATTGTTATTCCTAACGATAATATAGAACACGAATTTGTAGAAGTAGCAAACGATACCAACGAAACAAAATACTGGAACGTTTGGCAACTTTACGGGCATACACATCAATGGGGAACCGACTATGATATTTTTCTGCGCAATGCCAATGGCACTATGGGCGCACAGCAATACGAAAGTTGGTATAGCTACGAGCAGGATTTTAATGTCGGATACCATCGTTTTGGCGTAGAAGCCACCTTCCGTTTTTATCCCGATGATTCTTTATTAGTAGTTGACCCCCGTTTAGGATGGATTCACCGCGCACGTTACAAAAACAACACTGCCGATACTATCTATTGGGGCGTTACTTCCCAAGAAGAAATGATGGTAATGGGCTTTCAATATGTATATGGTGACGACCTGCCTGCATTAGTATCGGTAAACGATGCGGCTAAAGAAAGTGTTAAACTTAATGTATTCCCTAATCCTGTTTCCGATGCCTTGGCACTCAACTACATTTTAGAATACCCTTCCGATATTAAAGTAGAACTCACCAACGTATTAGGTGAAAGCATTTCAATTTTAGAACAGAAAAATAAACCTGCGGGCAACTACATGGAAGAAGTGGACTTAAACCACCGCTTTGCCCCCGGTATGTATCTACTCTCACTCCATACTAAAAAGGCAATCACCACCCGTAGAGTAATCATTGAATAATAGACCCTTAACTGAACCATAAAACATATAACATAACCTGACATGAAAAAAATAATAGCATCCATCCTTGCGGTTTCACTTTTCTCCATCATCAATGCACAAAACATACTTCCAAACACGGGTTTCGAAGCATGGAACGTAAACCCAAACTATGACGACCCGCAAGGGTGGGGAACTATTAACGGACTCACCTATATCTTAGGGGTAAGAACCGTAACCAAAGCAACTTTAGCAGCCGATATTCACGGAGGTAGTTTTGCTATAAAATTAGAATCTAAGAATGTGCCTTTTCAAGGAACCGCTCCGGGTATCGCTGCCACAGGTGTAATCAACACCAGTGGTTTTATAGACGGTGGCTTAGTTTACACCCGCAGACCCATCTCAATGAGTGGCTGGTATAAATACACACCAGGTGGAACGGATACAGCATCCGTAGAAGCCACACTTTCTAAATGGGTTGGCAATACTCAGGTAGAAGTAGGTAAAGCCCTATTCACCCGAAACCTAACCCAATCTACTTACGCCCAATTCACCGTCAACTTCACCTACACCTCTGCTCTTACCCCAGATACCCTTGTAGTTATTCTTCTTACAAGTTCACAAGGAAACAACGCACCCACGGGCAGCAAACTTTGGATAGATGACCTTGACCTGCAACTCTGCACCAACTTCGCTACCACTGCCTCTAACACTCCATCCACTTGCACTGCAAGCAACGGTTCAGTTACAGCCAACATCACTGCCGGCACAGGCACATTAACTTATAGTTGGTCAGGTGGAGGTTCTACCGCCACAGTCGCAAAACCTGCCGGAACATACACCGTTACCGTTACCGATGCCAACGCCTGCACTGTAACCGCAAGCACCACTGTAACCGCAAGCAATACCGCCATTACATCAACTCCTGCTTCAACACCTGCCACCTGCACAGCCACAAACGGTTCAGCAAGCGTAACCGCTACTAACGGCACTCCATCTTACACCTACCTTTGGTCAAACAATGCAACTACTGCCTCTCTTTCAAACGTAGCCGCAGCAGCATACACCGTCACCATTACAGATGCTAACGGATGTTCAGGAACAGCAGCCGCTACAGTTACCGCTAACACAATTTCACTTACATCAACCCCAACTTCTACACCATCCACCTGCACAGCCGCCAACGGTTCAGCAAGCGTAACCGCTACTAACGGCACTCCATCCTACACCTACATTTGGTCAAACAATGCAACCACTGCCTCTCTTTCAAACGTAGCCTCAGCAGCATACACAGTTACCATTACCGATGCCAACGGTTGTTCAGGCACAGCAGCCACTACAGTTATCGCTAATACAATTTCACTTACATCTACCATAAGCGCAACCGCCACCACTTGCGGGGCAACCACAGGCACAGCTACCGTTAACCCTACCAATGGCACTGCCAACTACACTTACTTATGGAACAACAGCGATAACACAGCCACTATCACTAACCTTGGCGCAGGAAACTATCAGGTAACCATCACAGATGCTAACGGATGTTCAGGCACAGCCACCATAGCCGTTACCACACCAAACGGTCCTTCAGCAACTCAAATCGCTACAGATGTTACTTGCAACGGGGAGGCAAATGGGGCAATTGATGTAACCACCACAGGAGGAACAGGAGCCATCTCTTATCAATGGAATCAATCCGACACCACCCAAGACCTTACCGCAATTTCAGGCGGCACTTACACCCTAACTATAACCGACATCAACAATTGCTCCTTCACCGTTTCAGCAGTAGTAAACGAACCAACCGCTTTAATGGCATCCGAATCCCATACAGACCTAAAATGTAATGGCGACCTCACAGGCAGCATTGATATTACCGTAACAGGCGGCACTATTTCATATAATTATCTTTGGAACAATACAGTAACCACCGAAGACCTCACTAACATACCTGCCGGAAACGACACTCTCGTTATTACAGATGCCAACAACTGCACCACACAAATAATTGTAACCGTTACCGAACCCGCAGTATTAGCAGTTGCCTTAATCCCAACCAATGCCACTTCATCCTCTGCCACCGATGGCGCAGTAAATGCAACAATCACAGGCGGCACTTCCACATACACCTACAACTGGACAAACGCATCTTCAAGTGAAGATTTAAGCGCAGTAGGCACAGGAAATTACTGCATAACAATAACCGACAACAACCAATGCACCGTTACAGCATGTGCCACCGTAAGCGCACCGTCAGCCATCAACAAACTATCGGCTCAAATATTTACCCTTTATCCAAATCCAGTTGCACAAGCACTTACTATCAACCTGTCAACAACATTAGGCAACAACGAGCAAATTCAAATCTTCAACTCCATTGGTGTTTTAATCATGGAAGAAAAAGCAACACAAACCATGCAAATCAACCTTGCCTATTTACCAAGCGGGATATATCTCGTTCGCCTCAAAAATAATCAACACTCACTTTCATTCATAAAACAATAATTCTATCACACACAAAAAACAAAAATCATGACATCTACATCAAAAACAGGACACGCAAAAAAATGTAGCCAACTCTGAAGATTTAATTTCATTTTGCACGAGCTACGGTGCTGACACTGAAAATGTTTTAGCAGTGTTTGAGCAAACCGGGCTTACACCAAACGGAGGACCTACATTGTATATTCATTCTTTTCAAGACGAATGATTTTATGTTATTGAAGGAGAGTATTTATTTCAAGTAGGTGACGAAAAATATGAAATGAAATCAGGCTACACAATTTTTCTTCCAATGAATGTGCAACATGCTTTCTTATAGTTGACAGAAAAGGGAAAGATGATAGTCTCTTATTTGCCGGCAGGAAAGATGGAAGCATTTTTCAAGGTTACAGATAAATGGACTTCTCCACCAACAAAAGAAGAAATTGCAAAAGTATTTGCAGACCATGACATGAAAATTGTAGGAGCTCCTTTAAAAATTGACTAAAGGAATGCTAAATGAAGCACCTAATACCTACTACCCTGCCTTTTTGTATTTCCAGATATGAACCGGCAACACCGGTTCAATGATATGGTTGGGATTAATACGGTCAAATTGTTCTTCTATTGGTGTTTCAAAAAATGGTTTGAGTTTATCCAATAGCAACAGAGGAGCACTGACTAACTGTTTGGTCTGCACATTGGCAAATACCATATGGGTTTCGGCTTTGTTAATGAGTTTGCCTTTTTGGTTATACACTTCGTATTTAAAAAGCAAATCGCGGTGTGGTATTTCGGGTATGCTGGTTTTTACGGTAAGCACCTCATCGTAAAACGCAGGATTAATAAACTTTATGTTCATGCGCGTAACCGGTATAATTATTCCGGCAGCTTCAATGTCTTTATAAGCAATACCTAATGAGCGAACGGCTTCGGCTCTTGCCTGCTCAAAAAAGTTTCCGTAGTTGGCATAGTAAACGTAACCCATTTGGTCAGTGTCGCTATAGCGAACGCGCAGTTGGTGGTTGTAGGTAAACATAGCTGTGTGATTTTTGTTAGTGTGTGCAATTTAGGGCTGTTGCACATTCGGAGTTAATAACTGTGTTATGTAACTGACAAGCAAAAACTTTTGTGCGCTGATTTAGAGTGAATTATCTTTTCTGCGTCTGGTAAAGCAGAAGTACGCAATGGCTTACTGTGTATGCGGTATTTTTTGTCTACTGCTTACTATCTCTTAATTCTCCTCGGTATACTTCTTAAAACTATCCAGAATATTCTGCCAACCGGTGTGCTGCATTTCAACCGGGTTTTCGGTTTCAGCTTCAAACGTTTCTGCTATATGCGTGGTAGTGCCATTGGTAGTAAAGCTCACGCTTAGTTTCCATAGTAGAGGCAATCAGTTCGTGCGTTTTAATTTCGTCATGTATAGCCCAAAAATCAAAGCCCATGCTTCCGTCTTTGGCTTCCATGCGGAAAACAAACTTACCGCTCTCGCGCAAATCGTTTACGGCATGCGGAGTGTGCCAGTCTGGCGAGGCGTTGTTCCATTTAGTAATGTGCTCCGGTGCTGTCCAGTAGTTCCATACTTTTTCAACCGGTGCGTTTACGGTAGCTTCTACGGTAATGTTTGTCTTGTTTGCAGTATTCATTGGCTCTGTTTCTTTTATAAATGTATAGCCAAAATAAAAGAATAGAAATAAAGCAGAAAAAAGGGAAACTGGAAAGGGAAGAAGAACGCCCGCTAAAAATCCAGGTGCTTTTTAGTAATGGGGTCTAGCTTTTCAATACTATCAATTATCTGATGCTTTCGGGCATCTTCTACATAGTATACCTTCTCAATATAGGGTGTTTTTGTTTTGCCCCCGTTGCTGAGGGAGAATTTGATAATTTGCCCTACCACCGTAAAGCGTTTTACAATTCTAAATTCTACAACAATTTTTGGTTTTGCATAAACATACACCGTAGGCAGCTCCGCACCGGTCATAATACCTGCGGGTTGAACTTTAATAGTATTTAATCGCTTGTATTGCTGCTCTAAAAACGCCCAGGGAAAAGTAGAATCGTTTTTCATTCGCTTGTATTCAACATTTACGTGTCCTATTTCCACCTTCACATTCTCCTCATAATCGTAAATGTAACCGTTAGAAGAAAACTGCCCATCTGAGTACATACTCAAAAAATAACCATCCAGCGACTGATTGTTGTACATGCTCTTTAGGGTATCTGAAATGTTTTTTGCTACTGAATAACCAATGTCATAAGCTTCCTTTTGCTGCAGGTAACTTACGTAGCGGGGGTCTTTCATATCATCTACAAAAAGTGTGTCCTGGCATGCAGCTTTACCGCCATACATACACAGCAAAAACAGCAAACAATATTTTATCGCGGTATTCATAAGTGAGTAAAATCAAAAACTGGATACAATGAAAGCAGAATTAAACGGCATTACCTTACTCTTTGCATTTTTTTTGACAATGGCTGACTGTAAAACAACAGTCTACACTTGTCCGTTTAGAGCATCTGCAATATTCCGGTCGTTCGTCAGCCGAGGAACTTTGTTTTGTCCGCCAAGCTTTCCGTGGCGTTTCATGTAATCAATAAACGTATTCGGCTTAACCGGTGTTATAATTAACTGCTGAAGAATGTTACCTGCGCGTAAATCTTTGTAGTAAGAATTTTTTTGCTGAAGAACTCTATCTGCAATTTCTGCAAAGTCTTTCTGATTAACTGGTGCTTTGCTGAATTCAACAAACCATTCATGATAAGGCAAGCCTTCTTTTGGATTAACTTGTGGTGCAACCGTAAACTCAGTAACACCCGCCTTAGTTTCGCGCATGGCATTCAGCAAGGCGAGTTCTACTTCCTCGCCAATTACATGTTCACCAAATGCAGAAATAAAATGTTTCACGCGACCGGTTACTAAAATCCGGTAAGGATTTTTTGAAACAAACTTCACCGTATCGCCAATGCTGTAACCAAACAAACCTGCAGTTGTGTTTAGTATCAACGCATAGTTTACTCCAAGTTGAACATCGGCTAAAGAAATACGTGCTGGGTTTTCGGCAAACATTTCATCGGCTTTTACAAACTCGTAAAATATGCCACCGTTTATATTCAGCAATAAACCGGCTTCTTTCTGCTTATCCTGATAAGCAATAAATCCTTCGCTTGCCGGATATGTTTCTACCGAGTCAATTTTAAATCCAACAAGCTCTTCTATTTGCTGACGGTAAGGTTCATAGTTCACACCGCCATAAGCAAATACTTTAAAGTCTGGGAAAACATCTTTGATGAATTGTTTGCCGCTTAGCTGTTTCAGCTTTTCAAAATACATCACTACCCAAGGAGGAATGCCGCTTATCAGGCTCATTCTTTCGTTCAAGGTTTCACGGGCAATAGCATCTACTTTTTCTTCCCAGTCGTCAATACAATTAGTTTCAAAGGACGGCATCCGGTTAGCTATGGCATAGAACGGAACATGATGAGCTACAATACCGCTTAGCCTTCCGCACGGAATTTTTCCGTGCATTTCTAATTCAGGAGAGCCTTGCAGAAAAATCATTTTATGGTCGAAGAAATCTGCATTGGCTATTTCCGCCACATACAGCATCAAAGAGTTTCGCGCGGCACGAATCATTTCTTTAATCTGTAAATCGGTAACCGGTATATACTTAGTGCCGGAAGTTGTTCCTGACGATTTACAGAAATAAAGCGGTTTGCCTTTCCACAATACGTTTTCTTTTCCGTCAGCAATCAGTTCTATATAATCTTTCAAATCCTCATAATCATTGATTTTTACAGCGGCTTTAAAATCAGCATAAGTTTTAATGGAAGAAAAGTTGTGCTGCCTGCCAAAATCAGTTTGTGCCGCATGCCTGATTAAGTATCGAAGAATCTTATTCTGAATTTCGATGGCATTCTTCTGCTCCCGATAAACAGCAGGTGCAATAACATTAGCAGCAAGTTTGGCGGTGCTGGCTTTATAACCCATACTAAGTTATTAGGCAGCTAAGTTCCTCATCCTTTGCAAAAGCGTAGGATGAGAATAATTAAAAAAAACAAAGGCCGGATGCGGTTGAAGATTGCTCAAATGATTTACAGAAAGTCTTTTCAAAGCAGTAATCATTGATGCCGCTGTATATGTTTCTTTGGCAAAAGTATCAGCTTCATATTCATTCTTTCGGCTAAACACATTCATCAGCAAACCGGTGATGATAGAGATAGGAGAGTAGAGTAAAGAGAAAGTAATCAGCGAAAGATGAAATGAATTTTGTTTCGCGCCCAGCACTTCTGCCATCAACGGGTTAGAAGCTAACCACCCAAAAACAAAAAACATAATACCCATCTGGGCTACAGAAATAACCATACCCTGCAATACGTGCTTCTTTTTGTAATGACCAACCTCGTGAGCCAATACCGCAGTAATCTCTTCGGTGTTCATGTCTTTAATCAGGTTATCATAAAGCACAATACTTTTCTTGCTACCCATTCCGCTAAAGAATGCATTGGCTTTAGTGGAACGTTTAGAGCTATCCATCACAATAATATTCGTAAGCGGAAACTGAACCTTGGCAGCATACTTTTCGATACTCGAGCGAAGTTCTCCGCTTTCAAGTGGAGTGAGTTTATTGAAAATGGGTAACAGAAGGTTTGTGTAAAACATGGCGAAGAAGATGGAGAACACCGCCACTATAACCCATGCAGCAATCCAAAATTTATCGCCAAGCAGACCAAAAAGAAAAGTAAGCAACGCAATAATTCCGCCACCAAGAACAACGGCAAGGGCAAGTCCTTTTAGTTTATCCAGCACAAAAACCTTTGGTGTAGTTTTATTAAAACCGAATTTCTCTTCAATCCAGAATGTATAGTAAATTTCAAAAGGCAAACCGATGATATAAGAGATAAGACCAATAATGCCAAAGAATATGAGCGATTGCACGACCGGTGAAGAAGAAAGTTGATGCGCCAATTCATCTACACCTGCAAATCCTTTAAACCAAAGAACGGCAATAGTTATGAGGAGCATGATTATTGATGTAATCATTCCCGTTTTATAATTCGCAACGGCATAGTCTTTTGCTTCGGCATACTTCTTTACATCGTATAAATCTTTCACCTCATCAGGCAATGGTTTGTCCCATGTTTTAAGATTCAAATACGAAAGCGTTTTTGAAAGAACAAACTCAAACAGAATGAAACCGATAATCACATACAGAATAACCTGCGCCATTTTAAAAATGTTTTGTGCGAAAGTAATTTTATTGATTTTAGATTTATTCTTGCAGCCAACAAGAACAATTAATGACCAATTGCCAATCTTCAATCTTTAATTTTAAATCTTCAATTGCATGAATTACTGGCTTATAAAATCTGACCCTGAAACGTATTCGTTTGAACTGATGAAGAAGGAAAAGAAAACTTTCTGGAACGGTGTGCGCAATTATGCAGCACGCAACAATATGAAAGCAATGAAGAAAGGCGACCTGCTTTTCTTTTATGAAAGTATGAATGGCGAACCAAGTATTGTAGGCATTACTAAAGTGGCAAAGGAGGCCTATCAAGACCCAACCACAGAGGAAGTTGCCTGGGTATGTGTAGACGTGCAGTACGTAGCCGATATGAAACGACCGGTTACCTTGAAGGAGATTAAACAAAACAAAAAGCTTGCTCAAATGGCTTTAGTGCGCATCTCGCGCCTGAGCGTTCAACCGGTTACTGAAGCAGAATGGGAAGAAGTTTTAAAGATGGCAAATAAATAGAGGCAGTAAGCAATTGGCTCCCGCTAAAAAGCGGGATGAAACAAGTAGGCAAAGAGTATCTGATAATAACATATAGTGACTACAATATTCTCATTTAGTAAACTGCTTAACTCTGTATCTAAATTTATTTCAGAAGGAGAAATAACAGAGAAGAAATTATCTCCCCAACAAAAAGCTCATCAGCAGGAAATTGAAAATGCTGTTCTTGTTCTTGCGGCTGAAGTTATCCGTTGCGATAAAAACCTTAATGAAGAAACCGAAAAATTCATTCATCAGTTCCTTGCAAAACAATTCGGTGTTACTGGTGCAAAGCAGCGAATAAACTCCATCAATAATCATCTTGAAATAGGCACCGAGCCTTTTACCAAAATTGCCTGTAAAGAATTAAAGATGCTCACTACACATGGTTCGCGCATGAGTATTACGGGCTTTCTCTTTGGTGTGGCAGCAGCCGATGATTTTGTAAATACGAAAGAGTTGCGTTGCATTCAACGCATCTCCGGTTATCTCGGCATTAGCGATAAAGACTTTAAACAGCTAAAACATACTACGCTTGCAGGAAATAATCCTTATTACGCGTTAGGACTTGAAGAGAACGCTACTATGGAAGAAGTGAAAATTGCTTACCGAAAAATGGTTTTAAAATTTCACCCCGATAAAAGAAAAGATGATGTTAGTGAAGAGGATGCAAGTTTAAAATTCAGAGAAATTAAACGGGCTTTTGAGCTCATTAAAAAACAACAGAAGAGTTAATCTTTCTCAACAACAGCTTCTATTTTTTTGTCCTCGAAACGGAAATAGAAATTAACCCAAGCCAGGAGCGTAACTACAGCCGCTGCAACTAAAGGCAACCGGACATCAAAGCTAACCAGCACACCGGCAATTAGTGGCGGAATAGTAAAAGCAAGTGAAGCGATAGACTGTTGAATTCCCAAAATCTCACCTTGATTTTCGCGCGAGGCAAGTGCTGAAACAATACTGGTTTGATTGGGTTGAGTGAGCCCTTGAAAAATGGCAATAAAAGGATTGATGATTAAAAGCATCCACCAATAATCGGGCAGCAGAATAACCAGAATAGTAATAGCTAAACCAATAAGCGATACACGAATAATCTGCGGTGGCGAAAAACGCTTGGTTACTTTACGAATAATAAAACCCTGTGTAAAGGCAATCCACAAGCCAATATAGCCGAATATCATTCCTATATTTTCTTCGTTGAAATGAAATTTCTTTATCAGATAAACCTGATTGAACTGCATGAAGAAACTAAAGCCGAATGCCTGCAAAAACACAGAAAGCAAAATCACGCGCATGTTCACCAGACCAAACGCTTTGCGAATATTATTGATACCTGTCAGCAAAGAAACTCTGCCGGTGGCATTTGGCTTAAATGTTTCAGGAAATTGACTGCGCACATAATAAATATTCACCAACGTAAGAAAAGCAGTGAACCAAAGCGGAGTAGAGTAGTCGAACCAACTGCAAATACGGGAACTTGCTAAGATGCCGCCAATAAAAGGACCGAAAATAAAACCAAGTCCGAAAGCCATTCCTATCAATCCAAAGTTTTTTGCTTTCTCTTCGGGTTTAGAAATATCAGCCAGTGCAGCAGTAACAATAGAAATATTGCCGCCCATAAAACCCGGCAAGGCACGCGCCACAAATAAGAGCCACAGAATTTGATAATGAATAGCAAACGCAAACAACACATAGCCAACAAAAGTTCCTACAAGAGATATTT
Organism: Bacteroidota bacterium; assembly: GCA_947475165.1. Lineage (GTDB taxonomy): Bacteria > Bacteroidota > Bacteroidia > Chitinophagales > LD1 > Bog-950. Next base: position 12,928 of record CANJLD010000038.1, read on the forward strand.
GAAGAATCTTTTTGCGTCCGTATTTGTCGGCAAGGGTTCCGAGGATGGGCGCACCAAAGAATTGAAAGAAAGGAAATGTAGCGGTGAGAATTCCGTAAATCATGTTGCGCGCGGCTTCGGTCATCTCCGGTGGCATCATGCCATGTTTGTTTTCAATAATAAGCGGAGCAAACACCGGTATGATAATTCCTATGCCGAGTAAATCGATAAATACGGTAATGAAAACAGCGAGTAGGGGATGCAGTTTCTTTTTCTCTTGCATAGAAGCGAAGAAAGAAAAATTTAAAAGCTAAAAATAAAGGAGACAACTAAAGCTGTTAACTTCTTACTGTGAACTGTCAATTTATTCTATTCTGAAATCGCCATGCCCTTTGTAATAGAGCGAGTCTTTTGAATTATAGAAACCATAATACAGACGGTAATTTTCATTTTTATGAAAGGCTGTATTCGAGCGAAAATCGTAAGCGGTTGCAATTGGTCCACCGGTGAACTTTTTTGAGGCGTAATACAACACCTGCATTTCAGTATTAACACAAACCAATTTCATTTTACATTGCTTTTCGGTATTCATACTGAGCGTAAAAGCTCCTTCATTAGGATTTGCACAAATAGCAGAAGGCTGAACATAACCGGTGGTGCTGTCAGTAACTACAATTGAGTCTGTAAAATTCAGGAATGATTTTTCTTGTATTGTCCACACAGCATCGTAAGTCCAATCCGTATTGTCTACATCACTTATATAAATACACGAAGTATCGGTAACAGTGATTTTAGAAAAATCAATAGGAGTGGAGTTGTCTTTTTTGCAGGAAGAAAATGCAACAGTGATAAACAGAAAAGCGGTAGTGAGAAAAGTCTTCATCTACATTTTTTGACCTTCCTGTTTAGGAGTCGCTTTCTTTTTTATAAAACCTGCCGTGTTTACCGAGAAGGTAAACTGATGCATAGTTTGCCCTTGTGCCAAAGGCTGAAACCCGTAAGCAAAATCGAACTGACGAACATGAACGCCTAAGCCCAACGATATGCCCGGAACGCCTCTACGAGTTGTTAATTTTAACTCCTGCTGACGAAGATGGTTGTAAGCAATATCAATGCGAACTACTTTTTTAATGTTAAACTCAACACCAATAATTACGTGGCGGAATAATTTATCGCCAATGTATTTTTTAGTTTTCAACTCCGATGAATCGGTAAAGAGATTATCCTGTTGCACATCATTCGGGTCGGTATAGCGAATGTCCCACCGTTGAAGATTATGGAAGGTGAGATGAAAACGGAACGGCACGTTCTTAAACCCAAAAGATAAACCGGCTTGTAAATCAAAAGGTAAAGGTTCGCGGGCCCTTTTGTTATAAGTTTTGAACTGCCCGCCAATATTCTTTGCCACAATGCTTGCAGTTACGTTATGCGCAGTATCGTTTATCATCACCGCTAAATCTGCCGCCATGCCTATTGAACTGTATTGCGCTAACTGCGAGTAAATGAACTTAGCATTTACACCGGCAGAAAATATTTTGCCGAACTGATAACCGTAACCGGCATAAATATTCATTTCACCGGCATTGAAACTTCCTATAACGTTAGCCGCTTCATCAGTTTCTTTAAACTTACCATAAGCAATGTATTGCAAACCAAAACCGAAGGTGCCGGGTATCTTGAATTTGTGCGCATAGTTTACGTTGCCAAAGTTTATTTTACCCGGATAAGCCACCGTGCCAAACGAAACAAGTTTGCTCATCTTAGGATTGAGAGCGGCAGGATTAGAAAGCTGAATACTTAAATCGTGGTCGAGAATAGAAACGTTGGTGCCACCTAAACCTGTAATGCGGGCAGAAGGTGAAAGCGCAAGAAACTCATAAGTATTTTCTCCGCCAATTTGTGCTGAGGAAAATTTAGCTGCAAAAAGAATAACAATGAAAAGGAGTTTCTGCTTCAACCTGATTTTAATTTGGATGCTAATAAACGCAATGCTATTGAAATTATTGCACCTCCTCTAAATCTCCTCCGAAGGAGGAGACTTTCTCCCTCTCCTTCGGAGAGGGCTGGGGTGAGGTGAAACTAAAAAGCCGCCCTACAATACTGCGGAACGGCTTTTTAAACAATGCCTAATTAGTTTGTTTTTTTAGGAGCAGGAGTGGTAGTAGTTTTTGGCGTAGGGGTAACCGGTTTAGCTTCGCCTTTCTTTTTGTTGAGTGATTCTAAGTTTCCTTTTGCCAATACAAAATCAGGAGCCAGTTCAATCGCTTTCATGAAATTTTGACGAGCCGCTTCATCCTGGTTTAATTCTACCGCACAAATACCTTTTACATTGTAAGCAGCCGCTTTCATAGCTACTTCTTGTGAACCTTGTTGCAAACGGATAGTTACTTTTTGCTTATCGGCATCGGCACTGGCAAGAATCTGGTCAATTGAGGCAACGCACTCACCATATCTCTTTAACTGATATTGAAGCGTAGCAGTTTGATATAAATAGTAAACTGATTTTTCGTTGCTGTATAGCTTTTCGTAATCAGCTAAGGCTTCTTTTATAAGCCCGAGATTTTGCTTAGAAACAGCTACCAACTCCAGAATGTCGTTTCTCTTCGGATTGGTTTTCAAAATTTCTTCACCAATAATATATGCTTGCGCATATCTCTCTCCAGCAAAATATAACAAGGCAAGCGAATCGTTCAAATCGGTTCTTTCCGGTTTAAGTGCCTGCATATTGTAAAGGGCAATAGTAGCCGCCTGTAAATCGTAATTTTTTAAAGCAGTTTTGTAAACGCGGCTTTGCACATCAAACGCATCCTGCGCTGAAAGCAAACCAATACAAATAAATCCTAAAAGAACGAGTGATGTGAGTTTTTTCATGTTTGTTTTATGTTTTGAGAGAGCCAAATGTATAAGAATAATCCTATGCAGAAAGAGCAGTTAAATATTTTGTCATTTCACTTTGCACGGCTAAAGCATTGGCACGTGCAGCTTCTGCAAAGTCTTCGCCTTTCGATGCATAAATTATTTGGCGGGCAGAATTTATAATCAAACCACATTCGCTGTTCATTCCGTTTTGGCAAATTTTTTCCATATCGCCTCCTTGCGCGCCTACCCCTGGAACGAGAAAAAAGTAATCCGGTGCCAGTGCGCGTATGTTTTTAAATTCTTCGGGATGTGTAGCTCCTATCACAAACATCAGCTGCTCAGGCGATGCCCACTGCTGCGCTTTCTTAATTACCTGCTCGTATAGTTTTCCTTCACCGGTTTCAAGAAACTGAAAATCGCTGCTGCCTTTATTGCTGGTTAGTCCGAGCAGAATTACCCATTTGTTTTTGTATTCCAGAAACGGAGTAACTGAATCTTCGCCCATGTATGGAGCTACGGTAACCGAATCAAAATTCAGCTGCTCGAAAAATGTTTTGGCATACATTTTTGAAGTGTTGCCTATATCTCCGCGCTTAGCATCCGCAATGGTAAAGATTGAATCTTTAAACTGCTCCAGATACTTCATTGTCTTCTCCAAACTTTCCCAGCCTTTCAATCCCATACTTTCGTAAAAAGCCAGATTTGGTTTATAGCCAATAGCTAAATCGTGCGTGGCATCAATTATGGCTTTGTTGAATTCGAAAACAGGGTCAGCATGTTTAAGCAGATGCTTTGGTATCAGGTTAATGTCGGTATCGAGACCAACGCAGAGGAAAGACTGCTTTTTATGAATGAGGTTGACTAAGTCCGTTTTATTCATGCGGGCTAAAGTAAAAAGAGTAGGCAATTTGTAAGAGCCATCAACTTCGCTGCAAAAAATATTTAGACAAATCCATCCGTTTTGTATTTTGCAATACAAACAATATACAGCTATGGAAATTAAACGCCTCTTCGATTTTTTGACCGTGCAAATCGAAAAACATGCCGATGCACCTTTTATTGCTTCGAAGGTTGATAAGCAATGGAAAAGCTATTCGTTTAAAGAAACACAGGACAACTGTAACCGCGTAAGTCAGTTGCTGCTAAGCCTGGGGTTAAAGAAAGATGACAAGATTGCCATTATAGCGGTCAACCGCCCCGAATGGAATTTTACAGATATGGGCAGTATGCAGATTGGTTTAATCAATGTGCCCATGTATCCTACTATAGCGGAGAAAGACTACGAATTTATTTTTGCCGATGCCGGTATTCAATACGCTTTTGTGGGCGATGAAAGCATTTACAACAAAGTGCGCCCGCTTATGGGCAAGGTGTCTTCGCTTAAAGGCATTTATACTTTCGATAAGGTGACCGGTGCCAATAATTTCTGGGATTCGCTGCCTGCTCTTTCGGCTGTAAATACCGGTGAGATAGAGAACCGGAAGAGAACAATTAACGAAGAAGACTTAGCCACCATTATTTATACCTCCGGCACCACCGGTAACCCTAAGGGAGTAATGCTTACTCACCGCAATATTGTAAGCAACATCAAGAGCGTGCAGGAAGTAACTCCGTTTACTGATGGCGAAAAGTCGCTGAGTTTCCTTCCGCTTAACCATAGTTTTGAGCGCATGGTGTTTTACAGTTATCTCTCTTTTGGTATTCATATTCATTATGCGCAAAGCCTTGAAACAATAGGAGAGGACCTGAAAGAAGTAAAGCCGTATTGCTTTACCACCGTGCCGCGCCTGCTCGAAAAGGTGTATGAAAAAATTATGGCAAAGGGCAACGACCTCACTGGTTTCAAACACAAATTGTTTTTCTGGAGTATTGATTTGGGTTCTAAATATGAGTTGGGTGGCGGCAACAGCCTATGGTATAATTTACAGTTGGACATTGCACGCAAACTTGTTTTTAGCAAATGGAAAGAAGCTTTAGGCGGACATGTGGAGTTTATTGTTACCGGTGCATCGGCCATGCAGCCGCGCCTGATTAAACTGTTTACAGCTGCCGGTATAAGTGTGCTGGAAGGTTACGGCTTAACCGAAACATCTCCGGTGCTTTGTGCCAACCGGTTAGATGAAAAAGAACGCTGCATTGGTGCGGTAGGCTTACCTATTCCGCATGTGGAAATTAAACTGGCTGAAGACGGAGAGATTCTTGCCCGTGGCGCAAACATTATGAAGGGCTATTACAACCGCCCCGATTTAACGGCTGAGGTGATTGATAAAGACGGCTGGTTTCATACCGGTGATATAGGCACCTGGGTAGAAAAGCACGGCAATAAATTTTTGAAAATAACCGACCGTAAGAAGGAGTTGTTTAAAACATCGGGCGGTAAGTATGTGGCACCGCAGGTTATTGAAGAAAAAATGAAGGAGAGCCGCTACATTGAGCAGATGATGGTTGTTGGTGGCGATGACAAGAAGTTTATTTCTGCCCTTATTGTTCCTTCGTTTTTAAACCTGCACGATTGGGCAAAAGCAAACGGAGAAACTTTTACCACCAACGAGCAAATTGTAGGCAACGAAAAAATTAAAGCCCTGATTAATGCAGAAGTAGAAAAATACAATCAGGATTTTGGCAAATGGGAACAGGTAAAGAAGTTTCATTTGCTGGCCGCTGAATGGACGGTGGAAGCCGGTGAGTTAACGCCTACCATGAAAGTTAAACGCAAAGTAATTACGGAGCGTTATGCAACTCAGGTAGTTGATTTGTATAAGGATTGATTAGTTGATTGGTAGAGGACGGCTTTTGGACAACTGCCATTAAATAATAAATCAATATCTTTGGTTCAGTAAAAAAGAATCGACTATGCCTGTTATTTCTATGTTTTATGGGTTGATTGTAACCATGTATTATCTGGATACCAAACAGCATAATCATCCGCATATTCATGTAAAGTATGGCGAGTTTGAAATTGTTTTAAGAATACCCGATGGAGATGTTTTGGAAGGCGAGCTACCCGCAGGTAAATTAAAGCTGGTAAAAGCATGGATAGAAATACACCAGGATGAACTAATGGCTAATTGGGAATTAGCCGTAAAAGGAAATGAAGTTTTTAAAATTGACCCGCTTAAATAAAACGTATGAACCCGAGAGTTGAAAAAGTAACAGCACAAGCCGACTACACACTACGCATTGTTTTTAAAAATGGTGAGGAAAAATATTTTGATGTAAAGCCATATTTGGAAACCGGTGTGTTTAAAAGTTTGAAAAATGTTGCTCTTTTTGCAACTGCCCGCTCTGAATACGGCACCGTAGTTTGGCAAAACAATATTGACTTTGACCCAGACACCCTCTACTTAGAAGGTAAACCGATAAAAGCATTTGCGTAATTAAAAAGCCCCTCGCGCTAGCGAAGGGCTTTTTTGTTTTTACATTTTCACCCAACGCTTCTTTACACTCGCCTCTTTGGTTCCTGCCCGTCCGGCAGGCGGGTTTATCTCGGCTATGTAAACACCGGAAGGGAATTGTTGAGTGTTGAATGCTGAATGCTGAGTTTGTAATTGTGTGCTTTGTATTAAGCTACCGGTTACATCATACAGGTTTAGTTGTGCGCCAATAAGGGCTTCATCTATTTGTATGTTGAGTTGGTCGCTGGCGGGGTTGGGATAAATGCGGATTGCGGAATTCGGATTGCGGATTTGAGCAATACCTGTTGGCAATTGACCCACCACATTTACGGTTATCACCGCATCTTTTTTATAAATGTAGGTAGACGAATCGCAGTAGGTATCTGTGCAGCCTGCGCTGTCGGCTATGCTTAGGCAGATGTTGTAGTTGCCTGCTGTGCTATAAGTATGTGAAGGATAAGCACCGGTTGAGTTGGTGCCATCGCCCCAGTACCAGGTGTAAGTTATAGCACCGGTGCCGGTTGCCTGATTAAGTGCCCACCAGTTATGTGCCGTTACAGTATCTGGGTAAAGGGTGTAAAGGGCATGGCAGTTGGTATCGGGGCAGGTGTAAACTATTATGGTATCGCTTATGCTGTTTATGCAGGTGTTGCCATCGGTATAGGTATAGGTAATAATGTTTGCGCCTGTGGTTGACGGGGTAAACATACCACCGGCTACACCGGTGCCGGTATAGGTGCCTCCTGCCGGACTGCCAGTGAGCGCAAACGCTGCCGCGTTGCTGCAAATGCTATCGGCTAAGGTTAGGGTTGGGTTTGGTAAAGAGTTTATGCTGAGTGTAAGCGTAATAATACTGTCGCAGCCGTTTATGTTGGTGAGGGTATCTTTATAAACTCCACCGGTGGTGAGAGATTGACCATTGAAGGAATAAGAGTTGCCGCTACAAACCGATGCGCTGTATGCAGAGCCGTTAGCGGTGTTTACTGCAAGGTGTAGGGTAACAATGCTATCGCAATTGCCTTGTGCGGTTAGGGTATCGTTATAGTTACCTGCTACTGATAAGTTTTGCCCGTTGTAAAAGTAAGTGCTGCCGGTGCAGATGGCCGCATTAAAACTGCTGGTAATAACCGAGTTTACCGTGAGGTTAAGCGTAATAATACTATCGCAGTTGTTGCTGTTGGTTAGGGTATCTTTATATACCCCACCGGTGGTAAGGTTTTGCCCGTTAAACAAATAGGAGTTGCCGCTGCATATACCCACCGTAAGCGCAGAGCCGGTGGCATTGTTTACGGTAAGGTGTAAAGTAATTACACTATCGCAGCCGTTGGCGGCTTGCAGGGTATCGTTATAGTTACCGGTGGCGGTTAGGTTTTGCCCGTTAAAGGTATAGCTGCTGCCATTGCAGATTGCTGCATTAAAGCTGCCGGTGGCGTTTGGCAATACGGTAACCGTTAGCGGTGCGCTGGTAGTAGTGCAGGTGCTGTTATCTGTAACGGTTACGGTGTAGGTGCCGCTTTGGGTTACGGTTATGCTTACACCGGTGCCGCTGTTGCTCCATAAATAACTGTAACCGGCAGGTGCGGTAAGCGTAACACTGCCGCCTGCGCAAAACGTAGTAGCACTGCCTGCGGTAACGGTGGCCGGGCAGGTGCCTGCCCAGGTAAGCGCACTATCTGTAACCGAGTAAGGCGACTCGCCACAAGTGGCGTAGCACGTTACCTTATACCAGTAAGCGGTATGCGGCAGCACGGTATTATCTGTATAGGTGTAAACAGTAGAGGCAGTGGTATCTATAGCCGCCCAGCCGGTGGTGCCGTTGGGGCTGCGGAAAATACGGAAGCCCTTGCGTATACCCGTAGTATTTTGCCAGCTAAGCAGCACACTGTTGGTACCGGTGGCGGTTGCCAGCACATTAACCGGTGCGGTGGGTATTGGGCTGTTGTTAGGCGTGCCCCATTTTAAAATAAACATATCGGGGCTGCTGGTGCCGCCTAAAGCTACGGTGCTATCGGTTGGTGTACCTATGCTACCCGTGTAAGTGCCCATAAAATAACCATTGCCTGCGGTATCGGTTTTTATGCTTTCAAATAAATCTTTACTGGTGGTTTGACCCCTCGCAAATTCTCCTTTTACACAAACACCATCGCAGGTGCGCAGTTTCAGCACTGCCATTTTATAGGTATTGGCAGGTGTGGTTAGCGAAGCAGAATCCCATGTTACTGTTCCTCGGTGTTGATAGCCGAGATACAAATTGTCTTTCGATGCCCCGCAATAGATTTCATCCCAGGTTGGGTTAGCTGGTTGCACAGTAGGCCTGCTTACCCAAACCAAATGAAGATTAGTATCTATTTTATAGGCTGTATATTTTAATTGGCTAGAACTGCCTGGCACAGTGTCCCATTCAAAGTAAGAAGTTCCTGCATTTCTGCCGCTACCATACAATGAACCGTTCGAATATGTCAAATTGGATGTTGCCCCTTGATTGTATCCATTTAAGTTAGCGGCTTTGATAGTAAAAGAAGTATCCGTTTTGAAAAGAAAACTACCAAGCGTATTAACACCTGTATAAGAATGAGAAAGAATACTTATGCTGGTTTGATATCCATTTGCAAAAGGGAAATAAATATTATCATTTTCATCAGTTACAAATTTGCATAATACGCCTTGGGCTGAAGTAAGGGTATCAATTACGGCACCCTTTACCACCTCGCCAAGAGAATCCAACAAAATAAAGTTTCTGCTATTAGGTATTAATGGATAGGTACCAATGTTTGAGGAACCTGTCCCTCTTGTAAGCACGGTAAGAAAAAGACCATTTTTCAACCGTTTAAACATTCCATTATTATTGGACCATCCTCCGATAGTAGGATATGTTTTAATATAGGTCAGATTGCCCCCAGTGTCCCATTTTGCAAAAAAGAAAGCACATGCACTGTTAATCACGGTATCTTTAGCAGGACTGTATATATAGGCAGGATTACCTGATGATTGCAACATTCCCCATGTGTAAATATTACCTGCACCATCAACATCTAATCCCTGTATCAAATCATTACCATCACCGCCACCTACTCTTGACCAAAGTATGTTTCCGTTTTTATCGTACTTGTTTAAAAAGAAATTTTGGTTATCCCAATTTACACTGCTGCCAAAATTAATGGTGTCAAATTTTGCTTGCCAAGAGGTCATGCCCCCAACAATTAGATTTTCATCTTTATCAAAAGCACTACTTTGAATTCTATCAGTGCCAGGGTTACTGCCGGAGCTACCCGGAAAGCCCGAGCCGCCCCCGCTTTGCAGCCATTGCCAGCCGGTGGTTTGTGCGTTTAATAAAGTATGTGCGGTAAGGAGTAGTAAGAGGGTGTAGAGTTTTTTCACGGGTTTGTGGTTTGTGTAGTTTAAAAATAACTTTCTTTCTAAAAAAGAAGCCCCGCAAAAAAGCGGGGCTTCGTAATTCCTTCTTTTAATAAATCTCCGCCACCACCTGTATTATTTCTGAATAAAGCCCTATGGCTTTACCGTCTTTATCGGTATAGCGCATACGGTAATAGCGCGTTTCGGGATGGTGGTCTTTGTTTTTGCGCGTATCCTCGTAAGGGCTTTTCTGGTCGGTATCCAGTTTTTTCCAGTTAGGGTCGTTTTGTGCAGGCGGAGTTGGTATTGGCGGTATAGGTGGAGCCGGTTCGCTCTCCGTATCATCTATAGTTTCAATAATTACACC
>CANJLD010000039.1 GCA_947475165.1 Bacteroidota bacterium
CAGTATTCATTATGCTGCTTATCCATAAACTGACGCTATCAACAAAACAAGAACGTCCGAAGGTTTAAAGCTTCGGACGTTCTTGTTTTTATCGGGATAGGAACATAGACTTCTTCTTCACCAAATCGCGGAAGTAAGGGTCCCATAAGTCTTTGATAAAGCGGATAGCCTCACCGGTGCTTTTCATTTCGGGTCCAAGTTCGCGGCTCACACCGGGAAATTTATCGAAGCTGAACACAGGCTCTTTAATAGCAAACCCAACTAATCGTTTAAAGTAAGTGAAGTCTTTAATTTTATTCACGCCCAACATAATTTTGGTAGCGTAGTTCAAATACGGAATGCCGTATGCCTTGCAGATAAATGGCGTGGTGCGGCTGGCGCGCGGGTTCGCTTCAATTACATACACTTTGTCGTTCTTAATGGCAAACTGAATATTAATCAGCCCGCGAATTTCCAACGCCTTGGCAATTCTGCGTGTGTAATCGCGCATTTGGTGCTGCACATTTTCACTCAAATTATATGGCGGCAACATGGCATTGCTGTCGCCACTATGAATACCTGCGGGTTCAATGTGTTCCATCACACCCATAATCTCCACCTGCTCGCCATCGTAAATCGCATCTATCTCCGCTTCTTCCGCGCGGTCGAGGAAGTGATCAATCAGAATATTATTATCAGGGAAGAATTTCAGAATCTTCAACACAGCATCAGTCAACTCTTCATCGTTGATTACGATTCGCATCCGCTGTCCGCCCAGCACATAACTAGGACGAACCAACACCGGATAACCAACAGAATGCGCGGCTTCCAATGCTTCCTCGGCATTCTTTGCAGCCGCATAAGGCGGATAAGGAATGTCGAGACTCTTCAACATATCGCTGAAACGCTCTCGGTCTTCGGCAATATCCATGGCATCATAACTCGAACCGATAATTTTAATTCCGTTCTCATGCAAATTCTTCGAAAGCTTCAAAGCGGTTTGTCCGCCAAGCTGCACTACAACTCCTTCCGGTTTTTCATGTTCAATCAATTCACGCAAATGCTCCCAAAACACCGGCTCGAAATAAAGTTTGTCGGCAATATCCGGGTCGGTAGAAACAGTCTCGGGATTGCAGTTCATCATGATGGCTTCATAGCCTGCTTCCTTTATAGCCAACACCCCATGCACACAGCAATAATCAAATTCAATCCCCTGTCCAATTCTGTTTGGACCCGAACCCAAGACTATCACTTTCTTTTTGGCTGAAACTTTACTCTCGTTTGTTTCAAGAGCAGTACTCGTTGCAGATTTTTTTTCGAAAGAAGAATAGTAATAAGGAGTCAATGCTTCGAACTCTGCCGCGCAGGTATCTACCAGTTTGTAAATTCTCTTTACGTTTAAGTCTTTTGTGCGGTAGTAGTAAACTTCATCTTCCGTAGCATTAAGCAAATGCGCCAGTTGCAAATCGGAATAACCTTTTTCTTTAAGTTCAAACATTTCATCTACACCAATATCCTTCAATGTTTTTTTGCGAAGAGACTTTTCGGTGTCAACTAATTCAACAATCTGATTTAAGAACCAAGGGTCAATGCGCGTAACATCTTGAAGAGTTTTCATAGGCACACCAAGCTTCAACGCATCGTAAATTCTAAACAGTCTATCCCATGATGCATGCTTAATGCCTTCCATCATATCGTTAACGTTCACCCATTGCTTACCATCAGCACCTAAACCGATACGATTATTCTCTAACGATTGACAAGCCTTCTGCAACGCTTCCTGAAAACTTCTGCCTATTGCCATTACTTCACCCACCGCTTTCATCTGCAAGCCAAGCGTATCATCGCAGCCCGCAAACTTATCGAAGTTCCAGCGCGGTATTTTTACAATCACATAATCTAATGCCGGTTCAAAAAACGCAGAAGTGGTTTTAGTGATTTGATTTTTCAGTTCATCTAGGTTGTAACCAATCGCCAACTTCGCGGCAATCTTCGCAATCGGGTAACCGGTTGCTTTACTCGCCAACGCAGAAGAACGCGACACACGCGGATTCATTTCAATCGAAATAATGTCTTCGGTAACCGGGTCAATAGCAAACTGGATATTGCAACCACCCGCAAAACCTGGCAAATCGCAAATCATTCGCTTCGCATAATCGCGCATACGCTGGTAAGCGGTATCGCTTAATGTCATAGCCGGTGCCACGGTAATCGAATCACCGGTATGTATTCCCATCGGGTCGAAATTCTCTACAGTGCATATCACCACAAAGTTGCCCGCCATATCTTTCATTACCTCTAGCTCAAATTCTTTCCAGCCGAGAACAGCTTTCTCAACAAGAACTTCATGCGTAGGCGAAGCGGCTAAACCGCGCTGCAGCTTTTCATCAAACTCTTCTTTAGTGTGAACAAATGAACCACCCGAACCACCCAATGTGAATGAAGGACGAATCACCAAGGGGAATCCTGTTTTCTGCGCTGCTTCTTTCCCTTCTAAAACAGAATTACAGGTAATGCCCGGAGAAACTCCAATACCTAATTCAATCATCCATTGGCGGTATAGCTCACGGTCTTCAGTTTTTTCAATCGCTTTAAAATCGGCACCTAAAACAGCAACATTATATTTCTCCCAAAGCCCCAACTCATAAGCTTCCATACAAAGGTTGAGAGCGGTTTGCCCACCCATTGTCGGCAAGACCGAATCAATTATATGTCCGCGCGTTTTTTGCTCGTCAAGAATCTTGATGATGCTCTCAATCGTAATTGGTTCGAGGTAAACATTATCGGCTACAACCGGATCGGTCATAATGGTTGCCGGATTCGAATTGAGCAGCGTTACTTCAATTCCTTCTTCGCGAAGCGAGCGAGCAGCCTGCGAACCGGAGTAATCAAACTCACATGCTTGTCCGATAACAATAGGTCCCGAGCCGATGATGAGGGTGTGGTGTACGTTTGGATTGCGTGGCATTCCTTCTTGAATTTTAGATTTTAAATTTTTGGATTTTAGATTGAAATGCAAAAATCGATTGTGTCTTACGGTCGGGGGGCGAATATAGGAAAGGAGAGGAATTAGCGACTCTGCCCAATAAGAAATAAAGGAATTAAATTATCAGCGAAATGTGGGTATTTACTCCCTCACATTTTGTTTTGCAATTGCATATTCGCGCTTTCTTTCTTATGAGTTTTTCTCCACTGCTTATTGTTTCTATAGTTTTTGCCGCTCTCTACCTCACTTTGGTGATGTATTTTTTGGTGGGTTGGCTTCGTTTGAAACAGTCAATAGACAACGGACAACAGACAACAGGGAAAGACCTTCCTTTTGTTTCGATAGTTATTCCTACCCGTAATGAGAGCGAGAATATTAAGGCGTGTTTAGAAAGCATTTTCAAACAGAACTATCCTAAAGATTTATTTGAAGTGGTAATGGTGGATGACTATTCTACCGACCCCACTTTACGTTTTGCACGCGAAATTGAAGGAGAAAACCTGACGGTGCTTAATCTGATGCAGTATCTCGGCAATCCGGGAGAATATGTGCCGAACAAGAAAAAAGCAATTGCACTCGGCATTAAAAACGCCAAAGGCGATTTGATTATTACTACCGATGGCGATTGCACCATGAACGAAAACTGGTTGAGTTCAATGGTGAGTTGTTATCAGCAAAACGAATTCAAATTGCTTACCGGACCGGTGATGATGAAGCCCGCTTATTTCCCCTTGCAGATTTTCCAACAGTTAGATGTAATGAATTTGATTGGAATAACGGGAGCCACGCTTCGCAATAACTTCCTAACCATGTGCAATGGTGCCAACTTGATGTATGCCAAACAAACCTTTCATGAAGTAGAAGGCTTTAAAGGCAACCATGATGTGCCCACCGGTGATGATGTTTTTCTGATGCACAAAATAAATGAGCGTTATCCTGAAAGTGTTGGCTTTGTAAAAAATTACGATGCTTGCGTTTTCACTAAGCCCGAAAGGGGCTTAGGCAAATTTATCTTGCAGCGCATCCGCTGGATTTCAAAGTCAACCGGCTTCAGCGATTTTAAAGTAACCATAGTGCTTTACTTCGCCTACCTCTTCAACATCTTTATTATTGTGGCGTTATGCTTTACATTTCCACTAAGCGAATTCAGTTGGCTGCCATTGGCAGTTGTTGGTGGCACAAAATTGTTTGCCGATTTGCTGTTCAATATTCCTGTTACCATTTTCTTCCGCAAATGGTATATGCTTTTACTTTTACCAATCATCGAAGTTTTTTACGTGTTGTATGTAATAGTAATTGGTCCTTTGAGTTTGACAGGAAGATATAGATGGAAGGATAGAAAAATTAAATAACCCCTAAATGCCCTTCCCGAAAAAATCGGGATGATACAAAAGGGGGACTTAATACAGAAAGGCAAAAAAGAAATTCGTGTAATTCGTGGCTAAAGAAATTAAATCAACTTCTCTTAATCAAAAAGCATGGCGCAGATTAAAGCGCAACAAAAGTGCTATGCTCGGGCTTGTAGTTATTGTGTTGGCATTTTTGTTATCCGTATTTGCGTATGTGGTTTCTCCTGATAATTCTCCATCGGGTAATGAGCAGGTGTTGCAATTAGAAACTCACGCACCCGGTTTCGGCATTAAAATTTTAAAAAAGAAAAGAGAAAGCGGACGATCATCGAATGTGTTTGACGGAATGATGAACGGATTTATTAAAAACTACGAGCCTATTCCGGTGCTGAATTATAAGCTGGAAGGCGATAGCGTTTCTTACACCGAATACAAAGGCAGAAATTTCAAAGCAGAACAAAAGAAGATTTCGTTGTTTGATTTATCCGGAGGCAAAGCTGATTTTGTGAATGAAAAATATTTTGAAAGCGAATTCATCACCATCAGACATTTTTTGCTTGGCACAGATAAATTCGGTAGAGATATTCTTTCGCGTTTGTTGATTGGAGTTCGCGTTTCACTTTCGGTTGGTTTAATTTCTGTTGCTATTTCTCTTTTCATCGGAATTTTTCTTGGCGCACTTGCCGGTTACTTCCGCAGTTGGGTGGACGAAATTATTATGTGGGTTATCAATGTTTTCTGGAGTATTCCCACACTTCTTCTCGCCATGGGTTTATATATCAGCGCAGGAAGTTTGATTGAAAACAAACTGGTGATGATTTTTATTGCCGTTGGTTTAACCATGTGGGTTGAAACTGCGCGCATCGTTCGCGGACAGTTTCTTTCGCTTCGCGAAATGGAATATGTAAGCGCAGCACAAAGTTTAGGTTTCAGCAACGCGCGAATAATTTTCAAACATATTCTGCCAAACATTCTCGGACCAATTATTGTTGTTGCCTGTTCAAACTTTGCCAGTGCAATTTTGGTAGAGAGCGGTTTAAGTTATATCGGTCTTGGCATTCAGCCACCGGCACCAAGTTGGGGAAGTATGCTGAATGAATACAAAGATTTTATTGATACCAGCAAAGCATATCTCGCATTGTTTCCGGGGCTTGCAATTATGTTATTAGTGTTGGCATTTAATTTAGTCGGCAATGGTTTGCGCGATGCGCTTGATGTAAAAGGACAGTTAGATTAATTTTAAATCGTAAATTCAGTTTGTAATTTTAACCATGGCAGACCCGCAACCACAATTTTCCGAATTAGATTTTTTAAAGAAGCGGCTAACTTCTACTGAGCGTTTGCTGGCAGTAAAGCAACAGCAAATTGATTCGCTTCTTGAAATTACGCGTGCGGTAAACAACAATATGCCTATCACCGCACTTTCGCGCATCTACGAAAATATTTTGCGCGCACATCTCGGTGTAACCCGCGTTGCGCTCTACATTAAAGAAGTTGGCGACACCTGGCTCTGCATTACCCCTGCCGATTTACCAATTGCGGTGACCAATTACGATGTAGCTGTAAAATTTTCACTCTTCACTTTTACCACACCAGTGGCTGCCATTAAAGATGAAGTGCTGAAAGATTTTGAATTTCTTATCCCCGTTACCCATAAAAAAGAAGCCATTGGTTTTGCTTTGATTGGACCTTTTGGAAATGAGCAGAACGATACCAAAGAAGAGAAGCTAAAATTTATTCAAACCATTACTAATGTAATTGTTGTGGCAAACGAAAGCGAAAAATTGGTGAAGACTCAAATTGACCAATTGGTAATGCAGAAGGAATTGAAACTGGCTGCTGCTATGCAGAACATGCTCGTTCCTTCTGAGTTACCGAACAACGAACGAATAGAAGCCGCAGCGTTTTACAAACCACACAAAAACATTGGAGGCGACTACTACGATTTTATTCCTATTAACGAAAATGAAATTGGTTTTTGCATCAGCGATATTTCGGGCAAGGGAATTGCCGCTGCAATTTTGATGGCGAATTTTCAAGCCAACATGCGCATTCTTTTAACGCGCAAACAATCGTTTCAGCAGTTTATTGATGTGCTGAACACAAAAGTTTTGGAAATTACGAAAGGCGAAAAATTTATTACGCTTTTCGTTGGCACTTACAATTATCAAACTCGGTTGCTCCAATACGTAAATGCCGGACACAATCCATCTATTCTACAAACCAACGGAGAAATTCAGTTGCTGGATACCGGTTGCACTATTCTCGGAATGTTTGAAACCTTGCCTTACATCAATCACGGAGAAGTAACTGTTGAACCCGGTGCAGTCCTTGTAAATTTTACAGACGGACTTTCCGAGGCGGTAAACAACGATGGAAAGCTTTATGATATAGAAGGCATTATTGCCTTCATGGAAAACAATCAGAATCTTGGCTTAGATGAATTCAATACAAAACTGCTCGACCACGTTATTGCGTTTATGCAAGACACCGATTTTGATGATGACATCACGCTTTTAACTATGCGCTTTAAGTAGTTTTCGGTTTCTAATATCAACTGCGGCAAGTAAGGCAATACAGAAAAAAAAGAAAGGCCCAACTTTATCTGTTTCGAGCATATCGCTCAAGGTTAAATTTACATACACCATCGATAACACCAGCAATAGCATAATCGCTATTTTTTTGTCGTCATCATTTTTAATTCGGTGGTACACTTTCTCTCCGTAAATAAATATTACCGCTGTGAGAAAAATAAAAATGGCAAGACCAATAGTTCCTTGTTCAGCTAACAACAGCAAAAGATAATTATGCGCTGTTGAACGCTCTGGATTATCGCTAACATAAGTTTCAAAACTTGAAAGCGTATAACTTTTATAATACGGGTAAAAATTCCCTGGGCCAAAACCCATATACGGATGCTCCTTAAACATTCGCGTTGCTGCCACCCACCGGTAAACACGCTCCATGCTCGAAACATCTTTCCCTTCAAATGTTGAGGAAAGATGCGCCCCAAATTCATCATGAATAATTGTTTCCTGAAAATCGGGCGCGTACTTCAAATAATTATTGCTCGTAAAAAGATACGTCACCAAAATTGTTGCACCAATGGTGACAACAACCAATGCAGGTTTCATCAGTTTGTTTATAATTACAAAGTATACCGGTGCAATTAAAAGTAACGCGAGGTAACAGGTACGTGTGTAGGAAAGATAAATGGCAACAACATACAGCAATGCAGAAAGAGTAAGTATTCTTCGCGCGAAACTTCTTTTAGCATATTGACCGCGCGCCCACAGAATGTACGGAAAGAAAATGGAAAGGATAGCCGCGTAGTTCACATGATTGCGAAAAAACGGAGTCATCGGCTTGTTGATTTCATCGAACGAAAAGCCTTGCAAGGCGTGGCGCACAATTACCTGAACTATGAGCAAGGTAAGAGGAATGAATATGCACCAGAATGCTTTCTTCAAATCTTCTTTTGTTTTTAGAACGATAGCAGTTAAAAAACTGAACGTGGTCACATACCACACCTTCGCAAAAAAAACTTTCAGCGATACCACAAAATGTACCGAGTTAACGGCACACATAAAAATCCAGAACAAATGAATAACAAGTGCTACGATTAAAAAATTTCCAAAGAAACCTGTGGGCAGCGATTTATAATTAGTGAGCAGGAAAATGAAGGTAACCAGCATCAATCCAATCATTAAAGGTTCATCAGGCAAATCGGTAGCAAGCGAGCCTGAAAAAGAGCATTCAATAGAAACAGGAATGACTGCGAGAAGAAAAAAATACAACACCTTAAAATTGATGACCGCCATGTAAGCAATCATCAGCCCGAAAGGAATTAAAGCGAGATAATAAAGTTCTGTTTTAAAAGCTGCGAGTACAGAAACAATGGTTGCAATTCCAAGAAATGCAAATGCACCTAATTCTGTTTTGTCAATCGAGCGATTCAATTTTACAATTGAGATTTTATTTCGCGAATTTGTTCAATCAGCAAAACGCCTATTAACGAAACAAAGCCGGTAAGTAAAACTGTGATAATTACAACCAACGAACGAACTGGTTTTTCTCTTCTATCAGAAGCAAAGGCTGTCTCTAAAACATAGAGCGAAGTTTCGTTATTCTGCAATGAAACACTTAATTGCCCTTTGATGTTAGTGAGATTATTTAATTCGCGAGCAGCATTGGTTTGTTTTGCCAAAATTGATTTATACAACTGCACAGCTCTATAATCGCCACCGTCTACAAGCACAGTTCCATCGGCACCTGTTGACACTTTTATTTTATAGTGTTCTCCTAAAGCGGCTAAAGTATCTATATAAGAAGTAACATCATCTTGTAGGTTAGCTGCCTGTGCACCTACCGCATCATATACCTTTTGCTTTGATTCGATAACGTGCTGTTTGTTCAACTCATCTACTTTTCTTACTACTGCATTTACAATAGCAGCAGCAATTTTCGGGTCGGTATCATAAACCGAAACCTGAACCGCATCATGTTCGGTTTTTATCGCTTCATAATTTTTTTCAAATTTTTTCCGCACAATCGTTTTCCAATATTTTTTGTCTTTGCTCACATAATAATGTTCTGCCAGTTTAAACGAATCAATAACAAAGTCAATTACAGGAATTGAATTGGCAATGGTAAGCACACGATTCACATCGGCTTTATCTCCATAGTAATCAACTTTTGTTTCGTTACCGAAAATGGCAGAGCGGTCAGACAAAGCTTGATTGGTAGGATAGAACTTGGAGTAAGAAAAAAACCATTCATCCATTACAAAAACAGAAAAAACCGCAGCAATAATTCCAGAAGCAACAGTAAGAATCAGGATTTGCTTCTTCCATTTTAAAATGATTCTGATAGCAACTAAAAGATTGAATTCTTTATCCATGTTTTAATTTTTAGGGCGGGCAAATGTAAAATAATTTAAGAGGCAGTTTTTGATTTGATGAGAGCCAAAACCTGTTGAACCGGAATCAGTTTTGTAACTATTGCAGCAAACAAACAAACACTTAATGCAAATACAAAATTCATTATCCAGTTGTAAGGCGAAAGCTTAATGACAAATAATGCAAGCACACAAATAATTGTAAAAGCAGAAAGCTTGAAAAAATCTTTCCATTCGTAACCAAACTTGAATTGTCTATTAGCAGCCCAGATATGAACGATAGCTACGAAAAGTTGCGTGAAGAGCGTTGCAAATGTTGCGCCTAAAGCACCGTAATCCGGAATCAAAAATAAATTCAACACAACATTTATAATCATCCCGCTAAACGCGATGTAATTCAAAATTTTTAAACTTCCTTTAGCTGTAAGCAATGTTCCAAAAACGTAAATGCTGCTCATAGGAATAAAATTCAACATCAGCCAACCAAAAATCTCTGCCCAGTAAGTATTTGAATCCTGATACAGCAAGTGCATAATTTCATTTCGGAAGAAATAGCAATTTACTCCCGCAATAACCGCCATTACCAGCATTAACTCCGAACTGAATTTCACCAATTGATTTACATTCTCCTTTCTCCGAATCATTCCTGCAAACATGGGCAACAACAAAGTGGCGAAGAGATAGCCGAACATATTCAGCGCATCAAGCAAACGAAAAGAGGCTGCATAAATTCCTGCTTCGTGTGCGCCATCGGGCAACATGCGCTCAATCATTACCCCATCAATGCGGTAATAGATTCCCATTAGTAAAGCGAGAAGTGCAAACGGAAAACTTTTCAGCAAAATCAGTTTGGTAAATTTTAGTTTCCAGATATGGATTTTCAGAATCGTTTTCTGAAAAACAATGGCAAATGCAATTAGTGCTGTAATAAATAGCGCAAGCGTTTGCGCATAGATGAAATATAAAATGCTGAATGAATCTTTAAATGCTGCGGAGTAGAGCAGTACTAAACAAAAAACAATGGTCAGTAACCGGTCGAGAATAGAAACTATAGAATCTGTTTTGAATAGCTGAAGCGCAGCAATATTGCTTCTGAAATACAGGATAGCTGATAGGAGAATTTGATTCAGCGCGAGAAACACAAGCATCTTCATTTGCAGTTCGCTATAACCGGTTGAAAGCGCTGTAACAAATGTGAAAGCAAAATAGATGAATGCCAAAAATAATTTGAGCATTAAAAGATTCAGCAAATACTCACCCGAACGATTACTGTTTCTGGAAACTGCGCGGTTGTTGAAATTATTGATACCGAAATCAAGAAAAATGGAAAGAATAAATGAGTAATTAAAAACGGCAAAGTAAGTTCCATACACTTCTGCACCTACGTTGTTTTGTACCACACGGTCAATGCCGAAAATCCAAAACGGCTTCACCAAAAGGTTAGCCGCAAAAAGAAAAATAAGGTTGGTGGCAAATTTTCTACGCATCGTGAACTACAACGCTTAAAAGTAATATTATTGTCGTGTGAGCAAACGAAAAGCCATAGCTGTCAATACTCGTTTTCTGATTAAAAACAAATTAGAAGGCATAGGACTGTTCACTTATGAATCGCTAAAGCGCATTACACAAGCGCATCCCGAAATCGACTTCCACTTTTTGTTCGACCGAAATTTTGATTCGGAATTTATTTTTTCTGAAAACGTAAAACCGGTGGTGCTGTTTCCGCAAGCACGTCATCCTTTTTTATGGTACTGGTGGTTCGAAATTTCTGTAGCACGATGGCTGAATAAAAATAAGCCCGATTTATTTCTCTCGACCGATGGTTATGGATGTTTGCAAACTGAAATTTCGCAAGTATTGGTAATGCATGATTTAGCTTTTGAGCATTTCCCGAATCAGGTTTCTTTTCTCGCCAGATATTATTACAAATATTTTATGCCGCGCTTTGCTGAAAAAGCAAAACGGATTGCAACGGTTTCTGAATTTTCCAAACAGGATATCATGAGCCAGTACCGTGTTCCTATGAACAAAATTGATGTAGTATACAATGGCGCGAAAGAAGTATATCAGTCGGTAGCAGAGGATGTAAAAAAACGAGTTAGAGAAAAATATTCGGAGAGCAAAAACTATTTCGTTTATGTGGGTTCTATTCACCCACGCAAAAATGTAAAGAACCTTTTATTGGCATTTGAGAAATTTAAAACAGAAACGAATTCCGATTACCAGTTATTGATTGTGGGAAGAAAAGCATGGGATTTTGCAGAAGTTGAAGAAGCACATCAGCAAATGAAATTTAAAAATGAAGTGAAATTTCTCGGTCATGTTTCGCCAAATGAATTAGGCGAAATCGTGGCAAGTGCTTTTGCAATGATTTATGTTTCATTGTTTGAGGGTTTCGGAATTCCGATTGTAGAAGCCATGAGTTGCCATGTTCCCATAATTACATCTAATGTTACGTCCATGCCCGAAGTTGCGGGTGATGCTGCGTTGTTAGTGAATCCTAATTCCATAGAAGAAATTTCACGGGCAATTAGAAAATTTTTTGATGATTCATCTCTTCGAAATTCATTGATTGAAAAAGAGAAAATTCAAATCAAGAAATTCAGTTGGGATTTAACTGCCGAAAAACTGTGGAAGTGCTGTGAGAAAGTTTTGAATAATACCTAAATTGCAATATGCGAAAATCAAAAGACGAAATTATTGCAGAGCTGAACGGAAGTTTCGATTCCCTGATTGCTGTATCTTCATCGGTTCAGGATGAATTGTATAATGTTTCAAAAGAAAACAAGTGGACAACCGCTGAAAACATTTCGCATTTAGTGCAGGCTACCAAAATGACTTCGTTGGTGTTTACTCTTCCTAAATTTATTCCGGTATTGCTTTATGGCAAGCCCAGCCGCACATCGCACGGCTTCAGCAAGATTGTAGATAATTACCATAACAAATTACAGGAAGGAGCAGTGGCCTCAGGAGTGTATGTGCCGAAGAAAGCCAGGTACAAAAAAGCCGAACTGAATGAAAAGCTAAAACGCGAAGGAGATAAATTGATAAGTTCTATTGATAAAAAGTGGAGCGATGAACAATTAGACCAGTATCAAATTTCGCATCCCATTTTAGGATTGCTCACGGTACGTGAGTTGGCTTACTTCACTATTTATCACAATGGGCACCATCTCGATACAATAAAAAAACATTACCTGATTTAGATTTTTATGCCGCGCATAAAGTCAACCGTTACCTGTATATCGTCATAAATGACACGGTCTTTGTCGTAGAACGGAACAATCTTTCTGTAATCTGATTTTACTTTTTCAATCAATGGCGAACTCTTTAAAGGTTTGCGAAAATCGAGTGCCTGCATAGCCGTCATAAATTCTATTGCCAAAACTTTTTCGATGTTGTAGACAATCTTGTAAGTTTTTACAGCGGCATTTGCACCCATGCTTACATGGTCTTCTTGCCCATCACTGCTGGTAATTGTGTCTACACTTGCCGGTGTGGCGAGTTGTTTATTCATAGAAACAATAGAAGCAGCGGTGTATTGCGGAATCATTAAACCGGAGTTCAATCCAGAATCTTCTACTAAAAATTTAGGTAGATTTCTTTTGCCTGAAATCAACTGAAAAGTTCTGCGCTCAGAAATACTGGCGAGTTCACTCATCGCAATTCCCAAATAATCTAATGCAATTGCCAGTGGCTCACCATGAAAATTTCCTCCACTCAAAATCAAATTTTCATCCTCGAAAATAAGCGGGTTATCTGTCACCGCATTTATTTCTCTTTCAAAAACATCGCGTACTTGCGCCACCGCATATTTCACTGCGCCATGCACTTGCGGCACACAGCGGAAGGAATATGGGTCCTGAATATTTTCTTTTTGCTGTTGTGCAATTTTGCTCCCTTCTAAAAACTGTAAAACATTTTGCGCGCTTTCAATTTGCCCCTGATGATTGCGCACTCGCTGAATTGCGGGATGAAAAGGATTGGTTTGCGCATCAAAAGCGTCTACGGAGATTGCTGCAGTAAAGTCGGAAAGTCTTGCAACGCGCTCGGCTTCCATCAAAGAATAACATCCCCACGCGCTCATAAACTGCGTTCCATTTAAAAGAGCTAATCCTTCCTTCGCCTTCAGTTTTACTGGAGAAATTTTCAACTCCTTTAAAACATCTTCTGTATTTTTCTTTTCCCCTTTATGTCGAACGCTTCCCATCCCGATAAGAGGAAGCGTAAGATGCGCCAACGGAGCTAAATCACCACTTGCCCCGAGTGAACCAACTTCCCATATAACGGGCAATACATCAGCATTAAAAAGTTCAGTCAGTTTCTCTACAGTTTCTACCGTAACTCCTGAATGCCCCTGAGCAAGCCCTTTTATTTTGAGCAATATCATAAGCCTTACCACTTCTGTTTTTACTTCATCGCCCATGCCGCAGGCGTGGCTCATTACTAAGTTCTCTTGTAGTTGTTCAAGTTGGTCGTTTGGAATTTCAACATCGCATAAAGCACCAAAGCCGGTGTTGATGCCATAGTAACGCGCACCGGGTTCAGCTATTTTCTTCTCCAAAAATTTACGACATGAATTAATTTTGCTTTTCGATTCATCGCTCAGTTCAATAGTACTGTTTGATGAAAGAAAGTCGCGAAGGTCATCTAAGGAGATAGGTTGATTGGTAATTTTGAATTTGCTCATACAGTTTCAACTTGTGCAAGTCAAATGTATTTCTTCTGCCAAGAAAAGAAACAAGCGAGTAATAAACTACTGGAGGACTATTTTTTTAGAGAAAGCACCTTGCTCATTCGACAGGTGTGCAATGTAAACACCCGAAGCAAGATGGCTTAAGTCAATGGTGTTTGCGCCTTTAGTAAGCGGAGCGGAAAGAAACTGCTGACCAACGGAATTGAATACCTGAAGATTGTAATTGCTTTCAAGCGGCTTGCTGAATATTACGTTCAGGTTTTTATTTTGAGCCGTTACCGATATGCCTTCTTCTGCCACCGGTGCAAGAGAGGTCGCTTCATCTACTATGATGGTTATGTGTTGCGTGTAAGAGCAACCGTATGCATTAGAACAAACAACGGTTACATCGTAAACACCCGCTTGGTCGAACGAAAAAGTGGGATTGACAATGCCGCCTATCTGACTGCCTTCGCCAAAATCCCAAAGATAATTGGTGGTGTTAGTAGCCGCGGCAAAAAACTGCACAGGCTGACCGACACTTGTATGTGTAGTAGTAGCCGATACCTCAACAGATACGCTTTCGCCATCTACATAAACCGGTTTAATGGTGGTGTAATTGCCAAGGGCGAACACTACATTATAATCACCGAAAGAAAAACTACCGTAGCCTACATTGGTTGTTACATTATTATAGGAAACAATCAGATTAAAGCTATCGTCATAAAAAGTAACTGATGACCAACGAACGCTCAAATCAGGTGCTACTGTGATGGCTCCGTCATCGTTATTACAGTGAGCGGAAGTTACAGTGATAACAGGCGGAGTGGAAACATGCAGAAAAAATCTTGCATCATCCTGTGTTGCCTGATTAATGGTGATGTTATAATTGCCCTGACGCAAATCGTAAAACACACCCAGCTTTCTATCCTCTAACCGAATGATAGAAGCGGGGTCGAAATTATCAATCAGCGAAGCTCTGATACTATAAAAGCCGTTTCCGCTTACCTTGAAGCCCAGCGGAATAATCGTGTTTGGCACTAAGTTTCCGTAGCTGTTAGAAAAACATGAAACGTTATCGCTGCTAAACGAATAAATTAAAGGTGCAGAAGAAGATGTATCGAAAATTTTCTGTCCGTCTTCAGTAGAATTAAATGGTGACGTACCTAAGTCAAGGTAAACAGTGGTTTCATCAAATATGAAAGTGGATGTTTCGGTAAGGCGAAGCGTTACTTCTCTTTTGCCTACTGCAAATGTATGCAGTACCAAAACAAAAAGCAGTAAAGAAACAACCGAAACCTTTTTCATACTCATATAAAATTAAACAGAAAAACTGATTGTTTGTTTAATTATAAACAAGGTAGATTTAATTAAAACCAATGTCAAGCATTTGTTACATATTAACTACGTAATAATAACAAAGCAGGATTTGTTTTGGTTGCAGAGGGAAGATATTTACGACAATTGCCGGATAATTTCTTCCAGCGAAATATCGTTTTGTGTGTCACGGGTTTTGGCGTTGCGCAGGCGGAATACTTCCGTGTTTTTTTCGTTGTCGCCAACTTCTACCAGATAAGCAATGTTTTTCTGCTCGGCATAAGTGAATTGTTTCTGCTTTTTTACGTTGCCCAGAAAAATTTCGGCAGAAATGCCTGCATCGCGCAGTTTTTGGACTTGCTGAAAAGCAAATTCTTCTACGCTGATATCGCGAGGAACGAAAAGAACCTGAACACCCTGCGAAATGGCTTCGGGAAACAAATTCAGTTCTTCCATTACATCATAAATGCGCTCGATACCGAAACTGATTCCTACGCCACTCATGTTTTGTCCGCCAAACATTTCGGTTAGGTTGTCGTAGCGGCCGCCACTGGCTATACTTCCTATTTTTACATCGTTGCACTCTGCTTCCCAGATGATGCCGGTGTAGTAATTAAGCCCGCGGGCAAGTGTTACATCAAAAACAACATTCGCCTCTGCATGAGCGAGCACAAAACTCAATTCATCAATTCCTTTTCTTCCAATTTCAATGGCAGAAAATGCAGGCTTAAGTTCACCGGCAGTTTTTACCTGAAGCAGAGAATAAATTTTCTCCTGCTGTTCGCCAGAAAGATTTAGTTTGCCCAATTCATTCTTTACGCCATCCATTCCTATTTTATCCAGCTTGTCAATTACCACAGTTATTTGAGTAAGCAGTTCTTTACAATTGGCATACTCAGCAATGGCTTCCAGAATTTTGCGGTTGTTAACCCGGATAGTGGTTTTCAAGCCAAGCTTAGAAAATGCTTCGGTATAAATTTTCGTCAGCTCTACTTCGTTAAATAATGAAATGCTTCCTATAATATCTGCATCGCATTGGTAAAATTCCTGGTAGCGTCCTTTTTGTGGTCTATCTGCCCGCCAAACCGGACCGATATGAAAACGCTTGAATGGGAAAGCTAAATTTTCCTGATGCTGCACTACATAACGTGCGAGCGGAACAGTGAGGTCGTAGCGCAAACCCTTCTCGGCTATAAGAGGTGTAATTTCTTTCGGGTCTAACTCTCTGATTTCTGATTTCTGATTTCTAACTTCTGAAAGATAATCTCCCGAATTCAAAATCTTAAACAACAACTTATCGCCTTCCTCACCATACTTACCGGTGAGGGTTTCTAAACGCTCAATAGCAGGTGTTTCAATTTCTTCAAAACCGTATTTGCGAAAAACAGTTTTAATAGTATCGAAAATGTAATTGCGCTTGGCTACCTCGCTGGGCAGAAAATCGCGCGTGCCTTTGCTTAAAGAGGGTTTTATCTTTTTCACTTCACTCATGTGCGGCTAAAATAAGTTTCTGTGTTCAATCGCATAAAAGAAAGGAATGACGTTTTTTATTTCGCCACCAATTTAGGTCCGCGAAGCCTTGATTTGGCTACATGAAGAGAGCGTTTGGGAGCATGAAGATTGGATTTGGCTACATGAAGAGAGCATTTGGGAGCATGAAGATTGGATTTGGCTACATGAAGAGAGCATT
Source organism: Bacteroidota bacterium (assembly GCA_947475165.1). Taxonomy (GTDB): domain Bacteria; phylum Bacteroidota; class Bacteroidia; order Chitinophagales; family LD1; genus Bog-950. Next base: position 16,894 of record CANJLD010000039.1, read on the forward strand.
TGGGAACATGAAGATTGGATTTGGCTACATGAAGAGAGCGTTTGGGAACATGAAGATTGGATTTGGCTACATGAAGAGAGCATTTGGGAACATTAAGATTGGATTTGGCTACATAAAGAGAGCGTTTGGGAACATGAAGATTGGATTTGACTACATGAAGATTTTACTAAAAGGCATAAAAACGATGATTTTAGGCCAAAAACACGATTTTTTGAAGATTTATGTGCTTTTTCAAGACTCCGCAACATAAATCTTCCGAAATTCAGGTTTCGCTCCCACTAATTATATGGCATACTTGTCAATAATCTTATCCGTAGCTTCATCAAGCATTTCGTAAACCTCTTCGTAATGCTTTTCGGTGAGGCTCCAGGGGTCGGGCACAGGTTGGTTTTTGCCGGGGTTTACTTCGTTCATTATTAAATGCACTTTCGAAATTTCGTGCTCGCTCTTCGCCATATCGGTAACATCTTTGTAATTGCTGCTGTCCATTACATATATTATTTCGAAGTGTTCCATATCTTTTCTGCGCAGCGGACGGCTTCGCTGATAGTTGATATCAATGCCGTGTTGAAGCATTACCTTGATAGATTTTTCGTTGGGCAGTTCGCCTTCGTGCCAGTCGCTGGTTCCGGCAGAATCAATTTCCCATTTAAGCCCAAGTGCATCGGCTTTGTGTTTTAGTAAACCGTGGGCGATAGGGGAGCGGCAGATGTTGCCGAGGCAAACCATCAGTATCTTCATTTTTAGATTTTAGGTTTTAGAAGTAGCATTCAAAGGCAAACTCATTTCACCACTAAGCGCTTGATGGTTTCGGATTCAGCAATTTTGAAATGAATAAAATAAACACCCGAAGAAAAGGAAGCAGTGTTGATGAAATATTTGTTGTCGCCTGCTTTTGCTTCGCCTTCAAATACGGTTTGAATTTTTTCGCCCAATATATTCACACATTCAATCGAAATTTTTTCGGCAGAAGAAGCAGTAACCGGCATGCAGGTAATGCCGCGCGATGGGTTCGGAAATATATCTCCAACTTCTGATTTCTGATTTCTGATTTCCTGCTTTAAATCTGTTACCCCTAAAACATGAAAGTTGTAGAAACCGGTGGGTGCTACAATGGGGCGCACTTGCTGCTTGCCCGAAGTTGCCTGCGCTTGTATGTAATAGAAAACTTCGGTACCGGCAGGTTGCGCAGGAAAGTTTGCTTCGTAATGGTCGCCAAAAACATCAAACATCGAAACGCTCTGATAAGGCTGAGTTGTATCGGTGGTATAATAAAGTGTAGCCGACTGAATGCCCGACCGGTGGTGAATTTTTGCAGCCACCATGTAAGGGTTAGTGGTGTTGTATGTATCGCGCAGCCGTTCGTGCGTAATCAGCAGCGGGTCGCTTACACCAATTTCGTGCGTAATACAATGCAGCGCACCGGAGGCCGGAATGCTTGAAGAGGAATTAATGCCTACTACTTTATACCCGGGACAGGCTTCGCGCCAAATTCGCAATGCTGTTGTATCGGCAGCAATATTGTAAGTAGGAACAATAATCGTTTTGTTGATGAACGAAGCATTGGTATAAGTCAGGTAATCTCCGCTTCCGCTCGGCCATTGCCCGTTATCGGAAGGCATGGGCATACGGATGACCCTGTAATCAGTGCCAAAAGGAGTTTTGTAATTGGCAAGAATATACTGAAGGTTCGCTTCTATCTGCGGACCATCTGCCACACCGGTAGGGTATTCACCAACAAGCAGTGTTTCTTCGTCCAGCAATTTCATATGCATGTCAATGTGATGAATGCCATCATAAGGAAGGGTTTCCATTTTTACATACCGTTCGATACCCATAAAGGTTTTAATGATGGTATCTATTTGTGCTTCGGTATGGTTTACCCCAAAGCCTCCGCTGGTTTTGTTATCATCTAAAATAAGTTTAGAGGCAAATGCGGTTCCCATGCCATCGCTCATCCAGTTGCCACCGGTGTTCACCAAATCGTAAGGTGGCTGTGTGGTGTGATAAACGGGAATCTGAAGATTGCGCGCGAGACTCTCTGGGATGGTATCATCTTTAGGCCGCGGACGATTGTAAATCCAATCTACAAATGCAAGTGAATCAACCTTGTTAAAGTAAACCGAATTCTGTCCATAGTCGCGGCACCAAACGCTGTTGTAAGGGGCATTTAAGAAAGTAATGTTGGAGGTATCTATTCCGTTGTTCTGCAAATCGGTAATTACGTTATTGGCATTACCGGTTACTATATACATGCGGCATTCCTGTTTTCCGTAACGCACAATTTCGCGCAGCATACTTGTGTAGCTTGTCCAGGTTACCAGGTAGCCTTGCGCTTCTTCCCATTCAGCCGCTACACGCACCGGTGAACTAGGCGGAGCAAAAAACGGAGAATAACTTCTGTCGGAAAAATCGTGAAACGGAATTTGATACTGCGGAAGAAAAAGTTTCTCCTCATTCGTCATGCCTTTGGGCAAATTCTGCGAAAAGCTTTTTGCAGCAATAAAGACTAAAAAGAAGAGGGGAAAAAATTTCATATCAATTATTTAAATGAACACGAAAGATAAAAATGTTTTTAGCCGTTAAACTTTCTTACTTACTTTTGGGCAAAACTCATAGCTATGGCACAGTTTATACTTCTTATCCGCGAAGACCTATCTAAATATCCGATGCAGAAAGATCAACTGGATAAAATTATACAGGCACATATGAAATGGGCGCATGAACTTTCGGAACGCGGAATTTTTAAAAGCGGCAACGGAATTGCCAGCGATGGACGATTAATTGAAATGATAAATGGTGATTTGATTGTAGAGCCAATACGCGATGTGCGCGAAGGCGTTGGCGGTTATTATATTGTTGAAGCCAGAGATTTACAAGCGGCAGTTGAAATTGCGAAGGAATGCCCTACCTATATAGATGGCGATTTAGTGGAAGTAAGACCGTTGGGCTCATGATGAACAACGATACGATTGTAGCCCTTGCTACTCCGCAAGGCGTTGGTGCCATTGGTGTTATTCGTTTATCCGGTAGCAGCGCGATTGAAATTACCGGTAAAGTTTTTAAAGGGAAAAACTTAGCCAAGCAGCTATCGCACACTATTCATTACGGGCATATTGTTGATTGTGAAAAAATAATTGACGAAGTAATGGTGAGCCTTTTCTGCGCACCAAAAAGTTTTACTACTGAAGATGTGGTGGAAATTTCTTGTCACGGTTCACCTTTTATTGCTGAGCAAATTTTGCGATTGCTTATTCAAAACGGAGCGCGCTCCGCTAAGCCCGGTGAGTTTACACTTCGCGCATTTATGAACGGCAGAATTGATTTGAGCCAAGCCGAAGCCGTGGCAGATTTAATTGCTTCCAATTCTTCTGCATCTCTCGATTTAGCCTTAAAGCAAATGCGCGGTGGGTTTTCGCACGACATAAAAATTCTGCGCACCGAACTCGTCAACTTTGCTTCGCTAATTGAACTCGAATTAGATTTTGGCGAAGAAGATGTGGAGTTTGCCGATAGAAAAAAATTGATTGAGTTGATTGACACTATTCAATCAAAACTCAATCCGCTGATAGAATCTTTCCGACTGGGCAACGTAATCAAGAACGGAGTGAACACGGTAATTGCCGGTAAACCGAATGCCGGTAAATCAACTTTGCTGAATGCATTGCTGAATGAGGAGCGGGCAATTGTTTCAGAAATTCCCGGTACCACACGCGATACTATTGAAGAAGTGTTCAACATTAACGGTATTCAATTCCGGTTTATTGATACCGCAGGAATAAGAACTACTGAAGATGTAATTGAAAAGTTAGGAGTAGAAAAAACAATGGAGAAATTGAAACAAAGCTCCATTTACATTTACCTGTTTGATGTAAATTCAACAACTCCCAAAGAGTTAGTTAAAGATATTCATGAGCTGGAGCTGCTCGGTTTTAGCGGAATTATTGTAGGCAATAAAATTGACAAAGCTAAATGGCAGGCAACCGCACCATTTTATAAAGTGATTGAAGAGTCGCAAAAAAATCTTCCCCATCTTCTTTTCATTTCCGCTAACACTCATTACAATATTCCGTTGATGAAAGAAAAATTATATCAATTGGCTACGTCTAATCTTCAACCGGACACAACTGTTGTTACTAATACGCGCCATTACGAAGCATTGATAAAAGCAAATGTTGCGTTGAATGAAGTAAAAACAGGAATAGAAAATCAGAACACCGGTGAGTTGGTTGCTTTGGATATTAAACGTGCCTTAGAATATCTCGGAGAAATATCTGGAGAAGTGACAAACGATGAAATACTAGGAAACATTTTTTCCAAGTTTTGTATCGGAAAGTAACTAAGTTTCATTTTTTATCCTCCCATTAGTATTTACAAGGCATACAGCGCTTTTGTTTTCTTTTTTTTGTTGCCCAATGTCCTTTTTTATGCCTATTTTTGTTGCCCAAATGTTGCCATAATTTGTTGCCCTGTGTTGCCGGGCAACAGAAAAAGCACAAAGGCGAAATGATGCTACATCAAGCTACATGACGCTACACAAGGCTACAAACTGCTACAATGACCAGTTTTATTCAGATAGACAAAGTATGTAAGCAATGCGGGGCAAACTTCATTGCGAGAACAGTTTCTACAAAGTGTTGCTCTCATGAATGCTCCCAGAGGAATTATAAGAAACGCAAGAGGGAGGAAAAAATACAGACTGCAATCGAGAAGGAAAACAACGAGAAGCCTTATAACCCTGTGGTTAATGAAAAGGAATTTTTGAGCATTCAGGAAGTATGCATGTTATTAGGAGCAAGCCGGTGGACAATATACCGGATGATTGAATGTGGAAGTATAAGTGCAGCTAAAATTGGAAGAAGAACCATTATTAAAAAATCAACTATTGAATCACTCTTTAAAAATTAGGTTATGACAGTAACATTAAGAAACAGAAAGAAAGGAAAAAAGACCAGCCTATATCTGGACATTTATAACAAGGGGCGCAGGCATTGTGAATATTTGGAATTGTATCTAATACCGGAACCGGTGAAAGGTAAACTTACCAAAGAGCAGAAAGAAACAAATAAAGAAACACTGACGTTAGCAGAAAGCATTCGTGCTAAAAGACAGGTTGAAATACAAAACGGCATTTATGGTTTCATGAACCAAGCTAAAACAAAAGGAAGTTTTCTAAAATACTTTGAGCTACTAACTGAAAAAAGAAAAGACAGTGCCGGTAACTATGGAAATTGGGGAAGCGTCTTGCTACATTTAAAACGTTACGCACCGGCAGACATTAGTTTTGGAGAGATTGACAAAAAATGGGTTGCAGGGTTTAGAGATTATTTAAAACATACCGCTAAAACATCAAGCGAAAATCTATTAGGGGCTAATTCGCAATGTTCTTATTTCAACAAATTCAAAGCAGCGCTAAAAGAAGCGGTTAGGGATGGAATCATAAATCAAGACCCGAGCGCGAATGTTGAAGGCATCAATGCTATTGACCCTGAGCGACAGTATTTAACTCTTGACGAGTTGAAAAAACTATCAACAACCGACTGCCCGCTGCCATTACTTAAGAATGCTTTTTTATTTGCGTCACTAACTGGTTTGCGCTGGTCGGATGTAGAAAAATTACTTTGGCGTGAAGTGCAACACTCAAAAGAGCAAGGATATTACATACGCTTTACACAGAAAAAAACTAAAGCGGTTGAAACACTACCTATATCTGAACAAGCGTATACATTTTTAGGAGATAGAACCGGTGATGATGATAAAGTATTTGATGGACTAAAATACAGCGCATGGAACAATTGTAAACTGTCAGCACAATCTGGACTAATTAGGGGTTAAAGTTAATGTGGGATTTGAGATATTTAATCATCAATAAAAATCCTACAAAATGGAAGATAAGAAACAAAGTGCGAGCAGTCTTGTTCGCGAAATCAAGCGCAGAACGC
>CANJLD010000040.1 GCA_947475165.1 Bacteroidota bacterium
AATGTTCGGACCTTCCGGTGTTTCGATGGTACACAAACGGCCATAATGGCTATAGTGTACGTCACGAACCTCAAAGCCTGCACGCTCTCTGCTCAAACCGCCGGGTCCGAGCGCCGAGATACGACGCTTGTGCGTGATCTCTGACAACGGATTGGTCTGATCGAGGAACTGTGATAGCTGCGATGTACCGAAGAATGAATTGATAACTGATGATAAAGTACGGGCGTTGATCAGATCGATCGGCGTAAATACTTCATTGTCACGAACGTTCATACGCTCGCGGATAGTTCTTGCCATACGCGCAAGACCAACTCCGAACTGTGTGTAAAGTTGTTCTCCAACTGTACGAACACGTCTGTTGCTCAAGTGGTCAATATCATCAATTTCAGCTTTCTGGTTAGAAAGGTTAACGAGATATTTTACAATGTGAATGATATCGGTCTTCGTCAATACTTTCGTATCCATATCAATATCAAGCTCGAGCTTTTTATTGATTTTGTAACGGCCTACTTCACCTAAATCGTAACGCTTATCAGAGAAGAATAATTTTTCGATAATACCACGTGCTGTTTCTTCATCAGGTGGTTCTGAACCACGTAATTGTTTGTAGATGTGGTTCAACGCTTCGATTTCAGAGTTCGAAGTATCTTTATTAAGAGTATTAAAGATGATAGAGTAATCTGCACCAACGGCATCTTTGTGAACGAAAATGCTCTTTGTTCCTGACTCAATAATTAAATTGATGTTCTCGTCATCTATAACGGTATCGCGCTCTAACAATACTTCGTTACGCTCAATAGAAACTACTTCACCGGTATCCTCATCCACGAAATCTTCCATCCATGTTTTAAGAACCCGTGCAGCTAATCTTCTGCCTATTGCTTTTGATGCATTCTTCTTGCTGGCTTCAATTTCATCAGCCAGGTCGAATAATGTCAAGATATCTTTATCAGTATCGTAACCAACTGCACGAAGCAACATGGTTACAGGGAATTTCTTTTTACGGTCAATGTAAGCATACATTACATTGTTGATGTCGGTAGCAAACTCCATCCACGCTCCCTTGAAAGGAATAACACGCGCAGAATAGATTTTAGTTCCGTTCGGGTGCATCGACTGACCGAAGAATACGCCAGGGCTACGGTGTAATTGCGAAACGATAACGCGCTCAGCACCGTTTACAATGAACGTTCCTTTCGGAGTCATGTAAGGGATGTTTCCTAAGAATACATCCTGAACGATGGTTTTGAAATCGATGTGCTCAGGGTCGTTACAAGAAAGTTTCAACTTAGCTTTCAACGGAACGCAATAAGTCAAACCTCTTTCAATACATTCTTCAATTGAATATCTTGGAGGGTCAACGAAATAATCGATGAATTCAAGAACGAAAATGTTTCTTGTATCGCTGATTGGGAAGTTCTCTCTGAATACGGTGTGCAAGCCTTCGTGCTTACGGTTTTCAGGAGTAGTTTCAAGTTGAACGAACTCTTTATAAGTTTCTAACTGAATATCGAGAAGGTCCGGTTGTTCGTCAGGGAGTTTAATTTTACCGAAGTTGATTCTTTCAGCGTTTTTTTTCAGTGTTTCTGCCATGGTAACATTGATTGATATAGTTAACTAATCTCCTGAATACAAATACAAATGCGAGTGCTTTTTGTTCTTAAAAAACGAACTAAAACACTGGTAAAATGAGCATTATTATACTGATATTTTGGAACCGGTTTTGCAAAACGGAGCGCAAAGATAGCTTTCGAGGTCAAAGTACCAAATAGTTGGCAGATAATTTGTAGAGGGCGGTTTGGTAAAAAATTAAAACAAAAAACCCTTCCCGATTTTTCAGGAAGGGTTTAGTTATAAATCAGTTCTATGACTTACTACTGTTTGTTTACTTGTTTGAAGGGCGAGCCTCGTTTACTACTAAGTTTCTGCCTTCAAAGTCGTTGCCGTTTAATTGGGCAATGGCTTGTTTGCCTTCTGAATCGTTCGGCATTTCTACAAAACCAAAACCACGGCTGCGACCAGTTTCACGGTCGGTTACGATTTTAGCTGAAGATACTTCTCCGAATTGTTGAAAAAGATCTTTCAACTGACCTTCCGATGCGCGGAAGCTGATGTTTGCTACGTAAATGTTCATTGTTTAAAAAATAAATGATTAAAAAAAACGGTTAGAAAAAAAATTATAAAACAAAAAAGCATCCTTGAAAACAAGAAATGCTTTCTACTTTTTGTTACTTAAAATGGTTTATTGTTTTGGTGGACGAGCTTCGTTTACTACCAAATTGCGATCTTGAAAAGAAGTGCCGTTTAATTGTGCAATAGCTGCTGCTCCTTCTGAATCGTTCGGCATTTCTACAAAGCCGAAACCGCGGCTGCGTCCGCTATCGCGATCGGTTACAATTTTAGCTGAAGATACTTCTCCAAATTGCTGAAATAAATCTTTCAAATCTCCTTCCGAAGCGCGGAAGCTGATGTTTGCTACGTAAATGTTCATTGTTTGTAAAAAATGATTATAAAATATTGCTCCTTTTTTTAAAAAGCGTTGGCAAATATAAATTAAAAACCGAATTACCAAGTATTTCAAAAAAAACCATTATAAGGCAACCTCGCCCAGTTTTCCCTTCTCTATATCTTTATCAACTCCGCATTCTCAGCCACTGCTTTTTCAATAGCTACATAACTGGTAAGTATTTCTGCCTTTACCGGTTTTACAACAACGGTGTGTTCAAAATGCACAGAAGTAGTTCCATCCTGTGTGGCGATGGTCCAGTTATCTTTTTTTGTATAAACATCTTTCTTGCCAAGGTTCACCATGGGCTCAATAGCAATCACACAATTTTCAGGAAGTTTTGCTCCATCACCTTTACGTCCGTAGTTAGGAACCTGCGGGTCTTCATGCAAAGTTTTTCCTATTCCGTGTCCTACTAATTCACGCACGCATTTGTATGGGTTTTGTCTTTCGCAAAAGTCCTGAATGGCAAAGCCGATATCACCGGTGCGTTTGCCAAGCGTGGCAAATTGAATTCCCAGAAACAAAGACTCTTTTGTAATGCGCATTAACTGCACAATTTCCGGCTTCACATTTCCAATACCAATAGTATAAGCCATATCGCCATGGTAACCATTCATAAACACACCACAATCCAAAGAAATAATATCACCATCTTTATATTCAACACTGGTAGGAATACCATGCACCACATCATCATTCATTGAAATGCAGAGCGCATTTGGAAAACCGTGATAACCCTTAAAAGAAGGTTTGCCTCCGTGGTCTTTAATAAACTCGTCAGCCAACTTATCAAGTTCCAATCCGTTTATTCCCGGCTTTACTGCTTTAATTACTTCTGCTAAAGCCAAAGAAAGAACCTCACAGCTTTTGCGAATCAGTTCAATTTCTTCTTGTGTTTTTATTTTGATTGCCATGTTTCAGTTTAGTCATTGCGAGCAAAGGTTTCCGTAGCGAACCCACCCTCGCAATGACGCGCTTTTAGTTTAACTAAAAAACCCTTCTCGTTTTAGAGAAGGGTTTTTCTTTTTACATACTTGCCGAAGCAAGCCCTTGTCTTCCTTTTATACGTCCCGATGAAGTTAATCCATCGTAGTGACGGTTCAATAAATAAGTTTCAATAGTTTGAAGAGTATCTAATACAACACCCACCATAATCAGAATGGAGCTACCTCCAAAGAATAAAGCAAATGAACGGTTAACATCAAATATCATAACTATAGCAGGCATAATAGCTACAATTCCTAAGAACACCGCGCCCGGTAAAGTAATACGCGATATAACTGAATCGATAAACTCTTCTGTTTTCTTGCCTGGCTTAACACCCGGAATAAAGCCGCTATTGCGTTTTAAATCGTCTGCAATTTGCGTTGGGTTTACAATCAAGGCGGTATAGAAATAAGTAAAGGCAACAATCAAAAAGAAGTATGTTGCGTTGTAAGGAACAGATTTAATATCGTTGAAAGCAATCAAAAATTTACTGTTTGCATCAAAGCCCGGAATGAACTGCGCAACAGTTGCCGGCAAGAACATAATAGCTTGTGCAAAGATAATCGGCATAACTCCCGAAGCATTTAGCTTCAAAGGAAGATATTGACGAACACCACCAGCCTGCATCATTTTTCCGCCTTGTACTACATTGCGCTTTGCATACTGCACCGGAATTCTTCTGGTTCCTTGAATCAACAAAATACAAGCACCTATTACCACTACTAAGAAGGCAATTTCAATTACAAAAGCAATTAGTCCTCCATTGGTAGAGCGTGCTAAAAATTCTTCAAGAATAGAACCCGGGAAACGGGCAAGGATACCAATCATGATGATAAGCGAAATACCGTTACCAATTCCTTTATCAGTAATTCTTTCTCCCATCCACATTACAAATAATGTTCCTGCAGTAAGTACTACAACTGTTGAAATAGAAAACAAGAACGGAGACAAATTAGGTAAAACTGCAGATGCATCTGCATTACGCAGATAAACTACGTAACCTGCACCTTGGAAAACAGTAACTACAATAGTCAGCAAACGCGTATACTGATTAAGTTCCCTTCTTCCGCTTTCACCTTCTTTTTGTAACTTCTGGAAATAAGGAATTGCCAAAGTCAACAATTGGATAGCGATAGAAGCAGAGATATAAGGCATGATACCCAATGCAAAAATAGAAGCACGTGCAAACGCACCTCCGGCAAACAAGTTCACCAAGCCGAGGATACCGCTTGAACCCTGACTTGAAACATTATCTAAAGCGGTTGGGTCAATTCCCGGAAGGGTAATGTAAGTTCCAAGGCGATAAATGAGAATCAATCCGAGGGTAAGAAGAATCCGCTGGCGAAGTTCTTCGATGCTCCAAATCTCTCTTAATTTCTGAATTAACTTCATAGTATTTTCTAAGTGAAAAATCCCGATGGTTTATCGGGACTCTTTTATTTTAAAACTTATTTCTTTTCAATGGTTACGCTGCCACCGAGTCCTTCGATTTTAGCTTTGGCAGATTCGCTGATACCGTGAACGCTTACGTTCACTTTAGTTTTCAGTTCACCGGTGCCGAGTATTTTTACTAAATCTCTTTTGCCCAACAATCCTTTTTCGCGAAGACCTGCAACAGTAATTTCTGTCAAACTGTATTTGTCAATCAGCTCCTGAACTTTACCTAAGTTAAGGGCAGTATATTCTAAACGGCTGAAGTTAGTGAAACCGATTTTCGGCATTCTTCTTTGTAAAGGCATTTGACCTCCTTCAAAGCCCGCCTTTTGCGAGTACCCTGAACGCGACTGTGCTCCTTTATGACCACGCGAAGCTGTTCCTCCATCGGTAGAACCCTGTCCGCGACCTAATCTTTTTTTCTTTCTGCCAATAGCACCTTTAGCGGGTGTGAGATTATGTAATTCCATTTTACTTGTATTTAACCTAAACTATTAAATGTTTTCTACCTTAACTAAATGCGAAACTTTACGAATCATTCCTGCAATTGCCGGAGTGTGTTCAACTTCGTTGCTTGAGCCGATTTTGTTTAAGCCAAGAGCTGTGCAGGTTCTTTTCTGACGCTCGTCTTTTTCAATCGTGCTTTTAGTTTTTGTGATTCTAACCTTTGCCATTGTGTTTGTATTTATCTAACTTCTTAAAATTATCCTTTAAATACTTTTTCCATAGATACTCCTCTGTTTCTTGAAACAGTGAAAGGGTCGCGCAATTTGCTAAGAGCATCTAAAGTTGCCTTGATTACGTTAGCCGGGTTTGCACCGCCTTGCGATTTTGCCAATACATCTTTAATACCTACGCTCTCCAATACAGCACGCATTGAACCTCCTGCAATTACTCCTGTTCCCTGAGAAGCCGGCTTCAACATTACTTTTGCTGCACCGAATTTTCCGAATTGAACGTGAGGAATAGTTCCTTTGAATACCGGAACGCTCACTAAGTTCTTCTTAGCATCATCAATACCTTTTTGAATTGCCTCTTGCACCTCACGAGCTTTTCCTTGACCTTCGCCAACAATACCGTTGCCGTTACCAACTACTACAGTTGCTGAAAAGGTGAAAGTACGACCTCCCTTGGTAACCTTAGTTACTCTGCGGATGTTTACCACTTTCTCTTTCAATTCGAGTTCGCTTGCTTTAAGCTTTTGAACGTTTAATCTTGCCATTTGCTTTATTTATTGAATTGCTTTTATCAATTAGAATTTCAAACCACCTTCGCGTGCGCCTTCAGCCACTGCTTTAACACGGCCATGATATAAATAACCACCGCGGTCGAATACCACTACAGAAATTCCTTTCTCAGCAGCTTTTTTAGCCAATGCAGTTCCTACTGCTTTGCCTTGTTCGCCCTTAGTACCGGTGCGGGTAAAATCTTTATCGCGGGTAGATGCAGCAGCTAACGTTACACCTGCGGTGTCGTCAATCAACTGAACATACGTTTCCTTATTGCTGCGGTATACGCTCAATCTTGGACGCTCTGCAGTTCCGCTTATTTTTCCGCGAATTCTGCTTCTGATTTTTTTTCTTCTTGCTTCTTTAGTTACTGCCATGACTTTTAACTTTAATATTTCTATTAACTATTCTTATTTCTTAGCGGCTGATTTACCAGCTTTTCTTCTTAATTGCTCACCTACGAACTTGATACCTTTTCCTTTGTATGGTTCTGGCTTACGGATAGAGCGTATTTTAGCGCAAACTAAACCCAACAAATCTTTATCGCTGCACTCTAAGGTTACAATCGGGTTCTGACCTTTATCCTGTTTAGCAGATGCTTTAATTTCTTCCGGTAACAAAACAACTACAGGGTGAGAATAACCTACGCTCAATGTAACAACCTGCTTAGCAACATCGGCACGGAAACCCACACCTACCAGTTCCATTTGTTTTACATAACCTGTAGAAACACCCGTAACCATGTTACCAATCAACGCGCGGTAAGTTCCGTGAAGAGCTTTGTGACGTTTTTGTTCTGTTGGTCTTACTACATTTAAAGTAGAACCTTCTATCTGAATAGTAATATCCGGATCCATTGTTTGAAACAATTCGCCCTTTGGACCTTTTACTTTTACTACGTTTCCTCCCAATACTTCAACCGATACATTTTTCGGAAGTTCTATTGGTGCTCTGCCTATACGTGACATAATCGAAATTTTAGATTTTAAATTTTAGATTTTGGATTGAAATACAAAACCCTCAATTTTAGTTTTTTGTTTTAGAATATTTCGCACAATACTTCACCTCCAATTCCTAATTCTCTTGCTTGTTTTTCTGTCATTACTCCTTTTGAAGTGGAGATGATAGCAATTCCCAATCCACTTAATACGCGCGGCAATTCGCCTTTGCCTGCATACTGACGCAAACCAGGAGTAGAGATTCTTTTCAGATTTTTGATAACCGGAGCCTTGCTTGTTGCATCAAACTTTAAGGCAATTTTAATTACCCCTTGGTTGTCGGCAGTATCTTCAAATTTGTATTTGAGGATATAACCATGCTCATACAAAATCTCTGTAATTCTTTGCTTCGTTTTAGAAGAAGGAATTTCAACGATGCGATGACCGGCTTGTTGTGCGTTTCTTACTCTGGTAAGAAAATCTGAAATTGGATCGATAACCATTTTATTGCTTTTTAATTCTTGTTTTTAATTTGTATTCAAGTCCCCTTTAGGGGATTTAGGGGTTTACCAAGATGATTTTGTGATTCCCGGAATTTTTCCTTCGCTGGCTAAGTCGCGGAATTTGATACGCGATACACCCCACATGCGGATATATCCTCTTCCTCTGCCTGTTAAGCCGCAACGGTTGCGTAAACGAACTTTCGAGCTGTTCTTCGGAAGTTTATCTAACAATTCCCATTCGCCTGCTGCTTTTAATGCGGCACGTTTGTCTGCAAATTTTGCAACTAAGCGTTCTCTTTTGCGTTGACGAGCTTCTACTGATTTCTTTGCCATCTTGTATTAGTATTAAGTGGTTTTTATTTAGCTTCTTTTACTTCCGGTTTCTTGAAAGGCATTCCCAGTGCTGAAAGCAATGCAAGTGCTTCTTCGTCACTCTTGGCAGTGGTTACAAACGTAATGTCCATACCCTGAATACGAGTTACTTTATCAATTTCCATTTCAGGGAAAATGATTTGCTCCTTAATACCCATAGTATAATTACCACGGCCGTCAAAACCTTTCGGGCTAATGCCTTTAAAGTCACGAACGCGCGGAAGAGATACAGAAACCAAACGGTCTAAGAACTCATACATTCTTTCTGCACGTAAAGTAACGCGGGTGCCAATTGGCATACCTTCGCGGAGTTTGAAGTTCGAAATCGCTTTCTTGGCGTGAGAAGCAACTGCCTTTTGACCGGCAATTGAAGTCATTTCAACCACAGCAATATCCACTAATTTTTTATCGGTGTTTGCTCCGTTTACACCTTGATTTAAACAAATCTTGGTTAAACGCGGAACCTGCATTACAGAGGTGTAGCTGAACTGTTTTACTAAAGCGGATGTAATTTCATCCTTATAGCGCTTCGCTAAGCGCGGAGTGTATTTTGCTGTACTCATTTTAAATGTTTTTGTACGATTCCCAACCGTACGTTTTTAAAAAGGGAACGCAAAAGTAGAATTTAGATTCAGAGTTCCAAATATTTTTTTGGAATAGGTGGAATATCTGTGGTTGGATGTAGCCAGAGGTAAGCAGCCACCACCTCCGTCCCGCTCAAAGCCGCGGGACACCTCCGCCAGCGGAGGAGAAAAAATTTACAGCTTTTCGAAAGTAACAGGGTTTAGTTTCTCTATATACAATAGCCTGCCTTTATCGAATATCAGCTTCTTTATATATGGAATTACTTTGCCAAGGTTTTCGGTTATTTGAAAATGTGTTTGCTTATCGTAAACTATAAAGCGATAATTGGGGGCAGATGCTTTGGCAAATGCCGGTGCTGTTTCATAATCTATTGTGCTGGGGCGCGGATATAGATATGAAATGCCGAAACCCTGACTTTCGAAAACATCGTTTGGCTTGTACGATTCGTGGTTATATCTTTTCAATCGCATTTTGGCGCAGGCAGTCAGGCTATCGGCATAGGCTTCGCGCTTATACCATGCCTGGCGGTCGGTTTCTTTCATGCTCTTAAGCATCTGCGCCTGGCCTTGGTAGGTGTTGTATATAAGTAAACTGTCATTGTACCGTTGCACGGCATCATATTCTTGCTCCGGTGCGCCAAAGGCGAAAACTATAAACAGGACTTTAAACATAGCGTATGTATTTAAAATGAATTCCTGAAAAAAATAGTAGTTTGAAGGAGAACTACGTCAACGATTCTAAATTGAATTTATAAATCAATTGGTGGCTTTCGCATTTTTACTATGGCTTTTGTGTGGGGGTAAATAAGATGGAGCAGCTAACAGCCACCACCTCCGCCCCGCACAAAGCTGCGGGACACCTCCGCCAGCGGAGGACAAACAGCCGCCCTTCTATTATTATGTGTAGTTGTTTTGTGAAAGGCTCACTTCTCCCCCGCTGGGGGGGGGCAGGGGGTGGTTGTATTTGCTCTACATCTTCACAAACCGCTTGCGGGCAATGGCATCATTGCCCTTTAATTCTATAAAGTAAATGCCGGAGGTAAGTGTGCTTACATCTATTTGTGGAGCGTATTTCTGCTCGCTTATTTTTCTGCCGTTTATATCGCTTATGGTAATAAACAGCGGATTGAAGTTTTCGGTTTGAATGTTTAGGATAGTGTTAGTTGGGTTAGGAAACAATCTGATTTCTGATTTCTGATTTCTGATTTCACTAACAGCCGTTGTAGTAGTAATAGTATTGTTTGTTGTATTAGTAACCACCGGTGCATTAAAATCGAAATAAATAAAGGCGGTGTTATTTATGGTTGTGCCTACCGGTAAGTTCTCTTTCAGTTTTATTTTGTATTGCACGTAGCCGTGGCTTGCGGGTTCGTTGGTGGTGCTGTCTGGTAAATTAATGTTAGGGAAGTTAAAACGCACGGCATTTTGTTTTATCTGCACTAGGGGTTGGTGGCTGTAAGCCAGCAATTGAAAACTGCCTGCATCTAAATCTGTATCTAAAGTATCATCTACATAAATATGCTGCGCTTCGGCAGTGCCGGTGTTTTGGAAGTGAATGGTGTAGGTAAGCCACTCTTGCGCTGTGTCAATATCTGCAATAGGATAAACTTCTTTTATGTTGGGGTCGAAAGAACCGACAACAGTAAAGCAATGCGTAAGCGTATTATTAGCAGGGTTATTATCTCCAACGGTTGGAGTAACTGAAACGGTAAAGCAGATTTTATTGCCTATGTGAGCAGTAGTATCTGTTTGCACCATAATATTAAAATCAGAAAATAAATTGACTAATCCGAAATCACTTACATTCCAAGTTATTGTATTACCCACAACAGTGGTGGGCATTAGTGCTCCAGGCTCTGGCGATACATAATGAGCAGGCCCGTTTATTACAACTACAACGCTACCACTGATATCAATAGCACAATTGATTCCATAGAAATTACCTAATTCGCCTACTTCTATTTTCACAAAATGAATAAGTCCAGGTCTGAACCCACCTAACATACTCTGCGCAACCAAATCAAAACCGGGTTTACAATGCAAGCCAAAGTCGCGGTAGGCATCGGTTGAATCTAAGTCTGTAATTAAAGAAGTATAATAACCTAAATCAGGGCAAGAAACTGAGAAAGGTAAGTGAGTTGTATCCAACATGCATGTGTATTGACCCGAGTCTGTTACAAAGGAATAGGTTCCCCCAAACAAATTCGATTGTTCAACAAGATTGCCGTTTTTATACAATAATACTTTTGCATTGGTAAAGTAAGTTTCTGTGCCATCGTGCAAACAATTGAAGTTTTGATCTAAATAAACCTCACCACTGATGTTCCAATAAACACTACAACCATTAGTATTAAAAATATCGCAAAGAGGAACTGTAGAAAGAGATGGAGCACTAAAAAAATTGCTTTCAGGATAATTAGGCAAACAGGTAATGTTGCTAGCACCAAAGTAAAAGGTATCTATTTTGGTTAGGTGAGGTAAACACGAAAGTTGAGGATTATAAGAACAATCGAACCATTGAAGGGTATCAGGTAACTCAGGTATATTATTGAGAGAATTAAAGCTGCAATACAACTTCTTTAATCCACCAGGAAGAGGAGGGAAATAAGTGAGATGATTGCCGTAGCAATTAAATTCGGTCAAACTGATTGGCAGCGGGGGTAAAGAAGTAATATTATTAGAGCTACAGTCTAAAAATGTTATTCCTTCGGGCAGGTTAGGTAATGTACTAAGCTGGCAACTGGCACAAAGCAGTTTAGTAATACCATTTGGCAGGGGTGGCAATGGGTGAACGTTTGTGTAGGAGCAATTCAGCTCTTTTAAGCTGTCCGGCAAAATAGGGAGCAAATAAAGTGGGTTATACAAACATATTAACGTGGCCAATTGCTTCGGCAACGGGGAAACAAAACTTTGAATTTGATTTGTGCCGCATTCTAGGTACAATAAACTGTCTGGCAGCAACGGTATATAATTTAAATTGTTGTGTTTGCATTTTAGGGTCTTTAAATTCCGGAAAAACTTTATTCCTTCAATATCATCGATATTTCCAAAACTACAGTCTAAATTTATTTGGGTAAGTAAAGCTGGACATGTAGTATCCATTTCCCAAAACGTGATACTGCTGCCTTGGAGACAAGCCGAATAGCCATGTGCATTTAACCAATTTCCAAAACTATTATCAGGTATTAGCACCCACTGCGCCTTTAAGCCAAGCGAACCCACCACAATAAAAAGTGCAAGTAAAAATCTCTTCATGGGTGGTGTGTTTGTGTTTTAAAAGTAGAAATAAAAACAATAACAAATAAAAGCGTCATTGCGAGGTTGGCTCTGCAACCGAAGCAATCCCCAACATGATATGGAGATTGCTTCGCAAAGCCTCGCAATGACGCTTTTGTTTCAGAGTTCCCCTACAGACTCTGTAACTATTACGGCAATTATTTCCGTTCTCTTATTGCTTCCGTAACTTTTACGGCAAGTATTTCCGTTCTCCAATTACCTCCGTAGCTCTTACGCTAAGTATTTCTGTTCTGCAATTGCCTCCGTAGCTCTTACGGCAGGTATTTCTGTTCTCTTATTACCTCCGCAACTCTTACGGCAAGTATTTCTGCTCTCCAAACACATCCGTAACCTTTACGTTGGTGATCTTAGTATTCCCTTTACCTCCGTATGTCATACGGAGGTAAAGGGAGTACTCCATTCGTTAAAATTGTTAACCGGTTACAGGAGATTTGTCATGGAATTGTCATATTTTCTAAAAAATGTAAAAGCACATAATATCCAGTAAACCTTTTGCGTTATCAGTGCATCATACAAACAAACAACAGGTATTACATGCAACAATGCTACATCAACAAAACAATTTTTTATGACACTGTTAGCACCATGGAGGTATAGAATAAATACCTTCGAATCGAACACTCACACCAGCCATGTGAAAATGCTGAGTCTATCAACCGATACTCACGCTAAACTAAAAGCAGAGGAAGTCAACCCTGCTATTGCAGCTATTATTTTAATTTACGAACCGGTATTTTTTGCCTACCGCGACCTTGACCAGCAATACGGGGTAAAGAGTGGTGAGTATGCGGGTAAAACTCTTGGCTTTGAAGAATACTTAGACCAAATGCCGTTGAAGTTGCGCCAATGGGAAAGTTTAATACGTGCGGTTTATATTGAAGACAGCACAGAAGAAACTGCTATTTTTCCTAACAAGCGCACACCGTTTTTAAGCGGTACGTATGAAAAACGTTTAGAGGCTCTTGGTACGCTCAAATTGAAAACCGCAGCCGACCCTGCACTGGCAACTGCCAATACTCAGGTAACCAGTTTTTACAATGCAGCATTAGGTGCACGTTTGGTACAACAAACCGGTGAAGGTGCTTTAGGGCAATTGAGCGACCTGCGCGAAAATCAGCGCATAATATTGTCGGAAGAATTGATGGGAGTGCTTGGTCAGCTCTTGTTTATTCACCGTCATAACCTGCTAGAAGTGGAGCGTTATTTTGACCTTAGCTTACTGCGCGATACCGGTGGCAATGAACCGGTGATAGTAAACGGAGATATTAATGCCGGCCAGGTAGTAAACTTTAACGCACTGGCACCAGATTTAGATGCAGGGGCAGAAACAGTTATCCGGTTAAAGAATACTTCGTCTGTTCCGCTTATCCTCACTTTTTATTCGGCCAACGGCCCTGCCGATTTGCCCGGTCCGCCCGCACCGCAGTTTACGGTAACCAGCGGTGCCGTGTTAGAAAAAGTAATTGGCGATTTTCAACTGGGCACTTTTCCTGAATTAAACATTCATAATGGTTCGGGTATGAACGGTAGCTGGGAAATAGAAATTGATGTATAAGAGAAGTGTTGCCATCGCTTGCCCCTTGCAGGCTTAGCCTAAATGGGGTTAAACAAAAAAGTCCCGCGATTACTCGCGGGACTTTGTATTTACTGCCTCTTAAGTCCCCTTCAGGGGATTTAGGGGTTTATCTCATAATAGTAACCGTATTGGTGTAATCACGTTTTACTCCGTCAAAGTATGTTACGGTAAGTTTCCAAACGTAAGTATCATCCGGTGCATACTTGCCGTCCACATTTCCGTCCCATCCGTTGGTACCGGTAATGCCGTTTGGCTGTGCTCCATCAACAAACACTCGTTCTCCCCAACGGTTATAGATAGATACATCTAAGTTGGTAGCACCAAGTATATCAAACTCAAAGCGGTCGTTCAATCCGTCACCGTTAGGTGTAAATGCCGAAGGAATAAACGCTGAAAGCTCGTTGCTTACATAGATGGTGATAGTATCTGATGCGGTGCACGAATCGGCATTCATTACCGTTACGGTAAATATGGTAGAAATGCGCGGTGCTGCGTAAGGGTTAGGGCAATTGGCAGGGTCACCGCAAATGCTGTAATCCATCAGCGAATCCGGACTCCACATATAACCGATAATTGGTGTGGTAGAAGTAGCGGTAGCTATCAACTGTGTATACATACCGGTAAGTATCAGTTGCTCGGTAGCGGTTAGGTCAACATCTATCTGACCTGGCGAAGCAATATCGAACGAGCTTGTTCCCATACAGCTGTTGGCATCGGTAACTAAAATAACATAGTGGCCCGGTGCTAAACCGTAGAAGGTGCTGCTGTCCTGTGTAGCACCATTCAACTGGAACACATAAGGAGGCAAG
This sequence comes from Bacteroidota bacterium, assembly GCA_947475165.1. Taxonomy (GTDB): domain Bacteria; phylum Bacteroidota; class Bacteroidia; order Chitinophagales; family LD1; genus Bog-950. The sequence continues at coordinate 14,239 of CANJLD010000040.1, forward strand.
CCACCGGTAACGGTAGTTGCTACTATACCTGTAGAAGAATTAAAGCACTTGCTGCCGGTGGCTACTGTAGTAACTACAATAGGTGTAGGGCCTACCAGTGTTTCGGTAGCTGCCGAAGTACAACCGTTGGCATCTGTTACCGTAACTGTATAGCTTCCTGCAAAAAGGTCAGAAGCAGTAGCAGTGGTTTGTGCAGGTGTTGTGTTCCACGAATACGTGTAAGGTGTAATACCCTGTATAGCTACCACCGAAACACTTCCGTTGCTGGCACCCGAACAGGTTGGCTTGTTCGTGAGCAGGGTCAGGTTAATTTCCTGCGGTTGCGTAATGGTAAAGTCGGCCGTTTTTTCGCACGCGTTAGCATCAGTTACCGAAACGGTATAAGGCCCTGCAGAAACCACTACAAGGTCTTGGAAGGTAGAGCCGTTAGTCCAGAAATAAGTATAGCCTGGTGTGCCACCGGTTACCGAAATGTCTACTCCACCGGTTGCTGCGTTAAAGCAGTTAGCGTTGTTTACAATGCCGGTAATAGCAATTTCGGTAGGCTCGCTTATACAAATGCTATCTACTAAATGGCAACCGTTAGAATCGGTCAACAATAACGAATAGCAACCTGCCGGTACTCCCGTGCGTAACGAATCGGTATTGAAATCATCCCATAGGTATTCGTATGGTCTTGAACCACCACCCGGTAAGGAAGTAAGCGTTCCGTTTGAACTGCCGAAGCAGGTAGCATCAGTTCCCGTAATATCAAGGGTTAACTGTGCCGGTTCAGCTACAATGTAAAGCGAAACCACCGAGCAGCCGTGCGCATCGGTAACCGTTACAAAATAAGTTCCGCCATCCAAGCCACCAATATCTTCGGTAGACTGTTGTGTTGACCAGGTATAAGTGTAAGGCAATGATCCGCCATACGCTGTAATATCTACAAAGCCGTTGTTCAAATCAAAGCAGCTTACATTGCTAATAAAGCCCGAAGTAAACAAGGCACTTGGTTCAACTACCGTAAAGGTGTCAAATCTCTGACAGCCGTGGTCATCGGTAATAATAATGCTGTAAACACCCGAATCAATATTGGCTAAGTCTTCGGTAGCATCACCGGTGTTCCATAAGAAAGTATAGTTAGGTGAGCCACCGGTAGCTATTAAGTCAATAGAGCCATTCGAATCGCCAAAGCAATTCGGATTATTAATAACCACATTCGTGCTGATGTTAGATGGGTTGATAATAAGTGTAGCAATAGAAGCAGTACAAGCCAGGTTATCGGTAACCGTTACCACATAAGTGCCGCCTGCAAGACCTGAGATATTAGGGCTTGTTGAAGCTAACAGATTCCATGCGTAAGTATAAGGCTGTGTTCCGCCTGCTACAGTTACATCAATAGCACCGTCATTTACATTAAAGCAACTGATTTGCGTAACGTTAGTAGTAAGCACCAATTGCGAAGGCTCATCAATAATTACCGAATCGCGGTGCGTACATCCGTTGGCATCGGTAATAATTACATAGTAAGTGCCGCCATCAAGCCCCGATATATCTTCGCTGATAAGGAAGTTAGACCAGAAGAAAGTGTAAGGCGAAACTCCACCGCCCACCGTTAAGTTAGCCGAACCGTTATTCACATTGTTACATGTTACATCAGTGCCAACAATAGATGAAGTAATAACCGTAGGAGAAGTAATAGTATAAGATGCTGTAACCGAACAAGCGTGTGCATCAGTTACGGTTACATCATAAGTTCCCACCGCAAGGTTTTGAATATCTTCAGTAACAGCACCACCGGTCCATGCAAAAGTGTATGGTAATGTTCCGCCAACTACCGTAGTATTCACCTGACCATCGCTACCATCAAAACACTGAACATTAGTAACCGTTCCGCTTATTGCTAAAACAGCCGGTTCGGTTATAGTTGCACAAACCGTAGCGGTACAGTTGTTACCGTCTTTTACTGTTACACAGTAAGTGCCTGCTACCACGCCTGTCAAATCCTGCGTGTTCGCTACATTGCTCCAAGTATAATCGTAAACACCGTTGCCGCCTGTTACCGATAAATCAATACCGCCTGTAGCATCACCGCCACACAATACATCGGTTACTACTGTTGTAAGAACAATAGCTGCCGGTTGTGTGATTACTATAGAATCTCTCTTCTCGCAACCGTTGGCGTCTTTTATAATTACGAAGTACGTTCCGGCAGTAAGCCCGGTTAAGTTTTGTGTAGAATTGAAATTGCTCCACAAGAACGAGTAAGCCGGTGTTCCGCCACCCACTGTAAGTGTAGCTGCACCGGTTGCCGCGCCATTGCAAAGTACGTTCGTTCCAACAATAGAAGATGTAATTGCAGTAGGCTCAGTAATCGTGTAGCTTGCAGTAATTGAACAGGCATTAGCATCGGTTATAGTTACACTATATGTGCCTCCGCTCAATCCGTTGATGTCCTCTGTTGTTGCTCCACCGGTCCATGAGAATCCGTAAGGGAATACTCCGCCCTGAACCGTAATGTCTATTGAACCGTTCGCTCCGCCTGCACAGCCTACATTGGTAGTTGTTGCATTAAGAACTAAGCCTGCCGGTTG
>CANJLD010000041.1 GCA_947475165.1 Bacteroidota bacterium
ATGATTTATGATTTAATAAAAACATTTTTTGCCTCTGTAAAAAATCGCATTGCTTCCCAGCCGCCTTCTCTTCCAACCCCGCTTGCTTTTACTCCGCCAAACGGAGTTCTTAAATCTCGCACAAGCCAACTGTTTATCCAAACAATTCCGGCTTCTACTTTTTCAGCTACACGGTGAGCGCGTTTTAAATCGTTCGTCCAGATGGTGGCAGACAAACCATACTTTACACTATTCGCCATCATCAATATATCTTCTTCATTTTCAAATGGAGTAAGCGTAACCACGGGTCCAAAGATTTCTTCCTGATTGGTTCTGCACTTGTAATCCAACCCATCAATAACAGTTGGCTCAATAAAATATCCGTTAGCGCATCTGCCATCTAACTTTACTTCGTTGCCACCAGTTAGAATTGCTCCGCCTTCTTCCTCCGCTAGCTTAATGTATGAAAGTATCTTCTGTTTATGCTGAAAGGAAACAATTGCACCCATATTCGAATCGTCATTATTAGGGTCGCCAACCTTTAATGTTTTTACTTGTGCAACAAATGCTTCCTTAAACTTCTCATAAATAAATTTTTCAATAAAGATGCGAGAGCCACACAAACAAATTTCTCCTTGATTGCTGAACGAAGAGCTAACTACTTGCTTTACTATTTCTTCAAAATCGCAATCGGCAAAAATGATGGTTGGATTTTTTCCGCCCAGTTCAAGCGAAAGCTTTTTAAACATTGGCGCAGCAACAGAAGCAATTCGTTTCCCTGTTTCAGTTCCACCGGTAAACGAAATTGCTTTAATGCCTTCATGTTCAACAATAGCCTGACCAACTTTATTTCCTAAGCCGTGAACGATATTCAAAACTCCCTTAGGAAAACCCGCTTCAATACAAACTTGTGACAGAAGATAAGCTGTGTAAGGAGTAATCTCACTCGGTTTAGCTACCACACAATTACCGGTAGCAAGTGCCGGTGCAATTTTCCAACTAAATAAATATAAAGGCAAATTCCACGGAGAAATACAACCAACAACTCCAATTGGCTGACGCAAAGTGTAGTTGATTCCTACACCAGGCATCTGGTGACTTTCGCTCGCAAAATGCTGCAATGCCGAAGCGTAAAATCTGAAATTAGAAACCGCGCGTGGTATATCAACAGCACGCGCTAATTTCTGTGGCTTACCATTGTCTTTGCTTTCAGCCGCAACAAACTCATCCATCCGCTTTTCAATTCCATCCGCAACCTTCATCAAAATCATCATTCTGCTTTCTAATGAGGTTTTGCTCCAACTTTCGAATGCGTTTTTTGCAGCATTAAACGCTAACAGTACATCGCGCTCATCGCTATCCGGTATTTGCGAATAAACTTCACCGGTAGCAGGCTCATAGTTGTCGAGATAAGTTTTCGAAACCGGTTCGGTTAGTTCTCCGTTGATGTAATTTCTTAATTGCTCCATTTCTCACTATTATAAACTACTTGTTCTTCCTCCGTCAACCGGAACATTAATTCCGTTGATATAAGCAGCAGCAGGGGAACAAAGGAAAGCAACAGCCGCGGCTACCTCTTCTGCTTTGCCAAACCGTTTCATCGGAATTTCTTTCAGCATTTCATCGCGCACAATATCAATTCCCCAACCGGTCTTATCGCTTTTAGTTTGAATAATACTTTGTAGTCTTTCTGTTTCTGTGGCACCGGGTAATACATTGTTTACCGTAATGCCAAAAGCGCCCAATTCATTCGCCATGGTCTTGCTCCAATTGGCTACTGCCGCGCGAATGGTATTGCTCACTCCTAAATTCGGCAACGGTTGTTTTACTGAAGTAGAAATAATATTCACTACTCTGCCGTAACCGTCTTTCTTCATTCCTTCTGCAAAAAGCTTTACTAGGTTATGGTTGTTGATGAGGTGTGCTTCAAACGCAGCCATAAATTCCTTCTCCTCAGCATCAAAAATTTTTCCGCTCGCAGGTCCACCGGTGTTGTTGATGAGGATATGATAAGACTTGTTCGTTTTTTTCTGATGTTTTAGCACGGCACTCTTCACTTTCTCCGGATTAGAAAAATCAATCGCCAGCGAATCGTGATGTTGTTCCGCTTTGCTGATAAAACTTAAATCAATTTGACCTTGCACCAATGCCGGCTCATCGCGCCCTACTAACGTAATGTTGGCTCCGAGTTTCGCTAATTCAAACGCAATAGCTTTGCCAATTCCTTTACTGCTACCGCCTACAAAGGCATTTTTTCCGGTCAGGTCGAGATTCATTTCTTACATTTATTTCCGCAATCTAAAATCTAAATTTAAAATTCTGAAATTATGGCTGTTACCCGCCCTTTCAACTTCAAAAAATGGATTGATGAACACCGTCATTTGCTTAAACCACCAGTGATGAATCAAGTTGTTTACAAAGGCAACGATGATTTTATTGTAATGGTGGTTGGCGGACCTAACAAGCGTAAGGATTTTCATTACAACGAAACCGAAGAATTTTTCTACCAATTAGAGGGGAACATTGTGGTTAAGATTGTTGAAGACGAAAAAATTGTTGACATGCATATTAACGAAGGGGATATTTTTCTTCTTCCTGCCGGTACGCCTCACTCACCGCGCAGACCCGAAAATTCTGTGGGCTTGGTAATGGAAGTAACACGTCCGAAAGATGTGTTGGATGGTTTTCAATGGTATTGCGAAAACTGCGGTAATAAACTGTACGAAGAAAAAATGCGTGTAGATGATATTGTGAAAGATTTGCCCGCAGTGATGGAACGTTTCTATTCCAACAAAGATTTGTGTACTTGCAAAAAGTGCGGAACTGTAATGGAGTCGCCCAAGTAGAAATGTCTGCACAAAAACTACACGCATATATTCTTCCTTTACGAAAAGAATATGCGCGAAAGCGAAAGAAAGAGCAAGCGGAAGAAATGAGCTGCTACATGAAAAATCTTTTTCCATTTGTAGGAATTCCTTCGCCCGACAGAAAAGAAATTTTTAAACAACACCTTGCCAAATATGGCTTACCTGATTACAAGGAATTATCTGCTATTGTAAAAAGTTGTTACTCCCAACCCCAAAGAGAGTATCACTATTTCGCTATTGACTTAGCGGGAAAATTTGCAAAGAAAGCGGATGAAAGTTTTGTTCCGCTTCTTGAATTTCTCGTTACAGAAAACAGTTGGTGGGATTCTGTTGATTCAGTTGCCAGTAATTGCACGCGAGATTTTTTTAAACGAAATATTGCCTTGCAAATTCCTGTAACCAGAAAATGGATGGATAGTGAAAACATGTGGCTGCAACGCGCTTCAATCCTCTTTCAACTAAATTACAAAAACGAAACCAACGAAAAGCTGCTTTACAAATACATCGTTGAATTGAAGAGTAGTAATGAATTTTTCATTCAAAAAGCAATTGGCTGGGCATTGCGCGAATACTCTAAGTCGAATCCTATGAGCGTAAAGAAATTTTTAGCTGAAAATAAATTAGCCAAACTAAGTGTGCGCGAAGCGAGCAAGTATTTATCTGTGTAATCAACGACTGCTATCGGTGTAATCGTTGCCGAAGCCATTAAAAAACTGCCTTCGCAATTTCAATCGTGGCTTCACTACGGCTCATGGTGTAATAATGCAGGCAAGGAGTATTCGAAGCTTTCAATTCTTTCGATTGATTGATACACCATTCAATGCCCACGCGCTTTACTTCTTTGTCGTCCTTGCAGTTTTCCACTGCGTTGGCTAAATCTTCAGGAATATCAATATGAAAAATACGGGCAAGCGTAGAGAGTTGCGATTTTTGTGCAATAGGTTTTAATCCCGGAATAATCGGAATGGTAATTCCTGCCTCGCGGCATTTTTCTACAAACGAAAAATATTTTTTGTTGTCGAAAAACATTTGTGTCACGATATAATCTGCTCCGCAATCCACTTTATGTTTCAGCCATTTTAAATCGGTGCCAAGGTTCGGTGCTTCAAAATGTTTCTCGGGATAAGCCGCTACACCAATACAGAAATTCGTTTTCATTTCTGTCTCCGTTTCTTCATGCAAAAATCTTCCTTTGTTCATGTTGGCAACCTGTCCTACTAAATCACTTGCGTATTTGTATGCGGAGAGTTTAGATGTTGACTTTGCATTTTTATCCTGATCGCCCTGTAACAACAAAACATTGTTGATACCGAGATAATGCAAAGTAAAAAGCGCATCTTCTGTTTCTTCCGGTGTAAAACCTCCGCACACCAAATGCGGAACAGTATCTACGCTAAATCTCCCCTTAATTGCTGCGCAAATTCCTACAGTACCAGGGCGTTTGCGCAGAGGCACTTCTTCAATTAATCCATCTGCACGCTTCTTGTAAATAATTTCTTCTCGGTGATAAGTTACATCAATAAATGGTGGCTTAAAATCCATTAGCGGCTCAATCACTTTCAGTAAATCATCAATAGTTTTTCCTTTTTGCGGAGGAAGAACTTCAATCGAAAAAAGTGTTTTGCCTTTGGCGTTGGCTATGTGTTCAGTTACTTTCATTGGGTGGCGAATGTAAGCAACGATTTTAATTCTTAGCAAAGCTTGCTATATTTGCACCGCTCTTTGATTCATTGCTTATCAAGAAAGACCGAGGGACAGGCCCGTTGACGTCTTGACAACCACTCCGAAAGGGGCAGGTGCCAAATCCTGACAGATAACGAGAATCCATTTTCTCACTGCCAAATCCAAAAATTTCTTGAAAGCACTTTCTCAAAGGTGATTGCATTTGTTTAAATAGTTAATGTAATTTATGAGTAATACCAAGTCGAAACTTGAACTGGAAATTGAAAAACGAATTCTTGTGCTCGATGGAGCAATGGGAACCATGATTCAACGCTACACGTTAAGCGAAGAAGATTTTCGTGGTGAGTTCTTGAAGAATCACACACATGATTTGCGCGGTAATAATGATTTGCTCTCTATTACAAAGCCCGAAATTATTAGAGAAATTCACTCGCAATATTTTGAAGCTGGTGCTGATATTGTAGAGACAAATACTTTTTCTTCTACCACCATTGCGCAAGCCGATTATAAACTCGAACACCTTGCTTATGAGCTAAACTTTCAATCAGCAAAAATTGCGAAGGAGGTAGCGAATGAATTCACGAAGAGAAACCCATCTCAACCGCGCTTCGTAGCCGGTGCTTTTGGACCAACTAACAGAACGGCTTCTATTTCTCCCGATGTAAATAATCCAGGCTTCCGAGCAATCAGTTTTGATGAATTGGTAACTGCGTACAGCGAACAAGCGCACGGTTTAATTGATGGTGGAGTGGATTGGTTATTGGTAGAAACTGTTTTCGATACGCTGAATTGTAAAGCTGCACTCTTCGCCATTATGAAAGTGCAGGAAGAAAAAGGAACCAATCTTCCGGTTTCTGTTTCGGGAACCATTACCGATGCCAGCGGTCGGACATTAAGCGGACAAACCACCGAAGCATTTTGGATTTCGATTAAACACGCCAATCTTGTTTCTGTTGGATTGAACTGTGCGCTCGGTGCAAAAGATATGCGCCCGTATCTCGAAACACTTTCAAATGTAGCGCACACATGGGTGAGTGTTTATCCGAATGCCGGTTTGCCAAATGCGTTTGGAGGTTACGATGAAACACCGGTGATGATGGCGAGTGACATTGAGGATTTTTGTAAAAGCGGTTTCGTAAATATTGTGGGTGGTTGTTGCGGAACAACTCCAGACCACATTCGTGAGTTTGCGCGTGTTGCGGCAAAATATGCTCCGCGAAAAAAACCGGTGCGTATTCCTTTCATGCAGTTGAGCGGACTAGAGCCTGTTACCATGACGACTGAAAGCAATTTTATGAATGTGGGTGAGCGCACCAACGTTACCGGCTCAGCAAAATTTTTAAAGCTGATTAAAGAAGATAAATATGAAGATGCGTTGACGGTTGCACTTGACCAGGTGCAAGGTGGCGCGCAGGTGATTGATATAAACATGGACGAGGGGATGTTGGATGGCGAAGAGGCGATGAAAAAATACCTGAACCTCACCGCCAGTGAACCCGATATTTCTAAAGTGCCGGTAATGATTGACAGCTCGAAGTTTCACATTATAGAAGCGGGCTTAAAATGTTTGCAGGGAAAAGGAATTGTGAATTCGATTTCGTTGAAAGGTGGCGAAGAAGAATTTATTAAGCAGGCAAAATTGATTCACCGCTATGGCGCGGCAATTATTGTAATGGCTTTTGATGAAAAAGGACAAGCCGATAGCTACGAACGCAGAATTGAAATTTGCGAACGCAGCTATAAAATCCTCACTGAACAATTGAATTTTCCTGCCGAAGACATCATCTTCGACCCGAACATTTTCCCGGTAGCAACCGGTATGGAAGAGCACCGCCAGAATGCGGTTGACTTTTTCCGTGCTACAAAATGGATTAAGGAAAACCTGCCGCACGCACACATTAGCGGTGGAGTTAGTAACGTAAGTTTTTCTTTCCGTGGCAACAATGCTGTGCGCGAGGCAATGCACTCGGCATTTCTGTATCATGCCATCAAGAACGGAATGGATATGGGTATTGTAAACCCGACCATGCTCGAAGTGTATGATGACATTCCGAAAGATTTACTGGAGCGCGTGGAAGATGTTTTGTTGGATAGAAGAGACGATGCTACTGAACGACTGTTAGCTTTCGCTGAAACCGTAAAGAAGAAAGACAAGGCGGAAGTGGTAAACGAAGAATGGCGCAGCGGTTCTGTTGAAGACAGATTAGCTCATGCGTTGGTGAAGGGAATTGTTGAATTTATTGATGCTGATACCGAAGAAGCTCGTTTGAAATATGACAAGCCATTAGAAATTATTGAAGGTCCGTTAATGGCGGGAATGAACATAGTGGGTGACTTATTCGGCAGCGGAAAAATGTTTTTGCCGCAGGTGGTAAAGAGTGCGCGGGTAATGAAGAAAGCGGTGGCGTATCTTCTTCCTTATCTCGAAGAAGAGAAAAAGAAATCTGGCAACACAGCTAAAAACAACGGCAAGATTCTTCTTGCCACTGTAAAGGGCGATGTGCATGACATCGGAAAAAATATTGTGGGCGTTGTTCTTGCCTGTAACAACTATGAGATAATTGACATGGGTGTAATGGTTCCTGCCGATAAAATTTTGGAGCGTGCGCGAGAAGAAAATGCGCAAATCATCGGACTAAGCGGATTGATTACTCCATCGCTTGATGAGATGGTTCACGTGGCAAAAGAAATGGAACGCCTCGGTATGAAACAGCCTTTATTGATTGGCGGTGCTACTACTTCTAAATTGCATACAGCTGTAAAAGTGGCACCGGTATTTTCAGGAAATGTAGTTCATGTGCTTGATGCTTCTAAAGCGGTAACAGTTGCTAGTAAATTGTTGAGCAAAGATGAAAGCCAAAGTTTTGTTGCATCGGTGAAGAGTGAATATGCGGAGATGAGAGAATTACACGCGAACAGAAAAAGCGATGTAGAATATGTAACGCTTGCCGAAGCTCGTAAAAACAAATATCAAATTGACTGGAGCAAAGAGGAAATAAGGAAGCCGAATTTCATTGGTGTAAAAGTGTTTGACGATTACAGTATTGAAGAGCTTTCAAAATATATTGATTGGTCGCCTTTCTTCTCTACCTGGGAAATGAACGGAGCTTATCCGCGCATTTTTGAAAGCGAGAAATACGGAAAAGAAGCGAAGAAACTTTTTGATGATGCACAAGCGTTGCTGAAAAAAGTAATTGCTGAAAAATGGATTACTGCAAAAGCGGTGATTGGAATTTTTCCTGCGTCATCGCAAGATGAATTTATCAAGGTCTTTAATGAAGAAGGAAAGCAACTCACTACTTTTCATCAAATGCGTCAGCAGGTGAAAAAAGATAGACAGGCAAATTTATCTCTTGCTGATTTTGTTGCTCCTAAGGATGATTACATCGGAGCATTCGCAGTAACCACCGGTTTGGGAATTGAAAAGTGGATTGAGAAGTTCGAGAAAGACCATGATGACTACAATAGCATTATGCTCAAAGCACTTGCAGATAGATTAGCTGAAGCATTCGCAGAAAGAATGCATGAGCGTGTTCGTAAAGAATTCTGGGGTTATGCTACAGATGAAACGCTTTCAAACGAAGATTTGATTTACGAAAAATACCAAGGCATTCGCCCTGCACCTGGTTACCCTGCTTGTCCTGACCATACCGAGAAACCAATTATTTGGAACTTGCTTGATGTAGGAAAAAACACCGGAATTACACTGACTGAAAGCAATGCCATGTATCCTACTGCTTCTGTAAGTGGTTTTTATTTCGCTTCGCCACATTCAAAATATTTTGGTGTGGGAAAAATTCAAAAAGACCAGGTTGAATCGTTAGCGAAGGCGAAAGGATTAAGCGTTGAGGAAATGGAAAGATGGTTGAGTCCGAATTTGGGTTATTGACGTAGCGGTTCTTTTTCATAGATTCAACCAATGAAAACAAAGCGCATCATTCCACTGCTAACCGGCCTGTGCTGTTTTCTGTTTTCATTTTCGCAGCAACTCCGTTTTGAAACACTCAATACTTCAAACGGACTTTCTTCTAACGATGTAACCTGTATTTACGAAGACCACGAACACTTTCTTTGGATTGGGACCCGCGATGGGCTGAACAAATTTGACGGAAGAATTTTTAAAACATTCCGCAATAACCCGAACGATACCAATTCGCTTTCCGGAAATTTTATCGTCAGTATTATTCAGGATGCTCAACATATTTTTTGGATAGCTACCAAAGATGGAGGACTTACCCGCTACGATGGCAATGCGCTGAGCGGAAAAGAGTTCCGCCAGTTTAAAAATAATCCTAAAGACAACGAATCAATTGCAACCAACCGGCTGAACTGTTTGTATGACTGGGACGAAACCTATCTGGCAGTAGGTGCAGAAGCAGTACCTGGAATTTTCGTAAACAAAAAAACTTTCCGGTTTACTTATTGGAACTACAACACCAACAACTTTCATCCGAACAACGCGCTTTCCAAACCATTGGGAAGACCAACTTGGATTCATTACATGGTTGAGGCAAACGGCAAATTTTATTTCAGCATACTTAACAATGGGTGGGTGTTTGAGGTAGATAAGCAGAGCGGCAAAATGAAAATGATTCAAACTCCGGTGAGTATTACCCGTTTTTTTGTTGCCGAGAATAAAATATGGATGTCGGGTTGGGGCTCTGAATTGTATATTCAAAATAGAGAACCGGATGCTCCGCTCGAAAAACTCGAAGGCTTTAAGGATGAGTTGACAAGCATAATGGATTTAAATAGGCAATACATGCTGGCAGGCACGCGTGGCTCCGGTTTGTTTTTGGTAAATAAAACGAGTCGACAAATTTCCAATTTTCAAAAAAATATAGTAGAGCAAAGTTCCATTCCTTCTAATAAAATAAGTTGCTTATATAAAGATTCACGCGGTACGGTGTGGGTGGGTACATTAAAAGGTCTTGCAAAATATGACACAAAAACGTGGCTTTTTACCGAAACAGAATTTACCGATGTGCAATACGATGGCACTACGCTTTATACACATCGGTTTGCTGATGGAAGCGTTGCTGTAAACACTTCAAAGGGAATGTTTCTGAGCGATGAATTTCAAATGGAATTCAGAAATCTGCATTTTGCTAATCGCGGCAGAGAGATAATTCCCGATTGTTTGCTGCCTATGGATGATGAATATTTTTTGTTGGGCACCGAAGCCTGTTTTTACAGTTGGAAGAAAGGCTCGAATAAATTAATGGAGGCAAATATTCAACGAGCCGATTTTTATAAAACCGGTATTTTTCAGGTAAAGGAAATGATTTACGATTCGGTGCAGGGCGCACACGGTGCCTGGATGGCGGTATTGGGTTACGGACTTGCGTTTTACAGTTTTGATGACGGCAGTTTTTATCAGTATTGGCAAGACAATAAAAATCCGAAAGCACTTGGCAACAGTCTGGCGCGCAGAATAGAAAAAGATAAAAAGGGAAACATCTGGATAGCCACTGCTTCGGGTTTGTATATGCGCAGTCCTTCTACACGGTTCTCGCAAAATGTTTTTACTGCTTATGTAAACGACCCCGGCAATCCGAATTCATTACCCGCCAACGATGTAACCGATGTGTGGTGCAGTAGAGATAATCACGTTTGGGTAACTACCAACGGTGGAGGATTGGCAGAGTTTGATGGAAAAAAGTTCACGCAGTATCTGCCGGAGAATTCGCTTTCATCAAAAGTGTTTATGGGTATGCACATTGATAAGCGTAACCGCATCTGGATAATTACCAAAAACGGGTTGGAAGTTTTTGACCGTTCCTTAAAGAAATTCTTTCACTTAGATGTTAACGATGCGAGTGCCAACGCGAACCTTTCTTCCTACTTCTCCAACGAAACTGACGGCACCGTTAGTTTTACTGCTGGCAACAAACTGTATAGTTTCAAACCCGATAGAATAGATTTCGGAGCCGACTTTCCACAACTCTATCTCACCGATATGAATGTGTTCGGCAAAAGTTTCTGGACCGATGTGTTACGCGGAGTTACGCATTTGAACTCACGCGAACGCTATGTAAATTTTACGGTCAGTGCCGTGCAGTTTACTTCTCCGCAAAATGTGCGCTTTCAATACAGGCTCGAACCCATGGAAGAAAATTGGACCAACAGCGATGACGGAGAAATTAAATACACCAACCTGCCTTGGGGGCATTATAAACTGCACGTGCGCGTTACCAATCCTGCGGGGCAATTCGGTGGCGAGAAAATTTTAGCGGAGTTTGTTATTGCCACGCCTTTCTATTATACCTGGTGGTTTATTGGTTTGTGTCTGGCATTTATTGCCGCGCTTGGTTATGCTTTCTATCGCTACCGGATAGCCCAGTTGATGAAGTTGCAAGCCATCAGAAATAAAATTGCCCGCGATTTACATGATGATATTGGCAGCACCCTCGGCAGTATTTCTGTTTTCAGCGAAGCGGCAAAACAACTGTTGCAGCAAAAAAATGAGGAGCGCACTCGTGTAATGCTTGGCAAAATTGGCGATACCAGCCGCGAAATGATTGATAATATGAGCGATATTGTTTGGAGTGTGAACCCCAAAAACGATACCGCTAAACATTTGGTAGAGCGCATGCGTGTATTTGCCGGTGACCTGGTGGCTTCTTCCGAAATTCAACTCAACTTTAATTCAGATGCACACGCAGAAGATGTAAAGCTGACAATGGAGCAGCGCAAAAACATTTTCCTCATCTTTAAAGAAACCGTTTACAACACCATCAAATATTCGGGCGGCAAGAATCTGTATATAGACATTAAGCGCGACCACAAAAATCTGCTGCTAACTATTAAAGATGACGGCACCGGCTTTGATGTAAACAATTACAAAAGCAAAAACGGCAACGGCTTAAAGAACATGCGCCACCGTGCCGAAGAAGTAGGAGCAAAGCTCGAAATCGAATCCTCTGCTCAAGGCACAGTTACTTCTGTCATTATATAGTAGAGAAATTTCCCTGCATTTAATTCAGCATTCCCAACTCCGCATTCCGCATTCGTTTCACCCCATCGGGGGATGTTTTTGCCGTAACGCAACCTGCACATTTGCAGTATACGAAGGCAAACAAAAACATTAAGCAAAATGAAAACTTTAATTACCATAGCAAAAAAAGCCTTCAAACCTGTAGCAGTTATCAAGTATCTTTTCTTTCCATTCATGATGGCACAATCTCAAGGAACGGTTGATTTTTCAAAAATTGTAAAGAGCGAAACCATCGTTGCTCAGGTTGAAACACAAACTTCGGTTTGGATTGGAACCAACAATGGTCTTTACCAAATCAATAAAAGCAACGGCAAGTTCGTTCATCTTACAACCAACAATTCGGTGCTGCCTTCTAACCACATTACAGGAATCTGCGTTACTAAAGATGAAAACATTTACGCGTCAACCGACAACGGCATCTTCCGCTTCGATGGTTTCTCTTACCTTCTTATCTCTACCGAAAACGCCAACCTGCCAACCGATAATTTTACTTCCATTACCTGCGATGAAAACGACCGCATCTTTATAGGAACTAAAAGCCACGGCATTGTGTTGATGAAGAACTACAAATGCCAGACCTTTAACCAAAGCAACTCGGTGCTTACTTCTAACAGTGTAAAAAAAGTTTACCGTGATGAGAACGGAATCATCATCAGCGAACTGGGCAACGGAAACTTTGTAGCCATGGGCAGCAGCAATATGATTTTAATAAACACCAACGAACCATACGATTTGAATGTTATTGCAAAAAGATAAACTAAAGAACTTCGGTTCACACATTACCTGCACGCGAGGAACGCTGCGGGTTTTTGTGTTTTTTGTTGTCATGCTGACGAAGGAAGCATCTTGGTTTTACTTCGCTAATCTGAAATCGTTAATCTTCAATCACTATTCAATTTTTATTTCGTATTTCGTGTTTCATATTTCGTATTTAAACTACAGCCATGCCAAACATCCGCATCACCATTTTTGACGACAACAAACGCTTTCGCGAAAGCATTGGAATTTTATTTGAAACCAACCCCGGCTTTGAGCTGGCAGGAACTTTTCCTGATGTGCTGAACGTGGTAGAAAACGTAGCCGAAAGCAAACCCGATGTAATACTCATGGATATTGACATGCCCGGCATCAACGGCATTACTGCGGTTAAAAGCATACGCGAAAAATTTCCGGAGATGCCCATCATCATGCTCACCAGTTTTGATGAAGACGATAAAGTGTTTCAATCTATCTGTGCCGGTGCTATGGGCTATTTGCTCAAGAACACGCAGCCCAACAAACTGATTGATGCCGTGCGCGAAGTAAACGAAGGCGGTGCTCCCATGACCCCAAGCATTGCGCGCAAGGTGATGTTCCACTTTCAGCAACCGGTGGTTACGCAAAACGACTACAACCTGACCGACCGCGAAAAAGAAGTGCTTGCCCTTCTGGTAAAAGGCAACTCACTAAAAATGATTGCCGACCAATTATTCCTCGGCAGAGAAACCATCAAAACACATATCAAGAAAATATACAGCAAGCTGCACGTAAGCTGCGCTGCCGAAGCGGTGGCAAAAACTTTGAATCAAAAGTTGCTGGGATAAACCAAAATTATTATGCCTGCCTGCCGTAGCTTTAGCGAAGGCAGGGGGTTCCCGCCTCAAAGCAGGCGGTCGCGCTTTACGCTGCAATCTTTTTTGCTCCCCCACCAATCGTCATTGCGAGGCTCCGCGAAGCAATCCCCTCAATCGTAAGTCTACCCCACACGCAAAAAAGCAAAAAAGGATTTCCGCTCCAATCCCTAACCCAGCAGCCAAATACAAAAAACAAAGAACCCGCGAGAGCGGGGTTCTTTGTTTTAAAATTCTTTCTCGGTTAATTCCTTTATTAAAGTTCCGTTGACATCGAACAAACAATTTTGAGTGTATCTGCCATTACTCTCAATCTTGCCTTGATTATTTTTTGTGTCAATACCTGTGATTTGGACTTCAACACCTGCTGCTGTCACTTTTTGCAGCCACCCTGCCTTATAGAAAACCAATTTGTTTGTTTTCAAATTATAGTAATGGATTGCTGGACAAGTTGTCCAACCACTTGTCTGAAAAAACAATCTTCCACCATCATTACTAAGTAAGGCAGATTCCAAACCACACAAATTATTATTAGGGTAAATACTCGAATTAGCATAATCTGGTTTTGTCCCACCTCTGCCATCCAAGCAAGTTGTGAAAAGAATGGTCTCTTTGCTTGAAGTCAAATTAAAAAATCGAATGGAAAGTTGGTCATATGATTCTTCACCTTCTTGTCCCTGTGTCTTTGACTTTTGTTCGACTCGTTGATAAATGACAAAATTTTTGTTCCGTGAAAAAGCAACGATTGAGTTTGTGCCAACAGAAACAATTTCTTTTGTGCTGCCATTATCATATTGGACAAATACTTTACCTTCTCTAGCGAAAGCATTGACTAAATTCTGTGCGTCACAGAAGTTCATAAAGAAAAATATCGCAGCGATGTTTAAGATGATTTTTTTCATGGTCGTTTTTTTATTGGGAACTTTGTTGGTTGTTGATCGTCCGACTAACAACTAAGGGCGAATCAATTTGCAGTAGCTTGTATTACATCCCAGCCAATTGTATTTACGTTTTTATAGTTGTCTATTTTTAATTCAAACTTCACTTCTGAATGGGGTGGTAACACCTCATAAATTGTATAATCTTTATTCCCTAATTCTGTTTTTGTTTTGCTGTAATAGGTAATTCTAACAACTGCATCTTTATATGTAGCTACTGTTGCCTTATTTTTAATTATACCATGAACTTTAAGTTTATCTCCCCAGAAATTTTCATTGTAATTGCCATCCGCAGTTAAAAAATTGGCAGGTTGAGAACGTTCTATTTCTTCAACGGTCATTACTTTTTCTTGATAAGTACTACCTCCGCTACCACCCATATTCTCATAAATAGCAAACGCAAAGAAAATACAAGCAAAAAGAACTACAGCAATTGAGATGTATTTAAGGGCATTACTCTTTTTCTTAGTTGAGTTCGCATCTGAAATCGTTTCCTTATTAATTGGGGGTGACGTTTGTTTATTTCCAAAAGGAGGCGGTGTCGCTACATTAAACAACCCCTTTAACTCTTCAACTTTGCCTGCTATCATCCAGTCTGAAATTCCTTCGTACCAAATGGGAGTGTCCTTATTTATCTTTTTTGCTTTTAATTCTTCGATGTCAAAAGGTCCTTGTTGGTCAGTACCGTTGTATAAATAATATTTCTTCATGCGGGTTGGATTTAATGTGTGTTCAAATCTAAACTTCCTTTCCATTTAAGACTAAACCTCTTTCTTCCCCCGCAGGGTCCTTGAGGATTTAGGCGTTAAAAAATTTATGTAGTGGAGCGTTAAAAATCCATTTGCTTCCTTTAAAATAAACAGAGCAAATGGATTCACGAACTCCTTTGAAAAATAAATATGACTGTGAGTAAACTAAAAGCTGTCTGAGCGCAACACATACAAACCGGTTAAGACAAAGCTTCAAGCGCGAGTTCTTTTAGTTTAGCGTAACGGAATAAATTTTAGCATAAAGCCTCACAGCCTTGAACTTTTGGTTCTTTTGGTTCAAGCCAAAAGAACAATATCATATTTGGCAATTCTCTAAATTCGTGCAACCTGCCTGCCGGCTAGGCAGGTTCGTGGCCTCTCTATTTCTGCGCTG
>CANJLD010000042.1 GCA_947475165.1 Bacteroidota bacterium
CAATACTCATCAATATTAAATGAACGGGTTTAATTTGACGTATAATTGTTTCTATTTTTCAAAAAATATTTCAGCATGAGTAATCAATTGCCTGTTTATGATGTTATAGTAGTTGGTGCCGGCCTTTCGGGTATTGGTGCGGCTTATCATTTGCAACATGAGTGCCCCGAAAAAACTTTCGTTGTGCTTGAAAGCCGCGACACCATGGGTGGCACCTGGGATTTGTTTAAGTATCCGGGCATACGCTCAGACAGTGATATGTTTACGCTTGGCTTTCCTTTCAGCCCGTGGGAAAATCCGAAAGCCATTGCCGATGGTCCTTCCATACTTCAATACATCAAAGATACGGCTGCCAAATTCGGTATCGATAAAAAGATTCTTTACAACCATAAGGTAGCTGATGCCAGTTGGAGCGATGCTGAAAAAATGTGGACGCTCACTATTACCTCTCACCAAAATGTTTCAGCCACTACGCTCAAGTGTAAATTTCTACTCATGTGCAGCGGTTATTACAACTACGATAATGGTTACACGCCTGAATTTCCGGGTTACAATAATTTTAAAGGCCAAATTGTTCACCCGCAAAAATGGACAAGCGATATTGATTACACGAATAAGCGCGTGGTGGTAATCGGCAGCGGTGCAACTGCTGTTACGCTAGTTCCTGAAATGAGTAAGAAAGCTGCGAAAGTGACGATGCTGCAGCGTACACCCACATTCATAATGACTTTGCCAAGCGTAGATAAGGTAGCACAACTCGCTCAAAAACTTTTACCCGCAAAAGCAGCATATAAAGTAGTACGATGGAAAAACGTTTTGCTCGGCATTGCATTTTTTAATGCCTCGCGCAGTTGGCCTAATGCGGTGCGTAAGCTGATACAAAAGGGAATTAAAAAGGAGATAGGAGAAAAATATAATCAGGCAGATTTTAATCCGCCTTATAATCCATGGGACCAGCGTTTGTGTTTGGTGCCGGATTCTGATTTGTTCAAGAGTGTAAAAGAAGGCAAAGCAGAAATTGTTACCGACCAGATTGAACGCTTTACTGAAAATGGAATTTTGCTCAAGAGCGGAAAAGAATTAGAAGCTTACCTGATTGTAACAGCTACCGGTTTAAAAGTTCAATTGCTTGGCGGAATGACGGTGCATGTAAATGGCGTATTGGGCGACTCTGGTCAGGCACACGCATACCGTGGAGTGATGTTGAGCGATGTTCCGAATTTTGCTTTCACCGTTGGATATACTAATGCATCATGGACTTTGAAATGCGATTTGAGTTGCCGCTTTGTTACAAAAGTGCTCAACTACATGGATAAAAACAATTACTCGGTTTGTGTGCCGCGGTTCGACAGTACAATATTCAAATCGGAGCCACTGCTTGATTTCAATGCAGGTTACGTGTTGCGTTCCTTAGATAAAATTCCGAAGCAGGGCAGCAAGCATCCGTGGAAAGTGCATCAGAATTATATAAAAGACCTGATGAGTTTAGAATGGAGTGGGGTGGATGATGCTTATTTACAATACAGCTAAAAATTGTTTCAAAATCATTCTTTACGTCCGCTTAAACAACTTTAATTCATGGGTCAACAACGGCTATTTACTCCTTTCACTTTCCCTGCTTCGGGCAAGCAAATGCACAACCGCATTGCGCTAGCACCTTTAACCAATCTGCAAAGCCATGAAGATGGCACCTTGAGCAACGATGAATACAACTGGTTAGTGCGCAGGGCTAAAGAAAACTTTGGTATGGTGATAACCTGTGCCGCCAACGTGTCGGCCGATGGACAGGGCTGGAAAGGCGAAATGGGAATTTATGATGATAAACACATTGAATGGCTTACCCGCTTAGCACAGGGCATAAAACAATACGGCAGTCTGGCAGTTGTGCAAATATTTCACGGTGGCGCGCGCAGTCCCGAAAATTTAATAGGCACACAACCGTGGAGCGCGAGTGCGCATACCATGCCGCATGCTAAAGTGCCTGTGGAAGTTCGTGCAGCCACACCGGAAGATATAGATAGAGTTATTGCTGACTTTATAGCTGCTGCCCAGCGTGCTGAGCGGGCAGGCTTTGACGGTGTTGAACTGCACGGGGCACACGGTTATCTGTTGCATCAATTTTTAAGCACGGCTACTAACAAACGCACCGATGAATGGGGCGGAAGTTTTGAAAACCGCAACCGGTTACTGCGTACTGTTTTGCAAAAAATTAGAGCAGTGGTCAGGAAAGATTTTATGGTAGGGGTTCGGCTTTCGCCTGAAGATAAATACAGTTTTGAGGGAATTGATTTTGATGAAAGCGTGGCACTGTCAAAGCTACTGGTGCAGGATGGCGTAGATTATATTCATCTCTCTCCATGGGAAGCCGCCAAGAAACCCGAAAAGTATGCCACCGGTAACAAAGCTTTAATTACTTATTTCCGCGAAGCCGTTCCCCAAACGCCCATTATAGTAGCAGGCAAAATATGGACCCGCACCGATGCTGAACAGGTAATTGATTTGGGTGCCGATATTGTTGCGGTAGGCATGGCAGCAATTGCCCATGCTAACTGGCCAACTATAGTAAAGGAGAATACAACAGAACCTTTGCGCCAGCCTTTTACTACAGCGCATTTGCTAAAACAGGAACTCAGTGCTCCGTTTGTGGAGTATATGAAAAAATGGAAGGGCTTTGTGGTTTCAGATGCGGAATAACTCACGCCTGTAAGGGTTGCTCAACAAAAACGTTTTTGGTTTGTTTAAATGCTTAATTCGCCAATACATTTTTCTATCATTACTTACAAAACCGGTACATGAAAAAACTCTTCTCTGCATTCATCATTCTTTTTCTTTTTCAATATAGCTCAAAGGCTCAATTGGTTTCGTATCATCTGCAGCAAAGTTTTACAGCGCACGAGTTAGACAGCTTTCTGAGCACCACCGGCTTTTCGCTTCCCATTGCACCGCAATACGACATTGATGTATATCAGGTAATTTACAAAACACCTTACAAGCATATCGACTCGCTCGTAAATGCTTCGGGTATTGTGGTAGTGCCTAAAAATGTAGCTTGTCCATTGCCTTTAGGCTGCTACGCGCACGGCACTTTTGCCAACCGTTTACAGGTTCCATCGTACGATGGTCCTGAAAGGCCCATCGGATTTTTCTTCGGAGGCTTGGGAGGTGTACTCACAGCAATGCCCGATGAGCTTGGTTTGGGCGACAGCGACAGCAGCATACTTATACATCCATACATCAATGCTTTTCATTCGGGCTATGCTTCTTTAAATATTTTGAGGGCTGCACGCCAACTGGCAGATACTTTTGGTTTGCAACTGAACGGTCAGGTGTTCCTCACCGGTTATTCGCAGGGTGGTTATACTACCATGGCTACAAACAAATTGATTCAGGAGCAGTACTCCAATGAGTTTACAGTAACCGCCAGTGCGCCTATGTCCGGTCCTTATGATTTGAAAAAAACCATGGTGGATGTAATGCTGTCGCATTCGCCTTTTGCTACGCCAAGCTATTTGCCTTATCTCTTGTTAGGCAACCACTCGGTGTATCCTTCCTTACAACAGAAATATCCAAACCCTGCAGATATTTTTAAGTATCCGTACGATAGCATTCTTCCTCCCTTGTATTACAGCAAGAACAATTCCACCGGTTACATCGACCAGTTCTGCGACCCGGTTCCCCGCAACATGATTAAGGATTCGATAATTAATGAGTTTGAGACCGATACGCTGCATGTCTTGCGCGTGATACTGGCCGAAAATGATTTACTCGGCTGGGTTCCGCAGAACCCGGTGAAGATTCACTACTGCACCAACGATGAGCAGGTAAATTATCTGAATGCCGTTCGTGCAGATACTGCATGGCGCGCTAACGGTGCACCGAATATTACCATAGAGAACTTTGGCAACCTGAACCATGCCGGATGTGTGGAGCCGGCTATTACTTCGGCTGCATTATATCTACTTACTAAAATAACTCAATGCAACACCGGTATACAAAAACAGGAGAGTATTGCTTTCCGCATTTTTCCTAATCCGGCTGCGGGGCAGTTGAAAATTGTGAAAGAAGAAGGCGAATTTGAGTTGTCGGTTTTTGATATGAACGGTCGCACCGTTTACCGCAAACAACTTTTATATGATACTGAAAACATTGACCTTACTAATTTTACAGCCGGTTTTTATACTATTGAACTAAGTGACAAGGCAGGAAAGACAGCGCACAAGAAATTAGTGGTGCAGTAAAACGAAATAATTATTCACTAAATCTAAATACAAAACAACATGGCATTTGAAACAATCCTCGCAGGTTTAACTGCAAGCGCAGGCAAAGCACCGGTTCTCGGCAAAACTTTAAAATTCGATTTTGGCGACAACAAGATTTTTATTGACGGCACCGGTGACAGCAACATAATTTCTACCGATGATAAAGAAGCAGACTGCACCGTAAGTGTGTCGCAGGAAGATTTTATAGGCATGACAAACGGCTCAGTAAATCCAATGACAGCTTTTATGAGCGGTAAAATAAAAGTGAAAGGCGATATGGGTCTTGCGATGAAACTGCAGACGTTGCTGAAGTAAGCGAATAGCGATGCAATAACTTAAATAACAAAGCCGCTCCGAAAGGGCGGCTTTGTTATTTCTTGCACACCAGAAAGTACAACCTGATAATTATTTATTTTCACTGCTATGAAAAAACTTTCCCTATTTCTGTTTTTCGCTATTACAGTTGCTTTCAGTTTTGCGCAAACCCTGAACCTGAAAGATTTTGAAAAGCTCAATACAGTTAAAAGCCCGAAGGAGTATTTAGAGAAAAAAGATTTTACGGTTAAGAGCGACAGCAGCAGCGGAGAAAATTTTAAACTTAGAATGCTGAACCGCGCCACCCGCGAAATGATTTATGTGACAGTAAATAAAGACAGCGAAGGTGCGCGGTCGGTTGAGGTGGAGTATTTTACAGAGAGCCAGGAGGAATATGCAAAAATTGTTCATACGGTTATCAAGAGCGGCTATAAAGCCAAAGGCGACAACCGCCATTACGATAAACGCCCCGGTAGTTACGAAGGCTACAATCTTGTGTTGCGGGAGATGGTTACTATAAAAGGGAAAGACTATTACAGCATAAAGTATTCCTATTACGCTGGTAAAGAACTGGCATTGCCCGCAACACCGGCAAAAAAATAAACTGCTATGCTAGGGTCTTCGATAATTTTTTCTGTTTTGTTATTGTTCTCCGTGCATTGCTTTTCGCAGCAACCGGAATACCTGCTCAAGTTCATTGATTCAACCACAATGAAGGCAGGATACAAAACCCTTGACGGCAACATACATTTCTCGGCAACATTGGATGAAGGAAGCACGATGGCCAATACGTT
Organism: Bacteroidota bacterium; assembly: GCA_947475165.1. Lineage (GTDB taxonomy): Bacteria > Bacteroidota > Bacteroidia > Chitinophagales > LD1 > Bog-950. Next base: position 5,369 of record CANJLD010000042.1, read on the forward strand.
TTACACCATTGTTTCAGCATACGAAATCCGCAATGATGTGCGCTATCATTTTTATCTGCTGAGAAATGGCACCCGGTTGTTTGAGCGGAAAGTAAAAGACAATGACTTTCTGCCTTTTTGCGAGAGCGAAGGCAAAATTGGTTTTTATGATGCCGTTAAACGAAAATTCGGATTTCTGAACAGTTCGGGCAAGGTGATAATTCCTGCCATTTATGATGGCGTTCACCGGTTTGTAAATGGAGTTTGTTTAGTTGACAAAGCCAAAGCTTCTGCCAAACGTGATGAAGGAGAAATGCCGGAAGCGATGGACGAGTTTTTAATCAATGAAAAAAACGAAGTGCTGGTAAAGGATTGGACATGGGAAGACAGTTATCTCAATCTCTACTCTATGAAAATTCTCGATGCACCGGTAGATACAGAGTTTTGGGTGAGTATGCAGGGCGTAAACGGCAAGTGGTATTGCTTTATGGATTACCAGGCTGAGTTTATAAGCTGGTATTTTAAAGATTTTGTACCGGCTTTGTATGGAGCAGATAAGGGCTTTGAGCGTTTTGTATTCGATAGTTTATCGGTGAGAAAAGCTAAAGAGGAAGGGATTGTGAGCAGAAAAGATTTTCTGGCTAAGTATTCTTCATCGGCCCTCGCCTCCTCCTTAGATACTGCCGGAGGTAAAACTATTGCATCACTAAACAGCGGTGGACTACTTTATGAGTTGAAAACTTTATCGCAGTGCCGGAAATTTTTTAACCCGTGCGGAAGAGAGTTTGAAGAAAAGTATCCTGCGTTTGACCTAATGATTAATCATTTTAAAAAGAGAACCGCCAAACAATCTTTTCCCCCTCCGCACCCTATGCCGGGCGAAAGTGCTGACCGGGTAATTGATTTTAGGGAGTCGTTTTGTTTTATCAGAGATGATGACGGATACAAGTTGATTTCCACATTTTTTAAATAATCTCTAACCAACTCTGCCAAGCAAACCGCTAATCTGTATAGCGTTCTATGCAACCTTTTCAACTATTATAAATCATCCCCCACGGTTTCGCTTCTTCCACTTCATAAGCCAGTTCAAGCAGGCGTTGGTCTAAACCAAAAGGGGCAGAGAACTGCACCGCCACAGGCATGCCGTTTTCAGTTTTGCCCATGGGCAGCGAAATAGCCGGAGAGCCGGTAATGTTTTGCAAGCCGCAATAAGTAGCAAATTCCACCGCGCGTTTAGATACTTCCTCATAAGAAAGAGTAGGTGAAAAATGTCCGATTTCGGGAGTGGTATGTGCCAGCACCGGAGTCATAATAATATCGTATGATTCGAAAAGTTTTTCGGTATCGGCACCCACCTTACGCAGCATCTTAATACTGCGCGGTAACCCCATTTTATTGTTCTTGAATTTTTTGCTCAGTCCCAGCGTGAACGGCTCCAGCACATCGTGGTTCACTTTAGCACCTAATACTAAACGGCCGTGATGGCTGAGCATGTATGCCAGAAAACCATAGTAGAGCAAATAATGTTCCGTCATAGTTTCCACATCAATAGGAATAGGCACTTGCTCTACGGTATGCCCGAGCGATTGCAGCAAAGCCACCGTTTCTAACTGCACGCGATAAGTATCGGCATCCTGATGCGCTCCTTTACCCGAAGCAGGATTTTCAAAAAACACAATGCGCAGTTTTTTTCCTGACGATTTTGTAACGTGACCAAGTTTAGGCAGCTTAGGATTTTTATAAAACTTTTCTGCTTCTGCAAAAAATGCTGCGGTGTCGCGCACGGTTCGTGTAAGCACACCTTCATAAACAATTTGCAGCGGCATCAGTTCCGAGCCGTCCATTGGCACTAACCGGTGGCGCGTTGGTTTCAAGCCTACCAAACCGCAACACGCAGCCGGTATGCGGATAGAACCGGCACCATCATTAGCCGAAGCAATAGGAACTACTCCACTGGCAACTAATGCGCCAGAGCCTGATGAAGAGCCACCGGTGGTGTAATCTGTGTTCCATGGGTTGCGCGTAATGCCCCACCGTTCGTTTTCCGTACTGCATATTAAACCAAACTCCGGCAAAGTGCTTTTGCCTAAACTGTTTGCACCGGTAGAAAGAAGCTGGTTCACGTACCGGCTGTTGCTTTTTGCAATTTTCGCATTGAACGAACCGGTGCCTAACTGTGTAGGATAACCTTTAATGTTTTCGTTGTCTTTAATAAAAGTAGGAACGCCATACAGCAAACCATTTTTTTTCAACGCGCTGTAGTTACGCGCATCATCGTATGTTTTTATTACAATGGCATTCAGGTCACCGTTTACTTTTTCGGCCCGCGCAATAGCTGCTTCGGTTACTTCCTGCACGGTTACTTGTTTTTTAGCAATGGCTTCTGCTACGCCTACTGCGTCTAAATTTCCTAAAGCATCATTAGTAAATGCACTGATACGTTTGCCCATAATTTTGAATTGATATTTAAAGACGGGAAAGTAAGCATCAGATTGTTACGCGCAAGATAAATTGCTCCGCTTTTGAAAAATATTAAGGGGGATAAAGGCTTTACCGCGTCACCGCTAATCCTCAAAAAACATTCGAAATGGAATGTCAAGGCGTCTAAACGGCATATAAAAGTATCACGGTGGAATGTCTAAGAGTCGCGGTGGCACCTCCAAGTATCGCGGTAGAATGTGTAACAGTTCAAACGGCATGTGGAAACGTCTAAACGGCATGTGTAGCCGTCTAAATGGATGTATAAGTGTCGAAACGGCATATAAGTGCAGTTCAATCATTACAGGCTTTATCGCCAACAACATTTTTCCTAACTTGCTTTCTGATCCGATAAATTATTAAATCAATGAAGAAAATAACCATCCTTTTACTTGCCACCCTGGTAACCTCTTTCTGCTTTGCCCAAACACTAACCATGGACAAAGTTCCGCCTGCGGCAGCCAATGCTTTCAAACAAAAATTTCCAAACGGTTCGCAACCCGGTTGGGCAAAAGGAGGGGAGAATGTGTATCAGGTAGGTTTCTTCAACGGCAAGAAAATGCAAACCGCTCTCTTCGATAACACAGGCAAATGTCTGGAAACAGAAACCCAAATAAATTACAACTCACTACCAACAAAAGTTCAGCGCGCTTTTGAAACAGAATTTGACGGCTACAAGGTGCAGGAAATTTTTGAAGTGGAAACTTCCGAGAAATGAATTATCTATCAAATTATTGCCTATAGAGGGCCCAGAAATTTTGCTGCCACTTTTTCTGCCAAAGGAGAGTTGCTGAAAAAAGAGGATGGAGAAGGGAACGAATAAAAATTGCTGATTCCGGTTAATCCGGAATCAGCAACGAAAAAATCGTTCATGCTTTTAGAAAACTATCAGATTTTAGCAACCAACCACTCAGGAACGGTAATAAGCATATTCGAAAATGTGGCTTTAAGTTGTAGCGCCTCTTTGTTATCAACCGGGTAGCACCAGCTGCGCATACTGCAATCAAGTTCAGCCGATAGCCGGAAACTGCGCTTGTCCGGTTCTATCACAAACGAAGTTACTTTTAAAGTGCCTTCTTCCGTGTTAACGGTATATAAGCCTGATTGATATTGAAGATAAACAGTATAAGTCGGTTCTGTAGCAAGTTTCCCTTCTTCATAAGCTATTTCCAACTGAATGCCTTCGCAAAATTGTTTTCCGTTGCTTTGTGTATAACTGGTTCCGTTCAACACCATGCTTATAATCGTCCGGTTAGGCTTCTTACCATTCATAGAACCTTGCTGCCGGCTAAGCGAAGCGTTGATTGGCCAGTATTCACGAAACTGAAACGAAGTATCGTTAAGTGATGCGGACAAACATTGTCCGTCAACACAAACATTTTGCGCAAAAGAAGATTGGAAAGTAAAAACCGGTAAGAGGAGAATGAGGATAAAAGTTTTCATATAAAGCTCTGTTTATTGAGTAGTGCAAATGTAGGGGCACCGGTCATCGATGCGTTACACAACTATACATAAGAGTTACATGGTTCACATGTTCCTGATTCATAGTTAGCTTTAGTAAAGTTTAATCGATGAACCAAACCGGTAAATTGTTTTACTTTCAAATCCATGAATTGGAAAATAAAACTCGTGTTGCTTTTTGGCAAACTCCGCAAGCCTATAGATATTACCAGTTCAGTAAATATTAAAACACTCCGCAGTGTATCTGACCGCGCAGCATGGTATGGCTCTGTGTTGTTCGATAAAAAAATACCGATTCAAATAATAAACGACATGAGTGCCGATGGCGTGCCGGTGCGCATTTATAATAACAGCAGCGAAAAAAATCAGCGCGTAATAATTTACTATCACGGTGGCGGCTTTGTGCTTTATGGTATTTACTCTCACGATGCAGTTTGCCGGAGGTTATGCAAAATGAATAACTGCGTTGTTGTATCAGTAGATTACAGGCTCGCTCCTGAGTACACTTTCCCTGCGGCACATGAAGATGCATTTACAGCAATTAAATGGGTGCAGAAAAATATTGAGAGTTACGGAGGTGATGCAAACAACTTAGTGCTTGCCGGTGATAGTGCCGGAGGAAATTTGGCAGCCTGCATGGCGCACAAATGCAAGCGGGGAAACATTCCACTCAAAGCGCAGATCTTAGTTTATCCCTGGATTGACGGTAAACTGAACAATCCGTCTATAGACAGAAACGGTTACGGATATTTATTAGAGAAACCAACCATGTTCTGGTTTCAGCAGCAGTACACTCCGCGAAAAGAAGACCAATTTGTTCCTGAAATTTCTCCCAAGTATGAAACTGATTTTAGCGGTCTTGCTCCATCGTTTGTTGTCACCGCCCAATTCGACCCATTGATTGATGACGGATTTCAGTATTACAACCAGCTGAAGAATGCAGGTAACCATGCACACTATCAGGAATATGCTGACTTGTTTCACGGTTTTTTCAGCACACCCGGTGTTTCCCCAACGGCTATGAAAGCTTACTACGATATCAAAGAGTTTTTAAGCAACCTGCCGGAATAAAATATATTTTGTGCGCTTGCCGTCAATGTATATAACCGTGCGAAACTATGAGCAACGAAATTTTTACTGTAGACCTTCACTGCCATCCCAATCTTAAATCGTTCAACTCCGGTTATCCGGTACCGGCAAGTAACATGTGGGATAATATCCTTCATAAGATAGATGGAAGTTTTGCAAAAACCATTGGTGATATTTCGCAGCATGTTTTAAAAGAATCGCAAAGCAATCTCGATGCACTTTCAGCAGGCAATGTGCGGGTGTTTCAGGTTTCGCTTTATCCTACAGAAAGGGGGTTTCTGCACCTGCGTAACATTCCTAAAATTCTCATTGGCAAAAAGCGAATCAATATTTTTCAGGAGGTAGTTACCGGTTACGATGCGGATAGTATTCTTCAACTCAAAAAACATTACAACTACTTTAAAGACCTTGAAACAGAGTATGCTTATGTATACGGGCAACAAGGCAAAAGCCCTGATGGTAAAAGCGAGTTCACGCTCGCGAATAATTTTGCAGAGTTAGAGCAGGCACTTAAAAAGAAAAATACACTTATCGGCATTATCACCATTGAAGGAGCGCATGTATTAGGCACCGGTGCACCCGAAACCGATGAATTAAGTAACGAGGAGTTGAAACAACAACTGACCGAAAATATTCAGGCGGTTAAACGCTGGGAGCACCCTCCTTTCATGATTAACCTCGCGCACCATTTTTGGAATCATTTAAGTGGACACGCTACCAGCTTTAAACGCCCAATCAATGGTTTGGTGAATCAGAACAAAGGCAAAAACAAAGGCATTACAGAAGCCGGTTGGCATGTAGTGCGCGAACTGTTAAGTCGCGAGAACGGCAAGCGTATTTTAATTGATACCAAACACATGAGTCTTGCGGCACGCAAAGAATATTATGCGTTTGTCAATAACTATAACTCCATCAATCCGAACGATGCTATTCCTATTGTTAGCAGCCATGCCGGAGTAAACGGTTACAGCACTATGGATAGCTCGATAAAAGAAAACGATGTAATGGCGAAAGCGCGCGCGCACCGGTTCTGGCGCTGGAGCATCAATATATCAAACGAAGAAGTTCGCATCATTCATAAGTCAGGTGGCTTGATTGGGTTGATGATGGACCGCGGAATGTTGGGTGGCTTAGATTTGATAAAGAAGATTGCTGAAATGAAAGATTCAAAAAAACAACGGCAAGAATACAGCCGACTGTTTTGGGATAATGCTTTTCAGATGGTGAAAGCAGTGGGCGAAAAATCAGGATGGGATGTAATAGCCATTGGTACTGACTTTGACGGTACTATCACGCACATGGATCCTTATGAATCTGCCGCCAAGTTTCCAATGCTGCAGCAGGATTTGATTTCATACTTAGAAGAAAACCGTTATCAGGAAGAACTTTGGTTTGATTATTCGCCTAAGCAGTTAGTTCAAAAAGTAATGAACGAAAATGCGATGCGGTTTTATAAAAGATTTTTTGTGTAGCCCAAATTGCTTTTTTGATATCAGAATATTTTTGGACACTTTGCGGTAGTAAATAACTCAGATGAGAACATTTTTCAAACTACTGCTTGCTATATGCTTTCCCGTTTTTGCCTTTTCGCAAATCAGTGTAGTTGCATCGATAGATAAAAACCTGGTTGAGGTAGGTAAAAAATTTGAACTCACGTTTGCCGTTAAAAATTACGCTGTTCAAAAAATAGTAGTTCCCTCGCTTGAAAATTTTGAAGTAATAAGCGGACCGAATACTTCTACCAGCATAGAATGGGTTAACGGAATAAGTACAGAATCGGGCTCTTATACTTATTCTTTAAAGGCAAAGGCAGTAGGAAGTTTTACAATCGGCAAAGCATCTATTGCAGATGCAACAAAAACTTACTATTCCAACGAGGTGACTATTGCAGTTGTTGGGGTTATTCCTGATATTAAAGTTGCTGAATCCGGCTACAATTTACCACCTGATGCAAAAGCTTCGGATGCTGAAAAAAGTATTACAAATGAAATATCTGAACAACCGGTAGAAAAAGAAGCGGATAACGACAGTTTGTATTTTAAAGACGGCAAAGGAATGGCCGGCAAGGCAGTTTTTATACAATCATGTGCCAATGGAATGAATGGCAGTAAAAAGAAAAAGAACGATATAAAAGTAGATGCGGAAGGAGCTTGTAGTTGTATGATTGAAATAATTTCAAAGAATTATACCTACGCAGAGTTTAAAGAAGGCTTCGATAAAGCGGATGACTTTATAGAGAAAATTATCAGCACAAATTCACCGGTGTATAAAGATGTACTGAATTGTGTGTTTTCGAATATGCTTACCGGTTCCGAAAAAAGCAGTACGAAGACAAAAGAGAAATCATCTAAAAAGGAAACTTCATTTGCCAAGAGAGAAAAAGATGATGGTGATGATGTGATTGAAAAATTGTTTATGGAATCGTGTACCAGTGAAGCAACTAAAACCAAAGCTTTTAAACAATCGGGAATTGATGCAGATGTTTATTGCCAATGCACTTGGGATAAAATTGAAGAGAAAGGACTTGCCCTTGATAAATTAAGCGATTTAAAAGACCCGAACTCGCCCATATTCAACGAAATTATTACGCCTTGTATAACAATGGCAATGACCGGCAAAGGTTCAGTAGGCGAAGAAAAGGCAACCAAAAATACAAATGATATTGTAGGGGAAAATCAGGTAGAAAGAATTTCGCTCACCCGCTTAATGGGTATTTATAAAATCAAAGTGAAAATTGGCAGCGTTGAGAAATACTTCACGCTCGATTCAGGAGCCAACGATGTATTTATTAATGAAGATATGGAAAGAGACTTGTTGCTTGATGGAATAATTAGGAAATCAGATTATCTGCCTTCAAGAAAATACAGAATGGCGGATGGTAGCTATACAGATTGCAGACGGCTAAAACTAAACGGCATTCAGGTTGGAGATTTTACAGTGAATAATGTGGTAGTTGCTATTTCAGAAGATTCAAACGGCATGTTACTTTTAGGAAAATCGTTGCTCGATAAATTCAGCAGCTGGTCTATCGATAACAAAACAGAAGAGCTGGTTCTTACTAAGTAATTGAACTTATTGTTTTACAATTTTTCTTGTAGCAGCGAAATTCTTTCCATTCATCTCCAGAAAATAAATTCCGTTTTCAAACGCAGATAAATTCAATTCCGTTGAAGTAGAAAAAATCTTCTGCTCCAAAATTTTTCTACCGGTAGCATCAAACACGGCAACATTAACCGGTTGTTCATTTTCGTATTTCATGTTTCGTATTTCGTATTTCCCGTTGCTTGGATTAGGTGAAACACTCACTTCCATTTCATTCCTGACTTCCTCAACATCATTCACCGGTCCGTTCAAAGTAAACTTGTTGAAGAAATCCCAAATCTCCTGTGAGGCATCAAAGTCGCGGTTGGTTGGTCCGTAGATATAATCAATGTAAGCATTAGGCCAGGTATGCCCGCCACCGGTTATCTTGTAAAACATTACTTCTGTTCCACTCCCGCAACTTGCGTAGTGAATCCGCTCTACAGTTGAACTGTCATTTGGGTTAGTGTCAGGATAATGCACCGTGTCATTCACATTACTGCATTGATTTTTCCCTACCCAAAAGCTAATTGTTTCTTCTACCGATTTAATACCGGTGGAGCCGCCATAGGGAACAAGCGGGTCAGCCGTTCCATGAATTTCCAGCACCGGAACTTTTCTGCTCAAGGTGCAATTGAAAGCCTGCAAATCGGTAGTGGCACCGGTTACCGATGCAATAGCGGCAATACGATTTTCCAAATCACAAGCCAGGCGATAACTTTGAAAGCCACCATTGCTCATGCCGCAAGAGTACACGCGAGTCAAATCAATATTGTAAAGCGTGTAGAGTGTGTCAATAATTTTTGAAATAAAACCAACGTCATCCGGTGAACTGTTATAAGGAATTGTGAAACCCGAATTCCATGAGTTTGCTATTCCATTCGGATAAACCACTACAAAATTATTGGCATCAGAAGTTTCATCCATTCGCGAATAAAATTCCTGTTGCGATGCATCGGAACCATAACCGTGCAGGTTAAAAACAACCGGAAGATGTTGCGCATTACTGAAGCCGGGAGGAAGATGAACGATGAAATTTCTTGCTGTGTTTTCATAATTCATATTCAGCGTAACTGTAACTGAAAATGCTGAAGAAGAAATGATAAAGGCTATAAAGAGGAGTAAATGTTTTTTCTCCGCTTTGCGGAATTTCGCGTTGCTCAACATGTTTGTAGTTTAGAATCAAAGTAAAACAAAAAATCCGCTGCAAAGAGCGGATTTAATTTTTGTGTTTGTAGTAATAAAACTAAGCTTCTTCAGGCTCCTCCACTTTCACCACTTCTACATTCGCCATTACTTTTGCTTTAATCTTCGTTTCAATTTCAACAGACAGCCCTGGATTATCATCCAGCATTTGTTTTACACCATCGCGTCCTTGTCCGAGTTTTGTTCCTTCGTAGCTGTACCATGAGCCGCTTTTTTGCAATACGCCAAGCTCGCTTCCCATGTCAACTATTTCTCCGTTTTTCGAAACACCCATTCCATACATAATATCAAACTCACAAGTGCGGAAAGGCGGAGCCATTTTATTCTTCACCACTTTTACGCGGGTTCTGTTACCGGTTAAATTATCACCATCTTTTATCTGCCCAATTCTGCGGATATCCAAACGCACCGAAGCATAAAACTTCAAAGCAT
>CANJLD010000043.1 GCA_947475165.1 Bacteroidota bacterium
GTATAATTTTGTGTGAATGTAACCAAATTGCAACCATGGCTGTTTGTTTTGCCGTTGTTGGTGCTTACACCAACAACGAATGTATAGCTTGTACTCGTTGGTGACGTATCGCAGAGCCGATACTAAACACCAACAAGGACGAAAAGGGATTCCTGGTTGCTTCGCAGTTGCTGAAGCATAGCCAACGGGCTTCGCCCTTGTTTTTGTATTTTGTCTTTAAGCGACTACCCTACACGACCATGAACTAAATTTTTAAAAAAAGTTGCCGCTAACTTATAAATATACGAACCTAAATTATCAAACTATTTCATTATCAAAACATTAGAGGTTCGCATTTTGTACTGTCGCCAACCGACAGTACAAAATGCGTATGTTTTATAGTCGCCTTTCGCCTCCTTACTTTACGCTACTACCCACCATTGCGCTCATACCACGCGCCACAACAAGAATACTTCCTGCAATAATAGTAATGGCAAAGAGCATAACGGTAATTGCAAACCGAATAGAGGCTAACGCAGACAGCATAGTGGTTGTGTATTTAAGCCCGGTGGTGATGGCAAAGGCAAAAGCAACCATGCTAAAGCGCACTACGTCTGTGCAAAGTACAACAGGCGTAGTTGCATTAAGCATAGCGTATAAGATAAAAGGAATAGGAGAGAAGCTGCCCGGAATAATCACTATGCTTAATGCCACAATGCGCATGGCAGATTAACCTGCCGAAATATCAAATAATACTTCGGCTGTTTGATTGATTGTTTCTGTCTTATTGAAGATTATTTCGGAAGTATTATTTTAAACTTCCGCTTTATTGAAGATTAATTCGGAATTAATTTTAAATATTTCCGAATTAATTTGAATTCTTTCCGAAGTATTATTTAAAACCTCCGAATTAATCTGAATTGTTTCCGAACTTTCATTCATTCTTTCCGGTTTATTTAAAACTACTTCCGAATTTTTGTTTCTTACTTCCGGAATATTTAAAACAAAATTCCAAAATCAAGTTTCATCAAACCCCGCAACACGCAGGGCACGTGTTATCTCCCAATTTCTTTCACCCTCCTTGGTCAGCAACCGGTGCCGGAAATAATATTTTGCTCCTGCGGTCAGCCCCATAACCCGGGTGGTTGCCTGCACAGTGGAGGGCAGCCTTATCCAGTTTACCTTGTTCAGGCTGTGCTCCCACTGATGTGAGTCTCTTTTGCCCGCACCGGTTGCACGCAGAATAACCCCGCCATGCACCAAATCATTCTCTGCGTTAAACATCTGCCGCGTGCGCCCTCCGGTTTTCTTTATCTTCATGCCGCAGCTCTTTATCACAACAATCTTTTCCAGTTCATCCTTTGTTTCGTCTGCCTTTTTCTGCACCAGTCTAACCAACTCGCGAATGTCGTTTTGCAGTTCCGTCACTGCCATGTCGCGCAGAAGAACAGCGCCCCGTCCTCCTGATTTTACAGTCGTTTGTTTTTGCGAAAGAATTTTGAGGTGCGCCTTTATCTGCGCCACCATTTTGGCTGTAATTTTAATGTGCTTTTTAGCGTTTGGGCTGGTAATACTGCTAAGTAAGGCTGCTGCATCCTGCATAAACTGCGGCACGTTTACTGCGAACTTAAATACCACTACCACATGCTTTGTCTTTGGCATAGAATAAGCTGATTATGGATAAACTCAACAATAAAATTAAAGATTGTTGCGGAAATAAACAACAGTTTGTTTTCATCCGCAGTTTCATAGCTAATTTTTTGAATGGGCAGAAGATTACCGTCCGCATTTGATTAAAGAGTGATAAAAATCACTTCTCTCCAAGTCAGCCGATTCACAAATTTGCGCTGTGAAAAAGTCTGTTCTGTGCTGTATTACTTTTTGGGTTTGTTCCCTTGCGTATGCAGCCGCGCCATTTTCTACTCATCCTGCAGAAACTGTTTTGCGGCAGAAAAATTTTGTTCCGCATTACGATTCGGTTAGCCAACGTTTTTTATTGCGAAACGAGCAGGCGCAATTCGGTCGCAAATTTTTGCGGGGCAGTTTAGAAGTTATGAATTACAATCTGCTGACCACTGCTTTGCTGTTTGCTTTGCCTCAGAATGTAAGCAATTGGTATAAAAAAGACAGGGGTGCAGTGAATGCGCAATATCGCAGAACGTTTACCCGCCTGCCTGTTTACGATGCTGATGTTTGGTATATCAACTATCTGGGTCATCCTTATACAGGGGCGTGTTATTACAATGCCATTCGTTCGCAGGGAGCAACATTCTGGCAGGCTGGTTTGTTTTCTTTTGGTCATTCGTTGGTGTGGGAGTATGTGGCTGAGGGCGGTTTAGAACAACCCAGTATTCAGGATATAATTGTTACACCGGTGGTAGGCTCTATTCTGGGCGAGTTGATTCATCACAGCACCATCGTGATGAGCCGGGATGGATTTAAGTGGTATGAGAAAGTATTGGTGTGTTTGTTTAACCCGATGTTTGCTGTAAACAATGGATTTAAGTATGCGCAGAAAATTCCGGTATTCTAAATGTTATAAGAACTGTGTATTTCGGGAATCTCCACTTCTGCAAAACCCTTCTTCAGCAGTTTGCTTCTGAACGTTTGCTGCACATCATACTCTCCATGCACAAGAAATAATTTCTTTACCGCCTGAGGATTCTGGCAGGCAATAAACTGACATAAGTCTTCATAGTCGCCATGTGCGCTCATGCTGCGCATTACTTCAATTTCTGCGCGCACCTCATACGGTTCGCCAAACAGGGTAACATCTTTATAGTTGCGCATCAGTTTTCCGCCAAGCGAGCGCGGCTCGCAATAGCCCACAATAAGAATAGTGTTCCGCTTATCGCTTATTACGCTCTTAATGTGATGCTTCACCCTTCCCGCATCTGCCATGCCCGAGGCGGAAATAATTACACAGGGTTCTTTGCGCTCGTTCAGGGCTTTCGATTCTTCTACATTTTGTATGTAATGCAGATTTTTAAAATCGAAAGGTTCTTTATCGCGTTTTAAAAACTCCTGAAATTTTTCGTTTAATTCTCCCTGATGTTTTTTCATTACGGCTGTTGCTTCTACCGAAAGGGGTGAGTCAACAAAAAAATCTATCTGCGGCAGTGCTTTTGAAATCTCCAACCTGTTAAGGGCGTAAACAATTTCCTGTGTTCTTCCTACACTAAAGGCGGGTATCACCAATTTGCCTTTCTTCTTCAAGCAGGTATTTACAATGGCTTCCAGCAATTTATTGTCTTTCACCTGCGCATCTTCATGCAAACTGTCTCCGTAGGTAGATTCCAAAATCAAATAATCTGCCTGCGGAAAAACATCGGGTGAACGAAGCAACTCATCGTTATATCTGCCTACATCGCCACTAAAAGTTAGGGTAGTTTCCTTCTTTCCATCACTTATTTTCAAATTAACCGCAGCGCTACCAATGATGTGTCCTACATCGGTGTAAGAAAACGAAACGCCTTCCTGCAAAACTTTTACCTCCTTGTATTTCACCAACTCAAAATGTTTCAGCGCATTGTGTACTTCATCTTCTGTATACAAAGCTTCAACCGGAGATTCACCGCGCCTGGCTCTTTTCTTATTGTGATAAAAAATATCCTGCTTTTGAATGTGAGCCGAATCGAGCAAAAGAATTTTTGTCAAATCGAAAGTGGCAGGCGTGCAGAATACTTTTCCTTTATAACCATCGGCAATCAGTTTAGGAATTAAACCGCAGTGGTCAATATGTGCGTGCGAGAGAATAAGGTAATCAATCTCAGCCGGTTCAAATCCCCAATCGCGATTCAATCCGTCAGCTTCTTTCGGGTTCCCTTGAAACATACCGCAGTCCAGTAAAATTTTTGTGCCGTCATTCAGTTCAAGAAGATGTTTACTGCCGGTAACCATTCGGGCAGCCCCGTGGAAAGAAATTTTCATACTTACTTTTTTATTGAGCGCAATATATAGTTGCCATCCTAATTACTTTGAAAAATAAAGCCTCCCGATTTATCGGGAGGCACTGCACACCAACATTAGACTCACGGGTTATTTCTTAAGCAGCAATTGCCATTACTTCAATTACCGCCTTCATCTCAATTTTAGCTTTTACTGAATTTGAAATCAAACAGGCTGCTTCAGATTTTTGAAGAATACGCTCAGCCCGCTCTCTGTCTTTTTCTAAGGCAATAACAACTACCGGATAAAGTTCAACGCGGGTCATCAAAAACTTTCCGTCAATCTGTTCTAAAATTCCTTTGCTCTCTATTTTAAACGAAACAAAATCGAGTTTCGAATTTTCGGCAATGGAAAGAAAAGTAGTCATCAAACAACTGGCAACTGCCGCGGTAAACAAATGTTCTGGCGACCAGATTCCTTCCATCCCTTTAGGAAAATTAGGAGGAGTGGCTACTTCAATAGTGTTATTCAATTCAGGTGAACTCATGGTGCCCTTGCGGTCACTGTTCCATTCTATGTTTACATTGTATGCATGTGGTTCCATAATTTTGTGTTTTAGTTTTTTAAAATGTTCTTAATCAATTCTTCTTTTTCTATAAAGCCGGTATTCCTCCAAACAGTCTCTTTCTTTTTGTAGAGTAGCAATGTAGGCAAGGCATCAACCTTTAGTGATTTAGCCAAAGCCTGATTATTGTCTGCATCAATACGAACTATCACCAACGAGTCCGCCATTTCAGTTTTCATGGCTTCCAGGTACGGTGCCATTTTTTTGCAAGGTCCGCACCAGGTGGCATAAAAATCAATCAATACTTTTTTATCGGTGTTCAACAACTGTTCGAATTCAGCGGCTGTCATGCCTGCACTATTTGCATTTTCTTCAGGAAGATTTGCCGCACGCCATTTCATGATACCTCCATCTAATTCATACACGGTTTTAAAACCAAGTGCGCGCATTTTCTCCGCAGCCGAATGACTTCTGCCGCCACTCAGGCAATACACAAATACAGGATTCTCTTTATTTAAAGGGCTAATGCCTGCTTCAAAATTGCTACCGTTCCAATCAATATTTTTTGCGTTGCGCAAATGTCCGTTACCAAATTCTTCGGGTGTGCGAACATCCACAACAGGTGCAGTCGGCAATTCATTTATTTTTTCGGCAAAGGCAGTTGCATCTAAATTGTAGTTAGCGTTTTGTGGGTTGCCTGAACAACTGTTCATTACCAGCAAGACTATCATTGAAAGAAATAGAGGAGTCATTTTCATATTAAGAATGCTGTTGAATAATCTGGTTAAGAAAATCTGCAGGTACCACACCGCTTTGTCGCCATTTAATTTGCCCACTCTTAAAAAGAATGAGGGTTGGCACACCTTGTATCTGATATGCACTTGCCGCTTGCGGATTTTTATCTACATCAATTTTTATGATGCGCGCTTTATCACCGATTTTTGAGGCAAGTTCTTTTAATATTGGTGCCATCATTTTACAGGGTCCGCACCACTCTGCCGAAAAATCTACCAGCACCGGAGTATCGGACTTGATTAACTCGGAAAACGAGTTTGGTTTTTCTGTTGTTTCCATTTTAGTTCTATTTTATTTCTTCAAATTCTACTTCTTCCGTTTTACTTGAATTCTTTTTAGGTACAGGCACCGCACAACCCTGCGTTCCGCAACAACCGGTATTAGTTACTGCCTGAAAAAGAAAAAATGCACCAAAGAAGCCGAGCATGTTGTCGTGCACCATCACTGCCTGCACTAATACGTAAGCACCAATAGCCAAGCGCAACCAGCGCATAAAGTTCCAGTTGGTTAAGATGGTTTGTTTAAGAGTTTCCATTGTTTTTGTTTTGTTGCTGCAAAGTTCGCTTACTTTATTTTAACGGTGCGGAACATTTGTTACAGAGCTTATTAATTCAGCTTGCTATTCAAACTTGACCATCCACCACCATTATGCACTTCAACAAACCCGTTTGCTTTAAGAATGCTCTTGGCTTGTGCACTGCGAACCCCGGAAGCACAACAGGTGATGATAGGCTTGGTTTTGTTAAGCTTTGAATAATGATTGGAAAGATTATTCAACGGAACGTTTACTGAACCTTTGATATGCCCTTGCTGATATTCAGCTTTTGTGCGCACATCAATAATAGTAGCGTCCCGTTTTACCAGTTCTTTGTAATCTACTTTCGGCCCAAAGCCAAAAAGCTGTTTGATTGTTTCTATCATTTGTATTGTTTTATTTTTTTTAAATGAATTACAGCAAAAAATCAAAAGGAAGTTTCCTCTTTTTATTTTCTATAAAAATTTCTTTACCTGCTCGTGGTTTAATAGAGTTAGTACAAGTGTCAAACTGAAGCAGATTAAAATGTGGTTCAAACAACTTCATATAATCTTCCTTCTTTCCGCCAAACGGTGGGCCTGCTTTTTCAAATTCTGTATTGAATAGTAATCCAGCAATTCTTCCTTCTTCATTCAACAGACTAAAACATTTGTTAGCATAACGTGCACGAAGCGATGGATCTATCGCACAGAAAAAAGTCTGCTCTAATATCAAATCGTATTTACCCTGGTGGTCAAAAAAATCGGCATGAAGAACCTGTATAGGTCTACCGGAAAATTTTCCTTTCAGTCGCTCAACAAGAGTTGAAGAAATATCAATCAAGGTAACGTTTGTAAAACCGTTATCTAACAAATACTCGGCCTCATAAGCGTTACCACAACCGGGAATGAGAACAGACATCGCTTTGTCGGTAAGCGTATCTATATATGCTTTGAGTGGCGGAGAAACTCCATTCAAATCCCAACCGGTTTCGTTGTTCTGATACTGCTGGTCCCAGTAGTTTGCATTTAGAGGCAAACCACAAGTAGTTACACAGCATTGTAATTCCTCTTCCTTTTCCATTTAGCAAGCGCAGTTTACGTCCACCCAGCTTCCACCATTAGAACAATCAATTCCCTGACTCTTTAAAAAAGAAGTGGCTTGCCCGCTGCGATTACCGCTTGCACAGCATAAAATAATGGGCTGCGGCAATGCCTTAACTTCTTCCAGGCGTTCCTGAATTTCCTGCAGGGGAATATTGATACTTCCTGCTACATGCCCACCCATAAATTCTCCGGGTGTTCTAACATCTACAATGGTTTGTTTGTTACTCATGATTTTCGATTTTTAGTTTATTGAATTATTTATTCTTCCAATCATACAACTTGAAAAACTTTTTAACTGAAGTAACAAGCCATTCTCTTCCGTTGCTTCCGGATACCCAAGCGAGTGAAGTTTACCGGTTATCGCATTCCTCTCAAGACCTTCGTAAGAAACGGCTACCTGGTCTTTATCGTTGTCCACTTCCACAGTTTTCATTCCCGGTAGTTTCAGAAGTTCTTTAGTAATGGTATTCGCGCAGCCACTACATTTCAGGTTGGCTACTATTATGTTTTCAGTTTTCATTGGTATTGGTTTTAGGATCTTCTTTTTTAAAAGTGTTTGCCAGCAATGTACCCATCATAGCGCCATACAATGTGCTGTTAAGCGGGTTGGAAGTAATAGCGCATGTTCCGCTGGCGCAACCTACATAGTGATAGTAGGCATAGCCGCCAATTGCGCCTACAATTATTCCAATAAAAGTGAGTTTGTATTTATTGATGAATTCCATTTTTGGGATTTTATAGTAAAGTAGTTGGACACACGTAATTTGTTTTCGGCACATCAGTTTTTGCTATCTCGGTAAATCCGCCAACTACATCGGTAAAATTGTCAAAGCCTCTTTGTTTAAGTAAGGATGCAGCAATCATACTTCGGTAACCACCGGCACAGTTGAGTATGAAAGGTTGGTCTTTCGGAAATTCTGCCAGATGATTATTAATTTGGTTAAGCGGAATATTCAGCGCATCAACTACATGCTGTGAGTCGAATTCACTTTTCTTTCTTACATCAATCACCACCGGTTTTTCGGCTGAATACTTTCTGTTAAATTCTTCCGCTGTGATTCTATTTATAGTTTCAGTTTCTTTGCCCGAATTCTTCCAGGAGTCAAAACCGCCTTTCAAATACCCAATGGCATTATCATAACCCACTCTGGATAAACGAATGATGGCTTCTTCTTCTTTACCTTCATAAATTACCAATAGAATTTCCTGTTTAATATCGGCAATCATTTCGCCCACCCACATGGCAAAGCTTCCATCAAGTGCAATGTTGATGCTGTTAGGAATAAATCCTTTCGCAAAGTCTTCTGCATTACGAGTGTCTAATACCAATGCCATTGTTTCGGTAGCTATTACTTCAAACTCATTTACGTTCAACGGTTTTTTTCCTCTTTCCATAATGGTGTCCAGACTTTCATAGCCTTTAATGTTCATCAGAACATTTTTAGGAAAGTATCCCGGAGGTGCAGTTAAACCGGTGAGTAGTGATTTGATAAACTCTTCTTTACCCATATCTGCCCGCAAAGCGTAGTTGAACTTCTTTTGGTTGCCCAAAGTATCGGTGGTTTCTTTGCTCATCATTTTGCCGCAGGCGCTTCCCGCACCATGGTTTGGATAAACAATCAAATCATCGCTTAAAGGCATAATCTTATTGCGAAGCGAATCGAAAAGATGTGCGGCCAATTTTTCTTCGGTAAGGTCTGCAATTACATGTTGTGCTAAGTCCGGTCTGCCTACATCTCCAATAAATAAAGTGTCACCGGTAATAATTCCGTGTTCCTTTCCGTTTTCATCTATCAAAAGATAAGTAGTGCTTTCCATAGTGTGACCCGGAGTGTGAATCACTTTCACAGTATAATTTCCTACTTTGAAAATTTGGTTGTCTTCTGCCACTATCGCTTCAAAGCCCGGTTTGGCTGTAGGTCCATAAACGATTTGTGCTCCTGTCTTTTTTGCTAAGTCTAAATGACCACTTACAAAATCAGCATGGAAATGTGTTTCGAATACATACTTGATTTGGGCGTTGTCTTTTGTAGCGCGGTCAATGTAGGGCTGCACCTCTCTAAGCGGATCGAAGATGGCGGCTTCACCATTACTTTCTAAATAGTAGGCTGCGTGTGAAATACAGCCGGTATAAATCTGTTCTATTTTCATTGTTGTTGCTTTTTGTTTTGCGATGCAAGGATGCAGTGCTCAAAAACTGTGGTTGGGAACATTTGTTGCATAAGGCATTCTTTACTTTGTTTCGAACCAGATTTTTACAGCAATTAACACCAACACTACAGCAAATGATTTCTTCATTATTTCCTGAGGAATGTGAGTAGCGAGCTTTGCTCCGAAATAACCGCCAATAAAAAACATGGCAGCAAGAACAAGAGCTGTTTTAATATCTACAAAACCCTGCTGATAGTATTGCCAAGCAGCTAAAGCGCCAACCGGCAATACCATCATAATAAGAGTTGTGCCTTGAGCCATTTGTTGCGAAAACCCAAGCAACATTACAAGAGCAGGAATGATGACAATTGCACCACCTAATCCTAAGAGTCCGCTTAACACTCCGGCAGCCAGACCAATTAGTCCGGTAATAATTATTTGCGTAGGAGTCATTTTTACTTCTGCTCTTTCTTAGTCGAAATTTCGAAGGGTAAATACAACGGACAGAAGCTGACTATTGATGTGAGAATGAAAATTCCGGCAAAAACCAATAACACAATAGCTACTGCTCCGCTGATTACATTCATAAAATAAAGTGCAATAACTAGTGCCGCTGCGAGTAAACGCATTACGCGGTCGAAGGTTCCCATGTTTGGTTTCATTTGTTTTGATTTTATGATGCAAAGATGCCTTATCATAAAATGATGGTTGGGAACAATTGTTACATACAGCAATGAGTTTACTCAGTCGAGTAGTTCAATTACGTTTCTGCCGAGCTTCACTAAATTTTTCTGTTCCATTTGCCGAAGCAGACGACTAACGGCTTCACGATGTGTATGCAGTTCATCGGCAATTTGTTGGTGAGTAATGTGTAGCGCTTTTGTATTTAATGCTTGTGAACGTTTTTGTAAATAATGAAGCAGTTGCACATCCATATTACTGAAGGCAATAAGGTCAATTACGTTCATTAGTTCAGCATAACGAATTGCATAAGTGTTGTTGACAAACTCTTTCCACTCGCGAAAACGAAACCATTCATCAACCAGTTCAGCGGGTATCATGTAAACTTCTGTATCATCTTCTGCCACAGCTTTAATCATGCTTATTTGGTTAGCACGGCAACAGTTGAGCGACATTGCACAGGTTTGCCCGGGATAAATGTGATATAAGAAAACTTCGCGTCCGTCTTCGTTCACGCGTATCACGCGAATGCTTCCTTTCATTACGATAGGAACAAAAACAATTTTATCACCTGCATACATCAGCACATCGTCTGCAACAAAATGTTTAACGCGCGCGTGCTTGTGGAACTCGGCAAGTAGTTGCATGTCCTTAAAAAATATTTCAGAAATCATTTTCGGCTTTTGAACGAAGATATTTTATTGCCAATGATTCAGAGCTTCATTCTTTTCCCAGCCCAAGTTGAAGCCAGTGTAGTAAACAAAATTATAGTAACCGAACTAACCGGCATTAACACAGCTGCAATTAACGGACTCATGGTTCCCTGCACGGCAAATGAAATACCGAGAAGATTATAGCAGAGCGAAATCACAAAACTTGCTTTAATAATATTCACGCCTGTTTTAGAATAATTCAACAGCGTATCAATTTTATCGAACTGTGAAGAATCAATAATGCCATCGCAAGCGGGAGAAAAATTGTTTACATCATCGCTGATGGCAATGCCGACTTCCGCCTGTTTTAAAGCACCGGCATCGTTTAATCCATCACCTACCATCATTACTTTCTTATCTAAAGATTGTATCTCCTTTATCACATTTATTTTATCGGCAGGTTGCTGATGGAAAACAAGATTATTTTCATTCACATATTGCTTCAGAAAATTCTTCTCTGCATCATTATCGCCACTCACCACATACGTTTCAAAACGTTCACAAAGTTTATTCATCAATTCGCCAAAACCCTTCCGGTATTCATTCTTCACCAAAAAGAATCCGCACACTTTTCCATTAATGCCGACATATACTTTTGAAGCGTGACGAAAATCAGAAACGTGCGAGCCATCTGTATTAACCTCACCACACAGGAATTTCTTAGAGCCAATGCGCACACAGTTCTCATCTACCCAACCTTCAATTCCTTTACCTTCTTCCTCTTTAAAGTCTTCGGTTGAAATAATTTCTACTCCTTTCAAATGCTCATACACTTTCTTACTCAATGGATGCGATGAATGGTAAACGAGTGATTTGACCAATTGAATTTCGTAATCAGAAAGTCGGGTTTTATCTGCCGTCTGTTGTCTGTCGTCTGTCGTCCAGTACTCAATCTTCGCATTCTTAGTATTGGTCAGCGTTCCCGTTTTGTCAAATACTATAGAGTTGATTTGTGCAATCTTCTCAATGGTAATAGCGTTCTTTAAATAGATTTTATTCCTGCCGAGGATTCGCAAAATATTTCCGAGTGTAAATGGAGAAGATAAGGCAAGCGCGCATGGACAAGTAATGATAAGCACAGATGTAAACGCATTAAGAGCCTTATGTAAATCCTTATTCCACCAATAAGCAGAGGCAAGAAACGCAACGGCAATTACGATGGGCGTAAACCAGTTACTAACCTTAGTTGCCAACGATGTAATGTTTTCTTTTTCTTCTTTACTAAAAGCAGAATCGTTCCAAAGTTGTGTGAGATAACTGTGCGAAACATCTTTCATTACATCTACTTCTATTGCACCACCTAATTGTTTGCCACCGGCATAAATTAAATCGCCACTGCTTTTAGAAATAGGAGTTGCTTCGCCTGTTACAAAGCTGTAATCAATATTCCCTTTGCCTTTTATCAGCACCGAATCAGCAGGAATCAATTCCATGTTGCGCACTAACATTCTATCGCCCAAGCGAAGATTCGTAAGCGGAATAGTAGTTTCATTTCCGTTGTTGATAGTTGTAACAGCCACTGGGAAATACGATTTGTAATCGCGCTCAAACGAAAGAGTGTCGTAGGTTCTATTTTGAAATAATCTTCCAATCAACATCAGCATCACCAAACTTGCCATCGTATCGAAGTAGCCACCACCGGATTGGGAGAATATTTCATAACTACTTCGAATGAACATGGCGAGTATGCCAAGCACAATCGGAAAATCCATGTTCATCGCTTTTTGCTTCAGTGCACTCCATGCTGAAACAAAAAACTCTTCGGCACAATAAAGCAGTACAGGAAGAGCAAGGGCAAAATTTAAGTAACCAAAGAATTTACGAAGTGGAGATTCGGTTAATGCATCTATACCCAAATATTCTGGAAAAGAAAGTAACATGATATTTCCAAAGCAGAAGAAAGCAACGCCTATTTTGAGATAGTACCTGCGCAAATGATGCTGCTTTTCCTTTCGCGTTAAATCATTGAGATTGATATGTGGCTCGTAGCCAAGCAATGCTAGCGTTTCTACAACTTGCCTAAGATTCAACTTTGAATTATCGAAAGTAATATGCACTTCCCGTTTTAAAAAGTTGACATTGCTTCTTGTTATTCCGTCTTTTATTTTGAAAAGATTCTCCAATAGAAATATGCAGGAACTGCAATGAATCTGCGGCATGTAAAACGTTACGGTAGAAATATTGCCATCCTTAAATTGTATTAACTGTTTGGCTACTTGCTCATCTTCAAGATAAGCGAACCTCTTGGTGTTTACTTCCTTACTGAATGAACTGCCGGGTGTGGCATTCATAGCATAGTAGCTGCACAAATTGTTTTCCTCAAGAATTTCAAAAACAGTTTTGCAACCGTTGCAACAGAATTCGTGATGGTGAGCAACAATACTACCATCACAGTTTTCACCGCAATGATAGCAGGTTAAGATTTTTTCTTGTTTTACTGCGCCCATAGCCTATTCGTATTTGAAAACACAGCAACACAGAACCGGTGAATTATAAATGAATTTCCTTATCAGTATTGGTATTAATACCCAACATTTCGTAAAGCGGACACCACATTAATGCCGCTGTAGCAAAAAGAATGGCAGTTGGAATTACCCAAAGCCAAGCGTAACCGCCAGCTAAAATGGCATAGCAAAGCGATACAATAAAAAAGAGAATTCTAAACCAGCCATCAATGGCTCCAACATTTGCTTTCATAATTATTGTTTTTTGTTGTTAATAATTGATGAGCAAGCGTAATGGTAAAATTGCCGACCGTAAATGACGGACTTCATTGTGGGGACTGATTTTAATCAGTTTTATTTGTATCACTTGACGATTCTTGAAAATTAAAAAAGGTTTCAGCGAAAACGCTGAAACCCTTACTGCCATTGTACCACGGGCGGGAATCGAACCCGCACGGCATTTAAGTGCCACAGGATTTTAAGTCCTGTTTATATGACCACTTTATTACACATGTAAACTGTCAGCACAATCTGGACTAATTAGGGGTTAAAGTTAATGTGGGATTTGAGATATTTAATCATCAATAAAAATCCTACAA
>CANJLD010000044.1 GCA_947475165.1 Bacteroidota bacterium
AAGCGCGAAGGCGAAGACCCTACGCGTATGTTTGCCGGTGAGGGCGGACCGGAGCGCACCAACAAGCGTTTCCATTATGTATCGCTCGACCAGCCCGCTATTCGCTTGTCAACTGCTTTTGATTCGGTTACCCTTTATGGCGAAGACCCTGACCACCGCCCCGATATTTATGGCAAGGTGGGCAACAGCGGTGTGAGCATTGCTACGGTTGATGATGCCAAAAAACTTTATAGCGGTTTCGATTTATGCAGTCCGAAAACTTCGGTGAGTATGACCATTAACGGACCGGCTCCGATGATTCTCGCTTTCTTTATGAATGCAGCGATTGACCAGGAGTGCGAAAAGTATATCAAGGAGAACAACATCAAAATTGAAAGCGCGAAGCTGAAAGGATTGCCGCAATACAATGGCGATTTGCCGAAGGGAAACAACGGACTCGGCTTACAAATACTTGGCTTAAGCGGAAGCGATGTTTTGCCCGCAGACGTTTACGAAAAACTAAAAGCCAAAGCGCTTTCTTCTGTTCGCGGAACGGTGCAGGCGGATATTTTGAAAGAAGACCAGGCGCAGAACACCTGTATCTTCTCTACCGAGTTTGCCTTAAAGATGATGGGCGATGTGCAGCAGTATTTCATCGAGAACAAAGTGCAGAATTTTTATTCGGTTTCTATCAGCGGTTACCATATTGCCGAAGCCGGTGCGAACCCGATTACGCAACTCGCGTTTACCCTCGCCAACGGTTTTACTTATGTAGAATATTACCTCAGCCGCGGAATGAAGATTGATGATTTCGCGCCAAACCTTTCTTTCTTTTTCAGCAATGGCATGGACCCTGAGTATTCCGTAATTGGACGCGTGGCGCGCAGAATTTGGGCGAAAGCGATGAAGCAGAAATACAAAGGCAACGACCGGAGTCAGAAACTGAAATATCATATTCAAACCAGCGGAAGAAGTTTGCACGCGCAGGAAATTGATTTCAATGATATCCGCACCACGCTACAGGCGCTTTATGCTATTTATGATAATTGTAATTCACTTCACACGAATGCCTACGATGAAGCGATAACAACTCCCACCGAAGAAAGTGTGCGCAGGGCAATGGCGATTCAACTCATCATCAACCGCGAGCTGGGCACAGCTAAAAACGAAAACCCGAACCAGGGCTCGTTCTTAATTGAGGAAATGACTGCACTGGTAGAAGAGGCGGTGCTCACCGAATTTAAGCGCATTACCGAGCGCGGAGGAGTGCTGGGCGCTATGGAGCGCATGTATCAGCGCAATAAAATTCAGGAGGAAAGTATGTATTACGAGCACCAGAAACATACCGGTGAGTTCCCGATTATTGGCGTAAACACCTTCCTGAGCAAAAACGGCTCGCCTACTATTGTGCCTAAAGAAGTTATCCGCTCTACTACTGATGAAAAAGAATTTCAGATTACGGCACTCAACGCGTTTAAAAAGCGCCACGAAAAAGAAAGCGAAGAAGCCCTCAAGCATTTGCAGCACGTAGCAACTACCAACGGAAATCTTTTTGCCGAGCTAATGGAAACCGTAAAGGTTTGCTCGCTCGGTCAAATATCTCATGCGTTGTATGAAGTGGGCGGGCAGTATAGGAGGAGTATGTAAAATAAAAATAAGTGCCGTGACGATAACACCAAGGACAAAAAATACTACTGAAATCGCCATGTGTAAACACATCATTTTTTTTCCGTTCCTTATTATACTACTTCACTCATGCAATGAACCCAGCAGCAACAATGAAGTCATAAATACAAACATTCAAAATTTGTCTGTAGATACGAACGCAAAGCATTATCCAAATGAGATAATAAAGTATGATAGCGTTTTTGAAAAGTTAAACAGAATTATTGAAGACACAGTTTCAATTAAACAAGGAGATGGGAGTACCGCAATTGTAACCGCATACTTAATTTCCGATACGAATGAAGATAAGTCTGCGTTGTATAAAATGCTAGATATTGTTATACTGAAAACTCTTGCTGCAAACAAAAACAATACTTCTTTCGAAATTCATGAAAAATCCCTTTTAGTTATAGGTAGACCCAGCAGATATTCAGAAAACTTCTTTGGTTCATTCAACTATAAAACTAAAACCAAGGACAGCATAATTGTTGAAACTCATACATATTGTGAGTTCGATGCGAATGGAAACTTCATTGAATCAAAAAAAATGCAAGAGAAAAATAAATACTGAACGGTTAACCCGCTTTGGTATTATCTTCTACAATTATCATTAACGCTAATGAGAGGTAGGCAGACAGTATAGAAGTAACATATAATACATAACAATGAAAGCGAAACATTTTCTATGGTTGGGAATAATAGTATTAACCATTGGTTTACTCCTACTGCACTTTTTTTACCCTTGTCAAAAATTTCTTGGAGACATAATGCTAGCTATTGTCACAGGTTTAATAACTGGGCTTATCGTAATTTGGGTTGAGAAAACAAATAGAATAGAGAGAGTAAGAGAAAATCTAAAAAAATGGGAGGGAAATTATGACGTTTATCATTGGACTAATTTATCAACCCCAGATGGTTGTAAATACCAAATTGCGATTACTCTTGACGATAAGAACAGCATATTTAATATACATCAAACTGGAAGTGAGTCAGACCACGATTTGGACGCACAGGTTAAAATACAGGAATCCACTTTTGCATATGGGAATGGTCATTATGCCCATATAACAAAACGAGGAAGCTCACCGGGGGAGATTCAACTATTCCTAATTAGAGATGGTGTAATCAATGTAAAGAAATCATATTTAAGGGATGAAAATCAGCAACCAGAAAATGAACAATGGCAATGGAGGAAAATATAAACAGCCTCAATCATAACGAAGTTTTTTCCTTAATGGTTGGGGTCCTTACCACCCATAGTTATTTCTTTGTTTAATGTCCCCCATCACCCCCTCCTACATTAAAGACCAAATTGCCAAAGGCAAAAAATACATTTTGGTGCTTAAAAAGATTGGTCCCAAGCGCGGGCACACAGAACAGGAAGCCTACGAGTGGTTCGGCATACCGAGGGCGGTGTTGGTTTGAGCGTTTTCTGCCATTTTCGACAAAAACAGGGTGTCTTACTGTTTTTGAGCACTTCCGAACCATCGGTGCGCCCGCACGGAACAACGGTGCACCTGCACGAAGCAACTGTGCACCCGCACGGAGCAATGGTGCGCCCGCACGGAGCAATGGTGCGCCCGCACGAAGCAACGGTGCGCCTGCACGGAGCAACGGTGCGCCTGCACGGAGCAACGGTGCGCCCGCACGGAGCAACGGTGCGGTCTAACGAATGGTCGGTACCTCCGCATTTAGTAGGTACACGCTTTTTGCCGTTGTTGGTGTTATCACCAACAACACATATTCTACTTCTCCCCAATTTCTTACCTTTAAATCATGCCAAAAACATTCCGCCAAAACATGGGTTGGGTAGGTGCCCTGCTCGATGAGTATCAAAAAGCTATTGAAGAATACCAAGCGGTGCTGCGCAGTTTAAGCCCGCAGCAGTTTACCGCCATTGCCGACCCGGTTACGCAGGACAAAGGCTGCGTGTCGGTGCAGTCGGTTACTAATCATATTCTGCTTTCGGGTTACGGTTACCTGTATATGATAGCCAAGCAATTTGGCGACCTGCCTTACGAGCGCAAAAAACAAGTGGATGTAAGCGGCATAGAAACCGCCTGTGCCGAACTGGATGCCCTGCTGCAACACAGCGATGAGCGTTTAACCCCGAAGGTGAACATTACCGATGAAGAGATAGTGAACAACATCATAAAATCTCCATGGGGGCAAACCTTCGACATCGACCAACTGCTGGAACATGCAGTAATGCACATTATCCGCCACCGCAGGCAGATTGAAATTTTTAAAACCAGGTTGCAGTAGTTTCAGTTTAACAATAACTCACCTTCACCAATTTCATCAACACGCCATCACCGGGTTTTAAGGTGATGAGCGGTTTGGGTTCAACCTCTGTGCTTATCAATTCCATTTGCACACGAGCCGAAAGCATGGCGTTGATGAGTTGCATTTCGAGCATGGCGAAGTTGTTGCCTATGCAAATGCGCGGGCCGGCACCAAAAGGCATAAACACAAAACGGTTATCGCCTTTTAAATCGAAGGTGGTAAAGCGCTCCGGTATAAATGCCGAAGGGTTTTCCCAATAAGCAGGATGATGATGCAAGCCCGCAATATTGATAACCGTTGACCTTCCTTTCTTCAGCGTGTATCCGCATACTTCTTCATCAGCTACTACCGCGCGCCCAATGGCAGGCACCGGTGGGTAAACACGCATGGCTTCGTTCATTACACACCAACCGTATTTCAAATTAGCTACATCGGTAAACCCGGGATTGGTTTGTGCAAACTGTTTCGATTCTTCCAGCAACTTCTTTTCGCAATCCGTATTTTTCTTTAGCAAATACCAGGTCCATGAAAGTGCATTTACAGTTGTTTCATGTCCGGCAACAAAAACCGTCATTACCTCATCGCGTATTTGTTCATCAGTCATAGGGCTGCCGTCATCGTAACGCGTATCCATTAATATTTGCAGCAAATCGTGCGGAGGATTTTTTTGTTGTCTTCGCTTTTGCATGATTCCGTAAATCATGTCATTCAACTCAGCAATGTATTTACGCCCTTTCACATAGCGCGGCAACGGAAACTTCCACGGAATATGCCAGGGGTTACCAGCCATCTTTGTAGCGGCTTCGTTTAAGAAATTCAAATTACGCCACACCATTTGAATTTGGTCATTGCTTACATCTGATGTAAAAAGTGTTTTGCAAACAATGTCAATGGTTAGCCACGCCATATCGTGTGTAAAATTGACGGTAGTGCCTTCTTTCTTTTTCCAATCTTTCAAAAGGCGTTCAGTACTTTCCACCACAATGTTGCACATGTTGGCTAAACTTTCGCGGTGAAAAGGTGGCTGTAACATTTTACGTTGCTTGCGCCAACTTTCGTTATCGGCATTGGTAATAAGTCCGTTACCCAGCAGTAGCGCCAGCACTTGATAACCCTGGTCTTTTTTATAGTTCTGCATATTGCCCTGCAAAATGTGCTGAACCATTTGAGGCTGATGAATTACATATGCTTTGCGCCCGGGTATTTCAAGCAAAAATATTTCGGGATACCGGAGCGGTGCTTTGGCAAGCATACCAAAACGGTCTTTACGCGCTTTTATAATTCCGAGCAGACCGACAGATTTAATTTCTTTTTCGGTAGTGGTAGACATAGTTGATTTTAGTTGATGAAGGCATCTGCAATTATCGCAGCCCTGACAATACTCATCAATATTAAATGAACGGGTTTAATTTGACGTATAATTGTTTCTATTTTTCAAAAAATATTTCAGCATGAGTAATCAATTGCCTGTTTATGATGTTATA
>CANJLD010000045.1 GCA_947475165.1 Bacteroidota bacterium
CCAAATAATGAATACAAGCATACCAAACCAACGGCTCGGTTTGATACGGTGAAATTGCAAACAATAAACTACCGGCAAAGGCTATGTATTGCGCAGAGGTAACCTCGGCAGTTTTAAAAAGGTTTTCAAAAATATCAAACGATAAAAAAGCAACTGCTGTATGAATAGTAACAAACACAAACATCCAGGCAATTCCGTTTAGTCCGAATGATTTCCAAAGTAAGAAGCCAATTAAGTGATACCCGTAGTGTAACGACTTATCGCCAAAGGCATTAAAAATTCCTTGCCAACCAATGTCACTATACGTTTGCAACCAACCAATTTCATCGGTAACAAAACCGGCTCCGGCAGTTTTAAAATAAAAAGCAAATACTATAAACCATAGTAGAAAAAACAATGCTACTGACCACATCCATTTGCTCATACTCAGAAATTTAGAACTTCTCTCCACTCTCCGTTAGCTTGATATAGAAAAACATCTCCCGCTTGCATTTGCTTAAAATCTACCACATAAAAATGCCCGCTATCATCCACATCAACTTTTACCTTATCAGTTTCATAGTCTATCGCCCCTAAAGTTTTATACCACCACCAAATACCTGGTTTACTTAAGGTTACTTTAAGTTGAGCATCATTCGTCTTCTCAACTACCACTGAATCGCTGCATTCGCCAAGATTATAATTAAGCACTTCAATAATCTCTGTTTTGGGTATCAAATAATTGTACTTGATAAAATTACCTTCAAATGCACTGGGTCTCAAATTACGATACATATAGGCTCCTCTAAAATTATCGGGTAAATTCAAAATATAAACCCGCTTAGCATCCCACCATTTAAAATTGCGTTCCAATTGTCTTGTAAGTTTTTCTGCTTCGCTCCAGCTTGAATTTACGCTATATAAAAACCATACAGAAAGAACAAACCCAACAGATGGAAGAACAAATTTCAAAAAGCTATTGCTACGAAATAAAATTGCTACGCAAGACGCATAAATAAATGCAGATGGCAAATAGCAGTATCGGTCAGCATGAATATTAATCCAGTATGGGAAATACAAATTCAATACCGGCATCACAAACACACAAAAAAGAGCAAAGAAAAACACCATTGCTCCAAACTTTTTTTTGTTCTTCCAAATAAGAACTAAGCAGGCAATTGCTATTAGTAAAAACACAAGAGATAGCGAATGGATTACAGAAACCTGCTGAATTATAGCATATACCTTATCCTGAATACGAACAGGAAATAAAGTAAACAGCAATAAAATTTTGAGAAGGTATTTGCAAAAGGCAGGGATAATTTCCTGCAATTTAAAATTAAGGTGTGTTTCTGCACCGTAATGTCCCACTAAACTTCCGCGCAGCCATTGGTTAAAAAAATAATAAGCAATGCCTGTCAACAAAAGAATTACAAGTAGCAGATATTTGCTGCTCAGCATTTTCTTGAAATCGTCAACAAGAAAAAACAACAACAGAAAGTCAGCAGGTAATAAAAACAAGCCCCACTCATGCGAAAACATAGCAGCAAATAAAGTGAGTCCGGCTATTGCCAAATGCAACTTACTGCCCGATTTGATAAATTCAAAAACAACATGAAAATGGAGTAATACAAAGACACTTACAATTAAATAATTCAATGCGCCACCCCATACTACAGCTTCTGTATGAAAAGGAGAAACGAGAAAAAGAGCAGCAGCTAGTCCTGCTGCAATAGTTGGCTGTTGATAATCAAAATGAATAAATATTCTTTCGATAAATAAAAAAAGCAACAGCGCGTTCAGAGCATGTAGCAAACACGAGAATACATACCATGCATACGCATTAAAGCCCCAAATTTTGAGCGCAATAAATATCACCCCTTTAGAAACCAAATAGGGAGAGAGACCCGAAATCAAACTCCCCAAATCGCCCCATCCACGTTTTTGAAAGTCAAATACAAGGTCAATAAAATCGAAAACAAACTTTGAATGAATAGTTGATATGTAGAGAATCGAAGTGACTGTGAAAAAAAACAGGAACAATAGAAGATTTTTCAGCGACTTATTCATTCGCTCAAATATAGCAATGCCGTAAAGATTTAACTTAGCCGCCAATCATGTATCACAAAACCCGAGGTATTGTTCTTCATATTATTAAATATTCTGAAACGAGTGTGATTGCAAAAATCTATACCGAGAAGCTTGGGTTGCAGTCGTACATGGTTAAGGGAGTACGAGCAGCAAAATCAAAATCTAAGGCAGCTATGTTACAGCCGCTTACGCTTTTAGAAATGGAAGTTTCGCACAGGGAGAACAAAGGACTGCAATACATTAAAGAGTTTAGAAGGGCTTTTGTGTATCAATCAATTCCGTTTGATACACTTAAATCAACTATTTCATTTTTCTTGTTAGAGGTAATTACAAAATCTATTCGCGAGCATGAGCCGAACATGGAAATGTTTGAATTTATTTATGAATCACTATGCGCTTTAGATGAAGAGAAAAAACTAAATCCTGATTTTCATTTACTATTTCTTGTTCATCTATCCCGCTATTTAGGCTTTGCACCTCATGGAAATTTTTCGACCCAGAATTGTTTTTTTGAAATGAGCGAAGGGATTTTTATAGCTGAGCAAAGCACCTTGAACATTATGAATAAAAAAGAAAGCAGCCTATTGAACGACCTGCTGGATATAAATTTGTTCGAAAAATCAGCACTTAAAATTTCACGAATAGAGCGTAAGGCAATGATGAATAACCTGCTGAAGTATTATCAATTTCACTTAGAGAATTTTAGCTTAAAAAGTCCTGAAATTTTGGAAGAGATTTTGGATTAGTTACTTCACACCAACCTTTATCCAAACCTTAGTTTTAGTAGTCAGATAATCTTCCATTCTGCAAAACACCGCACCTTTGGGTCGTTCAAAACGAGGGATAGTCATTTCTACTATATGCTTTTGTTCAACATAGCTGTAAGCAGAGAACTTAGGCGGAATGTAAGTTTTAGAATCCAAGTATATTCTATACCAATTCCGCGCTTGGCTGGAAAGCGAGAAGAAAAAAAGTGTAAAAATAATTAGCCAAGTTTTCATTTGCCGAGCAAGGAATAGTTTTTAAGAAGTAATTGCACATCATTAGCTACGGAATAA